>CAVUCH010000013.1:0-329412 GCA_963739995.1 Vicinamibacteria bacterium | reverse complement strand
ATCTCAATGACAGCAGCTCTGCTGCCGCGATGGAGGCGACCGGCGCCAGGCTCTTTCGAGGCGAAGGAAGACTGACGGACCTACGCACGGTCACGGTTGGACGCGAGCAGCTCATCGCGCGTCGCGCCGTCGTGATTGCCAACGGCAGCACCGCGGTGATCCCGCCGATCCCCGGCCTGGACACCGTTGACTTCTGGACCAATCGCCGCGATCCTGATCCACTCACCAACAAATACGGAGGTCACCATGAGCACTCGGACAATCCATGAAGACGCCACCCAGATCCGCACCGCCGCCACGACCGATCTGAAGCTCGAGGTCGTCGTCATTCCAGTGTCCGACGTCGATCGCGCCAGGCGCTTCTACGACAGCCTGGGGTGGCGGCTGGACGCCGATTTCGCGAGCGGTGACGATTGGCGGCTCGTACAGATGACACCTCCCGGCTCGCCGTGCTCCGTCATGTTCGGCAAGGGATTCACGTCCGGAGTGCCGGGATCGGTTCAGGGAACGTTTCTCGTGGTCGATGACCTCGAGGCAGCACGCGCCCGGCTGATTGGACACGGCGTCGAGGTCACCGAAGTGTTCCATTTCGAAGGCGACCTCCTTAACGCACGGAGCAAGGGACGCACGCCCGGCCGCGACCCGCAGAACCGCTCCTATTTCTCGTTCGCCTCCTTCAATGATCCGGACGGCAACGGCTGGCTGCTTCAAGAGGTCACCACGCGGTTTCCCGGACGAGGATTCAGCTCGGACGTTTCGACGCTGACCGAGCTTCTGCGCGAAACGGAAGAGCGCCACGGCGGGTACGAGCCGACCGCTCCGAAGCACCACTGGTCGGCGTGGTACGCCGCATACATCGTGGCGCGCGAGCGCGGGAGAACTCCTGACGATGCGGCGACAGATGCCGCGCTCAACGTGGAAGGTAGCGGCGATCGCGTTTCTGGATAGAGGTTCGCACGCGACTTGATATCGTTATTTCCCGGTGCAGTGTCCCGCGAGTACGAGCTGTCGGACCACCGTGGCATGCGCCGAACGCTCTCGGAGTTGCAGCGAGGCGATCCGCTGGTGCTGGTGCTCTCCCACTGAAATTTCTTCCAAAAGGACGGGAGGACAACACGAAGTCCTCCCGCAACTCAACTGCGAGGGGCGGTCGGCTACTGCCATGTGACGATCTCGAGAGACGCGGAACGATTGGAGACCGAAGACGTATGGCGATGCGCTACCCTATGCGGATACGCTCGACGCGGCGAAAACGCATGGGAGGTCTGACGTGGCGCCTCCGCTCGAATCCCCGGCCGAGGAAGTCACGCGGCTGCGTGACTCTCTGAACGATCTGCGCGGCATCATGGCTCTCCCTGCCCTATGGATGGGCGGCGAGCCGCCTCGAATTGTCAACACCTCGCTGGACGCGCTGCTTGGCATCGCCGACGACCTCGAGGAACGCGTCGCGCAGCGCACACATGAGCTCGTCATCGCCAATGAAGCACTGGGCGACAGCGAACGCGAGTCGCGGCTGATCGTGGACAGCATTCCAGGATTCATCGCAGCCTTTACGCCCGGCGGTGAGGTCGAATTCGTCAACCGTCCGACCCTCGAGTACTTCGGCAAGACGTTGGAGGAGCTAAAGCGCTGGGGGACCGGCGGCGAGACACATCCTGAGGATCTTCCACGCGTCGTCGAGGTCTTCACCCGTTCGATCGTGTCCGGTGACCCCTTCGAGTTTGAAGTACGGGCTCGACGTTTTGATGGCGTCTACCGCTGGTTTCAGTCTCGCGGATTTCCGCTTCGGGATACGAACGGGCACATCGTCCGCTGGTACAACCTGCTCATCGACATCGACGAGCGCAAACGCGCCGAGGAGGCTCTCGCGGCGAGTGAGCGTAATCTCAAGCTCACCATCGACACGATTCCGGCGCTGGCCTGGTCGGCGCGGCTCGATGGAAGCGCGGAGTTCTTCAGTCAGCACTATCTGGACTTCATCGGTCTTTCGGCGGAACAGGCGACCGGTTGGGGCTGGACGGCTGCCGTCCACCCTGAGGATGTGAGCGGTCTGGCGGCGACGTGGAAGCGCATTATGGCTTCGGAAGCGCCGGGAGAGGCCGAAGCGCGGCTGCGTCGGTACGATGGCGATTATCGGTGGTTTCTCTTCCGTACGAATCCTCTGCGCGACGAGAGAGGCACCATCGTCAACTGGTACGGAGTCAACACCGACATCGAAGACCGAAAGCGAGCAGAGGCCGAGCTCAGGCGGGCCTACGACAGTTTCGCCGAGGCCCAGCGGCTGAGTAAGACGGGCAGCTTCATCACGGACTTAGTGGCGGACGACCACAACTGGTCCGAGGAGGCTTACCGCATCTTCGAGTTCGATCCCGCGACGAAGGTCACGGTGCAGAGGGTTCGAGACATCATCCACCCGGACGACCTGCCGTCGTTCGACTCGGTGATCGCACGCGGAATGTCCGGGGTAAACGTCAATTTTGCGTTTCGAATCGTGACCTCCCGCGGCGCCGTGAAGTATGTGCGCGGCGTCGCCCATGCGATAGAGCAGATCGAGGGTCGACCGATGTTCGTCGGGGCCCTTCAGGACGTGACAGAGAGCATGGTCGCGGAGGAGGCCCTGAACAGAGCCCGTTCCGACCTCGCACATGTGGCGCGGGTCACGACCTTGAGCACGTTGACCGCCTCGATCGCTCATGAGGTTAACCAGCCGCTGTCGGGCATCATAACCAACGCCGGTACGTGTCTTCGGATGTTGGATGCCAATCCGCCGAACGTCGAGGGCGCGCGCGAGACCGCGAGGCGGACTATTCGCGATGGCAACCGCGCTTCGGATGTAATCTCGCGGCTACGCGCTCTGTTCAGCAAGAAGGAGTTCTCGCTGGAGTCGGTCGATCTGAACGAAGCCACGCGGGAGGTCATTACGCTGTCGCGGAGTGAGCTTCAGCGAAACCGCGTCGTGCTTCAGTCGGAGCTCGCCGACGATCTCCCGAACCTCACCGGCGACCGTGTCCAGCTCCAGCAGGTCATCCTCAACCTGCTCCGCAACGCCTCGGACGCGATGGTTGACGTGCACGATCGCCCGCGTCAATTGCTGGTCAAAACAGAACAGATGGACGGCGATCGCGTGCGCCTGACCGTGCGGGATGCCGGCATCGGAGTCGACCCTCAGGTCGTGAACAAGCTTTTTGACGCCTTCTACACAACAAAACGTGACGGGATGGGGATCGGACTCTCCGTCAGTCGCTCCATCATCGAAAGACATCATGGCCGTCTCTGGGCAGAGCGGAATGATGGGCCAGGTGCCACCTTCGCTTTTTTAGTCCCCCGCGATCCAGAAAACGTCACGGACGCAGCCCCGGTAATGAGGCATTCATGACGGGCAAAGCGTTGACCGAGTGTGCCGGGGGCAATACCAAGGTCTCATAGACGTTCGCCGGCAAAGTGGCGCATCCTCCAACTATGTACGGCAAAACGAGCGGTGATTGTGCTCATCTGGGCCGCACGCAACGACGGAACTGGTGCTACCTTCTCGTTTTCCATTCCCCGCTGTGCAGAGACCATCACGACGCGGCATCCGTACCGAGGCGCTCATGATGGGCAAGCGTTCACTGGTGTCGGTCGTCGACGACGACGAGTCCGTGCGTGAGTCGCTGCCAGACTTGCTGCGGCAATTCGGCTTTGCCGTCCAGGCGTTCTCATCGGCCGAAGCGTTCCTCGCGTCGAACGCTGTCAGCGAGACGAGCTGTCTGCTCCTCGACATCGCGATGCCCAACATGTCTGGTCCCGAACTGCAACAGGAATTGATACGTCGGCAGCAGGAGATCCCGATTGTTTTCATCACGGCCAACGGAGACAAGACCATCCGTCCGCGCCTGCTCGCGCAGGGCGCAGTGGCGTGCCTGTCCAAGCCGTTCAGCGAGGCGGCCCTGCTCGACGCGCTCAACGCCGCGCTTCGGATGAGGTAAGCGTGACGACCATGAGTACCGGCAGGATCGATCGAGAGCCATATACTGTGAGTTCGGCGATCGCAGCTCGGTCGATCGAGGTAACGATGCCGGACGTCACGTCCATCGTCTTCGTCGTCGACGACGACGTCTCCGTGCGCGAATCGCTGGAGCTGTCGATCAGAACCGCAGGCTGGCGACCCGAAACGTTCGCATCCGCACAAGAGTTCCTCTCCCGCCCTCGCGCGACCGTTCCGTGCTGCCTGGTGCTTGATGTGACGCTGCCTGGGCTCAGCGGCCTCGAGTTGCAGCAGCAGCTCGCGGAGCGGACCGACATGCCGATCATCTTCATCACCGGACATGGCGACGTGCCGATGAGCGTGCAAGCGATGAAGGCAGGAGCCGTCGAGTTCCTGACGAAGCCGTTCAAGGACGATGTGCTGCTGAACGCCATTCGCAGTGCGATAGAGCGAAGTCGAACCGCACTCCATCAGGATTCGGAGCTGCGGGTCTTGCGGGACTGCTACGCGTCACTCACTCCGCGCGAACGCGAGGTGATGGCATGGGTCGTGTCCGGCCTGTTGAACAAACAGGTCGGGGGCGAACTCGGCATCAGCGAGATCACCGTGAAGGCGCACCGAGGCCAGGTGATGCGCAAGATGAAGGCTGACTCGCTGCCGGACCTGGTGACAATGGCCGCGCGTCTCGGCCTACGGCCTGCGGCGAAACACTGACGGTCAACACCGTCGCTCTCTCGTCCGGCCTCTCGTTCTGTTATCCGCCTCGATCCGCCGCTACCCGGTCCACATTGTCGTAAAAACGGTCGAACGATGCTGCTCGGCGTCGTCGACAGCGCAGCGGACCGTCAGATTGCCGAAGTGCGAGTCCTGCCCGTTCAAACACGTTAAGTCCATGCCAGACGCGCCTGCGTGCCAGTGGGGCCGCTATGACGTCCGGTCCCCTGAGTCCGGCCAATCCACCGGTTGGGTCTTGAGATAGCTGCTGACGGCCGCACCCAGGGTCGGGAAGAAGGTCTCCTCACCAAAACGCGCGAACAGCCCGAATCGCTTCAGCTTGTCCTTGACGGGGTCCTTCATCTCGGCAAAACACAACTCGAGGCCGGCCGCGCGCAGGGTTTCGTGCAATTCGGTTAGGACATCCGCGGCAGTGACGTCCACGCTGGTGATCGGTTCTGCCGCCACGACAAGCCTGCGCACCGCCGTAGGCGATGTGGCCACCGCATCCAGCACGCGGTCACGGAATAGTTCGGCGTTGGCGAAGAACAAGGGCGCATCCCAGCGAAACAGCACCAGGCCGGGAACCAGGCGGGCACCGGGGTAGCGCTGGATGTCGTGGTAGCTATCGAGGCCCTCGGGGCGACCCAGGACCGCAGAGTACGGGCGCCAGCCGTCCCACAGGAATTCGATCACGGCAATCACGATCGCCAGGCCGATGCCCGGAATCGCGCCCAGCACCGCCACGCCGACCGTACAGACGATCGATAGCCAGAACTCCCAGCGCTGGATGCGAAAGATTCGACCGAGGTCGGTGACCTCGATCAAGCCGATGGCCGAGGCGATCACGACTGCCGCCAATGCACTGGAGGGCAGATGCTGCAGGAGGTCCGGCGCCACCAGCAGCAGCAGGGCCACGCTGAGCGCGCCCACGACACCGGTCAGCTGGGTTCTGGAACCTGCGGCTTCAGCCACGGGCGTGCGTGATGAACTGCTGCTGATGGGAAAACCCTGAAAGAATCCGGCGGCAACGTTGGCGGCACCGAGACCGACCATCTCCTGGTTGGGATCCACATAGGTCCGCGTGCGCGCCGCATAGGAGCGCGACAACACGCTGGTGTCGGCGAACGACACCAGGGCGACGGCGAGGCCGCCGACTAGAACCGGACTGATATCAGCGTAGGTGATCCATGGGATGGCGAACGCCGGCAGGCCTTGCGGGAGGGAGCCGAGTACCGACACGCCCGCGCGGGCCGCCAGGTCCATCGCACCCACGACGATGGTTGCTCCAACCACAGCGATCAGGATGCCCGGCACGCGCTTGCTGCCCTTCAGCAGTAGGATCACTGCCAGCGTACCGGCGCCGACCAGGAACGCAGTCCAGTTGGCTCGGCCGTCAAGTACCGCCGTGGCGATGGCCACCAAGTTTCTCCCCGGGCCGTCGCTCTCGATCGAGAACCCGAAGAGCTTGGGCAGTTGACTGATCAATACGGTCAGGGCAATGCCGTTCATGTATCCATAGCGGATAGGCTTGGAAAGGAGCTCAGTGACGAATCCCAGGCGCGCCAGGCCGGCCAGAATGCACACGGTCCCGGATACGATCGCCATCATCCCTGCCAGGGCGATGGCACGCATGGGGTCGCCGCCAGACAGCGGCAGGACGACGGCGAGGATGACGGCAGCGAGGGACGAGTCGGGTCCCAGCACAAGGATGCGGCTGGGACCGAACAGCGCATAGGCCAGCAGCGGAACAATCGTCGCGTAGAGTCCGTGGATGCCTGGCACCCCCGATGCCACCGCATAGGCGATCCCGACGGGCACCAGCATCGTTGTCAGCACCAGTCCGGCGACAATATCGTGGCGCAGCCAAGCGGACTGGTAGCTGCGCAGGGTCTGCAGACCCGGCAGCCAGCGTCTCCAGCCCGCCCGATCGCGGCCTCGCTGGGTGAGCGCGATGTGGCCGGGTTCCGGGCTTGGTGGTGAAGGGGCGGAATCGTTCATGCGCATGCGACAGATCGTAAGAAAGAAAAGGACGATACCACGCCGCTGGTAATCGCGAAGTGCTGCTGTCTGGCCTGATGATTGTGCCGGTAGGTATCGCGGTCCGCGGCGGGAACGATCACGCGAGCGGGATTCGAACGCATGGTAGCCGAGGTCTGTCTGGGCCACGTCGGAACGGTGGCGGCCCGCGAGGTGTCGCGGTTCGCGCACAATAGTCGGGAGTGGCAGCAACTAGTGGAAGTCTGTCGCGTCATGGATATCGTGCTCATGCGAGATGGAGCGTGCCCGACAGGCGCGGCGCGCCCTCGCGCGCTCGGCACGGTGGTCGCCAGGCTGTTCAAAGATCCCACACCGCCCACCAGTACCGCGCGGTCGACTCAGGGTAGGTTGTAACGAAGCTGCGCGAAGAACATGAACGCGTCGGCCGACTCCGGCCCATCCCCGCGGGACCATGGCCTTCTTTTGAGCCATGACGTCTGGATCCCAAGCTGCACCGAACCACGAT
The DNA here is from genome assembly GCA_963739995.1 of Vicinamibacteria bacterium. Taxonomy (GTDB): domain Bacteria; phylum Acidobacteriota; class Vicinamibacteria; order Vicinamibacterales; family JAENWD01; genus CAVUCH01. The sequence continues at coordinate 322,228 of CAVUCH010000013.1, read as the reverse complement.
TCTCCGTACGCGCCGCGAGATAGGAGAATGTTGCGGTCAGCTCCTTGATCGTGCGGTTGTTCGCGTTTGACGGGCCGGGAAACCCATAGCCAATGTAGTTGCCGTCCGTGTCGAGATCGAAGTTGTCGTCGATGTCGATGCCGCTGTAGTAGCCGGCCATCGACGCGCGCGACGAGATCCTCTGCTCGATGCCCCCGACCCACGAAGTGGCGCCGATGAGGCTGATGGAGCCGTCCCTGCGGAAGACGACATCGGGAACCAGGCCGCCCACATAACGACCCAGACCCGATCCGGAGGCGATCTGCAGAATCAGCTTGGTGGTGCCCGTGGGGGAGACGCTGACGTTGACGTTCGCCCCGCCGCCGACTTCTCGGAACGACTCATCGTAGGGCGCGAGGGTGTGGCGGAATACGCGCAAGACGCCGCCGACGTCGAGATGGAAAGCCTTGCCGGGGTTTATGGCAACGCGCGTCACGAAATCTGGCATCAGGTTGGGCACGCTCAGCTCGTCGGACCCGGTGTTGTACTGAAGTTCGAGATCGTTGGCGCAACAGTCCGGCAGCGCGATGCCGTTGCCGATTTGCTGCTCCGGGTTTTCGGCGGCGACGGCCCAGTTGAACCTGGCGGAGGGACGCCAGGCCAGACGAAACTGCGGCACCCGCGCCCAAACCATCCCAGCCAGGTAGTTGGTGTCTACCGCCTGCGACATCTCAACATCCGCCGGCCAGATGCTCAACTGATTCTTCGCGGGTGTCATCAACGTGAAAGCCTGCCCGACGGCCAGAAAGAACGTGTCGCGATACTGGACCTCGGCGAAGGCATGACGGAGGCGAAACCCGACGCTCGAGCTCGTCACGGCCACGGTTCCCGGCGTGCTGCCGTTGAAATCCATCTCGAAATAGCCGGACAGCCGGCGAAAGCGTGGGCCCTCCTCGGGGAGAAAGCGGAATCCACGCGGATTGACACTCTGGACGATTGAGCGGAGAGGCGGGTCTCGGACACATTCCCCTGCACCGTGTCCTCGAACGGGATCGCCCCGAACCTGGTGCCGGGGCCGCCGCCGCTATTGGTCGAGCGGTAGATACCGGTCAACCCGAGGTAACCGCCGATCCGAAGCTGGGCCGGACCGACATCCAACGCGTCACCCTCCGGCTGCTCCTTGGCGATTTCCTGCGTCGGATTCGACGGGCGCTGCTCCGCCGGTTCCTGCGGCGGATCGGGAGGCGGCTGCTCTGGCTTCGCCTGAGGATCCGGCAGCTGCTGCGGAGGATCAACGCCTGCTTCCACACCGGCCGGCACGGCGCCTGCCAGCCCGTATGCGGCTGGGGCCGACGCCAAGACGAAACAGAGGAACCATGCTGTCAAGAAGCTACCCTCGCTTTTTTGGTTCGCCGTCGGCGACAGACGTGGCCCGGAGACGTCAGGCAACGTCTCCCATTATTGGAGCACCGATTCGTGTTCGACCATCGGTTGATAAATCATCTCGATGTACAGCCGCCCGCTCTTAGATGCCTGGAACCGCACGCCAGACATGCCAGCCGCCAGAACGAGCGCGGGCTCCAAACGGACCGGACTAACGAGTCAGGGATTGACTCGAAGGCGTTTGAGACGCTCGGGCACCGTGGTCATCGTTTGCCGCTCCGCCGATCCCTACGGCATCCCGTGCAGCCTCCGAGATGCCGGACCGCGGAGCTGCGCCAGTTCCGGCGACAGCGTCGATTCGAGCCCAAATGCCACCACTGGTTCCGCCAATGCCGTGGCTACGATTTTGCGGCGTGCGCCAGTCGCCTGAGCTCGTAGCGCGTCTCTGAGCAAGTTGTTCAGGCAAACCTCGTGTGTTCAACGTGCCGGTGGTCCTGACGACGGTCGAAACCAAGGGCTTCAGCGACTACCTGTGGTTCCCGATCCTCAGACCTGGCCGAGGTGTTGCGATCGATGTACGTGCTTCGGGACAAACAACAAGACCAACTGACCAAAGGAAATAATCCATGAGCAACCTTGTCGTAATAGGATTCGACAACCCAGCCGACGCCTTCCAGATGCGCGGGGCTCTGGCCAAAATGCAGGCCCAGTATTTGATCGACATGGAGGACGTGGTCGTCGTGACCCGCGACGCGAAGGGCGCGGTGCAGTTGCACCAGGCGGTGAACCTCACCGCCGCCGGTGCGGTGGGCGGCGTGTTCTGGGGCTCGCTGATCGGGCTGTTATTCCTCAACCCACTGCTGGGTGCCGCCTTGGGCGCAGGTTCGGGCGCCTTGTCCGGCAAGCTCGCCGATATCGGCATCAAGGATCAGTTCATGAAGGATTTGGGTGCAACCCTTACGTCCGACAGTTCCGCGCTCTTCGTGCTCGTGCGCAAGTCAACCCCCGACAAGGTTATCGAAGGACTCAGGCCCTTTGCCGGCAAAGGCCGAGTGCTGCAAACCTCGTTGACCAATGATAAGGAGGACGAATTGCGCAAATTGATAGAAGGCGCATCAACACCCGCATCCGTCGCCAGTGCGAGTTGACAGACAGGATCAGCTCTTCGCCAATCCCATCGACCTTCCGCTTCTCGAGCGTAACCGCGTTTTTCTCGCCCTTGCGCAGCGTGGCGAGCAACTCGCTCGCGGATCGCGATTGGCCGCGGGCGTGGCGGCTGCTTCGAATCCCTGCCGAGGCCGTTAGTTCCGCGCGGTTTTGGATATGCACACGGCGTCCTCCGCTTGCTGGCAGCCGACTGGTGCGGAACACTTGAAAGATCCTTGAGACTTGCGCACGAAACGAGCCGTTGATGGCCAAGACGACCCGAAGGTCAGCGCGAAATCCCGAGGAAAACCGCCGCAGCCGGAGACCATCGAGGTCTCCGGCTGCGTTTCTCAGCCACGTTCATCGTGCGTGCCTTGCGCATCGCTGGAATCGAGTCGTAGGCGAAGGGATTGGGCTCACGCAGTTGATTCAGCGCGGCCTGTACGGGGATGTGAGCGCGATGTGGCGACGCCCGTGATCGACACGCCTGAAGGCGGGCTCCTTTCAACGTCGCGCCGCCGTGACGTAACTGTGACGTGACGCTGTCGAATCCGCGAGATCTACCGAGGTTTACGGTGATCGACCGAGTAGACGAGATCGCTACCGGGTGACATCTGCGACGGCGCGATGATCAACCACCCCGACGTCGACCTCGCTGATCCGGAGTGGAAATACGTCCGGCGTTCCTTGGCACACTCTACTTCAAGAGCAACTACGCGGCGCTTCAATAGGTCAAGAGGCGCTGGGATCCGCGCAACGTGTTCCATCACGCCCTGTCCATTCGTCCCTGATGGGCCATCGATAGACCATTGTCTGCATGATCGTGCCTGTGCCCCGCGGTCGGGGGCGCCCTGGCGCTAGCTAGCGAGCTCTGAACAATATTCGAACCCTGCTCATCCAGAATGATGCGTCAAGCGCTCGTTCCTGTGCTCCTGGGCGACAATCATGCGAACGGCCGACCGTTGATACCGCTACGCTGACCGTCGACGAGCGACCACGCTGGAGCGTGAACGACACACGACGGCGCAGGGCTGCGTTGCGCGCGCTCATCTGCGGTCGAACACACGGACTGCCCGTGAGCTGCGGGTGACCAAGGCCACGGTGGGCAAATGGCGCGCGCGGTTTCTGCGGGATGGCCTGCAAGGCGTGCTCGATGAACCCCGGCCTGGCGCGCCCCGCCGCATCACGGATGCGCAGGTGGAGCACGTGATCACGACGACGTTGGAATCGACGCCGCGGGACGCGACGCACTGGAGTACGCGATCGATGGCCAAAGCGGCCGGGCTGAGCCAGTCGGCCATTAGTCGCATCTGGCGTGCCTTCGCCTTACAGCCGCATCGGGTCGAGACGTTCAAGTTGTCGAAGGACCCACTCTTCATCGATAAGGTCCGTGACATCGTGGGGTTGTACGTGGATCCACCGGATCGGGCGCTCGTGCTCTGTGTGGACGAGAAGAGCCAAATTCAAGCCCTGGATCGCACCGCGCCGACGCTGCCGCTGCAGGTCGGCCGGCCGGAACGGCGAACGCACGACTACCGGCGCCACGGCACCACCTCACTCTTTGCGGCATTGGATGTGGCCACCGGCCAGGTCATCGGCGAATGTCATCGCCGTCATCGGAGCACGGAGTTCCAGCAGTTCCTCAAAACGATCGACGCGACGGTGGCACCCGACCTGGACCTCCATCTGATCCTCGATAACTACGGCACGCACAAGACGCCACGCGTGCGGCGCTGGCTGGCCGCGCATCCCCGGTTCCATCTGCACTTCACACCCACCAGCGCGTCCTGGCTCAACCTCGTCGAGCGCTGGTTTGCGCTGCTGACGGAGAAGCAGATCAAGCGCGGGGTGCATCGGAGTACCCGTGCGCTCGAGACGGCGATTCGGGAGTATCTGACGCTGACCAACGCCTCACCGAAGCCGTTCGTCTGGACCAAAACTGCGGATGACATCCTGGAGAGCGTGGCGAGATATTGTCAACGAATCTCTGACTCGGGACACTAGCGAGCTCTGAACAATATTCGAACCCTGCTCATCCAGAATGATGCGTCAAGCGCTCGTTCCTGTGCTCCTGGGCGACAATCATTCACAAGGGACGCGGTCATGCTGATACTGGTTGCGACCGACCGTGAGGTCGTCGTCATTGATGTTGAACGAGGTGACGGCACGCCAGCGCACGGGAGCGGTGACCGCCCGACATGCCTGACCGCGGATCCGCTGGTTCACGGGCGGGCGTGGTGTGGCACACACCGTGACGGCGTGTTCAGGAGTGATGATGGCGGCAGGTCCTGGCAGTCGGTCGGCCTCGCGGGCCGGCTGATTATGGCCGTCAGTGCGAGCCCTGCGGAGCGCGACGTGGTCTGGGTAGGCACCGAGCCGAGCGAAGTGTGGCGCTCCGGGGACGCTGGCAACACGTGGGAGCAAACCAGCAGGTTGGAGACGCTGTCGTCGTCGTCCGAATGGTCTTTTCCGCCGAGACCGGATACTCATCACGTTCGCTGGATTGCATGTCACCCGCTCGAACCAGAACGACTTTGGGTCGCGATCGAGGCCGGAGCGCTCGTGTCCACGATCGACGGTGGCCGCACATGGAGCGACCGCGTGCCCGGTGGACCGTGGGACACCCATGAGCTCGCCATTCACCACAAGGCTCCCGATACACTGCGCGTCTCCGCCGGCGACGGATATTTTGAAAGTTACGATGCCGGTGCCACGTGGCGCTCGCCCACAGTCGGCCTCGAGGTCGGCTACTTGCGCAGCGTGGCGATCGATCCGGAGCAACCGGAGGTCGTCGTAGTATCAGCGTCGTCCGGACCGTACTCCGCGTACGTGGCCGGCCGCTCGGATGGCCGGTTGTATCGCCGTCTCACTCGCGAGCGTTGGGAGCGCGTCCACGACGGCTGGCCGGAGCCAGCCAGCACGATCGCGCCTCTGCTCTGCGCCGGCGCGAAAGGCGGAGAGCTGTGGGCCGCGGATGAGCGCGGCGTGCACCGTTCGGATGATGGCGGGAAGAGTTGGCGCCGCGCAGTCGGCTACGCCACGTCCCCGCAGCATCTACGCGGCCTCGCGCTGGTGCAGTGACCGTCGACCAGCGCGTCGGCGCAGGCCTGTCGCTGAGCGACGCTCGCCGCTGACGCCGTTTTGAAAGCCGTCACTCCAGAGATGGTGGCTTGCCGAAATCGATGTAGGTCTTCGTGAAGGCGGACGCGGGAACTGCACGGATCGCGAAATCCCGGAACTTCTGTCCGAGCCGGCTGCTGATCGAGCCGATACGAGCGTTGCGGCGCCCGAGACGTACGATGTCCCGCGTGCGCTCCTGGCGCACGCGTTCGTACCGCCGCAGCGCCCCCTCCACGTCGACGGCCCCATCGAGCGCTCGACCAATCGTCACCGCGTCTTCGAGCGCCTGTGCGGCCCCTTGCCCCGCGTGCGGCAGGATCGGATGCGCGGCGTCTCCCAGCAACGTCACTCGACCGCGTCCCCAATTCGGAAGCGGATCGCGATCGAGGAGTTGGTCAAGCCTCATATCGTCAGGCCCAGTGGCATTCACCACCGCTCGAAAACGCTCGTCGAACTGATTCGCGCACCGGTGAGCGACTGTCCGCGCCTGGGGTGACTCGCCGATTTCGCGCGAGGGCAGAGAGATGTACCAGTACACGGCGTTCCGACCGGCGCGCGCCATGCCACCTTCGATACCTCGCCCGAAGTACTGTGCGCCGGCGAGTTCGCCGAGCTGGAGCTCAACATCGTAAGCGACGCCACGAACGGCCCATAACCCGCTCGCACGTGGCGGAGGTTCCTGAGGGTGCAGGACGCGGCGAATCACTGATCCGACGCCGTCCGCGCCGATCAGCACATCACCCTCTGTGGTTTCGCCGTTGACGAGCGCCACGACTGGCCGTCCATCGTGAATCGAGAACCCGCTGACCTGACTATTCAACACAAGATTGTCCGGCCCTGCGGCATCCAGCAATACGCCGTGTAGTGCCGGACGCAGGACGACGAGAGCCGGCTTTGATAGCAGCTGGCGGACTCGTGTCAGGTCGAAGCGGCGTAAGAGCCGTCCTCCTGTGCCGCGGACCTCACCGGCGGTCATCTCCGAGCCCTCCGCGATCACGCGTTCGGCAAGACCGAGCTGCTGAAGTGCGGCTACCGCGTTCGGAGCCAGGAGCAACGCGAATCCCAGCTCCTGGAGGTGTGACGCTCGCTCAAAGATCCGTACGCGCCAGCCGGCACGCTGCAATCCCACAGCTGCCGAGAGACCTCCGATGCCGGCTCCGACGATGAGCGCGATACGAGTGTCAGTGGGCGCCGCCTGGGACCTGCTGCGCATCTCGTTACCTCAACACTCGCGCAAGATGACGTGGATGCGCGCTAGTTCTCCGTTCGCGATTGCCACGCTCCAGCGCCTCGATCAGCCGCCTGAGCCAGTGATTGGAAGGAAGTGAATGAGTCCGGCGATGAGCAAAGACGCCTGTATGACTCGCCTCACGTGACTACCTCTGACCCAGGAATTGCAGGATCGCTGCATTCGTCAGGTCAGGCCTTTCGTATTGTGGGAGATGCCCGGCCGGGATTTCGATGTATCTCGCCGATGGCATGAGCCTCCGGCTCGTCCCAACAGCCGTTCCGAAACCGGGTGTCAAGCGGCGTGTCTCGAAGGCATGATGACAGGGTGACTGCTTAGTAGACGTAGCACAGATCTTCGGATCGCTTGCTGCCTCGTCCGTTCACGGGTTGCGGACGGTGACGGGGACTCACCATCGACGCGACACCTCCGTTGCCACGGACGTTCTCGACAACGACGCCTTCGAAAGAATCTGATAGCCGCTCATTTGCGTTCGTTCGATGATCGTCTGTGGCTGCCAGAGCCTGCGGTTCGACGCGAGGAACAATGGACCTTCGTACCGGCTTGATTACAATTCTTATCACCAGCGGATTGGCGGTAGCCTGCGCCTCACGAACCGAGGCGCCCACCGCGCCGACGGACGTCGACCGGAACACACCGACAGCTCCGCCGCCGGCGCCGTCCGAAAGTTGTGACGCGACGAAAGCACAGTTTGCGCTCGGGGAACGCGCGAGCCAGGAACTCCTCGATCGTGCGCGCGTTGCTGCAGGAGCTGGTGCGGCGCGATTCATTCGGCCGAACGAACCCATCACGCTCGAGTTTTCGCCGGCGCGTCTCAATCTGAACTTAAACACCAAGGACGTGGTGCAATCTGTCTACTGCGGATAGCCAGATGGCTCCATAGATCTCGACAAGTAATCGATGGGGCGCGCATACGACAAAGAAAAGCGCGACGCGCTCGAACGCCGGGCGCGGCGGTTACAGGCCATCGTCGAGGGCACGATCCGAAAGGTCGTTCCGATCGCGCGCTAAGCCCCGGGCGCTCGCCGAGAACCGGCCGCTTACGGTTTCAGATGGTAGTTGCTTCCCAGTGGACCGGCGCCTTCCAGGTACTTTCTGGCGCGCACCAGTTCGGCAATCTGCCGGATATGACCCAGATCGTGAAGCGCCCATTCGTGGAGCATCTGGTTCAAGGTGATCTGCCCGGCCTCCCGATGCAGCGCCACCCGGCCACCCGCTTCGGAAGGCAGGTCGCGCAGGTATTCGACGTTGGTCTCGCGCTGCTCCTCGAAGTGGTCGAAGGCATCCTCCGGATCGGCGTCCCGGTACAGGTCCAGGTACATCTGCGCATCGTCAGGTTCGAACGTCGGCCGAGTCTCCGCCAGGAACCGGTCGACCCGCATCCGGTAGCAGTGGCCCTCCGAGTGGGAGAGATGGGCCAGGACCTCGGCCACCGAAAAGCGATCCGGTGCAGGCTTCCACCGCGCGTCGTCGTCCGTCAGTTCCGACATCAGGCCGCGGAGAATGCCGGGCGTGGCCTCCAACAGGTCGAGGCAAGGCAGTCCGTTGTCCGTCATGCCCTCATCCTACGACGTTCTCGCCGCCGTCGACGTGCAACCGCGTTCCACTGAGTGCTGCCAGCGCATTGACCGTCGGATCGTCACCGAAGCCCAAGTCGATGAAGGCCGCGATCCCTCTCGAGAGGCGCGAATACTCGACGGTCACGCGATCACAAGGACGAGAGCACGCATCATCTGACCAACTGTAATCAAGATGGCAGACTTATCATCGACGCGCGGCCGACTCCACGCCGCTGCACGTGCCGTCATGGCGCGAGGATTCTGTCAGCGAAGGTCGTGCCGGTGTTCGGGCCGTTGGTAGAGGGAAGATCCCGCTCGTGCTGCGCGAGGCCTGTCACGGCTTCGACCTAGGGGCGTGGGCCTCTCCGCGCCGCTCGCTGATCCGAACATGGGCGAACTGCAGAGCGCAGCCAGGCCGAAGCGGAATCCGTCGCTGCAGATCGCCTGCACTGGCCGGCCGGCCTTGGCAGGCCTGCGCCGTTTTCAGTCGGCAGGCCTTCCAGTAAGAGCCACGCGGCCTCCAAGCTGTGCACCTGGCGACTGATTGGTCAGCCCTGTGTAGAGAGGGAGCGGCGACTCGGCGTGAACACCCCGCAGATGGCTTCCCTCGCCCGCCGGTCCCAACACCCCCGATGCGACCAATTCCGCCAGGACAACTCCGGCTTAGAAGACGTCGGCCCGCGCCTAGCGTCTGGCCCCACCAAAATCGTCAGCTCCCCTGACGAGCCGAACCGGATCCCCCACCCTGATCGTGCCCGGCCGCATCACCTCCGCGTTCAGCGCGAGTCGGTTGTCGAATCGCCGCACGATATCGCGCAGCACTGCGGGGTTTACTTCCAGCGTGTCCGGATCGATCGTCGTCATGTGACACCGCCCGCGCAGCGAGTCGAGCCGGACGACGGCCTCGCCGATGTGCAGTTGCGCGTCCGGCCACTCGCGCTCCGCGAGGCCGTCGACACCCCCGATGACGATGTTGGGACGCAATCGCCTGACGTCGCGCCCGAATGCGGCGACCGCCCCGTCGGTCGCGACGAGCAGCGGCAGGATGTCGAACCGATCGACGTCTTCCCACGCCTCAAGCCACGCGTCCGCGCCGGCGGCGTCTTTGACGAGCGCCAGCGCCGCGGGCGTGTTCCAGAGGTGGCCGTCCACATGCGGCCGTCCGTGCGAATCGAGCGTTCCATGCAGCCCAAGCAGCCGGTACTGTCGCCTGGACGTCCGTACGCCCTCGGGACCGCGGACGCGCACGACGCGGTCCCCGCGCATGCCGTCTCCGCGAAGGTCCGCCTCTGTCAGTGGTTCTCCTGCAAGCGATTTCACCGGATACCGCCAGAGTGCTGCGACGTGGAGATTCATGGTCGTAGGATGCCGCTTACCGCACCAGTGTGACCGTGTCACACTTCGCGCATGCCGGCATCTCAAGGACGACAATCGACGCTTTCCAAAGGAGCCTGACGTGCCTGCAACCAACCACGACCTCAAGTACATCGCCTGCGCCGCCATCGTGCCTGACTGCGGCTTTACAGCCACGGCCCCGACCGAAGAAGATTTGCTGAAGAAGGTCGCCGCGCACGCCGCGCACGATCACGGGATTACCGAAGTCACGCCGGAACTGCTCACAGCCGTCAAGGCGGCGATCGAAAATCGATAGCCCCATGGATCGGGTCGTCCCCGCCGCGGAGCCAAGCGACGAGACGCTCGCCGCGCGCGCCGCGGCCGGGGACGATTCTGCCTTCGAGGAACTGGTTCGGCGCTATCAGGCTCGCGTGTTCCGCCTGGCGTGCCGCATCACCACGGACACCGACGCGCCCGACGTTCTGCAGGAAACCTTCCTGCAGGTCTACCGCAACCTGCCGTCCTTTCGCGGCGAGTCGCAGTTCGGCACGTGGGTGTACCGCATCGCGACGAATGCCGCGTTGATGCACCGCCGGTCCAGCGCGCGGCGTCCGGCCGACTCGCTTGAATCATTTCTTCCGCGGTTCGACGCGGACGGAAGACACACGGCTACTCCTGCCGAACTTCAGGTCACCGCGCGTGCCGAAGAAGTCCTCGATCGGCAGTTCCTCGCCGCAAAGGCTCGCGACGGCATTGCGCGGCTGCCGGATCTTTATCGGCATGCGTTCGTGCTGCGCGATCTCGAGGGGCTCGGCACGTCGGATGTGGCGCGCATTCTCGGCGTCGAGCCGGCGACCGTGCGTCAGCGCGTGCATCGCGCCCGCCTGATGCTGCGCGGGTATCTCGCTCATCTTGTGGAGGTGCAGCAATGACCGATGTCGCGTGCGCGTCCGGTGTCGAGCTGCTGATGGATTACCTGGAAGGCGTGCTGCCGCCTGACGTCCGCGCCGCACTCGACGAACACGTGGCCGAGTGCGAGCGATGTGCCGCGTTCGTCACATCCTACTGCGACACACCTCGCATTCTCCGCGACGCGAGCGCGGTGACGCTGCCGCCGGACGTTGAGGCGGCGCTCGCGTCGTTTCTGCGCGCTCGAACGACCAGCTTCAGGAATCCTGACTAGTGGCCTCCCCGTCGCTCAGTTGCAAGGACCAGGCAGACCGAGGCCTGAAATCTCCGAGAGACGGAGTATCGTATGCCGGCCGTGGGGTGCACGCTTCCCCCGATTCAACCCACACGAGGGCACACCGATGTCCGCTCGCGCGATTGGCACGACCGTCCTGATGCTCTCCCTCGTGACTGCGACGCCTCCTGCGGGTGCGCAGCAGCCGTCCGCCCAGGCCCGGTGCGCGGCGCTCTCGACGCTGCAGGTCCCGGGCGCGCAGCTCTCGGACGTGAAGCCGCGGTGGTTAGCAGCGGGGTCGCCGCCGCCGGCCGAGCCGCCGTACGTCTTGCCGCTCGCCGTGAAGCTGCCGGCATACTGCCGGCTCGACGCGACGCTCGATCGCCGCACCGGGGCGGATGGGCGGCCGTACGGGATCGGCTTCGCCATCGCGCTCCCTGCGGACTGGAACGGACGGCTGCTCTTCCAGGGCGGCGCGGGGCTGAACGGGACGGTGGCCCCGCCGCTCGGCCGCACGGGGGCGGGCGACGCGGCACTCGCGCGCGGCTTCGCCGTCGTGACGACCGATACCGGCCACACGGGCGAGGTGTTCGACGCGACGTTCATGCGGGAGCAGCAAGCCGGCCTCGACTTCGCGTACCAGGCCGTCGGACGCGTCGCCGTCCTCGCGAAGCAGATCGTCGCGCTCCACTACGGCAAGCCCGTTGCGCACGCGTACTTCGCCGGATGCTCCACAGGTGGCCGCGAGGGCATGCTGATGGCCCAGCGCTACCCGACGTACTTCGACGGCGTCGTGGTGGGCGCGCCGGCGATGCGCACGGCCTTCTCACACATCGGCGACGAGTGGGTGGCGACGATGCTGAACCAGGCGGCGCCGAAAGACGCATCGGGCAAGCCCGAGACGAAGCGCGCGCTGTCAGACACCGACCGCACGGCCATCATCGACGGTTTCCTGAATGCGTGCGATGCTGGGGACGGGTTGAAGGACGGCCTCGTCATGGACCCGACCGGCTGCCGGTTCGACGTGAAGACCATCGAGTGCCCCGGCGAGAAGAAGGACGCGTGCCTCTCGACTGCGCAGGTCTCAGCCATACAGCAGGCGTTCGCCGGGCCGCGGGACTCGAAGGGCCGACAGGTCTATCCGGGCTTCCTCTTCGACACCGGCATCACGACGACGCAGGGCCTCCCGGGGCTGCTGGCCGGCGCGGTCAACCCGATCGGGCCCGCGTACACCGCGACGGAGATGGACGTGGACGCGAGGGCCGAACAGGCATCCGCCGATCCGCAGATGATCCTGACGGCGACCTCCACCTGGACGAACCTCAACACCTTCTCGGCCCGCGGCGGGAAGCTGCTCTTCTACCACGGCGTAAGCGATCCCTGGTTCTCGGCGCTCGACACGCTCGACTACTACGAGCGGATGGGCAGGGCGAACGGCGGCGCCGCGACGGTGATGGGCTGGAGCCGCCTGTTCCTCGTCCCGGGCATGGGCCACTGCGGCGGCGGCCCGATGGCACTCGAGACGTTCGACATGCTGGGCGCGATCGTCGACTGGGTGGAGCACGGGACGGCGCCTGTGTCGATCACCGCGACCGGCCGCGCGCTGCAAGGCCGGACGCGTCCGCTCTGTCCCTACCCGCAGCACGCGCAGTACAAAGGAAGCGGAAGCCCGGACGTCGCCTCGTCGTTCGAGTGCCGGGAGTGATTCATCCGATGATGGATGCGTATCGCACCACTCGTCCGGCGCGGCGCCGGCGCGCGCCGGCCGTTTCCTGGTTCGCGGACGCTCAATGAACGAAATCAATCGATCGAATGACATCACTCATTCAGAATGACCGCCTCGCATAAAACTGGAACCGCGAGCGGCTCGCGCATCACTAGCATGGCCCGGGACGAACCGCCGATGCGCTGTTGCGCGTTGCACCGACTGTGACCTACGCTGTCCTTTCGCCGTGTGACGATAAGATCCATCGGCAGGTGCCGTGCACATCTTTCGATTCGAACAGGATAGCATCGTGGAGCTGTGTGATTTGGGGCAGCCTATCTCGAAAGACTCGCCGAATGAGAACGGGACGTTCTGACAGGCGATACGATTCGACTCCGGATCATTTCGATGCGCTTGGCCTGGTATTCGAGCTGCATGGCCACGAAATCGGCTTGTGCGGATCCCGTAGCGGCCGCTAATCCCGCGAAGCGCCTCGTCGAAGGCTCTCGCTGGCCGTTCGTGCCCGATCGTTGGGAGCAGGTGCTCCGGGGGCCAGTCCGTGGCAATCGATCGGGGATGACCCGGATGCCGTGGCGCGTCACTGTCGGCTCGTCCGTGCGAGAACGTGACCGCGCGTGCGCTGCCGATGGCCGGCACGATCACATAGTCGGCGCCTTCCGGATTCTGTCTATCGAACTCGGCCAAGGTGGCGTGCCGCTCCACGGTGAGCGCGGGATAGACCTTACCGGCCCTGGTGCCGTTGCCAGGGGCACGATGCCGCCGACATCCGTCCGCCGCAGGATGCCAAAGAGGGCATCGAGTAGTCGGTGGCCTCCGTCGCGTCATTGATGCCGATGACGGCTACGACCGGTCGTCCGGATCTGTGCGGCTTCAAGCCGTCGAGAATGGTGTCTGCTTCTCCCGCCCAGACCGCTCCACAGGATCAGTCGACGATTCCTGGCACTCGACATATCGGTCTCCATGCATTGTATCAACGAGTGTGCGCCGCGCATACGGCCGGGCCGTTCTGACCGGTTGCGTTCGCATCTTCGATCACGTGGCGCTGGCACCGCCGTGCTTGTCGCCGGAGCCTCGAACGGCTACACGTAATGGGAGGACAGAGAGCGGCAAGGTGCGCTGGGTGGGCTTCGAGGTACGTCATGGTTGGGGCGACAGCGGCAAAAACGCAGATCGTGGTGCTCGGCGGCGGGTTCGGCGGTTTCACAGCCGTTCGTCACCTGGAGCGGGTCACACGCGCAGACGTCGAGATTACGCTCGTGAGCCGCGAGAATTTCTTCATCCTCACGCCGCTCCTCTTCGAGGCCTGCTCCGGCAGGATCGAGCTTCGGCACTGCGCGCAGCCAATCCGCTCGGCGCTCCGGCGAGCTCGCTTCGTCGAGGCGACGGTCGACGGTGTGGACGTGGAAGGTCGGCTCGCGCATGCCGTCACTGCCGACGGCCGCAGGTACAGCCTTCCGTATGACCATCTCGTGGTCGCCCTGGGAGCGTCCACCAACGAGACGCTCATTCCCGGATCGACGCACGCCCTCACGTTCAAGACAATGGCCGATGCGCTGGTGCTCAGGAACCAGTTGATTGAACAATTCGAGCTCGCCGATGCGGCATCGGACTCGACGACGCGGTCCGGCTGCCTCACCGTCGTCGTCATCGGTGGTGGCCTCGTCGGGGTCGAGCTGATCGGGGAGTTGACGGCCTTCGCTGACGATGTGTTGCGATTCTACCCGCGTATTCATCGTGAGGAGGTCCGTTTCCGGTTGTTCGAAGCAGGCGCACGCATCCTGCCGGAGATCGACGAGCAGCTGGCGGCCACGGCCGCGCGCGTGCTTCAGCGTCGCGGCGCCGTGGTCCGGACGTCGACGCCCGTCCGCTCGATCGAGTCCCGGCGTGTGCATCTCGCGGACGAGAGCATCGAGGCCGGCACAATCGTGCTCGCGGCGGGCATTGTGCCGAGCGCCATCGCGAGCGCGATTCCCGTCCTCCACGACGACCGCGGAAGGATCGTCGTCGATGCGGCGATGCGGAGTCGGAGCCACCCGCACGTCTGGGCGCTCGGTGATTGCGCCGCGATCCCGATGCCGGACGGACGGCCATATCCGGCACTCGCGCAGCACGCCACCCGCGAGGCGCGGCACATCGCGCGCAATCTGAAGGCCGCGCTCGAGGGGCGTGCTCCGTCGCCGTTCATCTTCCGGGCGCTCGGCACGATGGCCTCGCTTGGGCACACGCGCGGGGTCGCGCGGGTGATGGGCATGCCCCTCACCGGCTTTCTCGCCTGGTGGGTGCGGCGGACCTACTACCTGTTCCAGATGCCGCGGTGGGACAGGCGGCTGCGCATCGTCCTCGACTGGACGGTCGCGTTGTTCTTCTGGCCCGACATCACCAAGGTCGAGCTGCAGGTCGAGCGGGCTTTGCGGGCGCGCGAGTCGAGGATGGTTTCAATGGAGGTCGGACGTCGCGCTCGGCCGCTCTGAGCGCACGCTGACGTGAGCGGCCTGCGTCGACGATGTTTCAGCCTCCAGAGCTCGCTGCACTCGGGGAGACCGGCTTGATGTGAGCGAACATGCTCCGGGCATTCCACGTGGGGAAGGCTCGGACGAGCCATGACGGGCCGCAGAGTTGGATGCGGCGGTCCCGGATGGCTGCGGCCCAACTGAGCTGGCCGGCGTGCCATTTCACGAAGGCTTCGGCTTCTGCGGTGATGTACAGGTCCTCGTCCAGGCCCGGGTACGTCTTGCAGATCTCGGTGTCGCCGAGCTCGATCAGCAGCCAGTACCGCTCAGGAGACCGGCGACCGGTGAAGTCGAACTGAATGACGACGCGTCGATCCGGGAGCCGGTCTCGACGCAGCGCGTTGCACATCGACCACAGAGCCACGAATGGATCGAGGTTCTCCGGGGCAATCTCGAGCCAGCGTGCCCCCCACTCGCCGAGCGACACGCAGACCTTGAACAGGTCACGACCGGCAGGTGTGAGCTCGTAGCAGCGCCCGCGCCCGGCAGGTTTGGATGCAGACTCAACGATGCCGAGCCGTTCCAGCTCCTTGAGGCGCTGTGAGAGCAGGGTGCGGGAGAGCCCCGGCGCACCCTCCAGGATCCTGCTGAAACTTCCGCAGCCCAGGGACAGGTTGCGAACGATCAGTGGTGTCCAACGCTCGGCAAAGATCTCGGCACCACGGGCGATGGGGCAGTACTGGCCGTAGGTCCGCATGTCGCCAGTGTCACGCACTCACGGTCGGTTGTGAAGTCCAGATTCTTGACTTCACGGCCGGACGTCCACCGTGGTGCGATGGAAGCCGTCGGCGGGACGACCCCGACGACCAACCAGTTGGGCACCTGAGCACGGAGGCGACGACCATGGAGATCAACAAGTTCCAGGGCCAGCAGATCACCGCTGACCACGCCGAATACGACACCGCCCGAGCCGTGTGGAACGGCGCCATCGACCGCTACCCGCGACTGATCGCTCGATGCAGCGGGACGGCCGATGTCGTCGCTGCCGTGCGTTTCGCCCGCGAACACGACCTCGAGATCGCGATACGGGGCGGGGGCCACAACGTGGCCGGCACCGCTGTGTGCGACGACGGGATCGTCATCGACCTGTCGGCGATGCGGGCCGTCCGGGTCGACCCTGACGGCGGCACGGCCCAGGTGCAGGGCGGTGCTCTGTGGGGCGACGTCGACCAACAGACACAGGCCCACGGGCTGGCCACCACCGGCGGCATCGTCAGCCACACCGGCGTCGCAGGACTCACCCTTGGCGGTGGTATCGGCTGGCTCATGCGCAAGCACGGTCTCACGGTCGACAACCTGCTCGCCGCCGATGTCGTGACCGCCGACGGCGAACTGCTGCGGGCATCCGAAGATCAGCACCCCGACCTCTTCTGGGCGCTGCGCGGAGGAGGCGGCAACTTCGGTGTGGTCACCTCGTTCGAGTTCCAGCTCCACCCCGTCGGACCCGGCGTCCTGGCCGGCGCCATCCTCTGGGACGCAGGCGACACTGACGAGGTCCTCCGCTTCTACCGCGACTTCGTGCGCGACGCTCCCGACGAGCTCGGCACGGTCGTAAGATTCGGCACCGCGCCGCCGCTATCGGCCATCCCCGAGGAACTGCACTGGCGGCCGGTCGTCCTGGTGGGCGCCTGCCACGTCGGACCGGTTGAGGACGCTGAAGTGGTGCTCCGCCCCTTGCGCGCCTTCGGGAGGCCCCTCCTCGATCTGATCGCACCCACGCCCTACGTAAACCACCAGAGCGCCCTCGACTCCACGGTGCTGCACGGCTGGAACTACTACTGGAAGTCGACGTACCTCCCCGAGCTTCGCGACGACCTGATCGACGTGATCGCCGAACACGCATTCGCATGCACGTCACCACGGTCGTACGCGGCCATGTTCCACCTGGGAGGCGCCGTCAGCCGCGTGCCCGACGCCGCCACCGCGTTCGGGAACCGACAGGCGTCACACGCCATCACCCTCGACGGCGTGTGGCGGTCCGGCGAGGACTACGCCGACCGGGACATCGCCTGGACCAGGCGCTTCTTCGCCGCCCTCGACAGCTACCGCGAGGGCGTCTACGTCAACTTCCTCGGCGCCGACGAAGCCCCCGATCGTATCCGCGACGCCTACCGCACCGGCGTCTACGACCGGCTGGTGGACATGAAAACCAAGTACGACCCCGACAACGTCTTCCACCACAACCAGAACATCCGCCCGCGTTCCGAGCGAACAGCCGCCCCGTCGAGACCCGCGGCCCACGTCCCTGCGCCGGCGCTGCAGGGACCACCAGACCGGAGTCTCCACCACCAACTCGGGGGTAATGAGGAGGCGCGTTCAGGGGAGCGTCCCTGACGCGCTCGCGGGCGCATCACGGTTCGTGCGGGGGGCGCAGAAGCTGGTCAACGGTCGTCAGCGGACGCCGCGATCGCGGTGTTGCTGGAAGCCGAGCGACGGCAGCGCTCCCTGAATGCGGCTGAACGTCCGCCCTACCAGCGCAGCAGCTGCGTGACCTGAATGAGATTGCCGCAGGTGTCGTTCAGCAGGGCGATCCTGGAGCCGGTCACGTCCGTTGGTGGCGTGGTGAACTCGGCGCCGCGCGCCTTCATCCGCTCGTAATCGGCCTGCACGTCGTTGGTGAAGAACATGGCCGCGGGTTGGCTTTGCTGGAACAATGCCTGCTGGTAGGCTTTGGCCGCCGGGTTGCTGTTGAGCGCCAGCTGCAGCTCTGTGCCGTCCGGGTCCTCTGGTGAAGCCACGGTGAGCCAGCGATACGGCCCCTGGCTGAAGTCGGCCTTCTTCACGAAGCCCAGCACCTCGGTGTAGAAGCGCAGGGCCTTCTCCTGGTCGTCGACGTGCACGCTGGTCAGTTTGATCTTCATCGGTTGTCTCCTGATGTCACAGTCGCGGGACGCTGGCCTCTCCTGGTCACATTGCTTACCGTTCGTCCGTCAGTGCTATGACGGAACGCGACGAGAAAGTGTGACCGATGAACGAGTCGCGCCCAGGCTCACATCATCAAGCTCTCGGGCAGCTTCGTGGCGTCGGGATTCCGCACCGGGTACCCGCACAACTGCTGAAGTACAAGACTTTCCTGAGACACGTCACTGGCGCCGTGCCGGCTCGAAGAGCTCGATCGGATTCCCATCGGGATCCTCGAGCTGAATCTGTCGGCCACCCGGGCCGGTTTCCATCTCATTACGGAACGTCAACCCCGATTTCTCGAGCCTCGCAATCTCACGAGCGACGTCAGTCACATGCAGCACAATGCGATTCCATCCGCCCGCCTCCTGCCGCCGCCCATCGGGCATCGGCCGCGAGCCTGACGCGCCGGGGCCGCTCAGCAGCAGCTTGAAACCGCCGAGGGACACGGTGGCGAACGCCGGCAATTGCTGGTGTTCCAGCTTGAAGCCGAGGTACTTCGTGTAAAAATCGGCGGCGCGTTGCACATCCGTGCTTTGGTAGCGGACACCGTGCAATCCCTGAATCGATCGCTCGTGGTCTCCTCCCGCCTCATCGGAAACAGCAGCGGAGCCTTTATCTGTCGGTTTCATTTCGATCCTCCAATTGGTCCAGCTTCACGGGATCAGTGGCATCCGGTGCAAGCCGATCGCCACCGCCAGCTGCTGCAGTCTCCTCGTAAGGTCATCAGCCCCGATTATCCATAGACCGCCAACCGCTCCAAGCTGTCGAGCACTGCCGCCTGATGTTCATGCGTTGGTTTGAATCTGGCATCTGAGAACGCTCACAAAGGAGGAGTCCATGACCACTCAGAGCGCCGCGGCTGCGCCAGCCTCGAACGCGGCGATTGCACAGGCAGCCTACAGGGCGTACGTGACGAAAGACCGGGCAGCCCTCGAGGCCCTGCTCGCCGACGACTTTCACTTCACGAGCCCCCTCGACAATCGGCTCGACCGTGAAACGTACTTCCGTCGCTGCTGGCCGAACAGCGAGGTCATCGAGGGGTTCGACTTCGTCCATCTCGTCATGGATGCTGATCGCGTCTTCGTCACGTATGAAGGACGCAATACGAACGGCCATCGATTTCGCAACACCGAGATTCTCACCATTCGAGATCAGCACATCGTCGAGGTCGAGGTGTACTTTGGCTGGTCGCTGCCTCACAAGGCGCCGCAGGGTGGATTCGTGGATCGGGCCGAGCCCGGATAGCCGCAGTCCTGACAGGAGAACGCGATGCTCGCAGACGCTCGGGTTTCGACGCGGCTTCCAGCGAAAGATCTCGGACGCGCGCGAAAGTTCTATTCCGAGAAGCTAGGGCTCGAGCCCGTCGAGGAACGGCCAGGGGGCCTTCGATACCAATGCGGTGAGACTTCCTTCGCCCTGTTCGAGTCCGCCGGTTCTGCTTCGGGCACCCACACGCAAATGGCGTGGGAAGTCGACGACATCGAGGCTGCCGTCGCCGCGCTCAGAGCACGTGGCGTGGTGTTTCAGGAATACGATGCACCGGGCCTCACGACAAGAAGCGGCGTGGCCGAGATCGCAGGAAATTATCCAAGCAAGGGTGTCGGCGAGCGAGGGGCGTGGTTCACGGACAGCGAGGGAAACTTACTGAGTCTGGGCCAGCCAGTGCGCCGATGAAGAAACGAGTCGACCTCCTGCGGTCCGCACGTGCCAGCTGATGTAGTGCTGACGATGCTCGACGAGCCGTTACCGACGGGTACTTCGCCTCGGCGAGCCCGAGGTCGTGGCGGCCACGTCACAGTGCGCGACTACCGACCGCCAGCTTATTCGTTGCGGAGTGCCTTTTCGACGTCAGCGATCGTGATCATCATCGTCATGGGATCGACTGGAGAGGCGGAGAACCCGGCCTTCTCGTAGAAGCGCTTCGCTTCGTCCGAAATGGCGTGAAGGAGAACGGCCCTGATTCCCACGATTGACGCGGCGTTCAGTGTCCGGAGGAGTGCATCCTTCAAGAGCGCCGAGCCAAGCCCCTTGCCTTGGTGCTCACGGTCCACTGCGAGCCTCCCAATGACCATCACAGGGATTGGTTCCGGCATGTTCCGTCGCACTTTGCCGGTGGCCTGTTGCTGTGCGACTGCCCCCGTGGCGAGGGCGTAATAACCAACGATCCGTCCTCCGGCGGACACCACGTACGTGCGCGAAGCACCGGAGGCTTCATTCTGAAATGCCCGGCGTTTCAACCAGATGTCGAGTTCCGGAACGCCGCTGTCGAACGCAGAAACGTCATGCGTGGCGGTCAGGTGCTCTGGTGCACTGACCGCGGGCGCATTCATCGCTCCCAGGGAGCTTTCTTCGCGAGGAGTTTGCGAAGTCGCGGATTGTCCGAGGGCGCACCATCAAGTGCCGCCGCGAATCGCTTGAATGTGCGCGCGTCGAGCTCGAACAAGCGACGATCCAAGAGAACCGTCGTGGCCTCGCGGGTTGCGGCGTCGAGCATGAACTCGGATCGATTCTTCCCGACGGCCTCTGCTGCGCGATCGATCAGCGCCCGACGAGACTTGTCAGCTCGCAGGTTGATGACGGTGCTCCGAGTCGCAGTGCTGCCCATGATTTTATCCTAGCCAGTGTACTGGTTTGTATACACAACGTCAATACAACCGGCGTTCATGATGCAACCTCCCGTTCGAGAATGCCTGGTAGAACCGATCAAAGACTGACTGCATATAGACGACAACTCCTCAAAAGGATGAGCTAGTTCGGCTTGACATGCCTCCAAAGCTGCTCGCGAAAAATGTAAGTCCGCTCGAAGCCAGTGCCCTTAGCCTGTAGGTGCGGCAACAGTGAACTACAGGAGAGACGCATGAATCACGTGCTCATCACGCTGATCGTTTTGGCGTCGAGCGGAGCCGCCGCCCGGCGCAAGATCAGGGGGCGTCCCAGCGCGACCGCCCTGTTGCTCCTCGCTCGGGAATCCACAAGCTCGAAGAGCTCACCTTCCCACAGATTGACGCCCTCGATCGGCAGCGGACACTGTTCATCCTCCCGGTGGGCATGATCGAGGAGCACGGTCCTCATCTGCCCGTTGGTGCCGACACGCTTGGCGTCATGTACGAGGCTGACGGCGTGTCAAGGCGTGTGAGCCGAGCTCTGCCGGCCTGGAACGTCGTCATGATGCCAGCCATCAACTACGGCCAGGGCGGCGCGAACGCGCTGGGCAACATGCTGGTGCATCCCGGCACGTACGCCATCCGACAATCGACATTGCGATCGCTGGTGGCCGATCTGGGCGGCCAGATCGCGCAGAACGGCTTCAAGTGGATGTTTGTCATGAACGGGCATGGCGGCCCCCCGCACAACATCGCGATCAACGAGGCGTGCGACTTCGTCAGCGAAACGTTTGGCGTGACGATGCTGCACCTCACGGGTCTCTTTCGGGCCGATGCGGTGATTCAAGCGAAGGGACAACGGATGAACGCCCAGCACTTTTCGCCCGCGGAGCTGGCCTCGTTCGGCATGGACGTTCATGCCGGCGTCGGCGAAACATCGGGCATGCTCGCCGTCCGTCCCGATCTGGTTCGGTCCGATTACAAAGCGCTTCCGAGCCGAGCGGGCCGCTCGCTCGAGGAGTTGCGCGAGATTGCGACGGCGCCCGGTTGGCAGGGCTATCTCTCTGCTCCGGCGAAGGCGACGGCGGCGCACGGCCGGGCGGTCGAGGCCTGGTGGATCGACGGGTTTACCGACCTGATTCTTCGCGCCGTGCGCGGTGAGAACATGTTCGTCCATCCGCGTAACCCCGAGACGGTGCCTCCTCCCGTGGCCCCGCTTCTCGAGAAGGTACTCGCGAACGAGGCCGCATTTGAAGCAGCCCTCGAGAAGTGGCTGGCAGAGCGCGGAAAGCGCTGATGGGTGTGGGATTCCGCCTCTTGCGGTTGCTGGCTGAGGCGGAGGCCTCCGAGGCATGAGCCAGGATGATTCAAGAAAAGCGAATGGCGCGCTCCCGGAGGTAGGCGGTCAGCGTCGGCGCCGACTGTTCAGATGCCGCCAGCGCGACATAACCATCCGGCCGCAGAAGATATAGTGCGTCTCGCCGCAGACCGGCGCGCTCCATCGCGGGTTGCCAGCCGAACTCGTGCAGCGCGAGGCGGCGCTCGGCGCATACCGCACGAATCTCCGGGACCACGTTGCCGTAGATGTGCACTTGCCACTCGAGTGACGTCAGTGGCGTGAAGTTGTCTGCGCCGCGATCCGAAGTATCGAGAGGTGCCCACGGCAGCCGATCGCCGCCATGGACACGGCCGGCCCGCCCTTCACTCAGTGCGCTACCGCGATAGTTGATCGCCGTCTGGGAGACCGTTCGAAACGCAAGACGGCGAACTGCGGGTATTGTCAGCAGTCGCGGCAACAGCGCTGGCACGAGGTGCAATCGCAGCGTGCGGGCAATGACGGAGGAGCTCGAGACGCCGGTAAATGCCTGATCGGTCGTCGCCACCAGCCGTCGTGCAAAGGCGATTCGCTCCGGCTCGTATGTGTCGAGTATTGGAGCGCCCGCGCGTTCGCGCAGAACCGCGGCGAGCTTCCATGCGAGATTCACCGCATCTCCGATGCCGGTGTTCATACCCTGCCCGCCGACAGGACTATGGACGTGTGCCGCATCGCCCAGGAGGAACGCGCGTCCGCTGCGGAAGCAGTCGGCGACCCGATGATGCACCTGATACGTCGAAAACCAGTTCACGCGTTCGACGTCGATAGGCATCCACTCCATCGCGCGTGTGCTGACATCATCCCAAGTCAGGCTCTCGCGCCGGCCTGCCTCCGCCTCGTGTCGAACCGTCCCGACGAGGCGTGCGCGATGTGCGTCTGTCAGAGGGAACACGGCGAGGAAGTCCGTGCGGTCGAGCGCGACGTGGATGTCGCCGTTCATCGCGGGTCCGTGCGCCTCGACATCGGCGACGTAGAAGAGGTGCTCGTAGGTCCCGCCCGCAAAACCGATCGACAAGACCTCTCGGAGACGCGAGTGAGCGCCGTCGCAGCCGGCGACGAACGCGGCTTCGCAGAAGTCGGCGCGGCCGCCTGCGCGCTCGAGCCGCGCGATGATGCCATCGTCGCGTTCCTCGAGCCCGACGAATTCCGTCTCCCGCTCGACCCTGACTCCAGCGTCGCTCAACCGATCGATCAGCAGCCGCTCGTGCTCGTCCTGCGGAAAGATGAACGCATAGGGGTACGGGCTGATGCCCCTGCCCATCGGTCCGAACACCACGCGCGCCACCCGGCGGCCCGAGACCCACAGATTCGCAGCTGACACTTCACGACCGCGCGCGATGACACTATCCGCCAGCCCGACCTGACGATAGAACTCGAGCGTGCGGGCCTGCACGGCGACTGCGCGCGACGTCGTCGCCGGCTGCGCTGCGCTATCGACGATCCTGACCTGAACGCCCAGCCGCGTGAGCCAAAGCGCCAGAACCAGACCGGTTGGGCCTGCTCCGACGATCAGCACCTCAGCTGATTCCCCGGCAGCCATTCACCCGATTCTTTGTCACATCGATGGATTAGCGTCCATCCGCAGCTGACCACATAGCGCACTATTCACGGCATGACTATAGCTATCTGATCGGGGCCATCATCCTGGTAGGTGAAGGGACTATCTATTTTGCTTGCGGTGTGCAATCGGCGTCGGTTCGAATGAGGGGCTGAGGTGTCATCGATGAAGGCCGAAGATCAGCGGGCGCGGGCGCAAGCTGTTCCGGACAGGATCGGACCGGACGATCCGCGGTACGCGTCTCTCGTCGGCAGGGGATTCAACAAGCGATTCGCGGGTAAGCCCGATTATGTGCGTCTCGTTTACAGCGCGGACGATGTGATCGACGCGGTTCAGGACGCCGTCCGAGATGGACGACGGGTTGTGGCACGCGGCGGCGGTCACTGCCTCGAAGGCTTTGTCGACGACCCGGATGTCCGAGTGGTCATCGATACCTCGCTCATGACCGGCGTCCGCTACGAGCCGCGCATGGGAGCGATCGAGATCGACGCAGGCACGACGCTGGGTGAGGCATACCGACGGCTCTTCCTTGGGTGGGGCGTGACCATTCCCGCCGGCGAAAGCCCATATCTCGGACTCGGCGCTCACGTCTCGGGCGGTGGGTTCGGCTTCCTGTGCCGGCAGCACGGCCTGGCGGCCGATCATCTGTACGGCCTCGAGGTCGTCGTCGTGGACGCCGACGGCACGGCGCGAAGCGTGGTGGCGACTCGCGAGCCGTCAGATCCCAACCGCGATCTCTGGTGGGCGCACACCGGCGCGGGCGGAGGCAACTTCGGCATCGTGACCCGCTGCTGGTTCCGATCGCCAGGCGTCACCGGGAATGACCCCGCGCTGCTGTTGCCAAAGGCACCAGAGTCGATACTGGTGTTCCGTCTCGGGTGGAGCTGGGACGACATGGATGTCACGTCTTTCGCGCGGCTTGTCAACCAATTTCGGAGACTGGTGCGAGGGCAACAGCGACGCGAGCTCGCCGTTCGCCCGGCTGTTCAGCACGCTGTTCCTCTGGCGCCGGCAACTCGGCAAACTCGAACTGAAGGGGCTCTCTTACTGCGGGAGTCGAGGCCGATCGCCTCGTCGATGAACACATCGCCGCGATTACACGTGGCATCGGCGCGCCGCACACACGGAGTCTCGAGAGAACCTCCTGGGTGAATTTCGCGCTGAATCCGTTCCCCGAGCTCTTCGGGCCGGTTGGAAGTGGTGCGCTCTTCAAGGGCAAGGACGCATTCCTCCGCAAGCGCTTTACCGATCGACAGATCGAAACCGCGCACCAGTACCTGACTCGGACTGATTACGATGTCGCCGGTGGGATGCTTGGCCTCGCCACGTATGGCGGACAGGTAAACACTGTGGCATCGGACGCGACGGCGTCGCCGCAGCGAGACTCGATCCTGACGACATCGTGCTCGGCCGGCTGGGGCAGCCCGAATGACGAACTCAGCACGATAGCGTGGGTCCGCGCGTTCTATCGGGACATGTTCGCGGACACCGGCGGCGTTCCTGTGCCGGGTGAAGTCTGCGACGGCGCGATGATCAACCACCCGGATGTCGACCTCGCTGATCCGGAGTGGAATACGTCCGGCGTTCCCTGGCACACGCTCTACTTCAAGAGCAACTACGCGGCGCTTCAACGGGTCAAGAGGCGCTGGGATCCGCGCAACGTGTTCCATCACGCCCTGTCCATTCGTCCCTGACCTAGTCGAACCGCTCGGAGCTGATCAAAGAGAAGGGGCGTGACGTGCGAGATCGCTCAGGCGAATGGATTGCGTACGTCGAGCGACTCAAACTTCCGAAAATCGCGGTCATTGGAATACAACGTCCGCACGCCGTTCTGGAAGAGGATGGCGGCCACGTGCGCATCAGCGACAAGGTTTCCGCGTACCGTCATCGCATCCGTGACGTGCTTGTACGCGTCGATGAAGCCGTCCTGTTCTGATACCACGCGCACGTGTGGCAACGTGAGGAGGGAGACGATATTGCTCAGAGCCTCCTCCGGCGTCAATGGCGCCGCGAAGATGCTCGGATGTGTGGCGATGCGGAGGTAGGACATCACCGTTGGCCACGTCAGACAGAGCACCTCCGGCCGGGCCGCGCAGGAGTCGAGAAACTGCCGCGCGTCGTGGTGTCGTTCGCTCGATCGGTCGGAGGCATAGAGCAGTACGTTGACGTCAAGCGAGTAGCTCATGACCGATCGGCATCGAGCACGGCGTACACCGCATCCTTGTCCGCGAGATCGACCAGCGCCTTCATCGGACGCGAGGTCCAGCGAAACGCCGGCCGCGCCCGCGACGCCCGACGACGGGTGAGCGCGTCGGCCAGGAGCTCGGACACCACCGCACCCATCGATCGGCCCTCCTTCTCGTGGATGGCCTTCACTTCGCGCAGGATGGGATCGTCGATATCAACGGTGGTTCTCATGATTCTTGATGATAACATCGGGAGCATCTGATGTCGAAACTGGGCTCTGGACATGTTGCCTGCCGTCGGCAATGGTAGGCGGCGACGTCAGGGAGGCCATCGATGACCCTCGACACGCTGCGTGAACTGCTCGAGTACAACACCTGGGCAAACAGGCGACTCCTCGACGCCGTCGCCCGCCTCGATCCGGACCAGCTCACGCGCGTGCTCGGCGGGAGCTATCCCTCGGTGCAGGCGACCCTGACGCACATCCTGTGGGCGGAGTGGCTCTGGCTCGAGCGGTGGCAGGGGAAGTCGCCAATGGAGCTGTTCACGCCGGAGGAGTTTCCCTCCGTCTCAGATTTCAGGACCCGGTGGGGTCAGGTCCAGGCAGCGCAGTCCGCGTTCCTGGCGGCGCGTCGCGCCAGACGATCTCCAGCGGGTGCTGCGCTACACGAATCGGAAAGGGGAGGTCTGGGAGTATGCGCTGTGGCGGATGATCCATCACGTCGTGAACCACTCCACGTATCACCGCGGCCAGGTGACGAACATGCTGCGGCTTCTGGGGGCGCAGCCGGCGACGACAGACTTCCTCGAGTTCTGGGACGAACGACGAACAGGCCGATGACCGTGAAGATGACGAGACGCGCGAACGGTGGATAGGCGAGCAGGCGCGCTGATCGGCTCCTTCGTCTTCTTCTGGGTCGCTCCCGCGATGGTGGCGGGGTACGTCCCGTGGCTGCTCACTCGCTGGCGGGTGGAAGCGCCATTGCTCGGCGCGCCGGCAGATCGGTGGCTCGGTTCCCTCCTCGTCGTCGCGGGCGCGGCCGTCGTCGTGGAGTCATTCTGCCGTTTCGCGCTCGAGGGTCTTGGCACTCCTGCCCCGATTGCGCCCACCACGCATCTCGTGGTGTCGGGGCTGTACCGGTACGTGCGGAACCCCATGTACGTTGGTGTTCTCGGCGTTGTCCTCGGGCAGGCCCTCATTCTCGGTCGCGCGGTGCTGGCAGGTTACGCCGTGTTCCTGTGGGCGGCGTTCTCTGCCTTCGTGGTTCTTTACGAGGAGCCGAGTCTCCAGCGTCGCTTCGGGGCGTCGTACACGGAGTACCCGAACCAACGTCCGAAGGTGGCTGCCCAGGCTCACGCCCTGGGAAGGGTCACGCCCAGCGGATCCACCTTGATCTCGAGCGCCGACAGGCTTCGGGGAGGTTCCGTTTCCCAGCCGCCCTACTTCCGCCGCGTGTAGCTGATCTTCAGCATCTGCGCTTCCTTGCCATCGGGGGCGGTCATGAACACAGTCATTACCTTGTGGTCGGCATCGGCGTACTGGACGACGGTCTTCGTTTTCACGACGGCGCCGGTCATGTCGGGAGCCTCCATGGACGAGGTCATCGTCTTCGTCGAGGCATCGTAGGTGCCTTCGCTCACGCCCATGCCGGGCGACATCGAGTCGGTCCATGCGCCCACGTACTTCTTCTTCGCGCTGTCCCACGCCGTCACGCCGCGGCCCTCGAACGCCGTGCCGGGCATCATCTCCGACGTGAAGGCGGTGACGAGGCAGCGGCCGCCGCAACTGACTGTGTCTTCCTCCACGCCAGTCGAGCGCATCGTGCTCCCGTCGGGGGCCGCCATTTCGACCGCGGCGTCCCACGTCCCGGCTTCGCCGGCGAGAATCTGGTGCTCCGGCCCTGGCGGCTCCGGCATCTGCGCGCGGACGGCGCCGGGGGCTGCAGCAACAATCAGAGCGGCAAGGGTGCACACGAGGGCTTTCGTCATGGGACCTCCTCTTGTGTGCTGAGAATACTGAAAGAGGTACAGCCGCTGTCAATGGGAGTCGGCTGGCGCCGGGAGGACCGCGCAGGCGATCACTTGCTGGAGGTTGGCTCCGGGGCAGGGATTCGAACCCCGATACGCGCCTTCAAAGGGCGCTGTCCTACCGTTGAACGACCCCGGAACAAGGCCCAGAAGGAAGCGGCCGTCAGCAGGGCTGAAGCCCTGCCCCACATGGTGCGCCGGTACACGCGAGATTGCTGCCAGCGCCTGGGAGCCTGTGATGCGGCCGACGCCTACTCGAAGCGCTCTTGCAGGTGCTTCTTCCCGAACACCCAGGCAATCCCGATGCTCACCACGTACAGCACGAGCATGGGCGCGGCCATCAGCGTCTGCGTGACGACATCGCTCGTCGGCGTGATGACGGCGGAGATCACGAAGATGATCAGGACCGCGTACTTCGTGTTCTTCCACAGGAACCCCGCCGTCACGAGTCCCAGGCGCGCCAGCGTGAACACGAGCACGGGCATCTGGAAGATGATCCCGAATGCCAGCAGGAGCTGGGAATACAGGGAGAAGACCGGCGTGATCCGCGGCATGAACTCCATGTAGTCCTTCGTGAAGCTGCCGAGGAACGTGAAGGCGATCGGGAACACCACGTAGTGGTTGAACGCCGCCCCGGCCACGAAGAGCAGGCTCGTCGACACGATGAAGGGCAGCGCGAGGCGCTTCTCGCGGCGGTACAGCCCGGGCGCGATGAACAGCCAGAGCTGCCACATCACCGCGGGCGCCGCGATGACGACGCCGGCGAGCGCCGCGACCTTCAGCTGCAGCAGGAAGGCCTCGGTCGGCTCGGTGTAGATCATCTTCCGGCCTTCGGGCAGCGTTGCGGCCAGCGGCCGCATGATGAAGCCGAAGATCCGGTCGATAAAGAACAGCGCGACGAGGAAGCCGCCGAAGAGCGCGGCGATGGCCCACATCAGACGCTTCCGGAGCTCGTCGAGGTGCTCCAGAAACGACATCTTGCCGTCGGCGGATTCCTCCAGTTCGAGGTCGGGATCGTCGTCGGAGTCGTACAGGGAGGTCCCGGCGTTGGACCCGGGAAAAGGCACGAGTGCCATGCAGAGGGCCTGGCCTACGCGCTGTCAGCGTTCCGCGCGACCGGCTCGTCGAGTGTGGTGTTCGTCGCCGGCGTCACCGGGGTTGCCGCAGCCGCCCGCGTGCGCTGCTCATCGAGACGCACCTCGTCCTCGAGCGTGCTCCGCAGCTCGTTCGACGCCTTCTTGAACTCGTTGATGCTGCGGCCCAGCGAGCGACCAAGCTCCGGGAGTTTGCGCGGCCCGAAGATGATCAGCGCAATCACGAAGATGACGACGAGTTCGGGCATGCCGAGCGAGCCAAACATTGTAGAGCTCCAACTGTGAAGGACACGGCCTCGGATGGGCGCCACTGCCGGCCCACGGCAGCAGTCGCCAACTCGCGTGCGTACTGCATTATAGGAACCCGGTCGCAAGCCGGTCAAGCGGGCCGGGCCTCCGGGGTGCCTCGAAATCGTTGCTGGCCTTGAGGTTATTTGTTACGATCCGGCCCATGCCCCGTTCTCGCAGCCTGATGCTGGGGATCGCCACGATCCTCGTGTTTGCCCTTCTCGGCGGTGTGCTGGGCCACGGCGTGGCCGCCCGCGAAGACCGCCTCCCGGAGCAGTACCAGACCTTCGCCGCGGCGCTCGACGCGATCGAGGCGCAGTACGTGGAGAAGGTCGAGTCCGATCAGCTGGTCTACGGGGCCATCGGGGGCATGCTGCAGACGCTCGATCCCCACTCGAGTTTCATGGACCCGAAGCAGTTCGCCCAGCTCCGCGAGCGGCAGGAAGGCCGCTACTACGGGCTCGGGATCACGATCCAGGTCATCGACCAGGACATCACGGTGCAGGCGCTGTTCGAAGGCTCCCCCGCCTATAAGGAGGGCATTCGCCGCGGTGACGTCATCGCACGGATCAACGGCGAGGACGCGAAGGGCTGGACGAGCGATCAGGCCGTGCGCAAGCTGCGCGGGCCGAAGGACACGACCGTGCAGGTGTCGATCCGCCGCACCGGGGTCGAGGAGCTGATCCCGATCGAGGTCGCCCGCGACGAGATTTTCATCCCCAGCATCCCGTCCTACTTCATGGCGGACGAGCAGACCGGCTACGTGCAGCTGCGGGACTTCGCCGAGAACACCGACCGCGACCTGTCGCGGGCACTCACCGACCTGTCGAATCAGGGCATGCGCCGCCTGCTGCTCGACGTGCGCAACAACCCCGGCGGGCCGCTCGATCAGGCCATCCGTGTCTCGAACCGCTTCCTGCCGAAGGGCGATCTCATCGTCTACACGAAGGGGCGGATGCCGAACTCGGACATGTCCTATCGCGCGACCGAGGAAAGCGAGTACACGCGGCTCCCCGTCGTCGTGCTCACCAACCGGCACAGCGCGAGCGCATCGGAGATCGTCTCGGGCGCGCTGCAGGATCACGACCGCGCCCTCATCGTCGGGGAAACCACGTTCGGCAAGGCCCTCGTCCAGTCGGTCATGCGGCTGAGGGAAGGCGCGGGCCTGGCGTTGACGACGGCGCGGTACTACACTCCGAGCGGCCGGATGATCCAGCGGCCCTGGGACGGCACGTTCGACGAGTACCTGACCTACTCGCTGCGGGGGCAGAGCTCCGAACGCACGCACGACGCGAAGGACCTCAAGCTGACCGATGCCGGCCGCAAGGTGTACAGCGGCGGCGGCATCGAGCCGGATCGCCACCTGGAAGGGCCCATCGAGGGGTTCAACCCGACCAAGTTCGGGCGCGGCCTCTACGCGCGCCAGCTGTTCGCCACGTTTGCCCAGCGCTTCTGGGCCGAGGGCGACACGCGGCAGCAGCCCTCCGGCAAGGATCGCCAGGTGGTCGGGCCGAAGTTCGTCGTGGACGATGCGATGCTCGCGGAGTTCCGCAAGCTGGTGACCTCCTCCGGCGTGAAGATGGACGAGCAGGCGTTTGCGACCGATCTGCCCTTCATCAAGGCGATGATCCACTACGACATCGACCTGTCGCTCTTCGGCGTGGCGAACGCGCGCCGGCACTTGACGGCGGCAGACCCGCAGGCACAGTTTGCGATGGGGCTCTTCGACGAGGCCCAGCGGCTCACCGAGACGGCCCGGTCGAGGGGCACGAGAGCCGGGGCGCGCTAATTCGACGGGACAGGGCGGATCGCCAAAGTTTCGGCTGGCGAGCCACTAACCCTTGGGTAGCACTTTGGCCTTGCCACTATCCATGGGCCTTGCTACACTCACCGCCGTCTGAGCGGCCCCGGGGCCGCATCCCTCACCGGATGCAAAAAGGGCCTGCCCGGACGCGGTCGTCGGCGGCGTCCAATTCCCAGCTGATAGGGCAATTCGAGCGAATCCCAGCCGCTCCACCGGCAGACGTGTGCCGGTGCGCGCCGGAGGTTCGCCAGAGACGGGTGCGTGCCGCGATCGTCGAGCACAACTGACTGCGCGCGCGGCATCGCAATGCAACCGGACGTTCACTGACGCGGCGAAGGACACGGGGACCACGAACATGCGCCTGCAACGCCTCCAGATCGCCGGCTTCAAGTCGTTTTCGGATCGGTCGGAGCTCGCCTTCGACGAGGGGGTCACGGCCATCGTCGGTCCGAACGGCTGTGGCAAGAGCAACGTGGCGGACGCGATCACGTGGGTCCTGGGCGAGCAGAGCGCGAAGAGCCTCCGCGGCGACAAGATGGAAGACGTGATTTTCAGCGGCAGCGATGCGCGCAAGCCCACGGGGTCCGCGGAAGTGAAGCTGCTGCTGACGGAGGTCGCGTCCGTGCCCGCGTCGAGCCGCAGCGGATCCCACCACGAGGCGGACGGGTTCGAGCACGTCAACGGCAACGGGCATGCGCACATGGACGGCGCGGCGAACGGCAACGGTCACGCGGCCGTCACCGACCGGCAGGTCGAGGTGATCCGGCGCCTGTATCGATCGGGCGAGAGCGAGTACCTGATCGACGGCCAGATTTGCCGGCTGAAGGACGTGCACGAGCTCCTGATGGATACCGGCCTCGGCGCGAAGGCCTACGCGATCATCGAGCAGGGCAAGATCGGGTTGATCCTCAGCTCGCGTCCCGCCGACCGCCGGCAGCTGATCGAGGAAGCCGCCGGGATCACCAAGTACAAGGCGCGCCGCCGGGCCGCCGAGCTGAAGCTCGACGCCGCCCAGCAGAACCTCACGCGCGTCGACGACATCGTGTTCGAGGTGGACAAGCAGCGCGGCACGCTGAAGCGCCAGGCCGCGAAGGCGCGCCGCTATCAGCGCCTGCGCGACGAGCTGCGCCGCTGGGAGAAGGTGCTCTTCGCCGGACGCTACCGCGAGCTCTCCGCGTCCATCGAGGACACGCGCGTACGGCTGGCCGGGGTGCGGGAACGTGAGACGGTGGCAGCCGCTCGCGTCGCGGAGCTCGAGGGTGTGCTCGGCCGCGTGCGCATCGAGCTCGCCGAAGCCGAAGCCCGCGCAACCGCCGCGCGCGAGCGTGCGCATGCCTGCGAGCTCGACACGCAGCGGCGCGAGCAGCAGATCGAGCTGCACCGTCAACAGGTTGCCGCGCTCGAAGCGCGCACCACGGAGATGGACGCCGAGATCGGGGGGCTGGAAACGCGGCGAGAGCCAGGCCGGATCCACATCGAAGAGCGCCGCCTGGCAGCCTCGCAGGCGGAGGCCGAGCGGCTCGAGGCGGTCGCCATGCTCGCGGGCGAGCAGGAAGCCCACCAGGCAGCGTTAGCTGACCTCGAAGGACTCGACGGCGATGTCGAGGCCGCCCGCAACGAGGTGTTTGCCGCAATCAATGCGGCCACGGCGCTGAGGCATGCCATCCAGAGCGCCGCCGCATCGCGCGAGCGCGTGACGCAGACGCTGGGAACCCTGGAAGTGGAGGAGGGCGACCTCCGCGTCGAACGCGAAGCGCTCGCGACCGCGCGTGTCGCAGCGGAAGAGGGGCTCCGCGAGGCGCACGCGGCGCATGGCCGCGCGCGCGGACTGCGGGAAACGCACGAGGCGGCGCTCGCAGACGCCCGCAGCGAGCACGACGCGCTCGCGCGTGACCTGCGCGCACGCGAGCACGCGCTCGCCGGGCTCACCGCGCGGCTGCGGTCGCTCGAGGAGCTCGATGCCGAGCGCGCCGGGTACGGCGATGCCGTGCGCGTCGTGCTCGCCCAGGCGAATGGCGCCGTCGGACAGCATGGGGCGATCGCGGATTACCTCGACGTGGATCGCCAGTACGAGCGCGCGGCCGAAGCGCTGCTCGGGGATCTTCTCCAGCACGTGATCGTGCAGAGCCACGAGCACGCGCAGGCCGGACTGCGCCTGGTCCGCGAGCAGAACGCCGGCCGCTGCGGCTTCCTCGTGCTCGATGCGGGTGGGCCCGAAGCGACGGACTCCCGGACCGCTCCTATGCCGGGCCTCAAGCCGCTGAGCGAGGTCGCGCGCGCCACAGGCCCGTACGCACGCGAGATCGAGCGAGCGCTCGGCGAAGCCTGGATTGCGGATTCCTACGAGGAGGCCACCGCCGCCGCTCGCGAGAGCGGCGTGGCCATCGCGACAATCGGCGGGGATGTGCTGCGCGGGGCGCACCTGGTCTACGGCGGCGCAGCGGCCGAGGCACGAGGCATTCTCGCGACCAAGGGCGAGATACGCGACCTGCGTGAGCGCGTCGGCACCGAGCGCGAGGGGGTATCCGAGCTGGCCGCACGCGTCTCCGGTCTGGGGGAGGCGATCGTGGCGACGCAGTCCGCGATTGGCGCTGCCGCGGCGGAGCTGCACCAGCACGAGAAGGTCATCGTCGGATTCGAGGCGCAGCTGGCTCGCGCGTCGGAAGACGCCGCACGCTTTTCCCGCCGGGCGGAGCAGCTCGCTCTCGAGCGCCGGCGCGCCGAGGACGAAGGCGTCCAGCTGGATGTCCGGCAGGCGGAGGCGCGGGAGGCCATTGCCCGCATCGAGGTGGAGCAGCGCGAGGCCGATGCACGGCTGAACACGGCGCAGCGCCGGCTCTTTGCCGCGCGCGAGATGGCGGAGCGCATCAGCCACCGCGTGTCGGAAGCGAAGGCGGCGTCGGCGCGCCTGACGGAGCGCGCCTCGGCGCTGCTGGCGGACGTGCAGCGCCTGGAGGACGCGGCGCGCGAACTCGATGCGCGCGTGCTCCAGCTCCGCGCCGAGCGCAACGAGAAGAACGAGAAGCGCGCCGGCCTGCTCGAGGCCATCGGCGAGGGTGTGCGCGCGCTCGACGCCGACGTCCGCGCGCTCGAGGAGATGCGGGTCACGGTTCGCGCCGAAGAGGAGATTGTCACCGCCGCGCATGCGGACGCCGATGCCCGCGAAGTGGCAATCCGCGAGGCGCGCGCGGACCACGAGGAGGTCCGTTCGGACGTGGCGCGTCTCGAGATCGCGCGGGCAACCGCCGAGAGCGATCTCGCACACCTCGCAGCGCAGGCCGCCGAAGCCGTGCAAGCCTCTCTCGACCAGGTGCTCGCGGAAGTCGAACAGATGGAGCGCGACGGCGCGGCCGTGCCGGATGCTCGCGCCATCGCCGCGGAGGAACCGGACGAGACCGGCGACGAGGGCAGCGAATCGCCAGCCGGAGACGCCGCGGCCTTCGCTGAAGCACCATCGATCGACGCCGAAGCCCTTCCGAGTCTCACGGCCGAGGGCGCCATCGCGAAGCTGCGGGACAAGATCGATCGGCTCGGCCCCGTGAACATGATGGCCATCGAGCAGTTCGACGCCCTCGAGGCACGCCACCTGTTCCTCACGACGCAGCGCAAGGACCTCGTGGACTCGATCGCGGCGACGGGCGAGGCGATCAGCCGAATCGACGAAACGTCCAAGACGCGGTTCCGTGATGCGTTCGCGGCGATCAATCAGAACTTCCAGAAGACGTTCAGCACGCTCTTCGGGGGCGGCCGCGCGGGCATCACCCTGCTGGACGAAAACGATCCCCTCGAAAGCGGCATCGACATCGTCGCCTCGCCCCCTGGGAAGCGCCTGCAGAGCGTGCAGCTGCTCTCGGGCGGCGAGAAGGCCTTGACGGCCATCGCGCTGATGTTCGCGATCTTCAAGTACAAGCCCAGCCCGTTCTGCCTGCTCGACGAGATCGACGCACCGCTGGACGACGCAAACATCGGGCGGTTCGTGGAGATGCTGAAGGGCATGCTGCACCACACCCAGTTCATCCTGATCACCCACAACCGCAAGACGATGGAGATTGCGGACCGGCTGTACGGGGTGACAATGGAGGAGCCGGGCGTTTCGAAGCTGATTTCCGTACGGCTTAACTAGGGCTAAGGGCTTAAAGGCCAAGGGCTCAAGGGCTAAGGGCTAAAGGAAGGGGAGGGCTGAGGGCAGCACTGGCGCCGCGACGGGCCTCCCTTAGCCTTTGGCCTTTTAGCCTTTTAGCCCCTGCCTGAACCGCAGCGGAGGGCTCGCCGTATGTATCCCGCAGGAGGCGTGGAGATGTCACGAAGTGCACCAACGTCGCTGTTTGTGGTGTGCCTGGCGGTTGCCGGGCTCGCCGGGGGCGGGTGCGACATCAGGGCGGGCGAGAGCGGATTTTCGGTCGATCTCGCCTCGGGTCGCGCATCCGACGAGTGGAAGAAGACCTACACCGTGGCGGCAGGCGGCCGGTTCGAGGTCAAGAACACGAACGGGACGGTCACCATCGAGCAAGGCACCGACGAGGGCACCGTCGAGGTGAGGGCTGAACGGGTCGTCAAGGCGTCGAGCGATGAAGCCGCCCGGGCCATCCTGAAGCAGCTCGAGATGTATGAGGACGTGAAGCCGGACGCCGTCCGCCTCGAGACCCGCGCGCCTCAGAAATCGGGACGTGGCGGCCACGAGGTGCGGTACTTCATCAAGGTGCCGAAAACGATCAGGGTGGACGCGCGCACCACGAATGGCGGCGTGCGGCTGAACGGGATTGCGAACGAGGTCACCGCCAGCTCGGTGAACGGCGGCATCAAGGGCGAGGGGCTGTCGGGCCACATCGACGCGAACACCACGAACGGTGGCGTCGACATCGGACTCACATCGTTGTCAGACGCCGGCGTGACTCTGGAAACCGTGAACGGCGGTGTCGACCTGCAGCTCCCGCGAACCGCCAAAGCCGACATCTCGGCGCGCGTCGTCCATGGCGGTGTCAATGTCGCTGACGATCTGGCGCTTCAACAAACGGGCGAGAAGAGCCACCGCAGGCTCGACGGCCAACTGAACGGCGGTGGCAGCCGCGTCGAGCTTTCGACGACGAACGGCGGCATCCGCATCACGGGGCGCTAGGAGACTCAACTAACGCCGGTTGCCGATCCAAGAAAAGAGGCCGGCGTGCCGGAACGGCCTCGCGGGGCATGAACGAAGACAAGTCCAGCCGCTACCACCGCCTCCAGCGCCGCACGTCCATCGCCTCCTTCGCATGGAGCGCGGCGCTGCTCGTTACGCTTGCCGCGACCTTCGGCTCTCTTCACATCCGCAACGCGGTCACCGCGCTCACCGGGTCCGCCGCCCTCGCCGTCGTCCTGTATGTCGTCGTGCTGACGGTCCTGCACGAGATCGTCGCGTTCCCGCTGGCTCTCTACAGCGATTACTTCCTCGAACACCGGTATGGACTCTCGCGCCAGTCATTCCGCGAGTGGCTGGTCGATCACGCCAAAGGGACAGGCGTCGGCCTGGCGCTCGTGAGCGGTCTCGCCTCGATCCTGTACTGGACGATGCGGGCGGTTCCCGGGTGGTGGTGGCTGGCCTCAGGCCTGTTCTTCGCGGCGCTGCTCGTGACGTTCGTGCACCTCGCGCCGGTGCTGCTCCTGCCCGTGTTCTTCCGGTTCACGCCGCTCGATGCCCCGGTTCTCCGCGAACGGCTCGAGCGCCTGGCCGAGCGGGCCGGCGCGCGCGTGATGGGCGTGTTCCGCTGGGAGCTGGGCTCGAAGACGTCGAAGGCGAATGCGGCGCTGGCGGGCTCCGGGCGGACGCGGCGCATCCTGATCGCCGACACGATGCTCGATCAGTACTCCGAGGACGAGATCGAGGTAGTGCTTGCGCACGAGCTCGCCCATCATGTGCATCGCGACATCTGGACCGGCATCGCGTATGAGACCGCGTTGACGCTTGCGGGCTTCTACGCGGCGCACCGGGTGCTGGCGTGGTTCGGTCCGCGCGCCGGCCTGACCTCTCTGTCCGATCCTGCGGGCCTGCCGCTGGTGCTGCTTGCGGCGGGGGGTGTGTCTCTGATCCTGATGCCCGCCGCGCTCGCGCTGTCGCGCAGCCACGAGCGGCGTGCCGACCGCTTCGCGCTCGATCTCACACGCAACCCGTCGGCGTTCGCCTCCGCGATGCGGCGTCTGGGCGCGCAGAACCTGGCCGAGGAGCGGCCGTCGCGTGTCGTGCAGTGGCTGTTCTACAGCCACCCGCCGCTGGCCGAGCGGCTCGAGGCCGCGGCACGGTGGGCGGGAGAGCCGGTGCGAGAGTGAACTATCCGGACAGGGACGTGCGCTATCTGCCGCCGTGCACGATCAGCTCGCCGCGCATCGTGCGGCACCCTTCTTCCTGCCGCAGGTTGCAGTAGACCGGGAAGGTGCCCGCCTGATCGGCCCTGAACTCGAAGCTGACGGTCTGACCTGCCCCCACGCGCTTGGCAATGCGGTAGCCGTCGATCGTGAAGCTGTGCGGAATATCGCCGCTGTGCAGCGTCACGCGCACCAGATCGTTCTGGTTCACTTCAATCCGGCCGGGTTCGAACGCATACTTCTTCGCCGTGACCGCGACCTCCCGCTGGACAGGCGCCTGCTCCTGCGCGTCCAGGCGGACCACCGGCCAGCGGTTACGCGCCGCCACTGCCGCCACGACGGCGGCACCCACGAGCACTCCTGCGCACATCAGACGAGCCGCTCCCCGCATGTCCATGGGACCCTCTGAAGTTTAGACGAGCACCCCAACGGTTCGGTCGCACAGCGTTATCGGCAAATAGAAAGGGCGGAGCCAGCGGCTCCGCCCTTTGTCGTCAACACGCGAACCTGGGCGGCCGCGGTCGTCACATCCTAACCCATCCGACGCGTCGCAAACCGCCCAGCTGAAAAGTCGGTCCTCTGCCCAATCCGGTCGTCAGTTAGTCGGTTTCGCCGCTCCATGCGCCGCCGGCTGCGCCCCTACGGCTTCGTTCAACAGCGCCTTACGGCTCAGGCGGATCTTGCCGGTTGGATCGATGTTGATGACCTTGACGAGCAGCTGTTCGCCTTCCTTCAACTCGTCGCGCACGTCCTTCACGCGATGGTTCGCGATTTCCGAGACGTGCAGCAGCCCGTCTGTGCCCGGCATGATCTCCACGAAGGCCCCGAAGTCCGTGATCCGCTGAACCTTGCCCATGTAGGTCTTGTTCAACTCGGGCGTGGCGGTCAGCTCCTGGATCATCCCGATGGCCTTCCGTGCGGAGGCCTCATCGGCCGAGGCCACGTTCACGCGGCCATCGTCTTCGACATCGATCTTGACGCCCGTGCGATCGATGATGCTGCGGATCATCTTGCCGCCGGGCCCGATGACGTCGCGGATCTTGTCGACAGGGATTTTGATGGTGATGATCCGCGGCGCGAAGGTCGAGATGTTGCCGCGGTGCGTGGCGAGCGTTTCGGCCATCTTCTCCAGGATGAACAGCCGGCCCGTTCGCGCCTGGTGCAGCGCCTCGCGCATGACGTCGGCGGTGATGCCGCCCACCTTGATGTCCATCTGCAGGGCGGTAATGCCCTTCCCCGTGCCGGCGACCTTGAAGTCCATGTCGCCGTAGTGGTCCTCAGCGCCTGCGATGTCGCTCAGGACGGCATGCTTGCCGGTTTCCTCGTCCATGATGAGGCCCATCGCGATGCCCGCGACGGGAGCCGTCAGCGGCACCCCCGCGTCCATCATGGCCATCGTGCCGCCGCAGACCGACGCCATCGATGAGGATCCGTTCGACTCGAGGATGTCGGACACCACGCGAACCGTGTACGGGAACTTGTCTTCGCTGGGCACGACCGGCGTGAGGGCCCGCTCGGCGAGCGCGCCGTGGCCCACTTCGCGGCGTCCGGGGCCACGGAGAAACGCCACCTCGCCGACCGAGAACGGCGGGAAGTTGTAGTGGAGCATGAAGCGCTTGTAGCCGTCGCCGTCGACGGTCTCGACCTTCTGCTGATCGTCCGCGGTGCCGAGCGTTGCGGTGACGAGCGCCTGCGTTTCGCCGCGCGTGAACACCGCCGACCCGTGCACGCGGGGCAGCACCCCGACCTCGCTCCAGATGCCGCGGATCTCGTCGAAGCTCCGGCCATCCAGCCGGACGCCGCGCTCGAGCACCTCGTCGCGCAGCACCTTCTCCTTGAGCTCCTTGAAAATGGACTTCGCTTCCACCTTCCGCTGAACCTCGCCTTCGGGCAGCGACGCGATCAGCTCCTCGAGGACCTCGTCGACGCGGTCGTAGTTCACGAGCTTGCCGCGGATTCGCATCGCCTCGCTGAGCGGGACGAGAACCTTCTCCTCGACCTCACGGTAGAACTCGCGCGAGACTTCCTTCTTCGCGACCTCGCGCTTCTTCTTCCCGATCTCCTTCGCGAGATCGTCGATGGTGTCGACGATTTTCCTGATCGCCGCCTGCGCGGTGTCGAGCGCCTGGACGACTTCCTCTTCGGTGGCTTCCTTCGCGCCGGCCTCGACCATCACGATGCCATCGCGGCTGCCCGCGACGATCAGATCGAGACGGCTCTGCCGCCGCTGCGGGTAGGTCGGGTTGATGATGAACTGCCCGTCCACCAAGCCGACCCGTACGCTGGCGATCGTCTTCTGGAACGGGATCTCGGAGATCGCAAGGGCGGCCGACGCCCCCGTGATCGCGAGCACGTCGGAATCATTCTCGGAGTCTGCCGAGAGCACGAGCGCGATGACCTGCGTTTCGTGCCGCCAGCCGGGCGGGAACAGCGGCCGGATCGGCCGGTCCGTCATGCGGCTGGTGAGCACTTCCTTCTCGGACGGCTTGCCTTCGCGCTTGAAGAAGCCGCCCGGGATGCGGCCTGACGCGTAGGTGTACTCACGGTAGTCAACCGTCAGCGGCAGGAAGTCGATGCCTTCGCGCGGGTTCGCCGCATAGCATGCGGTGACGAGGACCATCGTGTCGCCGAGGCGCACGATGACCGAGCCGTCGGCCTGCTTGGCCAGCTTGCCCGTTTCGAAGGAGATGGTCTGGGAACCGATGGTGACGTTACGCGTGTGCATAGCCTTGCCTCGATGAACGCTCTGAGTGGAGCGGTTGCGTGTCCGGCCGGCGACCGGGATGTGCGCGCACACGATGGAGCATCAGGGGGCGCGGCGCATGGATGCCGGTCGCAGGGGGTCGTTGGATCAGGGTCGTCACGGAAGGGAATCGGCGGCCGCCCCTGCGGCGCCGACGCTCACCGCTATTTGCGAATGCCGAGGCGGCGGATCAGCTCCGCGTAGCGCGCCGTGTCTTTGTGCTTCAGGTAGTCGAGCAACCGGCGGCGCTGGCCAACCAGCATCAGCAGGCCGCGCCGTGAGTGGTGATCCTTCGCGTGGGTCTTGAAGTGCTCGGTGAGATAATTGATGCGCTCGCTGAGAATCGCCACCTGTACTTCAGGAGACCCGGTGTCGCCCTCGTGCGTCTTGTAGCTGCCGATAATCTCGGACTTCCTGTCCCTGGTCAGTGTCAACGCGCTACCCTCCACGTACGGCCCAGAAAGGAGACCGAACTCCTACCAAGCCGCCGTAAATCTGTTAGAAGACTCAGGATTCTACCTCAGAACCACAACGGGGTGCAAAACGCCCGAGACTGCTTGAACGACCCCGAGGGCGACGAGCGTCCCGCCAGAATCCAGCAGGCGCACGACACCCCCGGCGTCCCCGCGTGGCGGGTCCAGCAGCAGCCGCGGCTCGATATCGCGGCCATGATGCACCCATCGCACGCCTTCGTCGCTCAGCCGGCACCCCTCGAGGTGGCCGAGCAACGCTCCCGCTGGCACCATGCGGTCGAGAGCCCTGTCGGGTGCATCCAGAACGCGCCCGAACGGTACGGCTTGCGAGAGGTCGAACTCGCCGCTCCTGGTGCGCCGCAGCCCGGTCAGGTGGGCCGCCGTGCCGAGAGCGGCGCCGAGGTCGTGTGCGAGCGATCGCACATAGAACCCGGCCGAGCTCGTGATCTCGACCGTTGCCTTGGCACCTTCGAGATCGACCAGTCGCAAGTCGTGAACGGTGACCATCACAGGGTCCAGCGTCACCGCGCGCGAGGCACGGGCGAGGGCGTAGGCGCGGTGTCCGCCCACCTTCTTGGCCGAGTACGCCGGCGGCTGTTGTGCGAACGTCCCGCGGAACTGTCCCAACGCGCTCTCGAGTGTGCGGCGATCCACGGTTGCCGGGGTCGGCGGCCCGGTTGGCTCGCCGGCGCTGTCGTAGGTGTCGGTGCCCCAGCCGAACTGCACCTGCGCCGTGTACGTCTTGGTGGCGCTCGACAGGAACTGGGCAAGCCGCGTGGCGCGCCCGATGAGCAATGGAAGAACGCCCGTCGCCAGCGGGTCGAGCGTGCCGGTGTGTCCCACCTTGACGCCGCCCAGGGCCCGTCGCACCGCCGACACGATGTCGTGGGAGGAGGGTCCCGGGGGTTTGTCGATGACGAGCGCGCCGTCGGCCAGAGCGGCTGCGGATGCCGTCATAGGGCCGCGAATGGCTCCGGCTCGGGCCGGAAGCCCAGGTCGATCCCGTCGATGACCTCGCGCACGACGCGCGCCCGCACTTCGGCATAGGGGCCGTTCACGGTGCAGCCGGACGCGTTCTTGTGGCCGCCGCCGCCGAACTTCTTGGCCACCACGCAGAGGTCGATGTCGCCCTTCGAGCGCATGCTCACGCGATACTCGTGCTTGTCGATCTCCTTGAAGAAGATCGCTGCCTGGATCTCGCGGACGGTGAGCGGCAGGTTGATCAGCCCCTCGGTGTCGTCGTAGGTGCCGCCCGCGTCGGCCGCCATCGCGCGGTTCACGCACACGACCGCGAGCCGGCCATCGTGCTCCAGCTCGATCGAGCTCAATACGGCCCCGAACAGCTTCAGCCGCCCGAGCGTGTTGCTGTCGAAGATGCTGCGCGCGACCTTCGGCGGGTCCACGCCCGCCTCCACCAGCTGCCGGCAGATGTCGAACGTCCGGGCCGAGATGCTCGAGTAGTGGAACGAGCCGGTGTCGGTCAGGATCCCCATGTAGATGTGGGTCGCGATCTCGACCGAGAGCGGGACCTCGAGCGCCTCGATGACGTCGAACACCATCTCGGCGCAGGCCGCCGCGCCGCCATCGAACCAGTTGATCCCGCCAAAGTCGGCGTTGCCCGGGTGGTGATCGATGTTGATGACGAAGTAGCGCTCGAGACCGTCCACCCCGGTGCGTTTCAGGTCGCTGCACTCCATGATGATCGCGGCGTCGAACTCTCGATCAACGCGCGCGGCCACCTGGATCGACGGCACGCCGGGAAAGGCCATCAGCGCAGCCGGCGCGGGGTCCTGGTTGACGACCTCGACCTGCTTGCCGAGCGCGCGCAGCGCGAACGCCATCGCGAGCTGCGACCCGATGGAGTCGCCGTCGGGACGCGTGTGCGAGCTGATGACGAACCGCTGGCGCGAGCGGATTGCGTCACGGATGCGTGCGATTGGTTCGGCGTTACTGTTCGTGGTCGTCTGGTGGTGGGGCATCTTGTGTGGCCGCCCGGGCGTCGTTCGCGTGGATCTCCTGCAGCAGCTCCTCGACGCGCGCCTGATGGGCAATCGACTTGTCGAAGACGAACGCGACTTCCGGCACCCGCCGCAGGCGCAGACGCTG
Source organism: Vicinamibacteria bacterium (assembly GCA_963739995.1). Taxonomy (GTDB): domain Bacteria; phylum Acidobacteriota; class Vicinamibacteria; order Vicinamibacterales; family JAENWD01; genus CAVUCH01. The sequence continues at coordinate 279,542 of CAVUCH010000013.1, read as the reverse complement.
GGCCAGCTGGCGGCGCACGAACGGTGTCACGCGCTGCAGCGCCTTGCCGGTCGCCCGCTGCGCCGTGGCGTCACCGAGACCGGTGTAGTAGATGTGGGCAACCTGCAGGTCGGGGCTGACACGCACCCGTGTGATGGTCACGAACCCGACGCCGGGATCGTGCACCTCGCGCGCGAGCACGTGGCTGGCTTCCACCTTGATCTGCTCGCTCAACCGCTCGGTCCGCGACACGCTCACGCCAGAAACTCCACTTCACTGCGGGACACGAGGCCGGGCTCGACCCGCTCGATCTCGTCGAGCACGCCCTGCAGCTCCCGGCTGGCGAGCGCTTCGGACCCGGCGATCGTCACCACCCCGAGCCCGGCGCGCTGCCACAGCTCCTGGTGCTCCAGTTCCGATACGGCGACGTTGAAGCGGCGCAGCCGGTCCTTCACCGCCCGGAGCACCATCCGCTTGTCCTTCAGGGACTGCGCGTCGGCGATGAACAGTTCGAGCGACAGCAAGCCAACGACCATATGAGGCACGCTCCGGGTCGGCCGCGTGCAGGTGGGGCACACCCGCGAGCCGGCGGTGGGAGCGCGCGCCCGTCACGCCGTGACGGCCGCCACCTTCTCGAGCGTGAAGCACTCGATGACGTCGCCGACGCGGATGTCGTTGAAGCCGTCGAACGCAATGCCGCACTCGAAGCCCGACCTGACCTCGGACACGTCGTCCTTGAAGCGGCGCAGCGAGCCAATCTTGCCCTGGTGGACGACGACGTTGTCGCGCAGCAGTCGCGCCTGTGCGTCGCCGCTCCGGATGATGCGCCCCTCGGTCACCATGCAGCCCGCGATCGTCCCGAACTTCGGCACCTTGAACAGATCGCGGACGGCCGCAATCCCCAGGCGCGCTTCCTTGAAGGTGGGCTCCAGCAGCCCCTCCATGGCCTTCTTGATCTCGTCGGCCACGGCGTAGATCACCGAATGCTGCCGGATGTCGACGCTCTCGCGCTCCGCCAGATCCGCCGCGTTCCGATCCGGCCGGACGTTGAAGCCGATGATGATCGCCTCGGAGGCCGACGCCAGGAGCACGTCGGACTCGTTGATGGCACCGACGCCCGATCGAAGGATCTTGATCTTCACCTTGTCGGTGCTGAGCTTGGCCAGCGAATCGGCGAGCACCTCGGCGGAGCCCTGCACGTCGGCCTTGATGATGAGCGCCAGATCCTTGCTGCCCTCCGCGAGCTGCAGCTGCAGCGACTCGAGCGTGACGCGGCCGCTCTTCAGGCCGAGCGCCTTGGCCTTCGCCTGCTCCTGCCGGAACACCGCAATCTGCCGTGCCTTCGCGGGATCGTCCAGCGCCTGGAATGCGTCGCCCGGCGAGGGGACCCCGCCGAGACCGAGCACTTCGACCGGCGTCGAGGGAGGCGCCATCTTGATGGACCGGCCGCGGTCGTCGATGAGGGCGCGCACCTTGCCGACGATCGTACCGGCGATGAACGTGTCGCCCACGTGGAGCGTGCCGTCCTGCACGAGGATCGTGGCCACCGGGCCCCGGCCGCGGTCGATCTTCGACTCGAGCACCGTTCCCGACGCGTTGCGCTTCGGGTTGGCCTTCAGCTCGCCGATGTCGGTGACGAGCAGAACCATCTCGAGCAGCAGATCGAGGTTCTGCTTCTTCTTCGCGGAGACGTCGACCATGACGGTCGTACCGCCCCACGCCTCCGGTACCAGGCCCAGCTCCGCCAGCTCGCGTTTGACGTTGTCGGGATTCACGCCCGCCTTGTCGATCTTGTTCACGGCCACGATGATCGGCACGTTCGCCGCCCGCGCGTGGTCGACCGCTTCCTTCGTCTGCGGCATCACGCCATCGTCAGCCGCAACCACGAGCACCACGACGTCGGTGACCTTCGCGCCGCGGGCCCGCATCATCGTGAACGCTTCGTGACCCGGCGTGTCGAGGAACACGATGTTCCGGCCGTCGCCCACCGGCACGTGATAGGCGCCGATGTGCTGCGTGATGCCGCCGGCCTCGCGCTCCGCGACGCGGGTGGACCGAATCGCGTCGAGCAGCGTGGTCTTGCCATGGTCGACGTGACCCATGACCGTCACGACGGGAGCGCGCATGACGAGGTCCTCGGCCTTGACGTCCTCGGACTCGACCTGCAGCAGCTCCTGCTCGAACGTTCGCATCTTCACGTCGGCGCCGAACTCGCGCGCGATCATCATGGCGGTTTCGGTGTCGAGCGTGCTGTTGATGTTCAGCATCATGCGCTTCATCAACAGTTTCGCGAGCACGTCCTTCACGCGCAGCTCGAGCTTGTCGGCGAGATCCTTGACGGTCATTCCTTCTGCCAGCGTGATCGTGCGTGAAATCGGCGGCGGCCCGACAGGGGCGGCCGGCATCTGCGGCCGCGGGTCGCGGTTTGCATCCCGGCGCGGGCCGGACGGACGTGCGCCGCCGCCCGGACGGCCGCCACCTGGACGCGAGGGCCAGGACGTCCCGCCGGGCCGCGGCGGCATTCCCGGTCGCGCGAGCCCGGGCGCGCCTGGTGTCGCCGGACGCACGGGGTGCGACGGCAGCGGCCGCGGACCGCCGAGGGGCGCCGCGGGCTGATACGGAGGACGAACGTCGGACGGCCGCGCCAGGCCAGGCCGCGCGGCGACCGGCGCGCCAGGACGTGCGCCGGCAGCGGGCCGGACGGGTGGACGCGGCGGTGCGGCAGCCGGTGCCGCCGGACGTGCGGCAATCACCGGCCGCGCAGTGGTCTGCGGTGCCAGCGGCGCCGCCGACGGCCGGTTTTCTTCAATGCGCAGCCGCAACGTCGGGGGCACGAAACGGCCCGGGGGCTGCGCGGCCTGTCCGGCGGCGCGCGGCTCGTGACGCTCGCCCGCTGCCGGCTCCCCGAAGTGCGGCGCGCCTGCTGGTGCGTCGGTCTCGGACTCGAACGGTTCCGGCGATCCGCTCACCGCCTGCGCTTCCGCTCCCTCGGGGTGCTCCTGCGGAGTCGCGGCTGCGTACGCATCGCCGAACGGTTCGTCGAACGCCGCCGGAGGTTCGGCCGTGGCGGTCCCCGCCGCTTCAACCGGCTCGTCAACTGACTCCGCGGGGTGAGCGTACTGGTACGCGTCCGTGTCGACGCTTTCGTCCTCGACCGGCGTGGGCTGCACGGGCCTCGTGATGGTCTTGACGAGTCGCGGCGGCCCAAGCGTGGGCGCAGCCGGCTTCGGCGGCTCGGGCTTCCGTCCGGGCGCTGGCTTCTTGCCGCTCGAGGGCATCGGGCGCTCGGCGAACATATCGCCGCCGGGCAGCGATACCCCGCGCTGCCGCGCGAGGCGCTCCACGAACTGCCGCCCCACGACCTCTTCGATCGTGCTCGAGGCGCTCTTCACCTCGATGCCGTGATCGCGCTTGAGCAGCGCCATCACTTCCTGGCTGGTCGTGCCCAGCAGCTCCGCGACTTTATAAATCCGGACAGTTGCCAAACCGTTACCTCGACGTCCCTTCAGTCACTACTGTGTCGCTTGCCGCGCGTTCCGGCTCGGCGCCGTCGACGCCCTCGGCGGGAGGTGCCTCAGTCGTGTCGCCCGCGGTCTCTTCCGCAGCTGCCACAGCCGGCTCGCCAGCGCCGAGCCCTGAGACGGCCTTCTGCTCGCCGACGTCATCGCCCCCGCCGGTCGCGAGCTCGCCCTCCGCTTCAAGGGGAGCGTCCGAATCGGCGTCCGCCGAGAGGTCTGCTTCGCCGGCTGCATCTTCCGAGTCGCCGCCCAGCTCGAGGCCGGCAAACTGCAGTTCCACCTCGCGGCGCTTCTCTTCCTCGCTCTTGATGTCGATGCGCCAGCCGGTCAGCTTCGCCCCGAGCCGCACGTTCTGGCCCTTCTTGCCAATCGCGAGCGACAACTGCTTGTCTTCGACCACCACTTCCATCACCCGTTCGTGGTCGTCGACGATCGAGACGCGCTGCACCTTCGCCGGGCTCAGCGCGTTGGTGACGAACAGCACCGGGTCTTCCGAGTACTCCACGATGTCGATCTTTTCGCCGCGCAGCTCGCGGATGATCGCCTGCACGCGCGTGCCCTTCATCCCGACGCAGGCGCCGACCGGATCGACGTCACGCTCGCGCGAGTACACCGCGACCTTCGCGCGGTCGCCCGCCTCCCGCACCGCGCCGCGGATGATGACCGTGCCGTCGTAGATCTCGGGCACCTCCTGCTCGAACAGCTTGATCAACAACGCGGGGTCTGTTCGCGAGAGCACGATCTGCGGCCCCTTCGCGCTCCGGTTCACCCCCTTGATGACCGCCCGCACGCGGTCCTGCGGGTTGTAGCTCTCCGCGCGCGACTGCTCCTTCCGGGGCAGCACGGCCTCGATGCGGTTGTTCAGCTCAGCGACGATGTCGCCGTTCTCGAAGCGCTTGACCGTGGCGTTGACGACCTCGCCGACCCGTTCGTTGAACTCCTCGAAGATGTTCTCGCGCTCCGCCTCGCGGACCTTCTGGAAGATGACCTGCTTCGCGGTCTGCGCCGCGATGCGCCCGAGCACGTCGGTCGGCTTCGGGAACTCGATTTCCATGTCGACTTCGGCTTCCTCGCCGTAGAGCTCCTGCGCCTCGGTCAGCGAGATTTCAATGGCCGGGTCGGTCACCTGCTCGACGATGTGCTTCACCGCGAACAGATCCACCTGGCCCGTTTCGGGGTTGAAGCGGGTCTTCAGGTTCTCGGTGCTCTTGTAGTACTTCCGCGAGGCCGTCAGCACCGCGTCCTCGATGGCCGTGATGATCACGTCGGGCTCGATGCCCTTTTCCTTCGCGAGCGCCTCAATCGTCTGCTGCAGTGGGTTGGTCGTCATCTGTCTGTTAGAACTCCACGTCGAGCCTGGCCCGCTTGATGTTGCCGAGCGGTATCCGGTGCCACTTCTCTCCCTGGGCCTCGAAGACGACGGATCCCGCCTCCATCCCGCGGATGCGGCCGGCAAACGCCGTCTGCCCGTCGACCGGTTCGTCCACCACGACCTTGGCGGCGCGCCCGGTGAAGCGCTGGTAGTCGCGCGCATCACGCAGGGGCCGGTCGAGGCCGGGCGAAGACACCTCGAGGGTGTACGCACGGTCGAGCGGGTCCTCGACGTCGAGAATCGTGCCGATCTCGCGGCTCACCACGGCACAGTCCTCGATGCCGACGCTGTCTTCGGGAGTGCCGGATGGACCCGGCTTGTCGATGAAGACTCGGACGACCCAGCCGGAGGATTCACGACGCAACTGGACGTCGAACAACTCGAGGCCGTGCGACTGGACGACCCGATCGGCCACCGCCCGGATTCGTTCGACCGCCTCCATCCCGCCCGACGCCGCCCCCCCAAAATACAAAGAGTGGGCACGAGCCCACTCCGGACTTAGCCCGTCCTTCTGCGAACTATTTATGCTAGCACACGGTCAAGGTCGCAGCAACGGACGGACGAGCAGGTCGTAGTCACGGGCGCCGACGATCTCACCATCGACAAACGTGCCCGGCAGAAACTGGCTGGGGTCGCACTCCGTCAGGAACACCTGCGGGTCTATCTCGGGCGCCTGGCCGGCAACCCGGCCGCGCAGGACGAGCTCGTGCTCTTCCGAAACACCGTCTACCACGAGTCGCACCCGGTCCCCGATCCGACCGCGCTGCGCGGCCCGCACGATCCGCTTCTGCTGCCGCATCAGGCGGTCGCGCCGCCTCTTCTTCACGCGCGAGGGCACGTCATCGTCCATTGCCTCCGCGGCGGTGCCTTCCTCGTGGGAGTAGGTGAAGATGCCGACGTGGTCGAACTCGACCGTGTCGAGGAAGCTCGACAGCTCATCGATGTCGGCCTCGGTCTCCCCCGGAAAGCCGACGATGAACGTTGTCCGCAAGGTGGCGCCAGGCACGCGTGAGCGGATACGGCCGAGCAGGCGCTCGTACGACGCCCGGGTGCCGGGACGGCGCATGCGCTTCAGCACCCCATCGGACGCGTGCTGCAGCGGCAGGTCGATGTACTTGACGACCTTGTCGCACTCGGCCATCGCGTCGAGCATCGCATCGTCGATGGTGGTGGGGTACAGATAGAGCAGCCGTATCCACTCGAGGCCCTCGACCGCGTTCAGCTCGCGCAGCAGGCGGGCGAGCGCGCCGCGCTCGCTCCGGTCGATGCCGTAGAACGTGGTGTCCTGGCTGATGAGGATGAGCTCGCGCACCCCGGCCTCGGCGAGCTGACGTGCCTCAGTCACGATCGACGCCGCCGTACGGCTTCGGTACTGGCCGCGCAGCCGCGGGATGATGCAGAACGCGCACTTGTAGTCGCAGCCCTCGGCGATTTTGACGTAGGCGTAGTGACGCGGCGTCGCGAGGACGCGCGGCGTATCCGCGTCGTAAATGTAGGTCGGCAACTCGGTGCGGGAGCCCAGGGGCTGGTGGCCGTTGGGCCGCACCGGCCGGTGGAAGACCATCGGCGAGACGCCCGGCGCCAGCACGGGTGCGGCTCCGCTCAAGGCCCCCACAATCCCGGGCACCTCGCCGGTGCCCAGCAGCGCGTCGATCTCCGGGATCTGCTCCCGCAACTCGTCGCGATGTCGCTCAGCGAGGCACCCGGTCACGACCAGCCGCCGCGAAGGGGACGACTTCTTCAGTTCCGCCATCTCGAGAATGGCGTCGATGGACTCCTGCTTCGCGCGGTCAATGAACGCACAGGTATTCACGACGATGACATCCGCGTCGGCCGCATGCGGCGTCAGCTCGTGTCCCGCCTGCCGGGCAAGGCCCAGCATGACCTCGCCATCAACGAGGTTCTTCGGGCAGCCGAGGGAGACGAGACCGATTTTCAAAAACGGCTCCAGGCTCCAGGCTCCAGGCTCCAGGCGGCGTCCGGCCCCCGAGCCGTACACGGCCGGGAGCCCGGAGCCTGGAGCCCGGAGCCTAGGGGTACAGTCTGATAGAGCATTCTCGGATAAGGAATCGTCTCGCGCACGTGCTCGAGGCCGCAGATCCAGGAGACGACGCGCTCGATCCCCATGCCGAAGCCGCCGTGGGGGACCGAGCCGTAGCGGCGGAGGTCCAGGTACCACTCGAAGGCTTCGGGCGGGAGGTTGTGCTCCTTGATCCGCTCGACCAGCAGGCCGTAGTCGTCGATGCGCTGGCCGCCGCCGATGATTTCGCCGTAGCCCTCCGGCGCGAGCACGTCGACGCACAGGGCCTTGTCCGGCTGCTCGGCGTCCGGTTTCATGTAGAACGCCTTCACCGTCGTGGGATAGTGCGTCACGCACACGGGACGGTCGAAGTGTTCCGAGAGCACCGTCTCGTCCGTCCCGCCGAGGTCGCCGCCGTACGCGAAGGGCAGCCCCTTGTCGGTCAGGATCTTCGCCGCCTCGTCGTAGGTCACGCGGGGGAAAGGGGCCTGGACGGCTTCGAGCTTCGAGGTGTCGCGCTCGATCACCTTCAGTTCCGCCTTCCGTCTGTCGAGCACCCGGCCGACCACCTCCACCACGAGGCCCTCGGCGAGCGCAATCACGTCGTCGAGGTTCGCGTAGGCCATCTCCGGTTCGACCATCCAGAACTCGGTCAGGTGGCGCCTGGTCTTCGACTTCTCCGCCCGGAAGGTCGGGCCGAAGCAGTAGACCTTTCCGAGAGCCATCGCGTTGGCCTCGTTGTACAACTGCCCGCTCTGCGTAAGGTACGCCGTCGTGTCCTCGAAGTACTGCACCGGGAACAGCGTGCTCGTGCCCTCGCACGCCGCGGGCGTGAACACGGGCGTGTCGCACAGGATGAAGTCGCGGTTGTTGAAGTAGTCGCGAACCGCGTTGATCACCTCATGGCGTACGCGCAGGATCGCCTGCTGCCGCGGCGAGCGGATCCAGAGGTGCCGGCGATCGAGGAGGTAATCGACGCCGTGCTCTTTCGGGGTGATGGGGTAGTCCGACGATGGGCCGTGCACCTCGATGCCGGTGACGTCGATTTCGAAGCCGCCAGGCGCGCGCGCGTCGGCCCGGGCGGTTCCGGTCACGCTGAGGGATGTTTCCTGCGACAGGTGGTCCGCTCCCTTGAAGATCTCGTCGCCCACGGCAGCCTTCGACATCACGGCCTGGATGAACCCGCTGCCGTCGCGGACCTGCAGGAAATGGATCTTCCCGCTGGACCGGCGGTTGTGCAGCCAGCCGTGAATCGTGACCTGCTGGCCCTCGTGCTTCGCGATGTCCTGAATCCGCGCCATCGTCATCGTCTCATGAAGTGATTCGGCCACGTGCTCTCCTCGACCGTGTCGTCGACCGGCCTGCTGCGGCGAACGGTCGCCCCCGGCAGCGCGCCGCGGTCAGTAGGCGGTCAACCGCTCGAGCCGTTCCCGCGCGCGCTGCGCCCGCTCGAGGGCCACGCGGGGTTCGGCAGCGGCGGCGAGCTCGAACATGAGGACGCCCTCGTAGCCGATCTTCTGCAGCGCCATCAGACCCGCGTCCCAGTTGATTCGCCCCTCGAACGGCACGAGGTGATCGTCGCTCCGTCCGTGGTTGTCGTGCACGTGCGTCGTGAACACGTGCCCGGAGAGCGTCTCGATGGCATCCAGTAAATCGCCGACAAGCTGCGCGTGGCCGAAGTCGAAGCACACACCGATGTCGGGCAGCTCGAGGTCCTCCTCGATGAAGCGCACCAGCCGTTCGGCCGTCGAGAGCGGGTTGGGGATGACCTCGAGCGCCAGGCGCACACCCAGGGATGCCGCGATTCCCTCGAGCGCCTCGATGCTGCGGCGCGCCATGTCGGGACGGTTGTCCTCCGGTCCTGGGCCCTGCGAGTCGGGCACGCCCACGTGCACGACCAGGAAGGGCGCCCCCAACCGTTGCGCGCACCTGATCGCCGCTTCCACCTCCCCCAACGCGTGCGTTCGGGCCTTGTCGTCGCCGGTGGCGATGGACAGCGGCGATCCCCAGACGCCAGTTCTGAGCGAATCCGCAATCGGCGCGTGCACCGCGTGCGGCCGCAGGCCGGTGTCCCGCAACGCCTCGTCCAGCTCCGTCAAGGCGGACGCATCGGTCAGATCGAAGTGCGGCCGGTTGGCGAATATCTCGACCGCCTCGAATCCGTGAGCGGCGATCTCGACCAGGTGATCGCGACCGAGCCGCTGGTCATGGTAGAGGTGCGTCGATATGCCGAACTGCAGGGTGCTCAAACTGCCTCCGCGGCGCACGCTCGAACATCCCAGTATAGGTGACGGGCCCTGAGATGCGGAACCAAACGGGGCGGGGGGTGCCGGGGGCGCTACGGTCCCGGGGCCCACGCTGGGGGCTCACGGGGCGAAATTGCAGGACCGGCGGCCGAAGCCGCCCCGATACAGGCCACTAAATGGTCTCGCCGACGAGCCCATCCAGCAGCTCGCGCAGGCGGCCGAACTGAGGCTGCCGATCGAGCGCCATGCTCACGTAGCGCAACGTGCGCGGTATGTACTGCATGTAGACGGGATTGCTGCGCGCGGTGGTCTGGTAGCCGAAGGTGCCCAGAGCCTTGAGATTTCGCTGCAGGGCCATCATTTCGAACCGGGCTCGGAAGGCGCGTTCCCACTCGGCCGTGGCGGTGACAGGGCATCCTTCGCGCTTGAGCGCGATGAAGTGGTCGATCAGCGCCTGGCTGTCGTCTTCCGGCAGGTCGACGTACGAGTCGCGCAGCAGGGACGCCAGGTCGTACGTGTCTGGACCCATGCGCGCGTCCTGGAAGTCGATCACGTACAGCTCGCCCCTACTGAGCATCAGATTGCGACTGTGATAATCGCGATGGCAGAGCACCCGCGGCTCCGACGCCAGCAGGCCCGCCAGGTTGCGCCATTCGCCGAGCAGTTCATCACGAACGCCGGGCGTGAGGGCGACACCGCGATAGCCCTCGATGAAGTGCTTCGTGAAGAACTCCAGTTCCCACACGAACTTCTCCACGTCGAACGCCACCTGGTAGGGCGGGTATGCCGGCGAGGCAAGGTCAGCACCGCGGCGCTGCAGGATCTCGATCAGCGTGACGGCCTGGCGATACAGCCGGACGTGTTCCGACGGCTGCACCGCCCCGAGATACGCCTGCAGGGTGACGTCTCCCAGGTCCTGCAGGACGAGCAGCGCAAGATCGTCCGCGTGATCGATGAGGGCCGGCACCGCAAGCGGCATGTCGCTCAGCAGGGAGGCGATCCGGACGAACGGCAGCGTCTCGTACGAGAACGAGACCGGGTGCAGCGCCAGTACCACCGAAGGCCCGTCCCTGAGCACCACGCGGAAGTAGCGGCGGTCGGAGGCGTCGCCGGTCAACGGCACGACCGCAAGGCTGCGCTTCTTGAGCCCGCTTCGCTGCAGGTATGTCTCCAGCCGGTCCCGCACCTGCGCGGCGTCCGCGCGTCGCTTGTCGGTGGTCGCCATGATCAACACCTCTCTGGTGGCAGGCGCGCGGCTCGCCTTCGGCGGCTAAGAGTCGATGGGGGACACGGTGAGCGCGCCCTCCCGGTAATCGTGCGGTCCGGCGGGAACCGTGCCGGCCGGGAGCAGCACGGACCGATGATACCGTGAGCCGCGGCCCACAACTGCGCCGTTGCACACGATGCACGAGGCCAGCTCGACATCGTCCTCCACCACCGATTCCCGCCAACAGACCGTGTTCGAGAGGCGGGCGCCCGCGGCGATCTGCGCGCCGCTCTCGATCAGCCGGCGCGGGTCGCGGTTGCTGAGCCTGACGCAGGTGTCGAGATACGACGCCGGCGTGCCGATGTCATCGAAGGTCGCGTTCGCGATCCAGCCCTGCACGCTGCCCGGCCGCGCGGCAATCAGCGCGGGGTAAATCTGCGCGACGCTCTCGCTTGGCGTATCCAGCGGCACTCCATCGAACGCCGCGCGCCGTGCGACCTGCGCACCCACGAAGTGCCAGCCCGGCGGTGCGTGACCCCGTCGCGTGAAACGCTCGACGGCGCCCGACGAGTCGAGTTGCACGCCGCCGTAAGTCAGGGGCGCCGGGTTCTCGATCACCGTCATCGTGACGAGCGCGTCCGACGCGGTGTGGGCGGCGTACAAGGCGCGCAGGTCGATATCGGTCAGCGTGTCGCCGTTCACGATCAGCAGTTCGTCCCCATCCACCAGGGAGAACGCGCGCGCCGGCCCTCCACCCGAGCCCAGGAGCGGCTGTTCCCACGAGTAGCGCACGCGAATGCCGAAGGCGGCGCCATCGCCAACGGCCGCCGCGACTGTCTCCGATCGATGGTGCAGGTTGACGATCGCCTCACGAACGCCGTGTGACGCGAGCCCGTGGAGGATGTGCGCCACGAGAGGTGCGCCGGCCACCGGCAGCGCCGGCTTTGCGCGCAGCCACGAGAGTGGCCGCAGGCGTGTGCCGAGACCTGCCGAGAGCACGAGGGCGACCGGCATGCGCTGGCTGGCGGAGGCAGACAACGTCGTGGCCGTGGGTGACACAACGCCTGATGGCTGCCGCTCAGATCCCGTCGAACAGCATGTCGGTGTCAGGCAGGCCGCGCGCCCGCCGGTATTCCATGAAGAGGCAGCGGTACGAGTCCAGCAGGTAGTCGCCGGGCCCGCGTCCGAGCGCGCGCACCGCGTCGGTCACTCCTTGTTCTGAGCCTTCGACCTCGACGAACACGCCCACTGGGGTTTCGTCAATCGCGATCATGGCATCGCCGAGTGCGTACTCCTCGCGGTACTTCTGATAGCGAAACCACACGCGGTAGCCCAGATGCTCGAAGCATCGCAGCATTGTCTCGCCGTCGCCGACAACCGTCTCGAGCTCCTCGCGCACCTTCATGTGCGACGGCTGCACCGGGCCCTTGAACGTGACGAGGTTCTTGCCCGCCTCAATCCGCACCCGCAGCACACAGCGGCGGTTCTTCAGCGTCTCGCCGGGTTCGTCGAGCAGGTAGTCCTCCTGCAGCCGGCGGCTTCGAATAGGGGTGGCCTCGCTGCCCGTGATCGCGGTGCGTGCGTCGTCCACCGAGTCGAACCGGAGCTTCACTTCGCGTTCGAGCGCCGTGTTCATGGGGGCCTATGTAACTCCAAGTGGCGCGGGGATGCAATGCGGGAAACGCCCGGACGACAGTCCCGGCTCCACATGGCCGAGCCGGCTCGCTCCCTTGTGGAGTTGGGCGAGCCGTCGGCGCGGTTTGTGGAGTGGGGAGTTCGGTGTGAGCCGGAGGTGATCTGGAGCCGGAAGTCCGGTTTGGGTCCGGAAGTCCGGTGTGGAGCTGGAGCCCGGTGTGGAGCCGGGAGTCCGGTGTGGAGCCGGGACTTCAGTCCCGGCGATCCGCGTGCAAGACGAGAGGCGGCGCACCACGTGGTACGCCGCCTCCCACTCCCCGTCACCCCGCCCGAAGCTTACTCGCCGCCCTTCGGCACCGGGACGAAGATCTCCTGGTTGTTCCGCCAGACGAGCAGGAACGCCGTCCCGCCGGTGCGCACGCTCTGGAGTGCGCGGACCGCTTCCGCCGGCGCTCGTGACCGGCTTCCGGTTCACCTGGAGGATGATGTCGCCGGGACGCACACCCGAACGCGCCGCGCTGCCGCTCGGATCGACGTCCGTGATCAGCGCGCCGGTCGTGCCGCTCGGCACGCCCATGCGGCGCGCGCGTTCGGCTGTCAGGTTGCCCAGCGTGATGCCGAAGCCCTCGTTGGTGTCGCCCTCGTCTTCGGAGTCCGCCGATGCCTGCTGGCCCTCGGATTCGAGATCCAGCTCGCCGATCGTGACGTTCAGGGTCTTCTCCGCCTTGTCGCGGAGGAGTTGAACGGGAACCGTGGTCGTTGGCTTCAGCCCTACGACGATCTGTACGAGATCCTCGCTGCTGCGGATCGGCTTCCCGTTCACCTCGAGGATGATGTCGCCCGGCTGCAAACCGGCCTGGGCGGCTGGGCCGCCTGCGGTCACGGAGCTCACGAGTGCGCCCTTGCGTTCTTTCAGGCCGAGCTCTTCGATGTTCTCGCGCGGCAGTGCCCGCACGCTGACGCCGATCATGCCACGCGTGATCTTGCCGGTCCGCAGCTGCGGCAGCAGATCGCGAACGGCATTCACAGGCACTGCGAAGCCGATCCCGATATTGCCGCTCTGCCGCGCATCGGAGTAGATGGCGGTGTTGATGCCGACCACCTCGCCTCGCGCGTTCAAAAGGGGCCCGCCGGAGTTGCCCGGGTTGATCGCGGCGTCCGTCTGGATCATGTCCTGGGACCGGCCGGTCGCGACCGGGAACGGCCGCTTCAGCGCGCTGATCACGCCGACGCTGACCGTGTGCGCCAGACCGAAGGGGTTGCCGATCGCCATTACGAAGTCGCCCTGTTGCATCAGGCTCGAGTCGCCGAACTTCGCCTCGGGCATCGTGTGATTCGGCTTCTCGGTCAGCTCCAGCAGGGCGCTGTCCGTCAGCGGGTCGCGGCCGACCACCCGCGCCGGGTACTCCTGCCCCTCGTCCTCACCATAGAGCGACACCAGCACCTTCGTCGCGCCCTCGACGACGTGGTTGTTGGTGATGATGAAGCCTTCCTTGCTGATGATGAAGCCCGTGCCTGCGGCCTGCACGACCTGGTCGCGCGGACGGCGTTGGTTGTTCCGGGGGCTCTCCTCGTCAGGCGCCCCGAAGAAGCGGCGGAACAGGTCGTCCCCGCCGCCGAAGAACTCGGTCATCTCCTGCGCGCGCTGGCGCGACTCGGTCCGGATGTTCACGACCGTGGGCGTCTGCGCCTTCGCGATCTCGCGGAAGGTCGACAGGGTGATGGCGCCGTTGAGCGGCGCCTGGTTCGCCGCCGGCACCGGCATGGTCTGCGCCGAGGATTCGGGCGACAGGTCGAGGCGCGACGCGATCACCATGCCGACCGCCAGCGACGCGACGGCAATGAGAAGCGCATAGAACAGGGTGGTCTTCCGCGTGGACATTGCTGATACCTTCCTCCGGGCGCAGCCCCTGCGCCCTTCCCCTTCACAACCCGCGAGCTCGCCGGCTTCCCTCGAACGGCGGCGCGCTTAGAACAATGCGACGATTGCTGACTGGGCGGGACCGGTCACCGTGGCCGACCCGCTGCCGTACACCATGTTGATTTCCGTTCGAACGCCGAACTGCTCGAAGTAGAGGCCGGGCTCGATTGTGAATCCGCTGCCCGGAAGCAGCTTGCGATCGTCGTGTGTTTCGTAGTCGTCCATATGGACGCCGTTGCCGTGCACCGCTTCCCCGAGACTGTGCCCGGTGCGGTGCAGGATCCGATCGCCATACCCCGCCTTCTGCAGCACCGTGCGGGCCGCCCGATCCACTTGCCATCCGCGGAGATCGGTGCCAGCCGCCGCGGCCTCCTGGACCGTTCTGACTGCCGTGTCGCGTGCGCTCGCAACCGCGGCAAAGGCAGCCGCCTGCTCGTCGGGCACTCGCGACCCGGTGAACCCCACCCACGTGATGTCTGCATACACCGCGCCCGGCTTCGCGAGCTTCGCCCACAGGTCCAGCAGGACCAGCGCGTCGCGTCCTATGGCGGCGCTGCCGTCAGGGCCCGCCTGATAGTGGGGGTCGCCCGCATGCGCGCCTACGGCAACGACGGGCGCCGAGTCGCTGAGCATGCCCTCCTCGCGGATCCAGCCGGCCATCAACTGCTGGATCTCGTACTCGGTGGTGGGAGTGCCTGTGCGAAGTCGCTCGGCCAATGCACCGAACGCGCGATCCTTGATGCGATAGAGGCGCTCGGAGGCCGCTTGATGGGTCGCCACCGCGTCGGCATCCCAGCAGGCTTCGAACCGCTGCACGAGATCGCCTGACGACACCACGTCGACGCCCCGATCGCGGATGCTCTCGATTGTGCCAGCGTCCACGCGCGCGACGTAGGGAATGGCACCGAGCGGCGAGTATTCCATCGCCAGCCGGCGTGTGCCGCTGAGCAAGGTGTCCAGTCCGGCGGAGAGTGCCTCGCGACCCGCGTAGACCAGCTTTTCACCTGGCAGCTTGTCGAGGTTGTGCGATTCGATCGCGTGCACCAGCTTCCGGGGCTGTCCCTGGGCGGGAATCATGCAGTACCAGCGGCGGGTGGTCAGCGTCCCGGTGCCAGCGAGGCCGGCCAGGGCTGCGGCCACCGGATTGGAGCCGTGGAAATCGTACAGGAGCCAGCCGTCGAGGCCGTCGATGGCCAGCGCGGACTGTACGGCGGCGATGTCGAGGTGCATGCTGTCAGTATAGCGGAGGCAGAAAAGGTCCCCGGCGCTCGGGAGCGCAGTCGAGTTGCCCGTGCTCGTTAGACGCGCCTGCTCTCACTTTCGGTCGGCCGTGTTCAGTTTTTCGATCACCCCGGCGACATCGGCCGATTTGTGATCGGGAGGTGTTTCTCAAATTCATGAGAATGAGATCGGGAGGTGTTTCTCAGGCCAGTCTCATCCTGTCGGCCGGCCGGAAACACCTCCCGATCTCATTCTCACCAAGATGAGAAACACCTCCCGATCTCATTTCGGTGCGGGCGGTGCGTCCATAGAACAGGCGCGACGAGGGCCTACCCGCCCGGTTGCGGCCGCTCGGCGTCATAAAGGGTGATAATCGGAGCGCCATGCCACGTATTCGCACACAACTGCTGCTGGGGATCTGTCTGCTTGCCGCCGTGGCTGCCCGCCCGGCTGCGCAGCAGCCCGCATCGAATCGACCCACGGCCGACCAGCCGGCTGTGACCTTCCGCGTCGAGATCAACTACGTCGAGGTCGACGCCGCGGTGTTCGATAGCCAGGGCCGCTTCGTCAACGACCTCGCGCGCGACGACTTCCAGGTTCTGGAGGAAGGCGTTCCGCAGGACGTCTCCAACTTCAGCCTCGTCAACATCCCCATTGAACGCGCCGAGCGGCCGCTGTTCACGCGCAATCCCATCGAGCCGGACGTGGCGTCGAACGCGACCCCGTTCGAGGGCCGCGTGTACGTCCTCGTGCTCGACGACCTGCAGACGGCCGCCTCTCGCAGCGCGCTCGTCCGGCGGGCGGCGCGGCAGTTCGTCGACCAGGCAATGGGCGCGAACGATGTCGCCGCCGTTGTCTACACGAGCGGCCGCGGCGAGGCAGGACAGGAGTTCACCAGCAACAAGCGGTTGCTCGGGGCCAGCGTGGACCGCTTTCTTGGCCGGAAGCTGCGTTCGACCACCCTCGAGCGCCTCGACCAGTACCAGCGCCAGCGGAGCACCCCCGGGCAGGGGAGCCGCATCAACGATCCACTCGATCTCGAACGCGGCCACGACGCCCGGGCCTCGCTCGACGCGCTCAGGAACATCAGCGATTACGTCGACGGGATTCACGGGCGGCGGAAGGCCATCGTGTACCTGAGCGAGGGCATCGATTACGACATCTACGACTTCAACAATCGCGAGTCCACCACGATCCAGGATTCCATGCGGAATGTCATCGCGTCGGCGACACGGGCCAACGTAAGCATCTACGGAATCGATCCGCGCGGCCTCACCTCGCTCGCGGACGAGTCGATCGAGGCAGCCGGCGGCTTTCCAGCCGATCCGCAGAGCAACCTGAGCCTGCAGTCGTTCCAGGACGAACTGAGAATTTCGCAGATGAGCCTGCGCAGCCTTTCCGAGGACACGGGCGGCTACGCCGCTGTCAACAGCAACGATTTCACCAGGGCCTGGGAGCGGGTGGTCGCCGACAACAGCTCGTACTACGTCCTCGGTTTCTACCCGAAGAACGACAAGCGCGACGGGCGATTCCGCAGGATCGAGGTGAAGGTCCGCCGGGAAGGCGTGGAGGTCCGGACGCGCAAGGGCTACACGGCCCCTCGAGGCAAGGCGCCAGCGCAGGCGAGCCAGTCGCCGAACGAGAAGACGTCTCCGGAACTGCGGCGGGCGCTCGACAGTCCGCTGCCGCTGCCGGCGCTCACGCTGCGCGCGTTCGCCGCGCCCTTCAGGGGCGCCGCACCGAATGCCTCGGTGGCCGTCAGCATCGAGGCCGAAGGCAGGGACCTGGTGTTCCAGGAGAAGGACGGGAAGTTCGTCAACGACCTCGAGATGTCGGTCATCGCCCTCGACTCGGGCGCAAAGCTGCGGGACGGCGCGCGCGACGTCGTGAACATGGGCCTCAAGCCCGATACCCGGGCACGCGTCGCCGAGACCGGCATCCGCATGCAGTCACGCCTGAAGCTGCCGCCCGGCCGTTATCAGCTCCGGATGGCTGCTCGCGAGACTGGAGGCGGGCGTGTGGGTTCGGTCACCTACGACCTCGACGTGCCGGACTTCACCAAGGGGCCGCTCGCGATGAGCGGCATCGTCATCGCGTCGGGCGAGGCCCAGAGCGTCATGACCGCGAAGGCGGACGAGGAGCTGCGCACCGTTCTGCCGCTGCCGCCCACCGCCTCACGCGAATTCCGTGCGGCCGACACGCTGCAGACGTTCGCCGAAATCTACGACAACGAAGCGCAACCGCCGCACAAGGTCGACATCACGACAACGGTGCTCACCGATGACGGGCGCGTGGTGTTCAACACGGCCGAGGAACGGAACAGCTCCGAACTGCAGGGCAAGTCAGGCGGCTACGGCGTGACCGCCAAGATCCCGCTGGCGGGGTTCGCGCCGGGACTCTACGTGCTGAAGGTAGACGCCACGTCCCGCGCTGGGAAGCCGGCGACAGTAACGCGACAGGTGGCGTTCAGAGTCAGGGGAGCGTGACGGGGCAAGAATGCAAAATGCAAAATGCACAATGCAAAATGTAAAAGGCCAGATGGGCAGCTCGCCGATTGCCCAAAGATTTTACATTTTACATTCTGCATTGTGCATTACACGGCGGCTGCGGCCGCCAGTCGGCCGCAGCCGCCTCACATCTCCCCGTTCCAGTCCTCCGGCTCCGCGTTGATCGAGCGGAAGATCTCCAGGTGCCACTTGCCGCCGCCCCAGGGCTCGATGACTTCGGTCGCGACGACGTCGACCAGAATTTCGGCGAAGGTCCGACCGTCGGGATCGCCATCCAGATGGTACGCGGCATCGTCCCAGCTGAAGGTGGGGAAGAGGATCAGCGAGAGGAACAGGTCGAAGCCGTCGTCCACGACCAGCAGTTGCCCGCACGGGCGTTTGATGGTCGAGTGGTAGATGAGGTACTTCTCGGCGGTGTGCGCGCGGATGTAGCGCTTCAGCGCGAACTCGCGGGCGACGATTTCCTCGACCGCGATTTTCTTGTCCCAGCAGTCCCGGCAGTATTTCTCCTCCCCGCGCGGCTCGGACACTTCCTTGGCGCCGCACAGGGCGCATCGTAGCTTCTCGGCGGTCTTGCGTGACATGAGATCGATTGTAGCGCGCCGTTACTAGCGCAGCATCTGCTGCCGGGCTGCGGGCACGTACATCCGCTGGACGTACTCCTTGACCATGCGTCTCGTGCTGAATCGAGGGGCGACTGTGCGGATCGCTTCCTTCACCACCTTCAACCAGCGGTGCGGCACCCCGTGGGGGCCCCGGTCATGGAATGCGGGCACGATCTCCTCTTCCAGCAGCCGGTAGAGTGAGGCGGCATCAGCGTCGTCCACCGCGCCCTCATCGCCGCTTCCGCCCCCATCGATGAGCCACCCGTTGGCGCCACTGTATCCCTCGGCCCACCAGCCATCGCCGATGCTGAGATGCGGCACGCCGTTGACCGACGCCTTCATGCCGCTCGTGCCGCTGGCCTCGAGTGGCTTGCGGGGGTTGTTCAGCCACACGTCGCAGCCCTGGACGAGAAAGTGCGCGACGTGCAGGTCGTAGTCCTCGACGATTGCGACGCGGCCGGCGAAGGCAGGATCGAGCGCATGGCGATAGACGCCCTGGAGCCGGTGCTTGCCCGTATCGTCCGCCGGGTGCGATTTCCCCGCAAACACGATCTGAACGGGGCGCCCCGGCATGTTGAGGATACGCGCGAGGCGCTCCGGGTCCCTGAAGATCAGGTCGGGCCGCTTGTAGCCGGTGAACCGCCGGGCGAAACCGATGGTCAGCGCGTCGGAATCGAGCAGCGGACCGGCCGCGAGCACCCGCGCGGGGCTCACGCGTTCGTTGGCCCAGAGCGCTCGCGCCCGCTGACGGATGAAGGAGAACAAGTAGTTGCGGAGCGCCGATCGGACAGCCCAGAGCTCGTCGTCCGGGATGTCGTGAATCGCGTCCCACAACCCGGGATCGTCGTGCCTGTCGATCCAGTCCTCGCCGAGGTACCGCCCGAAGAGCTCGGACATGTCGTGCGAGACCCATGTCGGCACGTGGACGCCGTTGGTGACCGCCTTGACTGGCGCGTCGTCCACCCGGGTGCCCGGCCAGATGGGCACCCACATCTCGCGGGTGACCTCGCCGTGCAGCTGGCTCACGGCATTGACCGACGCGGACGCGCGCAGGGCGAGCGCCGTCATGTTGAACTGGGGGCCGCTCCCGTTGTCGTATTCGCCGAGCGCCAGGAACTGGGGTCGATAGGTGCCGAGCGATCCCCACGCGCCCGCAAGGTGCTTCTCCACGAGCTGGAAGTTGAACGCATCGTGGCCCGCGGGCACCGGCGTGTGAGTGGTGAACACCGTCGTCCGCCGCACTTCCTCCAGCGCCGCGTCGAACGACAGCCCCTGATCCACGAACTCACGGATGCGCTGCAGCACCACGAATCCGGCGTGGCCTTCGTTCAGATGCCAGACGGTCGGATGCCAGCCAAGGCTTCGGAGCACACGGACGCCGCCGATGCCGAGGATGATCTCCTGCTGCACCCGCGTTTCGCGATCCCCGCCATAGAGCCGGGCGGACAGGGAGCGATCCCACGGCGCGTTCTCCTCGAGGTCGGTGTCGAGGAGGTACAGGGCGACCCGGCCGAGGCGGACGCGCCAGACGGCCACGAGGACGGTGCGATCGCCGAGAGGCACGGCGGTGACCGCCGGCTCGCGCGTCGGCGTCACGGCGGCCTCGATGGGAGCGTCCGCCCAGTTCAGTTTCTCGTACCCCTCTTCCTGCCACCCATCGGCGGTGATGTGCTGGTGGAAGTAGCCCTGCGGGTACATGAATCCGACGCCGATCAGCGGCACACCGAGGTCGCTGGCCTCCTTGCAGTGATCGCCGGCGAGGACACCCAGACCGCCGGCGTAGATGGGCAGCGACTGGTGCAGTGCGAACTCCGCCGAGAAGTAGGCGATCGACTGGCCGTTCAGATCGGGTACCTGCTCGGTGCACCAGGTGAAGCGCGCCGCCCGCGCGTCGTCCAGCCTCGCCAGCGCGCGATCGTACTGCTGCAGCCACACCGGATCCTGTGCAGCGCGCTCGAGCGTCGCACGCGGGATCATCCAGAGCATTCGGACAGGATTGTGCGCGGTGGCCCGCCACAGCGGGTAATCCAGGTTGCGAAACACCTCGCGGGCGTCGTCGTGCCAACTCCACCAGAGGTCCAATGCAAGTTCGGGAAGTCGTTCGATGCGGGGGGGCAACGGGGGCAAACCAGCGTAGCGTTCCATGAATTCAGTGCTCCAAGGGAGACGTCATGCTATCGGCTCGAGTGGAGAGGCGTCAAACAGTCGGCCTCCGGGAGGCCCGTGCTGACCCGATGCAGGCAGCAGCAGTGCTCAACGAAGTCTGCTCGCGGGAACAGGGGCGAACCGCGGAGAATGAACCCGGCAGACCTTAGTATTTGGGGGGTGTTATGCCGGGGGGGGCGGTATGCAGCGTCGCGCCCGCGCCCCGGACAATGCGGGCATGCAGGGGGTGATCGTGGCGCCAGGCACCATGAAGCGGTGCGCGTGGGTGATAGCGGCCGTTGCGGCCGGAGTGGCCGCTGTTGCGGCGGGTCCTGGGAATCTCAAACGGGTGACCGTCGAGGGCACCGAGCTCGCCTGGGTCGAGCAGGGAAGCGGGACTCCGGTCGTGTTCGTCCACGGCAGCGGCGCGGATCTGCGGACGTGGGGCTACCAGATGGCTCCCGTCGCCGGGGCGTCGTTCCGTGCGGTGGCGTATAGCCGGCGCTTTCACCACCCGAACGCCCCACCCGCTGAAGGCGAGGCATACACGTCGGCACTGCACGCCGCCGACCTGGCGTCCTTCATCGAATCGCTGCACGCCGGCGCGGTCCACATCGTCGCGTCCTCGTACGGAGGTGTGGTCGCGCTGCTCGCGGCCCGCGATCGGCCCGCCCTGATTCGGACGCTGGTATTGACCGAGCCCGCGATGCTCAGCCTGCTGCCGCCGGGTTCGCTGGCGGCCGATGAGGCTGCCGCCGCGCTTCAGAATGCGCGGAGCCTCCTCGCGCGAGGCGACCGGGACACGGCACTTCGCGCGTTCGTCGACGCGGTCTTCGGCGCCGGCGCGTACCAGCTGATGCCCACTTCCACCCGCGAGATGATCACGGACAACCTGGCGGAGTTGCGGCGTGAGGCGCAGGCGCCTCCGGGTGATCCCCCGTTCACCTGCGACGATGCGCGGGCGGTAAGGGCGCCAGTGCTGCTGCTGACGGGCGGATCGAGCCGCTCGTTCTTCAAAGCGATAGACGACCGGCTGGCGGAATGTCTACCGTCAGTCGAGGCGGTGACGGTCCCCGGTGCATCCCACGCGGTGCACGCCCAGCAGACCGCGCGCTTCAACGAGCTGCTGACGGGATTCCTGACCAGGCACCGCGAAGAGCCTTCGAAGTGATCGGTGTCGTCAGCGACTGCCGGCGCGCGTTCAGGACCGTCGGCGCCGCTGTTTCGAGATGTCGAACTGCGCGGTGTCGGCGATGGCCATCACCGCCATCACGCCCGCCTGCAGCGGGTCGGTCACGACGAGGTCCGCGGCCTCGCGGACGCTGCCCACCATGTTCAGCGCAATGACGACGATGCCGTGGCTTTGGACGTCTCGCACGGCTTCCGTAATCGCGCCCCCCATGAGCGCACCGGCGAGCACGAGCACGCGGGCCCGCGGGAGGCGCGCGACCGCACGTACCGCCGCCGCCAGCTCGTGCTCACCGACGAGCGGGATCGTGTCCACCGAGATGCGCTCGCCCCGGATGTTGTGGCGATCGGCTTCACTGATGGCGCCCACCGCCACCTGGCCCACCTGCGCGCCGCCCCCCATGATGATCACGCGCTTGCCGTAGATCTTCATCAGCGGCTCGGCTTCGTGAACCGACCGCACGACAGCGAGCCCCTCCAGGCGGCCGAGCAGACGCGGCAAATCCTCGACGTGATCGATCTCGAGGTAAAGCGTTGCGCCCTCGTCCATCGGACCGAGTGTCTCGATCGAGACGATGTTCGCGGGGTGCTCTGCCAGCACGCGCGCAACTTCCGAGAGCACGCCCGGCGCGTGATCCGTTTCGACGATCAGCGTGTGAGACGGCGGACCGGCCACGGACTAGGCTTCGAACATGGGTGTGTTCTCCGGCCCCGTGCGCTGCAGGCCGGGGCCGCCCGGACAGCAAACCAACCGCCTGATCAATGTTCCGCCGGGGGTTCCGCCGGGAGCTTGTCGTCGACATGACGCGAGCGCTTGTGGCACGTCGCGCACGAGATTTCGGGGGGCTCGTCGCCGATTGTCTTGTACTTCTCGTTGGAGTCGATCACCGCCCGGAGCATGACACGCGAGGTTTCCTTGCGCTTCTTGTTGTCCGATGCGAAGTCGTAGGTCGAGAGCGGCTTGCCGACGGCGCCAACGTGGCAGAACACGCACTGGACGTTCAGTGCGGTGTTCCATGCCTTCATGATCTTCATCACGTCGTCGACGGGCATCTCCTTCGGCAGGACCGTGAGGTTCTTGATTTCGTCCGGCTTCCAGTTGTCGTCCGCCGCCGCTGTTTCCTGTGGAGGCTCGGCAGGGGCGGGGGCAGCCTGCTGGGCAGTGAGCGTGGCGGCGGAGAGTGCCACGGTGGCTACTAGGCCTGCAATCACTCGGCGCATGGTCGGGTCTCCTCTGTTCGCGTCGGTCACGAAGGCATGAGACTAGCGCGGCGGCCACCCGCGCGCAAGGTGCGGAGCCCTTCGACGGTCGGTGGCTTGCCGCCACACCACCATGCACGCAACCGGCGGACGAACGGCAGAAGGAGCGCGAGGAGGAAGGCGAGCACGATCAGAAGTCGAGCCGGCGGCGTGTGCTTGCTGAGAAAACCGGAGAGGGCGTGGCGGCGGATGTGGCCAGCGGGTACCCGTCAGAACAGTCGCTGTCCGGCGTCCGGTGGCTGCGTCTGCACGCGGCGCACGCTCGTGGTGACGATTCGACCGCCCGGGTAGAAGATCTCCAGGCAGAAGCCCTGGACGATCCAGCCGACCTTCAGCATGCTGCCGCCGCAGCTGGCGCCGCCGATGGTGGCTTCGGCCAGGACCGGGAAGAACGCGCCGCCCTCGATGAGCACCCGGCATCGCTGCGGATCCAGCACGGTGACGCGGTAGCGGGAATTGCGGGTCCAGATTTCGAGCGTGTCGAGCGCCGTGAGGCCGCGCACCTCGAGTCCTCCAGCGGTGGCGACGGCTTCGGCGAAGCCGTCGAGCGTGACGCTCGCCGCCGGGCTGCCCGATTCGATGCGCGTGGTGTTCTCGAACCGCATGCTCATGCGTCCCTGCCTATGACGATGATGCACCCGAAGCAAGCCTGCCGCCAACTGGATCCGTCGAGACGTCATAGTCAGGATGTTCGGGATTATAGACGGTTCCATTCCGCCCGATTTGTCTCGTGCCGTCTCATGCGGTCTCGTGCGGTTTCATTGGGTTTATCGGCACCGGCGCCGTGCCTCATGATGTCTCATACCGCCTCATTTCACCCCGCACATGTGCATTTTTTTCGCACTCCTCGACTTCGCAGGCTCCGGATACTGAACACACGGGACGCCGGGGCGGAGCCATCCGCCCTGACGTCCCTGACCGACCAACCTGAGGTACCGGGTCGAACGGCTGCGGAGAGCATATTCCGTCTCCGCGAGGTGCGAGGATGCGACGAGGTTCGAAAATGTTGCGACGGTTTGCGAGGGTACGAGAGCGTGCAAACCCGTCAGCGAGGGCGGGCCCTTGGCAATTCCGGAGAACCGCCGGGCCGGGTGTCCGGTCAGCCATCGAGCGGTTCAACTACCGAGCCGCGGCTCGACGGCAGCCGACCGTTTCGCTATACTCTGGAGTCCTGCCGACGTGATCCCCTCGACCTGCGGAAGTGGCGGAACTGGCAGACGCGCAAGCCTCAGGAGCTTGTCCCCGCAAGGCGGTGGAGGTTCGAGCCCTCTCTTCCGCACCAACGATTTCGGCCCGTCCCGAAGGCATTTTCAGCGGTCGAGCAAGCGTCACATGAGCCTACGTGAGGGTGCTCGAAGGGGCCTCGTGTGCGACGGGTGTGCGACGGGGCGGAGTGCCGCTCCGGCTCTCTGATCAGGCGCAACCCGTCGACGTTTGAACGGTCGCGGTCTCCGACTCCCCGGGCCATCAAGGCAGACCGCCGGCGTGGGGTGCTCATCGAATTCGCACACCATTCGCACGGCTTGTCGGCGAACGTCTGCGTTCCACTTTGCCTTTGGACTCGGACTCCGCGGCCGAATCAGCCGATGCTCAATGCCGGCCCGTCAGTCGCTCTCTGTAACCCCTACCCGCAGGCAGACGCTACCCACGTGTAACCCCAGCGCCGGCGTCAGCGTCCGCAGACGCGCGACCGTGGGCCTGGTGAGCCCGCATGTCAAGGGTCCTCGAGGGTGTCTCCGTCATGATACTGTCCTCGTCCGGCCACGATGATGAGCACCATCTGCGACGTTCACTGTCACTTCTTCTCGTCGCGCTTTCTCGAGATCCTCGTGGCCAGTGACCAGCAGCGCCTGCCGGCCGCCGAGCACGCGAACGTCATAGCGGGACTGCTCGGCTGGGAGCCCCCGAGCACGCCGGAGAACCTCGCCGACCGCTGGGTGAAGGAGCTGGACCTGCACCGCGTCTCGCGCGCGGCCCTGATCGCGAGTGTGCCGAGCGACGAGGATTCGGTCGCCGTTGCGGTCGCGCGTCATCCGACCCGGTTCGTGGGTTTCTTCATGTTCGACCCGACGGCGGCCGACAGTGGACGGACGCTGACGCGGGCGCTGGGTGAGCTCGGGTTGCGCGGCGTGGCGCTGTTTCCGGCCATGCACAGGTACCGGCTCGACGACGAGCGGGTCGATGCGGTGTTCGAGACTGCCGAGGGGCACGGCGCGGTCGTCTTCGCGCACTGCGGAGTGCTGACCGTCGGCGTGCGGAAGAAACTCGGATTGGGGACGCCATTCGACCTGCGGCTCGGCGATCCCCTCTCGCTCTCCGCGGTGGCGTCCCGCCACCCGCGTGTACCGGTGATCATCCCGCATTTCGGGGCTGGATTCCTTCGCGAGGCCCTGATTGCATCGGACCAGTGCCCCACCATCCATCTGGACACGTCGAGCTCGAACAGCTGGGTCAAGTACTACCCCGGACTCACGCTGGACCGGGTGTTCCGGCAAGCCCTTCAGGTCGTAGGGCCGGACCGGCTGCTGTTCGGGACCGACTCGTCGTTCTTTCCTCGCGGATGGCAGAGCGGCGTGCATGAAGCACAGCGTCAGGCGATGGCTGCAGCAGGCATAGACGGGGGCGCTCGCGAGAAAATCATGCACGAGAATTTCGAGCGCCTGTTCCCGCTCGACAGATAGCCGGCCCGAGCCCGACCGGCTCGACCCACCGCTGATTGGCAGGGTCGTCTGCTGCTATCATCCGGCAATCGCTGCCAGATTGCCTCTCCCCCTGCCGGCGGCACGTTCGCGGCCCTCGAGAGGCAGCCGACATGAACAGCATCGGCCGCTATCAGCTCGTCGAAAGAATCGGACAGGGCGGCATGGGTGTCGTCTACCGGGCGTTCGACACGCTGCTCCACCGTGTGGTTGCGGTCAAGGTCATCTTGGAGAGCATCGAAGCGGGTGTCGAACAGCGCGAGCGCTTCTTCCGCGAGGCACGCGCCGCAGGGCAGCTGTCTCACCGCAACATCATCACGATTCACGACCTCGGCGAGCACGACGGGCAGCCCTATCTCGCGATGGAGTACCTGGAGGGCGAGGACCTCCAGCGGCGGCTCGCCGCCCCGGACCCCATGAGCCTCGCACGCAAGGTCGACCTCGCCATCCAGGTCTGCGAGGGGCTGGAGTACGCGCACGCGCGCGGCGTAGTGCATCGGGACATCAAGCCCGCGAACATCTTCATCACGGAGGTCGGCACCGCGAAGATCCTGGATTTCGGCCTGGCCCGGCTGGTGAGCTCGGAGCTCACCAACAGCAACAAGATCGTCGGCACGATCAACTACATGGCGCCCGAGCAGGTGAGGGGTGAGCGTGCCGATCACCGGTCCGACATCTTTTCCGCCGGGGTCGTGTTCTACGAGCTCCTTGGCGGGCGGAAGGCGTTCGAAGGGGAGTCGTTCGCAGCCACGCTCTTCAAAATCCTTCAGGAGGAGCCGGAATCACTCTCGAACCTCAATCCGCGCCTTCCAGAGGACCTCGTCGCGGTGGTCGAGCGGGCGCTGGCCAAGCCGCGCGACGAGCGCTATCAGCACATGACTGACATGCTGCGGGACCTGGCCGTCGCCCGGCAACAGGTGATCGCGGCTGGACGTCCCGCCTCGGGCGGGCACGGCCGTCCTCCGGATGAGTCGTTTCCGCGGCCTCCGTCGGATTCGGCTGTCCCTGCGGATGCGCCCACCATGGCGCAACGCCGAACGCCCTCCTCGCCTGCGCCCGCGCGGGTGGCGCCCGGCAGTACCACGCCCTCGGCCGGCGCAGGACCGCGCGCCGACACTCAGCCGAGCGCATCGGGGCGATCGGAGCCACTCTCGCCGCGGCGGTTCTGGGCGGCGGCCGCTGCCGCGGTGCTCGCGATTGCGGCGTTTGCGATGTGGGTTGCTCGTTCGCCTCAGGCACCGCCTCAGCAACCGGCGGCCAGCGCTCCGATCCGAGCCCCGGTCAACCGGTCGGCGGTCGCAGCCGCGTCGAGGCAGGCGGCCCAGGCGCTCGAATCGAGGAACTTCGAGGAGGCCCGGCGACAGGCGGATGCGGCGCTGGTGCTGGATCCAGATCACCAGGAAGCGCGATACATTCGGGACCGGGCGGCGTGGAGTGCCGACGCCGTGAGCAAGGGCGTGCGCGAGGCGCGGGCGCACTACGCTGCCGGCCGTTTCGATGAGGCGTCGCGGGCCGCCGGCAACGTGCTGAGCCTCGCACCTGGGAACGCCGACGCTCGTCAACTGATGCAGGACGCCGTCGCTCAAATGCGCGGGCGGGGCGCCGATGACGCCCGCACGCGCATGATTCAGGCGAAGGCTGCCGCACGTGCCGCCCGTGCGGCCGCCCTCGCGGCGCCGGCGTACAACGCCGCGATCGCTGCCGAGCGCACCGCACAACGCATGTACGAGGCCGGACAGCTCTCTGAAGCGACCGCGAAGTTTTATCAGGCGAGCGGGCTCTTTCACAGCGCCGAGATCTCGGCTCAGTCGGAAGCGGAATCGCGCGCGCAGGCGGCGAGAGCCCGGGCAGATCGAGAACGCACCGCTCCGCCGCCCGGCGCGGACCTGTCGGCGTCCGGACAGAGCGCGCCGCCGCCGCCGCCGCGCGCAGCCCCGCCCGAGCCACTGCCGCCCGCACCGGTCAGCAAGGCTCCCGATACGTCATCCGCTGCCCTCACGGAACCCGCCGCCTCGCCAACGGCGGGATCTGCGCCCTCGCTGCCGCCTCCCGAGCCGACCGCCGAACGGCTGATCGCGGAGCTGCTCGTGTCGTATGAGACCGCGCTCGAGAACCGCAACCTGACTGCGCTGAAGCGCCTGTGGCCGACGCTCGCCGGCAGCCAGGAATCGGCATTCCGCAGCGAATTCGGGCACGCGACCCGCATCGACGTGGACATCGCCTCTCCCAGGATCAACGTGACCGGCTCGACCGCGACAGTGAGGTTCCTCAGGCGCTACGAGCTCGTGACGACGGATCGTCAGCAGCTCAGGAGCCAGAGCCAGGCGACGATGAGCCTCCGGCGCACTGCCGCCGGATGGGTGATCGATCAAGTCCGGTTCGAGCCCCTGGTACCAGTGCCACTCCCGCCCAGGCCTGTTCCGCTTGCCAGCAATTGAGGCCGCGCAGCGAATCACTTGCGTGAGCCGTGTGTCGCTGACCCGACCATGTCATCGCCCCGGACGTTGCCACCGCGGCTCGCCGATCGTGGCAGCCGTATTGGCAACGGACGCCGGTACTCCTGACAGGGGCGTCAGCGCGTAAGTCGCGGTGCGCTCACGTGCCGGGAGGCGTGGCGACGACTGGGGTGGAGACGAGCGGCGTCGGGAATCCCGCTTCGGGAATCGCCGCGAGCTCGATCCCGAACGTCCCCGTGAACCCCGTCCCCCGATGTCGAACGCCCACCCGTCAGGCGTGGTGCGAAGCAGTGAGCCTTTCGGATCGTGCTTGCTACCGAAGTCTTCGCCCGTCAGGCAGTACAACAGCGGCGGCTGCCATCTCGCGCCTGCCCATCGGCTGGCGCGGTCTGGGCCGGAACTTCCTGACCGTGGTGAAGCGTTCAGTGATCGCGGCTCCGCCGAGAGAGCTGGCCGGGAACGAGCACGTAGCCGTCAGGTGTCGCTGTGGTGCGAGCGGGAACCCATGGGCCAGTCTGGCGAACTGCTGGAATCGTTCCGCTCGATCGACTATGCAGCAGACAGCTGGAGGTGGAGCGGTGATCTGAAGAGGGTTCTGACGGTAGCGTTCTGACGGTAGCGTTCTGGTCAGCAGCTGATAACTGCAAGGCCCAGGAGGCGGAACCCCAATAGGGTGAAGCACCAGGTCTGTGCGAGCATGTGCGACAAGCTTCAGTCGAAGGGGCGGTCTGGGATCACTTCTGATTGGCAAGCCGTCGGTTGGGTGCGGTTCTGACCACGTGCGGCCACTCGATTCACACGGCTCAGGAGCTTGTTCCCGAAAGGGAGTGGAGGTTCGAGCCCTCTCTTCCGCACCAACGCCGTCCGCTCCCAGATGTCACGGATGTCCTTCACCGGCTCGCCGATCTCGTTCCTGAACACGAACGCGGCCGGTGGATGCTGGGCGCCGTCCGGCGCGTGCTTCCGCAGCTCAAGAACCGACCGGAGCCCGACGTCGGCAACGCAGGGAACAAACACGGCTGCGGTGCGGGATTTTCCACATTGGGCCGCTGAGCGGAGCGGGTTCTCGCCGGTTTCTGTAGCCAGAGCGACGGCGCGACGGAGCACGGGCTTGGCATACGGCCTGCCTCTCTAGTGGGTGTGCCGTTGGCGGAGGGAACCGATGTGGTACGGATGATCGCTTCGACCCTTGGCGTCTTGGCCGCAGTTGTCGGTGCGGCTGTGTTGTATGGTGCCTCGCGCTGGAGGAAGCAAACAGAGCGCCTGCACGAGCGACTTCACGCGGGTCGCCGGCCGATGGCGCATTTGACATATGACTCGCGCGAGCTCGGGGGCTTGCCTATGCCAGTCCAACGCTACTTTCGGGCCGTGCTGAAGGACGGGCAGCGCATCATCGGTGTCGCACAGTTCACGCACACGGGCACATTCAACATGGGTGAGACAACGCCGAACTGGCGTCCCTTTTGGTCGAGTCAGATCGTGACCACCCGACCTCCGGGCTTCGACTGGGATGGCCGTGTCCGGATGGCGCCAGGTCTGAATGCCTTCGTCCATGACGCGTATGTCTCAGCGGAAGGACTGCTGCATGCCACGCTGCTTGGCCTCGTGACAGTCGCGGATGTGCGAGGGACACCGGATGCCGCGGCCGGCGAACTTCTTCGCTACCTCGCGGAAACGGTCTGGTATCCAACCGCGCTCTTGCCCGGTCAAGGTGTCCACTGGACGGAGATCGACGAGAACACTGCGCGGGCGACGTTGACGGATGGGCCAACAACCGTCTCGCTGGACTTCCGTTTCGGACACAGCGGATTGATCGAGTCGATCTATGCTTCCGCTCGACCGCGAATCGTGGATGGTACGGTGACCAGAATGCCGTGGCACGCCAGAGTGTGGGCCTATGACGCGCGTGACGGAGTACGCATTCCTCTCGAAGGGGAAGTCGCTTGGGTGTTGCCAGACGGTCCCTACCCGTACTGGCGTGGCCGGATTACGAGTATTGAGTACGAGTAGCGCGGAGGGTGTCTGTGTCAGCCGGGCCAGTCAACGATCGCCTCTGTGATGTAGTTCTGCGTGATGGGTCTACCCTGCCGCTGCATTCCGTACGGCAAGACGATATCGGCGCGCTCGTCACCTTCTTCGCTGGCTTGTCGCCGGAGAGTCGCTACTACCGCTTCTTCGGCGTTCCGAATATGGACCCAGCCCGGGTCGCGGGACTTATCCCCGTAGAAACTACGGCTGGGGCGGCCCTGGTCGGCGAGTGCGGCGGGCGCATCGTCGCATTTGCTGGCTACTACAGGACTGCAAACGATCCTGATCGCGCAGAGGTGGCGTTTGCGATCGCCGATGCCTTTCAAGGGCGTGGCATCGGCACACGGTTGCTCGAGCAGCTGGCAAGCCTTGCGCGGACAGAAAGAGTCCGCACATTCGACGCGTATGTGCTGGGCGAGAACCGCAAGATGATGGACGTGTTTTTGGAGTCAGGATTCCGCGTGTCGCGCCGATTCGAGGGTGGCGTTTTCCACGTTGACCTTTCTCTCGAGCCCACGCTCGAATTCGCGGAGAAGGCCGCCAAGCGATCGCAGTTGGCGGCGACGGCGTCGATGAAAGGCTTCTTCGAGCCTCGAACAGTCGCTGTAGCGGGGGCAAACCGCGAGCGTGGGAAGATTGGTTCGGAGATCCTCCACAATCTCCAGACCGTTGGGTTCACGGGCACCATCATTCCCGTACACCCAACTGCCAGAGAGCTTCAGGGCCTTCGCGCTTATCCGCGCGTTGCCGACATTCCTGGTGTGGTCGACCTTGCGATCATCGTGGTGCCCGCGATGCAGGTCATGAGTGTCGTGGAGGATTGTATTGCCAAAGGCGTCCGTGCTCTCTGCGTCATCAGTGCCGGATTTGGTGAGGCAGGTCCAGAGGGGCGAGCGCGAGAACTGGCAATCCTGGAAAAGGTACGTTCCGCCGGTTGTCGTCTTGTTGGTCCGAACTGCATGGGGCTTCTCAACACCGATCCCGTCGTGCGGCTCAACGCGACCTTTTCGCCCGTGTATCCGCCGAGCGGTGGTGTCGCGATGTCCACCCAGAGCGGAGCGCTTGGCCTCGCGATTCTGGATTACGCGCGACAACTCAACATCGGGATTTCGAGCTTTGTGTCCGTGGGCAACAAGATCGACGTCTCCGGGAACGACTTGATTCAGGTACTGGGCCGAGGATCCCCGTACCTCTGTGATCCTCCTGTATCTGGAGAGCTTCGGGAACCCGAAGAAATTCGGCGAGATTGCGCGGCGTGTTGCGCGCATCAAGCCGATCGTGGCGGTAAAAGCGGGTCGGTCTGGCGCGGGTGCGCGAGCGGCATCGTCCCATACAGGCGCCCTGGCGGCGACCGACACCGTCGTCGATGCACTGTTTCATCAGGCAGGCGTGATTCGTACGAACACGCTGGAGGAACTCTTCGACGTTGCCGCTCTTCTGGCTCACCAGCCGATCCCGCGTGGAAGGCGGGTGGCGATCCTGACGAACGCTGGAGGTCCGGGAATCCTCGCCGCCGACGCCTGCGAAGCCAACGGCCTCGAGTTGGTGGCGCTGAGCGAGCGCACACGGGCGGAATTGCGTTCGTTCCTTCCCGAGTCCGCAAGTGTCGCGAATCCTGTCGACATGCTTGCATCCGCGCCGCCGGATCATTACCGTCGCGCCCTCGCGGCACTGATCCGAGACGAACACGTCGACAGCATCTTGACGATCTTCATCCCGCCGCTCGTGACCGATCCGGAGGCCGTTGCGGCGGCCGTTGCCGCTGAAGCCGCCGGCGCAGCCGGCAAGCCGGTCGCAGGCATTTTCATGCGGTCCGGAGGAGCTCCGTCGGGACTCGCCCCAATTCCCTGCTTTGCGTTTCCGGAATCTGCCGCGATTGCGCTCTCCCGCGTGACCGCCTACGGCGAGTGGAGGCAGAAACCAGTCGGGGCCATTCCCGTGATGAAGGATCTCCGATCCCACGAAGCTCGAGCGCTCGTTGACTCAGTGCTGCAGCGTGGAGGCGGATGGCTGACACCCATCGAGACGCAAGGATTGATGACGGCTGTTGGAGTGAAGACTGCGACCTCGGAAATGACCAGGACTGCCGATGAAGCAGTCACCGCAGCATCCGTGATCGGCTTCCCCGTCGCCCTGAAAGCGGTTGGGCCGATGATTCTCCACAAGACGGAACGCCAAGCGGTGCGGCTCAATCTGAACAGCCAGGACGCCGTTCGCGGTGCGGCACTGGACTTTGAGCAGCGGTTCAGGGGCGAGCTGACAGGCCTCCTCGTTCAGCAGATGGTTACCGAAGGCGTAGAGATGTTGGTCGGTGCGCTACACGATCCGACCTTTGGCCCGTTAGTCGTCTGCGGTAGCGGTGGCGTGCTCGTCGACCTGCTGGCAGATTCGTCGTTTCGAATCCATCCACTCAGCACAGAAGACGCAGCGGAAATGATCGACGAGGTCAGGGGCGCGCGGCTTCTGCGAGGATATCGTGGCGCACCGCCAGCCGACGAAGCGGCGTTACGAGATGTCGTACTGCGGGTTTCCGCGCTCCTTTCCGTATGTCCCGAGATTCAAGAGCTCGATCTCAATCCGGTAAAGGTCTTCGCGTCCGGTGCGTGTGCTGTCGATGCGAGGGTGCGTGTTGAGCGACCGGTCCCGACGCGTCGGGGTCGTCGCGTTGAATACTGACAGGAACGCGAGTTTCCAACCTGGCGCACTTCACCCTGTGTCGTGTCAGTGTGGCACGCAACGTCGCGATCGTCACTGAGGTAAGGTAGACGGCGGAATGCTGATCCTCAAATCGACCGATCAATCAATCCCGCCCGGGCCGTCTCGAATCCGTGAGCCCGATGCGTCGGCGGCCATCATGTCTGCTGGCTGGGAGTGGTTGCCTGATGAAGCGACATTCTGTGCACGTCGAGCCACAAGGCTCGCTGGAAATCGCTCGACACTACGTTCGCGAGCTGATCTATGGCGCCAACGACGGCATCATCACGACGTTCGCGGTCGTTGCTGGTGTGGCCGGCGGAGGCCTTTCGCTGCGTGTGGTCCTGATCATCGGCGCTGCAAACCTGTTCGCCGACGGCCTATCGATGGCTGTCGGCAACTATCTCTCGATCCGCTCGCACGAGAGCGTGCTCGAGACACAGGACCTGCCTCAAGAAGAGGCGTCCCCCTTACGTCACGCAGGTGCAACGTTCCTGGCCTTTGTCGTGGCTGGCGCAGTACCACTGATGCCTTACATGATTCCGATGTTGCCGTTCGACCGATTGACGTCTTCGGTCGTGCTCACGTTTCTCGCGATGTTCTCTGTTGGTGCGTCGCGCGCGCTGATCGCAAGGGTGCGCTGGTGGAAGGCCGGGCTCGAGATGTTGGGACTTGGCGCCGTTGTTGCGGCGCTGGCGTATGGGAGCGGTGCGGTTGTAGCCTCTATCGTCAATCGCGCGTGATCAGGCGCTGTCGCTCGCTATTTCCACTTGGCTTCTGAGTTACCACGTTCGCTCGACACGAATCGAGAGATCGCTTCGGCGGTTATCCATGCGAGCAATGCACCGCCGAACACGAGGCCCCAGAGCTCGGTCGGAATAGCCGCATGTCCTAGAAGCCGGGCGAACGATGCCCCGGCGTTGCAGCTGAGGATAAAGCGTTCGTCAACTCCTGTGGCTCATCCAGTGAGTCCGTATGCTGCCGTTCCTAAAAAGGCCTCATCCGGCGGTCGTGTAAGCCTGGGCTGAAGCGTACCCTCGAGCTTGCAGCGTCTCATCCCACCATCGATACTTTGGTCTGTCCAACAATCCGCGGAGGTCACATGAGGCGTACTGTCTGCGCGTTCCTTGCGACTCTACTGCTCGTCGCAATCACTGCTCCGTCGTACGGCAATCACTCGTGGGGGCGGTATCACTGGGCTCGCAACACATCACAATTCACATTGAGCACCGGCGACAACGTGGGCTCGGCGTGGGACACCTATCTGAACGAGGCCATCACGGACTGGAACCACTCCGTGGTGCTCGATCTCCGGAAGGTGAGCGGGCGAACGACGGGAGCAGCGTGCCAGCCGACCTTGGGGCGAATCGAAGCCTGCAACGCAGGCTACGGAACGAACGGGTGGCTCGGCATCGCTCAGATATGGATCACCAATCGCGGCCACATTACCCAGGCAGTCACGAAGGTGAATGACACGTACTTCAACACGGCGACGTACAACACGCCGGCCTGGAGGCGGCTGGTGATGTGCCAGGAGATCGCACACGACTTTGGTCTGGATCATCAGGACGAGCGTTTCGACAACCCGAACCTCGGTTCGTGCATGGACTACACGAGCGATCCGGATGGTCCGCCGAGCAATGAACACCCGAACGCCCACGACTACGCGCAGCTGGAGAAGATCTACGGGCACGCCGATTCGTCGACAACGGTCGGGGCTCTCGCGCCGGCTGCCGCACCCGGCGATCTGAACGCGCCTTCCTCGTGGGGTCAACTGGTCCGCAGCAACGCGGCTGGTCGCGTTCAGACATTCGAGCGGGAACTCGGGCGGGGGGCGAGGCTCGTCACGCACGTGTTCTGGGCCGACCTTGAACACGATGCACACCGGCGATAGCTTGGGCGCGATTCCGGATCGTTCGTCTTTCAGCGCCTGATGCATCGCGGCCGGCGACCACCGCCGCGCGCCTCGGCACGGCGGCGTGGGCACTTACTGCGTTCGATGTGAGCGCTCCGCCCGTGCGCGCGTCTGGAGCGAGCCAGCGGCGGCGACATCACCGCCGCTGGCGTGGGCGACGCGTTCCTAGCTCATTGAACGCTGACCACCGTGATGACCGGCGTCATGCTGTAGCTGGCCGTTGCCGCTCCGTTGCCGTTCCCGTTCCCATTCCCGTTGCCGCCTCCGGTGCGCTTGATCGAACGATCGCCGTCGAAGTCCAGCAGCATCGTTGTCGCGCCGTTGGCGGCGATTGTGAACTGGCGATTCAGCTTGACCGTGCCTGACGGGATCTTCAGGGCGGCAGTCGCGCCGGCGGGCACCGCGATCGTGGCGGCGCACGGGCCGGTTGCCGCCGGGTTCTCGAAGTACAGGGCGGCGCTTTCGACCGTCAGGCGGATCTGCGTGTAGTGTCCGGCCGGCAACGACGCGACGCCAAGGACATCGGTTGCCGCCTGCAGCTGCTTCAGGTCGCAGGTGCGCCCGGCGGCACCGCCGGAAAATGCGACCGTCTCCCATCCCGCGCCGGTCCTGTGCACGCTGACTTCCTTGAAGGTGACGAGCACCGCTTTCGCATCACTGAACGGCGTGTCCTTGATGCCGACGGTCAGCCTGCCGCTGCCCCCGGCGGTGCCTGCCGACTGGGTCCCTCCACCCGAGGTGCCGGACCCGCCCGAGGCGGTGTTCTCGCTGGGGCCGACGGGATTGTCGGAGCCGCCGCACCCGGCCATGCCCGCCGCGACTGACACCACGGCGATCACGATCAAGGAACGGGTGATGCGAAATATCATCGCTGGCCTCCTGAAGGTCATCGCCTGGCGGCGTCCCCTCAAAAATAGGTTTCACACGGCTGCACGGCTCGAGCGTCTTCCGTCCGTCTCGGACGGCCAGTCAGGTCGTGCCCGGGTCTGGTTGTCGCCATCGACCCATGCTGCTGAGGCGCAAGAGCTGTACCTGACGCCGGGTTGGAATGGCGTCGCCAATCACGCGGTCAGTGCCTTTACCCCGAACAACCGAGCGACGAGCTTGTCACCGAGGTGACAGTTTCGCGGTGCCTGGCGATAGCGATTCCAGTGCGCCAGCCCGGTCGCGTAGGGACCCGGTCGCGTACACGGACCCGAGTCGCGCCCGTGTGGCAAGCTGTGGCGATGGATCCAGAGGCGCTCCGTCGCTGGTCTCGGCGCTCCTTCCTCTCCGCCTCGGCCGCCGCCCTTCTCGCGCCGGCCGTGAGCGGCTGTTCGCGCGGACCGCGGTTCGGCGTACGTTCGCCGTTCCCTGACGGGGATCTCCATCGGCGAGCAGAACTGCACGCCGGTGACGCTTCCGGGACAATCGGGCGAACGAAGCTCGCGGCTTGAAAGGACTTTGACGAAAACCTGGGCACCAGGAGGGGCGAACGGTGACTCATCAGATCGTCGCAGCACTCCACGCCGCAAGAGCACCGACCAGAATGTCGTGGCCGATGACGCCTCGCGCTGGCCTGTGCGGATCGTCCACAATCCACCGCGCGGCAACAGGTCGTCGCCGGTTCCAGACACAGCGGACTCATCATCTGCGGCGCGGGCCAGCCTGTGACGGGCCAGGTGATACTTTCGCGCACGCGGTCACCAGGACGGGCAACACACGGCTACTCCGTGGTGAACGCGCCCGATGAAAGCGTCTGGTTTCCGCTTTCCTCGATCGCCAGCACCTCCCACAGATAGGCCGTTCCTGGCTCGAGAAATTCGTTCGGAACCGTCACGCTCGTCGCGGACGCCGGGACATAAATGCTCAGCCCTCTCTTCCCGATCGCGTGGGGATGCGGCTCCTCGTCGACTTCGACAATGAGCTGGTAACGGATGATGGTGACGTCCTCGCCGGTAATCGTCGTGGTCACCGGGCTCCAACTGACGACCAGATTGGTCGGAGGAACCGTAGCGCCCTCTGGCGGGAACCGTAGAACGGGTCCTGCGGGGATGGCGTGTGTCAGCAGGGCCGTGCCGATCGTTCGCCCACCCTCCACCGTCGTCCCTTCGATCGTATAGGCTCCTTCGGGGAGCACCGCGAGCACTTCATCGATCGGCACTTCGGCGTTTTCCGGCTCCACAGTCTCGAAAAACAGTTCCGTGAGCCCCAGCGACCGAAGCCCTCCAAGAGCTCTGAAAGTCAGGATCCTGCCATTGGGGCCCGTGATGTCGAGCCGCTCCCAGCCCTCGCTATCGATGGCGCCCTGGAACCCGGTGTCTTCATCGGTGGCGTTGTGCTCGATGTTCAGCTTGGCTTCCTTGAGGGGGACGGGCTGTTTGGTGCCGCCGCTCTGCCCGGCGATGTCGTTGGGTCCACCGAGGCTCAGGACGACGGCGAATCCCAGTACGCCCAAGAGTCCGTGGGGTCCTTTCTTCTTGAGCGGCTCCATGCGAGCCGTAGCCCATTGGGTTGGCGAAACGCTGTTGTGCCTTGGCATCGGTGGCTCGATTGGCTTCATGGCTTCATCTCCATTCAAGGTGACTCTGTAACGGCCGTGGCGGCAGTTCGAACCCGTCACACAATCGACTCGTGGGCACCGGAGACTGGGACCAGCACGAGAATGAGGGGATGGGCGAAGGCTTGGAGTAATCTCATTGCGTCTCCCCGGCGGCGCGATGCGCAGAACCAGAATCGCTTCAGCGCGGTCGCGTCGGACCGAGCGCGTTCGCCAGGCCGCACGGGTGCAAACACGGCCGCGGACATCGCACCGCAACACGCGGTCAATCGTTAGAGGTGGTCAGGGAAACGAATCCTTCGCAGGGCTGCAGATGAGATTCTCGCGGGCCGGTTCGGAAGCCTTCAACGCGGCAGGCTGACCTCGATCCCGATTGATACGCGACGCGGGAGAAGAGGTCGGGTGAACCCGACCGCTGCGCCCCCAGAGGCTGGAACACTCCCTCCGCGAGGCCTTCGTTGTGATGATTCAGCGCATTCAGGACCGCACCGAAGAGGGTCACCGCGTAACGCGAGAACAAGAACGTCCGCTGCGCGCGCGCGTCGAGGCGCACATACGGAGCAAGGCGGACGCTGTTGCGATGATCGCCGACGACAAGGTGCCCGTTCCTGATGTCGAAGTAGCCGGGGATTGGAACGCCCGACCCGGCCCGCAGTACCAGTCCCACGCTCGCCCGATGTCCAATGCTGAACTGGCCAGCGGCATTGAGTGCGTGGCGCCGGTCAACATCGCTCCAGAACCTCTCTTGCGTTCCGTTGTCCGTCTGGCGCGCGATCGCGTAGGTATACGACATCCATCCCGACAGCGCACCACTGTGGTCGCTGGTGACGACCACTTCGACCCCTCGCGCTGAGCCATGGAGCGCGTTTCGATACTCAGCGGCACTCGGTGGATCGAACACCACGCCCTGCACGAGCCGCGGCTGCCGATCCGGTCGCCGCAGGACGTCATTCTCCACCCGGTTGAATAGCGTCGCCTGCCACAGGACGCGCGAGTGTCGCTGCTCGATGCCGAGATCGACATGCGTGGCGCGCTCAGGCACCAGATCCGATGAACCGGTCAGACCCAGAACCGCGTCGTGTTCGGGAAACTGGCGCGATCCGCCCGCGGACGCCTTGACCGCCCACCCCGGCCTGAATCGCCATGCACCAAGAATCCACGGAGCCAGCGCGCGGTCGTGCCCGAGCGTCGAGTCGCTGACACGTACTCCACTTTCGAACGACAGGCCTCGACCGACCGCGCGGGCGAAGTTGAGATAGGCCGCGTGCGTCGTCCACGTGGCGCGAAACGCGTCGTGGACGGCAGCCGGGCTCACGCCCTCGATGTCCCGGACACCCGACATTCGAGACACTTCGGCGCCGGCTTCGAGCACGCCACCGAAAGCCGAGTGCAGGACCTCGCCTCGATAGCCGAGCGCACGGTTGTTGCTGCGACCGGCACGCTGACCCGTGGGCAGCGTGCTCACGAGTTCCTGTCCGATGAACGACACGCGTTGACGAACGATCGTCTGCGAGCCGAGCGTCGACTGCCATCCGACCGTGAGTAGCCCCGCGCGATCGGTTCCGTTGCCAAGAGTGCCCACGAGCGGCTCGTCTTCCGCGTCCAGCGTCGAACGACCACCAAGCACCGTTACACCGATCTGCTGCGTCGGCGACACGTCGTACACGAACTTCGCGTGCCCGTCTGCGAAGGCGAACCCTACATCGTTCGCCGACAACCGCCGCGGAGGCCACGTGGAAAAGCTGTTGCGCACGCCTGCGACCCAGGAGCCGCGGCCGCCAGTGCCGATCGGGCCCTCGCCGACGAACGCCGCGCTCATGCCGCCCACCATTCCGGCGACGCGTGTCGAGTCGCGCGAGCCTTCCTTCAACCTCAACTCGAGCTGGGCGCCGAGCGCGTCGTCGTACCGACGCGGATACGCGCCGGCCTGGAGCGTCGCCCGGTCCAGGATGTCGCTGCCGAACATGGACAGCGAGCCGGCGTCGTTTCGCCCGTACACGGTGTGCTGGAGCCACTTTGTCGCGACCCCATCGACCACGATGCCGATCTGGCGGTAGGGACTTCCGCGCACGGAGAAGTCGCCGCGATAGTCGTCGACGGCAGCCACTCGTGGCATGGCGTGAATCGCTTCCAGGGCATCGCTCTGAAGCGGGCTGCCCGCCAGCCGCAGCGCACCGGCATCGAGCGTCGTCCCGGTTGCGCCGCGATCCATCTGCTCGCGCGATCCCCAGACGGTGACGCGATCGGTATACACGGTCGCGCCCGGGACGGAATTCGACGCCGGGGGCTCCGGGTCGCGCCTTCGACTCGCCGGCCGTGTCTCGTGCGGCCGTCCAACTGCGGACGAGTGATCCCGAACAACGAGAATCATTCGTCCCGGACCGGCTTCTGCCTTCAGGCGATGTGGGGCGAGTAGCTCGTCGAGCTGCTGCCTTGGGGTGGTCGCGCGCGGCTCCGCGGCAACGCGCATGCTCGGCGTCACGATCTCCGAGCTGAACACGATGGGCAGCCCGTCCTGTTGCAGAAGTCGGAGGGCCTCGTCGAGGCGACGGCCCTGAAACGTGCGCGGGTCGGCCGTCGCAATGCTCGCCAGGCAAAACAGCGCTGTGAGGCCTCGCGCGACGTGCCACATAGCAGGACAATTCTATCGCGCGTCCGCTTTCCTCGACACCAGCAAGTCACCGGCGCGCAAGCGGTACTGCAACCCGCTCGTCGTGAGCGCGACGCCGAGCGACTGCTCGGCCTGCAGCCCCTCAACCGATCCGTGCAGGATGATGCGCCCAGCCGCCTCGGCCACGGCGGCATCGGCGTAGTGAAGGATCCACCCCTCTTCACCGGCGAGATGCTCGAGAAACGCACGCAGTGACCGTCCCTCGATGGCAAAGGCCGGTGCAACATCCGACGTCCACGCCCACTCGGGTCCGTAGGCCGGTATCCGTCGAACGGCGATGCCGGTGGATGTCACCATCGCCTCCGTCCCCGCCCCGGCCGTTGTGATGCTCGCGCCACGTCCGAACTCGACCGTGCCGGATCGCACGCGCACTCGCAGCGACGTCTCGGTCTTGCGAACCTCGAACTGCGTGCCCACGTCGCGTACGGTTCCCATCGCCGTGCGGACTTCGAAGCCATGCGATCCATCGGAAGTCGCGACATACGCCGCGCCCGCGACGACCTCGATGACCGCCGGCGCGAGTAACCGCAGGCGCGATGCTCGGTCGATCCGTACTGAGCTCCCGTCCGGGGCCAACAGTGCCGCACGCGACAGGTCATCGGTCTCGATCAGATCGCCAGGATAGACCGAGCTGGACGCGGTCAGTGGCTGGAGAGCCGCGGGATGCTGGGATTGACGCAGGATGAGCGGCTGTCCGTGAATCCGTTGGGCGATTGCGACCACGCGATTGCCCGGCGGTGCCACCGGGCGGGGACGGTTCATCCAGACGGCCATCACGAGAGACGCCGCGACGCCAAGCACCGCGATCACTGCACCACGGCGAACCACTCCATCGCCGCCGACCGACGAGCCACTCACGGTGAACCACCGCTCGGGCCCGCGCCGTGCGCTCAGCCGGCGGATCCGGCCGCGCACCGGCCAGCCGCAGTAGTTGAGCCGTCACGTCTTCCTCGTCAATCATTGCTGCCCTCGGGTCCTGAGATCACGGAAGGCCGCTGGAGGTGACGGCCCGCCCGCAATGAGCGCGAACGCCTCCCGAAAGGCCTGCCGGGCCCTTGTCAACAGCGATTCCGCGGCTTTGTAGCCAAGACCAAGTCGACGTCCGATTTCCTCCACGGGTCTGCCCTCGAGGTACTTCCACACCAGCGCGTCACCGTACTTGCCCGGCAGATGATCGAGCGTGGCGTGCACGAGGCGCGACAGCTCACGACGCCGGTATTCCTGCTCGGGATCGTCGCGCGAGAGCGCGGTAATGGCGTCGAGGACGGCTCGCGTCTCCGCGAATCGTCTGCCAGCGACACACGCGGCGCTTTTCCCGTGCGCTCGCACCAGGCGCTGATCTCGTGGCGGGAGAAGGCGCACAGCCACGTAAAGAGGGCGGCTTCGCCGCGATACGTGGCCACCTTTGCCAGGGCTCTGATCAGCGTCGTCTGGGCCACTTCTTCGGCAGCCTCATCATCACCGCCCAGGCGGACCCGCGCAAACCGATAGATGCGCGG
Source organism: Vicinamibacteria bacterium (assembly GCA_963739995.1). Taxonomy (GTDB): domain Bacteria; phylum Acidobacteriota; class Vicinamibacteria; order Vicinamibacterales; family JAENWD01; genus CAVUCH01. The sequence goes on along the minus strand of CAVUCH010000013.1, from coordinate 238,217 downwards.
GAAGTATTCCGCGAAGAATTCCTCAAAGGCAGAGTCGTCCCCGGTCCGCAGCCGGCGGGCGAGATCCAGATCGCCTGGTTGCATCTGCGTTCTCGATATCGCTCCCTCAGCGTAGATCGCCACGCCGTCGTCGCGTCACAGCGTAAGAGGGCGGGAGCCGTCATGATCCTTCGCGGCCGGCGAAGGATTTCCTCCCTGCCGGGGCTCTTACGGTTGGGTGCCTCCTTCGCCCGCGCAGGACGGGCGAACGCCGTGATTTCCTTGGAGAGCAAATATGACAACCGGATGGGCAGTGGCAGCCTCCATGGCGCTCGTCGCCTGTGGATGTGCGCTAAAGGAAACCAAGGTGGCAGTCGCCCAGACGCCACAGGCGGTGCGCGACACGATTCAGCGCGAACTGGTTGGCGCAGAGCTCGAGGACATCGCCAAGAAGACCGTGGATGGCCAGGTCGTCTACGAAACCGACATCATCCGGAACGGGCGCAAGTGGGAAGTGGTGATTCGAGAGGACGGCACGATTCTCTCGAAGCTCCAGGAGGACCGAGCGGGCTCTGCCGCGGCCGGCGCGAACAACGCCGGTCAAGCGGAACCCGCGTGGCGCGACCGTTTCGACGTCAACAAGGCTGACCTGCTTCCGACGGGCACGAACGTGTACCTCACGATGCAGCCTGGGCGAGCCCTGAGGTTGAAGAACGGCATCGATACCTTGACGATCACGGTCCTCCCTGACACTCAGGAGATCGATGGCGTCACGACCGGCGTGCTCGAGGAGCGCGAGACGAAGAACGGCACGCTCGCCGAGATTTCGCGCAACTTCTTCGCGACGGACAGGAAGACTGGAGATGTCTACTACTTCGGCGAGGACGTGGACAACTACAAGGACGGCAAGGTCATCAGCCACGAGAGCGCCTGGCGCGCGGGCGCAGGAGGTGCCAGGTTCGGTCTGATGATTCCCGCGACGCCGGCCGTCGGGCAGGCGTTCTATCAGGAGATCGCGCCGAAGGTCGCGATGGACCGTGTCGAGGTCGTCTCCACCAGCGCAACGGTCAAGACGCCGGCCGGGCCCTTCGAGCGATGTGTGCACCTTCGTGAAACCACGCCACTCGAAAGCGACGTCAGTCATAAGTACTTCGCGCCCGGTATAGGGTTGATCAAAGACGACGAGTTCGAGCTGGCGGAACGGCCCCAGGTGGACCGGTGATCATGTTGCGGAGATCCCTCGTCCCTTCGACACGGGCGCGCATCGCCTGTCTGTCGTCGCGGGCGCGGATCGGTGCGAGTGTCTCGCTGCTGGCGGGCGCGCTCTGCGCGACTCCGCCCGCATCTGCGCAGTCGAACGACGCGCCGCTCAGGCTCGTCGTGGAAGAGGGCACGCCGTTGCGGGTTGCGCTGGACCGCCGGGTGGTCATCAGGCGCGTGGGTCAGCACGTCGAGGCAGTGCTGGTCGATCCCATCTTCGCCTACGATCGCATCGTCATTCCCATCGGGACCCGAGTGCTGGGCCACGTCGAGCGACGCACGGCAGTGTCGAAGAAGCGGCGCGCCCTCGCGATGCTCAGCGGTGACTTCACGCCGCTTCACGACATCCTCCTGCAATTCGATGCGATCGTGCTTGCCGACGGACGGACGCTGCCTGTGCGCACGCAGGTATCCGTAGGCACCGAACAGGTCACGCTCAAGCTTGCCGACGGCGCTCAAAAGAAGGGGAACATCCTGTCGACCGCCGGCGAGGAGGCCGCTCAGCAGGCGAAGCAGACGGTCGCGACCCTCAAAGGACCGGACAAGGTGGAGCGCATGAAGGACACGGGGCTGCGCGCGCTGCCCTATCACCCCGAGTTCTTCAGCAAGGGCACCGTCTTCAACGCCAGGTTGCTGTCCGCGCTCGATTTCGGCTCCACGACACCGCCGGAAATCGCGGACGCTGGCACCGCGCCTGCCCCGGAGAGCGTCCTCTCGGCCCGGCTGGTCATTGCGGTCGACTCCACGCATGCGACCAGAGGAACGCCGGTAGAGGCCGTCGTCACTCGTCCGGTGTTTTCATCGACGCACCAGGTGATCCTCCCAGCTGGCACCCGGCTCACCGGACAGGTCACCTTCGTGAAGCGCGCGCGGCACTTTCGCCGAAACGGCCAGCTGCGGTTCCTGTTCGACACGGTTCATGTTCGCGGCCGCGATTCGACAGGGTTGCTCGCCTCGTTGTACTCGGTCGAGGCTGGTCGCGCCGAGCGCCTCGCCGTCGACGAGGAGGGAGGCACGAAGGTCACGAATTCCCCGACCAGGTTCATAGCGCCCGCGGTCGGTACGCTCGCGTTGGTCGGGCTCTCACGGAGCCACCTCGACTACGACACCGATAGCTTGGGGCCCGAAACGGAGTACGGCGGTCCACTCAGCGGCAGCGTGGCCGGGTTCGTGGGCGCGAGCATCACGGGGCTCGCGCTCTCGTCGCTGGGTCACCCGGCGGCTGTGACGCTTGGTGTGCTCGGCGTCGTCAGAACGACGTACGCTGGCGTGATCGCCAAGGGCCGCGAGGTTGTGTTTCCCGCGGACACCCGGATCCAGGTTCAGCTGGCGCCGCGCGCTCCGGCACCGAAGCAAGAACCGTCGCCTGAGCATGAGCCGCGCCCGGAAGAGAAGCCGTGAGCGCCGGCATGAAGCCCCCCCGGGCAAGTGATCGGCATGACGTCCGCCGCCGGCAGTGATCAGCGATGGCCGAGAAGGAAGCGTTTCGATCGCGAGTGCGGAAATATGCAGCAGTTCTGGCAGTCGCCGCTTCCCTCCTGGTCGGCGTCGCCGGCCAGCAGCCCGCCACGTTTCATGCCGAAACCCGTCTCGTTGTGCTGCACGTGCTGGTCACGAACGGCCGTGGCGAGCTCGTCACGGATCTGGATCGCGCGGCCTTCAGCGTCTACGAGGATGGCCGCCGTCAATCGATCACGCTGTTTCGCCGCCATGATGTGCCGGCCTCACTTGGCCTGATCATCGACAACAGCGGGAGCATGCGGTCGGTGCGCGCGAGCGTGGAAGCTGCGGCACTGGCGTTCGTCCATGCGTCGAATCCCCTGGACGAAGTCTTCGTCGTGAACTTCGCGGACGAGCCGCGCATCGACGTGCCGTTTACGAATGACGTCCACGTGCTCGAGGCAGGGATTTCGCGCGTCGATTCGATTGGCGGCACGGCAATGCGTGATGCCGTTGTCATTGCCGAGCGTTACCTGCGCGATCGCGCCACACGCGACCGGCGAGCGCTGCTGGTCATCACCGATGGGAACGACAACGCCAGTACCGTCTCCAGGGCGCAACTCCGTAAAGTCATCGAACAGAGCGGGTCCGTGATTTACGCGGTCAGGCTCGTTGGCCAGAGCCCGTCGGGGGAAGATCGAAGCGGCGACGATGAGCTCGATCACGTGACCGCACTCGCCGGTGGCGACGTGCACTACGTCGCCTCGATGTCCGATGTGGACAGCGCCGTCCTGGAGATCGCACGTCAGATCCGCAACGAGTACACGATCGCCTACACGCCTGCGAACCAGGCGCTCGACGGATCGTACCGTGCCGTCCGGGTGAAGGTCACAAGGCCGGGCGGGCTGAACGCTCGAACTCGGCCCGGGTACTGGGCAACTCCGCTTCCAGTCGTGCGCTGACAGCCGCGAACGCTTAAGCCCGTAGACGAGTGTCGTGCGGATGTCCTTATCGAAGACGAGCCGCGCGCGGCGCAGATCGCTGGGTTGGACAGCGGGGCGAACGACTATCTCACGAAGCCCTTCGATTTCGGCGAGCTCCTGGCGCGCCTCCGCGACCCGAGTCGCGCCCGTGTGGCAAGCTGTGGCGATGGATCCAGAGGCGCTCCGTCGCTGGTCTCGGCGCTCCTTCCTCTCCGCCTCGGCCGCCGCCCTTCTCGCGCCGGCCGTGAGCGGCTGTTCGCGCGGACCGCGGTTCGGCGTACGTTCGCCGTTCCCTGACGGGGATCTCCATCGGCGAGCAGAACTCGTAAAGACCCTCGGCTACGACGGCATCGAGCTGGGGCCCGAGTTCCTGGACCGCTCGGCGGAGGACATCGAGGCCGCACTGGCTGGAACCGGGATCGCCGTCAGTGCGATTGTCGGCTCGCTGGCGCTGCTCGATCCGGACCCCGCGGCACGAAAGCGTGCGGTGGCGCTGGACCGCAGTCGCATAGCGCTTGCGCAGCGGCTCGGTGCGATGGGGGTTATCGAGGTCCCCGTCTTCGGCCCTTGCCGGTACCCCGAGATGGCGAACACGCCCGGTCCGCACCGGAGGGAGGACGATCTGCTGATCGAGGGACTCCGGGCGCTCGCCCCCGACCTCGCCGGGACGGGTGTGCAGATCCTCATCGAGCCGCTGACAGCGAAGGAGACGCACTACATGAACCTTCAGCAGCACGGCCGCCGGGTCATCGAGGAGGCGGGAACGTCAGGGATGGCCTTGCTGAGCGACTTCTACCACATGCAGCTCGAGGAGCGGGATATCGGGCAGACCCTCGCAACGGTGGGCCGGCACACCGCGTACGTGCACCTCGCGGACGGAGCGCGACGCACCGAGCCCGGCTCGTTGCCGTTCGATTACCGGCCCGGGTTTCGCGCGTTGAAGGCCCACGGCTTCTGCGGCTGGCTCACGATGGAGTGCAAGGCCACGGACGACCCCGCGTCGAGCCTCGGGCGGGCGCTCGCCTACATCAAACGGCAGTGGGCGGACGCGTAACCTACAATGGCCACGATGACTGGGCGACCCCGCCGCCGGGACCGCGTCAGGTCTCCGCGCGCGCAGCAGAGGGCTGCCAGTCCAGGCCCTCGCACCTCGAACCCATACGCCGCGCCCGCTGTCTGCGCCGTGCTTCTGGTCTTGACGGCCACCGTCTTTGGCCCGACCGTGCACCACGGGTTCGTCAACTACGACGACGAGCAGTATGTCGTCGAGAATCCACATGTCGCACGTGGTCTGACGGCTGACGGACTCCGGTGGGCATTCACCAGGAGCCACGCCTCGAACTGGCATCCGCTCACCTGGCTGTCACACATGGGAGACGTCCAGATGTATGGTGCGACGCACGCGGGTGGACATCACCTGACGAGCGTTCTCCTCCACGCCGCCACCGCCATCATCCTGTTCCTGGTGCTGCTGCAGGCTACTCGCGCGCTCTGGCCGAGTGCTTTCGTGGCGGCCCTGTTCGCGATTCATCCGCTGCACGTGGAATCGGTGGCCTGGGTCGCCGAACGGAAAGACGTTCTGAGCGGCCTGTTCTTCGCGCTCACGCTCGCTGCGTACCTGGGCTACGTCCGACGGCCGCCCTCGATTCCCCGTTACCTGCTGGTGGCAGGACTCTTCACGCTGGGTCTCCTGAGCAAGCCCATGCTCGTGACCCTGCCCTTCGTGCTGCTGCTCCTGGACTACTGGCCGCTCCAGCGCTTCTCGATGGCGACGACCTCCAGCGCTGCACCCGCCGGACAACGCAGCCGTGTTGCGGCGGTGAGACGGCTGGGGCTCGAGAAGCTGCCGTTGTTCGCACTCGCCGCCGCATCGGCGCTCGTCACGTACGCCGTGCAGGAGTCGGCTCGGGGCTCGATGTGGCACCTCACGGCATGGCCCCGAATGGCGAACGCCCTGAATTCGTACGTCGCTTATCTCTGGAAGTTCCTGTATCCGGCACAACTGGCGGTCTTCTACCCCCATCCGGGAGAGGTCCTGCCCACCTGGAAGATCGCGGCAGCCTGCCTCGTCCTGGGTGTCATTTCGGCCGCCGCGGTCGCCTGGAGGCGACGCCATCCGTACCTGCTGGTTGGCTGGCTCTGGTATCTCGGAATGCTGGTACCCGTCATTGGTGTCGTGCAGGTTGGCTCACAGGCCATGGCCGATCGTTACACCTATCTCACACACATCGGGCTCTACATTGCGGTGGCCTGGGGAGCCATGCACGTGGTGGGTACGTCGTCGTCCCGTCGTCGGATGTGGGCAGTCGGCGCGTGCGTGATGATTGTGATCCTGTCGGCCGGCGCCAGGCGGCAGGTCTGGTACTGGAAGGACAGCGAGACGCTCTGGAGGCACGCGTTGGCTTCCACGTCACGCAATCATGAAGCCTACAACCATCTCGCGAGAGCGCTCGCGGCGCGCGGAGAGATCGACGCGGCAATTACCCTGTACCGGCGGGCCCTGGAGATCAGGCCAGACCTGGTGGAGGCCCACAACAACCTGGGGAACGTGCTGGCCGCTCGCGGGGACAAGGCTGCCGCTGTTGGGCACTACAAGACCGCGCTGAACATCAAACCCGACTACGCGGAGGCACACAACAACCTCGGTCTTGCGCTCGCGGACGACAGACAGTTCGAAGCGGCCATCACCGAGTACCGCCGGGCGCTCGCACTCGATCCAGGCTTTGCCGCGGCCCACTACAACCTCGGCAACGCGCTCGCGGCGCGCGACGAAATCGACGCGGCGATCGAGCACTACGAAAGGGCTCTGGACGTCAGGCCGGACTTCGCTGAAGTGCACAACAACCTGGGCACTCTCCTCGCCGCCCGCGGGCAGGCCGACGCGGCAATCGCGCATTACCAGCGGGCCCTGGCCATCAATCCGCAGTTCGCCAGCGCCCGCCGCAACCTGGCCCTGGTTCTGGCGGAGCGCAAAGGGTCGTGACGATGCCGTGCGCGTAAGCGCCGCCGGCACAACGACTTCACCGTGCTGGTTCGCTGAGCCACTCTGACGGATCCCCGCCGCTGTCAACCGCAGGTACGCGCGCCGACAGCGGGGAGCCCACTCGCCGGACGTGTGCGTCCAGGCTCGAATTTGTGTGCAACACCCGGATCGCGGGGCGCCTTTGCGCCGTATATTGCCACCGTAGTGGCTGAGGGCCTACAGTCGCGCGCGCAGACAGCCGATACAGGGGGACGCGTGTCTCGGTTATCGACGGCGCCCTCGAGCCTCACCATGATGGCTCCCGTGCACCGCCGGTGTCCCGTGTAACGCTCACAAGGGGGAGGTATCCGTTTTGCGAGTACTGATCATCGACGATGACGCGGCGTATCTCAGTGCCTGCACCAGCGTCCTCAGCAGCGATGGCCACCATGTCGTCGCCTGCGGCAACTTCGCCGAGGGCCGCCGCCGGCTGGCGCAGGACACCTTCGACGCGCTCATTGCGGATGTCCGCCTGGGCGCGTACAACGGCCTTCATCTGATCACGCTCGCAGGTCCCTCCATGATCAAGATTGCGGTGTCGGCATTCCTCGACACCGTCATCCGCCGCGATGCGGAGCAGGCTGGCGCACGATTCGTGGTCAAACCGAGTGACATCGCGTCAGTTTCAGCGCTGCTTCTGCCCGAGCAGCGTGAGCCGCTGCTCCTGGGTCAGCAACTGAACCCAATGTGAACCACACTCGGCGTGGATTTACTCCTGCGCGAGTACCTCCATCGGGGACGTCCGTGCTGCCCGGTTGGAAGGTAAGAGGCACGCCGTCAGCGATACGACGCCCATCAGCATGGCAGTCCCCACGAGCGAGGCCACGTGCAGGGGCGGCACCTGGTACAACAGCGCCTGCATCGCCCGACCCGTCATCCAGGCGCCCGCCACGCCGATCACCGTGCCGGCGGCGAGCAGGCGCAGGGCGAGTCCGACGAACTGCGATCGCACCTGGGCGGGCCGGGCTCCGAGTGCGATCCGCAGACCGATTTCGCGCCGGCGTTGCGCAACGGCATAGCTCAGCACCCCGTAGGTGCCGATCGCGGTGAGCAGCAGGGCGATGCCTGAGAACAAGGCGGCGAGCAGCGCAGGCGACCGTCGCACGAGGAGGCTGTCGCCAATCCGTGCCTCCATCGACCGCACGTCGGCCACCGGCACCTCGCCGTCCACGGATCGCACGACCCGCTGAAGGGTGCCAGCGAGAGACTCGGGCTCCAGGCGCGTCCGGGCGACGACGTACAGATCGACGTCGCCGCGGTAAGGGTACGGGTAGAACACCGCGCCCTGCGCGCCCTCGTCCGTCAGCGCTGCCTGCTTGACGGCACCCACAACGCCGACGACCGTGAACGCCTCCGCGTCGGGTCCCTCCCTGCCACCCATGAACAGGCGCTGTCCCAGCGCACCTCCCGCGGAGAAGTTGCGCCGGGCGAAGTCCTCGTCGACCACGCAGACGCGCTCGGCGCGGCGAGCGTCGGCCGCCACGAGGAACCGTCCTTCGCGCAGTGCGAATCCCATCACGGCGAAGTAGTCACCGCTCACCCCGTACGAGTAGATGCCATGCGGCGCCTCGCCCTGCCGAAGCGCTCGCCCCTTCACCGTGGCGGCGCTCTTGCCGCTGTTACCGCTGAGTGGGACGTTCGTGACGAGGCCGACGCCGGCGACGCCGGGCTGCCGGCTCAGCGCCTCCGTGAGGCGTTCCGCAAACGCCAGGCGCGACCCCTCGTCCTCGTAGGTCTTCCAGGGCAGCGAAATCCGTCCGGTCAGCACGTGCTCGGGGCTGAAGCCGGGAGACAGTGAGCTCACCTTCTGCAGGCTCAGCCCCAGCAAGCCGGCGCCGGCGAGCAGTACGAACGCGAGGGCGATCTGCGCAACCAGGAACCCGTGGCGCACACGTTGGGCCGCACGGCTGGTAGTGGTGCCGCGTGACTGTGACTGCAGCGCGCCGGTCGACCGGGCCCGCAGGCTGTACCAGGCGATCGGCACGCTCACGGCCAGCCCTATGAGGACGGCCGCGGCGAACGAGACGAGCGCAACACGCTCGTCGAACGCGATGCGTGTCCCGAGCGGGAGCTGATCCGCGCCGAGCGACTGCAGCAACCGGATCCCGGCGCTCCCGACTGCAATCCCCAGGAGGCCCCCGGAGACGGTCAGCACCAGCGTTTCGACCATCACTTCGGCCACCACGTGCCACCGTGCCGCACCGATGGCCTGTCGTACCGCGAACTCCTTCACGCGTCCCGCCGCCCGGATCAGAAGGAGGTTCGCCATGTTGACGGCGCCGATGAAGAGCAGCAGCAGCGCGCCGGCCTGGACGAGCAGCAGCGTCGGGCGCACCTCGGCGACGTGATCGGTGTGGAGCGGCACGACCAGCGAGCGGAAGCCGGCGGCGGCCATGGCCTTCGCATCCACGCCGTCCTTCTCCATCGCCGCGTTGTGGCCGTCGACTTCCGCCTGGGCGTCGCGCACCGTCGTGCCCGGCGCCAGCCGCGCGATCATTTCGGCCTGGCTGCCCCAGTGCCGCCGATCGGGACCGCGCTGGTCGGGATTCGACGCCAACGGCAAGTAGAGGCGCGCCTTCGATGACAGGAACGCGAAATCCGCGGGCAGCACTCCCACGATGGTCTTCTCGACGCCGTCCACCCGGATCCGGCGGCCGATCACGGCTCCGTCCGCGCCAAGCACATGCCGCCAGTACGCATCCGTCACGATGGACACCGCATCGGTCTGATACGTCGTCTCGGCCTCGGTGAACGGACGTCCGACGACCGGCCGCACGCCGAGCGTCGCAAAGAACTCGGGCGAGACGCGCGCGACAGGTTCGCGCTCGGTCGATCCGGTTTCGCCCACGATCGCGACCGAGTCGCGGTGGATGGCGACGCTCGAGAAGGCTCGGATGCGCCCGCGGCGTTCGTAATAGTTCGTCAGAGACACGCCGTCGTTCGGGACGCCCGCTTTCGGGTAGGTGTTGAACACCTTGACCAGCCGCTCGCTTTCCGCGAACGGCAGCGGACGGAGCAGCACCGCATCCACGACAGCAAAGATGGCCAGGTTCGCGCCCAGGCAGATCGCGATCGTGGCAAGCGTGGTAGCCGTGAACGCCGGCATCTTGCGCATCAGGCGAAGCGCGTACCGGAGGTCCTGCCCAAGCACGTCGAAGATGCGCAGCCTGCGTCCGTCGCGGCGATGGCGCGTGACGGTATCCATGTGCCCGCCCCTTTCGTGTGGCAGCCTGATGAGGCCTGTGCAGGAAAGACGGCGGGAAGGTGGGAAGGGTTCCCCGGAGGCGCTACACTTGAACCGTAACTGCCGAGGGGGTGTGTGTGGCTCTGCGCCGTGCTGTCGGACTCGTGCTCGGGCTCCTGTTGATCGCGGTGCTCATCTCCGCGGCCGGCATGACCCTTATCTGGTCGGTGGCCGGGCGCGAGCCGGCCGTGGCCCGCAACTCGACGCTGGTGCTGCAGCTCGACGCGGATCTTCTCGAGTCATCGCCAGACGATCTCATGCGGCAGTTGTTCGCCGGGCCCGCTCCGGCCAGCCTCGGGAACGTACTCGAGGCGCTGCGCAAGGCCAAGGTCGACCCTCGCGTCGGCGCGATCGTCATAGCGCCATCGCGCCTGCAGGCGCCGCTGTGGGGCAAGGTGCAGGAGGTGCGCGCGGGCATCCTCGACTTCCGCAGATCCGGCAAGCCCGCCTACGCCTACCTCGAATACGCGGACGATCGCGGGTACTATCTCGCCACCGCCTGCTCGCGCATCCTCCTGATGCCATCGAGCCAGCTCTCGCTGAACGGCCTCGCGTCGTACTCGGTCTTCCTCCGCGGCACGTTGGACAAGCTCGACGCATTTCCCGATTTCCTGCACGTGGGCCAGTACAAGACAGCGGCCAACCAGCTGACCGAGAAGGGCTTCACGCCCGCCGACCGCGAGATGAGCGAGGCGCTCAACACCGACATGTACGAGCAGCTGGTGCAGGGCATCGCCGCGGGGCGGAAGAAGACGGAAGCCGAGGTCCGTGCGCTGATCGACAAGGGGCCGTTCCTCGCGGCCGACGCGCTCAAGGCCGGCCTCGTGGATGATCTCGCCTACGCGGATCAGATCGACGACAGGCTGCGACTGCCCGGTGGGTCGATGCGCGAGCTGAACCTCCGGGATTACAGCCGGGTGTCAGCGTCGTCGCTCGGCCTGAATCGAGGGCCGAAGATTGCGCTGTTGCAGGCGAGCGGCGTCATCGTGTCGGGCGCGAGCGGGTTCGACACGATGAACGGGGCAGTGCTGGGCTCGGACAGCTTCATCAAGTACATCCGTCAGGCACGCAGCGACCCGTCCGTGCGGGCAATCGTCCTGCGCATCGACAGCCCGGGGGGGTCGGCGATTGCGTCAGATGCCATCTGGCGGGAACTGGTGATCACGCGGGACGAGAAACCGCACCGCCCCCTCGTCGTCTCTATGTCGGACCTGGCCGCGTCAGGCGGCTATTACATGGCCATGGCCGCTCCCTACATCGTCGCGCAGCCGGGCACACTCACGGGATCCATCGGCGTCGTCGGCGGGAAAATCGTCACCGGTGGCACATGGGCGAAGGCCGGCGCGAACATCGAAGTCGTGAGCCAGGGCAGACACGCGGAGATGGAATCCCCGACGCGCCCCTTCAATCCCGAGGAGCGCGCGAAGGTGCAGAAGGGCATGGAAGACTTCTACTACCGCTTCGTGGAGAACGCCGCGCGCTCACGGCACATGACGGTCGAGAAGCTCCACGGAGTCGCGCAGGGGCGGGTGTGGACCGGACGGCAGGCGAAGCAGGTCGGACTGGTGGACGAGCTCGGGGGCCTCGACCGGGCGCTGGCCGTCGCCAAAGGACGGGCGGGGCTTTCCCCGAATGCGGAGGTCCAGATCGTCACGTATCCGCCGCGCCGGACGCTCTTCGAACTGCTCGGCGAGTCGCTCGGGTCGCAGAGCCGCACCGACGCCGGTCTCGCCGCGGTGCTCGGTGTGCAGGAGCGGCGGGTGATCGGGATGCTCACTGCGCCGTCGCGCCTGTTCCATCACGGCGAGCTGCTCGCCGTGATGCCGTTCGCGATGTTCAGCCGGTAGCCGGCGGCTGGCGCCGTCATCCGACGACGCGGCGGACGCCCTCTTCGTCGATGCTCGTCTTGAGACGCTCGCGGGCCTTGGCCATGTAGGCGCCGAAAAACCGGGATCGCTGCTCGTTCAGCAGTTCCGTCTTCAGACCGTCCCGCGCGACCGCGAGCTCTCCCGGTTTGACGTCCTGCCGCTCGGCCACGCGGGCGATGACGACTCCCGCGTCGGTCGCAATCGGCGCGGTCACGCTCCCAGCCGGCAGCGTGAACGTTGCGGCATCAATCGCGGGGCTCACACCGATGTCCGGGAGTGGCGAGCCGCGCGGGATCAGCTCGGTCGTCTTCACCTCGAGCCCGGCGGCCTTTGCACCGACCTCGAAATTCGTCTTGAACTGTGCGGCGAGCGATTGGGCGCGTTGGCGGCTCACGTCGCGTGCCTTGTCGCGCACCGCGTCAGCTCGCACACGCTCCTTCACCTCATCCAGCGTGGGGATGCGCGACTCCTGCTTGCCGGTCAGCGCGAAGAACACCTGGCCGCGGGCCACCCGCACCGGGCCTGCCACCGCGCCGTCCTTCATCGTGAACGCCTCGGACGCGACTTCGGGCGCCGGACCGAGACCGCTGATCGGCTCTTCCTTCGTGAAGAAGGCCGACTCCTGCACTGCGAGGCCGCGGGACTTCGCCACGGCATCGAGGTCGGCGGGACGCTTGATGTCGCGCGCGAGCTTGGTCGCCAGCTCCGTCACCTGCGCCTGCGCACGCTCATAAGCGAGCTGGTCGGCAATCTGCTGGCGCACCTCCTCCAGCGGTTTGGTCGCGGCGGGCTTCTTGTCGACTACCTTGATGATGTGGAAACCGTACTGCGTTTTCACGAGGTCGCTGATGCTGCCGGGAGGCAGCGAGAAGGCCGCCTCCTCGAACTCTTTCACCATCCGTCCGCGCCCGAAGTAATCAAGGTCGCCGCCGGTCTTCGCACTGGCCTCGTCCTGCGAGAACTTGGTCGCAAGCGCCGCAAAGTCTTCGCCGGCACGCACCTGCTTCAGCAGGGACTCGGCCTGGGCTCTCACGGCGGCCTCGTCCTTGCCCTCGGTGTTCAACAGGATGTGGCTCGCGCGCACCTGCTCGGGCGTCGAGGTACTGCTGGATGTTCTGCTGGTACTGGCGCTCGATGTCGCCGGGCGGGACGACGACCTTTGCCTTCATCGCGTCGGCATCGACCAGCAGATACCGAAGCCTGCGCTTCTCGGGCATCCGGTACTGCTCCTTGTGCTTGTCGAAGCGGGCGCTCACCTCCGCGTCCGTGACGGTGACGTCCTTCTGCACGGTGTCGGGGGTGAAGACGACCATCTGCAGCTTCACCTTTTCATTTCGCTGACGGTACTCGCGCTCGAGATCGGCCTCCGAGACCGCCACCCAGTCGGTCACCGCGGCGCGCAGCTTCTCCACGAGCAGGGCGCTCCGGAGGTTCTCCTCGAATTCCTCGGTGGTGAGCGGGGGGCGCTGCATGCGCAGTACCTGCTCGGTACGCCTGCTGGCCGGCGAATTGCCCGTTCTGCTGGAAGGCTGGGATGAGGTAGATGCGCTGGGCCACTTCCGCATCGCTCACGGCAAGCCCCAGCCGGCGGGCTTCCGCGATCGCGGCGCGCTCGTCGATGAGCTGCTGCAGAATCTGCTTCTCGATCCCCATCTGTTTGAGCAGTTGCTCGTTGATGCTGCCGCCGTACGCACGCTGGTAGGACTGCAACTGGGACAGGTAGGCTCGACGGAATGCTGCGGCCGTGATCTCCTGGTCCCCGACACGCGCCACGACGGTACTCGGTGCCGCCGCGTCCTGGGTGTCCAGGAAGTCTGGGATGTAGAAAAAGATGAACGCGAGCACCACGAGCGCGAGGCTCCACTTGAGCCAGCCACGGTGCCGGCGCATCCGGTCGAGCATTGTCATTGCTGATTGTTCCTTCTGGGGTCCTGCGACGTCCGCCCGGCGGCCGGGGCGGCGCTACACCAAATTCATCCGGCCAACACAGGAAGCCGCGGGCCGCTGTGGCAGCTCCCGCCGCGTGCGTCAAACTTTGAATACTACGGCAGAAAGCGGAGCGCCAGCAAGGAGTTACCGGCAGAGCACAGCGTCTGTTCGGCAGTGCCTGCTCCGCGTTTCCCCAGCGCCCTCGCGGCTCTTCGCCGGCGTTCTCCCGGTGCTTCCGCCGCGGCTGGTGGTTGCCTGGCCCCTGTCGGCTCGTGTGGTATATTCCAGCTGTACATAAGGACTTAGGGGCAGTGTGTACGGTCGCGTGCACTGCCGGCCTGCCGTACGCGTCCGGCTCCTGGTCGCCCGCCGCGCCGGACTCAGGCGCCGTTGCGGCCCGCCGCTCAGGAAAGGATCGATGGCTCTCGCCGCCCAGCCCGACTTATCCACACGGTTGAGGAGTGACGGAGACGGCCTTCGACTGCGGCTCGAGCGGCGCGAATCATTGCTCGAGCTGCTCCGTGGCACCCAGGCGACGCTCGATCCGTCCGAAATCGCGGGCTACCTTGTCCAGTGGGCGCCTGTCTGGATTCCAGCGAGCGGCTGGGCGGTCGTCGCCTGCGAACCTGGTCAGCCGCCCGCACTGCTGGCGACCCACAACATGGCGGCGGATGCCGAACGCGCCGCGCTGCGCATCGGAGAGTTCGTCGCCACGAGCGGCGCAGACTTCTACGCGGCAGATCTGCGACGCGATCCCCGCATTTCGGTCGATGTGGCGGCAGCCGTGACCGCATTCCCGCTCGGCGCGCGCGGTCAAACGGCCGGGGCGCTCGTCGGCATGGATCCCGGGACGTCCTCGTTCGAACCGCGGCTTGGTGAGGCGGCGGAAGCTGCCTGGCATGTCCTGCTGGATCCTGCCGGGGTTGCGCTCGCGAATGCGCTGTTGCTGCGCCGCGCCGAGGAACTCTCAGTGACCGACGACCTGACCCGGTTGTACAACGCGCGGCACCTGCACGAGGCATTGCGCCGCGAGGGCAAACGAGCCATGCGCTCCGGCCAGGCCCTGTCGGTGCTCTTCAGCGACCTCGACGGCTTCAAGAGCGTCAATGACTCGCACGATCACCTGCACGGCAGCCGGGCGCTCGTCGAAGCGGCCGCCGTCATCCGAGGCTGCGCGCGCGAGACCGATATCGTCGCGCGATTCGGCGGCGACGAGTTCGCGATGGTGCTGCCCGACACGGGGGCCGATGGCGCACTCGCAGTTGCCGGCCGCGTACGGGAGCGCATCGCAGCGCACAGATTCCTCGCTGCCGAGGGGTACGACATCCGCCTGACCGTGTCGACAGGCGTCGCGACGCTGCCAGACATCCCCGGGTCGCCGCACGATCTCCTCGTGGCTGCCGACCGCGCGATGTACCGCGTCAAGGCGTCAGGCAAGAACGGTATCCAGGTGGCCACGGCGCCCCCCCAGTGAGGGACGCCACCCGCATCGTCCGACAAGGAGTACATCGTTGAGCCTTCGCTCTATCTTCTCGCTGTTCTCGAGTGATCTCGCCATCGACCTCGGGACGGCGAATACCTGCGTCTACGCCCGTGGCAAGGGCATCGTAGTCAACGAGCCGTCGATCGTTGCCATCAACAAGGTCACCGGCCGCGTGGAGGCCGTCGGCAAGGATGCCAAGGACATGCTCGGGCGCACGCCCGGCAACATCGTCGCGATCAAGCCGATGAAGGACGGGGTAATCGCCGACTTCGAGGTCACAGAGAAGATGCTGACCTACTTCATCAAGAAGGCGCACAACAACCGGAACGTCTGGGTGCGCCCGCGCATCGTCATCGGCGTGCCGTCCGAGATCACCCAGGTGGAGAAGCGGGCGGTGAAGGACAGCGCATACCGGGCGAAAGCCAGCGAAGTGCACCTCGTCGAAGAGGCCATGGCCGCCGCTATCGGGGCAGGCATGCCCATCACCGAACCCGCGGGGAACATGATCGTGGACGTCGGGGGCGGAACGACCGATATTGCGGTTATCTCCCTGGCCGGGATCGTCTACAGCAAGGCGGTTCGCGTCGCCGGCAACGAGATGGACGAGGCGATCATCCACTACATCAAGAAGACGTACAACCTGCTCATCGGCGAGCGCACGGCGGAGCAGATCAAAATCGAGATCGGCTCCGCATACCCCCTCGACGAGCGGACGACGATGGAGATCAAGGGACGGCACCTGATTGAAGGCGTGCCCAAGACGATCACCATCAGCGACGAGGAAATCCGAGAGGCACTGGCCGAAACGGTCAATGTCATCGTCGACGCGGTGCGCGTGGCGCTCGAGC
The DNA here is from genome assembly GCA_963739995.1 of Vicinamibacteria bacterium. Taxonomy (GTDB): domain Bacteria; phylum Acidobacteriota; class Vicinamibacteria; order Vicinamibacterales; family JAENWD01; genus CAVUCH01. Next base: position 222,161 of record CAVUCH010000013.1, on the reverse strand, counting down.
GGACGCCGCCGGAACTGTCGGCCGACATCGTCGATCGCGGAATCGTCCTGACAGGCGGCGGTTCGATGCTGAAGAACCTGGACAAGCGGCTGCGCGAGGAGACGGGGCTGCCGCTCGCCATGGCGGAAGACCCGCTGTCGTCGGTCGTGCTCGGGGCGGGCAAGATGCTTTCGGATTTCAACCTGTTGCGCAAGATTTCCATCGATTGAGCCCGCCGTACCCATGCCCGCGCTGGACCTCCGACTCCGCAGCAGTTCGTATCTGTTCTTCGGGGTTGTCGTCGCCCAGCTGGTGCTCATCTCCGCCCAGGTGAGCACGAAGACGGGGATGCCGATTCTGCAGGCCGTGGCTTTCGGCATCGTGGCGGAGGTCCAGCGAGTGGGAGCCGGGGTGACGGGGGCGGTCGTTGACCTGTGGACCGGCTACTTCGAGCTGCGCGGCCTGCGAGGCGAGAACGAACGGCTCAATCGCGAGCTGGGGCAGGCACGGATCGCACTGCAACAGGAACGCGCACTCGCCCAGCGCAGCCGAAACCTGGAGCAGCTGCTCGATCTCCGCTCCCGGATGGCCGTTCAGACGACGGCAGCTGACGTGATTGCCGCGGCCGCCACACCAGAATTTCGGACCGTGACGCTTGGCAAGGGCACCCAGGCGGGCCTGCGACCCGATATGGCCGTCATCTCACCGGCGGGCGTCGTGGGCCGCATCATCGTGCCGAGTGTCCACGCGGCCAAGGTGCAGCTGCTCATCGACCTGAACGCTGCCGCGGGTGCCCTGATTGAGCGATCCCGCGCCCAAGGTGTCGTGGTGGGCACGGGGACCGACACGCTGCGGATGGACTACGTCAGCGGGTCGGCCGAGATCCAGACCGGCGACACCGTGGTCACGTCCGGAATTGACGGCATCTACCCCAAGGGTTTCGTGATTGGCCGCGTCGAGAAGGTGGAGCGCAGCGGGGGGGCATACGGTGCCATCAGTGTGCGACCGGCCGTCGACTTCTCGATGCTGGAGGAAGTGCTGGTCGTGCTCACGCCGCCGATGCCGGAAGGCGCGGGGCCGGCTGGGGCGATGCGGTGAAGTGGTTCGCGGCTGCCGCGGCCCTGGTGCTCGCCCTGGTGCTTCAGACGACCCTCGCGCAGGTTGTCGTGCGCGGGACCGGCGCGGTGGATCTGGTGCTGGTGGTTGTCATCTACATCGCCATCTCGTCCGGTGCGAATACCGGGTTGCTGGCTGGTGCGGCGGCCGGCCTTGCGCAGGACGCGTTGTCGAGCGGGATCCTGGGTATCGGCGGACTGGCAAAGACGGTAGTCGGGTTCGTGATCGGCATGGCGGCCTCCCAATTCATCGTCGTACGACCGCTGCCCCGCTTCGTCGTGTTTTTCGCGGCCACCATCCTCCATGCCACGGTGTTCATGGGCTTGTATGAACTGCTCGGGCTCCGCCACTTCGGCAAGCCGTACGGCGGGGTCGCCAGCCAGGCCGTGGCAAACGCCGTCGTCGGGCTGGTCGCGTTTCAGCTCATCGAGTTCGTGCCGGGCGCGCTCCAGCGGCGCGCTGCCAACCGCGGTCGCGTCTCCCGCCGGTGAACCGGGCGTGACAGCCTCTGTCGCGTGCCGCCACGATTGGGTAGGCTAGAAGAAGCATAGAACCACGGCAATGCGAATCCCGGAAGAGCGCCAGACCTTGTCGACGCGCATCATGGTCCTCCGCGTGGGGGCGGTGGTGTTGTTCGCCATGCTCGCCGCGAGCTTCTGGTTCTTCCAGATCATCCAGCACGCGAAGTTCCAGGAGATGGCGGAGAACAACCACCAGCGCGAGCTGCCGCTGCGCGCGCCGCGCGGCGTGTTGTTCGATCGCAATGGGCGCGTCCTGGTCGAGAACCGTCCCTCGTTCAACGTATCGATCGTGCGGCTGCACACGACCAATCTCGATCGCACGATCCGCCTGCTGGCCGCGGTGGCCGGCACCGACGAACGGCGCATGCAGGAGCTCGTGGATCGTCACCGGCACGAGCCTCCCTACCGGCCGATCGTCGTGATCGAGGACGCGACACTGGCACAGGTGGCCGCCATCACCGCACGGCGGCTCGACTTCGAGCTGCCCGACGTTGTCGTGCAGCGGGTACCCACGCGCAACTATCCCGTCGAGGGACTTGCGGCTCACCTGTTCGGCTATGTCGGAGAGGCCAGCGACATACAGGTGGCGGCGAACGTCACGGTGAAAAGCGGCGACATCATCGGGCAGGCAGGCCTGGAGAAGACGCACAACGACCTGCTGATGGGCACCTCCGGTCTCCGTACTGTGGTGGTCAACAGCACGGGCCGCGAGATGGGGGAGCTGGACAAGGTCGAGCCCGTCGAGGGCCGCCGCGTGAAGCTCACGATCGACTACGACCTCCAGAAGGCCGCGGAAGACGGGTTCAAGGCGCTCGGCTACCAGGGTGCCGCCGTCGTGCTGGATCCGCGCAACGGGGAGGTGCTGACCTTCGTGAGCCTGCCGGCCTATGACCCCAACACGTTCGCGGCGGGCATCGACCGGGCGACCTGGGCTGCGCTCAACACCGATCGGCTCCGCCCCCTGCAGAACCGCGCCATCCAGGGCCGCTACTCGCCCGGCTCGACGTTCAAGATCGCGGTCGCGACGGCGGCGCTCGAGGAGGGTGTGGCCACACCCGACTTCCGGGTCCACTGCGGGGGCGGCGCCGTGTTCTACGGGCGGTATTTCAAGTGCCACCTGAAGGGGGGCCACGGCACGGTGGACATGCGGCACGCGCTGGAGAGGTCGTGCAACGTGTACTTCTACACGCTCGGCAACATGCTGGGCGTGGACCGCATGCACAAGTGGGCGACGCGCCTGGGGCTCGGCGTGCGCACCGGCATCGATCTGCCGAACGAAGTGCAGGGCATCATGCCGTCGACCGCGTGGAAGAAAGCCCGGACGGGCGAAAAGTGGTATGCCGGCGAGACGATCTCGGTGGCCATCGGACAGGGACAGGTCTCCGTGACGCCGCTTTCGCTTGCCGTGATGATGGCGACGGTGGCCAACGGCGGCACGAGGTTCCTCCCGCACACGATCCGGGCGATCGAGGACCGCAGCCGTTGGAACGAGGTGCCGCCGCCGGCGCCTGCCGAGCAGTTCACCCTGAAGCCGTCCACCGTGTCGGCGCTGCACGACGGGCTGTGGATGGTCGTGAACGCGGCGGGCACCGGCGGACGCGGCCGGCTCGCCGGGCGTGACGTCGCGGGGAAGACCGGAACGGCCCAGGTGATTTCGCTGCAGGGCGGCAAGGCGGCAAAGGGCCGTACCGACAAGGATCTGCGCGACCACGGGTGGTTCGTCTTCTTCGCTCCGAAGGACAACCCCGTGCTGGCTGGAGTCATCTTCGCCGAGCACGCCGAGCACGGGTATCTCGGCGCGCCAATCGCGAAGCACATCATCGCGACCTATTACGCCAAGCAGGAAGGGCAACCGCTGCCGGCGTTCCCGTTGCCAGGGCAGCCGGTGGCGGCGCCGCCAGAAGAAGTGCCTGCGGAGGCCCTGCCAGAGCCGGTCGCGCAGGATGCTGCCGCCACTGCCGTCGCGCGGGCGGAAGGGCAGCCGCAATGAGCATGCTCGAGCGGCGCCTCTATTTCCATGTCGACTGGGCGCTCGTCGTGGCGCTGTTTGCGCTCTGCGGCATGGGCGTTCTGATGATCTACAGCGCCACCCAGAGCTCGGCGCCGCGGCTTTACATCTCGCAGCTCTACGCGCTCGGGCTCGGCACCATCGCGCTCGTCGTCGCGCTGTCAATCGACTACCGGACGCTCGCCGACCGGTCCCACCTTCTCTACCTGGCGCTGCTCGCGCTGCTCGTGTACGTGATGCTGTTCGGCGTCGTGCGGGGCGGGGCCCGGCGGTGGATTTCGCTCGGCTTCTACAATCTGCAGCCCTCGGAGTTCGCGCGTTTGGCGGTCGCGCTGGTGCTCGCGAAGTACTTCGGCGAGAGCCGCCGGGGCAATCCGACCCTGGCCGACCTCGCGATCGCGGGCGGCCTGGCGCTGGTGCCGGTGGTGCTGATCATGCGCCAGCCCGACCTGGGCACGGCCGTGACGGTGATTCCCGTCTATCTCGTCATCGCATACGCGGCGGGGCTGCCGAAGCGGCTCCTCGCGATTGCCGCGGTCGTCGCCGTGCTGGCAGCGCCTGTCGCCTGGAAGTTCGTGCTCCAGGATTACCAGCGTCAGCGCGTGCTGACCTTCGTCGATCCGTCGAAGGACACGCGTGGCGCGGGGTACCAGCAGATCCAGGCCCGCATCACCACGGGGTCGGGAGGCCTCTGGGGCAAGGGATTCATGAAGGGCACGCAGGGACAGCTGCGCTTCCTGCCGGTCGCCCACAACGACTTCATCTTTTCGGTTTGGGGAGAAGAGCAGGGATTCGCCGGCGTCATCGTGGCGCTCGGGCTCTACTTGTTCGTGATTACCAGATCGCTCGATGCAGCGCGGCTGGCCAAGGATCGGCTCGGGGCATACCTGGTGCTCGGGATCCTGGCCGGTTTCACCTTTCAGGTGCTGTACAACATATCCATGTCAGCCGGATTGGCCCCCGTGAAGGGGCTGACGCTGCCGCTCATGAGTTATGGCGGCTCGTCGCTCATCGCGACGTTGGCAGGCTTCGGCCTGATCCTCAACGTGCGGATGCGCCGGTTCACGAATTGACGCGGCGGGATGGCGGATCGGGCGGCAGCGTGCCTCGGGCATGCGGCGGCACGGTGCGCGGCCTCCCCGCCGTCGGCCGGAGTGCCATCGATGAACAAGGAGATGATCATCTGCTCGAACGATCACGAGACGCGGGTCGCGATCCTCGAGGACGATCTCGTCAGCGAAATCTTCGTCGAGCGGGAGCGGCAGCGCGGCGTCGTCGGCAACATCTACAAGGGGCGGGTGTCGAAAGTTCTGCCCGGGATGCAGTCGGCGTTCGTGGACATCGGGCTCGAGCGGGACGGGTTCCTGTACGTCTCCGACGTCGTGAACGAGGAGTTCGAGAAGCTCGATCCTGACGAGGACGCCGAGGAGAAGAAGGACGAGGCCGCGAAGGGCGCGCGCGAGGAGCCCAAGATCGAGGATCTGGTCCGGGAGGGGCAGGAGGTGCTCGTGCAGGTGGCGAAGGAGCCGCTCGGCACGAAAGGCGCGCGGTTGACCTCACATGCATCCCTCGCGGGCCGTTTCCTCGTGTTCATGCCGACAGTCGATCACATCGGCGTGTCGCGGAAGATTGAATCGCGCGACGAGCGCGCGCGCCTGCGCGGGATTGTGCGCGAGTACCGCGAGCAGCAGGGATTCACCGGCGGGATCATCATCCGCACGGCCGCGTCAGGCCGCTCGAAAGAGGACATCCTCGTCGATCTCGACTACTTCAACCGGATCTGGACGGAGGTGCGGAAGAAGACCGACGCTCTCCGCGCGCCAGCAGTCGTCTACCGCGAGGACAGCCTCGTGGCGAAGCTGCTGCGCGATCTGCTGACCGACGAGTTCTCCGCGGTCCGGATCGACAACCCACAGGAGCACCAGCGTGTCCTGCAGCTCGTAGAGCGCATTCTGCCGGCGCTTGCGCCCCGCGTGAAGCTGTACGACAAGGCGTTTCCAATCTTCGAGGAATACGGAGTCCAGGCCGAGCTCGACAAGGCGCTGCGCAGCAAGGTGTGGCTGAAGTCGGGTGGCTCGATCGTGATTAACCAGACGGAAGCGCTCGTCGCGATTGACGTGAACACCGGCCGCTACGTCGGCAAGCGGACGGCCGGGCGCCTCGAAGACACGATCGTGAAGACGAATCTGGAGGCGGCCCGGGAGATCGTCCGGCAGATCCGGCTGCGGGACCTCGGCGGCATCATCGTGCTCGACTTCATCGATATGGAGGACCGCAAGAACCGCCAGAAGGTTTTCCAGGCGCTGGAGCAGGAACTGAAGCACGATCGGGCGCCGTCGAAGGCGCTGCAGGTCTCGGACTTCGGTTTGATCGTCATCACCCGCAAGCGCGTGAAACAGAGCCTCGAGCGCGTGCTCACCGAGCCTTGCCCGTACTGCTCGGGCAGTGGCGTGATCAAGGCGAGCTCAACGATCTGCTACGAGATCCTGGCGGAGGTGAAGAAGCTCGGCGCCGAGCTGAACGGGCATGCCGTCGTGCTCCGGGTGAACCCGGACATCGCCCGTGCCTTGAAGGAAGAGGAGAGCGCCGTCCTGAAAGATCTCCGCGTGGCGCTCGGGAAGGATGTCACCATTCACCCGGACACCCACTTGCATCACGAGCAGTTCGACGTCATGGCGGTGGGGTGAACATCAGAAATGACAACAATGCACAATGCACAATGAAAAAGGACAAGCCGGAGGCGGTGCAACGGTGACGAAGATCTTGCGCCCGTCCTACATGGCTCCTTTTACATTGTGCATTTTGTCATTGTGCATTGTGCATTCCTGATTCATCCCCGCCGACGGGCGATCACGCCGGCGGCAAGTGAATCAGGTAATTGTTGCCTCCCCGGTTGATCCACACCCGCACGTAGTCGTTCCCTTTCAGCATCTCCACGCGCGCGCTGCCCTTGGGCACGCGTTTGCCATCCGAGACCTGCGCGATGTCGCTTTCGGGGACGATGGTCACGACCTCGCGTCCCTTCACCTGGCTACCTTGCAGGAACTCGACCCAGCGTTCGAGCGATGGGTCCTGACCCTTGGCATCCGGGCGAGCCTGTTCTTCGGTGAGCCGGACGGTATAGCTACCGGCTGCCAGCGGCTGGCCATTGGCCTTGACGGCGCGGGTGAGGCGCACGGAGCCGAGTGACATGGCACCGGAGGCGGTCTTCGCGGGCCCAGCCGTTTTGCTCGGGGGCTTTGCGCTCGTGCCCTGCCCGGTCGTACCCTGTCCGGTCGTGGTCTGTCCGGCTGTGGTCTGTCCGCTGGTGGCCTGCGCGGAAGCCGCTGGCGGTTGGCCGACGGCGAGTGCGCCAGCGATGACGCCGGCGAGAACTACCTGCTGCATTGAATTGCCTCCTGTAGGTGGACCCACGCGAGTGTGAGCTTCCAGCATACTGCCCGCGGCCGTCGCCGCGAGCTACGACATGCGGAACAATACATGAGCAGCAATCGGCGTTCCACTATGTAATGCGTCCGGGCCTCATTTCTTCGCGCCGGTCCCGGTCACGATCAGATCGCCGCTGAAGGTCTGGACCATCACCACGGCGCTGCCATCGCCGAAGGTGCCGCGCAGTTCCTGCCGCTGGGGTCCGTGCCGGCGATCGTCGTCGCCCGCCGGCACCGCCGCGGCGTCGCCGCGACCCGACAGCTGGAGATCGGAGCGGAGGTCTCCGCTGAACGTGCTGGCCGTGATCTCGAACCCGACGGTCCCGTGCAGTGAGAGCCGCACGTCGCCCGAATGCGAGTTGAATTCGTACCGGCCCGCTTTCGCGAGCGGCCCCCCGAACTGCAGGTCGCCACTCACCGTCTTCGCCTGCACCCGGTCGCAGGTGGTCTCGGTCAGCAAGAGGTCTCCGCTGATGGTCTGCACCTCCAGCGTCCGGGCCTTGAGGCGCCGCACGGTGAGGTTGCCGCTGACCGTGCCGAGGTTGAGCACGTCCCCTGAGCCGCCTTCCGAGACCGACACATCGCCCGAAACGCTCTTCACGCGCGCCAGCTGCCGGCTGTTCGTGGTCGTAACGTTGCCGCTCACCGTCTCGAGCCGGGCCTCACCCTTGAGGTCAGTCAGCTCGATGTTGCCCGAGACGCTGCGCACCGACACGGTAGTCCCCGTCGGCACGTGGACGGTGTAGTCCACGTCCACGTGGGAGTTCTGCTTGTGGGGATACGACGTGGAAATCTCGACGCGGCCGGCGCGTTCGCTGGCGTCGATGGTGACGCCCCCGAGCTGTCGCTTCGTCTCATCGGCCTTGTGCCCGTTGGCGTGCTTCACCGCCTCGACCCGAATCTCGTCACCCGCGCCGCCGGTGATCACGATGTCCCCCGAGATGTTCGACAAATCGAGCGAACCGGTCGGCCCTACCTTGAAGGTCCGGCTCCACCGCTCGCTGCTCTCGGGGCCGCTGCGAGACTCCTGGAACCGTTCGAGCCAGGCACCGGGAGGTGAGGTGGACGCCGAGGGCACTGCGTGGGCGGCGGACGGAAACGCGCCCTGCGCGCCCGCCGCTGTCGCCAGCAGCAGGGAGCAGAACGACGACAGGACAAGTGAGCGGGTGACGCGCATGGCTGGTGTCTTCATGATTTGTTGAGGCCTTCGGCGATTCGTGCCGCCTCGGCCTGGTTGCCCTTCCGCATTTCGTTGACGAGTGCGATGGTGTCCTGCAGGAACGCGATCTTCGTGCGGAACGCTTCGAACAGGCTCTGTTGTGCCGGCTCGCTCACCGGCTCGCGGGCGAGCGCGGCCTGGCTCTCCCCGATGGCTTGATCAATCAGCTGCAGGTTCTTCTGCAGGGTGGCGGCGATCTGCGGATCCACGCCCCGCTGATCCTTCGCAAGCGTCTCGAGGCCGCGGATGGCGTTTTCGTAGTGCAGCGCAGCCTGGCGAAGTTCGGCTTCGACGGAGCCCGCCAGCGCTGCACGGTTCTCGGGAACCCCCGCGGGAGCCCCCGCCGTCGCGCCCTCCGCCGTCGGGGCCTGCCGGATGCTTTCGGTTACCGCGGGGGCAGGTCGCTTCACCATGTAGACGAGCCCGACGGCGAGCGCGAGGCACGCTGCGGTCGCGAGCGGCATGGCCGCGCGCCGCGCGCGCGCCATCCAGAGGAGACGCCCCTGGAGCGGCGTGACCGTCTGCTGCGCGATGCGATTCCACGCGCGCACGGGCGGCTGCAGCCGCTCGAGCGAGCCCGCGAGGGCGCGCACGCGCCGCAGATCGTCCGTCATCTCGGAGCAGGCGTCGCACGTGCGCAGGTGCCCCTCGAGGTCACGCCGTGCCGCGGGATCGAGGGAACCGTCGATCAACCGGTGAATGTCGTCTTCGTAGCGTTCGCAACTCATGGGTGTCTCCCGGCTCCGTCACGCACGGGAGCGGCTGGCCGCCTCCACTGGCGGGGCAGCCCCGAGATACTCGCGAATCTTCATGCGCGCTTTGTGCACCTGCGATTTCGACGTGCCTTCCGCGATGCCCAGGATGCCGGCCACCTCCTGGTGCTCGAAACCCTCCACGTCATGCAGCACGAACGCTGCGCGATACCCTGGCGGCAGCCGGGCAATCGCCCGCTCCAGGTCCAGGCGGTCGGCCCGCAACGGGCGCGCGGCGTGCACCGGGAGCGCCCCCTCGTGCTCGATGGGGTCGGTCAGCTTGCGGGCCTTGGCCTCGCGCCCCCGGAGGTAATCCAGGCACTGGTTCATCGCGAGCCTGTAAATCCAGGTCCCCACCGCGGACTCTCCCTTGAAGCCGTCGAGTTTGCGGAAGACCTGGACGAAGATGTCCTGCATCAGGTCTTCACCATCGGAGACGCTGCCCGTCATCCGGCACGCCAGGTTGTAAACCCTGCCCGCATGCAACCGGTAGAGCTCTTCGAAGGCTCCGGGCTCGTGCCGTCTGCACCGGTCAATCAGGTCGGCTTCTTCGGGCTTCACGCCATCCTGCCTGCTTAGACGGAACGCGCCGGACTCAGCGTTGCCTGCAGCCCGGCGGTTTCGTGTGGTCTGACACTCTCAATACGCGCCCTCCCGACCAATGTTCGGTCGCCGCCTGCCATCGTTGGCCCTCGGCCCCAAATCGCTCAGGCAAGCGCACTCGACGGCTCCCGGTACGCGTCTGCTGACGTGCCGCGAGGCATGGATGTTGAACTGATGCCGGGAGGAGGATTACCAATGAGCTTGAAGGACGAATCGATGAAGCAGCAGGTCAAAGGGGCCGCCGAGAAGACCAAGGGTCAGCTGAAGGAGGCGGCGGGAGATCTGACCGGCCGTGACGACTTGGCAGCCGAGGGCGAGATGGACCAGGCCGAAGGCGAGGCGCGCACCAAGATGGGTCGCGCGGGTGAGAAACTCAGCGACGCGGCCGACAAGCTGAAGGACTGATCGATTCATGTCCGGGCGGCGCGCGGAGTCTTGGCTCCGTGCGCCGCACCAGCTCCGGAGCCGCTGCGCCGGTTCCCCACAGCGGGCCTCCACGCATGCGTCTGCCAGTTCTTCACGCGGGTGCCCGTCACGACGATTCCTTCGCCGGCCAGCAGCGCACGCTTCAGCGCGAGGTTGCCTCCGAATCCCCCGAGCCGGCCGGCCGCCGCAATCACACGGTGACACGGCATGCCCGGCCGGGCACACGTCCGCATGATGTTGCCCACCGCCCGGTACGCTCGCGGGCGTCCGGCCGCGGCAGCGATGTCGCCATAGCTCGCTACGCGCCCGACCGGAATCCGCGAAACGATCGACAACACCTGTCGCGTGAAGGCGGAGAAGTCCGCCTGCCGTCCGCCCTCGACCGTGTTACCGCGCAATCGCCTCGTCAAGGCTCCTCCCTGTCGCGTTTGGGAGCGCTACTCCACACAGTTTCGCCAGCGTCGGCGCGATGTCGGCCGGCGTCGCGGCCCCGTCGTACAGGGCCTGCCGCACGCCCGCGCCGAGCAGCAGGAGCGGCACGCTCGTGTCGTACGGATACCCCGTGCCGTGCGTCGTGGCGTCTCCCGGGACAGCCGTCCCATCATCAGCCACCCAGAACCAGTTCGTCCTGGGGATGACGATGAGATCGCCGCTGCGCCCGCGGAACTCGCCGAGTGCCGTTGCGCGGAGGATCGGATCCGGCGTTGACGACCGCGGGTCGAGCACGCGACTGTCGATGACGCGCAGCACGCCGGGAGTGCCCGCGATCGCCGTCATCACGGACTCGAGCGTGCCTGGCTGACGTGTGATGCGCTCCAAGACCCCGGGCAAGAAGAACAGGTTCGTGTAATCCATGTGGGCCACGTATTCGCCGGGCCCGAAGGCGCGGACCAGGGCCGCCTCTGCCCGGGCGGACGCGGCGTTCATGATGGCGCGACCAGCGTCGATGCCCTGCCGCCGCAACTGTTCGGGAATAACCGCAACGCCGTGATCAGCCGACAACGCCACGACGTACTTTCCACGGCCGACGTGCGCATCGAGGTGATCGAGCAAACGCCCGATCGTCACGTCCAGGCGCGCGAGCATGTCCTGCACCTCGTGACTGCGTGGCCCGAACTTGTGCCCGACACTGTCCAGCGCCGAAAAGCTCACACCAAGGAAGTCGGTCGTGGTTCCCTGCCCCAGCTGCACCGTGTCGATCGCGGCCTCCGCCATCCGTTCGAGGTACTCGTCGGCGAACGGGCTGCTCGTCCACTGCGTGTAGAACGCGTCCGAGGCCTGCGTCCCCGGCGCGCCGAGCCGATGTGGAAACACACGCGTCCATCCCTTCGTCGGCTTCTCCCCCTCGGCATCATCCGTAAACTTGTAGGCTGAGGCTGGCAGCATCCGATCCCACGTCTTCCCGGCGTCACGCTCAACGGGGAACCTGCCGACGAAGTCGTGCACGAAAGGCACCCGCCCGGGACTGAAGGCGCTCGACGTCGCAAAGCTCCTCTCCTGGAACCAGGTCACGGCGTCGGCGGGTCCGCCGGCCAGCATGATTGCGCTGCGTGCCTTCATCGACATCGTCACCACGTGCGCGCGATCGCCTTGCGCGTGGTCCAGCGTTTGCGCAAGAGTCGGAACCCGCAGCCGTTTGGCGCTGTGCCCGTCGCCGGGTTGCCCGCTGCCGTATGGGATCGTCGGCGCCGCGGGATCGTCGGTGCACGACCGCTCCTTTTGATCGTCCCGGTGCCACCACTGATTCAGAATGATCCCGTGAAACGCGGGCACCGTGCCCGTGCCGATCGTGGCGTGTCCGGCGCATGTCACGGTGTTGAAGTACGGATACGCCGCATTCCGGAAGCGCGCGCCCTCCGACAGCAGGCGGCGCAACCCCCGCGTCCAGCCCCCACCGTAGTCGTCGATGTAATCGTTCCGCATCTGATCGACGACGAGCACGACGACCAGCCGGGGCGGCGCTTGTGCGGCGGAAGTGGTGAGTGGTGGGCGTATCGGGATCAGCACCAGTGCGAGGATCACACCCGACAGATGTCGCATGACCGTCCTATCGTTCGTACACGGTGCGCCCGCCCACGACGGTGCGGACGACGGTTGTCGAGAGCACGTCGTGGGGAGAGACCTGCATGATGTCGCGCGAAAGCACGACGAAATCCGCCAGCTTGCCGGGCTCGATCGACCCGAGATCCCGCTCCGCGTGTGCGGCGTATGCCGCCCCGAGCGTCATGCCGTGCAGCGCTTCAGCGCGCGTGAGCCGCTGGTCTGGCGCCCATCCGCCCGGCGGGTGCCCATCAGCGTTCTGGCGCGTAATCGCGGCATAGAACCCCAGGAGCGGGTCCGGACGTTCGACCGGGAAGTCTGATCCGTGGGCCAGCCGGGCGCCGGATGCCACCAGCGTTCGCCAGGCGTACGCCCCTTCGGCAACCCTGGCATTACCGAGACGGTGAGGCGCCCACGGCATGTCCGACGTGCAGTGCGTCGGCTGAATCGACGCAATGACGCCCAGCCGCGCGAAGCGCGGAATGTCGGTCGCATCGACGATCTGCGCATGCTCGTCTCGCAGGCGCAGGTCGCGTGCACCCGGAACCTCGCGCTCCACACGCTCGAATACGCCGAGCACCTCGCGGTTCGCCCGATCGCCAATGGCGTGTATGGCGGTCTGGAAACCGGCGTCCGATGCGGCACGCGTGACCGCATACAGCTGGTCGGGCGCGGTGACGAGCAGGCCGCGGTTGCCGGGCTCGTCGGCATAGTCCTCGATGAGGGCGGCGCCACGGGATCCGAGCGCGCCATCGGCGACCAGTTTCACCGCACGCACCTCCAGCCGGTGCCGCGGGTCGATCAGCGGCCCTCGAATAAACCAGTCGGCCGTATTCAATCCCGTGAGCATCACGTAGATGCGGGTCGTGAACCGGTCACTCCCGATCACCTCGCGGTACACGTCGATGGCTTCTGGCGTGACGCCCGCGTCATGGACCATCGTCAGTCCTACACGCCGCATCTCCTGGTCGGCGAGCAGCAGCTGCTGCGTCAGTTGCTCCCGCGACGGCTGCGGAATATGCCGTGCGACGAGCGTCTGGGCGGCATCCACCAGGACTCCGGTCGGCGAACCGGAGGCATCCCGGATGAGCCGTCCGCCGGCCGGATCCGGCGTGTCGCGCGCGATCGCCGCCGTTGCGAGCGCCCGGCGGTTGACCAGTGCTGCGTGGCCGTCGATTCGCGTCAGGAACACCGGGTTCTGAGGCGCTGCAGCATCGAGCGGACCGGCTGCGGGCCAGTCGGCGACCGGCCACCGGTTCTGGTCCCACCCGCGACCCACGATCCATTCACCTTCGCGCATCTCGGAAGCGCGCGCACGCACCTTCCCGACGATCGCCTCGAGGGTCGGTGTATCTCGCAGGTCCAGCTCCCGCAGCGAGGCGCCGAGGCCGAGAACATGTCCGTGCGCGTCCTGCAGACCCGGCACAACCGTCTGGTTCCCCGCATCGATGACCTGGGTAGACGGCCCCCGCCAGCGCAGCACATCCGCCGATGTGCCGACCGCGACGAATCGCGTGTCCCGGACAGCGAACCCCTGGGCGGACGGCTGACCTTCGGCCATCGTGTGGACGATCGCGTTGTGCACGATCAGATCTGCCGGAGGCCCTGGCAGCGCGGGCTGGGGGGACGCGGCAGCCGCGCACGCGGCAAGGAGGGTGGGGGGAACGGAGCGCATACCAGGTCAGTGCTCAGCGGTTCACGGACAGAAGCACCCGTAGGATCGCACACTGCCGCCGCGCCTGGCGGCCGTCCAGGGCGATGGACGACGCGCTGTCACTGCTGTTGCGTCGTCGGGGAGGCCTGCCTGGCTGCCATCGCGGGCCCGTACAGGATGGAGTTGAAGAGCAGCTTGAACGTGCCGAGCGTCTGGGCCCGATTCTGCACGCGGAACGTGTGCATGATGATGCGTCCGCGGCCCATCGGAACGTCGAGCACCGCACCGGCCCCACGCAGCCGCGCCTCGCCGACGATCCAGCCACTCAACAGGAGCGGGCGCTGAGGATAGCGGACCACCGTCGCGATCCCCGTGCCCGCCCGGTGCGCGACTTCATAGCCGCCGTTGTTGACGAACATGGCCGCTGCCTCCCGCGGCATGCCGAACCCGATCGGGTGGTCGGTGTCGACCTCGACCCGCAGGAGCGATCCCGGACAGAAGAATGCCTCCGGGTCGTCGGTCCCGATCACGTTGCTCGCCAGAACCCCGAGGTGCTCGATCGCGAACTGCGCGGCGTTGCCGAGTGTGATGACCGTGCCGCCGGCCTGCACGAATGCGCGCAACGCCGCCACGCCCTCCTCGCCCAGCCCGCCTCTGTGCCGGGGCATGATGTTCCCGCCCTGCAGCCCACGGAGCAGCAACGGCACCGGCGCGTCGGGCAGTATCAGCACGTCGAAGCGCCGCGCGAATCCGGGATCCTTCACCTCGTCCTGCCGCACGCGAGTGTAGGGCAGCGCGTGCTGCTCGAGTATCCAGCGAGTCCATCCGGTGTCGGGATTCCCACCCCACGGCTCGTACAGCGCCACGCGCGGGATGTGGAGCGGCAGGAGGCTGTCGGGGTGCAGCGGCCTGGTTGTGGCCTCGATGTCGAGGCCGAGATCGGCCGCGAGAGTGCCCAGCAAAGCCGGGGATGCGCGGCGGACGACGATCGCGCCGGTCCCGAACCGGCGTTCACCGACGCGGACAGGTTCCGTCGCCCACGACACCTCGGCGCCTGCCTCGAGCAGGCGATGAGTGGCGGTGACCGACGAGTTCGGCTCGTGCGGCAAGACCCACGTGGTGCCGGTGCCGGTGACGCGTCCCCGCGGCCAGGTCAGCTCCTCGCCGAGCGGCGTGAGCACAGCGTCGAAAGGGTCCTGCACCTCCACGACGGTAACACCCATGAGCAGGCCGAGCGTCCACGCGGTCATGTCGTAGGGTCGATCGATGGGCGCAGATGGTGACGGCCAGCGGATATCCGGATACGTCTGCGGTTCGAGCAGATCCTTCACCCAGCGACCAAAGGGCTGCGCGAGGCGAATCACTGCCGTGCCGGCGGGGTATTCCACGCCCCCGGCAGTGAACGGCGAACGGGCTTCTTCCACCTCGGCGCCGCCCCCCTGCACCAGGCGAAGCAACTGCGCCGCACTGCCAGGGTCGTGCTGCGCGCGCGGCACGATGAACGCAAACGGCCGCCCGGTGGTAAACCGCTCGATGGTGCGCCGGTTCATCAGGTAGAAGTTGCGCTTCAGGCTTTCACGGTGACCAGCGACTGCATCGAGCAGCCCGTCGGCGGCCAGCCGGTGGTGTTCGATCACGTCGGCAAAGGTCCAGCGTCCTCCAAGCCAGGGCTGCGGATAGTTCATCCGGAACTGCAGGTCTGGCGGCGGAGGAATCTGCAGGTCGCCAGGCTCGGGTTTCGCACGGTCGGCGGCGTCCGATGCGCCGGGGGCGATGTGCTGAAACACCGGTGACGCGAGGCGGGCGCTGGCGACTTCGGTGAGCAGCGCGACCATGTTGTGCCACCACGGGTTCGTGCTGTTCGCGCCTTGCCAGAAGCCGCTGTAGATCTCGCCCCACATCACTCCCGCCTTGCCGGCCTCCTGCAGGCGCGCGGCCATCGCCTGGCCGAGCAGGTTGACCTCGCTCCAGACCAGCGGGTCGACGTTCGGGTTCGGCGGGTTCTTGAACGGCGGAACGAAGATGCGGGCGCGGCCGTTGCCCATCTGGTGCTGATCGAGGTACACCTCGGGCAGCCAGTCGCGGTAGGTGATCCGGGCCAGGTAGCGCGTCTCGACCTGCGTGAGCATGTAGCTGTCGCGGTTGTTGTCGTGTCCCGCGTACTGGTGGTACAGCTCGGGCAGCGGCGCGTCCTCGTACGGCGTGCCGACGGTCTGATCGTGCCAGTCGGCCATCATCTGCTGACCGTCAGGGTTCTGCGAAGGTACGAGCAGCACGATGACGTTCTCGAGCACTCGCTTCACCCGCGCATCGTCCGACGCCGCCAGCGAGTACAGCAGGTCGTTGACCATCTGGCTGCTGCCGATCTCGTTCCCGTGGATGTTGCCGCCGATCAGCACGACCGCCTTCCCCTCGCGTGCGATCCGGTCGGCATCCGCCGGGGACGTCAGGCGCGGATCGGCCATCTGCCTCTGCATCGCCTGGTAGCGCGGCAGGTCGGCGATCGTGTCGGGCGTCGATACGATGGCGAGCAGGTAGGGCCGTCCCTCGGTCGTCGGTCCGAGGTCCTGCACCACGACGCGATCCGACAGTCGATCGATCGTACGGAAGTACTCGACCAGGCGGGGCCACCCGGCGATCCGGCGCGTGGCGCCCATGGGGAAGCCGAAGAACTGCTCGGGAGAGGGGATTGCCGACTCGCCGCGCACGCCCGTCCCTGCCGCGAGGGTCGCCAGCACCGCGAGCAGCGTAAGCAGAACGAGCCGCCGGATGCGTGGGCGAGGGGGCTGCAGGGTCGCGGAGTCAAGCATCGGAGGAAAAAGTATAGTCTGCCCTATACTTTTCTCCGGCTCATGCGCGTCATCGACATCATCATCAAGAAGCGCGACGGCGGCGCACTCACGCGTGCGGAGATCGATTTCGTCGTGGCTGGCGTCAGCGCGGGCACGATGCCCGAGTATCAGACCTCGGCGCTGCTGATGGCCATGCTGCTCCGCGACATGACCGCAGAGGAGACCGTCTGGTTGACAGAGGCGATGGTTGCCTCCGGGCACCGGGTGGATCTGTCGGAAATACCAGGCGTCAAGGCAGGCAAGCACAGCACGGGCGGCGTCGGCGACAAGACTTCCATAGTGGTCGCGCCGCTCGTCGCCGCGTGCGGGATTGTCGTCCCGAAGAGTTCCGGACGCGGTCTCGGTCACACGGGGGGGACGATCGACAAGCTGGAGGCGATCCCCGGGTTCCGCGTGGACATGGATCGAGACGCGTTCCTCCGTGCGCTGGAGCGGATCGGATGTGCGCTCGTGGGACAGACGCCGGACATCGCGCCCGCCGATAAGAAGCTGTATGCGCTGCGCGATGTGACCGGCACGATCGAGAGCATCCCGCTCATTGCCTCGTCCATCATGAGCAAAAAAATCGCCGAGGGCACCGACGTGCTGGTGCTGGACGTGAAGGTCGGTCGCGGCGCGTTCATGAAGACCGATGCCGACGCGCGGCGGCTGGCCGAGACAATGGTGAGAATCGGGGCGGGAGTGGGCTTGAAGACAGAGGTCATGCTGACCGCCATGGACGCGCCGCTCGGACGTGCGGTGGGCAATGCGCTCGAAATCGAGGAGTGCATCGACGTGCTGTCCGGGCGCGGACCGTCCGACGTGGCGGATCTGTCCGTCGCGCTGGCCGCGCGGATGTTGCGGCTCGCCGCCGGCGGCGATGAGCGCGCCGCGGAAGAGCGTGTGCGCGCCGTGCTCGCCTCGGGCGCTGCGCTCGAGAAGTTCCGCGAGGTTGTGGAGAACCAGGGGGGCGACCCGCGGATCATCGACGACCGCACACGCCTGCCGCAGGCACCGGCCTCCGCTACGTTGACGTCGCCTCGCGCGGGGTTCGTGACGACCATGCACGCGGATCTGATCGGGCGGGCGTCCATGCTGCTCGGGGCCGGACGCGAGCGCCTGGACTCGAACATCGATCCGGGCGCCGGCCTGAGGCTGCTCGCCAAGCCTGGCGATCCCGTCGACGCAGGCGACCCGATCGTCGAGCTGCACCCCGGCGTCGGTGCACGCCTCGAAGAGGCGCGTGTACTGCTCGCACAGGCCGTTACGATCGGCGAGGCGGCGCCCCAGCCCGTTCCACTCGTCCACGGGATCGTGGCGTGACGCGCGACGCGACGCCCGGTCTTCGGCACCAGGATCCGTCCCGCATGTCGAATCGATCGCTCCGGGTCGCTGCAGCTGCCCTGGCAGCCGCGCTCGCCCTTCTCGGCTACCTGGCGCAGGACGTGCTCGATCCGCGCCTGCGGGGAGCTCTCGGTGCCGTCTGCTTCGTCGCCATCGTCGCCGCCGCGTCATCCAACCTGCGGGGTGTGAACTGGCGCACGGTGGGGTGGGGGATAGCGCTGCAGCTGTTGCTGGCGTTCACCATCCTGAAGTTCGAGGTGAACGGGGTCCGCCCGGGTTACGAGCTGTTCAGCGCGATGGCGGGAGGCGTCAAACGGTTCCTCGAGTTCACGAGCCTGGGTTCGGAGTTCGTGTTCGGCGATCTCGCGAACGAGCAGATTCTGGGCAAGGTGCTGCCGCGCGGCTTCGTCTTCGCCTTCACGGCCCTGCCGACGATCATCTTCGTCTCCTCGTTCTTCACCGTCCTCTACTACTTCGGCATCCTCCAGTTCGTCGTCGCGATGATGGCGCGCGCGATGATGTACCTGCTGCGCACGAGCGGGGCGGAGACGCTGTCGGCTGCGGCAAACGTGTTCATGGGCCAGACAGAAGCCCCGATCATTGTGAAGCCTTACGTCCCGCGGATGACGCAGTCGGAGCTGCTCGCGATGATGGTGGGGGGCATGGCCACGATCTCCGGCGGCGTGATGGCCGTATACATCGGGCTCGGTGCCGACCCGATCGCCATTCTGACCACCAGCGTGATGGCCGCGCCTTGCGGGCTCTACCTCTCGAAGATCATGCTGCCGGAGACCGAACAGCCGGAGACGCAGGGGCGCGTGACGATGGTGCTCGAACGGCAGCACGTCAACGTCATCGACGCAGCGGCCGCGGGTGCGTCCGACGGCCTGACGCTGGCGCTGAACGTCGCCGCGATGCTCATCGCGTTCCTGGCGTTCATTGCCCTGTTCGATTTCCTGCTCGGCATGGTGCGGCCCGGGCTCACGCTCGCGAGCGTCTTCGCGGTCGTCTTCTCTCCGGTCGCGGTCCTCATGGGTGTGCCACGGGCCGACGTGCCGGCCATCGCGGACCTGTTGGGCACGAAGCTCGTCGCGAACGAGTTCGTCTCTTTCGTGAAGCTGACGACGGAGTACCGCGAGACGCTGAGCCCGCGGTCGTACACCCTGGCCACCTACGCCCTGACCGGCTTCGCGAACTTCGCCTCCATAGGCATCCAGCTGGGAGGCATCGGCGGGATGGCCCCGACGAGGCGAGGCGACCTGGCCCGCCTCGGTTCCCGGGCCCTCCTGGTGGGCTTCCTGGCCACCCTGATCAACGCCGCGATAGCCTCAGTGCTGCTCTGACTACGAACCCGCCTGAGATCGGGAGGTGTTTCTCAAGATCGTGAGAATGAGATCGGGAGGTGTTTTTTCGGGCCACCTCCTCCTACAAGTCGAGCGGAACGGGACGTAGGGTCTGAAACCGGGAGCCGTATGGAGCTGGGCTACTCGCCTTCGAGACGCGTCTCAGTCGCAGGGAGGTTGCGCGGCACGGGCGTTGGATCGCCAGAGGTCGGGGTGGGGAGCCGCCTGCGTCGGCCTAGACGGCTAGACCTGGCGGTCGTCCGGGCGGCTCTTCGGAGATTTTGTAGAGCGCCGACGTGCGCGAACACCAGTCGGCGCTTCCGAACGGCCGTCCGCGGCGCACGCACTCCCGAATTGACTCAGTGGCCGCTGGGGACGAGCCCTCGTGCAGCAGGTCGTTCCACTCTGCAGGTCGCGTCACCGGCCATTCCGCCAGCGTCGGACCCGCGCAGGATTTGCGATCTCGCTGCCAAGCGCTGGACCAGCGCCATTGCTCACCGCGCGTCGTGATCTTCGCACGAACCGGATTCCGCTCGACGTACAGGCAGAGCCGGAGGAAGTGGAGATCCTGCTCCACGGGCACCCACCTGAAACGACCCTGATACACGGCGCCGCGACCGCGAGTGCAAGACGCCCGTCGCCATCGCTGTGCGTGCGTTGTCGTCAGCCACTGCATGTACTCCGACAGCACTCGATCTACTGCGGGTTGCACGACGAGATGCCAGTGGTTGGGCATCACGCAGTAAGCCAGCAGCCTCGTGGCATGCCGTCGGCCGGCCTCTGCCAGCACGCGAGTGAACGCGTCGTACTGCGTCGGGTGCTCGAACAGCGTCACGCCTTCGATCGCCCGGTTCATCACGTGGAACACGAGCCCGTCTAGTCCTGGCAGATGACGTCGCGGCATGGGTGTGAACGCGGAAGCACCGGAACGCTCACAAGAATCGCGCCATGGCCGACGCGCCGCTGCAGCCCGTAGGCAGTTCGGCGTGCCTGCGACATTGAGATTTGCGCAAATACCTCCCGATCTCAATTGGCAGATTGTGCGAAACACCTCCCGATCTCGCGCGAGAATCAATACACTGGCGGCACGTGGCGCTCTGGCCCTCCCTCTACGCTGACATGACGTATTCCTACTACGATTCCGTGGCAGAAGCCGCAGCCTGGGTGCGCGGTCACGCGGGGGCGGTGCCCACAGTTGCCGTCGTTCTCGGTTCGGGCCTGGGCGCGTTCGCCGAGCGGGTTTCGGAGGCGCAATCATTCCCGTACACCGACATCCCGCACTGGCCGTCGGCCGACGTTGTCGGGCACGCGGGGAGGCTCGTCCTCGGCCGGGTGCAGGAACGGGACGTGGTCGTTCTTGCCGGCCGCGCGCACTTCTACGAGGGCCACGACCTCCGGACCGTAACGTTCGCCGTTCGCGTGCTCGGTGTGCTCGGCATCAGCACCGTGATCCTGACCAACGCCGCCGGCGGCGTGAACACGTCGTTCACGAAGGGCGCGCTCATGGTCATCGACGATCATCTCAACCTGATGGGCGGCAATCCGCTCATCGGCCCGAACGAGGAACGCTTCGGGCCGCGGTTCCCAGACATGAGCGAAGTCTACTCGCGGCGCCTGCGGGGGATCGCAGACGCAGCCGCTGAGGACGCCGGGGTAGCCGTCACTCACGGCGTCTACGCGGCGCTTCATGGACCGAGTTACGAGACACCCGCGGAAATCCGGTACCTTCGCGGGATCGGCGCCGACGCCGTCGGCATGTCGACCGTGCCCGAAGCGATCGTCGCCCGTCACCTGGGACTGGAGGTGCTCGGCATCTCCTGCATCACGAACATGGCTGCCGGCGTGCTACCGCAGCCGCTCGATCACGCGGAGGTCATGGAGACCGCGCGGCGCGTCGCCGCCGATTTCATGCGCCTGCTGGAGGGCATCATTGACCGCCTCTGAGAAGCGACGCCCGCACAGGTCGGTCAGGCGTCCGGCAAAGGGCGCGCAGACGTTGATCACCGCCGCGCGACACGCCCGATCCCTGGCAGTCGCGCCGTTCTCGGGATTCAAGGTCGGCGCAGCCCTCGAGACGGAGGATGGGGCGGTCATCACCGGTTGCAACATCGAGAACGCCAGCTACGGCCTGACGATGTGCGCCGAGCGCGTCGCTGTCTTCAAGGCCGTCTCCGAAGGCCACCGGCGGTTTCGCCGGATAGCGGTCGTCGCCGACACGCCCGCGCCCACGCCTCCCTGCGGCGCGTGCCGGCAGATTCTCTGGGAGTACGCGGGCGACATCCAGGTGGTCCTGGCGAACCTCGAGGGCGAGACCGGACGCGCCCGCATGACACGGCTGCTGCCGGTACCCTTCGATGCCGATGTGCTGAGCTCATCGAGCCGCGGTCCGTCCAAGCGGATCGCGTCGCCACTTCCGAAAGACGCGAACCGCCGCAGGCCGACCCGTTGATGCCGCGAACGGGCGCGATTCTCGACAATCGTGTGTACACTCGGGCGTTGCTCTAGCGGGGCAGGGCCTCAGCGCTGCCGGCACGGGCCCGCCCGTCCGGGATCACTGGGCCGTGTGCCTCGTGCATTCTGCACCCTACATTTCTCGGTATGATTCTCCCCATGCTCCCGACAATCGAGTGGACCGACGACGCAATCGTGATGGTCGATCAACGCAAGCTGCCCGGCGAGGAAACTTACGTCCGGTGCCGGAGTGCCCAGGAGGTCGCGAAGGCCATCAAGACCATGGTGATCCGGGGCGCCCCAGCCATCGGCGTGGCGGCCGCGATGGGGCTCGCGCTGTGCGTCAGGCAGAGCAAGGCGACAGGCACACAGAAGCTGGCGGTCGAGTTCTACCGGATGTGCGACGTGATGGCTGGCACGCGGCCGACCGCAGTGAATCTCTTCTGGGCGATCGAACGGATGAAGCGCAGCTTCGCCGCGGGGATCGAGGCTGGCGAATCGGTGGACCAGCTCCACGAACGACTCCGCACCGAGGCGCGGCATATCCACGACGAAGACGTCGCGAGCTGTCGCGCGCTCGGCGGCTTTGGCGCGGGGGTCGTGCCCGACGTCGCGCGTGTGCTCACGCACTGCAACGCCGGAGCGCTTGCAACCGCCGGGTACGGCAGTGCGCTGGGCGTCGTCCGGGCGGCCGTCGAGCAGGGCAAGCACGTGCGCGTGCTTGCAGATGAGACGCGCCCCTTTCTGCAGGGGGCACGGCTCACCGCGTGGGAACTGCTGCGGGACGGGATCGAGACCACGGTGATCACTGACAGCATGGCCGGGCCGCTGATGCGCGATGGGGAGATCGACGTGGTCATCGTCGGCGCCGATCGCATCGCGGCAAATGGTGACACGGCGAACAAGATCGGCACCTACACCGTGGCCGTGCTCGCGCGCGAGCACGCCATTCCCTTCTACGTCGCAGCGCCGGTGTCGACGATTGATCTGGCGACGCCGGACGGCACCCACATTCCGATCGAAGAGCGCGACCAGCGGGAAGTGACTCACCTGAAGAACCTGCGGCTCACGCCGGTCGGCGCGCTCATCCGCAACCCCGCGTTCGACGTGACGCCGCACCGTTTCATCGCCGGCATCATCACCGAGCGGGGCATCTTCCGCGCGCCATACACCGAGAGCCTCCGGCTCGCGTGCGCCGCCGACGCCGAGGCCGCGACGGCGCAGAGTTGATTCCCGAAGTCGGCGCGCATGCAGATTCTCGGCATCGAAACCTCCTGCGACGAAACGGCCGCGGCGGTGGTCGAGGAGGTTGACGACCGCACGCACCCGTGGCTGCTGCGGTCGAACATCGTGGCCTCCCAGGCCGAGATCCACCGCGAGTGGGGGGGCGTCGTGCCCGAAATCGCGTCCCGGCAGCACGTCCGCGACATCTGCGGAGTCGTGGAAAGGGCGCTCGACGAGGCCGGTGCGACCCTCGATCAGGTCGACGCCATTGCCGTGACGCAGGGACCAGGCCTCGTCGGATCGCTGCTCGTCGGCGTGTCCTTCGCGAAGTCGCTGGCGGTCTCGCGTGGCGTGGCGCTGCTGCCGGTGCACCACCTCGCCGGCCATATCGAATCGCTGTTCCTCCACAATGGTCCGCTGCCGTTGCCGGCCGTCGCCCTCATCGTGTCCGGCGGGCATACGAGCCTCTACGTGGTGACCGAACCAGGGCGTTACCGCTCCCTTGGGCGGACGCGGGACGATGCGGCGGGCGAGGCGTACGACAAGGTTGCGAAGCTGCTGGGCCTGGGGTACCCCGGCGGTCCAGCGATCGATCGCGCGGCGCGCACCGGGGACGATCGTGCCTTCGACTTTCCGCAGATGCGGATCACGCACGCCGACCGGCGAACTCCCGAGGAGCCAGGGCGGCTCGACTTCAGCTTCAGTGGCCTGAAGACCGCCGTGCTGCGCGTCGTCCGCGCCCGCGAGGGTTCCGCGGGACGGCAGGACCGCATGGCGGAAGGCCGAGCCGGTGCTGCCGAGGGCGACCAACGCCTCAGCGACCAGGAGATCGCCGACCTGAGCGCCAGCTTCCAACGCACCGTCGTCGAAACGCTGCTGGACCGCACGTTCGCGGCCGCGCGCCAGTGTGGCGCCGCCAGCATCGGGATTGCGGGAGGTGTGTCGGCGAACAGCCGGCTCCGCTCTGATGCCCTGGCACGCGGCGAGCGCGAAGGCATCCCCGTCTTCATCCCGAGCCTCGCGCTGTCCACCGACAACGCAGCGATGATCGCCGCTGCCGGCCTGCGCCTCTATCACGCCGGGGTGCGGGCGGGCTGGGACCTGAACGCCGAGGCGAGTCTGGCGCTCTAATCAGGCTGCCGGCTGCAGGCTACAGGCTGCAGTCTGTGAGTATCATTCCCCATGCCTGTCCACACCGACTATCTCTGGTTCAACACCAGCAAGCGCCAGGAAATCGTCCGCATTACCGACGAAGTTGCGGCGATCGTCAAGGCGAGCGGGATCATGGAAGGCTTGGTGCTCGTGTCCGCAATGCACATCACCGCGGGTGTCTACGTGAACGACTGGGAGAGCGGGTTAATCGCCGACATCCAGGTGTGGCTCGAGAAGCTCGCGCCGGCGGGTCTTCCGTACCGGCATCACCAGACGGGCGAAGACAATGCCGACGCACATCTGAAGCGCACGATCCTCGGGCACCAGGTCATGCTGCCGATCACGGCCGGCGCGCTCGACCTCGGGCCATGGGAGCAGGTGTTTTACGCCGAGTTCGACGGGCAGCGCCGGAAGCGGGTCGTGGTGAAGGCGATCGGCGAGCGGTGAGCGAGGACCCGTTTTCGGTCGTACGGGCCTGGTTCGCCGCCCTCAACCGGAGCGATGGGGCTGGCCTGGCGGCGCTCTACACCGAGGATGCGACGTTGGATCGGGATGCCGGCGTGCTGCAGGGCCGCGAGGCCATCGCCCACGCCCTCGACGACCATCTTGCCACGTGGGAGCCGGCGCTCGACGGCGGCGCGCGCCGCCGCCTCCGCACGATGGGCAGCATCGAGACCGGCATTGCGACCGAGTGGGTGGGTCGCGAAATCCATCGGGTCAACGGGGAGATGCTCCACGCGACGGGGTACGACCATTTCACGGTGGTCGAGGGCCGGATCGCGCGTCAGCGGCAGGTCGTCCGTCAGCAGGAGCCGGGGGCCGCTTCGCTCTCCGACACACCGCGCCCGTCCACGCGCCGATATCCAGAGCGGCCGGTCGTCGGCGTCGGCGCCGTGATCGTCCAGGATGGCCGCGTCGTACTCATCAAGCGCAGGTTCGAGCCGCTCGCCGGGCAATGGAGCCTGCCCGGCGGCACACTGGAGCTGGGCGAGACGCTCGAGGCCGGGGTGGCACGCGAGATCCGCGAGGAAACCGGACTCGAGGTCGAGGTTGGACCCGTGGTCGAGGTGTTCGACCGTATCCTGCTCGATCCGGATGGGCGCGTGCGATACCACTTCGTGTTGATCGATTACCTCTGTCGTCCGATCGGTGGCCGGCTCGTGGCGGGGTCCGATGTGGCAGACGCAGTGCTCGCCTCACTCGACGAACTGGCACGCTATCGGATGACGCCGAAGACCGTTGGAGTCGCCGAGCGAGGGCTGCGGATGGCGGCGGACGCCTCCAGCACGCCGTGGCGGGGGCCGTTCACGCCCTCCCTGGAATGAGCACCATGGCTTCACCGGCTCCACGACAGCGGGCGCTCGTGACCGGCGCCTCGAACGGCATTGGCCTGGAGCTCGCGCGCGTGCTCGCGCGCGAGGGCTGGGATCTGGTCGTGACCGCTCGGAAGCAGGAGGCGCTCGATCGGCTCGCCAGCGAGCTGTCGTTCTCCGACCAAGCGTCGGTGCACGTGGTGGCGGCCGATCTCTCGTCGCCCGAGGGTTCACGCCTGCTTGTCGAGGAGATCACGTCGGCCGGGCTCACGGTCGACGCGCTCGTGAACAACGCGGGCTTCGGCCTGTTCGGGCCCTTCGCAACGACACCCCTCGAACGAGAGCGACAGATGATCGACCTGAACATCACTGCCCTGGTCACGCTGACCAAGTTGTGCCTGCCCGGGATGATCGAACGCCGCCGCGGCCGCGTGCTGAACGTGGCCTCGACGGCCGCATTCCTGCCCGGGCCGAACATGGCGGTCTATTACGCGACGAAGGCATTTGTGCTGTCGTTCTCCGAGGCGATCGGCGACGAACTGCGCGGCACCGGTGTGACGGTCACCACGCTCTGCCCGGGCCCTACCCAAACCTCGTTTCAGCGCGTGGCCGGCATGCAGAAGTCGCGGCTCGTGCGGGGAGCCACCATGGGCGCGGCGGACGTCGCGGAGGCGGGCTACCGCGGCATGCTCGCCGGGCAGGCTGTCGTCATCCCCGGAGGGACCAATCGGATGGTCCCCCTGCTCGTGCGCATGCTTCCGCGGCGCGTGGCGACCATCATGTCGAGGCGGGCCGCTGAGGCGATGTGACTACTTAGGCGGTGGGCGGTGGGCGGTGGGCGGTGGGCACACTGGGCGGTGGGCGGTGGGCGGTGGGCGGTGGGCGGTGGGCGGTGGCGGCGGTCGGCGGTGGGCACACTGGGCGCTCGGCGCTGGGCCTGGCGGGCGGGTGGCGGGAGTGTGATGCCCGGCCCACCGCCCACCGCCCACCGCCCACCGCCTAGTGCCCAGCGCCCAGGGCCCCGTTCCGGCCATGCCACGCGTAGTACACCGGCAATCCCAGCAGGACGATGAGCAGCCCTGGCCAGGTGGTCGCCGGGCGATACGCGAAGAGGACGATCAGAATGGCGCTCGCACCAATGATGTACAGCGCGGGAACCACCGGATAGCCGAACGCCCGGTACGGGCGTTCGGCGTTCGGCCGCGTGTGGCGCAGCCGGAACACGCCGGCGATGGTGAGGATGTAAAAGATCAGCGCGGCCGAGATCACGTAATCGAGCAGGTTCCCATACAGGTTGCCGTACGTGCCGGAGGCGGTGTCGTACGTGCGAGGCAGCACGAGCGCCGCGGCCCATACGCCCTGCAGCACGAGGCCGGCGGCCGGTACTTTCGCCGTGTTCAAGTGGCCCACCCGTCTGAAGAAGAGCCCGTCGCGCGCCATCGCGTAGTACGCGCGAGCCCCTGCGAGGATCAGGCCGTTGTTGCACCCGAACGTGGAGATCATGATGGCCGCCGCCATCAGCGTCGCCCCAAGCCCGGGTAAGATCGCGTCGAGCGTGGCCGTTGCGACGCGGTCGGACGGCGCGTGCTGAATCTGCTCCAGGGGCAACGTGACGATGTAGGCGACGTTCGCCAGCAGGTACAGCGTGATCACGGCCCCTGTGCCGAGCGCGAGCGAGAGCGGCAGGTTGCGCCGCGGGTCCTTGACTTCGCCGGCGGTGAAGGTCACGTTGTGCCATGAGTCGGCCGAGAAGAGCGATCCGGTCTGCGCCACGCAGATGGCGACGAACAGGCCGAAGGCGCTGACCGCCGACAGCCCCGGCGCGATGTCCGCCTGACCGCGCGGCGTCCAGAACGCACCGAAGTTCGCGTCCACCGCGGCGGCGTTCCAACCGAGGAACAGCCCCAGCCCGATGAGGGCGATCACCGCTCCTGTCTTCGCCGTCGTGAAGACGTTCTGAATCACCTTCCCGTACTGGAGCCCGCGCGTGTTGTTCCAGGTGAGCAGCGCGATCAGGAGCACACCCACCAGCTGCGCCGTCGAGAGCGACAATGCGTAACCGGCAGTGAGGTGCACAGGGGCCACGATGTAATGGCTCTCGCCGATGGCCGGCCACAGCACGCCCAGAAAACGTGCAAACGCTACGGCAACGGCTGCAATCGTCCCGGTCTGGATGACGAGGAAGAGCGTCCATCCATAGAGGAAGCCCCACAGCGGCGAGAACGCCTCGCGCAGGTAGACGTACTGTCCGCCGGCCCGCGGCATCATCGCCGCCAGTTCGCCGTACGACAGGGCAGCCGCGATTGTGAGCACGCCCGTGACCACCCATGCCACCAGCAGCCACCCCGGGCTCCCGAGCTGACGGGCCATGTCCGCCGAGACGATGAAGATGCCGGAGCCGATCATCGACCCGACCACCACCATCGTGGCGTCATAGAGCCCGAGCCCTCGGTTGAACTCGGTGTCGAGCGCGGTTGCCACACCGCCGGCGGCAGCTGGCCGGGTATTCGCCATCAGAACTCCTTCTGAACTAGGATGCAGAGCGCGACGCACTATACCTGCCGCGTGTGAGGACCGCAAGGCACCGTCCACGGCACGCGCTGTCAATCCTGACATATGACATTGGGCTACAGACAGGCGGCAGACTGCAGGCCTGTCGGGCGGGCGCGGCTATCAGCCCGCCCCGGGGTAGGAGCATTGCGCGTGGCGCAAGGGAGCCGGCTCGGGTCGTGCCGCAGGCCAGTCGGCCCTGCGGCCGGCAGCCCGTCGCCTGACTGTCGCATCAGGGCTGAGCATCGTGCTGTCGCTTGATCTCATCCAGACGCTCGCCTTCGCCGGCGTCGTCCTGTTTGCCGGGTACGGCATTCGACGCGCAGTGCCTGTGCTCGCCCGCCACAACATCCCTGCGCCGGTCATCGGCGGGCTGCTCGTGGCCAGTGCGCTCGGCTTTGCGGCGAGCCGCGGCGTGACCCTCATCACTTTCAACACCACGCTGCAGTCGCCCCTGATGGTCGCGTTCTTCACGTCGATCGGCTTCGGCGCGAGCGTCGCGCTCCTCCGGGTGGGCGGGCCGCTGGTTCTGATCTTCTTCGGGATCTCGACGCTCGCCGCGATATTCCAGAACGTCGTGGGCGCGGTTGTGGCAGTCGGGCTCGGGCAGCCCGCGCTGATGGGCGTGCTGGCGGGCTCCGTCACCTTGACCGGCGGCCCCGCCACAGGACTCGCCTTTGCTCCGCAATTCGAGGCTGCGGGCGTGCCGGCGGCCGGCACGCTGGCGCTTGCTGCGGCAATGGTCGGTATCGTTTCGGGCGGTCTGGTCGGCGGACCTGTCGCCACGTGGCTCATCGTCCGGCGCCGGCTCGCCACCCCCAGGGCGGCGCCTGTTCACAACCCCGTGATCACGGCCCAGAGCATCGTCGAAGCGCAGATGCAGGAGGCACCAGCCAACGCGCCGGAAGGGGAAGACCGCGAGGCGTACACGCTCCTGAAGACGCTCGTCGTGATGCTGGTGGCCATGTGGATTGGGGGATTGATCAGCGGCTGGATAAACCGGACCCTCGCCGGCATCGGGATGGCGCTGCCGGCCTACATCGGGGCGATGCTCGCGGCAGCCGTCATCCGCAACGTGGACGATGCGACGAGGCTGGTCAGAATCTCGCAGGAGGTGGTCGACGACCTCGGGAACGTGGCCCTGTCGCTGTTTCTGGTGCTTGCGCTCATGACGCTCCGGCTCCACGAGATTGTCCATGTGGCCCTGCCGCTCATCATCATCGTCGCCGTGCAGGTCGGGTGCGTCGTCGTACTCTCCGTCTGGGCAGTCTTCCGCACGATGGGCC
Source organism: Vicinamibacteria bacterium (assembly GCA_963739995.1). GTDB lineage: Bacteria > Acidobacteriota > Vicinamibacteria > Vicinamibacterales > JAENWD01 > CAVUCH01. Next base: position 192,921 of record CAVUCH010000013.1, on the reverse strand, counting down.
GAGACTATGAAGGCGCGGTGATCGCGGGCGGCTTCTGCGGCTTCATGCTCGGCACCACGGCAAACGCCATGGCGAACATGGAAGCAATCGTCGAACGGTACGGCGCGGCCCCGCGCGCCTTCCTGGTAGTGCCGATGGTTGGCGCCTTCTTCATCGACTTCACGAACGCGCTCGTGATTACGGGGTTTCTGAACCTGCTGCGATGACCATGCTCGGGAGGAACGGTCATGAATCTGTCGCGTGACGCTGCCTGGGCGCTCGTGACCGCCCACACGGAGAGCGAGAGCCTGCGAAAGCACATGCTGGCGGTCGAAGCTGCCGTGCGAGGCTACGCCCGGCTCTTCGGGGAGGATGAAGAGGCGTGGGGGTTCGTCGCGCTCGTCCACGACTTCGATTATGAGAAGTATCCAAACGCCGAGAACCACCCGTTCCGGGGTGTCGAGATACTCCAGGCGCACGGTTATCCCGACTGGGTGACGCGCGCGATTCTGTCGCACGCCAACTACAGCGGCGTACCGCGCGAGTCGCGGCTGGAGCACACGCTGTTCGCCTGTGACGAAATGTCGGGTTTCGTCACGGCCGCGACGCTGGTGCGGCCGAGCAGGAGCATCCTGGATCTCGAGGCGGGGTCCGTGATCAAGCGGATGAAGGACAAGGCGTTCGCGCGCAACGTGAATCGCGACGACCTGCGGAAGGGCGCCGAAGAGATCGGACTCCCTCTGGCCGAGCACGTCGACAACGTGATCCGTTTCATGCGGGAGCGCGCCGCCGAGCTCGGGCTGAAGGGGAGCGGTTGAATGCACGATGCACAGTGCAGAATGCACAATGGAAGGCGCGGCACAGTACGACCGAGCCCGCGCCAGTTCGGCCGGACGCGCAGCGCTGGACTCCTGCCGTCGTGCATCTCGGAACACCGCCGACCGGAGCCTGCAGCCTGCAGGCTGCAGGGTGATTGGCGCGGCAGCCGCAGAATCGAACGGCTGTCGCGCACTCCCCGTATATTGAGAACAGTGCATGCCTGAGATTGCGGCAAGACCCTTGGAAACGCCCGTGCCCGCGTCGCCGACGTCGGACGGCGTCGTGGTGCGGCTGGCGAACGTCAGCGTGCGATACGGGCGCAATTTTGCCCTTCGTGACGTTGCCGCCACCTTCGAGACGGGTGCGGTCGGGCTGCTCGGACCAAACGGGGCCGGCAAGAGCACGATGATCAAGAGCCTGCTGGGGTTCGTCAAACCAGACCAGGGCCAGATGACGGTGCTGGGGCTCGACGTGGCCAGGTCTCCGCTCCAGATCCGCGCGCGCATCGGATACATGCCCGAGAACGACGCACACATCCCCGGGATGAATGCCGTGTCGTTCGTCGCCTATTGCGGGGAGCTCGCCGGCCTCGGCGCGGTGGATGCCATCCAGCGCGCCCACGAGGTGCTCTACTACGTCGGCCTCGGCGAGGCGCGTTATCGCAACGTCGAGACGTATTCGACGGGTATGAAACAGCGCATCAAGCTGGCGCAGGCGCTGGTGCACGACCCGGATCTCCTCTTCCTCGACGAGCCGACCAACGGCATGGACCCGAAGGGGCGCGACGAGATGCTGGAGCTGATCCGCGACCTCGCGCACAACAAGGGCGTCAACCTGATTCTCTCGTCGCACCTCCTGCCCGACGTCGAGTACACCTGCGACCGCGTCGTGGTCATGGACAAGGGCCGCATTGCCGCCCAGGGGCCGATCGCCGAGCTGAAGGGCCCGCGCGGGAGCGTGTACGAGCTCCGCGCGAAGATCGATGCGGATCGGCTCGTCAGCGCGCTCCGTGCGGCGGGCATGGACTGTCACGCCACCGACGAGGACGTGATGCGGGTGTTCGTTCCCGAGGGGCTCACCGCGCGTGCGGTCTTCGAGGTGGCGGCCCGCGAGCGCATTCAGCTCCGGCACCTGCGCCCGAGCGTGCCCACGCTCGAAGACGTGTTTGCCCGGGCCGTCGGAGAAGAGTAGCGATGCCGATTCATGACCAGGGGTATCGCCGGTTCGGTGGCACGCGGGGACTGCGGGGCAACGCGTGGCTGGTGATCGCCGGCACCGCGATGCGCACGATGCTGCGCAATCGCAAGTTCATGGGCCTGTTGCTGCTCGCCTGGGCGCCGTTCCTCGTGCGGGCCGTCCAGGTGTACGCGTCCACCAATTTTCCGCAGGTGGCATTTCTCGCGCCGACGGCCAAGACCTTCCGCGAGTTCCTCGAACAGCAGAACCCGTTCGTGTTCTTCGTCACGGTGTACGTCGGCGCAGGGCTGATCGCCAACGACCGCCGCGCGAACGCGCTGCAGATCTACCTGTCGAAGCCGCTCACCCGGGTGGAGTACGTGGCGGGAAAGGCCACGGCGCTGATCGCATTCCTGCTGTTCGTGACGTGGGTGCCGGCGCTGCTGCTGCTGGTCGTGCAGATCCTGCTGGCCGGCAGCTTTGCCTTCGTGCAGAAGAACCTGTTCCTGTTTCCCGCAATCACGGTGTTCGCGTGCCTGCAGGTGTTCATGGCGGCGTTCACCATGCTTGCGCTTTCGTCGCTCTCGAAGAGCAGCCGGTTCGTTGCCGTGATGTATGCGGGCGTCATCCTCTTCACCAGTGCCATCCAGACGATGTTCTGGGCGATCACCCGCTCGTCGGCTGCCTCGCTCATCTCCCCCACGGCATCACTCAACCAGATTGGCGATGTGATCTTCCGCGTGCCGCCTCGCTATGAGACGCCCGTGGCGCTGTCGCTCCTGGCGATCGGCCTGCTCGTGGCCGGCTCGATCCTGGTGCTCGAGCGCCGCGTCCGCGGAGTGGAGGTGGTGGCGTGACCCTCGGCGCAGCGCACTCCGCACACGCTGCAGCGGCGGCTGCCCCGATCGTGCAGGCGGAGCAACTGTCGAAGTGGTACGGGCAGGTGATCGGGCTGAACGATGTCAGCGTGTCGGTGCCGCCAGGCATCACCGGACTGCTCGGGCCAAACGGCGCGGGTAAGTCGACGTTCATGAAGCTCGTGACCGGCCAGTTGAAGCCGAGCAAGGGCGGCATCAGGGTATTCGGCGAGCCGATCTGGGGGAACCCGGCGCTGTACTTCCGGATCGGATTCTGTCCCGAGCAGGACGCCTTCTACGAGCGTATGACCGGCCTCGAGTGGGTGACCGCCCTTGTGCGGTTGAACGGCCTCGATGACGCTGCGGCTCGCAAGGCGGCCAGCGCCGCACTCGCGCACGTGGATCTGCTCGACGCGGCGGACAAGAAGATCGGCGCGTACAGCAAAGGCATGCGCCAGCGCGTCAAGCTCGCGCAGGCCATTGTGCACGATCCGCAACTGCTCATACTGGACGAGCCGCTGGCGGGCATGGACCCGATCGCTCGCCGCAAGACGATTCGGCTCGTCAAGGACTGGGCGCGGGCCGGCAAGAGCATCCTCGTGTCGAGCCACATCCTGCACGAGGTCGAGTCGATGACGTCCAACATTCTGCTGATCAACAACGGTCGCATTCTCGCCGAAGGCAACATCCACCAGATCCGGGATCTGATCGATGAGCACCCGCACACGGTGCACATCAGGGCCGCCGACCCGCGAGCGCTCGCGCGGCGGTTTCTGGCCGACGATGACGTGCTGAGCCTGCGGTTCGAGCTGGGAGCCGTCGTCGTGCAGACGGGGAGGCCGGACGCGTTCTATACGCGCCTCACCGACCTGGCCGCCAGCGGCGAACTGGGATCGATCGACGAGGTGACGTCGCCGGATGACAACCTCCAGGCCGTGTTCCAGTACCTCGTCAAGTAGGCGGTAGGCGGTAGGCGGTGGGCGGTGGGCGGTAGGCGGTGGGCGGTAGGCACTGGCGGTGGGCGGTAGGCAGTAGGCGGTGGGCGGTAGGCGGTAGGCGGTAGGCGGTAGGCGGTAGGCGGTAGGCGGTAGGAATCGGCGACACGACATCAACGACATGAGTCAGCGACACCACCTGGCGACCATGACTACAAGCGCTTCGACCAGCACGACGCCTCGCCCGCCGGCCCCCTCGCTCATGGCGGCATCGCTCCGCATCTTCGACCTGTCGCTTGGCGAGATGCTGTGGTCCCGCCGCAGCGTGTTCCTCGCCTTGGTCGTCGGCGGCCCTGTGCTCATCGCGCTCATCTGCCAAACGGTGGAGTTCTTCAACCTTCCGGCACTACGCGTGAACGGGGTCCGGGTGAGCGGCGCAGTGATCTTCGGCGGGATGATCTGGGCGTTCTACCTCCGGGTGATCGTGCCGCTGCTCGGGGTCTTCTACGGGACATCTCTCATGGCCGACGAGGTAGAAGACCGTACCCTGACCTATCTCTTCACCCGGCCCATCCCGCGCGGCGCCGTGCTCATCGGCAAGTACCTGGCCTATCTCGCCTGCACGGGCCTGATCGTGCTGCCCTCGGTGATGCTCGTGTTTTTTCTGGTCATGCCGCTCGGGGGCGGCGGGTTGCCAGCCATCGCACGCGGCTTCCCAGACCTGCTCAAGGACCTCGGCCTGCTCGGGCTGGGCCTTGCCGTCTACGGAGCGGTCTTCGCGTTCGTCGGCGCTCAGTTGAAACGCCCCCTGCTGCTCGGCCTGCTCTTCATCGTCGGGTGGGAGATCATCGTCTTGGCGCTGCCCGGGTACTTGAAGCGGTTCACCGTGGCCTATTACCTGCAGTCGCTCGTTCCACACGCGATGCCCCAGGACAACGTTGTCTCGGCGCTGCAGACGTTTTTCCAGGATTCGACCTCGCCGGGTGGCAGCCTGGTAGCTCTTGTTGTGATACTGGTAGTGTTCCTGGCGCTGGCTGCGCGGGCCGTCGAGCGCCGGGAGTACGTGCTCGAACAGTAGCTGGGACTCCGAGGCTTTGCGGAAAGCGGGCGGCTGCACCCGAGCTCTTCCGAAAACCGTCGGGGCCGAACGCGAGCCGAGAAGCTGGCGTCCCCGCGAAGCCGGGGCGAAAGCCGGAACCCCCCGCCCCAGCTGCGCGTATACAGCCGTGAGGGACGACGATGACACCACGTACGCGTTACTTCATGTTCGGCTCGGTTGCTTTCCTGCTGGTTGGCCTCTGTACGGGTGTCGTGGCGTTCTACTCCGGGCTGCCGATGGGGGCATTTGGCCAGCAGAGCGCGCCCACCGAGCTCTCTTACGTGCCGGCAGACGCGGCGGTCGTGGCGTATTGCAACGTCCGGGATGTGATGCAGTCGCAGCTTCGGCAGAAGCTGCAGCAGAACATGCCGAACCGCGAAGAGGGGCAGCGCCAGTTCGAACGTGAGACAGGACTCAACATCGAACGGGACATCGACCGCGTGGTCGGGTTCCTGGTTCCGACCGGCGCCAAGGAGGGCTACCGCGGCATGGTGCTGGCCAGCGGACGGTTCGACGTGGTCAGGCTCGAAGGACTTGCGCGCGAGCATGGCGGCCAGGTAAGCGACTACAAGGGCAAGCGGATGATCACGCGTGCGCCGGAGGCTGGCTCGACCGACGGCGCGCACAAGAGCGTGACGGTTGCGTTCCTCACGCCCGGTCTCGTGGCCGTCGGGGACACCGACTCCGTGAAGCGCGGAATCGAAGGCGTGGGCGGCACGAACATCACGGCCAACAAGGAACTGATGGGTCTCGTCGACGAGATTGATGACAGCAATGCGTGGGCGGTCGGACGGTTCGACGCCCTCATCACACACGCCAATCTCCCGGAGGGCGTTGCCAGCCAGATTCCCGCCGTGAAATGGTTCTCGGCCAGCGGCCACGTGAATGGCGGCGTGTCGGGCCTGCTCCGAGCAGAGACCCGCGACGACCAGGCCGGCCAGAACCTCCGCGACGTCGTGCAGGGGTTCCTCGCGCTGGCGCGGCTGCAGGCCGGCAGCAAGCCTGAGATGCAGGCCCTGGTTTCGTCACTGCAGGTCAGTGGCACCGGCCGGACGGTCGCTCTCAGCTTCACGCTGCCGAGCGAAGCCATCGAGGCCATCGGCGCAGCGGCAGGCGCGGTGCACAAGCGTCAACAGCATGCGGACGATCGCACTGACGCGGACGAACAGTAAACCTCTCCTCCGGCGCTGACCTGAGTGGCCAGCCACCGGTCGCACCGCCCCGACGCGCGCCGTTCCTTGACTCCCTCCCGCCGACTCCCTACACTTCGGAGCGTTCCGTCCATCGATGAAGAATCGACTGCCGTCCCTGGCCGGCCACCGGGTACTGTTGCGGGAGCCCCGGGCTGCCGATGCCGAACGCCTCTTCGCCTACACGTCCGACCCCGAGGTCACGCGCTTTCTCGCGTTCGACCCGCCGCGGTCGGTGGGTGAGTCGCTGCGCTTCATCGCGCGCGCCGAAACGCTCCGCGCGTGCGATGCCGAGTACGTGTTCACCATTGCCGACAGCTTCACGGACCAGCCGCTGGGCATCACGGGATTGCGGCACCTGGATCCCGTAATGGGAACCGCGCAGGTCGGCACCTGGGTGCGGCGGGCAAGCTGGGGAGCCGGCGTGAATCGCGAGGCCAAGCTGCTGCTGCTGGCGTATGCGTTCGGGCCGCTCGGCCTGCACCGCATCGAGGCGCGCATCGCGTCGGAGAACCGCCGCTCCCGCAATGCGTTCGTGAAGCTGGGCGGGCGCTTCGAAGGGACGCTCCGCCAATCCTTCCGGAAGAACGGCGTCCTGCTCGACCAGGACCTGTACGCGATTCTGGCGCCGGAATGGCGCGCGGCGTCACGCGACATGGCTGCGTCCGCGCGGCGGGACGCAGAAGGGTCCGACCATGGCTGATCTCGCGTTCTTCTACGGCACGCTGATGACCGGCTTCGATCGCCGCCGCCGTACCGGCATCGACCCGAAGATGAGGTTCCGCGCCCGCGGCTGGGTGCAGGCGGCGTTGTTCGATCTGGGGATCTATCCCGCCGCCGTGCCCGCCCAGGACGACCGCGTCTGGGGCGAAGTGTTCGAGCTGCTCGACCCAGACGACGTGCTGGCCGCGCTCGACGAAATCGAAGGGTACCGCCCCGGCGATCCGGACAGCAGCTTGTACATCCGTTCGCTCGCGCCGGTGCATCTCCCTGATGGCACCAGCCAGCCCGCATGGGTGTATTTCTACAACGCCCCGCTGGGCAAGGCTCCGCGCATCGAATCCGGAGATTACCTGGAGTACTTGAAAGTCAGGTAGCCAGCCCTGCCCTGCCGGGAGGATGCGCAAACAACAAGGGGACAGGCGCCGCGTCCATCCGGCCGCTGGCAACTGCCCCCCTTCCAACCCGCGCTTGCGCGCCAGGTCAGTTCATCGGCATCGTGGGACGAGCGATGGGGAACTCGTCCTCCTCGATGACGTCATCCTCTGGTTCGTCGTTGTCCGCCTCCAGGTGTGTCGTGTAGGTGACCACCGGGATTCGCCGCGTCTCGGCATCCAGCTTCAGCATCGAGAGCAACTGGAACACCTCGACATCGTCGATGCGCATGCACACGATCACCAGGTCGGGTTGCACGTGGCGCACGCGCGAATACGCCCGGCCGCTCGACTCGACGAACACCATGTCGTACCGCCCGGCATCGAGAACCGTCTCGAGCATCTCGAGGATCTCCGGGCTGCCGTTGACCACGACCACCTTCTGTAGTGTGGTCTCGGGCGCTCGCCGGGGGGGCTGCATCATCTGCATGTGGTCACCCTTCCTACCGGGTGCTCATCCAAGAATCGCGCCACGACTCGTCGCGTGTAATAAACGGCTCCTGGGCCATTCATGGCCTCGAAAACGGGCGAGCTGCCATCGGCAGCGGGCACTGCCCGGGTATCCCACCTCCGCCAGTTCGGCAGTTCCTGCCGCCGTCAGCCTAAACTCCTGATTCCACAGGGTGCCGGGCGTCTGTTATTAGGACGTCGCGACGCTCCCCCCGGTTTCGGCGTGAGCAGAACGGGAGTGCCGGTCGTTCGCGGTTGTACCTCTAATCGGCACGGCGGGGGTGCGGCGGTATGGATCTGGTGCCTCTCACGACCGGAGGCGTGCCGGTTGCGCACCAGGACACGTACGGGCACTCTAGCGCCGTGCCGACCCGGAAATCCGCTGGATTCATCCTCCAACTGCTTGGAATCTGCGGCCTTCTGTTCGTCCCGGCGCTTGGCGGGCACCCGTCGGCGGAGCGCCTGGTTGACGGCGTGGTGCCGTCGCCCCGGGCGGTGCTCGGGTTCGAACCCGGCGACGACTACACGCTCGCAGACTTCCGCCAGCTGCGGGATTACTTCCAGCGCCTGGACGCCGCCTCGGACCGCGTGCAGCTCCGCGTCGCGGGGCACTCCACGGAAGGCAACGAGATGCTGATCGCGATCATCTCGTCCGAGGCCAACCTCGCACGTCTCGAGCGCTATCGCGACATCTCCCGGCGGTTGGCGCTCGTGCGGGGTGTGACCGATGTCGAGGCGCGTGCGCTCGCGCGCGAAGGCAAGGCGGTCGTCTGGATCGACAGCGGCCTGCATGCGAGCGAGGTCGCCACGTCACAGCACGCGATCCGGCTCGCGCACCAGGTCGCAACCGAGGAGAGCCCAGAGATGCAGGCGGTGCGCGACAACGTCCTGCTGGTGCTCGCGCCGTGCATCAACCCGGACGGCATGAACATGGTCGTGGACTGGTACCGGCGCACACTCCGCACGCCGCACCAGGACAGCCCGATGCCCTGGCTGTATCAGAAGTACGTCGGCCACGACAACAACCGTGACGGCTACATGCAGACGCAGAAGGAGACGCAGGTCGTCAATCGCCTGCTGTTTGCCGAGTGGCTGCCGCAGATCATGTACAACCAGCACCAGGGCACGTACCCTCCCCGCATCTTCGTGCCCCCGTTCCCCGACCCGGTGAACCCGAACATCGATCCGCAGATCGTGCGGGGTGTGGACCTGGTGGGTGGCGCGATGCAGGACCGCTTCGAGCGTGAGGGCAAGGATGGCGTCATTTCGCGCTACGCGTTCTCCATCTGGTACAACGGCTCGATCCGCACCACGAGCTACTTCCACAACATCATCGGCATCCTGACGGAGACCGGCCACGCGTCGGCCACTCCGTACATGTACGACGCCTCTCGATTCCCGCGGACGCTCTCGAACGGCGTCGCCACGCTCGCGCCCAGCGTCACCTATCCGAACCCCTGGAAGGGCGGCACCCTGCACCTGCGCGACGCGGTCGAGTACATGCTGACCGGCTCGCTGGCGGTTCTGGAGGTCGCCGCGAAGTACCGCGAGCGCTTTCTCTATGGCATATACCAGGTTGGCGCCCGGCAGATTGCGAAAGGGCACACAGAGGCTCCAGTTGCCTATGTCATTCCCATCGCCCAGCACGATCGACCGGCCAGCCTGACGTTCATCGGCACGCTGATGAAAGGCGGCATCGACGTGCACCGCGCGGTCCGGCCGTTCGTCGCGGACACCATTCCGTATCCCGAGGGCACGCACGTCGTGCTGCTCGCCCAACCGTTCCGGCCTTTTGCGAAGGATCTCCTCGAACGGCAGTCTTACCCGGATCTGCGCGCGCATGCGAACGGACCGCCGCTCCCGCCCTACGACGTAGCCGGATGGACCCTCTCCTATCAGATGGGCGTGCAGGCCGTTCCGGTTTCGAAGGCGTTCGACACGACCGCCCTCGCCCGCCTGGACTCAGCGCCGGGGGCAGAAGGGGAGGTCGACGAGGCGCGTGGCTCCACGGTGTGGGGCTACCTCATCGATCCCGCCGCGAACGTTGCGGCAATTGCCGTGAATCGTCTCCTCGCCCGCGGCGTGGTCGTCCGGCGACTGGCCTCGCCCTTCAGCCCCCGCCCGGCCCTCACCGTGCAGGCCGGGGCCTGGGTGGTCAGGCGCGGCGCACAGAGCGGCAACTTTGTGCGCGAGCTGACCCGAAGCCTGGGCCTCCGCACGTGGTCCCTCGATCGCGCACCGGCGCAACGCCTGGTCCCGATACGCGCTCGCCGCATCGGCCTGTACAAGAGCTGGGTCGCGAACATGGATGAGGGCTGGACACGATGGCTCCTGGAGCAATACGAGTTCTCCTACACGAGCCTGGCCGACCACGACATCCGCGCCGGCGAGCTGCGGCAGCGCTTCGATGTGATCATCCTGCCGCACCAGAGCCCGAACGATATCGTGCGGGGCCACGATGCCGTGGTGCCGGCCCTGCGCGAGGGACCGTCGAACCCAGTGCCCCCCGAATACCAGGGCGGCATCGGCGACGTCGGTCTCGAGGCGCTGAAGCGTTTCGTCACCGACGGTGGCACTCTGGTCGCGCTCGATGAGGCCAGCGACCTGGCGCTCGAGCGCTTCGGCGGAGTGTTCGGGCAGATCCGCAACGTCACCCGCGGACTCGACCGCACCATCTTCTACTGCCCGGGATCCGTGCTGCGCCTGCACGTGGAGATCAGCGAACCCGTAGGGTGGGGCATGCCGAGCGACACCCCCGCCTACTTCCAGGGCTCGCGGGCGTTCGACACGGCGAACCCGTCCGTGCGGAGCATCGCACGGTACGCCTCGACTGACGATGTGCTCATGAGCGGCTGGCTGCTCGGTGGCGACCGCATCGCAAGCCGCCACGCTGCGCTGGATGTGCCCTTCGGATCGGGGCGCGTGGTTCTCTTCGGGTTCCGGCCGCAGTTCCGCGCGCAGCCGCACGCGACGTTCAAACTGCTCTTCAACGCACTGCTGAATTAGGGAAGGGCTCAGGGAGGGCGAAGGGCGAAGGGGCGAAGGGAATGCGGGGGGCCAGCGTCCTGTGCGGCTCTCGGCCGCCAACCGTTGAGCCTGTGGCCGTAGCCTTCAGCCTTCAGCCTAGCCCCTTCGCCCTTAGCCCTTAGCCCTCAGCCCTGAAAAAAAGCCCCGCCGGCCTGGAGGCCGACGGGGCATGGTCGAACGCTGTAAGTTCCTAGAACTGGAACCGGACGCCCAGCCTGATCATCCGCGCCTCCTGGAAGCCCAGGGGTTGGTTGTAGATCGGGTTGAAGCTGGGCGAGGCGGTGGGAGAGAGGCCCGCGACATACTGCGTGGCGTCTCCGAGCGTTCCCGCATAGAGATCCGCAGTGAGCGCCTGCGGAATGCTTCCATTCCGATTGTACCGGGGTGTGATGTTGGTGATCGCTTCCTGGTTGAACAGGTTGAAGACATACGCTTCCAACACCATCCGCTTGCCCCCTCCCAACCCGAACGCGTGAGACGCGAGCAGGTCGGTCTGGGTGTACGTATCTGTCCGTCCGAGGTCACCGCGACCGTTGTAGAAAATCGGCACGATGAAGGTGACCTCCGAGCTGATCGGGGTTCCGCTGAGCGCCTGCTGCGAGAGCCCGAGCATCGTCGTCCCGAGCTTCGACTCGATGGCGTAGTTGCCGAACAGCTTCAGCGTGTGCGGCCGGTCCGTACCGAGCAGACCGTACACGTTGTTGCCGTTCTCGTCGAAGTTGCCGGGCGACAGGTCGAACGCGCGGCTCACGTTCGGATCCGAACGGCCGTTCTCGTCGGAGCTGGCGAGACCGGACCAGTTTCCGTAGAGGCGGCTGTAAGTGTACGACGCGTTGTAGAAGAAGTGACTCGAGCGGCCCGCCACCCTGAACTCGACGCCGTCGTAGTCACGCTTCGCCTTCGGGGTCACCGAGGCGCCCGTGGGGGTCTTGACACTATCCGACGTCAGACCGAACCCGGGGTTGCCGGTGGTGTAGACCTCACTCTCGAACTCGTCGAGCACGCCGATGTCTTCAATCGCGTATCGGAGGCGCTTGTGCGTGTAACGCAACGTGAACGTCGACAGCGGCGCGAGCAGGTACTCGGTCGTCACGTCGAAGTTGTTGTGCGACATCGGCTTGATGTCGGGGTCAATCCCTTCGAGCTGGCCAGCAGAGTTGATGGGGACCGTTCGATTGTCGATTTCAATCAACTTGCGGCCAAGCGCGCCGGGGTTCGATATTGACAGCTGGGCGAGATCAGGGCTGTCGAGGGTGTACACATGGTCGTGCCAGTAATCGCCACCGAAGGACCCGCGCGCAAGCTCGTACTTGAGGACGTCGTTCACGCGGACCCAGCTCGAACTGAGCTTCCACCGGCCGTTGCCGAGGATGTCCCAGGCTGCACCCACGCGAGGAGCAATCTTGTCGTCCCACCCGAAGGAAATGGGGTTGGCGATCTGGATGCCGTCCTGCTCCGCCCTGAACGGGGGCAGGAACTCGTTCTCGATACGTATGCCCGCGTTGACAGTGAGACGCGGGTGCACCTGCCACGCATCCTGGGCGTAGACTCCGTGGTTGCGACTCGTGACGGCGGAGTCCAGCCGGACACCGTCCTGCCACGTGTAGTGGCCGTACGGACCCTGTGCGCCCACAATCGACCCACGCGTGTAACCCTCGCCCCAGTTGATGTTGAAGCGGCCCTGCGTGTAGTTGCTTTCCACGTCATCGCCGATCCGGTTGAGAGCGTAACCCACCTTGATCGTGTGGTTCTGTCCGAAGGCACTGCCGAAGAACGTGCCGTCGAGGTACAGATTGTGCCGGGTGAGCAGGTCGCGCTGAATGACGAAGGTGGATGCCACATTCGTGAAGCCTGCGGCGCCCGCGTACTGCGCCGGCACAATCACCCCACCGTTGTCGGAGGCGGTGTTGTACACGAGGTACGGCAGGTCATCCTTCCCGTAGGTGTGGCCTTTGTCGTTCGTGTACTTGTAGCCGTAGCGGCCACTCAACAGGAACTTCGATGAAGGCAGATAGTTCACGCCGAGCGTCGTGGCATTCGACATGACATAGCCGCCCTGCTTGCCCAGATCCGAAGTCGGAGGAGCGACCTTGGCGTCATTGGAGGTGAGCAGTCCCGTCGTCTTCTGTGGATTCCAGAAGTAGGACGCATTCACCTGCAGCTGCTGGAACGGCACGTAGTCGAGGCGTCCGGTTCCGCGGTGACGGAGCACGGTGGTCGACGAGTCCTTCACGCCGGCGGACTCCCCTGTGGCGGTCAAGAAGTCGATCGACCGCTCCGTCCTGTGGCGTTCGGGGACGTAGCCGACGAAGAAGCGCAGCTTGTCCTTGGCGATAGGACCGCCGAGCGTAAACCCGCCGTAGCTCAGGTTGTAATCGTCCTCGGGCGGCGTGAACAACTCGGCCTGGGTGACGTCGAACGGGTTGCGCCGGAAGCTCTTGCCAGCCGTTGCCGAGCCCCCGCCGGCCACAGGCAAGGTGCTCTGGCCAGGCACGTCCGCCAGATTGCGGCGCGCCTCGTTCAGGCTGCTGCCGCTGAACTGATACATGCCCTCGCCGTGAAACGCGTCGCTGCCGGACTTGCTGATCACGTTCACGACGCCCCCGAGCGCGCCGCCGAACTCGGCCTCGAAGCCGCCGCTCTTGATCTGCACCTCCTGCACGAACTCGAAGGGGATAGCGTCCTGTACCTCAAGCGAGGCGCGGCGGATGTTCGACACGTCGACGCCGTCGATCACGAACACGTTCTCGGAGCCGCTGGTGCCGTCGAACTGGTACCCGCCGACGCCCGCGGTGCCGGACTTTCCTTCGGCGCGAACGCCGGGCGCCATCTGCAGCAACGTGTTGAACGTGCGGCCGCGCGGCAGCTGCTCGATCATCCTGGAGGTGATCGTCGTGGCGGTGCGAGCCGAGGCCACGTCGAGCACGGTTGATTCCGCCGTCACCTGCACCGCCTCGGTGACGCCGCCGAGTGGCAGCGTCACGTCGACCCTGAGGGTCTGGCCGACAGACAGCTGCACAATCTGTGACTTGGTGGTCTGGAAGCCGGTGAGGGTCGCGGTGACCTGATACGTCCCGGGCGGCAGGGCCGGGAACCGAAAGTTGCCGTTGGTGTCGGCGGTCTCGCTCCGCACACCGATGAGCGCGGCGCTGCGGGCTTCCACGACGGCACCGGGGAGCACAGCACCCTGTGCGTCCTTGATTGTGCCCTCGAGCGAGCCTCGCTGCTCCTGGGCGAGAGCGGGCGTAGCGAACGCCAGCGCACACACCAGCACAGCTATTGCGCGTCTAAACATCTTCCATCCTCCTCCGGGGTTCAATTCCGGGCCCAGGCGTAAACAGGGTGGGACCCTGGGATGCCGAGCTATAAGGAAGCTTTGTGCCAATGAGGGATGAAACGGCAACATACTGTGACGAAAGGCGTTATGGTCGTGGTGAGCTGAAGATGAGGCACGGCTCGCTGGTTCGGCTTGGATCTGTATCCAAGGAGTTGAATTGCGGTTTGTCCCTGCGGTCTGCCCACTGGCCCCACCAGGCGCGGGACGGACGGTCAGTGGTTAACCACTGCGGGCGATGCGGCCTCGGCGGAGCGAGCCGCCGCGGGTATGCGCGTACGCGAAAAGGCCGGCGAAGCGTGCTGCTTCGCCGGCCGGAGGCGGCGGGAATACGTCCCGTCGTGTGTGGTTGCGGGCCCGCGCGGACCCGCAACGTGGCTAGAACTCGAAGCGGGCGCCAAGCCTGAGCTGGAAAGGCGTCTGGAACTGCGGGATACGGGTGATCACCGGCTGACCGAAGTCAGGGTTCAGTGCGCCGAATGTCGATTCAGTGTCCTGATCGTAGCCGGTCGCCCGCTGCGTGTTGAACAGGTTGAACACGTCGGCGAGAAGGACGACGCGGCGGTTGGCGCCGAGGCGCACGCCGTAGTCCGCGTGGAGATTGACTTCGGAGGTGAACGGCGTCCGAGTCTTGAACCCATCAACCGTCTCGATACCCGAGCCGCGAGGACCTTCCGGGATCTCGCCGTTGTTCTCGTAGTAAGGGTTCGCCGCCAGGGCGGTCAGCGGAATACCCGAACTGAGTTGGACCCCTGCACCCAGGTTGAGTCCCCAATTCATGGAGTAGTTGCCGTACACCTTGAATTGATGCGGACGATCGGTTGGCAGCGGACCCGCGCCGGCGGAACCCAGGTAGCGGATGTCGCCCCGGAAGCCGAATTCGGGTACGCCGATCGCGACGTAGCTCGGGTCGTTCGTCGGGAAGTCGAACAACGACGTGATCGCAGGGTCCGACTGACCGTTGTCGTTCCGGAAGAAGCCCTCAAACGACCCGTGAAGTCTCGACCACCGGTAGGACGACTGGAGGCCCCAATTGTTGCCGAAGCGCTTGTCGGCCGTGAACTCCACGGCATCGTAGTCGTGAATCGCGTCTTCGAAGCTGATGTCAAAACCCTCGACCGGGACGACAGGCGTGTTCGGGCCAGGGTTGGTGATGAAGTATTCGACGCTCTCCCCGCCGTCCGGCAGGAAGAAGCCGACCATCGGCACGGTGCCCACGTCCTCGAGGATGCGCCCAAAGCGACGGTGCACCCACCGCACGCCGACGTTCATGTTCATGAAGGGCTCGAACTCGAACCCCACGAGCGTTTCGTCGAGATATGTGGACTTCGAGTCCGGGTCGAAGTCGGACGGGTGCAGCCCCGCCAAACCGAGGTGCCGAGTCTCGAGGTTTGGCCCCGCCGGCACGCCTTCGGGAATCGGCTGTGTGAGCGCCGCATCGTAGTAGTCCGCGCGGGTCACGCCAGCGTCCGCCGACAGCGCGCGGGCCGCCAGATCGTTCGGCACCTTTGCGAAGAATCGCCCCCAGTTCGCATACAGCTTGGAGCGCCCGTTGCCGATCACGTCGTAGGTTGCGCCGATGCGCGGCGCCCAGTTGCCGTCCCATTCGAAGTCAGCCAGCGACCCGACCAGCTTCTGTTGCTCGTAGCGGATACCCGGCCGGATGGTCAGACGGTCGCCCACGCGCCAGGTGTCCTGCGCGAAGAAGCTCGTGTACTGCTGCGTGGTTGAACGACCAGAGTTGAGGTTCGCCCGGACCGCGCGGTAAATCTGACCGAGGTTGGGATCGGAAAGGACCTGTACGCTCGCACCGGTCGCCGTCTGCTGCCCGTCTGAGAGCGTGAAGGTCGGCCCCGTGTACTGGTTGATGTTGTTGTACTCGATGTCCTCGTAGACGACGCCGTACCGGATCTGGTGCCCACCGAAGATGTGCGTGGACTTGGCCTGGTACTGCAGGTTGAGCCCTTCGTTCCCCTCTTCGTAGAACCCGACGCCGCCGCTGACAATGTTGGGCACCACCGTTGTGTCGGTCATCTGAAAGGCTTGAGTCGAGGGCGTCTCGACCAGGTCGTTCTTGGCGCGAGATACCGTAGCTTCGACAAGCCAGCTCGGGCGGAGAACGCCGTCATACTTCAACGTTTGATTGTGACCGCCGTACTCGAGCGCGCTGAAGGCGGACGTGTCGGTGCGGACGAGAGATGACAGACGCTGCGGTCCCATGTCACCCTCGGCGGGATCGCCGAAGAACGACGCATCAATCCGGTGACCGTTGCCAAGCTGGGCGCTCGCCTTTCCCGAGTACCAGTTGATGTGCCGGTTACGGTCGACCTCTCCAAGGCTCTCGAGCGGGAAGCCCTCGGGTGCCGTAATGGTCCGGCGCTCCCAGCTCGGGTTGTACGCGCCGAAGAAGAAGATGCGGTCCCGGAAGATCGGGCCGCCAACGGTGAACCCGGCATCGCTCGTCTGCGTGCCGGCCGTGTTGATGGCGCCGTTCTCAGTCTGCACCTGCTCGAATTCCGCTTCGAGCGCAGTCGGCCGCATGTAGCCGAAGAGGCTGCCGCGCAGCTCGTTCGTGCCGCTCTTCGTGAGCACGTTCACCACGCCGCCCGTGGATTGCCCGTACTCGGCCTCGTAGCCCGCCGTCTTCACCTGGATCTCGTTGACGAAGTCGTAGGTGACGCCGTTGCCGAGCGAGCCGTGGTAGATGGAGTAGGAGCCGAGCGCGCCGTAGCCGGTGTTGGTGATGTTCACGCCGTCAACGACGTACTGGTTCTCGAGACCGCTGCCGCCCGCGATGGACGGGTTGGCGGCGCCGGCGCCGCTGTTCGCCACGCCCGGCGCGATGTACAGCGCATCGCTGAAGCGGCGGCCGATGGGCACGCGCTGCAGGAGGTCGGAATTGATAACGGCCCCAACCGTGGTGGTCGATGTGTCAACCGTCGGAGATCCGCCGGTGACCTCCACCGTCTCGGTGAGGCCGCCCACCTCCATGGTCACCGGCAGATCGACGCGCTGCCCGAGGCGCACGACGACGTCGCGCCGCTCGACCACCTTGAAACCCTGCAGCTCTGTGCGAACCGTGTAGGTGCCGGGTGTCAGGAAGGGTGCGTTGAAGCGCCCTTCCGTGTCCGCCGTGAAGGTCTGCGACCCCTGCGGCCCGGTGATGGTCACCGTGGCGCCGGGCACCGCGAGGCCCTGCGGGTCGGAAACCCGACCGGCAATCGAGCCGGTGGTTTCCTGCGCCCAGCCGTGGCCGGCGGTGGCGACGACCACAGCCGCCACGAAGGCCAGAATACGCGATTTCATCAGTTCTCTCTCCCTTACTTCGGTGCTCGGTTCGGGCCGGCAACGCCGAACAATTGAAACGCCCGCCTGCACCAGCTTCCTGACGTTGCTTCGTTCGTCACAGACAGCATGTGACATGCCGCAACTATCTCGGGACGAACGGCTTAGCTTGGATAGTGACGAATGGCATAGCAGGCGTGATGAACTGCGGAAATCGCGATACAGACCGCGTACCACTCTGGTTTGGAGGGACCAGTCACTCGTCACAATGCGTTCAGGAAGGCGAATGAATCCGCTTACGCGCTTCAACGAACTGGATCCTCCGCCGCTCGACCGTCAGCTGAACAGAATTCGTGTTCGACGCTGATAGGATCCCGAACGTGCCCGATGCCTTCCTCGTGAGTGGAGCCCGAACGCCCATCGGCCGCTATGGCGGTGGGTTGAAGAGCATCCATCCCGCGGAGCTCGGTGCCGTGGCCGCCCGAGCCGCTGTCGAGCGGGCCTCGCTGTCTCCGGAACTCATCGATCTCGTCATCGTTGGCCACGCGCGACAGGCCGGCTGCGGGCCCAATCCAGCGCGGCAGGTCGGCCGACGTACGGGCCTGGCGGACCGCGTCCCCGCGTGGACGCTGAACCAGGCGTGCGCGTCGGGGCTGCAGGCGGTGGCGTCGGCTGCGCAGGCGATCGCTGCCGGCGACGCAGCGGTCGTGCTCGCCGGCGGAATCGAGTCCATGAGCCGCATGCCCTATCTCATCGACGCCGACGCTGCGCGCTGGGGCCATAAGATGGGGCACTTCCCGCTGGTCGACGCGATGTATCGCGACGGCTTCCGATGCTCGCTTTCGGGTCTCATCATGGGCGAGACAGTCGAGCTCCTGGCGCGTGAGTACGGGATCACGCGCCAGGAGTCCGACCGCTTCGCGCTCGAGAGCCAGCGGCGTGCTGGGGACGCGACGAGAGCGGGCCGCTTCGACGCTGAGATCGCCTCCGTGCAGGTGCCCGCCCCGACGGGCGAGACGACGATCGCGGCAGACGAACATCCGAGGCCAGGCACCACGATGGATGCCCTTGCGCAGTTGCCGCTCGTGTTCCCGGAGGTCGAGGGAATCCCCGGCATCATTACGGCGGGCTCGTCCTCCGGTATCACCGACGGTGGTGCGGCCGTCATCGTGGCCAACGCCGCCGCCGTGCGTGAACACGGGCTGCGTCCCCTCGCGCGCATTCTCGGCTGGGCCACTGCCGGCGTCGACCCCGCGCGCATGGGCATCGGACCCGTGCCCGCGGTGCGGAAGCTGCTCGCGCGGCTGCAGCTCACTCTCGACGACTTCGACCTCGTCGAGCTGAACGAGGCCTTCGCCCCGCAGGTGCTCGCGGTCCTCGCCGATCTCCGGATCGATCCCGATCGGGTGAACGTGAACGGCGGTGCGATAGCGCTCGGCCACCCCATCGGCTGCACGGGCACGCGCATTCTCGTGACCCTGCTCCACGAAATGCAGCGCCGCAACGCCCGCCGCGGCCTGGCGACGCTCTGCGTCAGCGGCGGCCTGGGAATGGCGATGGGGGTGGAGAGGCTGCTAATGCGGACTGCACGAATGCACAATGCACAAAATGCAAGATGCACAACGCGCACAATGCACAATGCACGAGCGCACAATGCACCGCACGGGCAGCTGAGAATAGTCAAGGAACAAGGCGTTCGCTGAACGGAGCGGCCGTCGCTGCCCGCGGTCCGGATTGGAGCGGGCGTTCTTGACGATGGCTGTCAGGATTTTCGACCAGTTCTTCGCTTCTGTCGGCCAGAGGTTGGGCGGCAGGCTGCAGCGTGCGTCGAATCGCAGCGATGAGCAGCAGCCAGTAGCGCGCCTCCCGCGCTTCTTTCAGCGAGACGCAGGTCTTCGCGATGAAGTCGGGCTTCGTCTGCCCGGCTGATGCCTCCGCCAGGTTCGCGCCAATGCTGGTGCCTGCCGCGAACAACTTGCTGGAGCAGATGATGCGTAGTTGTCCGCGTGATCATCAGCGGTGTCGCAGAAATCGATGACAGCACAGGCGAATTCGAATGCACGTTCTTGAATATCCTCTTGCCCTGAATCGCCCACAAGCACGAGAATGAAAGCAGATCGCGTCGCCGACCGAGGAGGTGGAATGCCGCGACCGCGTCATGATCCCCATTTCGCGATTTCGATTGACTTTCGTCTCGTCTTCCGGTTCCATTGTGCATTGTGCATTTTGCATTGTGCATTATTCGATTCTTCATTTCCAATGGTGCGTCTCGCAGTAATCCCCGGCGACGGCATCGGTGGTGACGTGGTACCGGAAGCGGTCCGCGCGATTCAGCGTGTCGGCGACGTGTTCGGACGCACCTTCCAGATCGAGCACCTCCCGTGGGGGGCTGACTACTATCTTGCGACCGGCATTACGGTTCCCCCGAACGGGTACGCGATGCTGCGGGACGAGTTCGACGCAATACTCGTGGGCGCGTTCGGCGATCCCCGCGTGCCGGACGGGCGGCATGCGCGCGACATCCTGCTCGGGATCCGCTTCGAGCTCGATCTGTTCGTGAACTACCGGCCCGTGGTGCTGTTCGACGCGCGTCTCTGTCCGTTGAAGGCACGCGGGCCTTCGGACATCGACCTCGCCATCATGCGGGAGAACACCGAAGGCGTGTACGTCGGCGTCGGCGGCCGCGTGCGGCCCGGTACCGAAGACGAGATCGCCATTCAGGAGGAAGTCAACACCTGGAAAGGGGTGCACCGCATCGTGCGGTATGCGTTCGAGTGGGCCCGGGCGCACGGACGGACGCGCATCTGCATGACCGACAAGAGCAACGCGATGGCCCAGGGCCATGCGCTCTGGCAGCGCGTGTTTCGTGAGGTCGCGCCGGAGTTCGCCGACATCCAGGCCACGCATCAGTACATCGATGCGCTGGTGCTGCAGATGGTGCAGGACCCCGCGCAGTTCGACGTGATCGTGACGAACAATTTGTTCGGCGACATCATCACGGATCTCGGTGCCGCATTGCAGGGGGGCCTGGGGATGGCGGCCTCCGCGAACCTGCATCCGGGGAGGACGTCGATGTTCGAGCCGGTGCACGGCTCCGCACCGCCGCTGGCGGGAAAGAACCTGGCCAACCCGATGGGCGCGATTCTGTCCGCCGGCCTGATGCTCGCGCACCTGGGATTCGCCGAGGAGGCGGCAGCGATCGAGGGTGCGGTGCGGCGGGTGGTTGCCGCAGGAGTCGGCACGCCGGACATCGGAGGAACGCGCGGCACACGGGAGGTCGGCGACGCGATCGTGAGTGCGATGGAGGCATCGCCGGATCGTCGGGTCTCCGGGAAAGGCGGTGGATCCTGGAGTCTGGAGCCTGGAGCCGACGATTCGACCCCGGGAGCTGGAGCGTGAGAATGAGTCACCCCGACGTGTTCATCCTGGGCGGTGCGCGTACTCCCATGGCGGGGTACGTCGGCGCGCTCAAAGACGTCTCGGCGCTGGACCTCGGCGCCATCGCGGCGCGTGCCGCGCTGACGCGCACCGGCGTGGATCCCGGACAGATCGATCACGTGGTGTTTGGCAACGTGCTGCACACCAGCGCCGACGCGATCTACGGCGCGCGGCACGTCGGCCTCAAGGCGGGCCTGCCGGTCGCGGTGCCGGCGCTCACCGTCAATCGGCTGTGCGGGTCTGGCATCCAGGCCGCCATCAGCGGCGCGCAGATGATCCAGCTCGGTGAAGCCGAGATCGTCTTGACCGGCGGCATGGAGAGCATGAGCCAGGCGCCGCACGTGATCCGCGGACTGCGGGCCGGGCTGCGCCTTGGGCAAGGCACGCTCGAAGACTCGCTGTGGGAAGCGCTCACAGACACCCACTGCGGCTGCAGCATGGCCGTGACCGCGGAGAACTGCGCCGCGAAGTACGGGATCTCGCGGCAGGCCCAGGACGAGTACGCGCTGCGCAGCCAGGCGCTCGCGGCCGCTGCCTGGGAGGCCGGGCGTCTTTCCGAAGAGGTCGTCCCCGTGGAGATCGCGACCCGCAAGGGAATCGACGTCTTCGCGCGCGACGATCACATGAGGCCCGAAACCACGCTCGAGGGACTGACGAATTTGCGCGCGGCATTTTCCAGGAACGGCTGCGTCACCGCCGGGAACGCCAGCGGCATCGTCGATGGGGGCGCCGCCCTCGTGCTTGCCTCGCGTGCGGCGGTCGAGCGCCTCGGTGCCACGCCGCTTGCCAGGCTGGCGGGATGGGCCACGACGGGCGTCGAGCCCACGCTGATGGGAATGGGGCCGGCTCCCGCCACGCGAAAGCTGCTCGAGAGGACGGGACTCGCGCTGACCGACATCGATCTGTTCGAAGTCAACGAGGCGTTCGCCGCGCAATACCTGGCGGTGGAGCAGGAACTTGAGTTGCCACGCAAGAAAGTCAACGTCAACGGTGGTGCGATCGCCCTCGGCCACCCGCTCGGCATGACCGGTACCCGGCTGCTCCTGACGCTTGCCCTCGAGATGCGGCGGCGCGGGGCCATTCACGGGGTGGCGGCCGCATGCATCGGCGGTGGGCAGGGGATTGCGGCACTCGTTCAGGCGCCCGGCTGAAATGCACGAAGGCTAAAGGCCAAGGGCCAAGGGCTAAGGGCCAAAGGTCAAAGGCCAAAGGTCAAGGCCCTTCGCCTTCTGCCTTCTGCCTTTTGCCTTGTGCCTTTTACCTTTGGCCCTTGGCCTTTAGCCTTGTCGGGTCGGGAGCCTGCAGCCTGGAGTCTGGAGCCTGTTCATGCCCATTCAATCCGTCGGTGTTCTCGGCTGCGGACTCATGGGAGCCGGAATCGCGCAGGTCTGCGCGCAGAGCGGGTACCGCACCATCGTTCGGGAGGTGGATCAGGCGGTTCTCGACAAGGGCCTCGGGCGGGTGCGCCGCTTCCTCGATGAGGGGGTGCAGAAGGGAAAGGTCACCGCCGAGACCCGCGACTCGACGTGGGCGAATCTGTCCGGCACGACGGCCGTCGACGCGCTCGCGGGTTGCGACCTGGTCATCGAGGCGATCGTCGAGAACCTGGAGGCCAAGCGGCAGGCGTACGCCGCGGTGGAGGCGGTGGTGGGACCGAACACGCTGATCGTGTCGAACACCTCGTCGCTGTGCATCACAGAGCTGGCGGCGGCCACGACCAGGCCGGATCGGTTCGGGGGGCTGCACTTCTTCAATCCGGTGCCGCTGATGAAGCTCGTCGAGGTCATCAGGGGCCTGAGCACGGCCGAGCCCACGTACCTGGCGCTCTTCGCGTTCGCGCAGTCGCTGGGGAAGGAGCCGATCACCGCGCCCGACCGTCCCGGGTTCATCGTGAACCGGCTGCTCGTGCCGTACCTGCTCGACGCAATCCGCGCGTACGAGAACGGCCTCGGCACGCTCGACGACATCGACAAGGGAATGAAGCTCGGGTGCGGCTACCCGATGGGCCCGTTCACGCTGCTCGATTTCGTCGGTCTCGACACCACTTACTACATCGCGAACATCATGTTCGAGGAGTTCCGCGAGCCCGCCTACGCGCCGCCGCCGCTGCTGAAGCGGATGGTGCTGGCGGGCAGGGTGGGGAAGAAGGTGGGGAAGGGGTTCTACGACTACGTGTAGCGCACAACGCACGATTCACGAAGGGCGAGTGACGATGACGCCGGCAGCCCGCAATCGTCGATCTCCGCACCCGCTGTGTACAATATCGGCATGCAGGAGCTGATCACGCAGTTGCTTCGCGAGCTGGGGGAGGATCCCTCCCGGGAGGGGCTGCTGGCGACGCCGACCCGGGTCGAGAAGGCGCTCCGGTTCCTGACGAGCGGCTACGCGGCGGACGTGGACGCGGTGATCAACGATGCGTTGTTCACCGTCGACTACA
The DNA here is from genome assembly GCA_963739995.1 of Vicinamibacteria bacterium. GTDB lineage: Bacteria > Acidobacteriota > Vicinamibacteria > Vicinamibacterales > JAENWD01 > CAVUCH01. The sequence continues at coordinate 169,741 of CAVUCH010000013.1, read as the reverse complement.
GCGAGATGGTGATCGTCAAGGACATCGACTTCTACAGCCTGTGCGAGCACCATCTGCTGCCGTTCTTCGGCAAGTGCCACATCGCCTACATTCCGCAGCACAGGGTGATCGGGTTGAGCAAGATCCCGCGTCTGGTCGACGTGTTCGCCCGGCGGTTGCAGGTGCAGGAACGTCTGACGCACCAGATCGCCGAAGTGCTGCACGACAAGATCGATCCGCTCGGTGTGGCCGTGGTGATGGAAGGCACGCACCTGTGCATGTCGATGCGCGGCGTGGAGAAGCAGAACTCGTTCGCCCTCACCAGCGCCATGCTCGGCGCCTTTCGCAACAACGCCCGCACCCGCAACGAGTTCCTTGCCCTGATCAAGCACCGGCAGATGCCGCCTTCGTCCGCGGACGCCCTCGCGCCGAGCCTCTCGTGTGTATCAGACTGATGGCCCGCCGGGTCACGGTCTGCTCGCGGCCAACTGATCGGCGTCTGGCCCTGGCCCTTGCGTGGTTGATGCTCGTGGTGCCGGCAGCGCCGAGCTTCGCGCAGGCCCGCCGGCCAGCCGCCAAACCCAAGCCCCGGGAAATCCTCCGCACGGAGCCCGCAAACATCTCGTGCAGCGCGTCTCTCGGCAGCGGCGTGCGCACGGGGCGCACCTTCTGCGACGTGCTCTCGGGCCGCGAAGCCAGCGGCGGCATCATTGTGCAGCTTCCGAAGCACACCGGGCCGGCCACGTTGTACTTCGATCTGCACAATCGCCACACCTACTCGGCGGAACAGGAGAAGGCGGGCCGCGCCTACACGCGGTACACCGCCACCGTCGGCGTGTTGACGATGGAGAACACGCTCCTGATGCGGGCGGTCATCCAGAGTGAGTTCCGGAAGGAAGCGGACCTGTTCGATCGGATCACCGCGACCGGCACGGCCGGCGTGAAGGCGGTCGCGCCCACGGGCATCGAGTCGATTGCGATCGACATTCCCGCGGACGTCGACCGCGTGAGCATCCTCGGCGAGAAGCTGGCCACCTCACGCCTCGACGGCGACGCGCTCTACACCGCTCCCGGCCGCCCGGTGGCCGTGATCAGCCAGGTGGTGGTCGAATACAAGGCCGCGCCTCCGCCGCCTCCCAAGCCGGCGCGGCGGCGACGATGAGGTCCGGCATGCATGCGGCGGAATGCAAACGCAAAATGCAAAATGCAGAATGTAAAACGCAGAATGTGCTATTGCGATTTTTGATTTTTCATTTTTTCATTTTCCATTTTCATTTTTATTTCAGCCCTGTCCCCGCGTCCTCCCGCGATCAGATTAGCCAGCAGTCTGTAAGCCCCCGGGACGCCCGCCGGTAACTGGCGGTGCAGTGCGTAGGCCATGTACGTGTAGTGCCCCTTGCCGTAGGTGGCGTGCAGCATGCCGCCGCGCTGCGGCGGCTGTCCGCGATCGTGCGTGGACAGCAGCGGCGTGTAGCGCGCATCCCAGCTCGCGAAGAACTTGGAGCCGCGCTGTTCGATCCAGCCGTCGAAATCGGCAGGGCCGATCCGGTTCGGCGCTGAGAGCAGCGGGTGACCGGGCGCGAGGATGTCCACGGAGGCCTGCTCCTCGCACACCTCTTCGGCATCGTGCGGCAGCGAGGCGGGGAAGGGCGCCTGCGTTCCGGGTGTGAACTCTGGCGTGTTGTAGAGGACGACCAGGTTGCCCCCCGCCCCTACGTACTCGAGCAGCCTGGTGTTGTGTGTCCGCAGGTCCGAGCGCACCGCGTAGGCGCGGGTGCCGGTGACGATGGTGTCAAAGCGCGTCAGATCGCCGCTGGCGAGGTCGGACTCACGCAGCAACTGCACCTCCGCTCCGAGCTGTGCGATCGCCGCGGGCACTTCGTCGCCAACGCCCATCAGGTACCCCACCTTCAGTCCCGGGCGAACCGTCACGTCTACTCCGCGGACCGTGCTTCTCGCTTCGCGATAGAGATACTGCACCGGCAGGTCGCGGTGGCGGATGGCGGCGACATCGCTCGTGTACACGCGTCCACCGACGGTGACGGCCGCAGTGATCGTATGCGCCTCGGCGTCGAGCGCGGGCGGGCGCAGCAGGAAGGCTACCCGCACTGCTGCACCGGGTCCTGCCAGCGAGATCATCTGCCGCTGGGGAACCGACGTCCAGCGATCGGGAATACCGAGTGCGACCGAGCCCTCGACCGGCTCCATTGCATGGCTCGTGACGGTCGCCTCGATCGACACTGCGTCACCTGAGCTCCGCATGAGCATCCTGGAGTGCGGCAAGAGCGACACGCTCACAGGAGGCAGGATCTCCAGTGGATAGTGCTCGTATCCGAACGGCAGGTTCGCCTCGCGCCGCATCACCGCCACGCGTCGTGTGACCGGCACGCCGGCAATCTCCACGTCGGCAGAAGCTGCCAGCGGCGGCGGCGTCGCCGGTCGGCCGGCCAGCGCCGAATCGAGCAGCGTGAACCGCCCCTCTTCGGGAGACGCCCGTGTGAAGTACGGCCGTGTGGGTGGTGCCTCCGCGGGGATGGCGAGCACGAAGACATGCGACCGCTGCTCTGCCGAGCGCAGTGCCGCGACCTCGCGGGGCACGTCGGTCATGAGCGTGCCGCCGGGATGGGTCACCGCCAGACGGGTGACCACTACGTCCCCCACACCGCCGTTCCCCGCGACCACGCGAACTGCGATGTGCTGCCCCGGCGTAACCGCCCCGAGTATTGATGGCGGTGCGAACGGGTTCACCGGCGTGTCGTCGGATGGGCCCGGCGGCTCCGCCATCGCCGCCAGCGACAGACCCGCGGCCGACGCGAGCGCGTCCTCGAACTGGCGAGCCTTGATGTCGAGCACGGCGCGCACGTCAGGGTCCCTTGTGTCCGTCGCGAGCTGGCGCACTGCCAGGAGCCCGCGCCCGAGTGGCGCGGCCGACGCGGAGGGGTCCGCGATCGTAAACGCCCTCATCGCGGTGTCTACCGCGCCGGCGATCGCTTCGAGGCGGCCCACGTGCCCGGCAGGGGCGGCTGCGCCGAACAACTGATACACCCCGGGCATGGACACGTCGAGCCCATCGAAGAAGCCCTCTTCCTGTCCCGACGCTGTGCCGGGCTGCACACGGCGGTAGAACAACGGCTGGCCTTCCGCATACGGGTCCACTCGGCCCTGCGACTGCGAACGCTGGAGGGCCAATCCAAGTCGCCCGATGAAGCTGTACGAGCCGCCGAGGACGGGATCGTGCACGCGGGTATCCAGGCGCACGTTCCACGTGTCCGTCTCCCGCAGGCCCCCAACGTAAAGCTTCCGCACGATCCACGGCCGAAGGCCTTCCGCGTACAGGTCCGGATAGGCGGCTGCGTCGCCCGCCAGCCGCACCGCGTCGGGCGTGAGTGCGCCCGCCGCCTGGTGCTGCCCGTGCCCATCGCGCTCGTTCCCCTGCCACCGCGAGACCACCACGAGCGGACGGGAGCGGCGGATGATCCGCACCATATCGCGCAACACGTCGGCGCGGTTCCAGTGCTCGAGCGCTTCGTCGAGCCGTTTCGAGAAGCCGTAGTCTGCAACGGCGGTGAAGTACTGCTCGTCCAGTCCGTAGTAGCGCCCCGCCAGCTCGAGCTCGGCGGTCCGAATAAGACCAAGGCCGTCGAACAGCTCGGGGCCAAGCGCATTGTCGCCGGCTTCGCCGCGGTTCAGGGTCAGCAGAGCGGTCCTGGCGCCATCGTGTCGCCCGACCCGCGCCAGCATCGCGCCCTGTTCATCGTCGGGATGAGCCGTCGTGTGGAGAAGGCTGGCGGTGGTGCGGAGCTTGACCAGGCGCTCCCAGGTGCGGCTCGCGGTGCGATCCAGTGGATCTCGACCCTCGGACACTGTCTGGCCTTGAGCTAAGAAGGATACGGAGGCGGCAAGAGCGGCACAGGTGATTGCACGGACGCCCCTGGCGGATGCTGGCATGAGCGGGATTGTACTGGGGTGTGGAGGCACGAAATGCGCAATGCGCAATGCACGATGCACGATGCGCGACGTGCGATGCACAATGCACAATGCAGAATGGCACACCCGTGTTGTGCACGCCGGCTGCGGGTTGCCCCACGACACCCCTCTCCACCGCTTTGCGGCCTGTGAGCCCTGTGGCACAGTGGACTGATGCTCCTGTCGAGGTTGGCGGCCTGTTGACCCGCATCTCCGTGGCGGCCTCGCTCGCGGTGATCGCTCACGTCATCGGCTCGGCCCACGGCCACACACAAGCGCCTGAGCCCGGTTCCATCCGCTTCGACAACGTCTCTGCGCAGTCGGGCTCACCTTCACGCTCGACCAGCACGCCACACCCGAGAAGAACATGGTGGAGACGATGGCGGGTGGGGTGGCCGTGTTTGACTATGATGGCGACGGCCTGCCCGACATCTACTTCACCAATGGCGCCTCCATACCGTCGCTGCGCAAGGAAAGCCCCCGCCACTGGAATCGCCTCTTTCACAACGACGGCGGCCTGACGTTCACCGATGTGACCGAGAGGGCGGGGGTCAAGGCGGAGGGCTATACGACCGGGGCGGCCGCCGGCGATTTCGACAATGATGGCCGTGTCGACCTGTTTGTCGCGGGCGTGCAGCGCAACCATCTGTTCCGCAACATGGGCGACGGCCGGTTCGAGGACGTCACCGCCAAATCGGGCATGACGCACTACACCTGGTCGGTCGCCGCGGGCTGGTTCGACTACGACAACGACGGCTGGCTGGATCTGTTCGTGGTGAACTACGTGGACTGGACCCCCGAGGGCAACAAGTTCTGCGGGGACCGCGCGCGGGACCTGCGCGTCTATTGTCATCCCCGTCAATACAAGGGGCTTCCGAACGCGCTCTACCGAAACCGGGGCGACGGCACCTTCGAGGATGTGTCCGGCAAGTCCGAAATTGCCAAGCACGTCGGCAAGGGCATGAGCGTCGCCTTTGCGGATTACGACGGCGACGGATTCAGCGACGCGTTCGTGACCAACGACGCGATTCCAGACTTCCTGTTTCGCAACCGCGGGGATGGCACGTTCGAAGAGATGGGTCTGCTTGCCGGCGTCGCGGTGCCGGCGCATGGCCGGCCGATTTCGAGCATGGGCGTGGATTTCAGGGACTACGACAACGACGGCCGGCCCGATCTCACGGTCACAGCGCTCACCGGCGAAACGTATCCGCTGTTCAAGAACGACAACGGCACGTACTTCCGGGACGTCACGTATGCCAGCGGACTCGGCGGCGCGAGCATCCGCTTGAGCGGGTGGGGCAACGCCCTCGCGGACTTCGACAACGACGGGTTCAAGGATCTCGTCACGGCAAACTCGCACGCGAACGACCGGATCGAGCAGTTCGAGTCGGCGACATACCGCCAGCCGAACACTGTTTTCCGGAACGTCAACGGCAGGTTCGAGGACGTGTCACGGCAGGCGGGTCCCGATTTCGCGGTCTCCCGCCCGAACCGCGGCGTCGGTGTCGGGGACTTCGACAAGGACGGCCGCCTCGATCTGGTGATCAGCGTGCTGGGGGAACGGCCGCTGCTGCTGCACAACGTCAGCAGCGTGCCGAACGGTTGGATCGTGCTGCGCCTCATCGGCGCGGCGAGCACCCGTGAAGGCATCGGCGCACGCGTGCGAGCCGGTTCCCAGTGGAACCACATGACGACGGCCGTGGGGTATGCCTCATCGAGCGACTACGGCGTCCACTTCGGCTTGGGAAGCGCAAAGATGGTCGATCGCATCGAGATCCGCTGGCCCAGCGGGACCACGCAGATGCTGGAGAACGTGCCGGCCAATCAGGTTCTCGCCGTAACTGAGACGAAGCGGTAACGGACGCGGGGCCGCCGGGACTGAAGTCCCGGCTCCACACTGTCACCTGACCGTATGGGGCCGGCACTCCACGCGCACCCCGTCGCAGCGCTCGCACTGCAAATCGGTGCGCGTACGCCTGGCCGCACCCGTCGCAACAGTGATCGCAGGCGTTCCGCTCGGCAGTCAATCCGGCGGCGTGAGCGTCATCTCGGCATCGCCGCCGGCTGGCTCCGCTGGTGCGTGTTGCGCCTGCCGCTTCTGGTATTCCGTCATCGCGAGCTTTGCCTCGTCGATACGTTGCAGGGCCTGGTAGGCCCGCGCCAACTGGTAATGCACATCGCCGTCCTCGTCCTCGAGGGCCGCAGCCTCCAGATGGGGAAGTGCCGCCTCGAAGCGTCCGGCCTGCACGTACGCGCGGCCGAGCGAGGCTCTTGGCGCGAGCGCCTGGGGGTCTGCCTTGACCGCTCGCTCGAGGGCGGCGATCGCCTCATCGATCCGCTGCGAGAGCAACAGAGCGTCGCCGAGCATGAACAGAACCGAGCCGTTCTCCGGGTGCTCGCGCGCGAGACGTTCGAGCAGCGGCACGGCTTCTCCCAGATCGTTGGCGCGCACGAGCGCTTCCCCGAGCGCCATCTCTATGGCGGCGTCGCCGGGCGTCAGCGCGAGGGCGGACCGGACCGCCGTGACCGCATCCGCGCGGCGACCCTGCGCTTGTGCGATCTCCGCGAGAATCAGATGCAGCTCCACGGACGGCGGCAGCGTCTCCAGCCGGGCGACCGATTCGGTCGCCAGGCCATTCGCCGCGCGAATGGTCCAATAGAGACCCACGGGTGATTTCAACTGGCGCGCAGCGGCCAGGGCGTCGCGAAACTTGCCGTCCAGAAACAGGCACTCCGCGCGCTTGCCCGCGCACGCCGCGGGTGTGCGTGGCGGCGCTCGCTTCAGCTCGTCGGCCGCCCACTCGGGCTTCCCTGCGCGCTCGTACAAGTCCGCGACGGCTTCATGCACGCCGCCGACAGGGGACCCGCCGGCGAGCACGCGGCGGTAGATCGAGAGTGCCGCGGGGAACTTGCCGGCTGTCACAGCGACCTCAGCGACAATCAGCTCGAGCATGGGCGATTCGGGCGCCTGCTGCTGCAGCCCCGTGAATGCCTCTTCCGCGATGCCCTGGTAACTGCGCGCCAGCCCGAACCACGCCTTGGGGCTCTGAGCGTCGAGCGCCGTGAGCGCGCGGTAATGCGTGGCGGCGGCCGGATAATCTGCCAGCGCCAGTTCTACCCGCGCGAGCATCTCGCGCGCCTCCGCGTTCTTCGGCATTGCAGCGACCGCTTCTCGCAGGGGCACGACCGCCTCCTTGATTCGTCCCACATCCAGCAGCGAGGCGCCGAGGAACAGCACCGCCGGAGCGAGCGTCGGCTTCAGCTTGACGGCCTTCTGCAGCGGCGGGATCGCGTGCTCGGCGTGGCCCGCCATGTAGCGCGCCATTCCGAGGTTCAGCAGGAGGCCGGCGTCCGCGGGCCGCTCGGTCACCAGACCTTCATAAATCGTGGCAGCTTCGTCGAAGCGCTGGGCCTGCATCGCCGCCGCGCCCTCGGCTGACCGCGCGACAAGCGGATCAGCTTGCCTCCCCTCCGCCATCCCGTGCGACGGCAGAACGATCGCCAGCGCGCACACCAGCAGCCGCCCGATCGTGTTCATCCTTCCATTCCTGCCAGCCTACCCCTCGTGACGAGCCGCAAACGCGATCATCCGGTCAGCCTTGATGGCCGGGCCCACTCCCGCGGGCCATTGGGCGCGCCCGCGGGCACGGAAGAGGCGCGAGGCTCACTCCTTCTGCCGCGTCTGAGCAGCACACCGAATGAGTGGCTCGTAAAAACGTTACCACGTCCATCCGAGACGGCCGGCGGGAAGCCTGACGACCCCGGAGAGCCGGCAATGACAAACCGTGGCACGAACGGGGGCCAGGTCGCAGAACGGACGTCCTGCGGCACCGGGACCGGAGGGAACCTCGCCGTGCGGAGGTTCTGGTCTATCCTCGGTGGATGCGCCGCCACTCCCTTCTGCTCGCGGCCTTCGCCGTGGCGGTCGCCGGTCTGGGTGCGCAAGAACCGCTGCCCGTGATTCCTCTCGATCAGTTTCCCGAAGCACCTCGGAAGGCGATCGGCAGCGCGCTCGAGGACGCGCGCACTCATCCCTCGGACGCACAGCGACTCGGACGTCTCGCGATGCTGCTGCACGCCTGGGAGCAGTACGAGACCGCCTCCCTCGTGTACGCCCGCGCCGCCGCGGCAGACCGGCGTTTCGACTGGTTCTATCTGGCAGGCCTCGCAGAGACTCGGTTGGCGCGCCACATCGAGGCGGCGAAGCTGCTGAGGCAGGCGGTGACGCTGGACCCCACGTCCGTGCCCGCGCGCCTGGCCCTGGCCGACGCGCTGTTTGCCTCAGACGAGATTGACGCGGCGCTCGCGGAGTACACCCGGCTGATGGCCGGGCCGGGCGCGCCGCACGCGCGATATGGCGTGGGACGCGCCCTGGCGGCACGGGGCGACGGCGCCGGCGCTGTGCGTGAATTCGACGCCGCCGTGGCGCTGTACGGGGAGTTCGGCGCGGCGTGGTACGCCCTCGGAATGGCGCTCAGGAATGCGGGCCGGCTCGACGAGGCGAAGGCGGCACTTGCCAAGGCAGAGGAGTTCGGCGCGCGCTGGCCCGTCGTCGACGATCCGCTCGTAGCGCAGGTGCGGGCGCTGCGCGATGACGCCTCCGCGCATGCAGAACGCGGCCTGCAGCTCGAACGGCAGGGCGATCTGACCGGAGCCATCCAGGCGTATGAAAGGGCGGTGGCTGTCGATCCGGCGGTCGTCGCGCCCCGCGTGAATCTCATAGCACTCTACGGGCGACAGCAGGACTGGTCGAAGGCCGCGGCGCACTACGATGCGCTCACATCCACCGGCGCCATGGTCCCCGCAGAGGCGCACTTCAACCAGGGTGTGTGCCTGGCTGCTCAGGGCAAAATCGACGCGGCGGCCGACCTGTTTCGAATCGCCGTGTCGTTGAATCCGCAGTATGCCAGCGCATGGTTCAACCTTGGCCAGATTGCGGAAGTGCGTGGACGCATCGACGAGGCAGAGACGCAATACCGGTACGCCGTCGAACAGGCGCCGGGAGATGCCAGCGCGCGACTCAACCTCGCACGCATGCTGATTGCACGACATAAGCATGCTGAGGCGATCAGTACGCTGCAGCCGGTCGTCGTCCGTGACTTGCCCGACCGTCCGCAGTACCTGTTCGCGCTGGCTACCGCCCACGTGCTTTCGGGCGACGTCGCCACAGGCCGCCGTTACGCCGTCGAGGCGCGTGACCTGGCTCGCGCACGAGGACGAAACGAGCTGGCCGACTCGATTGATCGGGAACTGGCCAGACTCGGGCAGTGATCGCAGGATGATGCTGTTCGCGGCGAGGTGCTCGAGTAATTGGTGCGGCGTCCGGTGGCGCCGACGTGCTCTCGAACGCGTGCGTGCCGGGGCATGCACATGCGACTGATCCGCGTATGGCAGGTGAGCCTGCCTCTGATCGCGCTGCTGGCCGCCGCGATCCCGCACGAGCTGTTGCAGAGCTCGGACCTGCCGGTCCCGCTGTTCGAGGAGCGGGCTGATGCTGCGGGGCTGCGCTTCGTGCACGACAATGGCGCATCCGGTGAGTACTTCATGCCCGAGATGATGGGTGCGGGCGTCGCGGTCTTCGACTACGACAATGACGGTGATCTCGACGTGTTCTTCGTCCAGGGGGCTCCGGTTCGCGAGTCCCCGACAGACGCCTCGGTCCCGTCCTCATCCGGGCATCGGCTCTATCGGAACGAGGGCGTCTCGGCGGGAATTCCGCGCTTCGTTGACGTGACCACCAAGGCGGGAGTAGGCCGGCGCGCTGTGGGGATGGGAGTCGCGGTCGGTGACGTGGACAACGATGGCTGGCTCGATCTGTATGTCACGGCCTTCGGTTCGAACGTGCTCTACCGCAACCAAGGCGACGGCAGCTTCGCGGACGTCACCCGCGAGGCGGGCGTCGACGATCCGCGGTGGAGCACCAGTGCTGCCTTTCTCGATTACGACCGCGATGGCGATCTCGATCTGTTCCTCGTCAACTACGTTGGCTTCACCGTCGCCAACAACCGCAGGTGCACCGACCAAACGGGAGCGCGCGATTACTGCCCGCCGGGCGCCTACGCCCCGGTGCCGGCGCGCCTGTTCAGAAATGACGGGGAGCTGCGCTTCAGCGATGCGACATCCACGTCGGGTATCAGCGCGGCCTTCGGCGCAGGGCTCGGGGTCGCCGCAGGCGATGTCAATCTCGATGGCTGGGCAGACGTGTACGTCGCGAACGACGCCACGCCGAACCAGCTCTGGATCAATCGCCACGACGGCACGTTCGAGAACGCAGGTGTGCTCTCCGGTACGGCGCTGAACCCCACGGGGCGCCCTGAGGGCAGCATGGGCATCGCGCTTGGCGACGCGGACAACGACGGAGACGAGGATCTCTTCGTTTCGAACATCGTCGGCGAGACGCACGCGTTCTACGTCAACGATGGCCTTGGCAATTTCGACGACGCACGGAGCCGTGCGGGGCTGGCGGCGGCGACGGCGCCGATGACTGGCTTCGGCACCGGCTGGCTCGACTACGACCACGATGGCCGGCTCGACCTGTTTCTCACGAACGGCGCGGTCAACATCCTCGAAGCGCAGAGGGGTCAGCAGGTGCCCTACCGGCAACCGAGTCAGCTCTTTCACAACGAGGGCCGCGGCACGTTTCGCGAAGTCAGCGCTGCCGCCGGTCCAGTGTTCCAGGATCGCACCGTGGGGCGCGGCTCGGCCTTCGGGGACGTGGACAGTGACGGGGACATCGACATCGTCGTCACGAACAACGACGCTGCGGCCTGGCTGCTGTTGAATCAGACACTCGCACCGAAGGGGTCGAGGGCGCCTGTGATCAGTTCCGGCGACCGGCACTGGCTGCAGGTGGTGACGCGGGCGTCGTCGGGCAACCGCTTCGGGGTGGGGGCACGGGTCGGCATCGTCCGGGCGGGCGAGCCGACGCTCTGGCGGCGGGTGCGCTCCGATGGCAGTTACCTGAGCGCCAGCGACAGCCGCGTTCACGTGGGCCTGGGCGGCTCGTCCCGCATCGATCAAGTGCTCGTCGAGTGGCCGGGCGGCCGGGCCGAGGTCTTTGCCGGTGTGGCCCCAGACACGATCGTCACGCTCGAGGAAGGCCGCGGGGAGAGGCGCTCCCCCCGGCTCCGGTGAGCGCTGCGCGATGTCGGCCAGCATGGTTCACTCGAGTGATCTGATGGCGGGTCTGGCGCTCGTTCTCTGCTCTCTGGCAGCGCAGCCGGCCTGGGGCGGCCAGGCGACGCTCCCCCCAGGCAGGCCTTCGACGTCGACAGTCCCTCAGGCGGCCGAGTTCGACACGCTCCGCCGTCGTGCCGACGAGGCACGAACGGCCGGCCGCGCGGGCGAGGCCGTCGAGCTGTACAGGCAGGCCGTCGCCATGCAGCCTTCGTGGATCGAGGGCCACTGGTACCTCGGCACCATCTTCTACGACGCGGATCGGCATCGGGAGTGCCGCGACGCGTTTGCGGTAGTGGTCCGGCTCGAACCGGAACACGGCGCGGCGTGGGCGTTCCGCGGGCTTTGCGAGTTCAAGCTTGCCGAGTACGCGCCAGCGCTCGAACACCTGACGCGTGCCAACGACCTCGGCGTCGGCGACGACCCGAGTTTCCTGGCCGTGGTTGGCTATCACAGGGCGATCCTGCTGGCGCGATTCGAGCAGTTCGAACGCGCGCTCGATCTGAACGCCGGCTTCGTACGCGGCGGGAACACGAGTCCGACCATTGTCGAGGCGTTGGGCATCACGTTGCTGCGACTGCCGTTGTTGCCCGCGGAGGTGCCGCCGGAGAAGCGCGAGATCGTGGAGCTCGCCGGCCGGGCCGGCCTGTTTGCCATCGGGATGATGAGGGACGCGGCGGAGCAGGCCTTCCAGCAGCTCGTAACGAAGTACCCGGACGCGCCCAACGTGCATTACGTGTACGGCACGTACCTGGTCGGCGATCGCCCTGCCGAAGCGCTCGACCAGTTCAACATCGAGTTGACCCGCTCGCCCGGCCACGTGCTCGCGCGGGTGCAAATCGCGCAGGAGCTCATCAAGCAGGGCGAGTTCGAGCGTGCGACGCCTCACGCGACCGAGGCGGCACGCCTGGCGCCGGAGAACTTCATGGCTCGGCGCATTCTCGGACAGCTCATGCTGCAGGCGGCAGACACGAGCGGCGCGATCGCGCACCTCGAGGCCGCACGCGCGCTCGAGCCGACCAGCCCGAGCGTCCGCTTTCACCTCGCCCGGGCGTACCAGCGGGCTGGCCGCGGCGATGATGCGAAACGCGAGCGCTCGGAGTTCTCGCGCCTCGAGGCTATCCAGCAGCGCAAGCGTGGCGGGGCAAATACCCTCGGCGAGGAATCCGCGCAGGAGACGCCAGGCGAGCGGCCCCGTTGAGGCCGCTGCCGCCGGCGTACAGAAAAAAGCCCACGGCGACCGCAGTCGCCGTGGGGAAGGCGTCGCGAGATCGCTGATGGTGCCTAGAACTGGAACCGCAGCCCGAAGCGAATCTGCCGCTCGCCGGAGCCGGCGTCTCTCGAGCGGGCCCCGCCGGGGGTATCCTCCCCAACCGTGGTGGTACGCCCGAAGTTGTTGCTCGTCACGTCGTTGTTCGGTCTTCCCCACAGCGGCGTGTTCGTCAGATTGAAGACCTCCGTCCGGAACTCGACCCGCTTTCCGGCCCCGCCGATGGGGAACCCGCGGAAGATCGAAAAGTCGATGTTCCAGTTCCCCGGTCCGCGAAACTGGTTCCGGCCGGTGTTGCCCAGCCTGGCGCCCTGCGGCTGGCTGAACGGTGCCGGGTCGAAATAGAAGCCGTCATCACCCTTGTCGCCGATCACCTTGTACTCACCGTTCAGATCCGCGGTGTTGGGTATTCCATTCGCGCTATTACCGGGCATGTCGAGCGCCGCGCCGCTGGCGGTGATAGTGAAGGGCAAGCCCGACACCTTGCTGTAGATACCGTTCACCTGCCAATCGCCGAAGACCGCGCCAAGAACCTTGTTCGAGGCGCTCGAGGTCCTGTACGGCAACTCATAGACCAGCGCCATGTTGAAGATGTGCGGCCGGTCGTAGCCCGCGAGCGCGTAATTCTTGTCGCGCAGACTGGGCGCACTCCACGTCAACTGGCTCCACCCGTCGTCGTCCACCTCGTTCTTGGCGCGCGAGAGTGTGTAGGCGCCCTTTACCAACAGCCCGTTCTTGAACGGCCGGTTGATGGCCACCTGGAGTGAGTGGTACCGCGACTTCGCGAACGGGCCCCACAGCAGGAGCGACGAGTTGCCGCGAATGTCGTAAAGCGGCCGACTCGTCGCGCCGCCGCCTGGCACGTCCGACGCGTTCGCGTCGATGTCGGTGAATCCGCCATTCTTCGCGGTGCCGACATACGCCATGTCCACCGAGACGTCCCACGGCAGCCGTCGCTCGAACGAGACGTTCCAGGAATGGATCCGGGCCCGGGACACGTCGCCCGCCGGGGTTCGCATCAAGTAGGAGCCTGGCAGCTCGAGCCGTCCGGAGCTCAGGTCCGGGCCCACGACATCGGGAATGCCCTCCTCGAACGTGGTCGCCCACCCGTACGGCTCCTCGGCGTTGAACTGCGACGCGAGCGTGAGTGGGAAGAACCCGCGCAGCGGGCGCGAGAACGGCAGCGGGTTGAACGTGACGCCGTAGCCCGACCGGAACACGTTGTTGTCGTTGATCCGGTAGATCATCCCGAGGCGGGGCGCGAACAGGGTCTTGCTCACCTCGACGCCGAGGTCCTTCGGCACATCGCCCAGTCCCCCGAGCAGCACCGTCAGGTGATCGAGCGAGCGGGCGCTCTCGAGATCGTTGGCGCCCTCGACGCGCTCGATCCCGCGATCGGCGCGCGTCATCAGCGGGTAGTACTGGTACCGCAGGCCAAGGTCGAGCGTCAGCTTGTCGCTCACCTGCCAGCGGTCGCGCGCGTACATATTGTGCTGCCACTCGCGCGTGGTCATCAGCTCGTACTGCACGCTCGTGGCCGCCTGGTCCGCCAAGCCCAGAAGGAAGGACGCATGAGCGTTGTAGGTATTGGCATCCTGGGTGCCGCCGTTGAGCGCCGTGGCGTTCGGCGCGACCTGCAGATGGCCGCGCGGACCGTAACCCAGTTCAGGCTGCCAGTGATTCATCCGCAGCTTGTTCAACGAGTACCCGAAGCGGAACTCGTGGGCGCCCTTCAGCTTCGTGAGGTTGCCGGCAAACGCGTAGGTTCGCTCATCGCGCTCAACCGGATCCCAGCCGTTGGCGTTTCCGACGATGTCGAAGTTGCACCAGCAGCTTCCCATGAGGAAGAAGGGAATTCCCGCGTAGCGCGGATCGTTGGCGAAATTGCGCCCACCGTTCATCCCCGGGATCCCGAGCGTCTCGAGCCCGAAATTGCCAAGTGCGATATCGCTCTCCTGGGCTGTGTGGGTCATCTTGGAGATGCCAAGCGTCGCGTCGAAGACCGTTGTGGGGTTGATCGTCCACGTGTTTCCGAACGTGTACATCTGCACCGTGGTGTCGCCGGTGAGGGCTCCGTCGTACCCCAGATAGGCCTGGGGCGAGGTGACGGTAGCGCCCATTCGCGAGTACTTGCCCCAGATCTGATTCGACGGCGACAGGTTGTAGTTGATCTTGAAATCGTAGTTGTTCCGATCGAACTTCCGATCCTGCTGGCGCACGTAGTTTCGAAAGATACCCTCGCCCGCTACGTTGCCGTTGGACAGTTCGCCCGTCCGGTTGGGCTCAGGGTACAGGGCCTGGATGCGTTGAGCGATTTCGCTGAATCGCGTCGCAGGGATCATGTTGTTCGGGAACGGCGTACGGCCGGTGCCGTCCGGATTCCCCGTGGCCGGATCGTAGATGACCTGAAGGCTGCCGTCCGGGTTGAAGGCCTGGCTGAAGTCGCCAGCCCTCAGCGCAGCCGTTGGGACGCTGAAAAAGAACTGCTGCGGCGTCCGCTGATACTGGCCTTCCCACCCGCCGAAGAAGAACAGCCTGTTCCTGAGGATTGGGCCGCCGACCGTCGCGCCATCGATATGCGAGCTCGCATCCGGCTTCTCGGTAGCGAAATAGGGCCGCGCGTTGAAGTTCTGGTTGTTGTAGAACGCGAACCCCGAGCCCTTGAACTCGTTGGTGCCGGACTTGGTGATGACCGTGATCGCCGCGCCTCCGGCGTTGCCCTGCTCGGCGTCGAAGTTGCTCGTGCTCACATTCACCGTGTCGATCGTCTCGGCAGGGGAGACGTACATCGTGTGGTGCGGCAGCCAGATGTTCACGTTGGTCGCGCCGTCGGTCTTGGTCCCGTTGGTGTTGCGATCCAGGCCGTTCACGTTCGTCGTGAGGGCGCGGCCGGGCGTGTCGACTTCGCTGTTCTGCTGCCGGGCGGGTGTCGCACCGGGGACGAGATTGATCAGCGACTGGTAGTTGCGGTTCTGTGGCAGCGGAAGCTGCGTGATAGCGGTCGACTGGAACTCGGTGTGTGTGTCGGCCTTATCGGTCTGCAGGAGCGCCGACTCGGACTGCACAGTCACGGTTTCGGTGAGCTGACCGATCTCGAGCCGCGCGTCCACACGGCTGACGGTGTTCACCGTCACCGGCACGGCCGTCATGACCGATTCCTTGAATCCCTGGAGCGACACCTTCACGTCGTACGTGCCCGCCTGCACGTTCGTGAGGCTGTAGGCGCCCGTCTCGTTGGTCACCGCAGTGCGCGTGAGATTCGTTTCCTGGCTGGTGATGGTGACCGTCGCCCCGGGCAGGGTCGCACCGCTGCTGTCCTCCACGTTGCCGACAATGCTGCCATAGAGCACCTGCGCGTCACCCGGAGGTGGAAGCGCGCTGCCGACAGCGAAGAGGGCGAGAATAGCAAGCAGGAGCCTCTTCTGATTTCTCACATGTCCTCCACAAATAGGAGCGGGCCGCGGGACGCGATCGGGTGCTGGCACAGCCCCGGCCTGACGCTCGTCCCTTGGAGGGTGGGTTCTGCTCCGGTCGCAGCGCCGTTCCCATCCGCGGAGGCTACGGCGAGTGCGCATCGATGTCAACACCGAAATACTGCCTAAATCCCATTGATGTAGTGGGATCCAGTTAGTCGAATTCGAGATCAAACGAGATCCAATTTTCGGTCGGACGGCAGCCCTGGTGACCGGTCGACGGCAGCGCTGGTGACCGCCAAATGGGAGCCGACGTCCAATGGGCGAACGACGATTCCCGGGGCTTGCCCGAGCCTCCAGCACGTGTGTGTCGGGCGTGCGGCCGTCAGCGCTCAGACCGCGCTGCCGGGCGTCCCGAGCCGCGCCGCAGCGTGACCGGAGCGTCAGGCTGGATTGGCGAAAAGCGTTCAGAGGTCCCGTCGGGCCATTCGATCACCACCGCGTCCACTGCTTTGCGCAGTCCGAGTCCGATGTGAACCCGGTGATCACTCGCACTGAGATAGCTGCCATCGCTGCGTGCGCGGCGCCACAGGGTGGGCTCGCCGTTGCGCACGATGCCGACGCGTGCGCCGATGCCGAAACGGTTTCCCGTGTCGGCGCGCAAGCCAATCGCAATCCAGTGACTTGATCCACCCTGCGCCGCTGCCGTCCCCGCGGCTGAAGCGTTCTGGCCGTTCCCGGCTCGCGGTGGAGCGGTGATGGCCTGGTTCAGCAGCAAACGCACGGGCCCGTTGTTGTTCGTGACCACGATGTCGACGTCACCATCGTTGTCGATATCGCCGAACGCCGCGCCACGGCTCACTTCCAGCGACTCGAACGCGGCCCCGGCGACAGTCGTGACCTCGCGGAACCGGCCCGAGCCGTCGTTGTGGAACAGCTGGTTGCGCTGCCGGAACGGGTCGGGTTGTCCCCGCAGCGCCTCGACGATGTTGACAGCGCCGTTGGCGATGAACAGATCCAGCCAGCCGTCGTGGTCGTAGTCGAACCACCCGGTGCCGAATCCCGTCATCGCCGCCGTCGCTCGCCCCAGCTCGGCCCGCGTGCGGGCATCGTCGAAGTTGCCGGTGCCGTCGTTGGCGTACAGGACGTGTGATTCGCCAACGAGATTGCTGACGAAGATGTCCTCGTCGCCGTCGTTGTCCGGATCGCCGAGGGCGATACCCATGCTCCCTTCCGGCCTTCCGCCCGCGTTCACGGCCGTGCCCGAGAGCAGCCCGACGTCTTCGAACGTGCCGTCGCGCCGGTTGCGCCACAACTGGTTCGGCTGCGCGTCGTTTGCCACGTAGATGTCGGGCCATCCGTCGGCGTCGAGGTCGCCCACGGCAACCCCGAGCGCGGGGCCGTAGGCGCGCGTGATGCCGGCGGACTCGCTCACGTCCGTGAACCGCCCCTGGCCGTCATTGCGCAGGAGACGGTCCGGCATCGGAGGCCACGCCGCCGGCGCGCAGTAGTCGCGTACGCCGACCGGGTCGGTGCACGTCTTGTTGCCGGCCATCGTGAACGCGACGTAGTTGCCGACGTACAGATCCAGATCATTGTCACGGTCGTAGTCGAGGAAGGCTGCGCTCGTGCTCCACCGTGTATCGACCAGGCCCGCGGCGCGCGTGACGTCGCCGAAGCTGCCGTCTCCGTTGTTGCGGTAAAGCGTGTTCGACCCGAAGCCGCTGACGTGCAGGTCGAGGTCGCCGTCGCCGTCGATGTCTCCAACGGCCGCGCCCATGCCGAACGTCTTCAAGCCGACGCCTGCCGCGTCCGTGACATCGGCAAAGCGAGGCGCGGTGCGGCCGTTTTCCACGCGCAGATCGTTCCTGAACAGGCGGGAGCCGCTGTGCGGTCTCGAGGTGCCGTTCAGCGGCCCGGACTGCACCAGGAACACGTCGAGGTCGCCGTCATTGTCGTAATCGACGAGGGCCGCGCCCGATCCCATGATTTCTGGCAGCGCGAACTGTCCGGCGGCGCCGTTGTCGTGGACAAAGCGGAGCCCCGTCTCCTCCGCAACCTCGCGGAACAGCGGCGGAGCGGGCTGGACCGCCGCAGCTGTGGGGCATAGCAAGGCGATGGCCGATAGGAGCGTCAGTGCAGGGCCGGGGACGAAGCGCCCCGGCCAACAGCCCGCCCGCCGAGCGCCGTGCCCCTCAGGGCGCCTGCCGCCGGCCGCCCGTCGTGCCACACGATCGGCCGTCCCCGACCGTGTCACTGTGGCAGCCTCGCCAGGTCGCGATCGATCGACGCCACGATCTCGGTCTGACCCTGCGAAACGGCAAGCGCACGCGCCCGCAGCGCGTACGCCCGCCCGCCGGCGACGTCGCCGGAGAGGACCAGTGCGGTCGCGAGCCCGTAGACGTGCCGTGGGTCGGGCGCATCGGCGCCGGCGAGCGCTTCGAAGTGAGGCACCGCGTCACGGGCGCGACCGTTCGCGATCAGCATGCGTCCGAGGTTGAACCGCATCGAAGCGTCGGCGGGCGCGGCATCCACGGCCTGCTGATAACGGGCGACCGCTTCGTCGAGGCGTCCGGCCCGCTCGGACAGCCCGCCCAGGTTGTTCCACGCCGCCGCGTGCTGCGGGTTGGCGGCCACCGCCTGCTCGAACGCGACCGCCGCGTCCGCGTGCCGCCCCTGCACCACCAGCGCAACGCCGTAGTTGTGGTGCGCGTCGGCGCCGTTGTAACCGAGCCGCAGCGCCTCACGGTACTCGGCAGCGGCCCTGACCCATTGCTGCTGGCGCCCATACAGGGAGATGAGATTCACGTGGGCCTGCGCGAGCTCCGGATCCGCCGCAATCGCCGCCTCGTGCTCGCGGACCGCCCCCGCAAGATCGCCCTCGCGCTCGAGCGCCAGACCGCGCGCGAGGTGCGCGTTCCCATCGTCACGAAGCGCACGCACCTGGCTCAACACGGGGTCTGGTACGCCAGGCCACCGTGTGCCGAACTCGCGCGCGCGGGCGAGCGAGGCGCGCGCTTCATCCGGCCGCCCCAGATTGCGCAACGCGAGCCCGCGCGAGTACCACGCCGCGCCGAACTCGGGGTACAACCGGACAGCCGCGTCGAAGGCCGCAACCGCCTCCTGATGCTGGCCGCGGGCGATATGGACCCGGCCCAGACCGTATCGCGCGTGCGGTTCGGCGGGCGGTTCACCGGCCAACGCGTCGAACGCCTGCCGCGCCTCGTCGAGCGCGCCCGACTCGAGCAGCGCGTCCGCGAGCTTCACTCGCGCGGGGAGGGCCGCCGGCGAGAGGGCCAGCGCGTCCCTGAACAGCGCCGCCGCCTCCTCGTAATGAGCCAGCCGTGCTTCGACCACTCCGGCCAGGTACAACCACTCGAACCGTCGCTCGAGTGCGCGCGCCCGCGCGTACACGGCTGCGGCGGCGTCCCATTGCTCCCACGCGTGCAGCAGCATGCCGAGTCGCGCTGTGGCTGCCGCGTCCTGCGGACGCGCGCGCGCGTCGCCCAGCGCGCGTGCAATCGGCTCGCGTGAGACGGGCGGAAACCCGTCGAGGGTGAGCTGCGGAAGCGGCTGGGCGGAGGCGAGAGATGCGCCGAAGGCGATCCCGCAAACGAGGGCGCCCAACAGCCGGGCGCGCGCAACGGACATGTGTCGAGAATACCGCAGCGCGAGCAGTCCGCCCCTGTGCGCAGGGCGGACGGTGGCCCGCAGCGCACGAGAGAAATCGGCGTGTGCCACTGCCGCAGGGCCAGCCCGCCGGAAAAGAAAACGCCGGCGAAGACCCAAGTCTTCGCCGGCGTCTCTCAGTCGTGATGGTCAGTCGCTAAAACGAGAATCTCAGACCCAAGCGGATTTGGCGCTCGCCATACACGTTGAAGTTCCGCCCGAAGTTGGCGTCGGTGACGGCGATGGTGCCGCCCGTATCGGTCGTCGTGTTCGTGCCGAGCGGGCTCCGCCAATGCGGCGAGTTCATGATGTTGAAGACCTCCGTCCTGAACTCCGCCCGGCGGGACCCACCCAGACGGAACCCACGGAACACCGAAAAGTCCAGGTTCCACACGCCCGGTCCGCGGAACTGGTTGCGGCCGGTTTCGCCAAACCGGACACCCACTGGCTGCGCGAAGGCTGCCGGGTCGAAGAAGAGTCCGGCGGAACCCTTCTCTCCGATTTCCTGGTAGTCGCTGACCTGGTCTGCGGTCTGCTGGTTGCCCGGCATGTTGATCTCGGCACTGTTGGCCGTGATGGTGAACGGCGTTCCGGAAAACGCGCTGTAGATCCCGTTGACCTGCCAGTCGCCCAGGATGGCCTTCAGGACAGGATTTCCCGGATCGCTCGTCTTGTACGGCAGCTCGTAGACGAACGCCATCTGGAAGACGTGGGGGCGGTCGTACCCTGCCAGGGCGTAGTTCCGCTCGTACTGACTGGGTGCGTTCCACAAGAGACTGGCCCAGCCGTCTTCGTCCGTCATGTTCTTCGACCGCGACAGCGTGTACGCGCCCTTGATCAGGAGCCCGTTCTTGAACGGCCGGTTGAGCGCCATCTGCAGCGAATGGTAATCGGTCTTCGTGCGCGGCCCCCAGCTGTTGAGCGCGATCGCGCGGCCTCTCGTGGCGAAGAAGGGCCGGCTGGCGGTGCCGCCGCCCGGCGTGTCGGAGGCGTTGATGTCGAGGTCGGCAAACCCGTCCCTGCCCGCTGTGCCGACGTACGCCGTGTCCAGGGAGAGATCCCACGGCAGGCGCCGCTCGATGGCGACGTTCCAGGAGTGGATGTGGCCACGCGAGACGTCGTTTTCCGGGAAGCGCATATCGTAATTGTTCGGCAGCGGAACACGACCGCTGCTCAGATCGGGTACGACGACCTCCGGAATGCCCTGCTCCAGCGTGGAGACCGCCTGGTAATCCGAGGGCGCGACGAAGTTCCCGTTGATGGTCAGCGGATAGAACCCACGCAGCGGCCGCGAGAACGGCAGCGGGTTATACGTCAGGCCGTAGCCGGTCCGGAACACGGTCTCGTCGTTGAGGCGATAGACGAGCCCTACCCGGGGCGCGAAGAGCGTCTTGCTGGTCTTGATACCCAAATCGGTCGGATTCCCACCGACGCCGCCGAGCAGCACGTCGAAGGTGTCGAGATCGACTGTCTCGATGCCGCGGCCCTCCCGCGTCATGAGCGGGTACAGTTCGTAGCGCAGCCCAAGGTTCAATGTCGTCTTGTTATTGAGCTGCCACCGGTCCTGCACGTAGATCCCATGCTGCCATTCGCGGCCGGTCATGACTTCGTACTGGATCGCCTGCTGAACCTGGTTCGGAAGCCCGAGCAGCAGCGCGGCATACTGGTTGTAAATGTTGGCTGCCTGAGTGCCGCCTCTGAGGTTCGTCACATTGCCGTTGAAGTCGAAGCGGCCGCGGGGCCCTGCTCCGAGTTCCGGCTGCCAGTGATCGAGCCGCAGTCGGTTGACGGAAAACCCGAACCGGAACTGATGGCTGCCGTGCAGCTTCGTCAGGTTCCCTGCCAGCGCGTAGGTCTTCTCGTCGCGGAAGGCCGGCGCCCAGTTGTCGTTGTTGCCGAGCGGGCTGAACCCGCTCCCCAACGGAAAGCCCTCGAAGTGGGGCATGCCGGCATACCGGGGGTCGTTGCGCCCGAAGCTCCCTCCATTGGTTCCGGGGATGCCGAGCACGTCGGTGCCGAAGTTCCCCAGTCCGAAGTCGGCACCGCTGACCTCCTGGTTCATCCAGGAAATCCCGTACGTCGCGTCAGCCACCATCGTCGGGCTGAGTGTCCACGTGGTGCCGAAGGTGGCCTGCTGCACCACCGTGTTGCCGCTGCCGCCACCTTCATACCCGAGCTTCCAGAGGTTGCTCACGTCGGCGTTCATGCGGGAGTACTTGCCCCAGATCTGGTTCGCCGAGGTGCGGTTCCAGTTCACCTTGGCGTCGTAATTGTTCCGGTCGAAGGTGCGGCGCTGTTCACGCGTGAAGTTGCGCGACACGTTCACTCCGCCGACGTTCGCACCGGTTGTCCCGGCCACGTTTGGCGTCGGGAAAAGGTCCTGTACGTCTCGCGCAATCTGGCCGATGCGCTCCTGCGGAATGATGTTCCCGGGGAACGGAAGCCGTCCGGTGCCGTCGGGGTTGCCGGTCATCGGGTCGTAGATCACCTGCAGCGTGCCGTTCGCATTGAAGGCCTGGCTGAAGTCCCCGTTGCGCAGGGCCGCCGGCGGCACGTTGTAGAAGCCGACGTTGTTGGTGCGCTGATACTGCCCTTCCCAGGAGCCGAAGAAGAACAGCTGGTTTCTCTTCACGGGCCCGCCGAGCGTCGCACCCGTGATGTGGGCCGACGATGGCGTCTTGGCAGCCTGGAAGTACGGCCGCGCGTTCAGGTTGTCGCTGTTGTAGAACTCGAAGGCGGACCCGCTGAAGTTGTTGGTGCCCGACTTCGTGATGACCGTGATCGCGGCGCCGCCCGCGTTGCCCTGTTCGGCCTCGAAGCTGGCAGTGTCGACGCTCACCGTATCGACCGTCTCCGCAGGGGACACGTACATGACGTGGTGCGGCAGCCACACGTTCACGTTGGTGGCGCCGTCGGTCTTCGTGGCGTTGTTGTTCGGGTTCTGCCCGTTCACGAACGTGCGCAGCGACCGGCCCGGCGTGTCGACCTCGCTGTTCTGGAACGTGGCGGGCGTGGCCCCCGGTACCAGATTGATCAGGGACTGATAGTTCCGGTAGCTCCCGAGCGGCGAGCCGACGATGGCAGTGGACTTGATCTCGTTGTGCATCCCCGCCTTGTCGGTCTGCAGCAGCGACGACTCCGATTGCACCGTCACGGTTTCGGTGAGGTTGCCCAGTTCGAGTGCGAAGTCGACGCGGCTCACCTGATTGATGCTGACGGGAACGCCCGTCTGCACGGCCTCTTTGAAGCTCTGGAGCGAGACGGTCACGTCGTAGGGCCCGGCCAGCACGTTCGTGAAGCTGTAGTTGCCGGTCTCGTTCGAGACCGCCGTCCGGGTCAGGTTCGTTTCAGTGCTGCGGATGGTGACCGTCGCACCCGGGACACTCGACCCCGAGCTGTCGGTCACGACGCCCACGATGCTGCCGTACAGCACCTGCGCCGCTCCGATTGCCGGCGTCAAGGCGATGGCGGCGATGAGGGCGAGGATCGCAGGCACGAGCCTCTTCTGATTTCTCACGCATATCCTCCACAGACAGGGAGCGGGCCATTTGAATGGCTTCCAGTGGTACACGCGCGCGGCGCAATCGGTCGCGCCCCGGGGGGCGGGTTGGCTGTCGTTTGTGATGTGGCCGCGGCTCAGTGAGGCTAAGCGGAGCGGGCCTTCGAAGTCAACCCGCAAATAGCAGGTAAGTCCAACGGGCTCCGTAGGATCCGGCGATCCGGATCCCGCCGATCCAATATCCAATTTTCGGGTCGCTCAGAAGCGCCCCTCAGCGGAAGAACGGGAACAGCCGCCGCAGCTCCGCGTCATCCGGTCGTGCCCCGTACTCACAGATTTCAAAGGCCTCGACGTCCTTCACCCCTTTCGCACGCTCGGCGCCATACCACTTCTCCAGAGCGGCGCGGGTGGCCGCATCCGGCTCGGGGGATCGCTGCGCCTTCAACCACGCCTTCCGCGCCGCAGGGTCCTTCGGCACTTCCGCCAGGGAGCCGTCGTGCCACGGCAGCCACTCGTACATCTGCGACACGTGGGCGTCCAGCATGTCGACCTTCTTGTCGATCACGTCGTCGATCGACACCGCGATGTCCGGGCGGAACGGCGCGGGCTTCTGGAAGCGGTCCTCGAAGTAGAGGAACACGGGATTCTTGCGGAGCGCGGGAGTGTCAGGTGTCACGTTCGGAACCGTGACCATGAACGCGGCGTCCTGGAGCAGGACGCCCGTGTAGCGATGGTCGGGATGATAGTCGTTGGGGCGCGGCGCGAGCACGAGGTCGGCCTTCCATTCCCGGATCTGCCGGATGATCTGCTCGCGGACCTGGAGATCCGGGACGAGCTCGCCGTCGTGGTTGTCGAGCACCACGTACTCGACGCCGATGCGGCGCCCGGCCTCCTGCGCCTCGGCGCGCCGTCGCATCGCCAACTGGCCGCCGCCCTGCTCGTGGTGACCGGCATCGCCGTTGGTGACCGACACGAACCGCACCTTGTGGCCGAGCGCCGCCCACTTGGCCGCGGTCCCGCCGGCACGGATATCACAGTCGTCCGGGTGTGCACCGAACGCGATGATCCGCAGGGGTTGATCCTGGGCCGCGACGACAGCAGCCGCCGCGAACAGGAGAAGCGAACTGCTGGCGATGAACACGCACGAGCGAAGCATCGGAACCTCCCTGGTGGCCGTCATGATAACGGTCGCGTCCTCAATCCGTAAGCCGAGTGCGCGAGCCCGCACTCACCAGCCGCCGAGCGGAGGCCTGTCCTCGGCGTTCCTCCGTGTGTTGAAGTTCTCGTGACGAACGTGCGTCGGGAGCCTGCGCGCAGTCCAATGTCAGCGCACCGCCCACGCGATGCCATCGTCAATACTGGCCCCCGCCGGTGCGATCGTGAGCTCCGCGCCCGCGCCGTTCGCGCTGTACGCGCGGGTGACCAGGCCAAGAGAGGCGCGCGCCTCATCGGCCGTCTCGAGGATCCAGACCTCGCGGGGTGACGAGAGCGCCAGCAGCGCGGGCACATCGCCGTACTTCGCTGCGCCGGGCAGGAAATCGGGCGCGTCGATCCGGTCGACCCCTGCGAACCGGAAGCCCTGGAGATCGAGCACGGCGCGATTCACATCGGCCGCGGCAAGCACCCGCGCTCCGGCCGCCCAGGCAGCCGCAGGTCCCGAGGCGACGAGGATGACCGCCCCGTTCGCCCCCGCGCGGTCGCGCGCGAAGCGGGTCGCGGTCAGGACGTCCTGCACCCGTTCGGAAGGCAGCGGCAGGTTGTAGCCGAAGGTGAACCCCGCGTGTGCGCGCTCGCTCGCCAGCCGGACGCGCGCGAATGTCGCCGTCGGGCTCCGCAACTCGCCCTGCCCCAGCACGTCGATCCCGAGGACGTCGTACCCAGCCGCCAGCAACCGTGCCACCTGGGCGGAGGCTGCGTCGGACTGGCCTCGCGTCGCTGACTTGCCGTCCGGGGATATCAGGACCGCAACACCCCGGGCCGGTCCGCGCGACCACAGCAGCCCCGGAAGCGCCGCGCCGGTCGACGCACGGCGGAGGAGGCCGGTAGTGACAGTGTCGCCGCCCGCCCGTTTCGTGGCGCGCTCGTCGAACCGCACCTCGTCACGCGAAGACATCGGGCCGCCGAGCATGACCGAGAACGCGCCTCCGACTATCTCGGTGAACCGCTCGCGCGCGGCGGTGTCCCTCGGCGTCAGCGTCGAAAGGGAGGCTGACGCATCCTCCGTCAGCCATCTCGGTACTCCGCGTTCGTGTGCCTCGCCGGTTGGCGGCTTCGGGTGGGCGGCGTCCCACACGCTCGCCTCCGTGACGCTCAGCGGGACGAACGGCCGCTCGTGCGGCACGTCGTTGTACCCGAGGCGCAGGTGCCGGTTGAACCACTGGTACATGACCGCACGCGCGACACCGTTGTAGTTGTGTTCGAACTGAAGGAAGGGTCGCAACGACACGTGGTCGGGTGCGCCGACGAGTGCAAACACCCGCTGCACGTCCGGATACCCGTCCGTCGCGAACTCCTTCGTCCAGTCGTCCGCGGCGGTCATGCCGACCGGACGCGGCGCCGCGAGCGCGGCGATCTCCGCGTTGCTGGTGCCGATACGCAGATAGCTGGCGTTCTCGCACGTGCAGCCGCCCTGCATGTGCGTCGAGACCATGACGGCCGGAAAGAACGCCGCGGGCCGCTCGTCGACCGCGGCGACCATCATCGTTTGTGTGGCGCCGCCGCTTTCACCCGTCACTCCGATCCGGGTGGCATCCACATCGTCGCGGCTCACGAGGTAGTCGAGCGCACGAACCGAGTTCCACGTCTGCAGTCCCATGACGCTCTGCAGGTGCAGCTCGGCCTGCGGACTGTACAGGCCCCATGCTTTCGCGTCGTGCATCTGCGGGCGCGCGCCCTTCAACTCGTGCGTGACCGCGCGCGGGATCTGCACGCTGTCGGCATAGCCCTCCATGTCGTAGAAGAACGTGACGACGCCCATGCGGGCGAGGTGCACGGCACGCGCCTGGAGCGGATGCCGCGCGGCTGAGTCGAACGGCTCTGCCCCGCTCGCGATCTCCTCCCGGGCCTCCTTCGCACCCGCGTCCTGGAACCGGCCACCGGGCCAGTGCCCGTGCGGCGAGAGCACCGCGGCGAGCCGTCCGGGCTTGCCCTTCGGTCGGTACAAATTGCCGGTCACGAAGTGTCCCGGGATGCTTTCGAACACCACCTTGTCGACAACGTAGCCGTCGCGATCGATGGTGCCGTGCACCCGTGCGTTGAGGGGCGAGCGGGTCGGCGAGGGCCACAGCCCGAGGGCGACCTGCAGCTGCCGTCTGAGTTCGATTGCCCGGTGCTGCCAATCCACGAGGCTGGCGGGCGGCGTGAACGGGCAATGCGTGTCGAGAGTCCGGAGCGCGCCCAGGCGTCGGTCGTCCGATCGCTCGCCGGACGCGAGAACGTCCCATGCCGAAGCCTGGTGCGACACGGCTGAACGCCCGGGAGTCGAGTCTCGATCGGGGCCCCAGTGTGCTGCGGGCGCAGCGTGGGAAGGCGAAGCGCGCCGGGCAGGCATCGTGGCGTCTGCCGTCATCACGCTGACCGCCAGGCCAAGTGCGCAGAGGAGAGGCGTAGGGGAGGCTTTGTGGCAGATGAGTTGGCAGCGTTGCCGGGTGAGGGGCACGACCCGCATCATACGCGGACCGTGCCGCGCTATCCCACGCACACGGCTGGGCGAATAACAGCGCAGGTGCACTGGCTGGCCGCCCGAAAGAATAAGATCGCTGTCTCGAATTACGCCGCGCGCGTAATCTGGTGACGATCGTCGCCGGGGCGAATGGCGGAGCCCAGCGCCCGCGGTTGTCTGCCGGGCGTTGGGTGTGGCTCGACTGAAAGGCCGCGCCGCCGCCCCGCACGAGCGAGGGTGTGCAGGGTCAGCTGGTGCAGGTCTCAGGTGGTTTTACATCCTTAACAAAGTCATTACATCGTCCTAAACACTGTACGCTCCCGTCGCGATGAAATGACGGGACATGCTGCTCTTGAAAGATTCATCACCGTCCATGACCAGCCCTGAGACCGCCGCAGTTCGCGCTCCCTCCGCGTCCAATTTCCGCCTGTGGATCGTGGGCTTCCTGCTTCTTGGCGCCAGCGCCGCCGCCTACTGGTACTGGGGGCGCGGCACCGCTGCGCCGACCGTTCCGCGCGGCCGCTTCGGCGGGCCGAATGAGATCGTTTCGGTGCGTGTCGTGCCGGTCGAGAAGGCCACCATCGACGTCGACGTCCGCGCGCTCGGCACGGTCACGCCGTTCAACACCGTCACGGTCCGCAGCCGGCTCGACGGCGAGCTCGTGCGCGTGCTGTTCACGGAAGGACAGCACGTCTCGGCGGGTGACCTGCTCGCCGAAATCGATTCGCGGCCCTACCAGGTGCAGCTCGCCCAGGCGCAGGGGCAGCTGGAGGAGAACCGCGCGCGGCTCAAGAACGCCCAGGGCGACCTTGCCAGCTACCAGCGTCTCGCCAGCGAGGGCCTGATCACCAAACAGCAGGTGACCACGCAGGAAGCGCTGGTGCAGCAGTTCCAGGGTGCGCTTCAGGCAAACGAGGCTCAGGTGAACACCGCCCGGCTGCAGCTCGCGTACACGCGGATTGTCGCTCCGATCCACGGCCGGCTGGGGCTCCGGCAGGTGGACGCCGGCAACCTGATTCGAAGCCGGCGACACCAACGGACTCGTCGTCATCACGCAGATGCGGCCGATCTCGGTGCTGTTCACGGTGCCGGAGGCGGAGCTGCCTGCGGTGCTGGCGGGCCTGCGACAAGGGGCAGCGACGGCCGGTGCAGGCGTGGGACCGGTCCGAGACAGGTGCTGCTCGCAGAGGGCACGCTTCAGACCATGGACAATCAAATCGACACGGCCACGGGCACGATCAAGCTGCGCGCGCGGTTCGCCAATGAGCAGGAGCAGTTGTTTCCAAACCAATTCGTGAACATCCGGCTCCGCGTGAACACGCTGGAAGACGCCACCGTGATCCCCTCGGCCGCCGTGCAGCGCGCGTCGTTCGGAACTTTTGTGTACGCGGTGAAGCCGGACAGCAAGGTCACCATCAAGCGGATTGCGCTCGGACCCGCCGAGGGTGATCGCGTGGCGGTGACGTCCGGTCTCGATGGCTCCGAGCGGATCGTTCTCGAGGGCGTGGACGAGTTGACGGAAGGCGCAAAGGTGCAGGTCGTGACGAACGCGGGCCAGCCGGCGCCCCCGCGCGCTTCGGCGCCCGGCGGCGCGACGACACCGGGGGGCGCTGCCCGGTGAACATTTCCCGCCCGTTCATCGAGCGGCCGGTGGCGACGGCGTTGCTGATGGCAGCGGTGCTGATCTCCGGCCTGCTGGCGTACGGCCTGCTGCCGGTTTCAGCGCTGCCGCAGGTCGACTACCCCACCATCCGCGTGCTCACGTTCTACCCGGGCGCCAGCCCCGAGGTGATGACGAGTAGCGTAACCGCCCCGCTGGAGCGGCAGTTCGGGCAGATGCCAGGGCTCGACCAGATGTCCTCGACGAGCTCAGGCGGCGCATCTGTCATCACGCTGCGGTTCGCCCTGGAGAAGGCAGCTCGACGTTGCGGAGCAGGAGGTACAGGCGGCGATCAACGCGGCCAACACCCTGCTGCCGAACGACCTGCCGCAGCCGCCGGTTTACAACAAGGTGAACCCGGCCGATACGCCGGTGCTCACGCTGGCGATCACCTCGAAGACCGTGCCCTTGCCGCAGGTGCACGATCTCGTGGACACGCGCGTGGCACAGAAGCTGTCGCAGCTGCCCGGCGTCGGGCTCGTCAGCATCGCGGGCGGCCAGCGGCCGGCCGTGCGCATCCAGGCGAACCCGCAGGCACTCGCCGCGCACAACCTGAACCTCGAGTCCCTGCGCGAGGTCGTGTCGGCGGCCAACGTCAACCAACCGAAGGGCAACTTCGATGGTCCCGAGCGGTCGTTCATGCTGGACGCCAACGATCAACTCCGGTCTCCGGCGGCGTACGAGGACCTGATCGTCGCCTACCGCGAGGGCGCGCCGCTCCGGCTGTCGGACGTGGCTGACGTCGTTGACGGGGCGGAAAATCGCCGTCTGGCGGCGTGGGCGAACGACCTGCCAGCCGTGCTCGTCAACGTGCAGCGGCAACCGGGCGCCAATGTCATCGCCGTGGTGGACCGCGTACATCAGCTGCTCCCGACGCTCACGGCCAGCCTGCCGTCGACCTTGCGAGTGGACGTCATCAGCAATCGGACGGAAACCATCCGTGCATCGGTGCGCGACGTGCAGCGCGAGCTCGTCTTCGCCATCGGGCTCGTCGTTCTCGTCACGTTTCTGTTCCTCAGGAACATCCCGGCGACGGTGATCCCGAGCGTCGTGGTGCCCCTCTCGCTGATCGGGACCTTCGGCGTGATGTACCTGGCCGGTTTCTCGGTCAACAACCTGACCCTCATGGCGCTCACCATCGCGACCGGCTTCGTCGTGGACGACGCGATCGTGATGATGGAGAACATCGCGCGCCACATCGAGGAAGGCGAGACGCCATTCAGGGCGGCGCTGATCGGTTCGAAGGAGATCGGGTTCACGCTGATCTCCCTGACCATCTCCCTCATCGCGGTGCTCATCCCGCTGCTCTTCATGGCGGACGTTGTCGGGCGCCTGTTCCGCGAGTTCGCGATCACCCTCGCCGTCTCGATCCTCATCTCCCTGGTGGTGTCGCTCACGCTCACGCCGATGATGAGCGCGCGGCTGCTCAGGCACCGGCACGCCCACGAACAGGGCTGGTTCTACCGGAAGAGCGGCGCCGTGCTCGACTCGCTGATCGAAACGTATGGCCGGCAGTTGCACTGGGTGCTCCGCCACCAGACGCTGACGCTCCTCGTGGCGGTTGCCACCCTGGCCCTCACCGTGGTGCTCTACCTGGCGGTGCCGAAGGGCTTTTTCCCCGTGCAGGACACCGGCGCCATCCAGGCCATCACCGAGGCGCCGCAGTCGGTGTCGTTCGAGGCGATGGTCGAACGGCAGCAGGCGGCGGCTCGCGCGATGCTCGCCGAGCCCGATGTGACAGGCCTCTCGTCGTTCATCGGGGTAGACGGCAGCAACACGACCCTCAACAGCGGCCGCATGCTCATCACGCTGGCGCCCCACGACCGCCGGACGCGCACGGCCACCGAGATCATCGCGACCCTCCGCACACGCCTGCACGACGTGCCCGGCATCACGGTCTACCTGCAACCCGTTCAGGACCTCACGATCGAGGACCGCGTCAGCCGCACGCAGTTCCAGTTCATCATGGAGGATCCGGACGCCACGCGGCTGAGCGAGTGGGTGCCGAAGCTGGTGGATCGCCTCCGCGCCGCGCCCGAACTGCTCGATGTGGCGAGCGACCTGCAGGATCGCGGGCTGCAGGCGTTCCTGAACGTCGATCGCGATGCCGCGAGCCGTGTCGGGGTCAGCGTCTCCGCGATCGACGATGCGCTGTACGACGCGTTCGGCCAGCGGCTGATCTCGACGATCTACACGCAGGCGAACCAGTACCGCGTGGTGCTCGAGGCGGCGCCGCGGTACCAGATGGGGCCGGACGCGCTCGGTCAGATTCATGTGGCGAGCGCCGATGGCGGCCAGCGGGGCGAGCAGGAGGAACAGGGCGGCCAGATTCAGCTTTCGAGTATCGCGTCGGTCGAGGAGCGTTACACGCCGCTGGTCATCAACCACTCGGGGCAGTTCCCGGCGGTGACGCTGTCGTTCAACCTCGGCCCGAACGCGTCGCTCGGCGCGGCCGTCGCCGCCATCGAGAAGGCCGCAGCGCGAGCTCGGCCTGCCCGCAAGCATCCAGACGCGGTTCCAGGGCGCGGCCGAGGCGTTCCGCGCCTCGCTCGACAGCACGCTGCTGCTCATCCTGGCGGCAATCGTCACGATGTACATCGTGCTCGGCGTGCTCTATGAGAGCTACGTCCACCCGATCACCATTCTGTCCACGTTGCCGTCGGCGGGTGTCGGCGCACTGCTCGCGCTGCTGCTGACGGGGCAGGACCTGAGCCTCATCGCCGTCATCGGCATCATCCTGCTGATCGGAATCGTGAAGAAGAACGCGATCATGATGATCGACTTCGCGCTCGACGCGGAGCGCACGCAGGGAATGGCGCCGCGAGAGGCGATCTATCAGGCGGCGTTGCTGCGATTCCGCCCGATCATGATGACGACGCTGGCGGCGCTGTTCGGCGCCCTGCCCCTCATGTTTGCTTCGGGCTCCGGCGCCGAGCTGCGGCAGCCGCTCGGCATCGTCATGGTCGGCGGCCTGCTCGTCAGCCAGGTGCTGACGCTCTTCACGACCCCGGTGATTTACCTCTTCTTCGATCGGCTCGGACACCGGTGGGCGGCGCGCCAGCCGGCGTTCAAGGCTGGCGACGCGACCGCGTGAGGGCTGCATGAGCGTGTCGTCCCCCTTCATCCGGCGCAGCGTCACGACCACGCTGCTCAACCTGTCCATCGTGCTCGCGGGTGCGGTTGCGTTCACGAGGCTTCCGGTGTCGCCGCTGCCGCAAGTGGATTTTCCGGCCATCATGGTCACCGCCAGTCTGCCCGGCGCCAGTCCCGAGACGATGGCGTCGTCGGTGGCGACGCCGCTCGAACGCGCGCTCGGCACCATCGCCGGTGTCAGCGAAATCACGTCGATGAGCTCCCAGGGATCGACGCGAATCAACATCCTGTTCGACCTCGGCAAGGACATCAATGCGGCTGCGCGCGAGGTGCAGGCTGCCATCAATGCCTCGCGGTCGCTGCTGCCGAGCGCGATGCCCGGCATGCCGAGCTACCGGAAGATGAACCCGTCGCAGGCGCCGATCATGATTCTGGCGCTGACCTCGAAGACGAAAACGCCGAGCGAGATCTACGATCTCGCCTCGACGGTACTCGCCCAGAAGGTTGCGCAGCTCACCGGCGTCGGCGACGTGACGGTCGGGGGCGGGTCACTGCCGGCCGTGCGCGTCGAGCTCGAGCCGAACGCGCTCACGCAGTATGGGATCTCGCTCGACGATGTGCGCCAGGCCATCACCGGCGCCAACCTGCTGCGGCCCAAGGGCGTCGTTGAGGACGGGCCGCAGTCCTGGCAGGTGCAGGCGAGCGATCAGCTCGCCAAGGCCGCCGACTACCGGCCGCTGATCATCCGCTACCGCGACGGCGCCGCGGTGCGCCTCTCGGACGTTGCCCGCGTGCACGACGACGTGGAGGACCGATTCAACACGGGCTTCTTCAACAACGATCCGGCCATCCTGCTGGTGATCAGCCGTCAGCCCGACGCCAACATCATCAAGACGGCCGATGCCATCCACCAGCAGCTGCCAACCCTTCGGGCGTTCCTGCCCGCCGACGTCGACCTCAGCATCGCGAGCGACCGTTCGCCCAGCATCCGTGCCACGCTTCACGATGCGGAGCGCACGCTGCTCATGGCCGTGGCGCTCGTGATTCTCGTCGTGCTGGTGTTCCTCGCCAGTGTGCGCGCGGCTGCCATCCCTGTCGCCGCCGTGCCCATTGCGCTCGTCGGCAGCTTCGCCGTCATGTACCTGTGGGGGTTCTCCCTCAACAACCTGTCGCTCATGGCGCTGATCGTCGCCACCGGCCTCGTCGTGGACGACGCAATCGTGGTGCTCGAGAACATCTCGCGTCACGTCGAGATGGGGAAGCCCCCCTTCGAGGCGGCGCTCGTCGGGGCACGGGAGGTCGGGTCCACGTTGCTCTCGATGAATCTGGCCCTCGCCGCGGTGTTCGTGTCGATTCTGTTCATGGGCGGGATCGTCGAGCGCTTGTTCCGCGAGTTCTCGATCACGCTCGTGGCCGCAATCACGATCTCGCTGTTCGTGTCGCTCACCCTCACCCCGATGCTGTGCGCGCGCTGGCTCGGGCCACGCCGGCACGGGCAGCTGAACCCATTGCAGCGCGCGAGCGAGGCGGCGTTCGGACGGCTGCTGCGAGGGTACGACACCACCCTCGGATGGGCGCTCCGGCACGCTCCGCTCGTCGTCTGTCTCCTGCTCGGGGTGATGGCGCTCAACGTGCACCTGTACATGACGGCGCCCAAGACCTTCCTCCCACAGCAGGACACGGGTCAAATCGGCGGCTTCATACGCGGCGACGACGGCCTGTCGTTCCAGGTCATGCAGCCCAAGATCGACGAGATCCGGCGGGCAGTGCTCGCCGACCCTGCCGTCGAGAGCGTTGGTGGGTACATCGGCGGCGGCCGGGGCATCAACAACGCCTGGACCTTCATCCGCCTGAAACCGCTCGCCGAACGCCAGGTGGCCGCGCAGGTCGTCGTGGAGCGCCTGCAATCCACCCTTCCGAAGGTGCCCGGCGCCCGCTTGTGGATGTTCGTCGACCAGGACATCCGCTTCGGCGGCCGAGGAGGGCAGCAGGGAGGCACCGGGTACGAGTACACGCTGCTCGCGGACGACACGCGCCTGCTGCGCACGTGGGGCGAGCGCGTGAACAAGGCGCTCTCGCAATTGCCCGAGCTGACTGGCTTCGACGACGAGCTGGTGACGAGCCAGCAGGTGGCGCTGAACGTCGACCGCGCCGAAGCGCGCCGTCTCGGTGTCGAGATGAATACGGTGACCCAGACGCTCAACAATGCCTTCGGCCAGCGGCAGGTGTCGACGATCTACAACGCGCTGAATCAGTACCGCGTCGTGATGGAGGTGGAGCCAGAGCGGGCGCAGGGGCCCGAGGCGCTCGATCGACTGTATGTCATCTCCTCGTCGGGCGATCGGGTACCGCTCTCGGCGTTCAGCCGGTACGAGCACTCGGCGGCTCCGGACCGGGTGAGCCATTGGGGCCAGTTCGCGTCCACGTCCATCTCGTTCGATCTGAAGCCGGGTGTGAGCTTGAGCCAGGCGCAGGCCTCCATCGAGCGCGCGGTGGAGGGCCTTGCCATGCCGATTGCGGTGCAGGGCCGCCTCTTGGGGAACGCGCGGCTCTTCCAGACGATGCAGGGCAACCAGCCGCTGGCGATTCTCGGCACCCTGCTCATCGTCTACATCGTCCTGGGCGTGCTCTACGAGAGCTACATGCACCCGCTGACGATCCTGTCCACCCTGCCCTCCGCCGGTGTCGGCGCGCTGCTCGCCCTCCAACTGCTCGAGACCGAGTTCAGCCTGATCGCGATGCTTGGCCTGTTCCTGCTCGTCGGGGTGGTGATGAAGAACGCGATCCTGATGATCGACGTGGCGCTGCAGCTCGAGCGCGAGAACGGCCTGACGCCGCAGGCGGCCATCCGCGAAGCATGCCGGCTTCGGCTGCGGCCCATCCTCATGACGACGCTCGCGGCGCTGCTGGGCGCGCTGCCACTCGTCTTCGGAGCCGGCGAAGGCAGCGAGCTCCGGCAGCCGCTCGGTATCGCGATCGTCGGTGGTCTGCTCGTCAGCCAGGTGCTGACCCTCTACACAACGCCTGTCGTGTACGTCTATCTCGATCGCCTGCGGCTGTGGGGGGCGCGCCGGCGGGAAGTCGCGACCGCGCACTGAGACGGGGGCGACAGGCGGTGGGCGGTAGGCGGTAGGCGGTAGGCGGTAGGCGGTAGGCGGTGGGCGGGGGACAGGCGGCGGGCGGTAGGCTGTAGGCGGTGGGCGGGCAAGCCGTCACGCTGAGGCTGAATTCCTCTCAGTTGCGCCTTTCGGAATCATCGGTCCGTGCCCACCGCCCACCGTCCACCGCCCACCGCCCGCGGTAACCCCGCCCTCAGAGAAATGCGTGCAGCCGTGTCGAACGAAAAAAGGGCGGCAGGGAAATCCCCGCCGCCCTTGGTTGTGTCTGCGGTGATCCGGCCCGGAGCCGGGAGGCTGAAGCCGGAAGCCCGCAGCCGGCAACCGAGCAACCCGTCGGGTCTCTAAACCGTCTGCTCCTTCTTCGGTGCCTTCAGAGACTGCAGCGAAATCACCGGCGCCGCCGGCTCCTTCAGGACGTGCTGCCGATAGAGCCGCTCCATATCGGCGTGGTAGCGCGGATCCTGTTCCTTCTTGCGGGCCTGCAGCTTCTCCTCGCGCGCGTTCTTCGCAATGCCGAGCTGGTCGAGGTCGGTCTGTGCCCCCTTGGCAACCGCCTCCGCGTTCAGCACGAGCGAGTGCTCGCGAGTGCCGAGCGGGACGGCCTTGCCGCCGGCGAAGATCTCGTGACGCCCGTGCTCCTCGTACCACTTCGTGAGCGTGGCCGTCATGTGCATCTTCTCGATGATGTTGCGCCACCCGATGCCCGTGTTGTAGGCGCAGAAGGAGATCTCGCCCTGCTGCGTGGCATACGGGATGATGCACATCTCCGTGCGGCGGAAGTCGTAGTTGAACAGGTCCTGGAACCACATCCCCGCGACGAACAGGAAGTTCCAGCGATCGTTGCGGCGCTTCTCGATGTCGTCCATCGTCCGGTCGCCGGTGACCTTGCCGTAGTTCGTCCCGGTCGCGCCGAACGTCTTGTCGAACTTCCGGAGCAGGTCGACGATCTTGAAGTGGGTTGGCGCCCTGAACGGATCGTAGTTGCGCAGCAGCGCCAGCGTCATGCCGGCGATCGACATCCACTTGCCGCGCGCGGCGTCGTTGACGACGGCCACGTCCTTCGAGAGCTGATCGGCCTTCAGGAAGGCGGTGACCGGCGCGGCCTCCTTCGTTTCCTTGTCGATCATCACGGCCATGCCGATACCGCAGTTGGGGTGGCAGCCGCAGGTCAGCTGGCCCCAGTCCCGATCCGGCCCGTGCACGAGGTCGGCCCAGTCGGTGAAGGTCGACATGAACGAAATCGGGAACCAGTCGCGCAGCGGCTCGCCGATGCCGGTCTGATTCTTCACGTCGTGCGCCAGGTGCGACAGCGTGTAGCGCTGCGCCTGCCGGCGTTCGGGCGTGATCTCCTCGTCGCGGCCGGTGAACGACACCGGCTGGAACGACAGGAAGTTGATCTTGCGCGGGTTGTCGAGCGCGAACTCGACGACACGTCCGACCTGCTCGTTGTTGACGCCGTTGACGATCGTGATGACCGGCACGATGTCGACCCCGGCGCTCCACAGGTTCTCGATTGCGCGCAGCTTCACGTCGAACAGGTTGCCGACCCGGCGATGCGAGTTGGCGGCGTTGCCGATGCCGTCGAACTGGAGATAGGCGTATCGCAGGCCGGCCTTCGCGGCCTCGCGGGCGAACTCGGGGCTCTTGGCGAACTCGATGCCGTTGGTCGCCGCCTGCACCGAGTTGTAGCCGACCCTGCGCGCGTACCGCACCGCGTCGAGGAAGTACGGCGAGATCGTCGGCTCGCCGCCCGAGAACTGCACCGACATCTGCCGGCGCGGCTTGATCGTGATGGCGTTGTCGAGCACCGTCTTGATGTCGTCCCACGTGAGCTCGTGGACGAACCCGACCTGGTTGGCGTCCATGAAGCACGGGTCGCACATCATGTTGCAGCGGTTCGTCAGATCGACCGTCAGCACGGAGCCGCGGCCGTACTTCACCGTGCTGCTGCCGTGGTTGTGCAGCGTCTCGTCGTTGTGCGCGTCGATGTCGCGCCCGGGGAACACCTCTTCGAGGTGCTTGAACATCGCAGGGTCGATCGACATGACGTCTTCGAAGTGGCCGTGCAGGGGGCAATCCTTCACCATCAGGATCCTCCCGTCACGCTCGATGATCGTCGCCTTGATTTCGCCGACCTTCTCGGTCAGCAGCACCGACACGTCCTGCTTGCCGTCGAGGATCTCTTGCCTCGCCTCGCGTACGCAGGTCGGGCAGAGCGAGTCGGTTTCCCGCGGCCAGCCAAGCGGCGGCTTGGTCTTCTGCCACGACTTCAGCAGCGGCTTGTCCGACCACCGCGGAGTGAAGGACGGATTCCGCCGGATGGAAGTGGCCGTGGAGAAGACGTGCCACAGGCCGTTGGCGGCGACCGCCATCCCCTTTTCGACGTATTTGATGGGCGCGTGCATCGATGTCGTCTCCCGCCTGGCGCCTCGGCACCGGGCCATGCGAACACGAAATCGGCCGGATACCGGCCGATTTTCGAAATACTAGCGCCGGGCAGACTGCCGGGTGCCGATTTTCAGTGGAGGGGCAGTGGCGAGGGGTGAATGGGCGGAAGGCGGGGGGCGGTGGGCGGTCGGCGAGCCGGCTCGACAGGCAGAATTGGAGCGAAACAGCGCCTTTCGGCCGGCTGCTCCTCGGTCCGGCGCGACCAATCCCGCCGACCGCCTACCGCCCACCGCCCACGCGCCAGCGATGATCAATCGTACCTACCCATCCTCGACGCCTCCAGCCTCCCGCCGCGGAGCAGCCGCAGCTTCAGCAGGTAGAAGATGACGGGCGTCACGATGAGGACGTGGATCGTCGAGGTGATCATGCCTCCGAGGATGGGCGCGGCGATCGGCTTCATGATGTCCGCGCCCACGCTCGTCGCCGCCATGATCGGGACGATCGAGAACACCGTGGTGGCCACGGTCATGATCTTAGGGCGCAGCCGCAGGACCGAGCCGGCGATTGTCGCTTCCCAGAGGTCCTGCTCCGTGAGCGCGGTGCCGCGGCGGATCCGTGCGTCGAGCGCTTCGTGCAGGTAGACGACCATCACGACGCCGGTCTGCACCGCTATGCCGTACAACGCGATGTAGCCCACCCACACGGCCACCGAAAAGTTGTACCCGAGCCACCATTGGGCGATGACACCGCCGGTCATCGCGTAGAGCACCGACAGCATGACAATGACTGCCTCGGCGAACGAGTGGAACGTCAGGTAGAGGAGCAGCAGAATCAACGCGAAGACCACCGGCAGCAGGATGCGCAGCCGTTCCCGCGCGCGGACCTGGAACTGGTACTGCCCCGTCCAGGCCAGTGTGTACCCCTGCGGCAGGGTGAGTCCCGTCGCGACGGCGGCCTGGGCGCGCTCCACGTAGCCGCCGAGATCGCGCGTCGTCGTGTCCACGTACACGTAACCGGCGAGCTGCCCGCCTTCGTCCCGAATCATGGCCGGCCCGGGCGTCAGCACGATGTGCGCAAGCTGCCCGAGCGGCACCTCGCCGCCAGACGGCGTTGGCACCAGCACGCGCTCGAGTCCTGCGATGTCACTTCGATAATCCCGCTCGTACCGCACGTTGACGGCGTACCGCTCGCGCCCTTCGATCGTCCGCGTCACGTTCTGGCCGCCGATGGCCGTCTGGATGATGTCCTGCACGCCCTCGATCGTCAGCCCGTACCGGGCAATGACGTCGCGCTGGATCTGGATATCGGTGAAGTACCCCTGCGTCACGCGTTCGGCGTAGACGCTCCGTGTGCCCTCCACCGCCGTGAGGATCCCCTCGATCTGCTGGCCGAGGCGCTGAACCACGGCAAGGTCCGGCCCGAGAATCTTGATGCCGACCGGCGTCTTGATTCCCGTGAAGAGCATGTCCAGGCGGTTCCGGATCGGCTGCGTCCAGGTGTTCGGGAACCCGGCGAACTGGAGTGCCTCGTCCATCTCCGCCTGGAGCCTCTCCGGGGTCATCCCCGCGCGCCAGTCGCGCTTCGGCTTCAGCACGATCGTCGTGTTGACCATGCCCATCGGCGAGTTGTCGGTGGGCGTCGTGCCGCGGCCGATCGTGCCGAAGACACGCTCCACTTCGGGAAACCCCTTGATGATCTTGTCCTGCACCTGCAGCAGCCGCGTGCTCTCGGTGATGGACATGCCGGGTGGCGACGTGGGCATGTAGAGCAGCGATCCCTCATAGAGCGGTGGCAGGAACTCGCTTCCCAGGAGAAAAATCAGCGGGATTGTCAGCGGCACCACCGCCATGTTGACGAGGAGCGTGGTCCACTTCCAGCGAAGGGCCATCCGCAGGACCGGCTCATAGATGGCGATCGACAGCCGGTAGAAGGGGTTCACCGCCTCTGATCTGAGCCGACGCCCGCGCAGGAAAAGCGTCATGAGCGCCGGCACCAGCGTGATCGACAGCACCGTCGCGGACGCCATCGCAAACGTCTTCGTGTAGGCCAGCGGCCGGAACATGCGTCCTTCCTGGGCCTCGAGCATGAACACCGGAACGAACGACAGGATGATGATGGCGAGCGAGAAGAAGATGGCGCGGCCCACCTGCTGCGCCGCAGCGACCACCTCTCGCCGCTGCTCATCGTAAAGGACGGGACCGTCACGTCCATCCGCCGGCTCGCTGATCCGCCGGTACGCGTTCTCGACCATCACGATCGACGCGTCCACCAGTTCCCCGATTGCCAGCGCGATGCCGCCGAGCGACATGATGTTCGACGTGACCCCGAGGTAGTACATCGGGATGAAGGACACCAGGACGGCAATGGGCAGCGTGATGATGGGGATGAGGGCCGATCGGAAATGGAACAGAAACGCCAGCGCGACGAACGACACGACGAGACCTTCTTCGATCAGCGTTCTGCGCAGCGTACCGATCGACTCGCGAATCAAGCCGGAGCGGTCGTAGGTGGGAACGATCTCCACGCCTTCCGGCAGTGATTTCTGAACATCCTGCATCCGGGCCTTCACCCGATCGATGACCCTGAGGGCGTTCTCGCCGAAGCGCATGACGATGATGCCGCCGACCGCTTCACCCTGCCCGTCGAGCTCCGCCGCCCCGCGCCGCAGCTCCGGTCCGATGGCAACGCGCGCCACGTCACCGACACGCACCGGCGTGCCGCGCTCGCTTGCCCTCACGGCGACCGACTCGATGTCGCCCACCGACTTGAGGTAGCCGCGCCCGCGAACCATGTACTCGCGCCCGGAGAACTCGAGCAGCCGCCCCTCGACATCGTTGTTGCTCATCTGGATTGCGTTGACCACGTCGCGCGGCGATACCTTATACGACG
Organism: Vicinamibacteria bacterium; assembly: GCA_963739995.1. Taxonomy (GTDB): domain Bacteria; phylum Acidobacteriota; class Vicinamibacteria; order Vicinamibacterales; family JAENWD01; genus CAVUCH01. The sequence goes on along the minus strand of CAVUCH010000013.1, from coordinate 129,959 downwards.
CGAGCCGTATCGGGTCGAGGCTCACCTGGTACTGCTTCTCGAACCCGCCGATGGTGGCCACCTCCGCCACGCCGGGCACGCTCGCGAGCCAGCGCCGCAGGTACCAGTCCTGGAAGCTGCGCAGGTCGGCCAGCGTGTGCCGCCCGGTGCGATCGACGAGGGCGTACTGGAAGACCCACCCGACGCCCGTCGCGTCCGGTCCCATGGTCGGGTTCACGCCCTCGGGCAGCTGGCCGCGGATCCCCTGCAGGTACTCGACGACACGGCTGCGGGCCCAGTAGATGTCGGTGTTGTCGTCGAAGATGACGTAGACGTACGAGATGCCGAAGTCGGTGAAGCCGCGTACCGCCTTCACTTTCGGTGTCGGCACGAGCGCCGTCACGAGCGGATAGGTGATCTGGTCTTCGATCAGATCCGGACTGCGGCCGGCCCATTCGGTCGCGATGATCACCTGCACGTCCGAGATGTCCGGCACCGCATCGAGCGGGGTGTGGAGCATCGCCCAGCTGCCCCAGACGGTCAGCGCCAGCGCCCCGATGAACACCAGCACGCGGTTATGCGTGCACCAGAAGATGAGTCGTTCAATCATGGGTTCGTCCCTGAGGGCGAAGGGCGAAGGGCTAAAAGGTCAAGGGCTAAAGGTCAAGGTCTAAAGGCTCGTCAGAAGGCCAAGGCGGTTGCGGCGCCTTTGCTGTGCCTTTTACCCCGTCGCGAATTGCCCAATACGTAAACGCGCAGCCCTTAGCCCTCAGCCCTGAGCCTTTAGCCTTTAGCCCTCTCTCATCGCACCATGAGCGTCAGCTGCTTCGAGGCCAGCCGCTCCGTGCCGCGCGTGACCGTCACCGTGGCCTCCCAGCGCCCGGTCATCATCACGTCGAGACTGCCGCGATACACGCCCGTGCCGGCGTGCCCCAGAGCTGCCTCACTCCGCATGGCGGGCATGTTCATCGATGGCATGGGCGGCATGTAGAGGACGAGCGTCACCGTCGCGTCGGCGACGGGCACGCCCTCTTTCGTGGTGACCGCGGCCTGGAACCGGGTCATGCCGGCACGCGGCGGATCCGGCACGCTCGTGAGCGCCACGTCGACCGCGCCGGCCGCCGCGCTCGCCTGCACGGGAGCCGCGCCGGGGGGGTGCGCCTTGTAGCCTTCGAGCGCGGCACGAAGCTGGCTCTCCGAGTCGACGAAGAAGGTTGCGCTCGCGGCGACGTGTTCGCCGGTGCGCAACCCTTCCAGCACGCGCACCTGCCCGTCGACGCGATGGCCGGTCTTGATCGGTCTGGGCTCGAAGTACCCGTTCCCGTCGGTCACGAAGACGAACTGCCGTCCTCCCGTATCGAGCAGCGCATCGGCAGGGATGACGGGGCCCCGTGGTACCGACGTGAGCAGCTCCGCCTGCGCGAACATGCCGGGCCTCAGCCTGCCGCCGCGGTTTGGCAGCTCAATCCGGACCTTTGCCGTGCGGGTGCCTTCGTCCATCGTGGGGGCAATCCAGCTCACCCGTCCGGTGAACGTGTCGCCAGGCCACGCGTCGAGTGTCACCGCTGCACGCTGCCCCATGCGCACCATCGCCACGTCGGACTCGTACACGTCCGCCTCCACCCACACCATCGAGGCGTCGACAATCCTGTACAGGCTGTCGCCCGGCATCACGCGCATCCCGTCGACCGCGCGTTTCTCCATGACGATGCCAGCCACGGGCGAGCGGAAGGTGATGAGGGGCGCCACCTCGCGGCGCTCCGTCAGCGCGACGAGGTGATCGTCAGGAAGATCCCAGCGGGCGAGCCGTTGCCGTGCGGCGTCCACGAGACGGTCGGTGCTCGCGCCGCCGCGGGCCATCGCGTCGCGTGTTCGCAGCGCGAGCACGTACTCCGCCTGGGCGGTGGCCAGCTCCGGGCTGTAGATCGCCAGCAGCGGCTGTCCGCGTCGCACGGCTTCGCCGGTCCGCTCGACGTACAGCTTTCGTATCCAGCCCTCGGCGCGGACATTCACGTCCGTCCAGCGCGACTCGTCGAATCGCACAATGCCCTTCGCACGCAGCCGGTGGGTGAGTGGCTGTTCGGTCACCATCACCGTTCGCACACCGATCAGCTGCTGCCGCCGGCCATCGATTGTCACGGGGGCGCGGGCCTCGGGATCGCCCGCGGCAGCCGGAGGCGTGGCAGTCGGGCGTGAGGGGTTCGTGGCCGCGGCGCGCGCCCCATGCGCTTCCCCGTGGGCTGTCTTCTGCTCGGACGCGGACACCTGCTCGAGCTCCATGCCGCAGATGGGACAGCGCCCCGGACGAACCTGGTGGACGTCGGGGTGCATCGGACAGACGAACTGCTCTCGCGCCTGTTCGTTCTGCGCGACCCTTCCCGCCATGGCGTGCCTGCCCCGGGCAATCACGAAGGCGGTCGCTGCAAGCACGAGCACGATCGCCGCGATAACGTAGATGCGATGTGAGTGGCGCATAAGAGGGCCTGCGTATGACAGTTCTCAGTGGTCAGTGTTCAGCGCGGTCGGTTTGCCGACGTCTCGGGTGAAACCTGCCCGACGACCCGCGCCGCCCCGTGTAGCGGCCCGAGTCCGCTCGGGCCGTCGTTGACACGAGATGATGACGTCCCTGGCGGACCGCTGACGCTCGCCGCCAACGGGTCTTCTCCGAGGGCCGTCGCCAGGTCCGCCCGCGCCAACTCCAGTTCGCGGGTGGCGCGTGCATCATCGAGCTGCGCCTGCAGCAGCAGCAGCCGCGCCTCGAGCGCGTCGCCCATGCTGCCTTGCGCATTGCCAAACGCGACGCGCGTGGCTTCGACCAGGTGCTCGGCCTGTGGCAGGAGTGCGCCCCGCAGCACGGCCAGTCGCTCCGCGGCTGCGTCCACGCGCGCGGCCGCTTCCGCCGCCACCAGGCGGACACGTGACTCGGCGGCCGCAACCGCGGCGGCAGCGGCATCGCGACGGCGCGCGGCCTCCGTAATCGAGGCGTCCAACCGTCGCCGTGCCCAGGGGGCCGTGGGCCACGTGATCCCCACGCGCGCGGTCCACGCGCCGGCTTCGCCAGGCGTGAGCATGTAGCCGCCCTGAACCATCCAGTCGGGCCTGCGTTCCTGTTCTGCGAGGGTGAAGGCCGACTGCGTCTGGCTCACGGCTGCCCGCGCGGCACGCACGGCTGGGTGGCGGTCGACGGCCCCGTCTACCGGGTTGCTCGCGCCTCCCGTCCTCGTATCCGCCCGCGGCTCCTCGAGCGATCCAATCGCCCCGTCAGGCCTGCGTCCGAGCAGGGTGTTCAGGCGCGCGACACTCATCCGCTCCTCGCCGGCGAGCAGGGCGATGCGCTCCTGCAGGCGGCTGACCTCGAGCAGTGCCTTGACGACGGCCACCTGCGATCCACTGCCAGTGGCATAGATCGTCTGCGCCAGGTCGACGAGCTGCTCCAGCGCCCTGCCGGTCTCGAACGCTGCCACCAGGTCGCGGCGGGCGAGCGCGAGCGTCACGTACCCGCGCCGGATCGCTCCAGCGAGCTCGAGCCGCTGCGCGTCCAACTCCGCTGAAGCGACGGCCAGCTCCCGTGCGGCAGTGGTCGCGCGCAGCCCGCGCTTCCCGCGGCCGGGAAACTCCTGTTCAAGCGTCAACATGTACATGTCCGCGTTGGCGGGGTTCAGCGTCGTGATCGGCAGTTGCCAGACCTGCGCCTCGACCCGCGGCGGCATCAACGAGCGCTCCTGGGGGGGACGCTCTGCGAGCGGCGCCACACGTGCGCGGGCGAGCTCGAGACCTGCGTTCGCGTCGAGCCCTTCACGAAGTGCGTCTGCGAGCGTGAGCGGGCGACCGTCCCACGCGAAGGGGGGCGCGAACGCGGTGACACCCTGACCGAAGGTGGCGCCGGCACTGCCGAAGAACAGGAACAGCGAGAGCAGTGCGCGCACGTGCGCGGCAACAGACATGGTCAATCCACCCGCAGGCCCGAAGGCCTGTCTGACGAAGGTCAGCCGGCGACTTGGTCGGGGGCGCGTGGGCTCATGCACACGTCGCGCACGACGGCCAAATCAGGACTCTGTGCGGGATGAGATCAGACGAGCAGGACGAGATGTCGGAGGTACAGCCGCGCGTGGGGCAGTTTCAGCCGGGCAGACTCGAATGCGTGCGCGACGGACGCCCCGGCGAGGGCCGGCAAACCCGGCACGTGGGCCGCGTGGCCTTTGAGCACCGTGAAATCAGGCTGGTGGGACGTGGTCCCGGGCGCCGGGGGCGCCGGGTTCTCTGACCCACGGTCCTCAGGCGGCGCGCAGCACCGCATTTTCGGGGCAGCCGCCTGCGGACACCCGTCGCGGGGTGCGGCCGCCTGCATGGTGCGACAGCACGCGTGGGCACCACCGCTCGCAGACATTTCTCCTGGCGCGGGAATCATCCCGCCCAGCAGCAGGAGCACCGTCAACAGCGAGGCGAGGGGGCGTCGAGGCATCGGACACTCTCAGTGTCGCACAAGGGGTGCCAGGGACACGACGGGTTGTTCGGCTGCAGGCTCCGGGCTCCAGGTTGCGGGCCTGTAACAACATGCCAAGTAAAGGAGGTATTGAGGCTCGCCAGCCTCGTGCCCGATCTCCAGCGATCGCGTCCGACGCACGGCAGTCGAGGAGGAATAAATCCGCAGTCTGTGGAAAAATCCCCCGTATCGCCGAACCCAAACACGGCCCGAAGTGCCTGGCGCCTGCCAGGCCTGCAGCCTGCGGCCTGCGGCCTGTAGCCTGGCGTGTCTACTGCCTGAACGAGGACGCCCGGCAGTTCCGGACGAGGAGCACCTTCATCTCGAGGAGCTCGATGAGGCCGCTGCAGCGCGCGAGCACTCCATCGCGTTCGAGCAGCGCCTGCTTTTCGACGGCGTCCAGAGGGAGGTACTGCGCGAGGGCATTCACGAGCTCGTGGTCTGGAATTGTCGGGGGGATGTGCACCTCGGCCCCCGCGCCTTCGACCACCGGGCCAACCAGCGCCTCGAGCCGGTGTCGCGCGTCGCGCAGGGCCGGACGGTCATCCGCGGTGAGCGGGTCGAGCAAGGCATCGACCCGTGCGCGGCGGAACGCCAGTTCGTGGTTCTCGGCGACGATCCGGAACCGCTGGATGCCGTGCAGCATGATATTGGATCCGCCGTCCTCGAGCTGCTCGGCGTGTGTGATCAGGCCGGCGCATCCGACTTCGTAAACCGGGGGGCGTCCCTCGTACTCCGTGTCGTAGCCTGCCTTCAGCAAGGCCATTCCGATCATCCGGTCGCCATTCAGCGCCGCCGCAAGCATCTGTCGGTACCGGGGCTCGAAGATCCGGAGCGGCAGGCACACGTCCGGGAAGAGGACGACGTTCGGAAGCGGGAAGAGCGGGAGGTCGAGGGGGAGCATGGGGGCGTTCCTGTCAGCAATGCACAATGCATGATGCACCATGCACAATCATTGGCGCACAGGGCATCAACATCGGTGTGTGGCGTCGCGCGCGCGCGGGCGTCGTTGGGTTCATGGCAGTCTTACGAGTCCGCAGCCCGCTGACTGATGTGTGCATTGTGCATTGTGCATTGTGCATTGGTTTGCCCGGACCGAGGCGTCAGTGAACGGTCCGGGTCTTCTTATCGACGTAGTCCATCAGCACGTACTGCCCCAGCGTGTGCGGCGTGGTGAAGTAAGCTTTGCCCCGGCAGATTTCGGCGACGCGTCGGACGAAGCTCACCAGGTCGTAGTCGCGCGCCAGCATGAAGGTGTTGATCTGGATGCCGGCTTTGCGGCAGTGCGCCACCTCGCGCAGCGTTTCGGTGACAACCAGCGGGTCGAGGCCGAAGGCATTGCGGTATATCCGGCCGTCCGGCTGGGTGAGTGCCGACGGCTTGCCATCCGTGATCATGATGATCTGCCGCATGTCCTTGCGCTGCCGTTCCAGGATGCGGCGGGCCAGGCGCAGCCCTTCGCGCGTGTTCGTGTAGTACGGGCCGACGCGCACGCGACCGAGCTGGGAGAGCGGGACTTCCTCCGCGGAGTCATGGAAGAGCACCAGGTGCAGCGCGTCGCCTGGATACTGCAGCTTGATCAACTGAGACAAGGCGAGCGCCACCCGCTTGGCGGGCGTGAACCGGTCCTCACCGTACAAGATCATGCTGTGGCTGCAGTCGAGCATCAGCACCGTTGCGCACGAGCTCTGGTACTCGCCCTGCACGACCATCAGGTCCTGGTAGTCGACATCGATCGGCGCGCCCGCCTTCAGCCGCCCGCGGCCGGCGCGCTGTATCGCACTCAGCAGCGTCGCGCTCGCATCGAGGTTCAGCGTGTCACCCCATTCGTACGGCTTGGATACGCCGGACGTTTCGACGCCCGTGGCCAGATCACGCGTGTCGTGTCGGCCGAAGCTGCTGCGGCCGACCGAGCCCAGCAGATCGCGCAGCGCACGATAGCCGAGGAAGTCGATGCTTTTGTCAGTGACTTCGAACCGTGTGGGCGTCGCCTCACCCGACCCCGCGCCGCCCGGCTGCTCCCGCCGGCGCCGTTCGGGCTCGAGATCCGGGGCGGGGCTGATGTAGCCCTCCTGCTGCAGCCGCTGCATGATCTGCTGAATCAGCTCCTCGAGGCGCTGCTGCGCATCCTCACCCGCATTCTCCCCGAGCAATCGCTCCATCATCTCGTCGGGCAGCACGCCACCGCTCATCAGCGCTTCGAGGATGGCGTCGTAGAGCGCCTGCATCGAGCGCTCGTCCTCTGAACCGGTGAAATACGGGTCATTGAACCCGCTCGAGAGCAGCAGGTCGGAGAGCTTCGACATCAGCGACTCGAGGTCGAGGTCGTCGAGGTCGCCGGGGACGAACTTGGTGTACTTGAAACGCAAGGCTCCAGGCTCCGGGCTCCAGCCTCCAGGGCTTGTCTGGCTCTGGGCGGGTTGCGGCGGCCCCGTGAATGCCGGCCGAAATAACGCCTGGAGCCCGGAGCCTGGAGCCCGGAGCCTTCCCGTCAGTTGTAATACTTCTTCTTCCCGCCCGGCATCTGCGGAACGTCCTCGAAGCTCGGCTCGGCGGCCGCACGCGGCCGCCTGGGTGAGGCCGTCTCGGTCGCGTGGTAACCGCGGTCGTCGCTGCGGCTGATCCTCTTGGTCGCGTACAGCCCCTCGAGGATGAATGTGACGGCCGAGGCACGCGCAGGGGCCGAGGCTTTGCGGTCCACACCCGCGGTGGGCACCAGCTCCAGGAGACCGGGCACCTTGCGCGCGTCCTCCAGCAGGCGGGCCGACGGCCCGCTGTCCTCGAGCTGCAGCGCGCCGCCCGCATCGAACCACTCGACGACCGAACGCACGTCGGCGTTCTCGAAGTAGCCGATGAACACGTTCGCGACGGCCGCGCGGATCAGGTCACGCGCGAGGTTGTCCGCGCCGCGCAGCTCACCCTCGTATTCGAGCTCGAACTTGCCGGTGATCGACGGGAGCGCCGCGTGCACGTCCACCATGCCGGCGACGGGTGTTTCGCGGTTGATGATGCCGCGTCGCTCGGCGTTGCTCGCGACGTTTTCGATGGCCGTGATCGGCAGCCGCTGGCTGACGCCGGAACGCTTGTCGATGCGGCGCTCGGCGCGCGCCTGGAACGCAATCTCCTCGACCACCTCGCGTACGTACGGCGGCACCTGCACCGTGCCGGCGGGCGAGGGGCGATCCGTCCAGGCCTCCTGAGCCGTGATCGCCATCGCCTGGTGCCGTGTTGCCGCGTAGTGCGTCCGGATCTCGGAGCCGATGCGATCCTTGAGCGGCGTGATGATCTTGCCGCGCGCGGTGTAATCCTCGGGATTGGCCGTGAACGCCATCATGACATCCAGCCGCAGACGCACCGGGTAGCCCTTAATCTGGACGTCGCCTTCCTGCAGGATGTTGAACAGTCCCACCTGGATCTTGCCGGCCAGGTCGGGCAGCTCGTTGATGGCGAAGATGCCGCGGTTTGCCCGCGGCAGCAGGCCGTAGTGCATCGTCAGGTCGTCGCCAAGCTGCAGCCCGCTGCGCGCAGCCTTGATCGGATCGATGTCGCCGAGCATGTCGGCGATCGTCACGTCCGGAGTAGCCAGCTTCTCGACGTAGCGCTCCTCGCGCGTGCGCCAGGCGACCGGCAGGTCGTCCCCCTCGGCGGCGGCACGTGCACGGCACTGCGAGCAGATCGGGGCCAGCGGGTCGTCGTGAATCTCGCAGCCCGGCACAACGGCGATCGCAGGGTCCAGCAGATCGACGAGGCTGCGCAGGATGCGCGTCTTTGCCTGCCCGCGCAGTCCGAGCAGGATGAAATTGTGCTTCGAGAGCAACCCGTTGATGAGCTGAGGCACGACGGTGTCGTCGTAGCCAATGATGCCTGGGAAGAGCGGTTCGCCAGACTGCAGTTTGGCGATCAGGTTCGTGCGGATCTCGTCTTTGACGGTCGGATATCGGGGCAGACCCCGTTCAACGGCAGAGCGCAAGGCGCCCACCGTGAGCGGTTGTTCACGGGTGACCATAGGCGATTCTAGCATGCAGGATCGTGCCCTGACGGGCATTGACGCTGGCCGGTGCCGCTCCGCTCCGGATGCCGGCACCTCGGCGTACGCTGACCACGGACAGCGGTGGCGCTGTTGAATCGCGCGGTGGGAGTGTGTTGTCATCAGCAGACAGCGGATTTCATGAACGCGAGTGTGGCGGCTTCACCGTTTCGGACCGTTCGCGTCGTCGGAATGGGTCGCGCGGGTACCGCAATCGCCGCGCGCCTCCGCGAACGGGGCGCGCTGGCTGTTGATACCGACGCCTCCGTTGTGCTGCTCTGCGTGCCCGACGCCGTCATCGCACATGTGGCCGCGACCGTACGGCCGGGGCCGTGGGTGGCGCACGTGAGCGGCGCCACGCCGCTGCAGGCGCTCGACCCGCACCAGCGACGGTTCAGCGTGCATCCGCTGCAGACGCTCGTCCGTGGCCGCGGGCCCGAGCAACTGGACGGCGCGTACGCAGCGGTGACTGCTGAGAGCCCGAACGCGCGCGCCCACGGACATGCGCTCGCGAAGCTGCTGGGACTCACACCGTTCGACCTCGCCGACGACCAGCGCGCGCTCTATCATGCCGGAGCGGCGCTCGCCTCCAATTACCTCGTGACGCTCCAGCGCGCGGCGGCGGCGCTCTTCGCGGACGCTGGCGCCCCACCGGAGGCGCTGATTCCGCTCATCCGGAGAACCATCGACAACGGGTTCGAGTTGACCGGGCCGATCTCGCGCGGCGACTGGAGCACCGTCGCTGCGCACCTGCGTGCGCTTCAGGCCCGACGGCCTGAGCTCGAAGGGCTCTATCGGGCGCTGGCGGAGGCGACCGGCACATGAACGTCATTCGAAGCATCGCTGAACTCCGAGCGGTGCTCCGCTCGCGAGGATCGGGCCGGGTGGGGCTGGTGCCGACCATGGGCGCCCTGCACGCCGGGCACGAGTCGCTGTTTCGCGCGGCACGCGCCGAGTGCGCCACGGTGGTGGCGAGCGTGTTCCTCAATCCCGCTCAGTTCGGCGAGCCCGCTGATCTCGCAGGCTACCCGCGTGACGAGGCCCACGACCGGGAGACGGCAGAAGGGGCTGGTGTGGATCTGCTGTTCGCCCCCGCCGTCGCAGAAATCTATCCGCCGGGCTTCGACACCTGGATCGACGTTGAGAGGCTCGGTTCGATTCTGGAGGGGGCCTTCCGCCCGGGGCACTTTCGAGGCGTCGCAACCATCTGCCTGAAGCTGTTCAACATCGTGCGCCCGGAGCGGGGCTACTTCGGCCAGAAAGACGCACAGCAGGTACAGGTGATCCGTCAGATGATCCGGGACCTGCACCTGGACGTGGAGCTGAGAGTGTGTCCGACCGTGCGCGACGCGGACGGTCTCGCCCTGTCGTCCCGCAACGTACGCCTCAGCGCTGCCGAGCGGGTTCGCGCGCTCGCGCTGCCGCGTGCGCTGGCCAGTGGAGACGCGGAGACGGCGCGCTCGATGCTCAGCGGCCTCGAGGTCGAGTACCTCGAGGTGGCCCCGTTCGATCCGCCCGTGCTGGCAGCGGCTGTCCGTGTCGGCGAGGTGCGCCTGATCGACAATGTCCCGCTCACCCGAGGCCCGTCGTGACGCAGGCGAAGGTCCAGCGGCTCTCGCTTCCCCAGTTGGCGGCCATGAAGGCGCGCGGCGAGCGCATCGTCATGGTCACGACCTACGACGCACCGAGCGCGCGGCTCGCCGAAGCGGCGGGCATCGACGTGCTGCTCGTCGGCGACACCGCCGCGATGGTCGTCTTCGGACACGAGTCCACCCTTCCGGTGACGCTCGACGAGATGCTGATCCTCACGCGTGCCGTGACGCGCGTGGTGCGGCGCCCGCTCGTAGTGGGGGACTTGCCGTTCGGCTCCTACCAGGTTTCGGACGACGAGGCGGTCGCGAGCGCGGTGCGGCTGGTGAAGGAGGGCGGTGCGGACGTGGTCAAGCTGGAGGGGATTGGACGGCACCTCTCCCGCGTGCGCGCGATCATCGAGGCCGGCATCCCGGTGATGGGCCATATCGGCCTGACGCCCCAGGCGGCGACCATGCTCGGCGGGTTCCGGACACAGGGCCGCACGGCACAGGGAGCCCGGCAGCTCTATGACACCGCGCGCGCGCTGCAGTCCGCGGGGTGCTTCGCGGTCGTGCTCGAAGCCATGCCGGCCGTCGTGGCCACGGCCATCACGCGGGCCCTGTCGATTCCCACGATCGGCATCGGTGCCGGCCCCGGCTGCGATGGCCAGGTGCTCGTCTGGCACGATCTGCTCGGACTGTCCGAGCCCCCTCTTCCGCGCTTCGTGAAGGCGTATGCCTCGCTGGGTGCCGAGATTGGACGGGCGCTGGACGGCTACGTGAGCGATGTCCGGCGTGGCGCGTTCCCGGGCGGCGAGCACACGTACGACATGGCGCCGGACGAACTCGCACTGTTCGAGCAGGCGCTCGCGCGCTGAGCCTATCTCGCCCACCGCCCACCGCCCACTGCCCACCGCCCACTGCCCACCGCCCACTGCCCACCGTCCACCGCCCACCGCCCACCGCCCACCGCCAGCGTCGCGGCGTGCGCGTCCGGCGTTCGTTATAATGGCCGCGTCTCCTCGACCGCGTGGCTCACCCGCTCTCCCCCGCCGATCGCGATTGTCCGCCCCTGGTGTTCGCGCACCGGGGTGGCCGCGCGCTCGGTCCGGAAAACACGCTGGCCGCGCTCGATCTCGGGCGGGCAGCAGGGGCGGACGGCCTCGAGTTCGATGTCCGGATCTCTGGTGACGGCGTGCCCGTGCTGCATCACGATCCCGACCTCGATCGGTGCACCGCCGGACGTGGCCCGGTCGAGGCCCGCACGGCCGCGGAACTGGCCCGAGTCGACGCGGCCTACTGGTTCGACGAAGCACACGGGTATCCCTTGCGCGATCGCGGCATCTGCGTGCCGACCCTCGCCGACGCTCTCGTCCGCTACACGGACCTGCCGCTGATCATCGAGATCAAGGTTGGCACGGCGGACGCCGCGCGCCGCGTCGTCGAGGCGGTGCGCCACGCTGGTGCGGTGCAGCGCGTCTGCATCGGGTCCTTCAGTCTCCTCGCGCTGCAGACGGTACGCGCGCTCGAGCCGCGCATCCCGACGAGCGCCGCGCGGGAAGAAGGGCAGTGGTCGCTCTATCGATCGTGGCTGAGGCTGCCGCTCGGCCTCACCCCCTACCGCGGCTTCCAGGTACCGGAACGTGCGGGACGGCTCACCGTCGTCTCGCGCCGCTTCATCCGTGCGGCGCACCGCGCCGGCCTGCCCGTGCAGGTGTGGACGGTCAACGAGGAATGCGACATGTGGCGGTTGCTCGACTGGGGCGCCGATGCACTGATCAGCGATCGACCCGACCTCGCCGTGCGGGTCAGGGACGCATGGGTCGCCGCCGGGCGCCATCACCGGTGATGCACCGCCGCCTCCTCGCCGCGCTCGGCCTCCTCGGCACCACCCTGTACGTCTTTCCGCTCGTCCTGCACCACCCGCTAATCGATCCCGACGAGGGGCTCCACGCCGCCATTGCGCAGGCGATGGTGGAAGGCGGCGATTACGTCACGCCGCGCTTTCTCGGCGAGCCCTTCCCCGACAAGCCGGTGCTCTTCTTCTGGGCCCTTGCGGGATCGCTCTGGGCGTTCGGGTTCACCGAGGCGGCGGCGCGCGCGCCCGGGCTGCTCTTCGGCCTGCTCGGCGCCGTCACCACGGGGCTGCTGGCGGGCACGATTCTGGGCCGGCGGGGTGGCTGGTTGGCAGGGGTCTTCTACGCGACGCTTTCGCTGCCGATCGGCCTCATGCAGCTGCCGGTGCACGACCTCGCGCTCGTCCCGTTCACAAATGGGGCGCTGCTCGCGTTCTGGCGCGGCGCGCGATCGCCTCGCACGCTCCGCGTCCTGGCGTGGTCGCTGCTCGCGGGTGTGTGCCTGGGCGGCGCGATTCTCACGAAGGGTCTGTCGGGCGTGGCCATCGTCGGACTCGCGCACGCGACCGTGCTGCTCATCGAACGCCGGCTTCGCGTGGCTGTCATTGCGGGAGGCGCGCTGGCACTGATGATCGGCGTGGCGGTCGCGGCACCCTGGTTCGTCGCCATGGAGCACGCGCACCCGGGATATCTCGACTACTACCTGCTCAAGCGGCATGTGCTCGGGTTCACCACTGAAACGCAGCGGCACGGCAAGTCCCCCTGGCACTACTACCTGCCGGTGGTGCTCGGCGGCGGGCTGCCGTGGATCCTGTATGCGCCGTTCGCGACCGCCCGTCGGCGCCCGCGCGTATCCGACCCAGCCACCGAGAGCCGTTTCACCGACGCGACGCGGCTTGGCTGGAGCTTGCTGCTGACGGGAACCGTGTTTTTGAGCCTTTCGAATTCAAAGCTGCTCACGTATGCCCTCCCGCTGTTCCCGGGCATCGCGCTCCTCGCGGCGGTCGCGTGGCTCGCCTGGCAGCAGCGATCCGGCGACCACCCCTCGCGCTGGTTCGGCCGGATGCCGGCGGTGCAGGCAGCGGTCGGCGCACTCCTCCTGCCGGCGGCGCTCGTGTTCGCGCCCGCGAAGTTCCCGGTGCCGCATGTCGGGTGGATGTGGGTGGTGGCCGCCGCCATTGCCGCAGGATGGTGGGTGGCCGCACGTGTCGTGTCGCGACACACCCAGGTGGCGGCGGCGCTGGGCGCCACGATGACGGCGGCCACGCTCGTCGTCGCACTCGCCGTGCTCGTCCCACCGGTTGCCAACGTGACCACCGCCCGGGACCTGGCGGACACCATCAATCGCTCAGGCCGGTTTCCCCCCGAATTGTGGATGGTCGAGCAGCGATCCGGGTCGCTGGTCTTCTACCTCGATCCCGCGCTCCGGCGCGGCCTCACCCGCCAACGCGTCCTGCAGCTGTCCTCGCCGCAGGTGCCCGAGCACGAGCCGGTCCCCGGCACGCGCGTGGCGATCACGTTCGGCGACTCGCCCCGGCTCGCGCGGTACCTGCAGCTCGAAGGGCAGCCGTACGTGCCGGCCGGGCACTACCGCATGTACGATGGGGAGCGGCTGCTGCACAGCGACGCGCCGCTGAACCGACAGCCTGTGGCCGCCCACGCCGCGCATCACAGGCCACCGCCCGCCCCGCCGTGAGGCTCGGCGCGCCGGGCGCGGTAGGTGTTGGCCGGGCGCCGCGGAGTGCCCCACGAAGTGGCCCGACTCCGCTCGGGTCGTCGACGACTTCAGTCCAGCCGAGGAGAGCCCGAGACGTGATCCCGCCCACCATCGACGACGTCCACGCGGCCCGAGAGCCCGTCTATGCCGCCCTGCGCCCGACACCGCTCGCGTGGCATGCACTCCTGTCGGACGCACTCGGATTGACGGTGCGGGTGAAGCACGAGAACCACAATCCGACGGGCGCCTTCAAGGTGCGCGGCGGGCTGAATCTCATATCGAGGCTCTCCGACGACGAGCGCCGTGCCGGCGTGATCAGCGCGACGACCGGAAACCATGGGCAGTCGATCGCGTTCGCGTGCCGGCGTGCGAGCGTCGCCTGCACGCTGGTCGTGCCGCTCGGAAACAACCCCGAAAAGAATGCCGCCATGCGCGCCTGGGGCGCCACCCTCATCGAACACGGCCGCGACTTCGACGAGGCCCGTGAACTGGTGGAGCGGCTCTGCGTCGAGCGCGGGTTGCGCTACGTGCACTCCGCGAATGAGCCGCTACTGATAGCGGGCGTCGGCACCTACGCGCTCGAGATCTTCGATGAGTGGCCCGAGGTGGAGGTCGTGCTCGTGCCCATAGGCGGCGGCAGCGGTGCGGCAGGTCTTGTGACCGTGCGTGACGCGCTCGGCCACCACGCGCGGATCATCGGCGTGCAGGCCGCCGCCGCCGACATAGTGTGCGCGATCGTGGCGCACAGGGACGCGCCTGGTCGGCGAGTCGTGTCCCACGTTTGCCGAGGGTCTCGCCACACGGGTCACGTTCGATCTGACGTTCGGCATCCTGCAGCGCGGCCTCGATGACATGGTCACGCTCACCGAGGCAGAACTGGCGGAGGGCGTGCGGCTGGCCCTGCGCACGACGCACAACCTGGCCGAAGGCGCTGGCGCGGCCGCCTTGGCTGCCGCCGCACAGCTTCGTGCAAGCCTTCAAGGGCGCAACGTCGCCTGCGTGATGAGCGGCGGGAATATCGACCTTCGGACGCTCGCACGGGTCGTGAACGCGGAGCTGTGACTCAGTGCCGGCTCGAGCCGTCTGCCGGATGGCGCAGGAGCGGTCCCGCCGCGCGCCGCCAGCGCCAACCGAGAGGTCCGGATAGTCCTGAGGGCATTTGGCCTGACACCGTTCCTCCGACTAAAATGTCATGTTCACATCCTGAGGAATTAGACATCCATGAGAAACCCAGCCTTGGCGCAGGATCCGGCGATCGACGCCATCGAACGCCGTGAGTGGCTCGAGTCGCTCGATTACGTCCTGCAGTCCGGCGGTGTCGCCCGGGCGGCACAGCTGCTGCGCGAGCTCGACGCGCACGCGCGGCGGCGGGGCGCCCGGATCCCGTTCACGGCGAACACGCCGTACGGGAACACCATCCCCGTAGGCCAGCAGCCCGACTTCCCAGGGAATCAGAAGCTCGAACGCCGGATTAAGAGCCTCGTCCGATGGAACGCGCTGTCGATGGTCGTGCGGGCCAACAAGCAGAGTGAGGGGATCGGCGGCCACATCTCCACGTACGCGTCCGCCGCCACCTTGTACGAGGTGGGCTTCAATCACTTCTTCCGCGGCCGCACCGATACGCAGGAGGCAGACCTCGTCTACTTCCAGGGTCACGCCGCCCCTGGCATCTACGCTCGCGCGTTCCTGGAAGGACGACTCCGCCGGCAGCAGCTCGAGAACTTCCGTCGCGAGCTGGGGGAGGGCGGCGGCCTCTCGTCGTATCCGCACCCCTGGCTGATGCCCGACTTCTGGCAGTTCCCCACCGTGTCGATGGGACTGGGCCCGATCATGTCGATCTATCAGGCCCGCTTCAATCGCTATCTCGAGGACCGCGGCCTGAAGCCTGCGTCGGATCAGAAGGTATGGGCGTTCCTGGGTGACGGGGAGACCGACGAGCCGGAAACGCTCGGCGCCATCACCCTCGCGTCGCGCGAGAAGCTCGACAACCTGATCTTCGTGATCAACTGCAACCTCCAGCGTCTCGACGGGCCGGTGCGCGGCAACGGACAGATCATCCAGGAGCTGGAGGCGATTTTCCGCGGCGCGGGGTGGAACGTCATCAAGGTCATCTGGGGCAGCGACTGGGACCAGTTCGAGGCGAAAGACAGCGACGGTCTGCTCGCGCAGCGCCTCGGAGAGATCGTCGACGGACAGTACCAGAAGTACGCGGTCGAGGACGGTGCGTACATGCGCCAGCACCTGTTCGGCAGCGACCCGCGGCTGCTCGACATGGTACGGCACCTCTCGGACGATGATCTGAAGCGGCTGCGTCTCGGCGGGCACGACCCGATCAAGGTCTACGCCGGCTACAAGGCCGCCGTCGAGCACAAAGGACAGCCCACTGTCGTCCTCGCGCGCACGATCAAGGGCTACGGTCTCGGCGAAGCGGGGGAGGGCAAGAACATCACGCACCAGCAGAAGAAGATGAACGAAGACGAACTGCGCGCCTTTCGCAACCGGTTCGACGTGGATCTCAGCGACGAGGAGCTGGCGCGCTCGCCCTTCTTCCGCCCGGGAGACGACAGTCCCGAGATGCGGTACCTGCAGGAGCGCCGCAACGCGCTCGGCGGCTACCTCCCCGCGCGCATCGTTACGGCGCCCGCGATCAAGCTGCACCTGGAGCCCATCTTCGAGGAGTTCTACGGGGGCACGGGCGACCGGAAGGTCTCCACGACGATGGTGTTCGTGAAGATGCTGGCGAAGCTCCTGCGCGACAAGGACATCGGGAAGCTCGTGGTGCCCATCGTGCCCGACGAGGCACGGACCTTCGGGATGGAATCGCTGTTCCGCGCGGTCGGCATCTACGCGCACTCGGGCCAGCTGTACGAGCCCGTCGACATGGACACGCTGCTCTACTACAAGGAAGTGAAGGACGGACAGATCCTGGAAGAGGGGATCACCGAGGCGGGCTCGATGTCCTCGTTCATCGCGGCGGGCACCGCGTACGCCACGCACGGCGTCAACACGATTCCGTTCTTCATCTACTACTCGATGTTCGGCTTCCAGAGAATCGGCGACCTGATCTGGGCCGCCGGCGACTCACGCGCCCGCGGCTTTCTCCTGGGCGGCACGGCCGGGCGGACGACGCTCGCGGGGGAGGGGCTGCAGCACCAGGACGGGAACAGCCACGTCTACTCCCTCGCCTATCCGAACTGCCTGTCCTACGACCCGGCGTTCGCCTACGAGTTGGCCGTGATCATCCAGGACGGCATCCGACGGATGTACGGCGAGGGCGAAAGCGTCTTCTACTATCTGACGGTCATGAACGAAGCCTACGGGATGGCCGCGATGCCGGACGGCCCCGGCGTTCGCGATGGCATCGTGAAGGGCCTCTACAAGTGCGCCGCCGCCCCGAGCGGCAAGGGCAAGCTGCGCGCACAGCTGCTCGGCAGCGGTGCGATCCTGCCCGAAGTTCTCGCGGCACAGAAGATCCTCAACGAGAAGTACGGCGTCCGTGCCGACGTCTGGAGCGCCACCAGCTACGGCGAGCTCTACCGGGAGGGCCACGCGGCCGAGCGCTGGAACATGCTGCATCCGGGCGAGAAGCCGAGGGTGCCGTACGTGACGCAGCTCTTCGAGGGAACCGAGGGTCCGATCATCGCGGCGTCCGATTATCTGAAGGTGTTGCCCGACCTGATCGACCGGTGGTTGCCGAGGCCGCTCGTCTCACTGGGCACCGATGGGTTCGGACGCAGTGAGAGCCGCGCGGTCTTGCGAGATCACTTCGAAGTGGATGCGCGCTTCGTCGCCGTGGGCACGCTCGCTGCGCTCGCACGCGACGGCCAGGTGGACGCCAAGGTGGTGCAGAAGGCGATCAAGGATCTCGAAATCGACGTGGAGAAGCGGAATCCCTTCATAGCGTAGCCGGCCAGCCGCAACCGCAGAGTGCATGAAGACATGACTGAATTCACCCTTCCCGAGTTGGGCGAGAACATCGAATCAGGCGACATCGTGCGCGTGATGGTGCAGGCCGGCGATACGCTGCAGCGCGATCAGGCGGTCCTCGAGCTCGAAACCGACAAGGCGACGATCGAAGTGCCCTCGTCGGTCAGCGGCGTGATCAAGGAGATGCGTGTCAACACCGGCGACAAGGTGAAGGTGGGTCAGGTCATCCTCCTCGTAGAAGAGGGCGCTGCTCACGCGCCGGCGCCCGATCCGAAGGCCACGGGACCGAACGTTGCGAGCGCGCGGGCGGCGGCGCCCGCCGTCGACGAGGCGGCGACCGAAGGCGGGCAGGCCACCGAGGCCCGGGTGGCACCTGGCTCGATCGACGCAGCCGACAAGCGGGGGCAGGAGGAGCGCGAGCAGGGGCTCGGAGAGGTGGACGAGAGCAAGGGCCCCGCCGCCGCTCGAGCACAGAACGCTCCTGCACAATCGGGAGCCCACGAGTCTGCGGGTTCGCAGCGGCCTGGGCCGGGGCGAGTGGTCGATATCAATGCCGGCCGCGCGCCGCAGCCGTCGCCCGGCGGCAACGTACCGGCCGCGCCGTCAACACGCCGTTACGCGCGCGAGCTGGGTCTCGAGGTGGGACAGGTGCCGGGTTCCGGTCCGGGCGGGCGGATCTCGGTGGACGACGTGAAGGCACAGGCCCGCAGCATCATCAGCGGCGCTGCGCCAGGCTCCGCACGGGCGGTGGCCCTCCCCGATTTCAGCAAGTGGGGCGACGTCGAGCGCCAGCCGATGCGCGCCGTCCGCCGCAAGACCGCTGAACGCATGGCGACCGCGTGGTCCACCGTGCCGCACGTCACGCAGGGCGACAAGGCCGACATCACGGATCTCGAGGCGCTTCGGCAGAAGTATGCCAGGCGCGTGGAAGCGGCCGGCGGCAAGCTGACGATCACGGCGATCGCGCTGAAGGTCGTCGCGTCGGCGCTCAAGGTGTTCCCGCACTTCAACGCGTCGATCGACATCGCGAGCGAAGAGGTCGTCCTCAAGAAATACGTCCACATAGGTGTGGCGGTCGATACCGAGAACGGCCTGCTCGTGCCGGTGATCCGTGACGTCGACCGGAAGAACATCGTGCAGATCTCGACGGAGCTGCAGGCCCTCGCCGACAAAGCCAAGGCGCGCAAGCTGTCGCTCGACGAGATGGAAGGCGGATCCTTCACGATCAGCAACCTTGGCGGCATTGGCGGCACGTACTTCACCCCCATCGTCAACGTGCCGGAAGTGGCGATTCTCGGGATGTCGCGCTCCGTCATGGAACCCGTCTGGAAGGACGGCGCATTCGTGCCGCGGCTGATGATGCCGCTGTCGCTCTGGTACGACCACCGCATCATCGACGGTGCCGATGCGATCCGCTTCGTCCGCTGGGTCTCGGAGGCGCTCGAACAGCCCTTCGTGATGTCGCTCCAGGGGTGAAACCCTCTCGTTCACCATGTACCGTCCACCGTTCACCGTTGGCCGGAAGCGCCACCAGGCACCGTCGCTTCCTGCGCCGAGCTCGACGGTCAACGGTCAACGGCCGCGAAAGTGGCTATGACTACGCACTCGACTGAACTCGCCGTCCTCGGGGCAGGCCCAGGGGGCTATGCCGCCGCCTTCCTCGCCGCCGATCTCGGGATGCAGGTCACGCTCATCGACCGCGAGCCCAACCCCGGCGGCGTTTGCGTCTATCGCGGATGCATCCCGTCGAAGGCGCTCCTGCACGCGGCGAAGCTGCTGAACGAGGCGAAGCACGCGTCAGCCTGGGGGCTCCACTTCGGCGAACCCCGAATCGATCTCGACGCGCTGCGCGAGTGGAAGAACCAGGTGGTCGCCAAGTTGACCGGCGGCACCGGGCAGCTCGGACGGCTCCGGAAGGTGCGCTACATTCAGGGCGACGCGACGATCGTGGATCCGACGACCTTCGACGTGCAGACCGGCGACGGCATGCAGCGCGTGTGCTTCGATCACGCCATCCTCGCAACGGGATCGCGCCCGAGCATCATCCCCAGCCTGCGGTTGGACAGCCCCCGCGTGATGGATTCCAGCGGCGCACTCGAGCTGCCCGATATCCCGACAACGCTGCTCGTGGTGGGCGGCGGCTACATCGGGCTCGAGCTCGGGACCGTCTACGCCGCACTCGGGTCGAAGGTGACGGTGGTCGAGATGATGCCCGGGCTGCTGCCAGGCGCCGACCGCGATCTCGTCGCCGTGCTCGACAAACGCGTGCAGGCCATGTGCGAAGCGGTGCTGCTCCGGACGAAGGTCGTCTCGATGACCGACGGCCCGGATGGCGTGAAGGTCACCTTCGAGAACGACAGCCTGGAGCGTTCGGAGAGCGTGTTCGACAAGGTGCTCGTGTCGATCGGCCGTCGCCCCAACTCGGAGATCCCAGGCCTCCAGAGCACGAAGGTCGAGGTCGACGCCAAGGGGTTCATCAAGACCGACCTGCGCCGGCGGACGGCCGAGCCGACGCTCTACGCGATCGGCGACGTGGCCGGCGAGCCCATGCTCGCCCACAAAGCCTCGCACGAGGCGCGCGCCACGGTCGAGGGGATCCACGGCGAGGACGTGATCTTCGACCCCGCAGCGATTCCCGCGGTCGTCTTCACGGATCCGGAGCTCGCGTGGTGCGGTCTCACGGAAGATGATGCGAAGAAGCAGGGCCGGCAGGTGGAGATCGCCAAGTTTCCCTGGGGCGCCTCGGGCCGTGCCACCACGCTCGATCGCAACGACGGCTTGACGAAGCTCGTGATCGAGCCCGGTACGGAGAGGGTGCTCGGCGTGGGTCTCGTCGGCTCCGGCGCAGGTGAGTTGATCGCTGAGGGCGTCCTGGCGGTCGAGATGGGGGCGCTCGTCTCGGACATCAAGCTGACCATCCACCCGCACCCCACGCTGTCGGAGACGGTCATGGAGTCAGCGGAGATCTTCTACGGTCAGAGCACCCACGCGTATCGGCCGCGGCGACGATAGGCCTGACGTCACGTCAGCGGCTAAATGTCGCCTGCCCGCATCCGCTCGAGCAGGTGATCGCACGAGCGCACCGCAGAGGCTATGATCGTCGATGCCGGATTGGACCGCGAATCGCCGCAACCCATCCGCCCGGTTTCCGGACGGAGCATCGGCACGTCTGAACAGTCGATCGTGACGAACGACGAACCGCTCGCTGAGCGCCCGCGTGCGATAACCGCCGCCGCGTGGGTGTTCATCGTGGTGGGTGCCGGTGGCATCCTGAAGGATGTGCTGCCGCTTCTCGGCCCCGGCGGCGCGTCTGCCCTCGAGGGGCTGCTCGTCGAAGGGCCGGTTGGACTCGCCCTCATCTGGACGGTCCGGCTGCTCGCCGTAATTGGCGGCGCCCTTGTGCTCAACGCGCGGAGCAGCGGACGCTGGCTCCTCGCTGCCTGGATGGCGTTTCACGTTGGACTGAGCCTGTTTCATTCGCCGCTCGAGGCCGCCGCCCACATCGCCATCTTCTCCGGACTCGCCTACGTGCTGTTTCGACAGCAGGCGACGAACTACTTCACCAAGGCACCAGGGCGTGCCTCGCACGTGAGCGATGGCGATTCTGCTGTCCGCAACGCGAAGGGGAGGCAATCATGAACGCAGAAGCCCATCTTCGCGATCTGCTCGGGCGCATGCTGGCGTGGGAGGACGCACACGTCGGCTTCGATGCGGCGGTAGCAGACATCCCCGTCGCGGTGCGCGGTGTCACGCCCGTGGGTCTCCCGCACTCCGCCTGGCAGCTCCTCGGTCACCTGCAGCGCACGCAGCACGACATTCTCGACTTCTGCATCAACCCCCACTATGTCGAACTGAAATGGCCCGACGACTACTGGCCACCGTCGCCGGTGCCGCCCTCCGCCGTCGCATGGGATGAGAGCGTCAGCAAGTTTCTCGAAGACCGTACGTCGCTGCAGCGGCTCGCTGCGGACGCGCGGATCGACCTGACGGCGAGCATTCCGCACGGATCGGGCCAGACCTACGCGCGCGAGCTCGTGCTGGCTGCCGACCACGCGGCGTACCACGTGGGACAGCTGATCCTCGTGCGACGAGCGCTTGGGATTTGGGAGAAGTCGTGAGTGACCGTTGCGCGTGAGACGATGGTGACAGCGTGGGACTCGCTGCCGACACCTCGACTTGCATCGGACTTCTGTGGTCTCCACGAATGAGGCGCCGTCGACGCCCGATGAGGAAGCCCGCGCCTGGCGAGCCGATGGGCTCCGCCTGACGTGAGAGCGGGCAGTGGTGTTGCGTACCGATGAGCGCGGCGACGGCCTCCCGCGTGCCTCGCCACTAGCGCCGCTGATCGTTCCGCCGTTCTGGCGGCGATGCGCCGGCCGGCGACGAGATCGTCATAATCCGGCATGAAGGTCCTGAGCCCGCCCGCCGGCGTGTTTCGGGAATAACCAGCGATGAGCTGACGCTGATACTGCGCGGGGAAGAAGTCGAACGAATCGCGCGGGTCGATGTCGATCAATCGGAGATCGGCGTCCGTCATGGTCAGCTTGCCGAACCTGATGGTGCCTCCCGTGAATGAGACGTGGTTTCGCGGCGACGGACTTCGCCGCCCGCGATCTGCCGGCGCGTCGTTGTTCGAGAGATAGGTGAGCGTCAGCCGTCCCTCGCTCACGCCCACCTTCGAGAGGCGGCCGCGAATCTCAGGCGGCGGGAGCGCCTCCCCGGGACTCATGATGATGTCGTCGCCGTCCACGGTCACATCGTGACGGTTCTTCAGGTCCAGGAGGTCGTCCAACGCGAGGCCGAGGAGGTTCATCACACCCTTCGCGGGCACGCCCGCAGCCTTCATGCGTTCGACGTGCAGCCGCATGCGTCCGTCGCCGGTGACCGACACGATCATCCTGGTCGAAAACGGAACGGTGAGGCCCTTGTGCAGCTTGCCCGTGAGCTGGAGGCTTCCGTCACCAGCGGTGGCAGAGGACAACTTCGACAGCGGCGCCCCAGGATAGCTGAACACATGCCGGTTCAGGAGCGACGACAGGCTCGGCATGTCGAGTGACATCTCGGCCGCACGGATTTGCAGGGTGTACGATCGCTGATCGTCGAACACCGGCGGGTGTCCGGCGATGCGGCTCACCATCGCGCCGTGCAGGTGCTGAACATCGAGCACGACCCCGGCGTCGACGTGCAGCCGCACGTTGCGCATGTCGATCTGGACCACAACAGGCTTCATCTGAGGCGACGCCGTCGCAGGTGGTGGCGATACCGCGGATGCAAGGGACACGTTGGGTGGGTGTTCGGGGCCGCGCGCGCAGCCGCTACCGCTGGCCAGGCACGCGCAGCACAGTCCGACAACGATCAGGTGGACGTCCACGAACCCTTCCTTCCGGCGGCAGCCATCTGCCCTGCGTTCAGGAGTTGTGCCGGCCGGACAGGGTGACGGGCATAGCACGGCTGGCGCGGCGCCGTGCTCCCTGCACGTCTTTTTTCGAATGTGGTTACGATCAGCGAAAGTCATCCGTGCCGGCAGCGGGGTAGTCGCTGAACACTTGGCCGCCCGGATTCAGCACGACGCGGGACCGAAGCTCGGCTGGAGACAGCGTCGGCTCTTACGGAAGCTTTCCTTTCGTTCCCGTTCGCATCCGGTACAACGTCTTGTCGGCCGTGATGTAAAGCACCGTCCCGTCATCCCCCCAGCCGACGTTCGCCGTCTTGGCCGCGGTTTCGATCGTCCCGAGGTGTGTGCCGTCTGGTGTGATCACCCACACGCCGCCAGGTCCGGTGGCAAACAGGTTCCCTTGCACGTCCACTTTGAGCCCGTCGAGTCCGCCCGGTTTGTCGGGGCGCATCCCGGATTTCACGTCGATCAGCACCCGGCCCGCGTCGGTGGTTCCATCCGCCTTCACCGGATAGGCCATGATCACCGGTTCGTCGTCGGAGGACTGCGCCACATAGAGCGTCTTCTCGTCCGGCGAGAACGCAATCCCGTTCGGCGCTTTCAGCTCCCTCGTCAGCAGCGTGAGCGTGCCGTTCCTGGCCAGGCGGTAGACGCCCGTGAAATCCAGTTCGCGGCCGGGATCGTTGAAGGTGCCCGGGAGGCCGTACGGCGGGTCGGTGAAATACAGATCGCCGTTGGCCTTGAACACGAGGTCGTTCGGGCTGTTCAGCCGTTTGCCTTCGTACCGGTCCACCAGCGTCGTGAACCGTCCCGGCGCATCGAGACGTGAGATGCGGCGGTCGCCATGCTGGCAGAGCACCAGCCGCCGCTCCGAATCCCATGTGAGGCCGTTGCTGCCCGGCTCACGCCCGGTGAACGGCGCACTGCCCGTGTATCCGGACGGACGCAGGAACTCGCTCAGGCCGTCCCCTTCCTTCCACTTGTGCACGACGTTGTTCGGGATATCCGAAAAGAGGATGGCTTCGGCCTTCTGATCCCACACAGGCCCCTCGACCCAGGAAAAGCCGTCGGCGAGCTTCTCCAACTTCGCCGTTCTTGGAACGAGCGCATCGAAGCGCGGGTCAAGACTCACGAGAGTGCCCGGGGGGGAGGGCTCCTGTGACATCAGCTGCGGCGCGAATCCGGCGACGGCGACCAGCGCCAGTGCGAGGGCGATCCAGTCTGGAAGTTCTCTAGACATGGCGGCTCCTGAAGGTTTGGATCGCGGGGAATCGGTCCAGGCGATCACGGCGGTTCAGGATATCAAGATAGGCTGCAGGCTGCAGCCCGCAGGCTACAGGCTGCAGGCGACAGCGACGGAGGTCTGCGAAACTGCTACCATGCGGCGCGGCCGGACGTGAGCGTGACGCCGTGCGGTGACACATCGAAGGAGGCTCGATGGCTCTGAGCGTGACGCGCAGTCGGGGGATGCTGGTCCTGGCGATCTACCTGATCCTCATCGGCCTGGTCGGTCTGCTGCAGCTTGCGGTGCCGCTCGTGGTGACTGCGGTGCTCGCGCTCGTTGCCGGCATTCTGATTCTCATCGGGCGCTGACGAGGGTTGTTTGCCTCGTGCGACGGCCCTCGAAACGGCTGACCGCGTGGGGCATCAAGGCGATTGGTCCGAGTGGACATCTCCCGGTGGGCGCGGCCCCGGCCGGCGCGCAAACGCCCGACCGTCGCCTGACGGCACCGCCGCTCGGCCCGCGCTCCGCCTGTCGCCCAGGCCGCTCACGTCTCGCGCCGGGCGGCTTTCAGCTGTTCGAGGTCCTCGAAAGTCCTGGGCCAGTCGCCGCGCATGAGGCGCGAGAGCGATCGGTCCGCGAGCAGGCGCCCACCCGTCTGGCATGCCGCACAGTAATTGCACTCGCTATCCGCGTAGGCGATGCGCTGCACGGGCGCGCCGCATCGCGGGCACGGTCGCCCGAACCGGCCGTGGACGGCCATGCCGTCCCGGAACGCCGTCACCTTGTGAGGGAACGCGTCGCCACCCTCCGACCGAAGCTGCTCGATCCAGCGACCCAGCGTGTCCACCGTCGCGCGATGCAGGCGTTCGAGCCCCTCCTCATCCAGATGGCGCGTCAGCTGCAGGGGCGAGAGTTGCGCCGCGTGCAGGATCTCGTCGGAATACGCATTGCCGATTCCGCTGAACAACCGGGGATCCGTCAACGCCCGTTTCAGCGTGTGGTTCTCCATTCGCAGCCGCGCAGCGAACGACGAGGGACCGCATGTGAGCGGGTCGATGCCTCCTGGATTGAGATCGTGCAGGCGGTCGAGACCGCGCACGAGCATCAGCGAGGCGCGCCGCCTGGAGCCCGCCTCTGTCAGCACCAGCGTGCCGGTCGGGAACTCGAAAGCTGCGAGTCCCTTGCGCGGGGTGCGCCGCCCGCTCGGCGTCCAGTGGAACCGCCCCGCAATCATCAAGTGAAACACCGCGAAGACGTCACCGTCGAATGCCCAGACGATCCGTTTGCCAATCCGATCCAGGCCGGTGACGGTGTGCCCTTCAATCGCGCCGAGCGGCGGATCGACCGATCGGAGCAGGAACGGCGTCTCGAGTCGGACGCGATCGAGCCGCTGTCCGACGATGCGCGGGGCGAGCGCGTGGAGGTAGCAAAGGATGTCCGGCAGTTCTGGCAATGAAGAACCTGCGCCCGATGCGTGCCGTCCCGCCCGAGCCCGGTTCGCGCCTGCAGTGGCCGCGGAACCTGGGGGCGGGCGGACGACGCCCTACAGCAGTTCGCGGCCGTGCCGGCGCAGCCACGCGCGCGCCAGCTCGTACTCGGGACACTCGACGGCCACCTGCCGCCAGAACCGGCGCGAGTGGTTGGCCACGCGCAGGTGCATCAGCTCGTGCACCAGCACGTACTCGCACACGGCGTATGGCATCTGCACGAGGCGCCAGTTCAGGCTGATCCGCCCGCGCGGTGAACACGATCCCCAGCGCGTGTGCTGGTCGCGAATGGTCACCCGTGACACCGCGAGGCCGTAATGAGCGGCGAGCGTGTGGAGGCGCCTGGGAAGCTCGCGTGCCGCCAGCTCCCGGAGCATCGCTCGGACCGCGCTGTCGAGGTCGGCCGGCGCGGGCACCTCTTGCGACAGCTCGCCGAGCGCCACGCGCGCGATGCCGTCGCCGGTGTGCACGGTGAGCGGGCACGGGATGCCGCGAAACAGCACCAGTGCCCCGGGCGTGATCCGCCGCGTGGCGCCTGCGCGCTGAAGCTGCCGCGCCCGCTGGCGCTCGATCCAGACGACGTGCGCCTCCGCGAACGCACGCGCCTCCGCTCGCCGGCCCCACCGCGGCATCGTCACCCGAGCTACGCCTTGGGTGTCGATTCGCAGCAGATACCTCCGCGCGCGCGGATGCCTCACGAATTGAACCTGCAGCGGACCACGAAGGCCGGGCAGATACTCCTCACTGCCTGGCGGCGGTGCGAGCAGTGGCAGCTCCAGCTGCTTCGAACGATGCTGCACGGAGGCAGTGTAGTCCACGAACAGGTCAGTAAGGCGGGATCAGCAGCGCTGAACGGTGCCCAACATGCGTCGGTCAGCTGCCATCGCGAGGCTGGCGGGCATACATAACGATCTCAGCCAGCATCTCTGTGTTCGCTCACGGCAGTGGGTTCTCGCGTCACCGCAGGCGCGTTGCCGCCAGCGCGAACACGTCGTGCATCATCGCGGCCGTCAGCCTTCCCGTATTCGTGTTCTGCCGGCTGGGATGAAACGACGCAATCACGAGCGGGCCGCCGCGTACCGCGTACTCCGCGCCATGCGCGAAGGGCGGGCGACGGCGGACAACGATGCCGCACCGTGCGAAGCGGGCCCAGCAGGCGTCGAAGCTGACGCGTCCGAGCGCCACCACGATCTGCACGCGCGGCAACGCATCCCACTCCGCATCGAGATGCACCCGGCAGGCGAGCACTTCCTCGGGAGTGGGCTTGTTGTCGGGTGGGGCGCACCGGACGGTCGCGGCGATGAATGCATCGGTCAACGTCAGGCCGTCGTCCGGCCGCTGGGACACGGGCGCGCTCGCAAAGCCGTTCTCGTGGAGCGCGCGCATCAGGAAGTCGCCCGAGCCGCCGCCGCCATCACCGGTGAACACGCGGCCCGTGCGGTTGGCGCCGTGAGCGGCAGGCGCGAGGCCGAGGATCAGCACGCGGGCGAGCGGGTCGCCGAAGCCGGGTACGGGACGCCCCCAATACAGGTCATCCCGATGCGCGGCCTTCTTGATCGTGGCGATGCGTTGGCAATGCTCGCGCAGGCGGCGGCAGCGTTCGCATGTGATGATCTGCTCACGCGCGAGGGCGAGAGCCGAGCGCCCACGCGGGTGGGACGGATGACCCGTTGGCAAGATGTCAGCCGCGGGCAGCGAGGGCGTCGGCCTGCTCATGGGCGTGGTACGAGCTGCGCACGAGAGGGCCGGACTCGACGTGACCGAAGCCCATGTCGAGCGCGATCTGTTTGAGTTCGGCAAACTCCGCGGGCGTGTAGTAGCGCTCCATGCGCAGGTGCGACTCCGTCGGCCGCAGGTATTGCCCGATCGTCAGGATCGACACCCCGACGTTCCGCAGGTCCTCGAGTGTGCCGACGAGCTCGTCCCACCTCTCGCCGAGGCCCACCATGACGCCGCTCTTCGTGGGAATGGCGGGCGCGTACCTGCGCGCGCGGTCCAGCAGTTCGAGCGTGCGCGGATACCGGCCGCCGGCCCGCGCAATCCGGTAGAGGCTCGGCACGGTCTCCGTGTTGTGGTTGAGCACGTCCGGTCTCGCGTCGAGCACCCTGTACAGCGCCTGCTCGAGTCCCTGGAAGTCGGGAATCAGCACCTCGACGCGGCACGAGTCGGTGCGCACACGGATCTGCCGAATCGTGTCGGCGAAGATGCCCGCGCCACCGTCCCAGAGATCGTCGCGATCCACCGACGTGATGACGACGTACTTCAGATCCATCTGCACCACCGCATTGGCGACGCGCGCAGGCTCGGCGGTATCGAGCTCCGTGGGCTTCCCGTGCGGCACGGCACAGTAGCCGCACGCACGCGTGCACACGTCACCGAGGATCATGAACGTCGCCGTCCCGTGGTGCCAGCACTCACCGATGTTGGGGCACCGTGCCTCCTCGCACACGGTATTCAGTTTCAGCTCACGCATCATCCCCTTCAGGCGCACATAGTTCGGCGACCCGGGTGCACGCACTTTGAGCCACTCCGGCTTGGCTGCGCGTGGGCTCCCGGGGCTGGTGTCTCTGGGCCTGATGATGCGAAGAGGGGACGTCACGGACATGCCAGACGATCGTAGCAGACTGGCGGTGTCAGCCGCTCACGGACCCGACACAATCCGGCGTCATTCCGCGGCAATCGGCAGCGGAGGTGGACGCCTCCTTCCGTACCGGGTTGCCTGCTCGAACGCGTACGCAAGCTGCAGCACGCTCCAGTCGCCACGGTGGCGGCCTACGATCTGCACACCCACCGGCAGGCCACCTGGCGTGAACCCGGCAGGCACGGAGATCGCCGGACAGGACATGAAGGTCACGTACCAGCACGAGCGCATCCAGTCGATGTAGGTGGCCATCGGCGTCCCGGATATGCTGGTTGGATAGGGTACGGTCACGTCGAATGGCGCCACCTGGGTGACCGGAAGGACGAAGTAGTCGTACCGTTCGAAAAACAGCCGGCTCTGGTCGTGCATCTGCGCCTGCCTGGCGAGTGCCCGCCCCACATCCGCGCCGGAGAGCCGCTGGGCCTGTGCGACCTCGTACTTGATGGTGTCCTTGACCCAGTCAGGCTTTTCCGCCACCAACGGCGCGTACTGCGGGTAATTCGCCGCGTAGCGCAATGTCGGGAATGCTACATCGACCCCCGCGAAATCCGGCTCCGCCTCGTCGATCACGCAGCCGAGATCCTCGAAGACACGCCGGTTCCGGTCGACGCCGCGACGGATGTCCGACTCGACCGGGATTCCGCCAAGCCCATGCCACCACGCGAGACGGACTCCCTTGAAGCTGCGACCCAGCGGCGCACGAAAGCGGGCGCCGTCATCCTGGATCGACAAGGGGCTCCGCGGATCAGGCCCGGCCATCGCGCTGAGGAAGAGCGCCACGTCGGCGACTGAGCGTGCCATCGGACCAGACACCGAGAGGGGCGACCAGGATCCCGATTCACTCGGCACGCGGCCCGGCGACGGCCGGAAACCGACCACATTGCAGAACGCCGCCGGGTTCCGCAGCGAGCCGCCGGTGTCGCTGCCGTCAGCGATCGGCACCATGCCGCACGCCAGCGCCACGGCGGCGCCGCCGCTGCTCCCCCCGCAGGTCTTGTCGAGGTCGTACGGATTACGGGTCGGACCGAAGACCGCATTGAACGTCTGGGATCCGGCGCCGAACTCGGGGGTGTTGGTCTTCCCGACCATGAGCGCGCCCGCCTGGCGAATACGCGTCACGATGAGCGCATCGCTGCTCGGCACGGTGTCGCGATAGAACAGTGAGCCGCGAGTGGTGCGGATCCCAGCCGTATCGACGAGGTCCTTGTGCGCGACGGGGACTCCGTGAAGCGCACCGAGCGGAGCGCCATGGGCTGACTGCTCGTCGGCGCTGGCGGCGTCGGCCATCGCGCGCTCAGCTACGAGCGTGACGATGGCGTTCACTCCAGGGTTGATCCGTTCGATCTGAGCAAGGTGAGCCGCCATGACCTCACGAGCGGAGACCTGCCTGGCTCGGATCATCGCCGCAAGTTCGGTCGCGTCGATGTAGCACAAGCCATCGCCGGGCCCTTGGGTCAGCGCGCGTGGAGCCTCGTGCTCATCCGACCGGGCGGGGAAGCCGTCCGCCTGCCGCCTGCTACTCATGAGAGCCGCTCCAAGGGTCTGGCCGAACGAACGTCTGCTCATCGGGTGTGCGAGGCGAGACGACCTGCTGTGCCTGAAACCCTGCTCGCCATGTCTCATCGCGCCTCTCTGGAAGCCGGTGAAAATGATACTGTCCGCGGCTTGGCGGCGGGCAGGTGCGCTGCTGCGCCCAACCAAAGCCCAACCGGCCCGAAGCCGGAGCCTGGAGACGGGTGTGGAGCCAGGAATATACTGCCTTCATGGCTCTTTCATCTCTCGGTATGACGTGGCTCGGACACGGAACCTGCCTGTTCCGCTCGCCTGGTGGCAAGCGGCTGCTCGTCGATCCGTGGCTCAAGACGAACCCTTCGTGCCCGCCGTCATGGCACCAGCCGACCAACATCGACGCGGTGCTCATCACCCACGGGCACAGCGATCACATCGAGGATGCAGCCGGCGTCGCGCGCGCGACGGATGCTGACGTGCTCGCCAACTTCGAGATCGTGAACTGGCTGGCCAAGAAAGGTGTGAAGAAGGGCCGCCCTATGAACAAGGGCGGCACGCAGCGGGTGGGCGACGTGCGCGTGACAATGGTCGACGCGCTGCACAGCAGCAGCTACGAGGAGAATGGGGTCAATCACTACCTCGGTGAAGCCTCCGGTTTCGTGCTGCGCTTCGACACCGGGCCCACCGTGTACTTCGCGGGCGACACGGCAGTGTTCGGCGACATGCGCCTCGTCGCGGACCTCTACGCTCCGCAGATCGCCTGTTTGCCAATCGGCGACCTCTTCACGATGGGACCCGAGGAAGCCGCGTTCGCGTGCGACATGCTTCGAGTCAAGCAGGTGCTGCCGGTCCACTGGGGCACGTTCCCCGCTTTGACCGGAACGCCGGAGGCATTGCGGACTCTGGTCGCGCCGAAGGGCGTCCAGGTGCTCGATCTGAAGCCCGGCGAGACCGCGGAATGACGGAGCAGAGAAGCCGCCGCGCATCCATGATCGCGGCGGCGGTAACGCGCGCATCTGGCAAGTGACTGGCGACCGTGGCTCCGGGCGACAGATGTCCGTCGGACTTGCTACTTCCTCACGACATACCAATTGTTCTGAATGTCGTGCGCGAGTCGGTGTGTGGTAATCGATCGAAAACCTGCTCGTTGCAGGTACTCGCGTGTCTTCTCTTCACCCCACATAGCGCCCAAGCCCTCCCCGCCCTGTGCCAACGACACGGTCATGCAGTGCATGCAAGAGATGGCGTAGAGGAATGTTCCAATCGGATGCCCGATATCTCTGTCCATGTGGCTTGTCCCGCTGATGTCCTGCATGAGGTAGACACCTTCTGGCTTCAATGCGCGATGAATACCTTTGAGCACATTGAGCGGCTTTGCTTGATCGTGAATAGCATCGAAGGTTGTGATGAAGTCGAATGACTCAGATTCCGCACTCTCATCGAAGGTGCTCAAATCGAGGGCCATGAACTCGCTGTTGTCGAGGCCTTTCTGTTGAGCCTCGTCGCGCGCGAACCTGATGGCGTCGGTTGAGAGATCCATGCCCATGAACCTGCTCCGCGGGTACAGTTCGGCGAGCCTGTTCAAGACACGGCCGCGCCCGCACCCCACGTCAAGCACCCGGATGCCTTGTGCGAGGCGCTCCATCAATCCCGGCACGAGCGGAAGGATGTGCGACTCGAGCGATGAAAGCACGGATTGGCCGCTATCCTCCGCCATGACTTCGTGGAACCGCCGAAACCTCTCGTAAGGCACCCCGCCGCCCTGTCTGAAACACTCGACGATGTCGTCCTCCACAGACCCCATGACGGCGACGTACTGCGCAAACACTGCCATGTTGTCGGCGACGGCCGCCCGAGTCAGAAAGGCTGCATGTTCGGCCGGCAGCGTGAAACGGCTGGTGGCTGGATCGATCGTCACTACTCGTGCCGTGACCATCGCGCCCAGCCATTCGCGTACGTACCGTTCGCTGAGCCCCGCCCTCGACGCCAGGTCTTCCGAGGTTGCCGGCGGTGATTGCGTCATGACGTCGAAGAGGCCGGTACGATGGCCCACTGACACCATCAAGCAAAGAGCCGCGTCGTTGAGAGCGGTCAAGAGTCGGCCAGCAAACGCTTGCGCCTTCGTAGTATCGACCTCGACCGGCATGCCTTCCGCTGCCATGGTGCTTATCTCCTACAGGGCCTCACGACCCTTTTTGCTGACCAACACTCGCTGACGACAACGTCTCTCTCATCCGACACGCGACAATCAACCCGGAGATGAACGTCAATCCCGCAACGAGCCAGAACGCACCAGCGAGGCCGAGCATGTCCGCCGTCACGCCAGCGATTAGCGCGCCGATCGCGTAGCCAAGATCTCGCCAGAAGCGGTATACGCCAATCGCTGATGCACGCCACGACGGCAAGGCGACATCGCCGATACCAGCAAGGAGCGTCGGGTAGACCATCGCGGTTCCCACACCCAGCAAAGCAGAACCCATCGCGAACCCGGAGAAGGCCTCTGACAACGCAATGACGGCGATGCCGCCAGCCTGCGTCCACATGCCGGAGGCGATCAACCACTTGCGTCCAATCCGGTCCGAGAGCGCACCGGTTCCAAGCTGCACGACACCCCAAGTGGCCGGGTAGATGGCTGCTAGCGCAGCGGTCCGCTCCAGACTCATGCTCGCGGCCACAAAGAACAAGGGAAACAGGCCCCACGCCATGCCATCGTTCAGGTTGTTGACGAGCCCTGCCTGGCTGA
This sequence comes from Vicinamibacteria bacterium, assembly GCA_963739995.1. Lineage (GTDB taxonomy): Bacteria > Acidobacteriota > Vicinamibacteria > Vicinamibacterales > JAENWD01 > CAVUCH01. Next base: position 97,399 of record CAVUCH010000013.1, on the reverse strand, counting down.
TGCTCGAGAGGTTGCGATCCGCGATCGTCGTGCGCCAGAAGATCGCAGCCGCGGTCGGGACATCGCTCGCCCCGCTGTGAAGACGCGATTCCAAGGTTACGTGTGATTGCGTCTCACGAACCAGAAGTAGGGACAGACCCAAACCGAAAATGACGAAGAGTACGCCCAGGTAGAACGGCTCAGGCCGCAGTCCTTGCTGAGCGGCAACCCATCCCGTCGCCAGTGCCGCTCCGGCCACGGCGATGTAACCGGCAAACTCGTTCAGGCCCATCGCCAACCCTCGCCGTTCCGGTCCGACGAGGTCGATCTTCATGATCACGGTCGTTGACCAGGTGAAGCCCTGGCTGATACCTAGCAGCCCGTTCGCGACGAGCACCCAGGTCCAGGTCGGAGCCCACATGAGCAGGAACGGTACTGGAACAGCGACGAGCCAACCTGCAATGAGAATCTGCCGGCGTCCAATACGGTCGGCGAATCGCCCAGCAGCATAGTTCGTGAGCGCCTTCGTGACGCCAAACACGACGATGAAGGACAGGACCGCGGTACGAGCTGCTAGCTGAAACTCCTGTTCAGCAAGAAGCGGCAGGATGCTTCGCTCCATCCCGACCATCGCGCCGACGAAGGCGTTGATGACGACGAGCAACGAGAACTGAGCGATGTTCTCTCGGAGCCCGAGACGAATGGCTGGCGCCCGATGGCGTACCGCGCTCATCGTCACGCGCTGGCCTTCACTTCGTGATGGCCCATGTCGGCCAGCTTCGGAGGGGCGTCTGCGAGGGCATCGATGAATGCCTGCCTGTTTCGAGACAGCATCGGATTGCAATAGAACACTTGAGTATATCTGTCAACTGCGGGCGTTGGAGCCCGATCGACTCAGAATCGGACGCGGAGCCCCCCGTTGACATTGCGGCCTTCGAGCGGTGCCCAGGCATCGACGGTCCAGCGACCATCCACCGCACGCGTGGTCAACAGGAGCGGATCCCATCGTGTCTGTCGCACACCCGTGAGGTTCTCGCCGTTCACGAACAGGCGAATGTGACCGAACTGTTTTTCAGCCAGGAGCCCAAGAATCATGTATGGCTCGCTTGCCATGCGATACGGATTCTCGTCGAGGCTCTGCTTGCCTGTGTAGTACCACTCGATTCCGACTCGCCCGACGTCCTCCACCTCCCACATCCCCACGATTCCGGCGCTATGGCGTGGGGTCAGAGGGACATCCTGTTCGATTGTGCCGAGGGTTTCGCGCGCCCGCACGTAGGTGTAGGTTGCGGTTACGGAGAAGGGCTCTCGTCGCAGGGTGCCCAAGAGCTCGAGCCCCACGTTGGTCGTCGGGTCCGGCAGCGTGGTCAGGACGTACGACGGCGAGCGTTCCACGTGCAATGGGTCTTTGATGCGGGATGCAAACAGCGTGGCCGTGTAGGACAGCGGGCCATCGGTACGCGAAAGGTCAAACGATGCGCTCAGGCCTCGCTCGGCTTCGACCGGTTGGCGTATCTCTAGCCGTGTGAGACCCGCAGCTTCCGTTTCCTCGGTGATTGGCGTCGGCGCGAAGAATCCGGTTCCGACCGAGAGTCTGCTGGTCCATCGTCCGGCCCGCGCCAGCGCCGACACACGCGGACTGAAGAAGGTGCCGTACTCGCTGTGGACATCCAGGCGAGCACTCGAAGACAGTGACAGCACCGGCGACACCATGACGTCGTACTGCGCGAATGCGCCCGGCACGGCGAACGTGTAGTCGAATCGCGGCACGTCGCGCGAGGTGTAGGCGTCGCGTTCGATGGCAAGCCCCGCGACCCACGTCTGGCGGCCTGCGGTTCCACGAACCGCCGCTTCACCGAAAACAGTGTCGTGCCGATCGCGCTCCAGGACTTCGCCGAATCGGTGATCGTGGCTCTGTCGTGCGACCGCGGCGCGCGCGGTCATCAGGTACCTGCCTTTGATCAGGAACTGCGCCACGGCACCGGCATCATACCGTTGCGTTTCCAGAGCTTCGTTGTAGGGCTGGCCGGTCGCCGCGAGCACCTCGCCCGCCGGAGTCCCGCCATCGCGGTCCTCGTAGATGAAGCCCGTCGTCGCGAAGACCATGCGACCGTTGCCCCCGTCCCAGAACACGCGTGGACGCACGACGGCTCGCCCATACCCCGGGAGATCTGCCCACGCATCATCATTGACGTCGTTCGTTTCCTGCCAGTGTCCGCCACCCAGTAACGAGGCACTCCAGCCGCGAGACAACGGGCCGGAAAGAAAGGTGACGGCATCCGTCGCACCGCGGGTCGAGCGATTCAGCAGGAACTCCTGCTCAGGGTCGCGACCTGGACGCCGCGACAGGAGATTGACCACGCCGCCCATCGCGCCGGCGCCATATAGCGCCGACGCCACCCCTTTGATGACCTCAACTTGCCCGAGATCCATCGGCGGGATCTGAAGTAGCCCGAGCCCGCCAACTTCACCAAACAGGGGCAATCCGTCGGAAAGCACGCGCGTGTAGCGGCCTCGCATGCCCTGAATGCGGACGCTCGCGGCCCCGAGCGACGGCGACGTCGCCTGCACCCGCATCCCGCCCATTTCATTCAGCATCATGACGATGTCTCCAGGCGTCATTAGCATCTTCTCCTCGATCTCCTCGCGAGCCAGGACTTCTACTCGCATGGGCTGATCCTCGAGCCTCCTGTCGGTGCGAGTGGACGCCACCACCGTGACGGTCTCCTCGACGGTCGGCTGGGCCTCTAACTCCACGACCACTTCCTGCGTCGCGCCGGCCGCCACCTGCACCGATAACGTCGTCGGAGCGAAGCTCGATTTGAGTACGCTGATTTCGACTGTGCCCGGGACGGTGACGATCGTCGTCGTACCAGCCGCATCTGTCCGGTGGGTTGTGCCCGCAACGACTACTTCCGCGTCCTCAACAGGCTTTTCGGCGGCACGGACCTGAACACGAACTGTCGCCGTCTGATTCTGGGCTTCAATCGTGGCAGGCGAAAGGCAGACGATTCCCGCGAGCGTCAACACGAGCAAGCGCATACACGTCTCCGCGGGTGCTTCCGTACGCACCAGTCCATTCCTCTTCGCAACCGGTTGACTGATTCCGATCCTTATGAGCGCGGAGGGTGGTCGGGTGGGTCTGTCGGCGCGTCGAGGTGATGAGCGAACAGGAGTGGTGTGAAGCGATCCGTAATGGTGTCGGATCCTGACGGCGCCTGCGAAACGGCTGATTCAACGCCGCCGAGGCACAGGACGCAGCTGCCGTCAGATGAGTCCCGGTCGTCGTGTCGCGAGGCCGATGTCTGCTCGTGGGTGCAGCCGTCGGCACAGCAGATGCCATCGATCGCGTTCAGAGACGCGAACAAGACAAGCATTACGGCGGCCACGAGCCTTCGCACACACCGATTATCCTCGGCTTGGCGCTCGTCGTCGCCCGAATTCGGGTGGATTGCTGCACCGCCTTGGCCATCAGCGGTAGCCGCCAGTCGCTCTGCCAGGTCTTGTAGCTGAATTTTTGGCGCAGCCGAGGTCCGAAGCCACACAAGGCCTGCAGCCCGAGCCCGGAGCCCGAAGCCTGATCATCGAGTCATTCCCCAGCCGCATTGACGCCAGCGAGAACAAGCATGAATAATCCAAGAGTGGAACAGGCCCTCGCGAGTCAGGTCGTCTTCGAAACGCAGCCGGACAAGTACAAGCACTGGCGCATGTCATTCGATGGGCCGATCGCAACGCTCTCGATGGACGTGGCGGAGGATGGTGGTCTCCGGCCGGACTACCGGCTGAAGCTGAATTCGTACGACCTGGCTGTCGACATCGAGCTCGCCGACGCGCTGCAGCGGATCCGCTTCGAGCACCCCGAGGTGCACGCGGTGGTGATCACCAGCCTGAAGGAGCGCATCTTCTGCGCGGGCGCGAATATCTTCATGCTCGGCGGTTCCTCCCACGGCTTCAAGGTGAACTTCTGCAAGTTCACCAACGAGACGCGGCTTGCGATGGAGGATGCCAGCGTCCACTCCGGCATCAAGTTCGTGTGTGCCGTGAACGGCATCTGCGCTGGCGGTGGCTACGAGCTCGCGCTCGCGTGCGACGAGATCCTGCTGGTGGACGACGGGAACTCGGCGGTGAGCCTGCCGGAGGCGCCGCTGCTTGGCGTCCTGCCCGGCACGGGCGGCCTCACCCGCCTCGTGGACAAGCGCATGGTGCGCCGCGACGTGGCCGACTTTTTCAGCACGCTCGTCGAGGGCGTGAAGGGCCGCCGGGCCGCGGAGTGGGGCCTTGTGGACGCGGTGCATCCAACCAGCCGCTTCAAGGAGGCGGTCGCGAAGCGCGCCTCCGAGCTGGCGGCGCGGTCCGATCGTCCGCCTTCGGGCACCGGCATCGTTCTGCAGCCGCTCGAACCACAGGTGAGCGACAGCGCGATTACGTATCGGTACGTATCCCTGCGCTTCGAACGTGAGCGCCGGGTTGCGGATCTCACGGTGCGCACACCTGGAGGCGCGCAGCCGTCGTCGCCCGATGCGATTCGGATTGCCGCACATGACTACTGGCCATTGCAGGCCTTTCGCGAGCTGGACGACGTATTGCTCCGCTTGCGGCTGAACGAGCCGGAGATCGGCACAATCGTTGTCAGGACGGAAGGCCAGCTCGAGGACGTTCTCGCGGTAGATCGCGTGCTGGCCGCGCACATGGACGACTGGCTGGTCCGCGAGATCGTGCTGCTCATGAAACGCACGCTGAAGCGGATGGATCTGACCGCCAGGAGCTTCTTCGCGCTCATCGAGCCGGGATCCGCGTTCGGCGGATCGCTCTTCGAGCTTGCGCTCGCGGCGGACCGCTCCTACATGCTCGACGATGCCGATCGCCCGAACGCCATCGCGCTCTCACCCATGAACGCCGGACTGCTGCCGATGTCGACCGGCCTGTCGCGGCTCCAGACGCGCTTCCTCGGCAAGCCGGAGCTCGTGACCGAGCTGCTGTCGGAGACGGAGGCCTTCGATGCGCTCGCGGCAACCGATGCCGGGCTGGTAACCTTCGCGCCCGACGAGCTCGATTGGGACGACGAGGTCCGGCTGGCGATCGAGGGCCGCGCCGCGTTGTCGCCGGACGCCATGACCGGACTCGAGGCGAACCTGCGATTCGCCGGGCCGGAGACGCTCGAGACGAAGATCTTCGGCCGCCTCACCGCCTGGCAGAACTGGATCTTCCAGCGCCCGAATGCCGTCGGAGACCGCGGCGCCCTGAAGAATTACGGCAAGTCGGGGGCACGTCCGGAGTTCGACTGGAGACGGACGTAATGCTGACCACGGAACGCATTCCGAACAACGTCAACCTCTCGGACAACAAACGCCTGCAGCGCGCGCTCGAGCACTGGCAGCCGAAATACGACGCCTGGTGGCGCGACATGGGCCCCGCCGGATTCCAGGATCAGCACCGGATCTACCTGCGTACGGCGGTAAGCGTCGACCCTGACGGCTGGGCGCATTACGACTACGTGAGGATGCCGGAGTACCGGTGGGGCATCTTCCTCGCGGCGCCGGAGCCGGACCGCTGCATCGGGTTCGGCGACTTCCAGGGGCAGCCGGTGTGGCAGGACGTTCCCGGCGAGTTCCGCAACCCGCTTCGACGCCTCGTCGTCACGCAGGGCGATACCGAGCCGGCGAGCGTTGAGCAACAGCGGGTCCTCGGTTCGTTCTGTCCGAGTCTGTACGACCTGAGAAACCTGTTCCAGGTGAACGTCGAGGAAGGCCGTCACCTGTGGGCCATGGCCTACATCCTCCACTCCTACTTCGGCCGCGACGGGCGGGACGAGGCCGAGGAACTGCTCGAACGGCGGAGCGGGAACGAGGACAAGCCGCGCATCCTCGACGCGTTCAACGAGCCGATCGAGAACTGGCTCGACTTCTTCATGTTCGCGATGTTCACCGATCGCGATGGGAAGTCTCAGCTGATGTCGCTGTCCGAGAGCGCATTCGACCCGCTGTCGCGCACGACGCGCTTCATGCTGACGGAGGAGTCGTTCCACATGTTCGTGGGCGAGAGCGGCATCTCGCGCATCCTCGAGCGCACCTGCGAACTGATGAAGGCGGCCGGCTATTCCGAGGACGTGCGGAAGCTCGGGGGGATCGATCTGCCCACCATCCAGAAGTTCCTGAACCTCTGGTTCAGCGTCAGCGTCGACCTGCACGGCAGCGAGGTGTCGTCGAATGCTGCGACCTATTTTGCCAACGGACTGAAGGGCCGGGCAAAGGAAGCGGGATTCGAGGACCACAAGGCGCTGCACGATCACTATCACGTGGAATTCTACGAGGACGGCACGTTCAACACGCATGCGGTACCGATGCGTCAGGCAATGAACGAGGTGCTGCGCGACTGGTACGTCGGCGACTGTGCCGCCGGGGTCGCGCGCTGGAACCGCGTGCTGGAGCGTCATGGGATAGCGGACCGCCTGAAGCTGCCCAACCGGAAGTTCCACCGCGAGATTGGCATCTACTCCGATTTCTTCTTCGATCCCGATGGTCATCCCATCAGCAAGGAAACGTGGGAGGCCCGCAAGGACGACTGGCTGCCGACCGATGACGATCGCGCGTTCATCAAGAACCTGATGAGCAAGCCCGTCTACGACGTGGGCAAGTTCGCGAACTGGATTGCGCCGGCGCCCAAGGGCATCAACCGTCTGCCGGTGGATTTCGAATACGTGAGGACGGACGGGTAGACGACGCCGGGCTGCAGGCTACAGGCGTCGGGCTGCAGGCGTGTCTGGCCTGAGGCCCAACGGCGCCTGAAGGCTGCAGCCCGTCGCCTGCAGCCTGTTTCCCCATGACCACACATTCTCTGCTCATCGACGGCGAACACCGTCCATCCTCCGACGGCGCCCTGATGGACGTCATCAATCCTGCAACCGAGGAAGTCATCGCGCAGGTGCCGTCGGCGACCGATGCCGACGTCGACGCAGCCGTCGTCCGCGCGCGTGCGGCGCTCCACGGCCCGTGGGCGCGACTGTCCGCGCGCGAGCGGGGGCGCGTCCTGTGGAAGCTCGGCGATCTCCTGATGGCGCGCGTCGACGAGATCGCACGTCTCGAGACGCTGCACAACGGGAAGCCGATTTTCGAGTCGCGGCACATCGAAGTGCCCGCCGCCGCCGAGTGCTTCCAGTACTACGCGGGCTGGGCCGACAAAGTGCACGGCGAGACGATCCCCGTGAAGGGGAACTACCTCGCCTACACCCTCCGCGAACCGGTCGGGGTGGTGGCGGCCATCGTGCCGTGGAACTTCCCGTTGCTCCTCACGGCGTGGAAGGTGGCCCCGGCGCTCGCCTGCGGCAACACCGTGGTGTTGAAGCCGGCCAGCCAGACGCCGCTCACGGCACTTGCGCTCGGTGACCTGGCGCTCGAGGCGGGCGTGCCCCCCGGTGTGTTGAATGTGATCACCGGGCCGGGATCCCGGGTGGGGCGCGCCATCGTGAGGCATCCGGGAGTGGACAAGATTGCGTTCACCGGCGATACCGCGACCGGCCGCGAGATCATGCAGGGCGGTGCCGAGAGCCTGAAGCGACTCACCCTCGAGCTCGGGGGCAAGTCGCCGAACCTCGTGTTCCCCGACGCCGACATCGACGCCGCCGTCCGGGGGGCGACCACGGGCATCTTTTATGGCAAAGGGGAGGTCTGTGCGGCCGGTTCGCGCCTGCTCGTCGATCGGTCCATCCGCGACCAGTTCATCGAGAAGCTCGTGGCCCGCACGAAGAAGATCGTGCCCGGCGATCCGCTCGATCCAAAAACACGCCTCGGTGCCATCGCGTCGAAGGGCCAGCTCGAACGCGTGCTTCGCTACGTGGACATTGCCCGGAACGAAGGCGCCACCCTGATCGCGGGCGGAGCGCGCGCCGACATCGGAACAGGCAAGGGCTTCTTCATGGAGCCGACCGTGTTCGCGGACGTCACGTCGGAGATGACGATCGCACGGGAGGAAATCTTCGGCCCCGTGCTCGCAGCGATAGAGTTCGCCGACGTCGACGAAGCGATCGCCCGGGCGAACGACTCGATCTACGGGCTGGCCGCCGCGGTGTGGACGCGCGACATCAAGAAGGCGCACTACGTGGCCGGCCGCCTGCAGGCCGGCACGGTGTGGATCAACACCTACAACGTCTACGACACGGCGCTCCCGTTCGGCGGCTACAAGCAGAGCGGCTTCGGCCGCGAGATGGGCATGCACGCGCTGGAGCACTACACGCAGGTGAAGAGCGTGTTCGTGGATTTGGGTCAGTAGGGGCGCAGGTGATCCAGCGGCTGTGCGTGTTGGGCGCGGGGACCATGGGGCACGGCATTGCACATGCCGGGCTCGTGGCGGGCTGCGAGACACGGCTTTACGACCCTTCTCCCGACGCGCTCGAACGGGCGCTTGCACACATCGAAGCGGTGCTGCAGGGAGCCGTCTCGCTGGGGAAGCTCCCGGCGGACGCAGCTGCCGCGGTCATGTCGCGGCTATCGTTGCACGACTCCCTCGACGACGCGGCTCGCGGCGCGCAGCTGGTCATCGAGGCCGCGCCGGAGCAGCTCGCGATCAAGCTCGATCTGCTCTCTCGTCTCGACCGGGTCGCGCCCCCATCGGCCATCCTCGCGACGAACACTTCCGCCCTGAGCATTACCGAGCTGGCCACCGCGCTCCGCGACGCGCGACGGCTGGGCGGGATGCACTTCTTCAACCCGGTCCACAAAATGAAGCTGGTCGAGATCGTGCGCGGCCTCGAGACCGCCGACGACACCATCGCCGGGATCGAGGCGCTCGCGCGCGCGATGGGCAAGGAGACGGTGGTCATTCGCGAGTCCGCCGGGTTCGTGACGAGCCGGGTGAACGCGCTCATCGGGAACGAGGCGTTCTACATGCTCCAGGAAGGCGTCGCGTCGGCGCGCGACATCGACAAGGCCCTGAGGCTCGGGCTCAATCACCCGATGGGACCGTTCGAACTGGTGGATCTCGTGGGCCTCGACACGCGCCTCGGCGTGCTGGAGTTCCTCCACAAGTCGCTGGGCGAGAAGTACCGGCCATGCCCGCTGCTCGTGCAGTACGTCAAGGCGGGGCGGCTCGGCAAGAAGACCGGCCGGGGCGTGTACGAATACTCCTCCTGAGCGGCCGCTGCCGGTGGGACCGATTCAGTCCTCCTGATCGCCCGGCGGCGACGTGGGGCCGGGACTGGCAGTCCCGGCCTGGCCCCCCCTTATCGCACCTGCACCGTCCCGCGCAGTGCCGCGTTGGAATCGTTCAGGTGATCGTGGAACCCGCAGGTGCGTCCGCCGACAGCTGGTCCCGACTCGCGGCTCTGCCCCGCCTCCAGCACGCCGATGTTCAGCTCCGGACAATCGGTGTGCGCGGGGTGCGGGTTCGACGAGGGCTGGTGCGCGCGGCTGTCGTTGTTGATGAAATTGATCCGCGCGCCGGCGTTCACGACGATACTATTCGGCGTAACGCCGTTGCCCGTGATCGTGATGGTGGTCGTTTCGACCGGCGGCGTGCCGCCGCCCCCGCCTCCATCTGAGGGCCCAGACGGCGATCCGTTGCCCCCGCAGGCCCAGACCGTGAGCGCGAGAACGCTCGCGAGGGGTGCCGTTGCCAACCAGTGTCGTCGCGCCATGTATAGCCTCCCGGAACCCGATGGTCACTGTGCCGCGGCCCGATCGTGCAGGGGTGGGCCCTGCCCCACGGGTCTGCTGGGTGGGACGCGTGCGGGCCGCGGCACCGTCCACAACGCAAGGGGGGTGCCCAGAGGACGGCCCGCAGGAACGGCGCGTTCCGGAGAGATTGCACGGACGATGCGCCGAGCACGCTTACCTCGGATGTAAGTCGTTTCGAGGGAGGTAACCCGCGGGGCAGCGCATTCAGTCAATGCGGTACTTTCGAAGGTAGTAGCTGAGTGCCCGCTGGCTGATCCCCATGATCTCGGCCGCGTCCTTCTTGACGCCGCCGGCCTGGTCCAGCGCACGGCGAATCGTCTCGCGCTCGGCCCACTCGATGTTCTGGCGCAGACCCAGCGAGGGCAGCGCGGCGGCCGGTACCGTGTGCGGGGCGATCATCGCGATGTTCCGGACCGAGATGATGCCGTCCCGCGACAGCACGACAGCCCGCTCCACCGTATTTTCGAGCTCGCGCACGTTGCCCGGCCAGTCGTACTGCTGCATGGCCGCGGCCACGCCCTCCTCCACGCGCTCGATCCGTTTGCCGGTGCGCTGCGCGTGCTTCCCGAGGAAATGCTCGACGAGCACGGGGATGTCTTCGCGACGCTCGCGCAGCGGCGGGATCTCGATGGGGATCACGTTGAGCCGGTAGAACAGGTCCTCCTGGAACTTGCCGTCGGCCACGAGTTGCCGGATGTCGCGGTTGGTGGCGGCGATCACGCGCACGTCCACACGCTCGGTGCGCTCCGACCCGAGCGGCTCGAACTCCCGCTCCTGGAGCACCCGCAGCAGCTTGGCCTGCAAGGGGGCGCCGAGCGTGGCAATCTCGTCGAGCAAAATCGTCCCGCCGTGTGCCAGGGCGAAGCGTCCCTTCTTGTTCGCGACCGCACCGGTGAATGCGCCGCGCACGTGCCCGAAGAGCTCTGACTCGAGCAGCGTGTCAGGGATCGCCGCGCAGTTCACGCGGATCAGCGGCATGGCCCGCTGCGCGCTGCGATCGTGGATGGCGCGGGCGACCAGCTCCTTCCCCGTGCCGGTCTCACCTGTGATCAGGACGGTGCTCCTCGTCTCGGCGACCAGCTCCGCCCGCTCGATCACCGCCTGCATCGCCTTGCTTCGGCCGACGATTCCATAGTGATCGAACGCTTCGTCGAGCTCGTTGATCAGGTAGCGGTGCTGCGTCCGAAGCCGCTGATGCTCCACTGCGCGGCTGGCGACCACGAGCAATTCGTCGATCTCGAATGGCTTCTGCAGGAAGTCGAGTGCGCCGAGCTTCATGGCCTCAATCGCCCGCTCGATCGTCGCGTGCGCCGTCATCATCACGATCTGCGGCCGTTCACTCTCCGGCGCGGCGCCGACGATTTCGCGGATCAGATCCAGGCCCGAGACGTCCGGCATCAGGTTGTCGAGGATGACGAGATCGAAGTCCTGCGCCGCCAGCAGCTCCCGCGCCGCCTGTCCGCTCGCGGCCTCAGCCACCCGATGGCCGTCCGCGCGGAGCGCGCGTCCGAGCGTCTTCAGGATCTTGTCTTCGTCGTCGACGAGCAGAATCGCGCCCGGAGTAGCCATAGGTGACGACAGGCTCAGAATGAAGAATGCAAAATGAAGAATGCACAATGAAAAATGCACGACAAAACGCGTCCAATCACTTTGAGCCCTTATTCATTTTGCATTCTTCATTCTCCATTTTGCATTCCCGCCGCCAAGCGTCAGATCGCGGCGGGAGCCGCCGGCAACGTAATCTCGACCGTCGTCCCCGGGTTCTCGCGCCGTACGGTGATAGTGCCGCCCAACCCCTCCACGATGTTACGCGTGATCGGCAGCCCGAGGCCCGTGCCGGTGCGGCGGGTCGTGAAGTAGGGGTCGAACATCTGCCGCGCGTGCTCGGGGTCCACGCCCGCGCCGCGATCGCGCACGGTAATCGTTGCCCCGCCGGCTGCTGTTGCCGTGGCCGTCACGACGACGTCGCCGCCCGCTGCCGGAGTCGCCGGCGCCGGCGGGCGGGAGCGCACCGCTTCGACGGCGTTGGCGAGCACATTCACGAGCGCCGCTCGGAGGCGTTCGGCATCGGTGACCATCGAGAGGCGGTCGGCATGAACCGCGATCATCGCGCCGGTCGAATCTCCGGCCGAAACCGCTGCGGCGGCCGCGCGGCAGATCTCCCCTAAATCGGCGGGTGCCAGGTCGAACTGGAGCGGCCGCGCGAAATCGAGCACGTCATGGACGATGCGGTTCAGACGGTCCACCTGCTGGTTGATATCGGCAGCCGCTTCGCGCAGCTCGGGGCCCGGCGTGTCGGGACCCAGTGAGCGCAGCGCCGCCTTGATGATCATCAAGGGGTTCCGCACCTCGTGTGCGACGACTGTCGAGAGACGCCCGAGGGAGAGGAGGCGCTCCCGCTGCGCGGTCTCGCGCTGAAAGCGGGCAATCGAATCGATGAGCGTGTTGAACGTGGACGCGAGCAGCAGGGCGTCCTCGTCCTGCCACCAGCCGGGCCCGCGCAGCGCAATCTGCCGGGTGAGGTCGCCCGTCGCGGCCATTTCCCGCATGGCGGCCGTGATGGTGCCGAGGGGCCGGGTGACCGATCGCGCGACCGCGTAGCTGAGGATGGTGGCGAAGAACACGGCGAGCGCCGCGGTGGCGAGCAGCGTCGTGCGAATCGTGCGCAGGGAGCGCAGCTGGCCCGCGCGCGACCGCAGCACCAGTGCCAGCGGTTCCGCACTGCGGGGCCCGGCGCCTGGCGGCAGCGACAGGGGCACGGCGGTCATCATGAACTCCTCGTTGCCGAGCAGCACCCGCGAGATGCCGGCCTGGCGCGCATGCTGCGCTAGAGCGTCGCGTGCGGCTGCCGGCAGCGTCGCGCCCCGGATGCGCCCGCCCGCGGCAAACGCGATCTCGCTCGCCGTCGCCCGCTTGAACTGCTCGGCGCGGCGGTCGTCGAGCAGAAACCCCGCACTGAGCGTGCCCAGGACCTCCGGCACTTCCCGCCCGACAGCGATCGGGACCGTCACAACTTCGAGGATGCCGTTGTGGTGCGGCCAGAACGCCGCCGCTTCATGGCCCTGCAGCGCCTCGGTGACCGCGGGCAGTTGGCCAGCCGCTCCGGCGTCATAGTCGCCGTAGAGCCGTGCCCCGTGCCTGTCGGTGACGAGCAGGAAGTCGGCATCGAGCTGCCGGCGGTAGTCCTCCGCGATCGGGCGGACGGTCGGCGCATCCTGCGTCTCGACGGCGGCCTTGAACTTCGGGAGGTCGGCGACGAGTCGTGCGAGCAGCAGGAAGTCGTGCGACAGCGCGCGCCGGTGCTCCTCGACAAGGGCGCCAGACTGGATCAACCCCCGCTCGAGCTCCGCTTCGGCCTCCCGCGTTACCCGCGCACTCACGAGGTACATCGCCAGGCCGATCGCCACGAGCGCGAGCAGCGCGCTGGCCAGGAAGATGCGGTTCGTCAGCGAGGAGAGCAGCATCATCGGACCGTGAAGTCCAGATCGATCGCGCGCGTGTCGGCGGTTACGGCGAGGGAGCGCTGTTCCCGCACCGCACCCTCGAACCACGCCGAGAGCGTGTAGTGACCCGGTGGCACCCGGTCGATCTCGTATCGTCCCTGCTCGTCGGTGACAGCGAAGAACCGGTGGCCGAAGACCAGGATGGATGCGTTCATGTGCGAGTGGATGTCGCAGAAGACGCGCACGATGCCGGGCCGGTCGAAGCGCACCGACTTGGATGTGCCCGCCGCGTATCGGCCCAGATCGAAGCGCTTGGCCTTCGAGAGCGAGAAAACGTTGTGGTAGGTGCGATCGTGGTTCGGGAAGTCCACCGTCGTGCCGGCCGTGATGGCCAGCAGGTGCGGGACGAACGTCTCCCGGCGCTGGTCGAGCGACACGCGCGCGCTCTCACGATCCTCGAACGCGCCTCGCGGTGCGGCTTCGAAGTAGACGACTGCGCGGCGCCGGTTCAGCAGGTCGGGTTCGACCGGGCCACCAGGTTCCACGGCGGATGGACGGGGTTCCGGGGCAGGCACGGTTCGCGCAAACTCCACGCGCCCGCGGACCACGGCAAGCGGTTCCCGTTGCGAGGTGGCGGGAAGGCGCACGGCCGCCACAGCCACCAGGGCGAGAGTGACGCCCGCACGGATCAGAACCACAGCAGCACCTGGGCGGCCGCCAGGTGCGCGACCGCCACCGGCCCTCCGTCGCGGCGGTTGTACTGGTAGCTGGCCTTGAGCATGACGTTCCGGCGAATGGAGTAACCGCCCCCCGCTTCCACCCGCCAGAGACTGGCATCCCACGAGATGAGGCCCTGCGTGCTCGACACCCGGTTGAAGAACATCCGATTGTACCGGGCCGCGGCATGGAGCCCGGGCGCCAGCTTGTACCGGCCTTCGACCAGCCATGACGTGGCCTGCAGCGGGTGGATCAGGGCCGGCCTGCCGAGCGCCGGGAGGCGCCAGTCGGTGGAGACGAGCTCCGTGCGCACGAGCCAGTACCCGCGCGACAACTCGGCGTCGGCGCCGAATGCGCGCTGCCGGTACTGCCGCTCGGCCGCATTCCCTGGCAGCACGTCGCGCACGCTCCCTTCGACGAACGCACCGCTCGCAGCCGACGCGCCGACCTGCAGGCCGGGCCACGGACGCGCCGCGACACGCACGGCGATCTGCGGCGCGCCGTTACCATCGCCCAGTCCGGGGTTGGACAGCGTTCCGGCGGTGAGGCTCGCGGCGATTTCGGTGCGGGCCGCCGGCAGTCCGATCTTCGCGAGCACGCCCGTGTCGTACCTGAACACGCTCATGGCGGGCACGCCGCGATCCCAGTAGTCCGCGCCGATGGGATAATGCGCGTACCACCCGCGCCCGCGCATCGCAACGAGATCGTCGGCCGTCCGGGGGATGGCGTCGGCACGCAGGGACGTGAGGTACTGGTAGGCGAGCGGATAGCCGATCAGCAGATTCTCGCTGCCGTACGAGCGCCTGCTGAAGCCCCCGAAGGCAGTTGGGAGCCGCCCCGCCTGCACCTCGAACGAGTGGGCCGTCCATGGCTTCACCCGCACGTAGGCGGCGTACGCACCCGCTGTCCAGTGCCCCTCCCTCGAGTCTCCCTCGGCTCGCAGCTCGGTGAGACACGACACGTGCGCGTTCAGCCGGAGCGAGGCCACGGCATCGAACCGCACGAGCCTCAGCGCGCTGCGGCCGTAGTCGGTGAAGTTGAAGTACCCGGGGTCGTTTGTGCCGGCGGTCAGGGTGACGTCTCCACCAACCGTCACCCGGCCGTTGGCGACGGTCACGGGACGATCGGGCCAGTCCTGTGCGCTCGCAGGCGCGCCGAGCGCGAAAGCCAGCGGCAGCAGCGCCCACGCCACGCGGCGGAGCAGAGGGCGCGCCGCCGTCGTGAAGCTCGCCATGTGCATGCGGGAGAAGAAGACCCTGTGATTATAATGCGCCGATGTCACCCGCCCCCGGCGCGCGCGTGTTCACGCTGGACGATGCGCGCGCGATGCTGCCGCAGATACAGGAGTTGACGGCGGCGGCCGCCCGCGAACTCGATCCCATCATGCAGCAGCTCGAACGGGTCGACGAGAACGCTCCCGAGCATTCGCGGCTGCACGACTCAATCACGCTGATCGTGACGGCCTGGGCTGAGGCGGTGCAGCACCTCGGCGCGGAAGCCAAGGGGCTGTGGCTCGTCGACTTCGATGCGGGCAACGGCTACTACTGCTGGAAGCACCCCGAACCCACGGTGTCCCACTACCATGGATACGACGACGGTTTTGCGGGTCGCATGAAGATCGTCTGACGGGTCCTCATGGGACCGGCAGCCTGGTCACGATCACCATTGTCCCCGGCCGCAACGACGAAAGCGATGCGTCGGGGAAGGGTGAAATCAACGTGAAGGCACGCCTCCCGGCGCTGGTGACGAGCGTGCCGCGCGCCACCGATGGTAACGAGCCCCCGAACAGGCGTGCCAGACGCGCCTTGTCGTAAGGGCCTTCACCTCCGAACGCGTCGAACACCCCGGCGCGCTCGACCTCCCAGGCACCCGGGGCAGCGGTCGGATCGAGCGCCCGGAGGCGGGCGGCCAGCCTGCCAATCGGCTCAGAGCTGCGATGCACGGCAAAGGAGCCGGCCGGAAAGGTTGCGGGTGTGAACGCCAACCGCAGCCCGTCGTCCATCGGCCCGATCTCCGCCGGGAGCGTAACGATGGTGTGCGCCTGGCCACCGGTGTCGCCCGGAGCGAGTGCCAGCACTCCGGTCAAGACGACTGCACCGACGGCTCCGGCTCCCGGGAGATGCACGGCCCATTTTCTCGTGGCAGGTTTCGGTCGACAAGCCGAGTCCGACCGGAGAACCGAAAACCCGACCTGCCGGAACCTTGACACCGCCCGACCGGCGCACTAGGCTCAATTGCTGAACGACGTTCCGCATAGTGGAATGATGCTGCGAGGCGACCACCACCCGACGGCGATCGACAAGGCGCTCGCTGTGTGCGAGGCACTGAGCCGTTCACCGCGCGGCGTCGCGCTGTCGGAGCTCGCCCGCGTCGTCGGACAGCCCGCCCCGTCCCTGCACCGCACGCTGGCCGTTCTGAAGCGGCGCGGCTACGTGCGGCAAGACGAAGAGACGCAGCGCTATGGGCTCACGCTGAAGATGCTCGACCTCAGCTTCCAGCTGCTGGGTGGCTCCGAGCTCCGTCTGCACGCCTACCCGGTGCTGCGCGAACACGTCATGCGGTCGCGATCGCGCACGTTCCTTGCGGTGCCTGCGCGCGACGAGGTCACGTACATCTGGGCCGCCGGTGCGGACGAGGTCGCCATGCGCACCGTGTTCGGCCGCGAAATGCCGGCGCATTGCGCCTTGTATTTCGCTCCCGGCCAGGCGACGCGCCGCCTGAGTTGTCTGAGACTTGCGGGTGACTCCGGACCCGGGCAACCGCCAGGCCGTGTCGAACGTTTGGGTTCGGGCGAACCCGGCGGTCCGCAGCGCCTGTGCTGCACGTGTGCGCCGGTACACGACTACACCGGACGCGAGGTGGCGCGGGTGGGCCTCTTCGCTCATCAGAGCGATGACGCGGGGCTCGATACGGATTTCCAGCGGGTGTGCCGGGAGCTGGCCCGGCAGATTTCACTGCGGCTCGGGCATCTACCGGCCGCGTTCATGAGCGTGACCGCCTGACGCGGTCGTTCCAGGAGGATAGATGGCCTACATCATTACGGAGCCCTGCATCGGCACCAAGGATACCGCCTGCGTGGATGTCTGCCCGGTCGACTGCATTCACCCGCGCAAGGACGAGCCCGAATTCTCGACGGCCGAGCAGTTGTTCATCCATCCCGACGAGTGCATTGATTGTGGCGCGTGCGTTCCCGCCTGCCCGGTTGAGGCGATTTTCGCGCTCGACGAAGTCCCGGACAAGTGGAAGGATTACGTGACCACCAATTCGGCGTTCTATCAGAAGTAGCCCGGCAGCGCTCCCGTCGTGTTGCTCCCGTCGTCGTGAGGCGAGTCCGGCGAAGCCGGACCACGTTGGGTTGCACGGCCCCGGGCGCACTGAGACAGGGCTGAAGCCGCGTGTGGCTCCTCGCGCCCGGCCACATGCGCGTGTGCCGCACCGGCTCACTCATCTGCAGCGAAGGGCGAGTCGAATCCATGCCTTCCGCCCCGAAGCCAGCCTCCGACTCGGTCAGCGAGATGGTGCAGGTCGTCCTGCCGAACGACGCCAATCCGCTGGGGTTCATCCTGGGCGGCACGGTAATGCATCTCGTCGACATAGCCGGGGCGATCGCCGCGTTGCGCCACACGCGCACGCGGGTCGTCACCGCCGCCGTCGACGGCCTGCAGTTCCTGCACCCCATCAAGGTGGGCGATCTCATCATCCTCCGCTCCCGCGTCACGTGCACCTTCGGCACCTCGCTCGAAGTCGAAGTGGACGTGCTGTCGGAGGAGACGCTCACAGGCGTGCGCCAGCTCACGAGCCACGCGTTCCTGACGTTCGTGTCGGTGGACGGTTCCGGTACCCGTCTGCCGGTGCCGCCGCTCCTCATCGAGACGGAAGCCGAGCGCCAGCAATGCGAGGAGGCTCACGCGAGGCGAGCGCAGCGGTTGTTGAAGAGGAAGGGCGGAGGGAGCATCTAAATGCAGAATGCACAATGCAGAATGCAGAATGCACAATGCACAATGCAGACGCACGTCGCGGATGGAAGTGTCGGGGCCGACGCACCTTGACGCACCCGCTCATCTGACGCGCTGAGGTGCTCTCACCCCGGCGCACCTCCGCACTCCTCCTCCCGCACCTGCCCGTACAAGAAAACGGCC
This sequence comes from Vicinamibacteria bacterium, assembly GCA_963739995.1. Taxonomy (GTDB): domain Bacteria; phylum Acidobacteriota; class Vicinamibacteria; order Vicinamibacterales; family JAENWD01; genus CAVUCH01. Next base: position 79,453 of record CAVUCH010000013.1, on the reverse strand, counting down.
CCCGCTGACCGATCCCCGCGAGGGCCGTGAGATTGGCTCGACGATCAACCGTGCCGCGGCGCTGATCGGCTAGAAGTCGTACCCGATCCAGACTGAGAACTTCACTTTCCGGAACGCGTCACTGCCACCCTGGGCGAAAAACAGGGCGTCTTCCCAGTCCTTGTTGAAGAGGGTCTTCCACGCCCAGTCGAAGTGGATGGGGAAGCCCAGCGCAAAGGTCTCGAGGCCGACGCCGTAGGAGCCGCGCGCATCGCGGAGGCGGAGCCCGTCAATCACGACCGGGGGGCCGTACCTGTACCTCCGGGTCGCCAGTTATCGGGTTCTGGTAACCCAAGATCGGCCGGTACTCTTCAGACTTCGTCTCGAAGAACTTGAAGTCCGAGCCCTCGAAGTATGCGCCGCCGACGTTGGCGAACGCGACCCCGCGCACTCCGCCGAGCACGCCGAGCGGGGTCAGCATCGCCTCGATCAGCGGGAAACGAAGCTCAGCGTTGGCAAACAGCGCATTGTGGCCGACGAACTGCAGGTACTCGTATCCGCGCATCTCGGAGTTCCCGCCGAAGTACATGAAGTCCGGGAAGTCGCCGATGCTCTTGAATCCCCGCACCCGCATCGCGAGGAGGCCCGTGCCGCCGAGGCGCAGATAGTACCGGGCGTCGCCGTCGAATGTCTGACGCGAGAGCATGTTGCCGATCGGCGGCGACACTTCGTACCCGAGCCGCATGGTGCTCCCCTTGAGCGGCCCGAACTCGCGGAACACGGTGGTCTCCTGGACGAACGCCGCACCGAGCGGCATCGACGTGCCGTTGCGGAAGAGAGTCGTCCCGTAGACCTGCTCCTGGTACGCCTGCGAGTATTCCTCCAGCGCCGGGTCGTTGAACTCCTCGTTGTAGTTCAGCAGGCCGACCGATGCCTCGAGACGGCGATACCGGTTCAGAGGGTAGATGGCGAACGCGCTGCCGCCTTGAACCGTCCGTGTGGCCTGGGCCAGGTCGCGGTCGATGAAGCCGCTGAACGCCGGATCGTAGAACACGCCGCCCATCTGGCCGTAGAAGAACTGCGTGGTCGAGTAGCCCTGAATGGCGTACTGCAAGCGCCGCGACAGGTTGACATACGATCCCATGAACGTGCGGTACTGCGAGATGGAGGCGGCAAATACGTTGAACTGCTTGTCGCCGAGCACGTCGCTGAACGTGACCTGGGTGCCGCCGAAGACATCGCCACCGCTGGTGACCCCGACGTTGACCGGCGGGCGCCCGTCGAGGAACATCTTCTCGAACGTGCCCTTGCGGCGCTTGTTCTCGGCGACAACCGTGTGCGTGAGCGGCGCCTGAAAGTCGGTCACGAGCCCCGGCGCGCCGAAGTCACTCGCCGCCGCCGTCTGCAGGGGTTCCCTCCGCTCGAGCGTGTTGAGCGAGTACTCACCTTTGTAGTAGCTGACGAACGCCAGGCGCGAGCTCTTGTCGCCGGGCAGCACGATCGCCGACACGTTCCCGCCGACCGCATCGCTGTACTGCCGCAGCTCGCCGCTCTTCAGGTTCAACGTCCAGAGGTTGTAGATGTTGCCGTTCCGGGCGACGTCGGGTTCCACCGGCTCGGTCGGGTTCGTCGCTGTGGACGAGAACACGACCGTGTCGGCATCGATGAACTTCGCGCCCGTGTCGTCGTGCGTCCCGAACGTCAGCTGCGTCTTCTTCTTGGTGTCGAGATCAAGGCGGAACAGCTTCTCGTTCCCGCTGATTCGCGCCACGTAGATGATGGCCTTCCCGTCCGGGGAGAACGTCGGCGCATAGTCGGCGAACGCGTCGTTCGTCAGGTTGACCACCTCGAGCGTATCGAGGTTCACGGTGTAGATGTCACCCACCGCGTTCCGCAGGGCCGAGAACGCGACCAGCCGCCCACTCGGGTGGACGTTCGGCGACTCCGGCTCGTCGACGTCCATTCCGACGCGCTGATCGATTGCGCCGCTCACCACGTTCTGGAGGATCAGCGACTTCTGTTTCTCGGTCCGCGCGAAGTAGGCCAGCCGATCCCCGACAGGCGACCACGACATCCATGGCACGGTGTTCCAGCGGCCGCCGGGGGTGGAGATGTACTCGAATCCGCGGTCCTGGTCGAGACCCCGCGTGAGATTGCGGATGACGGACCCGTCCTTGGCGGAGAGCAGGACGATGTCGAGCTCTCCGTCACGGCGGTTCCCGGTCATGGCGGCAATCAGCTCGCCCGAGGGAGACGGCTCGGCGGAGTAGACGTTGGCGTACCGCGTTTTCTCCGGGTTCGGCGCGAGATTGCGCCCGTAATCGGCCGGCCGCTCCTTGTCGCGGAACGGCTTGAAGCGATCCTTCAGGTACTTCTCGAACTGCTGATCGAACTCCTCCGGCTTCAGCCGCAGGGCCTCCTCGTAGGCATCGTCACCACCGCCGATTACGCTCTTGCGGAGCGAGAAGAGGAACTGGCGCAGGCCTTCCTTACCCCAGCGCGACTCGATGAACTCGAAGACCGCATGCCCGAGGTTGTAGATCATGCGCGGGCTGCCGGAATTGCCGTAGCCTTCGAGGTCGGTCATCTTCGGCACGATGTCGGCGACGGCGGCATCGCGCACCATCATCAGGTCGATCGGGCGCCAGTACCCGGTCATGTAATCCGACAGACCCTCGTTGACCCACAGCGGCACGCTGGCGCGGACGAGGGACTGCGGGATGATGTCGAACTCGAAGATGTGCGTCAGCTCATGAACGATGAGCCGGTACAACAGGTCGGGCGGCTCGTCGATCGGCAGCACCATGCGGTCGCGAGTCGACTCGGCAAACGCGCCGACGCCCTCCTGGGCCGCACCTGGAATGATGTTCTGCTGCTGAAACTCGCTGCTCGTCTTGAAGACGATGAGCGGAACCTTGAACGCGAGGTCGTGCTTCAGGTCCGCGCTGATCTGCTGGTATGCGCTCTCGGCGTAGCCGGCCACCCGTTCGAGGTGCTGCTCGATCTCGGGGTAGTAGTAGATCTCGAAGTGGTCCGTCGTGTAGATGTGCCACCGGAAGTTGTCGTACCGGATCTGGTTCTTGCCGTAATACGGCACGTAGGGCGTCTGGGCGCTTGCATCGGTTGCCACGCCCGGCATGAGAGCGGTCGCGAGCACGATGGCCAGCAGCCCCGTGAGCTCGCCGCGCGGGATGCGCGTGCGCATAGCTGTCTCCTCGCGGGATGACGGATCTGGGGTCCGTCCGGGAATGTGCGCGATTTTACTTGGTCTCTGACGCCCGCCGCAACGCGGAATAAGCCGCCGGACGCGTCTGCCGCCGGGCGGTCGCAAGACCCGTGCCCTGACAGTCGGGATCGCCGGGGCCGCATAATCCGGCTATTCGCCGGGTGTGAGCTCGTCCAGTCGCCGGCGGCGGCACCGGCAGGTGACACTGGTGTCACCATGCGGCAACGCGGCGTCCTACGCGCGGGAGCGCCACGCCGCTATACTGCAAGGCGGGAATATTCCGGCGCGCTGTGGGGTTTCAGAACATCAGGCGCCGGCACTGGGATGGCTGTACTTCCGTTTCGCAGCCGGCGAGCCGTGGCGGCGCCGGACACGTTCGAAGAGGAGGCGCTGGCCCAGACGGACGCCTTGTATCGCACCGCACTGCGCCTGACGCGCAACCCGGCCGAGGCAGAAGACCTCGTCCAGGAGACGTATCTCAAGGCGTTCCGCTCGTCGGCCCGGTTCGAGCGCGGCACCAACCTGCGCGCGTGGCTGTTCACCATCCTGATGAACACCCACCGGAACAGCCGCCGGGATGCCGCGCGCAACCCAATCGAGGTGGATTCCGAAGTGGTGGAGCAGGCCCAGGCGCTGCCCGGGCGGGCTGCGACACCCGAGGACCTGCTGCTCGATGCGGCGCTGGACGTCGACATCAAAGCCGCGCTCGATGCGCTGCCGGAAACGTTCCGGTCGGCCGTGTGGTTACGTGATGTGGAAGAGTTTTCGTATGCCGAAATCGCCGGAATGCTGGCCGTGCCGATTGGGACTGTGATGTCGCGCATCTCCAGGGGACGCAAGCTGCTCTACGAACAGCTCGTTGCCACCAGGGGCGGCGATTCTCACGAAACGAGCCGGCGGGATCGCGCGGCCGCTGCAGGACCAGACCTATGAAGCTCTCGTGTGAACAGGTCAGGTCGCTGCTGGCGCCATGGGTCGACGGTGATATCGGTGCGGCCGAACGTGCCGGCATGGACGCCCACCTCGGCGTCTGCGCCCCGTGTGCGACGCGCGCCGCCAGGGAACGGGCAGCCCGCGACGTGCTGCAACGGACTCGTCCGGCCCTGCTCGCGGACAAGGCTCCCGATGCCCTGCGGGCGCGCGTTCGCGCCCACGCCGCTCGCCGACCCCCGGCACTCCGTTCCTGGCGCCGGTTGCCCATCGCGATTGCGGCCACCCTCGTGCTCGCCTTCAGCGGCCTCACACTTCACGTGGCTACCGGCCGATCGACAACGCTGCTGGCCGCACAGCTCGCCGCCGATCACGTCAAGTGTCACTTGACGGAACCGGATCGCGGCAGGGTGAACGCCACCGACGTTCAGCACCGGCTGGCAGAGCTGTACGGCTTTCACGCGCGCGTGCCCGAGAGCTCGCCCGACGAGCGGCTCACGCTGATTGGCGCCCGTCGATGCCTCACGGGCGAGGGGACGAACGCCCATATCTTGTACCGCCTGGACGACCGGCCTGTTTCCCTCTACGTCGTGCCGAACGAAGCCCGTACCGACGCCACCGTGGATGTGCTCGGGCGCCAGGCCGTCCTCTGGTCGCGCGATAATGACACCTACGTGCTGGTGGCGGACAAGGGCACGACGGACCTTGGGCGCATTGCGCGCTATATGCGGCATGCCACCGAGTGACCCGGCCGCCGTGCGCCGCCGAGATCGACAAGCCATGACCAAACGATGGATTCTCGCAACGATTGCCGTGGTGGCACTGGTCTACATGATGGTGCCGGGTCTGCCGGTGTGGTCGCCGAGGGGCGAGAAGGCGGAGGCCGCGGATACCGCGGCGGTATGTCCCGTCAACGCGAAGAAGGCGGACCTCGGTTTCACGATCGAGGACATGAACGGGAAGAAGATCAGCCTGTCGGCCTACAAGGGCAAAGTGATTCTTCTCGACTTCTGGGCAACCTGGTGCGGTCCCTGCAAGGCGGAGATCCCGCACTTCGTGGCGTTGCAGCAGCAATACGGATCGCAGGGGCTGGTCGTGCTCGGTTTCTCGGTGGATGACACCATCGACAAGCTGAAGCCGTTCGCCAGCGAGCTGCAGATGAACTACCCGGTGCTCGTGGGCCTGGGCCGTGACGACGTGCAGGACGCGTTCGGGCCGATTTGGGGCATCCCGACCACGTTCCTGATCAGCCGGGATGGCAAAATCTGCCGCAAGAACACCGGCATCCAGGGCCGCGCCAAGTACGAGCGGGATATCAAGGCGCTCCTGTAGTAAGATCCTCACTCGGCTCGCGACGCGCGGGTCGCATTCGGATCGTCGAGGCCGAGGCCATCGCTACTCCGGCAGGATGCTCCACATGCTCAAAGGCTTCACACACGCCCGACTCGCCTGCGGTTGCCGGCTCTCGTTCCGCGAAGGCGTCGAGGGCAGCCCCGTAACCGTCGTTGTCGACGAGAAGGGCATGTCCTGCGTGATGCCGCTGCACGTGCGGGATCTGCCCGTGTTCGACTACCGCGAGGCCCTTCGGCCCTCCACGCGGCTCGGGCCCCCCGAAGAAGAAGAATACGAAGAAGAGGGCTAGCGTCCGGCGCAGCCGCTCGCGTGTAGCCCGCTCCTGCCGGCCGGCGTGAAGGCGTCGGCCCGCTCGGTCCCCTGCGTTCGTCGCCCTCCATCCACTTCCGGAGACATCCCGTGGTTGTATCGACCCTGGCGATAGTGATCTTCTGGCTCGTCCAGGTTTCCGCGCTCCTGGTGTTTGCCGTGCCGTTTGCATGGGGCTACGTCGCCCTGTGGGCCGGGTCGCACTTCGTGCGGGCGGTCGGGCTCACGCTCGCGTTTCACAGGTACTACGCGCACCGCGCCTTCCAGATGAACCGCGTCGCGCGATTCGTCTGGACCTTTATCGGCGTGGCCGCCATGCAGAAGGGGCCGCTCTGGTGGGCAGGCCACCACGTGTACCACCACAAGTTTGCCGACCGCGACGGCGACCCGCACAGTCCGAAGGTGAGCGGGTTCTACTACGCGCACATCGGATGGTTCCTGAACGATCAGAAGTACAAGAAGATCGATCCATCCAATCCCGTCGTTCGCGACTTCTCGAAGTACCCCGAGGTGCGGCTGCTCGACGAGTACTACTTTCTGCCGCCGCTGCTGCTCGGCCTCGCGATGTACGCGATCGGGGGGTTCCCCTGGGTGGTGTGGGGCTTCTGCCTGCCCACGATGACGCTGGCGCACGCCACGTTCGCGATCAACACGATCAACCACTTGTACGGATCGCGCCGTTTCGAAACCCGCGACGAATCCCGCAACAACGCCCTCACCGCGCTGTTCGCAGCGGGCGAGGGCTGGCACAACAATCACCATCGTTACCAGCGGTCCGCGCGCAACGGGTTCTACTGGTGGGAGTTCGACCTCACCTTCTACGTGATCCTCACGATGCGGGCGGTGGGGCTCGCGTGGGACGTGCAGCAGGTGCCCGAGCGGATTTACCGCGAGGCGGAGGAAGGGCGCGCGGTGTTGCCTGCGCCGGAAGAGGACGGGTTGGATAGTGCGACGGCCGCGACAGAGCGCGCATGACTGAGGGCTACAGTATGCAAAATGCAACGTCTGGTCTCAACGGCCTGCAGCTGCTCGACGGGCACTGTCAGTCTGCAGCTTTATTCTCATTTCGAGTCTGGTCCCCGTCACGCATCGCGCAGCGCTGCGGTAATCGGCGTTCGCGCCGCCCGGAACGACGGCAGCATCCCGCCGAAGACGCCCATGCAGACTGCCGCGATGACGGCAATCACCAGCCAGATGCCGCTGATCCGGAACGCGAACGCAACCTGCGAAAAATTGGCTCCGCCGGTGGCGCCTGAGAGGAAGTTGACCGGCAGCGCCAGGAGGCAGCCGACAAGGCCGGCGATCAGCGCGAGCACGGCTGACTCGATGATGAATGCGGCCATGATCGACACGCGCGAGAAGCCGAGCGCCCGGAGCGTGCCGATCTCCCGCGTGCGTGACGCGACCAGGCCGTACATCGTGTTCATCGCGCCGAAGATGGCGCCGATCCCCATCACCACTCCCACGAACACCGCCAGGACCGTCAGCGTCGTCGCCGTCTGACCCGCCTGCTTCTCGTAGAAGTCACGCTCCCCCTGCAGCTGCACCTGCATCGCCGGGTTCTTCTGGAGTTCGGCGTCGAACGCTTCGGCCGCCGACGGGTCCTTCAGGCGCAGCGTGAGCGACTGGTACCCGTTCGATCGGTTGAAGGCCGGACCCATCGCGTCCACATCGCCCCAGACCTCGCTCTCGAATCCGCTGCCCTCCGACGAGAAGATGCCGACCACCTGCCAGCTGCGGCGCTGCAGCTTGATTGTCGACCCGATCTGCGCGCCCTCGTAGCGCTCCGCCGCCTGCTTGCCGACCACGAGCTCGTACAGGCCGGGCGTGAACTGCCGGCCCTGCACGATCTTCAGGCCCTGGCGCACCTGGAACGCCATCGGCGACACGCCGCGCACCGTGACGTTGACCTCTGCGGCGTCGGTCGCGCCCCTGCGTGGAAGGCTGGCCACCAACACGATTTCCGGCGATGCCAGCGGGCGGCCCTGCCCGTCGCGGGCCACGCGCGAGTCCACGAGGATCGTGTTTGCGGTGTCGCGCGACATGCCGGACGTCAGCTCGGCTGTCGAGCCGCGCTGGGTGACGATCGCGTTCTGCGTTGAGCCTGTGGCACGGAGCGCCACGCGAAACCCGTTCGCCATCGCGGTCAGCACCAGGAGCACGGCGACCACCAGCGCGATGCCGCCAACCGCCAGGGCGGTGACCTGCCACCGGACGGCGATGTTCCGGATGTTGTACGAGAGCGGCAGCGCCATGTCAGACCTGTCTCAGCATGGAGGTGATACTCGCTCGATAGGCGTTGACCGCGGGCGTCAACCCGGAGAGCAGGCCGATCACCGCGCTCAGGGCGAGCATCGCCACCAGCAGCGCAGGCGAGAGCACGAGCGCCGCACCGAAGCCGTTGAACCCCGGGATGGACGCGGCCTGCGACAGCAGCAGCGCCGAGAGCCCGACGCCGAGCGCGCCTCCCGCTGCTCCGATGACGATCGCCTCGCCCAGCACCAGCGTGAGCACCAGCGTGCTCGAGAAGCCGAGCGTCTTGAGCACGGCGATCTCTTTCCGGCGCTCACGGATGGACATGCTCATCGTGTTCGCGCTGACCGCCAGGATCGTGAATGCGACCGCCAGCCCGATGCTGTTCAGGATGAGCGCGAGATCGCCGATGAGCGCCAGGAAGCCTGCCAGGAACTGCCCTTCCGTTTCGGTCTTCGTTTCCGCGTCGCTGTTCTCGAACGTGCTGTCGATCGCCCTGGCCACCGCGGCCGCCTGCGTGGGGTTCGAGATGTGCGTGTAGTACGTGCCAACCTGCGAACGCTGCCCTGTCGATTCGTGGAGGTACTTCCAGTGGAAGAGCATGATGCTCCCGCTGTGATTGGGATACCGCTGCCGGTCGACCTTGTAGATGGCCTTCACGACATACTCGAACGGGCGGCCGACGCGATAGGGCGGAATGGTGCTTTCGAGCTGGAAGAGCGGACCCGACCTTCCACCCGAACTTCTGCGCGAGATCCGGCCCGATCAGCGCTCCACGCCGATCGTCCATGAACGCGCGTTTCTCCGCGTCGGTCAGGCCGTACTCCGGGAACATCGCCAGATACGGCTCGGCGTCCACGGCAAAGTTCGGGAAGAAGTTTTTCATGTCGGGAGCGCCGGTCGCCGTCGGCACACCGCCGCCGAACCAGTTCACCTTCGCAACCCGCTTCACGCCGGGCATCGCCGCGAGCCGCGGCTCATACGTCAGCGGCAGGGGGAACACCAGGCTCACGCGGTTGCGGATCACGAGCCGCTCCGTGCTCGTGCGATCCATGCCCCCGTAAAACGCGCGCAGCAGCGTCTGCAGCGTCCCGATCAGGAAGATGCAGAGCGCCATCGCCATGATGGTGCTGAGCGTCCGGATCCAGTTCCTACGCAGGTGCTTCAGGATGTAGGGCAGGTATTTCATGGTTTTACCCCCGGGCCAGCGCTTCACGCTGCGTCACGGAGTGCGCGAGCACGCCCTTCTCGAGGTGCCGCTCGATGTGCGCCCGTTCGGACGCCCGCGGGTCGTGCGTGACCATCACGATGGTCTTCTTGAACTCGCGGTTCAGCGTCTGGAGCAGGTTCAGAATCTCGTCTGCGCTCTTTGCGTCCAGATCGCCCGTCGGCTCGTCGGCCACGAGCACCGCCGGGTCCGCGACGATGGCGCGGGCAATGGCCACCCGCTGCTCCTGGCCGCCCGACAGCTGCCGAGGGTAGTGCTTGAAGCGATCGGCGAGGCCCACGACCTTGAGTGCGGTCAACGCCCGCTCCCGCCGCTGCTTCTTCGACAGCTTGGTCAGCAGCAGGGGCAACTCCACGTTCTCGACTGCAGTGAGCACGGGAATCAGATTGTAGAACTGGAAGATGAACCCGATGCTGCGGCTGCGCCACTTCGCGAGCTGTCCCTCCGAGAGCGTTCCGAGGTCGGTGCCCGCCACCAGCACCTTACCGCTCGTCGGTCGATCGATGCCGGCAATCAGGTTCAGCAGCGTCGTCTTGCCGGAGCCGGACGGCCCCATCAGCGCCACGAACTCCCCTTCCGGCACCTCGAGACTCAGCCCGTCGAGCACGACGATCTCCTGGCTGTCGCGCTTGTAGACCTTCCGCACCTGCTGCACGTCGACTGCGGCCATTACTGTCCCCCTTTTATGTTCACGGCGGTCCCGTCCACGAGCGACTCGGGAGGGCGGACAACCAGCGTCTCGGATCCCGCCAGGCCATCGGTCACCACCAGCAGGTCGCGGCGCGTGCCGCCGGTCGTCACCGGCCGGATCCGCGCCGTGCCGGCCACGACTTCGAACACCTTCTGTCCGCCGTCGCGCGTCACGACAGCGGCGGCAGGGACCAGGACCACCGGCTTTGCGGGCACTGCGTCCGCGGCGGGCTCGCCTGCCGTGCCCGCCTCCAGGAACGTGACCTTGGCGCTCATCTCCGGCTTCAGGTCCTTGTCCTTCTCGAGCAGCGTCACCTTCGTCAACACCGTTGCCTTGGTGCGATCGGCGGTCGGGATGACCTGCCGGAGCACCGCCTTGTAGCGCTTGTCGGGAAAGGCTTCGACGGTGACCTCCGCCGGTTGGCCTTCCTGGAGCCGTGCGACGTTCGACTCGCTGACGTCCGCTTCCATTTCGAGCGTGGCCAGATCCGCGAGGGCGACGATGGCTCCCGACGCGGTCGAAATGTTGACGCCAGGCGGGATGGGTGCGACGCTCTCGCCGACCTCTGCCATCTTTCGGACGACGGTGCCCGCGAACGGGGCGCTGATAACCGTGTTCTGCAGCTGCGCCTGCGCGACGCTCAGCTCCGCCTCGGCCTGCGTGCGCGACGCTGTCGCGCGCTGTGCGTCGGCGACCGCCTGGCCGAGGGCGGCCTCCGCAAGCGCCACGCGGCTGCGCGCCGCATCCAGCGAATCCACGGGCAGCAGTTTCTCCGTGCTCAGCCGCTCGGCCACGCCAAGCTGCCGCCGCGCCTCGGCTGCGTCCGCTTCGGCACGCCTGACCTGCGCCTGCGCCGATCCGACCTGGGCGTCCCCCTGCTGCACCTGGGCCTTCGCCCGCTCGACGGACGCGACCAGATCGGTGCTCTCGAGCCGCGCCAGCAGCTCGCCCGCACGCACGACGCTGCCCTCCTCGACGCGCAGCTCCGACAGCCGCCCCTGGATCTTGGACGATACGATCGCTTCCCGCCGCGCGACGATGTACCCCGACGCAGTAAGAACGGCGGTGCCCGCAGCGGCGCGGCCGGTGCGCTCGACCGTCGGCTGAACGGTTTCTACAGCCAGCGCGCGCATGCTCGCCGTCGAGCGCCAGGCGAAAAGTCCGGCGGAGGCGAGCACGATGACCGCCACGAGTACGATCCACAGCCGCCGGCGCGAGCGGGCCGGGGGCTCCTCGAGCCGCAACGACGCGAGATCGTTCGACAAATCACTCAAGAATGGACCACTCCTGTTCAGGGAAACCCCGAGAATATCACTACGTCGAATCGAAAATCCGGCGACAGGCTGCCGGGCTGCCGGCCGGTGTGGCCGAAAACATCGCAGGGTGGCGGCCGGCCACCCGCTCGATCGCCTGAGATGCCCGTCAGGCCCGCAGTCTGCATCTGCAGTCTGCGGCCTGCTGGCCCATCAGCCCAAATCAGCCGCCTGGCGCTCCCGACCGCCCTGCGACGGAGCCCCGCGCGCGCCGCTGTCCCGACGTCGCCCGCCTGATGATGCGCTCGTAGACCGGGAACGGAAGGACACGAGCAAGCTTGAGCATCGAGGAGAACACGCGCGGGAAATGGATCTCCTTCCTGTTGCGTTCGAGTCCGCCCACGATGATGACCGCCGCGCGCTCCACTTCCATGAGGAAGGGCATTCGGAAGCGGTTCCTGTCCGTCAGCGGCGTCCGGATGAATCCCGGATTGATGACGCTGACGCCAATCCCGCTGGGCTCGAGGTCGAAGTGGATCGAACAGCTGCGATCACGCCCGCGCGGTCGGTGACATCGACGGTGCGACAAGGATGTCAGCGCCCCCGCGGCGCCAGCCGGTTGCGAGCGACTCGAGCAGCTCCGCCCGCCGCGCGCTCACCGCCACGCGCGCTCCTCGTCGGGCGAGCACGGGCACCACGGCGGCCCCGATTCCGGCGCTCGCGCCGGTGACCCACACCCGTGCCCCGTTCAGATTCATGACGCTCCCGTCCCGACGTTCGACGCCGGCGGCCACCCGGCGGTTCCCCGCCTGCATGCCACGAGGGCTACCAGCGCACCTTGAGCTCGGCCACGAGCGGCAGGTGATCCGATGCCATCAGCGTCTTGCGCGTGCGAGGGAGCTCCACGCTGGCCACTTCCACATGGCCCTGGTAGTAGATGTGGTCCAGGTGCAGGATGGGGAACAAACCCGGATAGGTGCGCCGGCGGCGCAAGTGGGTGCTGAGGTCGATGGCCTGCAGCTTCTCGGACAGCAGCGTCGTGGCCAGCCCGCGCATCCATTCGTTGAAATCCCCGAGCACGACCTTCGCGCCGGGCACGCGGCGGTCGCTCACGATGGCCGCCAGGCGCTGCGCCTGGAAGCGCCGCTCGAGGTACGCCGTCCCAAGGTGCACGTTATACAGGTGCAGCAGCGCACCGTCGAGATCCAGGTCGACGCGCTGGCAGCAGCGCGGCTCGCACGTCTTCCAGGACAGGTCGTAATGCGCATGGTGCCTGACGGGGAACCGGCTGAGCACCACGTTACCGAAGGCGGCTCCCCGCAGCTGGCGGGCAGGCGCCATCACCCACCCCATGCCGAGCGCCGCGCCGAGCAGCTCCGCGTGCCCGCCGCCCGCCCGCCCTGCCCCAATCACCTCCTGCAGCGCGAGAATGTCGGCATCGAGCGAGGCGAGCACGGCCACCGTCCGGTCGGGCCGCGTGCGGCCGTCCATGCCCCGGCACCGGTGGATGTTGTAGGTGGCGACGCGAACCGTCCGCCAGCGACCCTCGCTCATGATTGGCGGCGCCCCGCGCAAGCTGTCATCAAGTCGATCATAGATGATCGCTCTGCGCTATCATCCGAGCATGGCGAAGCTGACGTCCGAACTCGAAGTGTCGTGTCCCTGCTGCCACGCCACGCTCCTGATCGACACCAATCTCGGGCGGGTTATCAGCCACCGCGAGCCGGAGCGTGCGGACAAACCCGAGCTCGACCACGCCACCCGCATTGTCGCCGAGCAGGCTGCGCGTCGCGAGGCGATGTTCCAACACTCGGTCGAGGCGGAGCGGGGCAGGGGCGACGCGCTCGCCAGACGCTTCGAAGAGGCGCTGAAGCAGGCGAACGCCGAGCCGATCACGAAGCCGACGCGCGACTTCGACCTGGATTGAGCGCGTGAGCGCTCAGGGGCGCGTGAACTCGCCGGGCAGTGGAGTCCAGCGTTCGCGGCGCGGGTAGTAGACCGGTTTCCGGTCCGGATGGTCGGCGCGGAAGCGCAGATAACGCGCGCGGAGCCGGGCCACGCGGCCGCGTGCCGTCCTGATCCGCCGATGCGGATAGTCCAGCAGCAGGCGCTCGGCCTTCCAGACATTCCCGTTGGCGAGCCGCCAGTCGTAGGTGCCGAGCGCACGCATGTCGACCACGGCGTACCCGCGCACCTCACCGGTGAAATCCACATACGGTTCGACGTAGCTGAGCGCCAGCGCGCGCGGCGTCGCAAACACGGGTTTGCGGCCGTGCAGCCCCGGATCGCGCGAGCGTGCGATGGATCCCCACCAGCCCCGTTGCCGGTAGACGAAGATCACATGATCGAGCAGATCGACCGACTCGAAGCTGAGGACGAGCGGCGGATACCCGTGCTGCTCGAGCACCACGGCAGCGAAGAGCGCCGCCTCGAAGCAATGCGCCGTGCCGGTGCGCACGACGCCGCGAAAGCTGCGCAGCGTCTCGGCGCCGCGCTCCGTGTTGTAGCGTAGCGCGTTCAGATACGCCTGCACCGCGGACGGTGTGCGCAGCCGGTCGATTACCCGCCGTTCGGCAGGCCGGAAGGCGCGAGGGGGCGGAGCCTCCACCCAGGCTGCGCGGTACGCGGCCATCAGCGGGCGGCCTCCCGCAGCTCGCTCACGAGCTCCTCAGCAGACCACTCGCTCCCCGAAAACAGCCGGCGGACGCGGCCATCATTGCCGATGACCGCCGTCTTCATGGAGTGGACGAAGTCCTCCGGACGTCCCCCGCCGCGCACGACCGTCAGGCCGAACCGCTCGCCGAACCGGTCCACCGTTTCGGCGTCGCCCGTGACCAGGCGCCAGATACGCAGGTCCACGTTGCGCAGCCCGGCGTGAGCCTTGAGCACTGGCGGCCGGTCGAATGCGGGATCGATGGAGATCGACACGAGCTGAACCCCCCGGAGTTGCGCGTCGCGCGCGATGGCGCGTTGCGCGGTCGCGAACCGTTGTTCCAGTGCGGGACAGAACGCAGGAAGCGGGCACCGGGTGTAGATGAATGTGAGTGCCCACGGCTTGCCCCGAAGCGATGCCGTCTGCAGCGTGCGCCCATCCTGATCGATGAACGACGCGTCGGGCACCGCCGCGCCAGGTCCGAGCGGCGGCTCCATCCGGTGCGGCGCAGGGGTGTCCGGCGGCAGGGGCTCCCGCCGGCCGGTCCGCGTGACGCGCGAGAGCCACGCGTCGCTCTCCTGCACGACGAGCGTTGCGGTCACGAGGTCGCCGGGCGCAGCCGCGTCGAGCAAGCGCTGGTCCTTCACTCGGAAGGGCATCGTCATGCCGGGCATGAAGTTCTCGATGTCGCCATGGCGGATGACCATCTCCTGCCGTTCCGCGCGCACGGCCAGCACCTGCCCCTGCAGCTGGTACATCCTTCGGGGTGGGGCGGCGAGTGCACGACACGAGTGAGATGGCAGAGAGCAGCGCGATTCCGGCGCGGCAGACCATGCGCCACTGTAGCCTGCGCCTTCAGGTGACGCAAAACCCGTCGGTGGAACCCGCCGAAGCAGCCCGCGGAAGCGGCCTGAAGCTGCCGTCAAACGGCCTGTCTCTGATCTGCTATACTGCGCCCCGCTTTTCCGGTGACAGCCGCAGGAATTGCGTCGGGTACCTGGTACTGAAGCGGCTTTCGCTCCTCGGGATCGTGCGTCATCCCGGGGTGATCGCCACGCGCGCACAGCAGGAGCACGGACGACAATGGGCCGGAGACTGTACGTCGGCAACCTTCCTTACCAGACCACGGACGAAGATCTCAACGCGCTGTTCAGCCAGGCCGGCGCCGTAGAAACCGTGCGGGTGATGCGCGACATGGCCACGGGCCGCGCCCGCGGCTTCGCGTTCGTCGAGATGGCGACCGACGACGCGGCGGCACAGGCGATTGCCAAGTTCCACGAGCACCAGATGGAAGGACGCGCGCTGGTCGTGAACGAGGCCCGTCCGAAACCCGAAAGCGGCCGCTTCGGTGGCGACTCATACGGCGGCGGTGGACGCTCGCGGGGCGGTTACGGCGGCGGAGGCAGCCGAGAGCCCCGCTGGTAACGTCGCAGCCATGTGGCGTCAGGGCTTGCGGCCCGGTGGCAACGAGAGGTTTTCGCGGCCGCCGGGCAGCGCTGATGCCGTGCCCCGGGTGGGATTGTTCCGAGACTCGCAGAGGCGACATGCCCGTCTGGATCGGTACTTCCGGCTACAACTACCCCGAGTGGAAAGGCAAGTTCTACCCAGCCGATCTCCCCGCCGCGAAGATGCTGCCGTACTACGCGGCACGGTTCTCGACCGTCGAGATCAACTACACGTTCTACCGGCTGCCAACCGAGAAGATGGTTGACGCGTGGGCTGCGGCCACGCCTGACGCCTTCCGGCTGACGCTGAAGGCGCCAAAGCGGATCACGCACGATCGGCGGCTCAAGGACTGCACGACCCTGGTTCAGGCGTTCTGTTCGGTGGCCGGCACACTCGGACCGAAGCTCGGCGTCCTGCTGTTCCAACTCGGGCCGACTTTCAAGAAGGACCTCGGACTCTTCGACGCCTTCCTGCTCGATCTGCCGCCCGGCGCGCGCGCTGCCTTCGAGTTCCGCCACGCGTCCTGGTTCGACGACGAGGTGTACGACCGCCTCCGTGCACGGAACCTGGCGCTGTGTATCGCCGATTCCGAGAAGCTCAGCACTCCGGTCGTTGCCACCGCGGACTATGGCTACTTCCGGCTGCGGGACGAGGGCTACACGACGCACGCCATCAGCGAGTGGGCCGGCGTCATCCGTGCACACGAGAACGCGTGGAAGGACACGTACGTCTATTTCAAGCACGAGGAGGCGGGCAAGGGTCCGGAGTTCGCCGTGTCATTGATGGGGGAGTTGGGGAGAGCTCAGTAGCCCCCGGCCGTCGCCCGGGGGCACTTCCGCCCCAAACCCAGACTGTCAGATGTGGAGCCGCGCAAACCGGACGATCATCCGTTCCGCCCAGTACCCATCGTCCCCATCTTCAGGCGCTCCGAGGAAGGCGCAGTGGCCGCCGTGCTGTGAGATGCGCACGGTGATGTGCGGGTTGCCCGTAATCGCGGGATCGCGGAAAGGCTGCGGCGGAACGAACGGATCGTCGGCCGCCGTGAGAACGAGCGACGGGACGCGGATGCGGTCGGCGACGCGCAGCGCGCTGGCGCGGTGGTAGTAATCGGTCGCGCCGGCGAAACCGAAGTGTGGTGCGGTGTAGAGGTCGTCGAACTGCCTGACCGTACGAATGCGCGACAGCGGTTCGAGCGGGAAGCGATCCGGGAAGTGCCGTGCCTTGCGCCGCATCCGCGCCTTCAGGTTCCGCACGAAGTTCCACTGGTAGAGCGCGTTCGCCGGCCGTTCGAGCGCGCGCACGCACGCCTCCAGATCGACCACCGGTGATACGGCGCAGACTGCCCGCAGCTGCGGCGGGGCGGCATCCGCGAAGTCGCCGGCCAGCTTGAGCGCGAGGTTGCCGCCAAGTGAATACCCCGCGACGATCAGCCGGTCGATTCCATCGATGCGGATCAGCTCATCGATGACGGCTACCGGGTCCTCGGTGAGACCCGAGTGGTACAGCGTGCTGGACAGGTGCTCGGTGCCGCCGCAGTTGCGCTGGTTCAGCCGCACCACGTTGAAGCCGGCCGCGAACGCCTTCTCCGTGATGCCGAGGATGTAGTGCGCGTTGCTCGAGCCCTCGAGGCCGTGCAGCGCGATGAGCGCCGGGTGCGCGGAGCGGTCCGTCTGCCAGTGGCAGTGCGCGAGCACGCGCACGCCCGGTGCGGTGGCGAAGAGGCGCGCCTCGGGTGATGGCAGCCGCGGGAAACGGCGGCGGCGAGCCCACGTCCACAGGGTCATCGTGTGCCCGCCGGTGAACCGCCCGGAGGGCACGTAGGTATACGGTGCCGACTCGGAATCCATTGAGACTAGGGTAACAGGGCGACCCGTGCGACGGGGGCGAGGGTGCGTGCGGTGTGGGGGGTCGGGGAGTGTGCGGGGTGCGGAGGCGAGAAAACGGGTCTGGGTGCGGATGGCTTCGGCCTGCCACGCTGCGGGCGGCACACCCTCGGTTGCCGGTTACTCGCTGCTGCGACGCCGCGGTAACGAGCCAGCCCCCTTGGCGGAGGAGGGGCGGCCCCGGAGCCGTCCTTCCTCCTGGAGGACCCTGCGCAGCACGAACTCGATTTGTCCGTTGAGGCTCCTGAGCTCATCGTCGGCCCAGGCCTGGAGCGCGTCGAGCACGGCCGGATCGATGCGGAGCAGAAAGGCTTTGCGCTCAGCCACGGGACGTCACAGCTGCTGCCCACCATAGGTGCGCCGAGGCGGCAGGAGCGAGTCCGCCGACCGCCCACCGTCCACCGCCGCCCGCCCACGGCCGCCCGCCCGCCGCCCACCGCCCAGCATGATCATGCTCAGTGATGAAGCGTGCCGGCATTGACGATCGGCTGCGTGCTGCGCTCGCTGCAGAGCACCACGAGCAGATTGCTCACCATCGCTGCCTTCCGCTCCTCGTCGAGCTCCACGACATTGTTCCGCGCGAGACGATCGAGCGCCATTTCCACCATTCCGACGGCGCCGTCCACGATGCGCTGCCGCGCGGCGATGATCGCGCCGGCCTGCTGGCGCTGCAGCATGGCTGCGGCAATTTCGGAGGCGTACGCGAGGTGGCTGATCCGCGCCTCGATCACCTCGACGCCCGCCTTCGACAGCCGCTCCTGGATCTCCTTCCGGAGATGGTCGGCGATGGCCTGCGTGTGTCCCCGCAATGACAGCTGCGCATCGTCGTGCACGTCGTAGGAGTAGCTGGTGACCATGTTCCGGAGCGCCGATTCGCTCTGCACGTGCACGTAGTTCTCATAATCGTCGACCTCGAAGATGGCCTCTGCCGTGTCCACCACCCGCCAGACCACGACGGCTGCAATCTCGATCGGATTGCCGTCGAGGTCGTTCACCTTGAGCCGGGCGCTCTCGAAGTTCCGCACGCGCATGGATACGCGCCGCTTCGTGTAGAACGGATTGGCAAACCGCAATCCCGGCTGGCGTGCGGTGCCGACGTACTTGCCGAACAGCTGCAGAACCTTGGCCTCGTTCGGGTTGACGACGAAGAGGCCGGCGGCGAGCACCATCTGCAGTGCGAGCGCGACGAGTGCCGAGATGATCCACACGGCGTGATTCGCCCGGATGCCGCTGATCAGCCACCAGACGGAAGCCCCGCCCGCCGCGAGCAGCAGAAAAACGGTCACCCACCCCGACACCGCTCCGAACTCTTTTTCTCGAATCATCGCGTCCAGCTCCTTGATGTCAGAGTGATATCACTTAGATAGCTCACTGTCAAGATCAGGGCGGTAGGCGGTAGGCGGTAGGCGGTAGGCGGTAGGCGGTAGGCGGTAGCAGGCGGCAGGCGGTAGGCGGTCGACCGGCAGCCGACCGCCTACCGCCTGCCGCCCACCAGCCCACCGCCCACCAGCCCACCGCCTACCGCCTACCGCCTACCGCCTACCGCCTACAACGCCCACGCTTACCCGGCCGCGCGTGGGCCGTCGGCGGCCGCCGGGACGCGTCTACCTCAGTCTGTAGATCCGGAACCCGGCATTTTCGTACGCAAGCGGCAGCTGCAGTGTGGTTTCGGTGACGAGGTAGTGCAGGTCGTACTCGCCCGCAAGGGCACGGGCGCGTTCGGGGGTGAGCTGGGTGAAGTCGCCGACGGCGCGGGTGCGCGCGAGAACGCGCGTCGCCACCTCACGCGAATACATGCCGATGGCGGCATCCTTCACTTCCTCGAGAAACACGTCCCGCCCTGCGGCGATCCGCACGCTCGAGCCGTATCGCCAGGCGTGCCCGGGGTCCGCGACGACGTGCACGTCCACCGGCTGGCTGCGCAGCCAGTCCATGGCGTCGCGCCACGGGTCCCGGGCGAGGTCCACGCGGATCGGAGGAGCTCCGGCCTTCTCGACGAACATCACATAAGATCCGCGCGCCAGCGCCCCAGCAGCGACAGCCGCGACCGCCCAGCGCCGTGCAGCAACGCTGCGGCCCCGCACCCATGGCGCCTCGACGATCCACCAGATCGCGTAGGTGACCGCGACGAGGTCGAATAACCACATGGCACGCGACACCTGCAGCTGCACCGCAAGCGCGATCCGTGCGCTCACGAAGGGGAGCGAGGCACCGAAGACGACCAGCATTACCACGAGCCCGGCCACCAGGGCGTGCTCGCCGCGGCCGGCGAGGCCCAGCCGCCGGCGTGCTACGAAATGAGATGGTGATGACGATCAGGTACAAGGCATGCTGCAGCCAGGTGGAAGGGGACCATCGGTTCGGGAACAGGTAATCCTTGGTCGCAAGGCTCTGGAGCCACTCGGCGTCCATGACGACGAGCCTGTCGGCGAGAGCTCCGGAGTAGAGCACTCCTGCTCCCGCAAGCGCGGCACCCAGGGCGAGAAGGATCCAGCCGCGGCGTTGCTCAGGAAGCGCGACGCATGCCCCGCCGCCGATGACGATGGCGAACCAGATGCCAGTGGTTGGATGCACGATGCCCGCGCCCATCGCCAGGGCGAATGCCACCCACGCCCGTCCCCGCACGAGCGCGGTGAGCCCGGCGGTTCCGACCGCGAACGCGATCATGCGCGGATGAAAGTAGTGCTCGAGCGTGTTCACTCCCGTCTTCGGCACGCGGTGCCGGATGCTCATCGCGAGCACGAGGGCGGCCGCAGCCCAGCGGGTGCCCAGCAGCGCGCGACCAAACAGCCATCCCGCGGCGGCGACGGCCAGCAGCATGAACAGGTACGCGCCGAACAGCACCTGTGCCACCGACAACCCTGTAGCGAGCACGATCGAGGCGAGCAGGCTGTTGATGAGCAGCAGGTCGTCCTGCACCGCGATGAGCACGCGGTCGCGCGGGAACAGGCTCGGATCGACGTGCCGCATGATGGCCGGCACGTAGAACGCCTGATCCGACGCGCCGTACCGGTAGCCGCCGGAGTTGAACACCGCAAGAACCGAAAAGGCGGTGACCAACGCCGCACCACCGAGAACCGTTCGGCCGTCTGCTCTCATCGGGAGCGGCCGGCCCACGGCATCACTGCGCTCATTCCAGTACATCGATCCAGCATCCGAGCAGCCGGCGGTCGGAGCTGCCGTCAGTGTCGGCAGGCACGAAGCCGCTGGCAGTCGTAATCCGGACGGGAAGCAGCGCTTGTCCCCGCAACGCGGGCACGTGCAGCTCGCGCGGCACGCCGGGCTCGAGCGCCACCGCCGCACCCCACGTCGCAGTCTGGAAGCGCACCTGCGTCGGCCTGGCGCCGCCGTGCAGCGAGAGTCGCACGCCCGGCTGGCGGCCGGGTTCCTCAGGCGGGGCAAACGTGGCGAGCAGGGTGGACCGCCCGCGTACCCAGAATCCGTCACGCTCGGCGTAGACCTGGTCCCCGTGGAAGGTGACGATGACGTCCTTGTACGTGGCCGCCGACAGGACCGCCGGCAGGTCGTAGCGGTCGCCGTCGTTCACTACGCGCGCTGGCTGGACCTGCAACGCTGCGACGGCGGCCTCCAGTTCCCGGCTCGTGCGCAGGCCCACGAATGAGGCATCGACCGGCAGCGTGAACGCAGCGCTCCATGGTGCTCCAGGTGTCTCCGCAATCTGCCACCCGCGCAGGGGCGGTCCGATGCGTCCAACCTGCAGACCGGCGCTGCCGATCAGCGCGGCCCCCAGCTTGGGACGGAGCGTGAGGACGTAGTCACCGGCCGGCAACGACAGGCGCGCATTCAGCAGTACGCGCACGGGCTGCGAATAGCGCCGTGCGCCGGGCGTGGCCCGAAAGGAGAACAGCGGCGGCACGTCAGCCGCCGGCAGCGTCCGCCAGCGGTCGTACTCGATAGCGAGCGGACGGCGCCGTGCGTCGAACCCATCGAGCATGGGGGCGTCCACCCGCAGCTCTGGCGCGACTCGGGCCGGCAAACGCGCGCCGAGTGTCGCCTCCACCGCCGCCGCGCCCACCGTCAGGCCTGCCAGCATCGCCGTCGTGGCGAGGACGGCCGCGGCACCGTGGGAGGACGGCCGTGTCCGGCCGAGCACCCACCAGAGACCTGCTGCAACCGCCATCCAGATGAGCGTCGAGACGATGAACGTCAGGGCGTCGCCGCCGATCACCGGTGTGATCGGTGCGATGCGCACCAGCTCGCGCGAAGGCGCGAGCCATTCGAGCAGCCCGGATGCACCGCCCCGGCCCCGCAGGCCGATGCCCCCGCGCGCCAGCACCAGAGAGGCGGCAACGACGATCCCCCAGAGCACCAGGAGCCGGGCCAGCGCAATGCGCGCGATAGACGGCGCGCCGTGCCCGAGCCAATACGCGATCGGCGGAACCAACAGCGGCAACGCTGCCACGAGCGGCACCCCCGCGACGGCCGGCGCATGACCCTGCGCCCGGAGTGGTCCCGCGGTGACGAGAATGGCTGCCGTCCCGAGGACCGCCTCGATGGCCGCCACGCGCGCCGCGCTTCCCGCACGCCACAACCGCCACACGCCAGGGATTGCGAGTGCGATCGACGGTGCGTAGAGCAGGATCCCGTCCTGCTGGCCGGCAAGCAGCGCTGCGGCAGACCACCATGAGGCACTGGTGCCGAACAGCGAGCGCCAGTCGCCGGCGTGGAGCGCCGCTGCCGCGAACCCGGCCAGAACGAGCGGTGCACCGGCGGCGAGGAGCGCCCGGGGGTGGCCACGCATCCGCCACGCGAGGCAGGCGCTCAGCACGGCCGCGAGCGGCACGTACGATACGTCCAGCCACATCAACGTCGCGAGCGCGGTGCCGCGAACCGCCGCCACCCATGCACGCGGATTGTCATCTCGCCCGGGCCATCCCGCCGCAAGGACCACGCAGCCCGCGGCGGCACAGGTGCTCGGGCTGAAAATGGCAGCCAGGAGGAACGGGCTCGTCGCTGCAATCGCGAGCCACGCGAGTGTCGCGGGCGCGCGGGAACCCGCGACACGAACGGCCCAGAGCCACAGTGACGCCGACACGGCCGTTCCGAGCGAGAGGCGCAGGCCGGCCGGCATGCCGGGATCGTCCGGCACGGAAAGGCGGCCGGCCATTTCCGGCGAGACACCGCGCGCGAACGCGACGCCCGCGGCCAGCGACCCGACGAGCACCACGGCCACCGGCCATGAGCCGCTCGCGAACGATCGAAGCAAATGTTCCTGCGCTCGCGGCCCCTCGAGCGCTGCCTGCCGTGCTGCCAAATCGATCCCGATCCACGCCACCTGGCCGCACACGATGCCCCAGAAGGCGAGGCGAGCGGGGCCCGCGAGCGCCCGCGACGCGGGGACCATATCGGCGAACCAGGGGGCGTATGGAATGGCGATCGCAAGCAGCGCGAAGAAGGGGAATAACAGGTGGGCGGCCGAGGTGCCGGGCACGGCGGTGTGAACCGACGCGGGCCGGCTCCGCAACCGCATCCTGCGGAAGAGAAACCCGGACAGGAGCGCGAGCGTCACGAGCCCGGCCAGTTCGACAGGGGCGGGTAGCATCGCGACGCGCGCCTCGCCACCAGGGACGGCAAACACGTCGAGCGAGCCGCGGGTGAACCAGGAGCCCACGCCGGCCGCGACGCACGCGGCGGCGTCGGCGAGCGAGAACCGGCGGGCCATCAGGAGCGCCCATGTTAGCAGGGAACCGCGGGAGGCCCCTGCTCGTCCCGTGCGTTAGACTCAGAGACTGCCGCACTCGCTTCCCGTGGCGCCCGCGAAGCGCCACGCATCCCCTGAACCTGGAGAGACGATCATGCGTCTGCCCCCGCTCGTTCCCCGCATTAGGACGACGGCGCTCGGCCTGACCCTCGTCGCGGTCTGTGCCACCACCGCCTTCACGCAGGCACCCCAGACGGCGACCGCGCGGCCGGCACCGGCCGCCTCAGCCCCCGAGCCGCCGGTGCTCGATCGGGAGTTGTTCTTCGGGAACCCGGAGATCACCGGAGCGCAGATTTCGCCCGATGGCCAATACATCGCCTTCATCAAGCCGTACAAAGACACCCGGAACGTCTGGGTCAAGAAAACGGGCGAGCCGTTCGGTGCCGCACGCCTGATCACCGCGGATCAGAAACGGCCGATCCCGGGCTACTTCTGGAGCCGCGACAGCAAGTACATCCTGTACGTGCAGGACAACGCGGGCGACGAGAACTACAACGTGTACGCCGTCAACCCGGCCGAGACGCCGGCCGCGGGCCAGGATGCGCCAGCCGCGCGCAACCTGACGGACGCCAAGGGCGCGCGAGCCCAAATCTACTCGGTCCCGAAGCGCACGCCAGATGTGATCTACGTCGGATTGAACGATCGCGACGCGGCCTGGCACGACGTGTACAGGGTGTCGCTCGCGAGCGGTGAGCGCACGCTGCTGCGGAAGAATGGGGATCGGATTGCCGGCTGGGTGTTCGACCAGCGGGGCGAGCTCCGGCTGGGACTGCGCACCACCGACACGGGTGATACGGAGATCCTCGCGATTTCAGGCGACACCCTGAAGCCCGTGTACACATGCAGCGTGCTCGAGTCGTGCGGGCCCGTGCGCTTCCACAAGGACAACGTCCGCGTGTACGTCCAGTCGAACAAGGGAGACGCGAACGACTTCGTCCGTCTGGTGCTGATCGAGGCGGCGAGCGGCACCGAGGAAGTGGTCGACACAGACCCGCTCGGGCGCGTGGACTTCGGCGGGGCCGTGTTCTCGGAGGCGACGGACGAACTGACTGCCACCTCCTACGAGGACGACCGCAAGCGGTTCTACTTCCGGGACAAGGCGGTGGAGGCCGACTACAACCTGGTGCGGAAGCAACTGCCCGACAGGGACCTCGAGTTCACGTCGGCGACCGCGGACGAACGGCAGTGGCTGCTGTCGGCCTACAGCGACGTCGAGCCCGGCGAAACCTACCTGTTCGATCGCGCCACCAAGAAACTGACGCTGCAGTACCGAGTGCGCGAGAAGCTGCCGCGCGAGGCGCTCGCGCCGATGACGGCGATCCGCTACGCGTCCTCCGACGGTCTGGAGATTCCGGCATATCTCACCCTGCCGAAGGGCGTCCCGTCGACGAACCTGCCGCTCATCGTCGTGCCGCACGGTGGCCCGTGGGGCCGCGACACGTGGGGCTACCGCAGCATGCCGCAGTTCCTGGCGAACCGGGGGTATGCCGTGCTGCAGCCCAACTTCCGCGCATCGACGGGCTACGGCAAGAAGTTCCTGAATGCGGGCAATGGGCAGTGGGGCGACAAGATGCAGGACGATATCACCTGGGGCGTCAAGCACCTCGTGTCGCAGGGCACCGCCGATCCGAAGCGCGTCGGCATCATGGGCGGCTCCTATGGCGGGTATGCGACGCTCGCGGGGGTCACCTTCACGCCTGACACGTACGCGGCTGCCGTCGCAATCGTGGCGCCGTCGAACCTGATCACGCTGCTCGAGACGATCCCCCCGTACTGGGAATCCGTTCGCAACGTGTTCTACGTTCGCATGGGCCACCCCGGTACGCCGGAGGGGAAGAAGCAGCTCGAGCGGCAGTCGCCGCTCAACTCGGCAGGCAGGATCAAGACACCGCTGCTGGTGGTGCAGGGCGCCAACGATCCGCGCGTGAAGCGCGCCGAGTCGGACCAGATCGTCATTGCGCTGCGCGACCGCGGGTTTCCAGTCGAGTACCTGGTGGCCCCGGACGAAGGCCATGGGTTTGCGCGGCCCGTCAACAGCATGGCGATGTTCGCAGCGGCGGAGAAGTTCCTGGCCGGGCACCTGCGGGGGCGCTTCCAGGAGTCGATGACACCGGAGGTGGCCACCCGGCTGAAGGAGATCACGGTCGATCCAGCGACGGTGACGCTCCGGAAACAGCTCGACTCGTCGTCGCTGACGTCACCGACGCCCGCAACCGACCTGCGCCCGGGAATCGCCAAGTACAAGGCCACCCTCGGCGCCGGCGGACAGAACATGGCGATGACCATCACGCAGGAGATCAAGGAAGAAAATGGGGCATGGGTCGCCACCGAGACGGCAACAACCCCGATGGGCGACATGAAGGACTGGTCGACGCTCACGAAAGGGACCCTGGTGGCGACCAGGCGTTCCATCCGGCAGGGGCCGATGGAAATCGACCTCGTCTTCGCCGAAGGCAAGGCCACCGGCACGGCCGGCATGAACGGGCAGTCCAAGCCGGTGTCGGCCGACCTCGGAGGACCGCTGTTCGCCGACGGCGGCGGGTCTCATGCCGTTCTGGCGACGTTGCCGCTCGCCGAGGGCTATGTGGTCACCTACCGCAATTTCGACGTCCAGAAGCAGAAGGTGTCGCTCAGGCAGGCCAAGGTAACAGGTGTCGAGCAGGTCACCGTGCCGGCCGGCACGTTCGCGGCGTGGAAGGTGCAGCTGTCGTCCGCCGACGGTGAGCCCGGTGAGACGACGCTCTGGGTGTCGCAGGAGACGCGGCAGGTGGTCAAGATCAGCGCCACGCTTCCGCAGATGGGGAACGCGACGTTCGCTGCGGAGCTCACGCCGTAATCGCGGGACGGTCGCCGGGTTCCCACAGGCGGGAGCCCGGCAGCCTGCACCATGGTGCGACCGTCCCACGGCCAGGACGAGGCCTGAAGCCCGGAGCCTGGAGCCGATCCGATCAGAAAGAAACCTTCGGCACCTGCTTCGCCGCCTCGGGCGCCTTGAAGAACGGGTACTCCTTGAAGCCGAAGATGTTCGCCGTGAGGTTGGCCGGAAACTGCCGGCGCTGCGTGTTGTAGGCCTGCACGCGTTCGTTGTAGCGCATGCGCTCGACGGCGATGCGGTTCTCGGTTCCCGCCAGCTCGTCGGTCAGTCGATTGAACTGCTCGTTCGCTTTGAGCTGCGGGTAGTTCTCAACGACGGCGAGCAGGCGCGCGAGAGCGCTGCTCTGGGCGTTCGCGGCTTCGATCGACTCTTGCGGCGATCGTGCTCCGGCAAGGCGGGCGCGCGAGTCGGCCACCGCCTTGAACACGTCCTGCTCGTGTGAGGCGTAGCCCTTCACCGTCTCCACCAGGTTGGGGATCAGGTCGTTGCGGCGCTGCAGCTGGTTCTCGACCTGGGCCCACTGCGCCTTGATGGCCTCCTCCTGGCTGACGAACCGATTGTAGGAACACCCGGACAACGACGCGGCGAGCGCCGCCACTACGAGCACCTGCCACCCGACACGACGCGATTCAATCTGCATCATCAACCTCACCACGACGCACCGCCGCCGCCGCCACCGCTGCGGCCGCCGCCAAAGCCCCCGAACCCACCACCACCACCACCGCCGCCGCCGAACCCGCCGAATCCTCCGCCGAACCCTCCGCCCCCGAACGGCCCCACGCCGCTGTTCCAGCCGCTCCAGCCGCTCCGGCGCCCCCAGCCGCTGCGGCGGCGGCCGAAGCCGCTGACGGACGACAACCAGCGGATACCCACGAACACGAGCAGGAACAGGATGAACAGGGCGTTCGGCGGCAGCGATGGCGCGTGCCGCGGTGGGGACGGAGCTGGCGCGCCCGTGATCTCGATCTTCCGCGCCTCGGCGATGCGTCCAACGAACCGCGCGACGCCCGCTTCCAGGCCGCCGCCGTAATCAGCCTGGCGGAAGAACGGCGTCATCACCTGCCGGCTCGTCTCGCCCGCGAAACCGTCGGTGATGTACGGCTCGAGGCCGTAGCCCACCTCCACCCACACGCGCCGCTCCTGGACCGCGAGCAGTACCAGCAGGCCGTTGTCCTTTCCGCGCTCGCCCAGGCCCTGCTTCTCGAACAGCTTGACGGCGTACTCGCGGATGTCGCCCCACGGGGCGATCGTCTTGACGGTCACGACGAACACCGTGTCGCCGGTCTTCTGCTTGAGCTCACGGCACATCGCGTCGATTGAGCTGGCGCGCGCACCGTCGATGACGCCGGCGAAATCGTTTACCGGCCGGTCGGCAAGCGCGGGCAGCTCGCCCTGCGCACTGGCCGCCACGAGCGCCCACGACAGGCCGGCCGCCACGGCGAGCACACGCGCGATGTGGAAGCGGATCGCCATGCCTCGATCCGGGCGGACGATCAGGTTCGCGCCGAACGCGGATCCTCTCACGAGGCCGTGCTCCACCGGTCCACGTATGCGGCCAACCGCTCGACCGCATCCAGATAGGACGGATACAACCGCGCGGCATCCCCCGCTGGCACCCGGCCATCCGCCAGAGCCAGTACGTCCCCGAGCGCAGAGGCGCCGCCGATTGCGCGCTCGGCATAGGCGCCCAGCGAGGCGGGCGTGTGCGCGGCCACGCCGTCGATGCGCGCGACGTTGACGAGCAAGGCCATGAGCGGGGCCGCCGAGCGCGCGACGAGTGCGTGGATCGCGGACGGATTCCCGCCGGTCTCGAGATAGCCCTCGCGAAGATGCAGCAGGTGGCTGCGTGCCTGCACTTCGCACGCGCGGCGGAGATCGTCAGTCTTCACCGCGAGGCCGTCGAACGGGCTGACGCCGGTCACGACCGCGTGGCGCGCCAGGATGGCGCCAAACTCGATTGGGAACGCGTCGAGCGACCGGGCGAACTCGTCCCGCGCGATCACGAGCGGCGTCGCGAGACCGTGCCGGGACCAGACGGCCACCCGTCGCGCGCACGCGTCGAGATCCGAGAAGCCCAGACCGTCCACCACGACCAGCGTCCGCACGGGCTCGTCCTTCGTGTCGGCGTGGTCGTCAGTCGCATGCACGCCAAAGACGACCACCGCCCGCAGCCGGTCGGCCACGATGGTCCGGAAGTCGCTGGCGAGGCCTTCGGCCATCCGTCGGACGTCGGGTGTCATGCGTAGATTGTATGGCAGCGGAATCCGAAGCCACGAGCAGCGGACCTGGCGATGGATAAACCCGGAAGTACAATGTGCCCGGATGCACCTGCGCGAGTTGAACGTCGGCTGCTTCGGCGGCGGCACGGGCCAGCCGAGCCTGCTCGGCGGGTTGAAACGGAATCCGTGGCTGAAGGTCCACGCCGTCGTGACGATGTTCGACAGCGGCGGCAGTTCCGGTCAGCTGCGCGACGAGCTCGGCGTGCTGCCGCCGGGCGACGTGCTGAAATGCGCACTGGCGCTTGCGCGAAACGAGGGGGAGGCGCGTCGCGTGCTGTTGTCACGGCTGCCCACCCTCGAGTACGCGCGCCTGTCCGGGCACACGGGCGGCAACCTCCTGCTCTCGATGATGGAGCGTTACAGCGGCGACTTCCTCGCAGCCGTGGACGGGCTCCGGGCCCTGCTCGGCTGCACCGGGCGCGTGTGGCCGGTCTCGGTCGACAGCGCGACCATCTGTGCCGAGTACGGGGACGGCTCGATCACGCGCGAGGAGGTGGAGGTCGACGCGGGCCAGTCGCAAGGTCACCTGATCAAACGCGTCTGGCTCGAACCGACGCCCACGATTCACCCTGCGGTCGCCGCCGCCATTGCCGGCTTCGATGCGGTCATCATCGGTCCGGGGAGCTTCTACACCAGCATCATGCCGCCGCTCCTCGTGCAGGGCGTCCCGGAAGCGCTCCTGCAGGTACGGGGCCCGGTCATCCTGATCGCGAACCTGCTCACGGAAGGGCGCGGCATGAGCAGCTTCAGCGCTGGCGACGCGGTGCGCCGCGTGTCGGAGGCGCTGCGCCGCCCAGTGGACGTGGTCGTCGTGAACACGGCGCTGCCGCCCCAGGCCGTGCTCGCGCGGTACCGCGCGGAGCACAAGGAGCCGCTCCCGGTCGGCGACCTGCCCGCGAGTTGCGAAGTGGTGGAAGCTCCGCTGTGGCACAAGCCGATTGCCCGGCACGATCGCAGCCGGCTCGCTTATGCCGTGTGGACGGTGCTGGCGAAGCGCTTGCTCTGACTACGGCGTCGATTGCGGCGGCGGCGGGCGGCGGGCGGCCACGGTCAGTTGCTCTTTGGCTTCGCGACCTTCCTGCGGCTGCCGGCCCTGCGGCTGCCGGCAGTCGAGGCGCCCTTCTGTGCACTCCCTGAGCTCGAGACTCTCGCCCCCTTCGCCTTCGATGGTGCCCGGGGAGCGGGCCTCGCGGCGGCCCGCGAGCCGGGGTCCGTGCCGCGCGGGACGGCGCTGCGTTTCTTGGGTTGGCGCGGGGCTTGTGCGGGCGGCGCGGCCGCACCGCCTTCCCGCGCGGCCTTGATCGCCAGTGCCCGCTCGATGATGCGTGTGAACATGGCGCCCGCGTCTCCACCCTGCGCCGGTCGGTGCGACTGCCAGATGGCGGGATTCTCCTCCGCCAGGATGTCTGCGAAGTCGCCAGCCGTCTTCACGCTCAGCGGGGCGAACTCCGCGATGTCCAGTGGACCTGCCCACTCGTCCCGGTGCTTGATCAGCAGCCAGCTGCGTTCGCCCGCGCTGCGCGTCCGCACGAGCGCCCACGAGCCTTTCAGCTTCACACCGTTCAGCCGCACCTTCAGATCGCCTTTCTTCAGCGCCGCATCCACATCCGCCACCTCCGGTTCCCACGTGCCCTGGTCCCAGAGCATGACGATGCCCGCCCCATAGCCGCTCGGAATGACGCCTTCGAAGCTCCCGTACTCAATCGGATGATCCTCCACGTGCATGGCGAGCCGCTTCACGGACGGATCGACGGACGGGCCCTTCGGCACGGCCCACGACAGCAGCACGCCGTTGTGCTCGATGCGGAAGTCGTAATGGAGGTGGCTGGCCAGGTGCTTCTGCACGCAGAAGAACCGGGGACCGCCGTGCGTCTCCGCCCTGGGGGCCCCCGCCGGTTCCGGCGATTTGGTGAAGTCACGCTTGGCCCGATATTCGTCGAGGGGCATGGCGCGATTGTGCGCCACCGACGGCGCGCGATACAACCGGTGCGGTTCTCTCGGCCTGCCTGTGGAGCGGGATGTTCGTGCTGTCTCTCTTGCCGCAGCGGCAGCATCCTCGACCCGGCCGGAGCGTATATCATCCGGCTGGCGAGGAGGACGCGTGTCATCGACGAGTCGGCTGCAGATGATCAGGACGGGGTTCACCCGGGAGTTCTGGGTCGCGAATGTGCTCGAGCTGTTCGAGCGGTTCGCGTACTACGGCAGCAAGGCCGTCCTCGCCGTCTATGTGGCCGAGCAGGTTGGACTCGGGCCGGAGAAGGCCGGATGGCTGGTGGGCAGCCTGTTCAACACGCTGCTCTACTTTCTTCCGCCGCTCGCCGGAACGATCGTGGATCGCTACGGGTTCAAGCGCAGCCTCGCAATCTGCTTTGCCGTCTTCTCGCTCGGGTACTTCCTCATCGGGCTCGCGGGCGTTCCGGCGGGACGTCCCCTCGTGGATCTCCTCGGTCCACAGACCTACATGATCATGGCGCTGGTCGTAACCGCAATCGGCGGCTCCCTCATCAAGCCGTCGGTGGTGGGCACCGTCGCGCGGACGACGACGGCGGAGAGCAATTCCCTCGGCTACTCGATCTACTACACGCTCGTGAACATTGGCGGGGCGATCGGGCCGTTGCTGGCCGTTCCCGTGCGCGAGAACGTCGGCATCGCGTACGTGCTGATGATGTCGTCGGCGACAACGTTCCTGCTGCTCGTGGCGACGCTGGCCTTCTTCCGCGAGCCGGCGCGGCCGGCTGACCTGCCGCCGGTGAAGTCGATGGGCCGCGTGCTTGCGGACATGGGGCGCGTGTGCGGCGATGTCCGGTTCATGAGCTTCCTGGTAATCTTCTCCGGCTTCTGGGTGATGTTCTGGCAGATCTTCTACTCGCTGCCGTTCTATGTCCGGGATGTCCTGCACTACCCGCGCTTCGAGGTGATCGAGACGGTCGACGCCTGGACGATCATTTTCGTGACCGTGCCGGCCGCCGCCTTTGCGAAGAGGCTGCGCCCCATCCGCGCAATGACACTTGGTTTTGCGCTCGCTACCCTGTCGTGGTTTGTGATGGGAAGCATTCCGACGATTGCGGGCACGGTCGGTGCGATCATGCTGTTCGCGGTGGGCGAATCCATCCAGGCCCCGAGGTACTATGAGTACGTCGCCGACCTGGCGCCGAGGAACCAGGTGGGAACGTACATGGGCTTCGCCTTCCTCCCCGTGGCGATTGGAACCTTCATCGCAGGGGCCATCGCGGGCAAGCTCGTGACGACCTACGTCCAGGGCTCGGCGGCGCCGCAGCACATGTGGTACGTAGTCGGGACAATTGGCGTCGTGTCGACGGCGCTCATGCTGGCGTACGATCGGTTCATGGCGCCGCGCAAGTCTGCCTGATCGCACATGGTCGTCCTGCTGATTTCAACGTATGAGCTGGGGCGCCAGCCCTTCGGCCTCGCGTCGCCCGCAGCCTGGCTGCGCCGGGCCGGGGCGGAGGTCCGCTGCGTCGACCTGTCGCGCGAGCGGCTCGACGCCTCCGCCGTCGTTCAGGCCGATCTCGTGGGCATTCACCTGCCGATGCACACGGCCACGCGACTCGCGGGCCCCGTCATCGAGCGCGTGCGGCGCGAGAACCCGGCGGCCCGGCTGGTGGCCTACGGCCTGTACGCGCCGCCGAATGCGGAGCATCTGCGCGCGCTCGGCGTGAACGTGGTGCTCGGTCCCGAAGCGGAAGCCGATCTCGTCGCGCTCGTCTCGGGCTCGGACGGCAGGGCGATCGCCCGCGCGTTGCCGCGGCTGCCGTTCATCACACCGGACCGCGCGGGCCTGCCGCCGTTGACGACGTACGCGTCGCTCCACCTGTCGACCGGCGAGCGGCGGACCGTCGGCTACACGGAGGCAACACGCGGCTGCAAGCACCGGTGCAGGCATTGTCCGATCGTGCCCGTCTACGATGGCCAGTTCCGGGTCGTAGGGGCCGACGCGGTGCTCGGTGACATCCGCGCGCAGGTGGCCGCGGGTGCGCAGCACATCACCTTCGGTGACCCCGACTTCCTGAACGGTCCCACGCACGCGCGGCGTATCGTCGAGGCGCTCAAGCGCGAGTGGCCGGGCCTCACCTTCGATGTGGTGATCAAGATCGAGCACATCCTGCGGCACCGCGAGCTGATGGAAGTGCTCCGCGACAGCGGCTGCCTGTTCGTCACGTCCGCTGTCGAGTCCGTAGACGATCGCGTGCTGGCGCAGCTCGAGAAGGGCCACACGCGGGCGGACTTCGAGCAGGCGGCGGCGTGGCTGCGCGAAATCGAACTTCCGCTGATGCCGACGTTCGTCGCGTTCACGCCTTGGACCACGATCCAGACGTACCTGGAGATGCTCGATGCCATCGAGCGTCTGGATCTCGTGGACCACCTGGCGCCCGTGCAGCTCGCGATCCGGCTGCTCATCCCCAATGGCTCCCGCCTGCTCGATCTCGCGGACATCCGGAGCCGAATCGGCGGATTCGATTCTCGGCAGCTCGCGTACACCTGGACACACGAGGACCAACAGGTGGATGCGCTGCAGCGCGAGGTTATGACACTCGTCGGCAGCCTGTTGACCGCGCCCCGTTCGACTGTATTCGCGAAGGTGCGCGGGCTCGTCTGTGAGCGGGCGGGCCTGGCAAGCGCGCCCATCCCCCCACAGTCTCCGGCCGTGGCCCGCGCCGCAGTGCCGTATCTCGATGAGCCCTGGTACTGTTGAGCGGAGCCCACGGAAGGGCAGTTGGCTCTTCTCTGACAAAAAAGGCCGACTGGCTGGCGAGGTCCGGCCTACGGCCCGAGACCACCTGCCGCCCGCAGTCTGTAGCGTGCGGCCGAACCCTGGTAGTCCTGTGACCCAGCAACGCATCCTTCTGCTCGCAACGACGACTGGGTATCAGACCAGGTCCTTCGGCGATGCGGCGGAGCGTCTCGGCATCGAGGTGGCGCTCGCAACCGATCGCTGCACCACGCTCGAGGATCCCTGGCGGGACCGTGCCGTGCCGATTCGCTTCGACGACGAGCCGGGATCGGTTGCCGCAATCCTGCAGGAAGCGGCGCGCTCGCCGTTCACCGGCCTGCTTGCGGTCGGCGACCGGCCCGTGGCGGTCGCGGCGCGGGCCGCCGCGGCGCTCCGTCTTCCGTACCATCCGATCGGGGGGGCGCGCGCGGCGCACAACAAGCGCCTGTCCCGCGAGCGACTCCGGGCCGCCGGTCTGGCTGTGCCGTGGTTCGCGTCCTATGCGATCGACGATCCTCGCCTGCTGCGTGCAGGGGAGGTGCCGTTCCCCTGCGTGATCAAACCGCTGGTGCTCTCCGGAAGCCGCGGCGTGATTCGCGCAGACAGCCTTGGGGATCTCCACGCCGCCCGGGCTCGACTCGCCGCGCTGCTGCATTCGCGCGAGGTGCAGGCGATGCGCGAGTCCGATGTGGACACCGTTCTCATCGAAGGCTACATCCCGGGCGAGGAATACGCGATCGAGGGGCTGCTCGAGCATGGCCGGCTGCGAGTTCTGGCGATCTTCGACAAGCCGGATCCGCTGGACGGGCCGTTCTTCGAAGAGACGATCTACGTCACGCCTTCTCGTGGCGATGCAGGCCGTCAGCGCCGCATCGAGCACGCCGTCGCGTCGGCTGCCAAGGCATTGGGTCTGCACCACGGTCCGATTCACGCCGAGTGCCGGGTGGACGGCGACCGCGTGTTCGTGCTCGAAGTGGCCGCCCGGCCGATCGGCGGGTTGTGCGCCGGGGCGCTGCGGTTCGAGAACGGCCGCCTGCAGATCCCGCTGGAGGAACTGCTGCTGCGCCACGCATCGGGAGAGTCGTCTGCGGCATGGTCGCGCGAAGTGGAGGCTTCGGGCGTCATGATGATTCCGATTCCACACCGCGGCGTATTCCGGAGGGTAGACGGAATCGACGCGGCGCGCGCCGTGCCTCACGTCACCGAGATCCGGGTCACGGCGAAGGCCGACCAGATGCTGGTTCCACTGCCGGAGGGCGCGAGTTACCTCGGTTTCATCTTTGCTCGCGCGCAGGACCCGGCCGCGGTTGAAGAGGCGCTTCGTGCCGCACACGCCCGGCTCGCCTTCGTGATCGATCGCGCCCTGACGCTGGTGAGCCGGCAGACGCTGAGCACCGGGCATTGACGGTGCGTCGCCAGGCAACGGGGCAGACCCGGCGAATCCCCGACGTGTGCCCGGCGCTGACGGCCCGGACTCGGGCCGCCACGGGGCCTGCAGGCCGTCGGGCGAAATACGCCCAACCTGCTACCATCACGCCATGCGGAGGATCTCATGAGCCCATGCAGCCCCCCGTCTGCCTCCCCTTCCACGGGCAGCGGCAGCGGACGACGCGTGTTCTGCCAGAAGTTCCAGAAAGAGATGCCCGGGCTGGATGC
This sequence comes from Vicinamibacteria bacterium, assembly GCA_963739995.1. Taxonomy (GTDB): domain Bacteria; phylum Acidobacteriota; class Vicinamibacteria; order Vicinamibacterales; family JAENWD01; genus CAVUCH01. The sequence continues at coordinate 44,985 of CAVUCH010000013.1, read as the reverse complement.
ACCGCCCTGGCCCGGCGAACTGGGGCAGCGCATCTACGAAAACATCTCCCTCGACGCCTGGCGGCTCTGGGAAGAGCGGATGAAGATGATTCTCAACGAGTACCGGCTCATGCCGTGGCAGAAGGAAGCGCAGGAGCTGGTGGCCAAACACATGGAGGACTTCTTCTTCGGCGAGGGTGCGGCGCTGCCTCCCGGCTATGTTCCCGAACAGGCCAAGTGAGAAGGCATGGCCGGGCGCTCGTGGCAGGCGCCCCGCCATCAGGCGATGACCTGGAACACCGCCATCGCCTGTGTTGGTACGGCCGGCGCACACAGCCCGTCGTAGCGGACGTCAGGCTTCCAGACAATGGAGGGCGGGGAGCTGCTGTATTGCGCGCACCCGATGCTCTTTCCGGTCGTGCGCTACCAGTTCGACGTCCGGAACTGCCCTGGGTGTGACTGCTTCAAGGCCCGTCGTCCGCTCCCCGAGCCGTAGCCCCGGCACTCCGACGTTCTTCGATGACGCCCTTCCGCGCCCTTTGAGCCGAGCACCCTGTTTTTCCTTTTTTCCCGCCCGTGTACGATTCGGATGCAACCTCTGCCAGAAAGGCGTATATTGAATGCGCAGGTGCGCGGGCGGCAGCGAAGATCCGGGCGATCAGGCGCAATCGCATGAATCTTCGTGGCACGACGAATGCTTCCGGCTGGGGTGGTGCTATCCGGTGTGTTGCGGATAGCTCGTGGGCAGCTGGCATCCCACTATGTGGCGCGTGTGACTCCTGAGTCATGCGCGCAGCCGCCCGAAAGCAGGAAGCGACACGCATCTGCAACGACCGACTTGAGGAGGCGACGAAGGTGAATTCAACCGAACGCAAAGAACGCCGTGGCTTCGCATCGATGAGTCCCGAACGCCAGAAGGAAATCGCCAGCAAGGGCGGACGTGCCGCGCATGCAAAGGGTACGGCCCACGAATGGACGCCGGAAGAAGCGCGCTCTGCAGGCCGAAAGGGTGGCCAGGTGAGCCGGGGCGGTCGTGGACGTCTTCCGTCGGAGTCCGCCGGGTCGGACGCGCCATTCCAAACCGAATAGCGACGTTTCGTCGCCCGCGCCGTGGAGGACCCAACGCCTATGCTTCGTCGTGTTGTCACCATCTCTGCCTGCCTGCTGATCACCGCTTCCTTGGCGGAGGCCCAGCAGACAGCCGATCCCCAACCCGCTCCGCCGCCCTCTCCCCCGGCCGCTTCGGGGGAGAGTGCGGACATCCGTCCGGCGACGAACACGTTCCTCGGTGATACCGGCTTGTGGTTCGTGCCAACGGCCGAAGTTCTGCCGAACCGGCGCTGGTCGGGGAGCGGGTACTACACCAACTTCGACTACACGCAGGGGTTCACGGACGTCAGCCACTTTATTGGCACGTTCGGGTACGGGCTCGGCAAGGTCGAACTGTTTGGGTCGTGGCGCGTGGTCACGCGGTTGGATCGGGATACGAACGCCGACGGCCAGTCGATCTTCAATAGCGACGTCCGCTATGGCGGGGTGGTCAACGACTACCCCCTGATGAACTCGACGTGGAGCGGCAATCAGCTCGGCGATCTGCTGTTAGGTGCAAAGGTCAATCTGCTCTCGGAGTCGCGCCAGCAGCCTGTGGCGTTCGCCCTGCGGGGCATCGTCAAGTTGCCCACCGGCAGCGACGAGGACGGCGCCGGCTCCGGAAGCGCGGACTTCCTCGTCGACGCGATCGTCAGCAAGGAAGTGAATCGCGCGGCCGAGATCACCGGCTTCGGAGGCTTCATCGTCCGCGGGGATCCGAGCGGCGTGTCCGTGTCGGACGCGTTCCGGTGGGGCGTGGGGATCGGCGGGCCCACGCGACGTTCCCTGCGCGCGTTCGCGGAACTGCATGGTGAGATCAACAGCGACGACCAGGTCACGCTGTCGAGCCCCCTGGTCGGGACAGACGGCTCGCTTGCACCGCTGGTGAGCGACCTGGAGAACAAAACCCGCTTCACCGCCGGTCTGACCTGGCAGGCTCGCAGTGGCCTGTTCCTGGGCACGGCGGCCAACTGGGATCTGCCGGTCGACAGCCGTGATGAGTTCGGCTACAACGATGGCGGCCTCGACAAGTTCAGCGTGCAGTTCCGCATCGGGTATCACCCGGGCGTGGCTGTCTACGCGCCGCCGCCGCCGCCCCCGCCGCCGCCGCCGCCGCCGGCACCCAACCGGGCGCCGACAGTGAAAGCGCGCTGTAACCCGTGCACGGTGGACGTCGGGAAGAGCTCGACGGTGACCGCGGACGGACAGGACCCCGACGGTGACACGCTCACCTACAAGTGGAGTGCGCCGGCCGGCTCGTTCGCGAACCCCGCGGAACGTGAGACGTTGTGGACCGCGCCCAACCAGGAGGGCACCGTGCCCGCCACGGTGACGGTCGACGACGGCAAGGGTGGCACGGGGAGCGACACCGTCAACATCCAGGTGGTGCGCCCGGCGGTCAAGGAGTACGTCTTCGAGGACGTGCATTTCGACTTCGACCGATACAGCCTGCGTGAAGAGGCCACCCGGATCCTCGGCGAAGCCGTGACGGCGTTGCGCGAGAACCCTGGCCTGCGCGTCGAGGTCGAAGGGCACACCTGCAACATCGGCACGGCCGAATACAATCTGGCGCTCGGCGAGCGTCGCGCGAACGCCGTGCGCGACTATCTCACGAGCAACGGAATCGGCGCGGACCGGCTCCGGAGCGTGAGCTACGGCGAGGAGCGGCCGAAGCACGACAACGCGCGCGAAGAGACGCGGCGCCTCAACCGGCGCGCTGCGCTCACCGTGCGGATCCAGCAGCAGTAACGCACGCGGGCCGGGCGATGAGCCCGGCCCGTTCTCTCCGCACCCGCCGGCCGGACCCGCGTCGATCTCTCCCGTGTCTTTCATGCGCGTCTACGTAGCCGGCTACTTCCTCCTGATCGTCGGGGCGCTGCTCGCGCTGTGGAACGGGGACATCCTGGGGCGCATCCCGCTCCTGTGGATCGCGATTGGGCTCCTCATCGCCGTCGGGCTGGGAATCTTGCTGTTGGTGACCTCGACCCGCCCTTCCGCTCGTCCCGAGTAGCACACCGCCTTGCGCACCTGCCGGGCAGGGTGACGGCCCTGCAGACACCCTTCTGACACGCGGGGCAGGCTACAGCCGTACAGCCGCCGATCGGAGCGCGGACTGCGGCCCGTGCTGGCACGCGTTGTGGTCTGAAGTGCCTTGGTATGTCGCGTTCTGCCCTCCCACGGTTCAGCTGTGTGCGACCTCTTGCGGCGGCAGCTGTCCTGACGCTCGCCCTGCTCGGAGCGGCGTGCGACGAGGAAGGCAGCATCACGGTCAAGAACATCGACTTCGAAGGCACGGAGGGGATCGACGCGGGGCAGCTGAAAGGCGTGCTCGCTACCAAGGAGAGCAGCCGGCTGCCGTGGGGGGCCAAGAAGTATTTCGATCGCTCGCGATTCGACGCCGACCTGAAGCGTATTCAGGCGTTCTATGCCGACCACGGCTTTCCCGATGCGCGCGTGCAGTCGGTCGACGTGCAAATGAACGACAAGAAGGATGCGGTCTCCATCACCGTGCATGTGTCCGAGGGCGTGCCGATCATCGTCGAAGACGTGCGCTTCGAAGGAGTGGACGTGCTGCCGGCGTGGGTGGTGCGGCGCCTGGGGCGGACGGCGCCGCTGAAGAAGGGCGTGCCCCTGGATCGGCCGGCGTTTGCCGCAACCCGCGAAGCGGTCGTGAACGCGTTCCGTGATCGCGGGTATCCCTACGCGACCGTCGCTGCCGAGGAGCAGCCAGGTCGCGGCGGCCCCAGGCGGGTGGTCGCGGTGTATCGGGCGACGCCAGGCGCGCCCGCCACCTTCGGGCCCGTCGAGATTGCGGGCAATGCCAGTGTCGGCGAGCAGGTCATCCGCCGGCAGCTGACGTTCAGGCCTGGTGATCCCTACCGCATCTCCCATCTGCAGGAGAGCCAGCGGCGTTTGTACAACCTCGAGCTGTTCGAGTTTGCGAACGTCGAGCCGCTGCGCGGAGAAGGGCAGCCGCCGCAGGTTCCGACGCGCGTTACCGTCGCCGAGGGAAAGCACCGCCGCCTGAACGTCGGCGTCGGGTACGGCAGCGAGGAGAAGGCTCGTGTGGACACCAGGTGGCGGCACTCGAACTTCTTCGGCGGCGCGCGCACGGCCGGCGTCGCCGCCCGCTGGTCGTCGCTCGATCGCGGGGTGAAGGCTGATCTCACGGAGCCGTATTTTCTGAAACCGCACCTCTCGCTGGGGTTCGGTGCGCAGGCGTGGAGAACCCGCGAGGTGCTCTACTCGGCCGACACGATCGGCGGACGCGTGACGTTGCGGCACCAGGCCGACGCCCGTGCGCGGAACACCTGGTCAGTGACGTTCGTGGACGAGTACCAGACGAGCACCGCCAGCCAGGAAGCGCTCGACAACCCGGAATTCCGCGATGATCTCATCGCGCTCGGCCTTGATCCCACCGACGGGAAGCAGGCAGGCACGCTGATCGGCTTCGAGCTCGACATCACGCGCAACACGACGCGCAACCTGCTGGACGCACGCCGGGGGTACTACGCGGCGCTGCATCTGGAGCAGGCTGGCGGCTGGCTTCCCGGCAGCTATGACTTCTATCTGGCGGCGCTCGACCTGCGGCAATACACCTCGTTCGGCCGCCGCATCGTGCTCGCTCACCGTTTGCAGGCCGGCGGCATCGATGGCATTGGCCGCGGGCTGGCGGCCGACCCCAGCCGCGTGCCGTTCTCGCGGCGCTATTTCCTGGGGGGCTCCACCAGTCTGCGCGGCTGGGGGCGCTTGCAGGTGAGCCCGCTCAGCGGAGGCTTGCCGATCGGCGGCCTGACCATGCTGGAAGCGAATTCCGAGCTGCGTCTCTCCATTTCCCGCAATTTCAGTGTGGTGGCCTTCATCGACGCCGGCAACGCCTGGGAACGCTCATGGGAGTTCGACTTCGGCGACCTGCGCGCGGCAGTGGGACCCGGGCTGCGGTATCGGACGCCAATCGGTCCGGTGCGGGCCGACCTCGGGTATCAGCTCACGCCCATCGAGGGACTGCTCGTCGATGGCGAGCCGGAGAAGCGGCACTGGCGTGTGCACTTCAGCATCGGACAGGCCTTCTGACGTGGATAGAACAGCAGCGGCCATTCACGACGCGGGTGTGGCGTGAGGCGCGTCCTGCAAGTCGTCGCCCTCCTGTGCACGCTGGTCATCGGGGCGGCGTCGCTCGCGCTCATCGTGTCGCAGACCGCGTGGTTCAAGGACTGGCTGCGCGGTTTCATCGTGCGGCAGGCCGACGATTACCTGAACGGCCGCGTGACCATCGGTCGCCTGGGCGGCAACCTGTTCTTCGGCGTCGAGCTCGAGGACCTTGATGTCACGCTGGACGGGCAGTCCGTGGTGTCAGTAAAGGACATCGGCCTCAATTACAGCGTGTTCGATTTCCTGGGCGGCGGAGTGATGCTCGACTCCATTCGCCTGAACCGGCCGGTTGTGCACCTTGCAAAGGACGCCCAGGGCTGGAACCTCGGTCGGCTGCTCAAGAGGGAGCGCAAGGAAGCCGATCGGGAGGGTCCGGGACGGCCGATTGCCATCGGCGAAATCGGCATCACCGATGGATCGGTGTTCCTCGAAGGGGCGCCCGGGCCCTCGAGCGTGGAGCTCCCGTCGCGGATCGAACGTCTCAATGCGACCATCGGGTTCGAATACAAGCCGGTCAACTACACGGTGCGGATCGGACACCTCTCATTCCAGTCGCCCGATCGCGACTTCCGCCTCGCCGACCTGTCCGGGACGATCTCCACGCGGGAAGACTCGATCTTCCTGGAGAAGCTTGCGATTCGCACAGCCGAGAGCGCCTTGTCGATCGACGGCAGCGTGCGCTCCTACCAACACACACCCGTGCTCGACCTGCGGGTCAGCTCTGAGAAGCTCGCGCTGCGGGAGACTGGCCGGCTGGTGCCCGCGTTGCTTCGATACCCGCTGCAACCGGCGTTCGAGATCAGCGCGAAAGGCCCGCTCAGCGGTCTGCGCCTCGTGTTCAACACCCGGTCCTCGGCGGGGCAACTGAGTGGCGACGTGGTAACGGACCTCACGGTGCCCGAGCGGCGGATCGAGGGGACAATCGACCTGCGGCACCTCGATCTCGCCCCGCTGCTGAAGGCGACCGCGCAGCACAGTGACATCACCGGTCGCGCACTGGTCGATCTGCGCCTCACGGGCCGCTCGGCGCCCAACCCGCTCGCCGCCATCGATGGGCGCTGGCAGGTCGTTGCCCCGCGTGTCGTGGCCTTCGGCTACGAGGCACGCGACGTGACTGCGAAGGGCCGCTTCGACCGGGGAGTCCTCCACGTCGATGGCAAGGCTGCTGCCTACGGCGGCCGCGCCACTTTCGCCGGCACCATCGTGCCCGGCACGCCACTCCGACTCGATCTGAGGGGTGAGGCCACCCACCTGGATCTCCGCAACCTGCCGCGGGCGTTGAAGGTCCCCGCGGTGCCTAGCGACCTGAACGTGGCCTATCGCCTGGCCGGCAGCGTGAACGATCTCACCGCAGACGCGACGTTCCGCCCGTCGGAACTGGCCGGCGCAAGCATCGCGGGCGGCGGCACGGCGGGCGTCACCCTTCAGGGCAAGGAGATCGCGTATCGCGCCGATGCGACGGTGCGGGATCTCGACATCCAGCGGATCGGTGGCGCGTTCCGGATCGCGGCGCTGTCCGGGGATCGCTACCAATCGGTGGTGAATGGGTCATTCGTGGTGAACGGCACTGGCACCGCACTGGAGCGGATGACGCTGGATGCGCGGGGCACGCTGGTCGATTCCTCGCTCTTCGGAGGCCAGGTGCCGCGGCTGATCTTCGACACCCGCGTGGCCAACCAGGGGCTGACGGTGAAGGCAGACGGCGAGTTCAGCGGTTTCGATCCGGCGGCCATCGCCGGACGTCCGGAGCTCGCGGGCGACCTGTCCGGCTCGTTGAACATCGAGGCCACGGTTCCCAGCCTCGCCGGCGCGATCGATCCCATGGCGGTTCGCGCCGCCGGGACGGTGTCGCTCGCCGAGAGCCGCGTCGGCGAGATTGCCCTCGCCCGCGCAGCGGTGGATGGGCAGTTTGCCGACGGGCAGGGCGATATCCGGTCGCTCACCATCACGGGGCCCGACCTCGACGTGAACGCGAAAGGGCACGTCGACCTGCGCCCGGACGGTGCCACCGACCTCGAGTACCGCGCCAGCGTGATGAACCTCGAGACCGTCGGCCGCATGTTCAAGACCGAGGTGTCCGGGAACCTGACGGCCGAAGGACGCCTGACGGGCAACCAGCAGTCGCTCCAGACCAAGGGTACAGGTTCGGTCAACAACCTGCGGTACGGCACCACCAGCGTGATTGCGGCGAAGACGACGTACGATGTCCGTATTCCCGAACTGCAGCCGGCCCGCGCGGAGATCGCCGCAGACACGACGGCGATGCTGCTGCAGGTGTCCGGCCGCAATATCCCGGAAGCGACCGCACGCACCACGTGGAAGGACCAGACGCTGGGGTTTGACGCGACGATCATCGAGCAGAAGCGGACGCTGGCCGCCAACGGCGACGTCGTGATGCACCCCGATCACCAGGAGATCCACCTGCGAACCCTGGCCGTGACCGCCGCAGGGGTCGAATGGCGGACGGAACCGGGCAGCGAGGCGGCCATTCAGTACGGCGGCGATCGCATTGCGGTCGAGGATCTGCGCCTGGTCAGCGGGGCACAGCGTCTCGCGGTCGAAGGAGCGTTCGGTGGTCCCGGGGACGCATTGAAGATCCGGGCCGAGGCGGTCGACGTCGCGAGCGTGAATGCGCTCATGCTGGGGCAGCAGCAGGTTGGCGGCACGCTGAGCGCGAACGCCACCGTGACGGGTACACGGGAGGCGCCGCGCGCCGATGCGACGTTCTCCATCACGAACGGCTCGTTCCGCGAGTTCCAGTACCAGTCGTTCGAGGGCGCGATCGTGTACGCCGTCGACGGGGTACGGCTGGACACCAGACTCTCCCAGACGCCAGAGGCGTGGATCGCGGCGAAGGGGTTCGTGCCGGCGGCGTTTTTCAAAGCGCCTGACCCGGCGGCGCCCGCCGCTCCACCGGCTGACGATCACCTGGCGGCACGCCCCGGCGAGGAGCTCGACATCGCCGTAAAGAGCAGCACGCTCGGCCTCGGGTTGATCGCCGCCTTCGTGCCCCAGGTCTCGAAGGTGAGCGGCACGTTCCAGGCGGACGTGCGGGTGACCGGATCCCCCAGAGACCCGCATCTGAACGGGTCGGTCGACGTCCGCAATGGTGCCTTCACGATCGCCGAGCTGACAAAGAGCGGATACACCGGATTCGACACGCGGATCACACTGACGCCCGATCGCGTCCAGATCCAGGAGTTCAACCTGGTGGACGAACACCAGCACACGCTCAGCGTGTCGGGTGAACTCGCGACGCACCAGGGCCAGATCGGAGGCGTGCAGATCGCGATCAAGTCGGATCAGTTCGAGATCGTCGACAACCAGCTCGCGGACATCAAGCTCAATACGGACGTGCGAATCACGGGCGAGCTCCGGCAGCCCCGCGTCGAAGGTACGCTCGGCGTGCACACCGGCACGATCGATGTGGGCCGCGTGCTCGCGTTGACCACGAGCAATGCGTACGCCGTGGAGCCCACGAAGCTCGAGGCCGAGGCACCCGGAGCGGTGCCGCCGGCCGGTGCTCCCGATCGTCGGGCCACGACGCCGCCCCCCACCGAGGCTCCCGCGGACGCTGCGGCGACGGCGCCGTCCGCAGCTGGGCGCGGTACCGCCCCGGCCGCGCAGGTACCTGCGGTCGCGGACAAGGAGGAGCAGGCGCCTGCCCCCAGCGTCTTCGACGCGCTGACCCTCGATGTGCGGCTCTCGATGCCGAACAACGTGGTGATCAAGGGCACGGACCTCAACCCGTCGGGGGCGTCGCCCGTCGGTCTCGGCGACGTCAACGTCACTATCGGCGGGGACGTGCGGGTGACCAAGAAGCCCGGAGATACGGTGCGCCTGGTTGGGCTCGTGAACACCGTCCGGGGAACGTATGACTTCCAAGGGCGGCGATTCGACATCCAGCGCGAGGGCCGCATCCAGTTCTCGGGGACGCCGGAGATCAACCCGTTGCTCGACATCGTGGCGCAGCGGGTCATCTCGGGTGTCGAGGCACAGGTGCACGTGCGGGGTACGGCGCGGAAGCCCGAGCTGACGCTCACGAGCCGGCCGCCGCTCGATGAGGCCGACATTCTGTCGCTCATCATCTTCAACCAGCCCGCGAACTCGCTCGGTGAAGGTCAGCAGGCCTCGCTGGCCCAGCAGGCCGGCGCGCTCGCCAGCGGGTTCGTCGCCTCGTCACTGGCCAGGTCCATCGGCGGTGCGCTGGAGCTCGATGTGTTCGAGATTCAGACCGCGCCTGAAGACGGATACGGCCCGTCGGTCACGCTGGGCGAACAAGTGGGCGACCGCCTCTTCTTCAAGTTCCGCCAGGCGTTCGGGTCGCAGTCCGTGAGCGAGTTCATCCTGGAGTACCAGCTGGCGGAGTACCTGCGCCTCCAGACCTCCGTCGCCGAGGGCGGAACCCAACGCAACCTCACGCAGCGGGTCGAGCAGGGCGGGATCGATCTCATCTTCTACTACTGGTACTGACGGGTGACTGCCCGCGGGCGGCCGGGGGCAGCGGCGGACGACAAGCGGAGATGCGGGGCCGGGACTCAGTCCCGGACTTCTACACCTTCGCGACCTGCACCCGCGCATCGTTGAAGCATGCCCCGCCCGCGATGTCGGTCAGCGTGTCGGGCGCAAGGGTCGTTGCGGTGTTGCTGTTTGCCGTGCTCTTCCGCCAGAGGCCCTTGGGCAGCGACACCACCCCGGGGCGCACCCACGTACCGAGCTGCAGGCGGCAGCGGACCTCACCCAGCTCGTTGAAGATGCGCACTTCGTCACCCTCTTCCAGCCCCCGCGAGGCCGCATCGGCCGGGTGCATGACGAGCTTTACCGCGGGACGCGGCAGCTCGCCGAGCGTCGAGCTGACCGTCCGGTCGCTCGCCGGCGAAATGAGGGCCAGCGGATATGTCAGCGTGGCGGGATCGGGCTGGTACCGGTACAGGCCCAGCGGCGCCTCGCGTTCGAGCGCACCCGGGAACAGCTGCACCTTCCCGTCGGATGTCTGCGGGAACACGTCCACGAACTGCACGGGAACGCCGTTCCACGGCCCGTCCGCTGGCCGGCCGTCCTGGAAACGCGAGCCGATAGCCGGTGGAAGGTCTGCGAGCACGCGCACGAGCAGGTCGAGCTCTCCGCCGGGCTCGCCGTCGCGCAGCAGGCCCATGCGATTGGACAACTCGCCGAACACGTCGGCGTTCGACCGTGCCTCGCCGACCGGATCGACGACAGGCCGGCCAAGCTGCAGCGAGAGCGGGCCATAGGCGCGCGCCACGTCATAGCCTTCCAGGAAGGTCGTCGCCGGAAGCACGACATCGGCATAGAGGCACGTGTCCGTGAACACCTGCTCGAACACCACCGTGAACAGATCCTCCCGCTGCAGCCCTTTCAACACGCGCTGCTGGTCGGGCATGGTGACGGCGGGATTGCAGTTGTAGACGAAGAGCATCTTGACCGGCGGCTCCACCGGCTCGGTGAGAACGCGCCCGAGGTGATTCATGTTGACGAGGCGTGTGTCGGGTTCGGGCTCAGTCACCCAGGTGCGCGTGATCCCCCAGGAGGCGGAGTTGCTCATCGCGTAGCCGCCGCCTCGGACTCCGAACTTTCCACCAACCGTAGGTAATGCGAGCACCGCGAGCGCGGCATTGCCACCGTTCCGGTTGCGCTCGAGTCCCCACCCGCAGCGGATCAGCGCGGGAGACGTCGTGGCATACCAGCGTGCGAGTTGGGCGATTGCCGCGGCATCGACGCCGGCAACATCGGCCGCGCGCTCGAATGTCCACTCGGCGGCCCGTTCGCGGAGTGCATCCGCCCCATGCGCATGGGCGGCGAGGAACGCTGTGTCGGCGAAACCCTCCTCGAACAGAAAACGATGGATCGCGAGCGCCACCGCGACATCCGTGCCCGGTCTCACCGCAAGGTGCAGGTCAGCCGTCTTCGCGACGGGCGTGGTCCGCGGATCGACGACGACGATGCGGGCGCCGTTCTCCCGGGCCTCGCGAAGGTACGGGATCGCGTGAATGCCGGACACCGACGGATTCATGCCCCAGAGCACGATGAGCCGCGCGTGCGGGTAGTCCTGGTAGGTGACGGATGGCATCTTGCCGTAGAGCGCCAGATTGGCCGCCCCTGTCGGGGCCGCGCACACGGTGCGTGCCAGGCGCGAGGCGCCGAGCCGCCGGAAGAACAGCGCGTCCAGCCCGTCGTGCGTGAGCATGCCGTTCGAGCCGCCGTAGCAGAACGGCAGGATCGCTTCGGAGCCCCATTCCGTGCGGACAGCCGTGATCCGCGACGCGATCAACTCGAAGGCCTCGTCCCACTCGACGCGCGCAAACGTGGGGTGCTCCTTCGGGCCCGTGCGGACCATCGGGTAGCGCAGACGCGCATCGCCGTACATGCGGTCGGCGAACCGGCGCACCTTGGCGCAGATGTAGCCGTGCGTGACAGCGTTGTCGTGCCCGCCCTCGATGTCGATGACTCGCCCGTCCCTGACCGTCACCGACAGACTGCACGAGTCGGGGCAGTCGAGTGGGCACGCGGTCAGGACGGACGCGCGCGGGTCTCGGCCGATCGCTTCGATTTCGGACATTTGCGAAGTGTACACTACCGGTCCGAACGCACCCGACTTCCCCCAGGGATGTAGCGCGTATGCCTGATGACGCACCACATATCGTGATCATCGGCGGAGGCTTCGGCGGCCTCGCCGCGGCCCAGGCCCTGAAGCGCGCGCCGGTCCGTCTCACCCTGCTCGACCGCCGCAATCACCACCTCTTCCAACCGCTGCTGTACCAGGTCGCGACAGCCGGACTCTCGCCGGGGAATATCGCCTCGCCCATCCGCTGGATTCTCCGCCGGCAGCAGAACGTGCGCGTGCTGCTCGCGGCGGCCACAGCGATCGATCCCGCAACACGGACCGTCACGCTGAACGAGGGCACCATCACATATGACTATCTCATCGTGGCCACCGGGGCGACCCACGCGTACTTCGGGCATCCCGAGTGGGAAGCAGTCGCGCCCGGGCTCAAGTCGCTGGACGATGCCCTCGAGATCCGGCGGCGGACGCTGCTGGCGTACGAGATTGCCGAGCGTGAGGAGGACTCCGAGTTGCGGCAGCGGCTCCTGACATTCGCAGTCATCGGGGGCGGCCCGACGGGTGTCGAGATGGCCGGAGCCATTGCCGAGATCGCGCGCCACACGCTCGCTCACGAGTTCCGGTCGATTTCGACGGCGCAATCGCGTGTCGTACTGATTGAGGCGGGACCGAGCATCCTCTCGACATTTCCGGAGGATCTCCGGGACGCGGCGCGCCGGTCGCTCGAGCGGCTGCGTATCGAGGTATGGGAGAACACGCGTGTGACCTCGGTCGACGAAGGCGGCGTCGCGATGGGCGACCGCCGGCTCGAGGCGGGAACCGTGATCTGGGCCGCCGGGGTCGCCGCGTCCCCGCTGGCCCGGTCGCTCGGCGTTCCGCTGGATCCCGTCGGACGCGTGCCCATCGAACCCGAACTCCACCTGGCTGGTCACCCCGAGCTGTACGTGATCGGTGATCTTGCGCTCTTGCACGGCGCGGATGGGCAACCGCTCCCGGGTGTTGCACCGGTTGCGCAGCAGCAGGCCCGGCACGCCGCCACGAACATCGTGCGGCACATCGCGGGGCAGCCGATGAAGCCATTCGTGTACCACGATCCCGGGATGATGGCGACCATCGGCCGCGCCGCGGCCATTGCGAAGCTGGGACGCATCCACCTGTCCGGACTGATCGGGTGGCTGGTCTGGCTGTTCGTGCACATCATGAACCTGGTGGGGTTTCGCAACCGGGTGATGGTGCTCATTCAGTGGGCGGGCGCATACATTTCGTACCAGCGCAGCGTGCGACTGATCACCGGGCGCGAGGCGGGGCTCGTGCCCGTCCCGCCGACGAAGTGAAAATGTCGGGGTGTGGGCGAAAAGTCGGCGATCCGAAGGTCGTCTGGGGTCGCTGACGCCGCATAACGGCCCCGCTCTTGCTCGTTACGGTGTCGCGGCCCAGCCGCTGGAGGTAGAGCAATGAAAAGGGGAATTCAGGCGGCTACAATGTCGATCCTGCTCGTAGGCGCACCGCTGAGCTACGCGTGTAACCGCGGCCCGGACGTCAAGGAGCAGGTGCAGGACTCCCTCAAACAGGCGGACATCGAAGACGTGAACGTCGACTGGGACAAGAAGGAGAACATCGTCCATCTGAAGGGGTCCGTCGACTCGACCGCTGAGCGCCAGCGCGCCGAACAGGTAGCTTCTGCTGCGGTAGGGACCAGCGGGAAGGTGCTCAACGAGCTCACGGTGGAGGACATGAACGAGTCCACCGCCGACAACTTTGACGGGCAGATCCGCGATCGGTTGTCCGAGATGGTCGACCGGGACACGACGCTGACCGATCGGGACATCAACTTCGACGTGAACAACGGCGTGGTGACCGTCAAGGGCAAAGTGCGATCGGCCGCGGAGAAGAATCGGGTTGCTGAGCTGGTCAAGAGCGCCCCTGGCGTGAAGGACTTTGCCAACGGCCTGGAAATCGACGCGAGCAACTAGCGCACGTGGCGCGGTACACGGGGGACCCGGCGCGAAGGCCGGGTCCCAGTGTTGTACGCCCTTGGAACGCATTGCTCGACGGGCAGCCGGATCGCCACCTTGGCACGGACCCTGCTGGCGTCCCGGCATATTATGGCCAGTCGTACGCGACGGAAAGCAGCAACCGAGTCCGAACAGCCGGTCGACTCGGCGCGCGCGGCAGGGCTCCGGTATGTCTCCGACCTGTCCTCGGGTATTCGTCGCGAGATGGGGCCTCTTGGTTGGGTGTTCAAGGCCCCAGACGGGACGACCCTCACCGGTGAGGAGACGCTGACACGGATGCGGAAGCTGGCCATTCCGCCGGCGTGGACCGACGTCTGGATCTGCCCCTCCCCAAAGGGCCACGTGCAGGCAACCGGCCGCGACGCCAAAGGCCGGAAACAGTACCGCTATCACACACGCTGGCGCGAGGTGCGCGACGAGACCAAATACCACCGCATGATTGCCTTCGGCGAAGCCCTCCCGAGGATCCGCGCCCGCACCGGGCAGGACCTCGCCCTGCCGGGGCTGCCACGAGAGAAGGTGCTCGCCACGGTGGTCCAGCTGCTCGAGAAGACCCTCATTCGTGTCGGCAACGACGAGTACGCGAAGCAGAACAACTCGTTCGGTCTCACCACCATGCGTGACCGGCACGTCGCCGTCAACGGCTCCACGGTCCGGTTCGAGTTCCGCGGGAAGAGCGGCAAGTCACATGCGATCGATCTGCGGAACCGCAAGCTCGCCTCCATCGTCAAGCGGTGCCGCGATCTGCCGGGCTTCGAGTTGTTTCAGTACGTCGACGAGACCGGCACGCGGCAGGTCGTCGACTCGTCCGACGTGAACCAATACCTGCGAGAGATCACGGGCGAGGACTTCACCGCCAAAGACTTCCGCACGTGGTCGGGGACGGTACTTGCCGCGCGCGCCCTGCGCGAGCTGCCTTCCGAAACCGCGACGGAGGCCAAGAAGAACCTGCTGCAGGCGATCGAGGCGGTGGCCGGCCTGCTGGGCAACACCAAATCGGTGTGCCGCAAGTGTTACATCCACCCCGCGATCATCGACGCGTATCTCGATCGCTCGCTGCTCGACACGCTGGAGCAGCGCGCCTCCGCGGCAATTGCCGATTCAGACGACCTCGAGCCGGATGAACTGTCGGTGCTGAAGTTCCTGCGGAAGCGTCTGGAGAAGGAGAAGGCGGCTTAGCGACACGTGTAATGCACAATGCACAATGCAGAATGCAGAATGCACAACGAGATGCTTCGAGTCACGAACATCCCACGATCTGTGGATTAGGGAAACAACCTGTGGTTTGGGACTGGCCTTTCTGAATTGTGCATTTTGCATTGTGCATCGTGCATTGCGCGAGTTAGTGCCCTCCGAACACCACGTAGCCTGCCGCGCGTAGTTCTTCGGCCAGCTGCTGCTCCATCTTCAGCGCCTGCCCGTACGTCATCGGATTGAGGTGCGCATAGAGCTTCGGCACGAGCCGCTCGCCGAACCGCTTCACGACGCCAGCCGCCTTGATCCCGTTCTTGTGATTCGCGAACCGCTGGTCGGGCGTGAGGCCGGTCATGCCCACGTCAGTACCCGGCGCGCCCGTCACGCTTCGGGTTGCGCAGGTAGACGACGTAGACGTGATGATGAGGCACTTACAGGACGGGGAAACAATGCACAATGCACGATGCAGAATGCACAATTGCAGGATGCACAATCAGGAGCTGCCGTCTTACATTGTGCATCGTGCATTCTGCATTGTGCATTCGCAAGCTCACACCGTGACCGGCTTGCGGGGATACTTCCGGTCGACGTACTCGTCGATGACCCGCTGGAACGCTGCGGCGAGCTCTTCGTACGTGCCCCTGAAGGTGTCTACGTGCTCGCCGTCGATGAACACCGGGCAGTTCGGTGCCTCGCCGGTGCCTGGCAGGCTGATACCGATGTTGGCGGCCTTCGACTCGCCGGGACCGTTGACGACGCATCCCATCACAGCAAGGGTGAGCGACTCGACCCCCTCGTAGCGCCCCTTCCAATCCGGCATCTGCTCGCGAACGTAGGCCTGCACGCGTTCGGCGAGTTCCTGGAAGGTGGAGCTCGTGGTTCGGCCGCAGCCCGGACACGCGGTCACGCTCGGCGAGAACGCGCGGACCCCGAGCGCCTGCAGGATCTCGCACGCGGCGTACACCTCGTCGCGGCGATCGCCGCCCGGCCGCGGGGTGAGCGAGACCCGGATCGTGTCGCCGATCCCCTCGTTCAGCAGAATCCCCATGGCCGTAGCCGACCAGACCAGCCCTTTCATCCCCATCCCGGCCTCGGTGAGTCCCAGATGCAGCGGCTGCTCAGTCTTGCGGGCGAGGTCGCGGTAGATGTCGACGAGATCGCGAGGCCGCGATACCTTGCACGAAATGATGATCTGGTCGCGCCGCAGGCCGGCCTCCTGCGCCAGCTCCGTGGACTGCAACGCCGAGAGCACCATGCACGCGTTCAGGATCTGCTCGGATGTGAGCCCGAGGTTCCTGTCGGTGTTCTCCTGCATCTGCTGCATGACGAGCTCCTGGTTGAGAGAGCCGCCATTGACGCCGATGCGCACCGGCTTCCCTTGGTCGCCCGCCACCTTGCAGATGGTGGTGAACTGCTCATCCCTCCGCCGCCCCGTGCCCACGTTGCCGGGGTTGATGCGGTACTTGTCCAGCGCAGCCGCGCACGCCGGGTAGCGCGTCAGGAGCAGATGTCCGTTGTAGTGGAAGTCGCCAATGAGTGGGACGGTGCAGCCGGCATCGAGCAGCCGCCGCTTGATCTCGGGCACCACTGTCGCTGCCTCGGGCAGATTGACGGTGACCCGGACCATTTCCGAGCCGGCCTCAGCGAGCTCGATGACCTGCTGAGCGGTAGCGCGTGCGTCTGCCGTGTCGGTCATGGTCATCGACTGGACGACCACGGGCGCACCGCCCCCGACCTGGACACGCCCGACCTTTACGCCAACCGTCCTGTGGAGTCTTGCGGCGTGCATCGTTGTGTCGTGTTGAACCTGGCTGGAGACTTCATACTAGCAGGCTGCCTGGTTTATCGGTCACTTCGGCCTGGGCCGATGACCACATCCTTTGAGCCTGGAACCCGGGCTGGCATGCCCGGTGTGCGTGGAGCTCGATCGGGTCTCACACCTGCACGACGGTCCGCATGGAGCGGTGACCCTGCAGGACGCCTGCGTGCAGCTTCTTGCTCAGATAGACTTTCGACTCGCCGCCGTCTTCGGGATGGCGTTCAAACTTGATCACCTCGAAGCGGAGCTTGTCCAGCGTGCTGCGCATCTCGAAGAACTTGTTCTTCGTCTTGACGACCACCTCATCGTAGCCGGACGCGAAGGCCCAGGCTTCGCTCTCTTCGGTGAGGGCGCGGAAGTGTCCCTGCCCGCGCCAGTCCCTCCGGGTCCCGCCGATCCAGGTGTACAGCACCTTGCGGCCCTCGAAGACGAGGCAGCCCGCCAGCCGATCCACGAGGTCGCGCAGTTTCGGCTCGGTCTCGGTTGCACGGAGCTCGTGCATCACCTTGTAGGACGCAGGAACGATGATGCCAGGATCGGACGGGAGTGGCGCCTCGGCCATGAGAAGCAGGTGCTCTCGCCCGACGAGGCGTCGAACGATCTCAGCTGCGGTCTTCTTGCGTGGAAACTCGCCGAAGAATTCTTCCAGATACTGAATTTCCAGGGCGCCTTGCTCGAGCGGGTACTGCTTGATCAGGTACTCCACGGCGGGTCAGGACTTCGGCTCGGCATCAGCCGCTTCGGCTGTCTCGTCGATCTGCCAGTCTGCGAGCGGCTGCGGACCGGGAGTGATACCGGCCAGGTCAGGGTCTTCACCCGAAGGACGGGGTCCTTCGTTCGAACGCCGCTCCTTGGTGTCCTGGCGCCGCTGCTCCTTCTGGCGCTGGCGCTCCATTCGCGCCTTCTCCCGTTCTCGCTTCTGCAGCGTTGGTCGGGATCGATTGGCCATGCTTCACTCCTCTGGCGCCGCCGCACCCGTCCACGCGCAGGGGCAACGCCTTGCGGCGATCATCCGGCGATCGCGCGCGATACTGTCCGAAAACGGCGGGCCACCGGCCCGGGGGCGCCGCTGGCCACCCAGAGTTTGAAGTGTGGCCTCTAAGGAACGGGTCGGGTCGACGGCTACCCTGCGATCGTAGCAAGCGCGACGAGGTGACGCAAGGAGCTCTACGCGGAGCCCAGCCAGATGAGGTCGGATGATACCTCGCGCCCCGCCCCGACATCCGATTGGTGTCCGCCCAAAATCCCCGAGTTGAGGCGCAGGGTCCGCGCTTGACGCCCATCGCGCCCGCCTGTAGCGTCCTGCCGTGCGCGGTCTCGTGCGACACCTTCGTGAGTTGGGGCCGCTGCCGTTGCTTGCCACGGTGCTGCCACCCGGCGGCAGCCTGATCCTGCTCGCCACCATCCCGTATTCCTGCGCCTGGCTGCGCGCCGACCATGAGCGTGGCCTCCTCGTGTTCGTCACCATGTTTGCGCTCTGCGGCGGCTTTGCGCTGCTGCCGACCTACACGCCGGCCGTGCTCGGAGGATGGGCCTTTGGCGTCTGGACGGGTTTGCCGGCAACGCTGGCAGGCTTTGCGGGCGCAGCTGCCATCGGCTTCGCGCTCGCGAGGCAGCTATCGGGCGAGCGGCTCGTCGCCGTCCTGCACGAGTATCCCCGCGGCCTCGCAATCCACGACGCTTTCGTGCGGAGCGGGTTCTTGAAGGCGGTAATGGTGGTGATGCTGGTCCGTCTTCCCCCAAGCTCGCCGTTCGCCCTGAGCAACGTGCTGCTGGCCTCGAGCGCCGTGGACTTTCTGCCGTTCCTTGTCGGGACGGTGCTTGGGATTGCGCCGCGTGCCGGGGCGGCGGTGGTCGTCGGGGCCGGCCTCGCGCGGTTCGATCTCGAACACCCGGAACGCAGCGGTCAGGCGCTGATCGGGATCGGCCTGACCTTGGGCGTCCTGTTGGCCTTGGGGTGGCTTGCGACCGACGCGCTGCGCCGGCTCGACCGCCGGGCCGGCACGGCCCCGCGACCGGACCCTCAGCTGTAACGGGAACGCCGGGCGCGGTCAGTCCCGGTCGTGGCGCCGCGGCCGGTCGTCCTCGGCCTGCTCGCCAGGGAGCTCCTCCTTGAACCCGCGAATTGCCTGCCCCAGACCTCGGCCCAGACCCGCAAGGCGTCCGGCCCCGAAGATCAGCACGACAATCACGAGGATGATCAGAAGCTCGGGAATCCCAAGGCTCATGGTGTGAGGCCTCCGCCCCAAACGAAATTCTGTCGCGACCGGCGCCACCGCCGCGATAGGCTATGGCCGCTGACTGCTGACGTGTGACGGGCGACAGTCTTCATCGTAGCCCGGAGGAAGGTGAAACTGAGCGAATTATGGCGACTCTGGACTGGCTGATTATTCTGGCGTACTTCGGCGTGCTGGCCGCGCTCACATGGTGGGTCGTCCGCACCAATCGCGACACCGCTGACGATTACTTCCTGGCAGGCCGGAACCTCGGGTGGGTCGTGGTCGGGGCGTCGATCTTCGCGTCGAACATAGGCTCGGAACATTTGGTGGGCCTGGCCGGGTCCGGCGCCACGAGCGGGGTCGCTCTCGCCCATTATGAGTTGCACGCCTGGTGTCTGCTCATCCTCGGCTGGGTGTTCGTACCCTTCTACCTCCGGTCGAAGGTCTACACGATGCCGGAGTTCCTCGAGCGACGCTTCTCGCCGACCGCCCGGTGGGTGCTGAGCATCATCTCGCTGATTGCCTATATC
Source organism: Vicinamibacteria bacterium (assembly GCA_963739995.1). Taxonomy (GTDB): domain Bacteria; phylum Acidobacteriota; class Vicinamibacteria; order Vicinamibacterales; family JAENWD01; genus CAVUCH01. The sequence continues at coordinate 25,408 of CAVUCH010000013.1, read as the reverse complement.
CTGACCAAGATCGCCGTTGGCATCTTCGCTGGCGGGGTCGTCTTCGGCACGCTGATGCCGGAGGTCAGCCTGCAGCTCGGCGGGCTGACGCTGAACAGTTTCTGGCTCGGGTCGGTGGCTGTGGTCCTGCTCACCGGCCTGTATACAGTCGTCGGCGGCATGCGCGCGGTGGCCTACACCGAGGCGCTGCAGACGCTCATACTCATCATCGGCTCGCTGCTGCTGACGGTTTTCGGCCTCCAGGCACTCGGGGGCTGGGGGGAATTACGCGCGACGCTCGGCCCCGAGATGTTCAACCTCTGGAAGCCCCTCATCCCTCCCGGCATGGAAGGCACGTGGGCGCCGGTGAAGGAATCGACGCGAATCGCGTGGTACTTCAACGGGAACTATCCCTGGGTCGGCATGCTGTTCTGCGCGCCGATCATCGGTCTCTGGTACTGGTGCACCGATCAGTACATCGTGCAGCGGACGCTCATCGCACCCAATCAGACGGAGGCGCGGCGCGGCAGCATCTTCGCGGCGTTCCTGAAGCTGCTGCCGGTGTTCATCTTCATCATCCCGGGCATGATCGCCGTCGCCCTGGCGAAGAGCGGGAGGGCACCGGGGCTGGCGCCCCTGGTGGACGCGAACGGCGAGACGATTAACGCCGCCGCCCAGGCGGCGTTTCCGCTGATGGTGCAGCAGGTGCTGCCGGTCGGCGTGCGCGGGATGGTCGTGGCTGGACTGCTCGCGGCCCTGATGAGTTCATTGGCCGGGGCGTTCAACGCGTGCTCGACGCTGTTCACCATGGATTTCTACCGGAAGTTCCGACCCCACGCGAGCCAGGCCCAGCTGGTATGGGTCGGGCGCGTGGCGACGACGGTGATGGTGCTGATCGGGATCGCGTGGATCCCCGTGATCCAGGGCGCACGGGGCCTGTACGACTACCTGCAGGGTATGCAGGGGTATCTCGCCCCGCCGATCTTCACGGTGTTCTTCTTCGGTGTGTTCAGCAAGCGTCTCAATGCCAAGGGCTGCCTCTCCGCGCTCATCGTCGGCTTCATGCTCGGCATGTTCCGGCTGGCGGTGGACACGCCCGTGTCGCTGAAGATGGCCGGTTTCGAAGCGGGATATTCGGAAGGCACGTTCCTCTGGATTGTGAACAACATCTACTTCCAGTATTACAGCCTGCTGATCTTCCTGGTCTCCGCGGCGGTCATGGTGGGGGTCAGCTACGCCACCGAGCCGCCACCCGCGGAAAGGCTCGTGGGCCTGACCTACGCCACCGTGACCGAAGACCAGCGCCGCGAGACGCGGAGAAGCTGGAACCAGTGGGACGTCATCAACTCGGCCGCGGTGCTGGCGTTGATCCTGATTGCATATGTGTATTTCAGTGGGTAGTCGCCAGCCTGGGGGCGGCAGTCTCCACCCTGCTCCAGGCTGCCGCCTGCAGCCTTAGCTGTCGATCGTCCTATGCCCGTCTGGGAAGAACGCTGGCACCCGCTGCGCGAGGAGTGGGTCATCGTGGCCGCGCACAGGCAGGACCGTCCGTGGATCGGGCAGGAGGTCGGTCAGCGTGCGACTGCCGTGCCGCCGTACGTGGCGGACTGCTATCTGTGCCCCGGAAACGGGCGGGTGAGCGGCGCGCGGAACCCTTCGTACTCCGGGGTCTACGTGTTCGACAACGATCATCCATCCGTGGGGCCGCTCGCGCCGCAGGTGGCCGCGCCGCTGGCGGGTATCTACCGCAACCGCCCCGCGGCGGGAATAGCGCGGGTGGTCTGCTACAGCCCCAGGCACGACCTCACGCTCGCGGAACTGGAGCTGCCCGAGGTCGATCGGCTACTGGAGGTCTGGCAGGAACAATACAGGGATCTGGGCGGACGCGACAGCATCGATCACGTGCTCGTCTTCGAGAACAAAGGAGAGGTCGTCGGCGTCTCGAACCCGCACCCGCACTGCCAGATCTACGCGACGAATTTCGTGTTCAAGACCATTGAGACCGAAGCGCGCGCCGGCGAGCGGCATCTGGTGGACACCGGCCGCGTGCTGTTCCAGGACGTCCTCGCGGCCGAGCACGCGGACGGACGCCGCATCATCGGAGAGAACGACTCGGCCATCGCGTTCGTGCCGTATTTCGCCCGTTACGCGTACGAGGTCTTCGTGGCGCCCAAGGCGACGCACCCGAGCCTGGCGGCACTCTCTACGGGCGAGCGCCGCGATCTGGCGGCCGTGTTACGCGAGGTCCTCGTCCGATTCGACAACCTGTGGCAGATGCCGTTTCCATACGTCATGCCGCTGCACCAGGCCCCAACGGACGGTCACCAGTACCCTGGCTTCCACTTTCACATCGAGTTCCACCCTCCCCTACGCAAACCCAACCTGTTGAAGTACCTGGCCGGCCCGGAGATCGGCGGCGGCAACTTCCTGAGCGACACGGCGCCGGAGGAGAAGGCCGCCGAGTTGCGCGACGTGCCCGCGGAACATTACAAGAGGGTTCGTTGACAGCGCCCTCGGATTGGCTCCAGGCTCCGGGCTCCAGGCTCCCGGGCGTGTGCGGCCCCGAGTGCCTGCCGTTAGACCTGCCCTGGAGCCCGGAGCCCGGAGCCTGGAGCCGACGATGAACAAGGTGCACGACCTCCTGTCCCCCATCCGCGAGCTGCAGGAAGAGGTGCGTCGTGCCGTTGTGGATGCGTGCGAGCGCGCGTCACTCGACGAGATGTCCGGGATCGCCGCCGAGGAGGCGGGCGACACGATCTACGCCGTGGACCGGGTCAGCGAAGAGACGCTCGTGGACTTCTTCTCGCGCGAGGTGGCGCCGCGGGCGCCGCTGGTGCTGATCGCCGAGGGCATCGAGGACGGTCACGTCGTGCTGCCGCGGGGCACTCGCGAGGACGCAGCGCGCTGGCGGATCATCGTCGATCCGATCGATGGGACGCGGGCGATCATGTATCAGAAGCGCAGCGCCTGGGTGCTCACCGGCGTGGCGCCGAACCGCGGGGCGAGCACGCGCCTCAGCGACATCGAGCTGGCCGTCCAGACCGAGATCCCGACCGTCAAGCAGCATCTGTGTGACGTGCTGTGGGCCGTGCGTGGGGAGGGGGGGCACGCAGAGCGGTTCAATCGACTCACGGGCGCGCGAACACCGGTGACACTGCGACCGTCGAGCGCGCAGACGATCGCGCACGGGTTCGCCATGATCGCGCGGTTCTTCCCGGGGGCCCGCGAGGAGCTCGCCGCAATCGACGAAGAGATTGTCTTCTCCGCGCTGGGTCCGCCGCAGCCCGGCAAGGCGCACCTCTTCGAGGATCAGTACATCGCCACTGGCGGCCAGCTCTATGAGCTCATGGCGGGCCACGATCGGTTCGTGGCGGACATCCGGCCGCTCATGGACGCACACCTGGCTCGCAGCGGCCGGGCGCTCGGCATCTGCTGTCACCCGTACGATCTCGCGACCGAGTTGATCGCGCGCGAGCATGGAGTCATCGTGACCGACGCGCATGGTAAATCGCTCGACGCGCCGCTGGCGGTCGAGCCCGACGTCTCCTGGGTGGGTTACGCGAACGACGGCATCCGGGCGCAGGTCGAGCCCCGGCTCAGGCACGCGCTCGAGCGGCGGGGGCTGTTGTGAGAGGCGAACCCGGATCTCTGGACTCAGCCGAGAACTGACACCTGCACACTGAACGAAAGGAACTCGGCGTCACACACCCCCCATGGTCACCGGAGACACGGCCAGCTTCGTCGATCGGCTCCAGGCGCTCGACACGGATCCGTTCGGGCCCGCTCGCGGCCTGTTCGAAGCTGACAGGGAAATTGTCGTGGCGCGCGCGCCTGGACGTCTGGACGTGATGGGGGGCATCGCCGATTACTCCGGCGCGCTCGTGCTCCAATGGCCCATTCGCGAGGCGACGTTCGCGGCCGTGCAGACACACGCCGGGCGCATCCTGCGGATTGTCAGCCTGTCCGATACCGGCACGTCCCGGGACTGCACTGTGCCGCTCGACGCGATCGCGCCCGGCGGGGGTGTGGTGTCCTACGACGCGGCGCGCGCCTGGTTCGCGGCGGATCCCGAACGGCACTGGGCGGCGTATGTCGCCGGGGCGTGGCTGGTGCTCGCCCGTGAGCGCGGGCTGCCGTTGGCGATGGGTGCCCGTGTTGCCATTCAGTCGGCGGTGCCGGAAGGCAAGGGCGTCAGTTCGTCCGCGGCGCTCGAGGCCGCCGCGATGCAGGCACTCACCGCCGCGGCGGGGCTGGACGTGTCGCCGCGCGACATGGCGTTGCTCTGTCAGCAGGTAGAGAACCTCGTCGTGGGGGCGCCGTGCGGGGTGATGGATCAGATGGCGGCGATCCACGGGGAGAGGGGCCGGTTGATGGCGCTCCTGTGCCAGCCGGCGGAATTCGAGGGCACGGTGCCCATCCCGGCGTCGCTTGCGGTGTGGGGGATCGATTCCGGCATTCGGCATGCAGTGTCGGGTGCCGATTACGGGTCCGTGCGCCTGGGTGCCTTCATGGGGTACCGGGTGCTGGCGGAGCTCGCGGGGTTGCGCGTGTATCCGGGCACCCGAGCCGGCCACGTGCGCATCGAGGATCCGCGCTGGCACGGATACCTGGCCAACGTCACGCCAGACGAGTTCGACGCGCAAGCCGCGCAGATTCCGGAGCGGATGCGGGGCGCCGATTTCCTCGCGCGCTATGGAGGCACCACCGATCGCGTAACCGTAGTGGATCCGGCGACAACCTACGCGGTGAGGGTTCCCGCCCGGCATCCGGTCGCCGAACACCGGCGCGTGGTGCGATGGCGACAGCAGCTCGAGGCGTTGGCCGAGCGGGAGGCGCGTGACCCGGACAGCCTGGGCGCGGAGCTCGGGGCGCTGATGTACGAATCGCACGCCAGCTATTCGGCATGCGGCCTCGGGTCGGGCGGCACCGACGATCTCGTGACGCTCGCCCGCGCAGCAGGCGGGGCGCGTGGAATTTACGGGGCGAAGATCACCGGCGGCGGCAGCGGCGGCACCGTCGCGGTGTTGGGCCGCGCTGACGCCGCGGCCACAGTGGAGGAGATCGCCGCGCGGTACGCGGAACGCAGCGGTCGCACCGCGTACGTGTTCAGCGGGTCGTCGGACGGTGCGGCGGTGTTTGGGACACGGCGGGTTTCATTGGGCGGGGGGCGGTAGGCTGGCGGTCGGTGGTCGGTGGTGGGCGGTAGGCGGTAGGCGGTGGGCGGTGGCGTAGACGGTTGGCGGTGGGCGGTTGGCGGTAGGCGGTAGGCGGTGAGCCGGTGGATGGCCGGCGGCCTGCAGGAGAGAAGGATCGCGCATGAACGTTCTGGTCACCGGCGGCGCTGGCTACATCGGCAGCCACACAGCGAAGATCCTGAAAGCGGCCGGACACGAGCCGATCGTCCTCGACAACCTCACGTGCGGACATACGTGGGCTGTCCAGTGGGGACCGCTCGAGCAAGGCGATCTCGCGGACGTGGCCTTTCTGCGCGGCGTCTTCGACCGGCACGCCATCGGCGCGGTGATCCACTTCGCGGCGAACGCGTATGTCGGCGAGTCGATGACCGACCCGAGCAAGTACTTCCGGAACAATACCTTCAACACGCTGAACCTGCTCGACACCATGGTCGCCCGCGGCGTGACGCTGATGGTGTTCTCGTCCACGTGTGCCACCTACGGCGATCCACAACGGATCCCGATCGACGAGTCGCACCCCCAGGCGCCTGTGAACCCCTACGGCGAGTCGAAGCTGTTCGTCGAGCGCATCCTGCACTGGTACGGCAAGGCTTACGATCTGCGCTCGGTGGCGCTGCGCTACTTCAACGCGTCTGGCGCCGACCCGGACGGCGCCATCGGCGAGGTTCACGACCCGGAGACTCACCTCATCCCACTCGTGATCGAGGCGGCCCTGGGCAGGCGTCCGCCGGTCAGCGTGTTCGGAAGCGATTACCCGACGCCAGACGGCACGGCGATCCGGGACTACATCCACGTAATGGATCTGGCCGACGCCCATGTTCAGGCCCTCGCCTATCTGGCGGGAGGTGGCGCGAGCACGGCCATCAACCTGGGGACCGGGCGCGGCCACTCCGTGCGCGAGGTGATTCAGACGGTGGAACAGGTAGGGGGCGCGCCCGTGCCGAGCACCACCGCACCCCGGCGGGGAGGCGATCCACCGCAGCTCGTTGCCGATGCGCGCCGGGCGCAGGACGTGCTCGGCTGGAGGCCACGGTACCCCGACCTGCGGACGATCATCGAGCACGCGTGGACGTGGCACACCCGCCGATAGGCGTCACTCCCGCCCCGTGCGCTGGGACCATGTCGGTCCCGAGCGGGCCGGCACGTCGAGGGCATTGAACAGCCCCAGCGGGCGCATGAGGCGGACGAGCGCCGATCGCTGCTGCTCCAGCTCGGCGACCTCGTCCGCGAAGTCCGCGTGATGCCGCTCGTACACCACCATCTCGCTCCAGTACTCGACGACCAGATACCGATCCGGCTGCGCCAGGTCCTTCAGAAAGGAGCTGCCGAGGAATGAACGGCTGCGCCGGCTGATCGCGGTCCATGCGCCGTTGGCTCCATAGAACCGCTCGAACTCGTCCTCTTTGCCGTCACGCACCTCGAACTGCCAGACGACCGCGATCACGCGTACCTCCTGGTCATGCGCTGCGACTGTATCGCGCCACAGCGAAGCTCGGCAAGCAGGCGTTACGCGGCACGTTCGAACGGCTGGCGCTGTGCTTGCACGACAGGGTTGTCGCTGCTCCCTCCAAAGGAGATCTGATGAGTCAGCTGCGCCTCGCCCGTTGCTTTGCGGTGATCCTCGTAACGGTGGTCGCTTTCATCGCCGGGAGTGCCTGCCGTCACGCCGTGATGGTGGCGGACGCCGGTCCCAAGCCCCCCACGGCTGCCGGCACGATTTCCGGACAATTGCAGACACCTGGCAACGGCGCGCCGGTGGTCGGGCGCATCGTGACCGCAATCAACAACGCCGACGGCACCCGGCATCAGGTGACCACCAGCAATACCGGCGGGTTCACGATCAAGGTGCCTCCGGGCCGTTACCGCATCGAGGTGGAGCAGCAGCCCGGCGAGGTCGTGCGCGGCGCTCCCGCCGACCAGGAGGTAGGCGAAAGCGACGTCGACTCGCAGCTGGTAATCACGGTCGGGCCCGCGTAAGAGCCGGGCCGGCGGGTGCGGAGGTGCGGAGCGTGCGACGTGAGGAGTGTGCGACGTGCGGCCCTTTGCGGTGATACGGCGGCGTCACGCGTTTTGATAGGATCCGGACATGCGCGTTCCCTTCAGCGAGATGCCCCCCGATGCCCGTCTCTGGATCTTCGCGGCCGAACGGCCGTTGTCCGGCACGGAGCAGGAGACGCTGCTTGCCGTCGTCGACGAGTTCCTCCAGCAGTGGGCCGCGCACGGCGCACCGCTGGCGGCGGCCCGTGATCTCCGGCATGACCGCTTTCTGTTCGTCGCGGTTGACGAGTCGAACGCGGGTGCCTCCGGCTGCTCGATTGACGCGATGACGCGGGTCCTGGCGGCGCTGGAGGGCCAGATGGGGCTGGAGCTCATCAATCACGGACCGGTGCTCTTTCGCGTGGGGGATCGGATCGCTCGGCTCGACCGTGCCGCATTTGCCGAGCGCGCGCGCCGTGGCGCCGTGGCCCCGGACACGATCGTGTTCAACAACACGCTCTCTCGTGTGGCCGAGTTGCACGCCGGCAAGTGGGAAGTGCCGGCGAGGGACTCGTGGCATGCGCGGGCATTCTTTGCCGGCGTTCCGAGCCCGCGGTGAGCGCCTCGGCAGTGCTCTGATCGCCCGAACCGTTGTCGTCGTTCTCTCAGCTCCTCAGGTCGAACCGCAACTACCGCTACGCCTGGACCGGGCAGGTCGTCAGCGAAATCGGCGATCACTTCAACAACATTGCGGTCTTCAGCCTCGTCATGCAGACGACCGGGTCAGGCCTGATCGTGAGCGGCGTAATGCTGGCGCGGGCCGTGCCGGCCATCCTGGCGGGCCCGGTCGCCGGCGTGCTGCTCGACCGGATCGATCGGCGCCGGATCATGATTGTCAGCGATCTCGTACGAGCGGTCCTGGCGCTGGGGTTCATCGCGACCGTGCACGCGCCCCGCACATGGTTGCTGCTGGTGCTGAGCGGTCTGCTGATGTTCGCATCGCCTTTCTTCACGAGTGGTCGCGCGGCCATCCTGCCGCGCATCGCCAGCAGCGACGAGCTCCACACGGCCAACGCCCTGACCCAGACCACGCAGTGGGTGACGTTGACGGTCGGCACGATGACCGCGGGGATCAGCGCCGCAACGCTCGGCTACACGGCGGCGTTCGTCCTGAACAGCGGGTCGTTCCTGTTCTCCGCCTGGGCGATCTCGCGCATGCGCCCGCCTGAGGGGGGCTACCGCGCGCCTGGAGCGGCGCTCGCCGGCGCACCGATAGCGCGGCCCTGGCACGAGTACCTGGAGGGACTGCGTTACATGCGGCGGCAGCCGCTCATCCTGGCCATTGCCCTGCTCGGGATCGGCTGGGCATCCGGCGGCGGCGCCGCCCAGATCCTCTTCACGTTGTTTGGTGAGGTGGTGTTCGATCGCGGCGCGGCAGGCATCGGGGTGCTCTGGGGCTGCGCCGGCCTCGGCCTCATCATCGGTGGCACGGCCGCACATCAGATCGGGCCGCGGATCACCTTCCGGATGTACAAGCGCCTGGTGGCCGTCTGCTACCTGGTCCACGGAGGGGCCTACATCGTCTTCAGCCAGATGGAATCGTTCGCGTGGGCGCTGGTGTTCATCGGCCTCTCGCGCGCCGCGGTCGGGGTGAGCTCGGTGCTCAACACCACGCTCATGCTGCGCCACGTGGCCGACAGCTTCCGCGGACGCGTCTTCTCGACGAACGAGTCGCTCGTGTGGGCAACCATGATGCTGTCGATGCTGAGTGCGGGGCTGGCGTCGCAGCACGTGAGCCCGCGCACCATCGGCGCCTGGTCCGGGGTCCTGAGCTCGATGACGGCTGTCTACTGGTTGTGGGCCGACAAGGCAGGCCTGCTCGTCGAGCCGGCAGAGACGGGCACGGATCCGGACGCAGTGGAGGTGAGGACGGAGCCTCCCGTCTGAGAGGCACCGGGGCCGCCGTGTCGGCCGGCCCCGGTCTCAGCCTGAGTCCCGTTGCGCGAGACCTACAGTTCTCGCACCCAGATATTGCGAAACCGCACCGTGTGATCGTGGTCCTGCAGGGACAGCGGCAGCTTGTCCGCGTGCGCTTTGTAGTACGGCGGGCCCTCGTTGGTCGTGACGCCCATCACCGCCACGTGATCCTGGACGAGAACGCCGTTGTAAAACACCGTGAACGTGGCCTGCTTCGTCACGCGGCCGTCCGCATTGAACGCCGGCGCGTGATACACGATGTCGTACGTCTGCCACTCTCCCGGCTTGCGGCTCACATTCACCAGCGGGGCGTACTGCTTGTACACCGAGCCCGCCGAGCCGTGCCAGTAGGTCTCGTTCTCGAACGAGTCGAGCACCTGCACCTCGTAGATGCTCTGGAAGAACACGCCGCTGTTGCCGCGGTCCTGCCCTGAGCCGCGTGCTGGCGACGGCGCGGCCCATTCGATGTGCAGCTGCACGTCGCCGAATCCCTGCTTCGTTCGGATGCCCCCGGTCTTGGGCTTCACAATCATGGCGCCGTCGGCGACCGTCCACTCAGCCGGACCGCCACCCTTCTCCTTCTCCCACTTCGACAGATCGGTCCCGTCGAAGAGCACGATGGCGTCGGCAGGCGGCGCGCCAGGGGCAGCGCCGGCCATCACCACCCGGGGCGGGTTCTTGGGCGCGGGTACTTCGTTCGCATGCGGGTCGCGGGGAGGTGAGGCTGCCGGAGTGGCGGCGGGCTGCTGTGCAAGGACAAATGCGCCGGCGGCAATGAGGACGCCGCCGGTAACGGTCGCGCGCATGAAGGCTCGGTTCAGTGACATGGGATTCCTTATGGACAGGTGGTTGGCGACAGGCCGCCGCCTCGTTGACACGCCATCAATCGTCGTTCACTCGGTGCACACCGGCAATCCCGCACGCTGCCACGCGTTCATGCCGCCGGTGACGCTGCGGACATCTGGGAGCCCGGCGCGTGCCAGGACACTGGCCGCGACGGTCGATCTATACCCTGTCTGGCACACGAGCGCGAGTGGCGCGCCCGCGCGCGCCAGTTCCGGTGCGCGCTCCGGCACGTCACCGCCCATCATGTGTGTCGCTCCACAGATGTGGCCGCGCCGCCACTCATCGTCCGTGCGCACATCGACGACCTGCAGGCGGGGTTCTCTCGACAGCTTCGACAGCAGTTCGGCGGGCGACTCCTGCTTCAGCACGGCGAGCGGGTAGCCCGCCTCAGTCCAGGCCTGCATGCCGCCCTGGAGGTGGCCTCGCATGTCGTCCAGCCCCACCCGAACCAGCGCCCGCGCCGCTTCGGACGTCTGAGAAGGTTCGTCCGCCACGAGCAGCAGGGGGCGATCGTAGGGCACGACCCACGCCGCCCAGGCCGACAGGTTCGGCCCGACGCCCAGCCCGAAGGCGCCCGGGATGTGCGCGCCGCCGAACGCGATCTGGTCGCGCAGATCGACGACGAGATGTCCCTGTTCCATCAGCGCGTGGAACTCGCCTGCGGGCAGCGGCCGCCCACCGGGAATGCCGTTGAGCGAGGGCGGGCCCTGCGCGTTCACTATCTTCATCCGCCGGTAGTACGAGGGGAACGGCGGCAGGTCGCCGAGAAGGCGTTCGACGAACGCCTCACGACTCAGGCCGGCGCGCAGGAATGGATTCGCCACGCGCTCGAAGCCGAGCGTGGACATCGGGCGTGCGCTGATGCCGGCGCCGCACAGCGAACCCGCGCCGTGCCCGGGGTGCACCTCGAGGCCATCCGGGAGCCGGGCGATCTTCTCCACGCTGTCGTACTGCCGGTTGGCCAGCATCAACTTCGTGTCGTCTCCGATGAGATTGGGACGGCCGACCGATCCAACGAAGAGGAAGTCACCAGAGAGCAGCAGCTCGGGCGCCGCCGTCGTACGAACCGTGTCATAGACGAGAAACGAGAGGTGCTCGGGCGTGTGTCCAGGAGTGTGCACCGCCCGGATGCGGACGCGACCGAGCTCGAGGTGGTCGCCGTCTCGAAGCTCGTGGTGCGGGAACGCGACCTCGTAGAGCTCGCCGGCGTCGTACGCCGACAGGCAGAGCGACGCGCCAGTGCGCTCGGCCAGCTCGCGCGCGCCGGAGGAGAAATCCGCGTGGATGTGTGTTTCGAGCACATGCGTGATCCGCACGTGCCGCGCGGTGGCGAACTCGAGATACACGTCGATGTCGCGCCGGGGATCGACAAGGGCCACGGTGCACGCACCCTCGCACCCTATTGCGTACCAGGTACCTGCGACAGTCCCTCGTCCTCGAATCGTTCGAACAGCACCTCACTCTCCCTTGCGGCGAAGCGGGACCATCATACGGGCAAACGAGACGGGAATCGCCAGCACGCCTCCCGGTGGGATGCTCTCGCGCTCGGCGCTGCGCGGTCGGCGTGCTGGCGGCCGGCCAAAGACTACGGGCCCGGAGCGTGGGCCTGAGCCGATCAGGACCCGAACATCCGGTTCAGGAGATCCCCCAGCCGGTACCCGGCGAGCGCAATCGTCTGTTCGGCGATTCTGAAGGCCTCCACGCGGTAGTCCTCGCTTGGCAGTTCGCCGCGCTTCAACGTCGCCGGGTACACGGACGTCTTCGCCCTTTCGAACCCTTCCCTGGCCCAAGCGTCGAAGTCTCCCGGCCGGAGCCGTGCGAGAGCAGCGGCGCGGGGGTGCTTCCTCGTGAGGCGGACCGCGACCCGATCGACGTACGCCGGTTGTGACTCATCATCACGCCTTGGCACCGAGCGATCGACGATGCTGTCCCAGTAGCCGTGAAGCCTGAGTACCGGCGGCCCCGTCTGGAGCACGAACAGGTTCCCGCCCTGATCGCCCTTCTGCTCGTTGGGCTGCGATGTGATGCGCGCGTTCGTGTGCAGCGGCTGGTGCATGTCACCGACGAGGTGCAGAATCCAGGCGAGCGCGATCGCGCGCTCAGCGGCGGTGGAGCCGCATTGGGGCGTCGCACAGGCTGCGAGGGCCCTCAGCAGCGGGAGCTGCGACACCACGTTGCTGGTCGGTGGCGTGAGATCCGAACGGTCTGTTGGACGATCGATGCCCGTCACACCCGAAACGCCCTGCCAGAAGTAGTTGATGTGGTGCCACTCGGCCCTGTTGAAGCGAGTGCAGGGCCGCGTGTCGTTCTCGCCAGGGCGCACGATGTCGGCCCATGTGCTCGCGCGCAGGAAGAACTCGCGTCGCCGTGCCGCGATCGGCCGCCCGTCGGCCGGCAGCAGGTCGACGAGGCACGCATCGCTCGGGGCCGCCTCGAGCAGCGCCATCACCCGCTGTCGTACGGCCGGCGTCATCGTGTTCCACGCGATCCGGGCGACCACCTCGTGCCCCGTGGCATTCCAGGCCCAGGCTGATCGCGGAACCGGCAGGATCAGCATGAACAGAAGGCACGTGAACGTCAGGCGCATGGAACAGTGTAAAGAATCATGGCTCTCGAGTGCTGTCGTCGTGCCCGCCATCGTGCTTGGCGCCGAGTGAATCTCGGCGCGCGGTCGAACCGGAACTCGATTTGCCGTCGCGCATCAGCCTGCGGGCGCGGACAGCGTCCGCCCGCGTCATGGCCCTCTCCAGACGAGCCGGTGCACAATGATCCTCGTATCATGTCGATCGTTTTGCCGTATCTCCTCTGTCCGCTCGAAGTGAGCTGCCCACGCCGCATGGCTGGCACAATCGGCTGCACGGCACTCGTCCTCCGGCGAATGCTTGCTCTGGTTGGCGCCTTGACATGCTCGACCGTACTTGCCGGGGCGCAGACCGCAACCGCGACGCTCGTCATCGAAGCACGCGATTCGGCGGGGGCCCTGCTGCCTGGCGTTGAGGTCCGCCTCCTGAACCAGGCGACTGCGGTGGAGCGCGTGACGACCACCACGAATGCCGGAACGGTCGTCGTGTCGCTCTTGCCGGCCGGACACTACACCGCGACCGCCAGCCTGGCAGGGTTCAAGAAGGACGTTGTGACGGACCTGCGCCTCGAGGCCGGCGGGAAGGGCAACCTCGACCTCGTTCTCATCGCAGGCCCGTTCGAGGAATCGGTTGTCGTGAGTGCCGATGCCGGCCGGCTGCGAGCGGGTGGCAGCACCCTCGGTGAGTCGTTCGAGGGTCGGCTGCTCGTGATGATGCCCGTCGAGAACCGCGACTTTCTTCAGTTCACCTACCAGTCGCCCGGGGCCGCGACACCTGCACCCGGCTCGCGGTTGTCCACGCAGGCGAACGTCGGCGTGAACGCATCGGGCGCGCGCGAAGCGGCGAACAACTTCCTGCTCGACGGCGTGGACAACAACGATCTGTTCCTCAACCGGCTGGTGGTCACGCCAAGCCTCGATTCGGTCCAGGAGTTCACGCTGGTCCAGAACACGTACGACGCCGAGTACGGACGCAACAGCGGTGCGCAAGTGAACGTTGTCACCAGATCCGGGGGAAGCCGGGCGCGGGGTTCGCTGTTCGAGTACCTGGCGTACCGAAGCGCTCGACGCCCAGGGGGTGTTCGACCCGCCCGGTGAGCCGGCGCCGCTGTTCCGCAGGCACCAGTTCGGCGGCACCGCGGGCGGGCCGATCGCACGGCTTCCGAGCTTCTACTTCGTCAGCGTCGACGGCCTGTGGACGCGGGCCGCCGAAACCCGCGTGAGCCACGTGCCTACGCTTGAGGAGCGCGCCGGCGATTTCAGTGCCAGCGGCTTCGTGCTGCGCGACCCGTTGACGGGAGCCCCGTTCGCGGGCAATCGGATTCCCGCCGATCGCCTCGACCCAGCGGGCGTGAGCGTCGCCGCGTTGTATCCCGAGCCGAACCGCGCGTCGGCGGGGCAGAACCTCGCCTCCTCGCCCGAGGGTTCGCGTGACGGCCTTCAGGTGACGCTCAAGACGGATCACCACCGGTGGCGTGAGAACCCGTTCTTCCTCCGCTACAGCCTGGCCGCCGACGATCGTGAGCAGCCGTTCCCGGCACGTGGACGCAACGTGCCGGGGTTTGGCACGTCCGTGCTGGACGTCGGACAGAACGCGGCGGCCGGCCTCTCACAGGTGCTGCCACGCGGCATCTTCAACGAGGTCCGCTTCGGCTGGAACCGGCTTCGGAGGGAGAACGCGCCCCTCGCGCGCGGCAGCGACGGCTTCGAGGAACTGGGGATCGCCGGGCCCTCCCTGCCGTCGACGGACAGTGGGTACCCGACGTTCGTGCTGGCGGGATTCGAGACGCTCGGCGACGACCCCAATCTGCCGGTGTCACGGCGGACGCACACGCTGCACCTGAGCGACAGCATAAGCATCGATCGCGGCCGCCACCACCTGAAGCTGGGCGGAGAGGTGCGGCACTACCGGTCAGACGGCTACAACCATCTCTTCGCGCGAGGTCAGATCACCTTCAGCGGCGGATACACAGGCAGCGCCTTTGGCGACCTCCTGCTCGGCCTGCCGTCTCTCACGCTGCTCGCCCACAACGACAACCCGCAGGCGCTGCGGACGACCGCCTGGAACGTCTTCGCACAGCACGACTGGCGTCCCGCGTCCTCGCTCACCATCAATGCGGGGCTGCGATACGAGCTGAACGAACCACCCGTGGATGCGGACGACCGCATGCGCATCTTCGATTTCCAGAGCCTGGCGCTGGTGCCCGTGGGTGAGAACGGGGTGCCCCGCTCCGGCGTGCAGACCGATCGCAACAACCTGGCGCCTCGGGTGGGTGCGAGCTGGAGAGTCCCCTCGACGCTCGACCTCACGCTCCGTGGCGGATACGGGCTCTATTACGACAGCGGCACGCTGATCGAGAACTCGGCGCTCTACTTCAACCCTCCGTACTTCGACCTGGAGGTGTTCTTTCCGGCGCCCGATCCGTTGTTGCTCGAGAACCCCTTTCCTGCGGGCGAGGGTTTCCGGCCGTTACCGTCGGTCAACACGGTGCAGCCTGACTTCCGGACCGCGATGACCGGCCAGGGCAGCTTCGGGCTCGATGCGCGCGTGCGCGGGATCGACCTGGGGGCACGATACGTCGGGTCGCACGGCGAGCACCTGGTGCGCCGCCGCAACGTCAACCAGCCGGTGCCCGGACCGGGCTCGCTCGACGCGCGCCGGCCCATTGCCGGATATGGCGACATCCTGCTGGTCGAGTCGGCCGCCGCCTCGTCATACCACGGCCTGCAGCTCCGTGCCGAACGGCAGCATGCACGCGGGTTGTCCCTGCGCGCGGCATACACGTGGTCCAAGTCGATCGACGATGCCTCGGCATTCCTGCCGAGCGATGGGAACGACAACACGCCGCAGCAGGGCAGCAATCCCGCGGCTGAGCGCGGGCTCTCGGACTACGACGTACGGCACCGGGTCGCGGCAGCGGCGGTGTGGGTGCTGCCGGAGCAGGGTCCCTGGTGGGCGCGCGGGTGGCAGGTGAGCGCCATTCTCGCCGTGCAGTCGGGCCGGCCCTTCACGCCGCGGGTGGGATTCGATAACAGCAACACTGGCAATGTCGGCGGCTCGTTCGGCTACGACCGGCCGAACGAAGTGGATCCCGCGTCAGTGCCGCCTGACGCCGTCCGGTTTGCCGGTCGCGCCTTTGTGATCGCGGAGCCCTACACGTTCGGCAACGCGGGACGCAACATCCTGATCGGACCGGCCTTCGCCAGCCTCGATGCGTCTGTCGCGCGGCTGTTCAGAGCCGGCGGTGAGCGCCGTGTCGAGGCGCGCCTCGAAGTCTACAACGCGCTCAACCGATCGAATTTTGGGTTGCCGGACAGCTTCGTCGATCGCCCGACCTTTGGGCAGAGCCTGTCAGCGTACGCCGCACGGCAGCTCCAGCTCGTCGCACGCTTCGCATTCTGAGGAAGCTCGTGCCCGTCGGACACGACCGGCCGTGTTCGGACCGTTTTCGGGACCAGCGTGATCTCGAGTAAAGAAGTGTGCTCAGGCCGGGAGCGCGAGATGACCCAGCCCCATCCTCTGCAGGAGTGACGTGAATCTGGGATCCTCTCGCACCGGATCGAACTCGACAGCTCCAGTGACTAGGATGAGTGATCCGTCGCGTTCGGCGAACGCGCGGTCCAGCAGGCGGAACAAGCCGTCGAGGTCCGCGAGGCCGAGGTGCACCAGCGCCATCCAGATCGCAGGCACATAGGCGTCCGCTGCGCGCGCGTTCAGCTCCCGCAGATGCTCCATCGCGCCATCGCGATTTCCGGAACGGCCGTATGCGTAGCCGAGCACGCCAATGAGGTTCACCGACCGGCCGCCCAGCTCGATTGCCCGGTCGAACTCGGCAAACGCCCGCTCGTAGTGCCCTCTCTGTACGCACGCATCGGCGAGCGCGTAGTGCCCGAACGCGAACGAGGGTTCGAGCGCCAGGACTCTCTCGAACTGCTCGATCGCGCGATCGCCATCATGATGGAAGTGGTGGATGTAGCCGATCTGCGTCTTCACCTGCAGATCCAGCGGGTCCAGTCGTTCGGCCTCCTCCAGCTCGCGGAGCGCCTCTTCCTGGCGTCTCTCCAGCAGCGCGAGCCTCCACGCATTCCAGAGATGCGCCGTTGGCGAGCCGGGACCGACCTGGACGGCACGCGTCAGCGCCTCCTCCGCTCCCTTCCGATCCCAGTCGTGGTTCATGGCGATGAGGCCACGCACCTTGTGCGCATCGACCAGCGTTGGGTCGAGCTCCAGGGCTTTCTCGACGGCCCACCGAGCCTGCGGGACGGTCTCCTTGGCTGGAAGCACGCCCAGCCCTGAGTACAGCCAGATCTGCGCCTCAGCAAGAGCCGCGTATGCCGGAGCGAACGCGGCGTCCTGCGCAATGGCGGTGCCGAAGTCGGCGATCGCCCGCCGCATCGATTCGTCTGTCCATCTGTTCCGGGCGTACATCCCCCGCAAGTACGCATCGTGAGCCGCGACATCGAGCGATGCCCGGTGCATCACCGGTGCGGTGAGCCCTGCCTTCAGCTCGCTCACGATCGTCGCCGCAATCTCGTCCTGAATGGCAAAGACATCGGACAGCTCGCGGTCGAACCGCTTCGACCAGCGCTGGTAGCCGTCCTCGGCATCAACGAGCTGTGCCGTGACGCGTACTGCGTTGCCGGCCTTGCGGACGCTGCCCTCGAGGACCGTGCCGACCCGCAGTCTCCTGCCGATCTCCGTGACCTCCAGGTTCTTGCCCTGAAAGGCAAATGCCGACGTGCGGGAAATCACACGCAGTCCCGACACCGTCGCCAGCGTGCTGATGATCTCTTCGGTGATGCCATGACAGAAGTACTCCTGGTCGTGCTGTGGGCTCATATCCACGAACGGGAGCACAGCGATCGAAGACCCCACCGGGCTCCTGGCCGGAACGCTCGCAGTGGTCCCGGAGGTCGGCGTTGCGGGGTCGAACCGCTCCAGATCCTGGAGGATCTCGTGCGCTGACCCATACCGTCGGTCGGGGTCCTTCTCGAGGGCCTTCTCTATCAGGGTCACCAGCCAGACCGGGAGTGCCGGATTCAGCGCGACAGGAGGCGGCGGCCGGCTGTGGAGGAGCCGATCGAATACGGCCGCCGGCGTTTCGCCAGTGAACGGCAGGCTTCCTGTCGCCATTTCGTAGAGAACGACGCCCAGGGCGAACAGGTCGGTCCGTGCGTCGACGGCCTTGCCGAGCGCCTGTTCGGGAGACACGTATCCGACGGTGCCGACAGCCGTACCGCTGCTCGAGAGGTCTCGGGCGCGCGTCTCGGCGTCGGCGTCCCACATCGACGCGGGCCTGAACAGCTTCGCCAGCCCGAAGTCGAGGATCTTCACCCGATCCTGTTCACCGACCATGATGTTTGCGGGCTTCAGGTCTCGGTGCAGAACTCCTGCCGCGTGAGCAGACGCGAGGGCCTCGGCGATTTGAGCACCGAAGGCGACCACTCTCCGAAGCGCAAGGGGCGGTGGAGTGCTCAGGATCTCGCGCAGGCTCCGGCCCTGCACGAGCTCCATGGTCATGAAGATCAGCCCGTCAGCGTCCTCCACCGAGTAGAGGTGCACGATGTTGGGATGGTTGAGAGCTGCGACCGCTCTGGCTTCTCGCTCGAACAACTCGAGCCGATCGAGAGAGGCCGAGACCTCCCGCCGCGGAATCTTGAGCGCGACGCGCCGGTCGAGTCTGGCATCGTGCGCCACGTAGACGTCCCCCATGCCGCCGCGACCGAGCCGCGAGACGATGACGTAGTGGCCGAGCCGTCTGCCGATCGCCAGTTCAGTGGCCACGAAACGCCTCTGTCGCGGTCCGTTACACGCGAACGGGGGGAAACGCGCTCTGGCCGCACTTACACCGTGCAGCTTCGGGCGTGCCACGGTGCCAGACGCGCGTTCTGCACTCCGGACAGGACCACGTCCCGTCGAGCGCCACGATGCGCTCCAGCGCAGCCTCCACTTCACTCGCCCCCGGACGGCCGCGGCCGGCGTGGGCGGCAACGTTCAACGTTGCTGCGACGTCCGCTTCGAGATGCTTGAGGAGCGGGTCCAGGGATTCCGAAAGGGGCTTCGCGCGCTCTTTCAGCGTCCGCCGGACTCCCTTGAACAGCTCACCGATCTCCCGCTTGTCGTTCGCCTGGCCGCGCCGGAAGGGGAGCGGCGCCCACAGCGCCTCGCACACCTCCTGAAGCAGTTCCTCCAGCGCCCGTCGTGCCTTGGTGGCCGCGTCGTGGACGTCCCCGTGCTCGAGTCGCTCGCGGGCGTTTCGCAGAATGTCCCTGGTTCCATACTGCATGGTCCTCGGGCCCGACGCGTAGCTCCAGGACGTGAACTCGAACCTGCGCCAGGACGGCGCCCGGCGGCTCAGGTGCTCATAGAACTGCTGATCGTGAGTGAGCACGATGAGCTGCCAGTCCGCGAACCCGTCGGCCAGCAGCTCGGCGAGTCGGCCGCGGTGCTCGACGTCGAAGCTGTTGATGACGTCGTCGAGCACGAGAAAGCCGATCTGCTCGTTGAAGCTTTCCGCCATCGCCAGAAACAGAGCAATCGCGAGCGAGTTCAGGTGTGATTCGCTGAGCACGCCATGCGGCGGGCGCTGCCGTGAGCCGTAGAACTCGATCGCCAGCTCGACGCCCTTGGCCGTCCATGGCTCGACGCTCACCGAATCGAGGTCCTCTCCCGGGTGGAGCGACGAATAGATTCGCGCGACCCGCTGGCTGATTTGCTTCAAGAGCTCGGTCAGGTCCTGCTTCTGCTTGGTCTGATAAGCGTCGAAGACGCGCTCGGCAAGATCAAGCGAGCGACGAGCTCGCGTCGCCTTCTTCTCTGCCAGCTGCCAGGCGTTCACCTGCTGACACAGAGCGGCCAGCATCACGAGCTGCGTGTCGCGTGTGCTGGGTCTGGCGGACGATGCTTTCCGAGCGATCGTGCCAGCTGCCCGATCCCACTTGCGCAGCTCGGACAGAGCGCCAGTGATCGCGTCGACGTCGACAGGCGCCAGTGCGTCGACGCTGCGTCTGAGGGGCGCGTAGGGGGTGTCGGGAACGGGCGGCAACTCGATGTCCACGGCGCGCGCGCGATCGTGAATGGACACGCGTCTGGCGTGCGCCGCCCCCAGATCATCGGCCTGCTGAACGATCGGTTCGCGGAAGCGCTCGAGCTCTCGAGACGCCTCCATCATCTCGACGAGCGCGCTCTCGATTCTCCGCACCAGGGTCTTGTAGTCGACGGTCTGCCCGCAGAGCGGGCACCGTCCTTTATCTATCGACCCGGTCTCGACGAGGCGTTTCGCTTCGCGCACCAGTGAGGCGCGCGGCAAGCGCCGCGCCAGATCCGAGGACACGAGGTCATTCCACGCTTCGACCGCACGCCGGTCCAACGCGGGGGTGTTCAGGGTCTTGATCTCGGCCAACAGCGTGTCACGATCGGAGTGGTCGGACCCTGACGCACTGGCGCCAACCGCGTCGGTCAACCAGGAGGGATCCGCGATCTGATCGAGAGACGCGGGTGGATCGACACCAAGCATCCCGCATATCTGCTGCAGGCTGGCGAGCACGGTCTGGTGACTGACTTCTTCGGCGCCAGATCCGAGGGCCAGACGATACGTCCGGACATCGTCCTGCCAGTGCTTGGCCAGCTTGCGAAGCTCGTTTCGTGCCCGTTGCAGGTCCTCTCGAAGACTCTCGATCGCGTCCAGGCCGAGGATGTCGACGAGGGCCTTCCACTTCTCCGTCTTCGTCTTGTTTATGAAGTCTGCAAGCGTGCGTCCGCGAAGAAGGAAGGTCTCCCGTCGGCATGCGAATGTCTCCGGGGGCCGCTCGTCCGGGAACACGACCTTGCCGCCGAGCGTGCCGCTCGTGACGACCTCGACCGAGGTCACGCCGTCGGTTTCGGATCCTACGTAGCGGACCGCATGCTGACGGCCTTCATAGGTCAGAAGCTCGATCTCTCCCCGGAAGTACCATTCGAGGGCATCGGCGATCGTGCTCTTGCCCGTGCCATTGTCCCCGTAGACGACGACGCTCTCACCCTCCCCGAAATCCACCGTCATCTCGCCGGGAATTCCCCGGAACGCGTGCATCACCAGACGGTGGACCCGTTCAGTCACCGGCCAACTCCTCGAAGAGCTCGCGGAGCGCCTGCGATCGGTCGACGTCTGTCTGCTTCAGGATCTCCTCGAAACGACGCGCGAAATCCGAGGGGAGATCAGCCAGCGTTTCGAGCAGCGCCCGCAGGAACTCATCTGCTTTCGGACGTTGCATCGCCACCTCTCCCAGCCTGGATACGAGTAGAAGTGCCCGAAGAGTACGAACAGTCGTGGGCGTGCGTCAATATCAAGGGCAGAGCCCCTGGGCCCATTCCATGAGAGTGTCACGATGGACGCACAACGCATCGTCTTGCCGGGATACAAGCTCATGCTTGAAATTCCGGCGTTCACGTGACCTAGGGTTGGTCGTCAATGTTGTGTATCACACGTGAACGGGAGCAGCGGACCCGGCCATTGCGCTGCAACCCCAGAGGCGCCCGTCTCTGGCCGCTACCTCTCCAAGGAGACGCTCCATGGCCCGGATGTCCGCGATCGAACGCACGGAGGCGCCGTGGCACCTGCGCTGGTTCTATATCGCCACCCGCAGGATGTTCGGCAAGGAGCTGACGCCCGTCAAAATCCAGGCGCGTGTGCCCCGCGTGGTGTGGGCTGCGATCCTGGTCGAGGCATGTCTCTCCGGTCGGCGTCGGGTGTCGCTCCGCCACATCCAGCTCGGACGGCTCCGCGCCGCCTCGCGCATCGGGTGCCCGTTTTGAGTGGACATCAACTCTGCCGTGGGCAGAAAGGCCGGTCTCAGCGACGAGAAGCTTCAAGCGGTCTCGGGCACTGACCTGTCGCTGTTCAATCACGTCGAGCGACTGGTGATCGCGCTGGCCGACGCGCTGTCGGACACGCCGTCGAACGTTCCGGACAGCCTCTACGCGCGGCTGCGCGATCACTTTTCCGAGAAGCAGTTGATCGAACTTGGCGCGCAGATCGCCTTCGAGCAGTACCGGGCGCGGCTCAATCGCCTGTTCGACGTCGGCAGCGACGAGTTGTATCACCCCGGTGCAGCAGCGACCGAATGAACGGTGCAGGCAGGGCAGGAGGTCCGGGGTGCCACAGATCTCGGCGCAAGAGCTCAGACGGCTGCCACTGCGGGTTCATGACTTCCTTGCCGGCGTGCCGCTCCACGACGTGTGGGCCGTCGATTTGCCGCGGACGCGCTCCGACATCACGCTGGCTGAATTCCTGGCGACCGCAGGCACGCGTCCGTTCACACCCTCACCGATGGTGCGCGTCCTCCTGAATATCCGGCTCGTCGTTGGAGGACTCCTCGGCTGGGATCGCGAGCCTGACGAGGCCGCGACCGAAACCTTCGCAGACCGTCTGACTGCCGCCGACCGCTCGAAATCCCTGGTGCTGGCGGGCACGCGCGAGGGGCCGTTCCGCATCGTGTACCGCTTCGACAACGAGCAGCTCGTGGAGGTGATCAACCGTACCGCCCACGCCGCGGCGCTGAGCGCGCTGGTCGAAACAGCAACTGGGTATCGCTTCTATTTTGCGGTCTACGTTCGCAGCGTCGGCCCGTTGACGCGCGGCTACATGGCCCTCATCGACCCATTCCGCAAGTTGATCGTCTACCCATCGCTCCTTCGCAGCGTTCGCACGAGCTGGAACCGGACCTTCGCCGCATCCTGAGAACGGCGCGGGTTACGCCGGGTGTGGGCGCATGAGGCGCCCGCGAACTGGACCTGGCACCATTCGCGCGATGTTCACCGCCCGCACTCATCCGCCCCAACAGCCTGAAATGATTGTCGCGTAGGTGCTGCGCCCGTTGATGAGCGGGCGTCCGCCGATTGATTCGTACACGCCCGGCCCCGGACGCAGCTCGCCCGGTGCGCACAGGCGCCGACCGAACCGTCGTTGGCCTCGGACCCGGAGCCTGGAGCCCCGAGCCCGGGGCCGCCTCTCAATCAGCAAACGGCAGCCGCCGGTCCGTGCGTCGGCCGCGGGTGAGCCGGCGCTTGCGCTTCTGTTCCAGTTCCTGGAGCACCGCCGTCGACACCGAGTCTGAAAGCTCGCGTAGAACGGCGGCAATCATGCGGTCCCGGCGAAGTCCCGGGTCGAGCGGCATCGTGAAGAGCTCGGCCACATCAATCGAGAGCGCCCGCGCAATCTTCTGGAGCGTGTCCGTCCCGCAGTGGCCGCCGCGTACGGCGTGCAGGACGGTCGTGCGGCTGATCCCCGCGAGCCGCGCGAGTTCCAGCTGCGTCATGCTCCGCTCGTGCAGCTGCGCGCGGATTGCTTCGCCCCAGATGCTCATGGTGCGGTGACTCTACAACAGGTCCGCGGCCCGAGTGCAACCGCAACGCCCCACCATTCCAGGGGCGTGACGCCCGCTCCGATCGCGGTGCGTCTTCCACGCCGCCGTCTCGCCGGTGCATCCGCGGTCACACGCCGGCGAGGTCCGCGTACGGCTGCGGGTGGAACACGCTCATGATCTGCGCGACCATCTCTTCACGCGAGGCGAAGCGGCTCTCGTCGTAGCACCCGAGCGGGTTTTCGACCGCATTAACGAGGCACTTGTTGCAGTAGGTGCAGGGGCGGGGCGGGCGCCCGATGCCCTGCGCGAACATCTGCACGAGGTCGTTGTTCGCGATGAGGGGACGCGCGATGCTCACCGCATCGCAGTCGCCGCGCGCGATCGCAGCTTCGATGATCGCCGCCGTCTGGAACCCGCCTGTGCAGATTACGGGAATGGTGCCGACCGCCTGCTTGATCGCGCGGGCGTCCGGAAGGTTCAGCCCCTCGATCTGCTCGCGTGGGCCTCGCGCGTCCTCCCATCGCCGCTTGAAGATGGGCGCGGTCACATCGGCGTGAAAGAACAGGTAATTGCGGAGCGTGTGGCTGCCGCTCGAGATGAGGCTGTCGTACGTCTTCCTGAGCTCGTCGATGGGCAGGTCGCCCGCTGGATTCTTCGGGTGCGGGAACGCGCTCCCGCACGACACGTGAATCGCATCCACCCCATCGTCGCGCAGCCACTGGCAGACGCGCATGGAATCCTCGATGGTGTTGCCGGGCTTCTCGCGACGCAGCAGCGCGTCGTTGAACTCGGTGGCGCTGATCTTCATCTGCAGGTGGTAGTCTCGTCCGACCCTGGCGCGAATCGCCTGCACCACTTCGCGCACGAACCGCGCCCGATTCTCCAGCACGCCGCCGTACTCGTCGTCACGGTCGTTGATCGCGGAGCTGAGGAACTGCGTGATCAGGTAGCCGTTCGCGCCGTGCAGCTCCACGCCGTCGAGACCGGCCTCGCGAGCGCGCCGCGCTCCTTCGGCGAAGGCCTGCACCGTCTCCTTGATCTGCGCGACCGTCATACGCTCGCATTCGAAGCCGTGCAGCGGCTCGGTGCGTGCGGTGGAGCTCAGGCCTTTCGGGTACTCGATGCCCTGGATGTCGCGCTGCCACCCGCCGTGGCTCAGTTGCATGATGAAGCGGCAGTCGTGCTGGTGCACTTCGCGCCCCAGCTCCCGCCAGAAGGGCACACGCGCGTCGGTGTCGATCGTCGCGTAGTTCGGCACGATGCGGCCACGGATGTGCACGGGCACGAACGAGGAGATGATCGCGCCGACCCCGCCGCGCGCGAACTTCAACTCCCAGTTGATGCGCGCACGGTTGCCGCTGCCGTCGTAGTTGTCGAAGCGGCCCGACACGTTGGAGCGGAAGATGCGGTTCTTGACTGAGAAGGTGGGGAACTGCAACGGCTGAAAGATGTGGGGATACATGCGCGCCTCTCCTGGCGATGGCCTGCGGAACCGGTCACACGGTCACCGCGCGCGTCGACGCGGTCGGCTGTGTCCCGGACGGACGCGATCGGAACTGCGACGGGGAACGCGCGGATTATGAGTGCGAGGGGAGGGGCTGTCAAGCGAGCGCCGCGCGTACTTCGTCAAGGAAGCGCCGGACCTTCTCGCGTGCGTCGCCGGGTCCGAGCGTTTCGATCGGGACGTATCCCCGGTACCCGGCATCGCGGACGATGCGGACGATCGCCGCGACGTCCGTCCTCTCCTCCCGGTTCCCGCGATACAGCCGCTCCTTGAGCTGCCACGTATACGCGTAGGGCGCAAGCTTCGCGATCTCGGCATATGGATCGGCCATACGGAGGCTGCCGATATCCACGTTCAGGCCGAACCAGTCCGACGGAACGAGCCGGCGAAGCGTCAGGACGTCCTCGGCCGTCTTCACGAAGTCGTGATGGTTCTGCAGCACGATCATCACACCCCGTTCGGCTCCCCGCTGGACGACCGACGTCAGGCAGTCGACGACCCACTCGCGCGCTTCACCTTCCGTATGGCCGGCCGGCACCTCGAGGCCCGAGAAGACCCGCAGCACCGGCGCGCCGAGCTTCGCCGCCACGTCGATCCACCGCGTGACGTGCGCAACTTCCGCGCTGCGCGCAGTCGGCGTTCGCCAGGGTGAAGTTGTTCCGCACGCCCGTGCCGCTGATGTCGAGCCCCGTGCGGAACGCCAGGTGCTTGATGTGATACACCTCCGCGTCCGCCGCTGGTTCCGGGTACCCGGCAAAGTAGTAACCGGTCGGATCGATTGCGTCGAAGCCCAGCTCGGCGCAGTAGTCGATCACCTGCTCCAGCGTCATCGCGCCGCTCGTCAGCGGACCGTTGAAGGAGTAGAGATTGCAACTGAGCTTGATGCGCGACTCCCGGCGAGGCCGTGCCGGCTGCGGTGTCGCTTCGCCCCCTGCACCAGACGCGAGCGGCAGCGAGAACGCGCCGGCGAGAAAGGCCCGACGGTCGAGAGGGAGTGTCATCAGG
>CAVUCH010000012.1:0-160201 GCA_963739995.1 Vicinamibacteria bacterium | reverse complement strand
CGGTTTCGTGGACACCGTGCCGCCGACCATCGCTGCGCGCGGAATCATCCTGCTGAACGACGCCGGCCTGCCCATCCCGAAGACGCGAAAACAGCTCGTGGTCTCCGGCCGGGTGCGGATCGTCGTGGACGCCTACGATCAGGTGAATGGCAACGCCGGTCGCCGCCGGCTCGGGGTGTTCCGTCTCGGCTACCAGGTGCTCCGTGCGGACGGCACTCCCGCTCCCGGTTTCGAGACGCCGCGCATCACGATCGACTTCACGCGGCTGCCGCAGGACGCCCGGGCCCCGGCGCTCGTTTACGCTCCAGGCAGCGGCATCCCCGTCTACGGCACCCGCCGGACGCGCTTTCTGTACACCGTCACGAACCGCGTGCAGGACGGAACCGCGCAAGAGGGCGCGTGGGACACTACCACTCTCGAGCCCGGAAGGATACGCTGCGGATCTACGCCGCCGACAGCGCCGGCAACGAGGCGGTCAAAGGACGCGACCTGGCCGTGGTCGTCGCGCGGTGAGTTGCGTCGCGCCATCCTGCGGCGGTGTCGGACTCACTCGCTGGATGCTGCGGTGGTCACCCCCGGGACTGAATTCTCGCCTCCCGCTCGCGGGTCGGGCGCCGGAACTTAAGTTCCGGCTCTCATCATCTCCTAATTCCGGTTTAGCCGGGGACAGGCGCGAGCACCTACTTGCCGTTGAAGGAGCTGACTGTCAGGCGCTGCACCGTGCGTGCGAGCTCGATCGGGTCGAAGGGTTTCGGGACGTGCAGCTGGAAGCCGGAGCTCATCGCCGCTGCGCGATCGGCTGCAGTCGCGTAGGCGGTAATCGCCACGGCCGGAATGTGGCCGCCGCGGTCCGCGGGCAGCGAACGGACACGGCGGATGAAGGAGTAGCCATCTTCGCCGCTCATGCCGATGTCGCTCAGCAGCACGTCCGGACGAACCTCCGGCAGCAGCGCCAGAGCCTCCGCCGCAGAGTCCGCAGCCGTCACGTCGGCACCGTAGTACCCCAGCGTGGCGGTGAGCAGCTCGCGCGCGTCACGGTCGTCGTCCACTACCATCACCCGCACGCCCGCGAGATCGGGAGGTCCAGCGGGCTGCCGCGGCGCGATGACGCCCTGAGTCAGGCGCGGTGCTCGGCGCCGTCTGCTGCGCAGGCAGCGCAACGATGAACCGCGAACCGCGGTCAACGCCCAGGCTCTCGGCCCGCACCGTGCCGCCGTGCAGTTCGGTGAGCTGCCGCACGATGGCAAGGCCGAGACCCAGGCCCGCCGTGATCGCGCGTCGTGGAGGCGTCCGCCTGGCGAAACGGCGCGAAGACGTGCGGCAGGAACGCGGCGATCGATGCCCTTGCCCGTGTCGCTGACGATGATCTCGTCGGACGCTGCGTGCGGGACAGCGCAGCAGTACGGTGCCGCCGCGCGGTGTGAACTTGACGGCATTCGAGAGCAGGTTCCACACGATCTGCTGCAGGCGGTCGGCGTCGCCGACACTCGGCCACGGCCGCCGGGTCGATGATCGGTCTGGAGCGCGATGTCCTTCGCTTCGGCCGCGGGCCGCACGACGTCGATCGCGGCGTCGATCACCTGCGCAAGGTCGAGCGCCTTCACCTTGAGCCGAAGCTTGCCGGTGACGATGCGCGAGACTTCGAGGATGTCTTCGATCAGCCGCGCCTGGGATTGTGCGTTGCGCTCGATGCTCTCGAGCGCGCGCGACTGCAGGGCCGGATCGACGTTCGCCGAGCGCAGCACACGCGCCCACCCGAGCACGGCATTCAGCGGCGTGCGCAGCTCGTGCGAAACGGTGGCAAGAAACTCGTCCTTCAGTCGATTGGCCTGCTGCTCCCGCACCAGAAGTTGTGCGCGCTCCTCCTCGATGCGGCGCCGCTCGGCGATCTCGAGGCTGAGCTCCCGGTTCGCGCGCGACAGCTCCGCGGTCCGCGCGCCGACGAGCTGCTCGAGCTCGTCGTAGGTGCGCTGCAGTGCCTGCTCGGCTCGTTTACGGTTCGCCACCTCCCGCTGCAACTCCTCGTTCGCGTCCGAGAGCTCGTGCGTCTGCCGTCGCATGCCCCGCAGCAGCGTGACCTTCTGAATCGCGTTCTCGACGGCGCGCAGCAGGCTTGCCGCGGTCATCGTGCCCTTCAGGAGGTAATCCTGCGCTCCATTCTTCATGGCTTCGACCGCGACCGACTCGCTGCCCTGGCCGGTCAGCACGATCACGGGCACGCCGACGCCATCCACCTCGCACTGCAAATCGGTGAGAAATGTCAGCCCGTCCAGATCCGGCAGGCGGTAGTCGAGCAGCACGCAATCGGGCAGGTGCGTGCGGCACAAGGCAATACCATCGACGCCCGACTGGGTTTCGATCAGATCGTAACGGTGCCCCCGATCGGTCGTGAGGAACCTGCGGTATACCTCGCGATCCTCGAGGCTGTCGTCGACGATCAGCACGCGGCGCAGCGGTGTATCCATGATCAGGACTCGTTCGGCAGGATCACCACGTCGAACCAGTAGTCGTGCAGCCGCTGGATGGCCTCCATGAAGGCATCGAGATTCACCGGCTTCTGCACGTAGCTGTTCGCGCCCGCCTGGTAGCACGCCTCGACGTCGCGATGGTCGGCAGACGTCGTGAGGACGACGACCGGGATGTCCGCGAGCGTCGTGCTCCCCCTTGATCTCCGCGAGCACCTCGCGCCCATCCGTGCCTGGCAGGTTCAGATCGAGCAGGATGATCCCGGGCCGCGGCGCCGTGGCCATCGTGTATGGGCCGCGGTGATGGAGGAAGTCGAGCGCATCGTCACCCGTCATGCAGTGGAGCATGGGGTTCCTGAGACCCGCACGGCGGAAGGCCCGGCGCGTGGTCTCGAAGTCTTCGGGGCTGTCCTCGACGAGCAGAATAGGCGCCCCGTTGCGGTCGACCATCATTCAGTTCCCCTTCCGAGCGTGAAGAAAACCGTTGTGCCCTGACCAGGCGTCGATTCGATCCAGACACGGCCGTGATGCCGCTCGACGATCTTCCGCACGATTGTGAGCCCCGCGCCGGTGCCCCCGCCGAACTCGTCGCGGGCGTGCAGCCGCTTGAAAATCCGGAACACCGTGTCGAGATGGCGCTCCTGGATCCCGATGCCGTTATCGCGTACGTAGAACGTGTGCTCAGTGGCGGCATCGCCGCCGACCGGCCGAGGCGCTATCCACCAGTCCGATCTCGATCCAGCGCTGCGGCTTGTCGTTGTACTTGATGGCGTTGGTGATCAAATTGGCGAACACCTCGCCAAGCCGCACGCGATCCGACTGGATGACCGGCAGCCGTCGTGGGATGCGCACCTCGATGTTCTGCTCGCGCAGGCTGATGCCGAGCCGATCGACTACGTCGTCGACCACTTCCTGGACATCCACTTCGTCGAGCGCCAGATCCGTTCGCCCCAGCCGGGAGTAATGCAACAGCGAGTCGATCAGCGTCTCCATCCGCCGGCTCAGGCGGCTGAGCGTCTCGAGCTTCGCCCGGCCGTCCTCGTCGAACCGATTCGCATAGTCCTCGATCAGGAACCTCGAATAGTTGTGAATCCCGCGAAGCGGCTCCTTCAGATCGTGCGACGCGATGTACGCGAAATCATCGAGCTCACGGTTCGTCTGCTCGAGCTCATCGTTCCGGATCTCCAGCTCCCGCTCGGCGCGCTGGCGCTCCGTCAGTTCCGCCGAGAGCTGCGCGGTTCGTTCGGCGACGCGGTGCTCCAGGGTGTCCTTGGCCGAGAGCAGGGCAGCGTCGCGGCGTTCAATCTGCGACAGCATGTCATTGAATGCGGTGACGAGCACTCCGATTTCGTCCTTCCCGTGCGGCGTCGCTCGCAAGGCGTAGTTCTGCTTTGCGGAAACCGCCCGCGCCGTGTCGGCCAGCCGCAACAGCGGATCTGCCACGAGCCGCTGAAGCCACGACGACAGGAGAAACGTCAGGAGCCACGCGGCGAGCAGCACCAGACCCACCGTCAGGATGCGCGTGCGCAGCCGGCGGTACAGGTCTGCGAGGCTGCTGCGCACGTAGATCGTGCCGATTCGCCTGCCCTCGAGCACGATCGGACGAACGATTTCGAACCCTCCGTCGAGGTCGCGCAGCCCGTCGGTGAGCCGTCCGTCCGGCAGAGGCGGCCCGCCGCTGGGTCGTACGCCGCAAAAAGCTCGCCATTCGGCCGGTATATCCCAGCCACCGTGATCTGCGGCTTTGCCTCCAGCGCACCGAGCGTTTCGGCGGCGGCGGCGGGATCGTTGAAGGCCAGTGAGGCCGTGGTGTTGTCCGCGATGAGGGTCGTCAGTGTCTCAAGATCGTCACGCAGGTCAGCCCTGAAGCGCACCACGTCCCACGCCAGCAGCATCCCGCTCGCGACCACGAGCGCGACGGCGCTGGTGACCGTGATGACGGCCGTGAGCTTGCGGCGAATCGGCAGGTCACGAAGCCAGCGAATCACCGCGCATCTCCGATCTTCAAGCCTGGCCACTCGCATCAGCTTCGAGCTGATTTGGAGGTCCGTGCGGGCAACGTTGGCCTGGTGAATGGCGAACCGGACGGTGCTGCCTTCGAGAAAGAAGCTGATGTGTCCTCCCGCCGTGAGGAACCGCGGCACGTCGCCCACGGTGAGGGTGCGCTGGAACGTGTGCCCCCCGAGCAGCTGTACGAAGTCCTCCTGCACGGACGCGGACACGAACAGGATGTGGCACAGCTGGGCGTCGTCCCAGCCATGCAACCGCCTGACGACAAGCGGCCGCCCCTGGATGCGCTCGCCTTCGACGATGTCGTCAAGCGATCGGCCGAACGGATCCTGCCCGAGCACGCATATCGCGAAGGGTGCGTCAGGAGAGGGAAAGGACTCCGCGGGCCATTCGACGAACTTGGCGAAGTTGTACAGATATGCCGCCTTCACGTCGTATTCGCCGGAGGACTGGGCGGCGGCGCCCGAAGCACACGCGAGCGAGGCCGCCAGCACGACGCTCGCCGCCCGGACCCGGAGAGGCATCAGAAGCTCGCGCGCGCCCGCGCGTAGAGACTTCGCTCGATCTCCACGCGCCGGGGACCCGCGCGGCCGAACTCGGGGTGACTCGCGTGCAGCAGGTTCCTGCCGATCACCGCTACCTCGACGTCGTCGGTGAGAGCCCACGATGCACGGATGTCCAGTTCGGTGTAGGCGGGCACCCGGTGTCGGGAGCGCGGCCATGCGGCGGAGAAAACCTTCGAGCTCGGCGTGATGCGGCAGGTTGATTGCCGTGCGGAGCCCCAGTTGGTGCGGCGGATCGTTCCCCTCGGCAACGCCACCGGTCAGGTCGCCGCTTCCCGGCCGCACCTCCAGGTGTTTGTCGAAGATCGTCCAGGATGCCTGCCATCGCATCCAGCCGGTCGGCCGCACCGTGACCTCGCTTTCGAGCCCGTTCGTGCGGCCGCGCAACCCGTTTGCCAGGACGATGGGAGCACCCGGCTCCTGGCTGCGGAGGTGGTCGTACTCGTTGTGGTAGGCAGCAATGTCGACCGAGACCAACGGGTGGGGCTGTACGCGGTACCCGAGCTCGTAGGCCACGACCGATTCGGCCCTGAACTGATCGCCGCCGCCTATCAGCGACACGCGCCCATCGGGCAGCACGACTCGAATATCCACATCGAGCCTCGTCGGGGTTCGCACCGCACGCGAGACGGCTCCCCACACGACGTTTCGTGGCTTCGGAATCCAGCGGGCGCGTACGGTGGGCTGGAACTCGAATCCGCTGAACTCGTTGTGCTCGCCCCTGGCGCCGACCGTCAACGTGACCTTCTTGGGGATGACCGTGATCTCGTCCTGCGCGAATCCCGCCAGCAGCGCGGCTTGCCGGGACGCTGGTACGAAGACCGCGGCCGCGCCGACCGCGCCGCCTGGCATCGGCGGCACGCTAGTGCGGTCACGACTGAGACGGTATCCACCTCCGGCCAGCAGCATGTGCCGGCCGTTCACCCGGGTGCGGTCCTGGACGTCCAGATCCCACGTACCTCGATCCTCCTCGAAGGACCCGGGGGTGCTGCGGAAGGTGCGGTCGTAGTAGGCCTGCAGCTGGAGTTCGGCCCCTCGCGTGGTCTCGTGGCGTATGCGGGCCAGAATGTTTGCATCATGCACGTCGGTCGTCGGGCCGGTCGACCCGCCCCATGCTGCCGGCATTGCCGTCGCCGATCACCGCGATTTGCGTCTTCGGGGAGACAGCCCAGTCAATGCGGCCGCCGAGCTGCACGCGCCGGAGCGGGTCACCTGCGCTTGCGCCAAACTGGGTGAGCTGGGCGTCCTGGTAGTTGAACTTCGCGTACACCCGGTAATGAGCCGAGCGCCCCAGCTCGTCGCCATACCGCATCGCTGCGAAACCACGTTCCTGGTTTCCGCTCGCCACCTCGATGCGACCACCCTGCGTGCGCGACGCAGGCCTCGTGATGATGTTGATGACGCCGTTGACCGCGTTGGCTCCCCATAGCGTCGCTCCAGGTCCGCGAATGACCTCGATTCGGTCCACGTCGGCGAGAAACGTGTCCTGAACGTCCCAGAACACGCCCGAGAACAGGGGCGTGTAGACCGACCGCCCGTCCATCAGGACGAGGAGCTTGTTGGACGCCGTCCCGTTGAACCCCCGCGCGCTGATCGCCCAGGTGGTCCCGTCCACTCGCGCCACCTCGAGACCGGTCGCGAGCCGGAGCACTTCCGCGCAGCGTAGTGACGCCGGATCGCCGGATCTGGTCGCCCGTTATCACGTCAATCGCGGCGGGCGCCTCCGAGATCGGCTCGGTGCGGCGGGACACGGACGTGACGTCCACCTCCATCAGGTCTTCGAGCGCAAGACGCTTCAGCGCGCTCGCGTCCTGACCCGCGGCAGGCAGCGGGCAGGAACACTGCCGCGAGGAACAAGGCGCCGAGGAGGGTGAGGCGGACCGCTACGGAAGCATCACGGGGCGAGGCAATCCGATTGGAGATCATGCGCGTGAACGATCGTCGATCCGGCAGGCGTCGAGCTGCAAGGGCCGGGCCGCTCGGCCGCCCGCAATGGCGCGAATTTGTGCGCACGTTGGCCCCGAAGGCGGGCGGCGTGTCCGCCGCCCGCAGGAAGGTGTATGGAACCCCGCCAGTTGCTGCGGACGAGAGGCAATGATGCCGCTAGGAAGCCGGTGCCGCCCTCACATCTCGTCCCGCGCGCCCCGGCACCAGGGTTCGCACCACGACGTACAGCACGGGGATGAAGATGACGTTGAGGAACGTGGACACCAGCATCCCGCCGAACACGGCGGTGCCCACGGAGTGGCGTCCCGCCTGGCCGGCGCCGGAGGCAAACACGAGCGGCAGAACCCCGAGGATGAACGCCAGTGAGGTCATCAGAATCGGCCGGAGCCGGATGCGCGCCGCTTCGAGCGCGGCATCGACGATCGAGAGCCCTTTGCCGCGCAGCTGCTCGGCGAACTCGACGATCAGGATCGAGTTCTTCGCCGCCAGGCCGATGAGCATGACGAGACCGACCTGGCAGTACACGTCGTTCTGCAGCCCGCGCAGGCCCTGCGCGCCCACCCCACCCAGCACGGCAAGCGGCACGCCCAGCAGGATGATGAACGGCAGCACGAGGCTCTCGTACTGCGCCGCTAGCGTGAGGTACACGAGCAGCATCGCGAGGCCGAAGATATAGAAAGTCTGTCGACCCGCCTTCAGCTCCTCGAGCGACTGGCCGGCCCACTCGAACGTGAAACCCGCCGGCAGCACGCTCGCCGAGAGCGCCTCCATGCCCGCGAGCGCCTGTCCCGAGCTGTACCCTGGTGCGGGCGAGCCGTTGATCTCCACTGCCCGGAACATGTTGAAGTGCGTGATCACCTGGGGCGCCGTGTCTTCGCGAATGTTCACCACGCTCGAAAGCGGCAGCATCTGGCCGGTGCCGCTCCGCACGTAGAACTCTTCGATCGCCCGCGGCGCCGCGCGGAACTGCTGGTCTGCCTGCAGGTACACACGGTAGGCGCGGTTGTTGAAGTCGAAGTCGTTCACGTACTGCGACCCGAGGAAGATCTGCAGCGTGTCGCTGACCTCGGAGAGCGGCATGCCGAGCGCCTTGAGCTTTTCGCGGTCGATGTCGAGGGCGAACTGCGGATCGCTCGCGCTGAACGTGGCGAACAGCCCCCGGAGATCCGGCCGCTGGTTGCCCTGGCGGATCACATCCTTCATCGTTTGCGCGAGGTTCCGGATGTGGCCGCCGCTCTGGTCCAGCAGCTCGAACTGGAAGCCGCCGAGTGTGCCCACCCCGGCCAGCGCGGGCGGCAGAAAGGGCACGACCTGCGCTCCAGGGATCCTGGCCAGGGCCGCCCGCAGCCTTCCGACGACAGCCGGGGCGCCGAGCTCCCGCGTCAGCCGCTGCTCGATCGGCAGCAGCCGCACGAAGAGCATGCCGCGGTTCGGCGAGGCGCCGCCGAAGCTGAAGCCCATGACGGAGAACACGGCGCGGATCGCCGGCTCCTTCTGCAACACCGCCTCGACCTGCTGCCCGATCCTCGAAGAGTAGTCGAGCGACGCGCCTTCCGGCGCCTGCAGCTGCATGATGACCAGGTTCTGGTCCTCGTCCGGGACGAACCCGGTCGGCACGGCTCGATAGACCGCGACGGTGAGCCCCAGCGACACCAGGAACAGCACGACCATGATGGTCCGCAGCCGCACCAAGCGGCGCAACCCCTTCATGTAGACCGTGGTGCCAGCCGCGATGACCCGCTCGACCCCCCGGAAGAACATGCCCTTCTCTCGCTCGCCCCGCAGCAGCAGCGCCGAGAGCGCCGGCGTCAGCGTGAGGGCGTTGAAGGCCGAGAGCGCAACCGAGAACGCGATGGTGAGCGAGAACTGCTGATAGAACCTGCCAGTCGTTCCCTGGAAGAACGCGACCGGCACGAACACCGCGATGAGCACGAGGGCCGTGGCGACCACGGCGCCGAGCACTTCGCCCATCGCCTCGCCGGCAGCCTGGAACGGCGTGCGCCCGTACTCGTGTATGTGACGCTGGATGTTCTCGATGACCACGATTGCATCGTCCACGACAATGCCTGTGGCGAGCGTGATGCCGAAGAGGGTCAAGGTGTTGATCGAGAACCCGAGCATGTAAACGAACGCGAAGGTGCCGATGAGCGACACCGGAATCGTGATGGTCGGGATGATCGTGGCGCGCCAGTCCTGCAGGAAGAGGAACATCACGAGCACGACGAGCGCAATCGCCTCGAGCAGCGTCTTGAGCACCTCTCGAATCGAGTCGGAGATGACGGTGGTGTTGTCGAAGGCGATTTCGTACTTGAGGCCCGGCGGGAAGCTGTTCGAGAGGCGCTCGAGCTCCGCGCTCACACGGGTGTAGACGTCGAGGGCGTTCGCCGTCGGCAGCTGCGCCACACCCACGCCGACCGCGTCTCGTCCGTTGAACCTGAGGCGGCTCGCGTACGTCTCGGCTCCAACCTCCGCGCGGCCGACGTCGCGGAGGCGGACGAGGGTGCCGCCGCTGTTCTTGAGGATGACCTCTTCGAAGTGGTCCGGCTCGGTCAGCCGGCCTGCCGCGCGCACCGAAATCTCGTACGGCTGATTGCCGGGCGCGGGCGGCTGGCCGACGGCGCCGGCGGCAATCTGCACGTTCTGCTCCCGCAGAGCCGCGCTCACGTCCGCAGCGGTCAGCCCCCGCGATGCGAGGCGTGTGGGATCGAGCCATACCCGCATCGCGTACTTGCGTTCGCCGAAGATTGTCACGTCGGCGACGCCGGGAACGCGCTTGAGCGCGTCGCGCACGAAGACGTCGAGGTAGTTGCTGATGAAGAGCGTGTCGTACTCGTTCTTCTCGGCGTAGACGCCGACGCCCATCACGAAGCCCGTCGTGGCCTTTGTGACCGTTACGCCGACGTTCTTCACCTCGTTTGGCAGGCGGCCGAGCGTGGCCGCCACGCGGTTCTGCACGTCGACGGCCGCGAGATCCGCGCTGCGCCCGAGTTCGAACGTGGCGGTGATCGTGGACGTGCCGCTGTTGGTGCTGTTCGAGGTGATGTATTGGAGGCCCTCGACGCCGTTGATCGCCTGCTCCAGCGGGTTGGTCACGGCCGACTCGACGGTGAACGCGCTCGCGCCGGTGTAGAACGAATTCACGTTGACGCGCGGCGGCGACAGCTGCGGATACTGCTCGATCGGAAGCGTCGGGATGGCGACGAGACCCGCGAGGATGATGACGAGCGAGCAGACGCTCGACAGGATGGGGCGGCGGATGAACGCGTCAACGAACATGGAAGCTCAGACTCACAGAAGGGTGGACTTCAGCAACGCTTGCAGGCTGCGCCGCCGGCTGCAGGCGGGGTCTGGCCTCAGGGCACCCGACGCGGCCTCGTCGCTCACGAGGCCCCTGTCACCGGCGCGCCGTCGGTAATCTTCTGAATACCCGAGACAATCAACCGGTCGCCAGCCTTCAGGCCATTTTCGATTAGATACTCTGCGCCCGTGAGCGGGCGCAACCGGACCAGCCGCTGCCGGGCGACGAAGCCACCCTTATCGCCCGGCTCCGCGACGTAGGCGAAGTACTGGCCGTTGATGCGCGTCACCGCCACGACCGGCACTGTCAGACCGGGCTCGCTGCTCCAGATAATCTGCACGCGTGCGAACTGCTCGGTGCGAAAGCCCTTGTCCGAGGGCACCTGCGCCTTGGCCAGCACGCCTTGTGTCCGGTCATCCACCTGGGGCGAGATGAAGTCCACGCGGGTGAGCGCAAGCACCTCGCCCTGGGCGCTCACGAGCCGCACGGGCTGCCCGAGCTTCAGGTCCTGCGCCCGCTCGATGGGCACGTAGATATAGGCCTCGAGGCCGACGTTGTCGCTGATCGTGGTGATCACGGTCGACGTCGTCACGCGGTCCCCGACTCGAACGGGAATGTCACCCACGACGCCCGCGGCAGGCGCGGTGACGCGGTAGTACTGCAGCTCGACGCGGCTCTCCCGCTCGCGTGCCTGCAACGCCTTCAGGCTCGCGGCCGCCGTGTCGACCGCGGCGTTCGCCTGATCGAGCGTCTGCCGGCTCACGAGTCCCTGGTCGAAGAGCGCCTTCTGGCGTTGCAGTTCCTCGCGCAGGAGGCGCAGCTGTGCGTCCTGCGCAGCGCGCGTGGCCTCGTTGCTCGATACGCTCGCTTCCTGCTTCAGCGGGTCCACCTGTGCAAGCGCAGCCCCGGCGGCGACGCGCTGGCCCGAACGCACCAGGATGCGCGTGACGATTCCCTCGACCTGCGGGCTGATGGCGCTGGTCTGCCGCGACCGCAAGGTCGCCACGTACTCGGAGGTCCGGTCAACCGGTTTGGGTTGGAGCACGGCCATGACGACCGTGACGGGCGCCCCGGCGCCGCGCGGCGGTCCCGCCGCGGCCGGGCCGCTGCCGCCGCACGCGCCAAGGAACGGCACCAGCGACGAAACGAGCACCGTGAGCACGAACACACCGCGGGCGTTCCCCTCGGGGAGACGAAATGACTTCATATGCAACTGTAAACCTACCCTATCGACCTATCTCGAGCCCGTGTGGCCGAAGCCTCCAGCGCCGCGCACGGTGGCCGGCAGCTCGTCGACCTCTGCCCACGTGACGCGCGGCACGGGGGCGACGAGGAGCTGAGCGATGCGCATGCCGCGCTCGACCACGAAGGCCGCGTCGCCAAGGTTGACCAGCGCAACCATGACCTCGCCGCGGTAGTCGGCGTCGATCGTTCCCGGCGCGTTGACCACGGTGACGCCATGACGCGCGGCCAGCCCGGATCGTGGCCGCACCTGTCCCTCGAAGCCGTCCGGCACGGCAATCGAGAAGCCGCACGGGATCAGTGCACGGGCGCCGGGTGCCAGCGTGACCGATGCGGGCACAGCCGCGGCGAGATCCATGGCAGCCGCGCGGCTGCTCTTGTATTCGGGCAGCGGGAGGTCCTCGGCTCCGGGCAATCGATGGATGTGAAGGATTACCGTTCCGCTCATCTGCCTCATTGTACCCGTCTCGCCGCCGGTGGCGGGTGACGTTCGCGAAGAGGCGCACGAGGCCGGTGACGACATGAAGGACGCGGCCCACAGCGCCGAGAGGAACACGAAGCAGGCGGCCCGCTGACACGAAGAGTGCGGCGCAGGACGCGGCCGCCCACGTGGTCACGCTGCGTGGAACGGTCCCCTCGGCCGCGGCGCGCGCACGCGCCGTCAGCCTGGCCAAGCAGGTGGAAGGGGTCAAGTCGGTGGAAGGACGAACTCACGATCGCGGCTAAGAAATAGACTGCCGCCACGCGGGAGCTCGCACCCGGCATCACCCGAGGTCGCTCATGCGGTAATGTTCCTTCGCATGAGCGACCTTTCCTCCTTCCGCATCTCCTGGATCGGCACCGGCGTCATGGGCCTCTCCATGTGCGGGCACCTGCTCGCCAGGGGGGCACGCGTGTCGGTGTTCACGAGAACACGGGACAAGGCTCAGCCGCTGCTCGATCGCGGCGCGGCCTGGGCCTCGTCGCCGCGCATGGCCGCAGAGCAGACCGACATCGTGTTCACGATGGTGGGTTTTCCCTCGGACGTGCGGGACGTCTACTTCTCGGACGACGGCGTCATCGCTGGCACGCGGGAGGGGTCGCTGCTCGTCGACATGACCACCACGGAACCGTCGCTGGCCATCGAGATCGCACAGGCAGCGGCCGCCCGCCACGCGCAGGCCCTGGATGCGCCGGTGTCGGGTGGTGACGTGGGGGCCCGCAATGCCACCCTGTCGATCATGGCGGGGGGCGACGCCGAGGCGCTCGCGCGCGCGCGGCCGCTCCTCGAGGCGATGGGCAAGACAGTCGTTCACGAGGGCGGCCCTGGTTCCGGCCAGCACACGAAGATGTGCAATCAGATCGTGATCGCCGGAACGATGATCGGTGTGTGCGAGAGCCTGCTCTACGGGGGCCGCGCAGGCCTCGATCTCAACACGATGCTGGAGTCCATTCGCGGCGGCGCGGCGGGCTGCTGGACGCTCGACAACCTCGCGCCGCGAGTCCTCGACGGAAACTTCGATCCGGGGTTCCTGGTCGAGCACTTCATCAAGGACATGGGAATCGCCCTCGACGAGGCGGCGCGCATGAAGCTCGCGCTCCCCGGCCTGGCCCTCGTGCGCCAGTTGTATCTCGCCGTCGCGGCACAGGGCCACGGCCGCGCCGGGACACACGCGCTTTACCTGGCGCTCAGGAAGCTCTCGGAGGCCTGAGCGCGGGGCAGGCTCCAGGCTGCAGACTACAGCCTACGGGCTCGTCGGGCTAAGGCCTGGTCTGATGCCTGGCAATGCCTGCAGGCTGCAGCCTGCAGCCCGGAGCCTAGTACCCGACAGCTCCCCTCGTCCGCCCTGACAAAGTACGCCCTGTAATTCTTTGCCTTCGGATCCATGCACCCGGCCAGGTTCAGGAGCTCGACCTTCCGGAATTCCACGGGGTGGCTCTCTGACTGCAAGGAGATGGAGCCCTCCATCAGCAGCGCGCCGTCCTTCTTGACCGCCGGGTCGTAGTTGATGACGTTCCCGCCACCGATCTGCGCTTGCTCGTAGCGGAGAACGGGCTCGCCGTTCACGAAGTGCGTGATCCGTCCCGCGCCGAGCACTTCGGCCTCGACCCGCACCCACTGCTCGCCGTGGTACGTCTTCGATTGCGAGTTGAGGCAGTGTGTTGTGAAGAGCGCGCCGTCGATGACCACGTGTGTTCCGGGCGTGCACAGGTTCGCCGTCGTCCGCTCACCCGCGCCGCTGCCGCCCAGCAGCTGCACCTCGATCGAAATAGGAAAGTCCTGATCCTTGCGGATTGTCTCGGGCCGTTGCCCGTGGACCATGATTCCGCTGTTCCGAAGCGCCCATGCTGGTCCTCCCCGTGCCTGGTCGCCCACGAACCGGTACTCCACGGCGATCCGGTAGTGCGAGTACGTTCCTCGATAGAACAGATGGCCGAATCTGTTGTCGAAGCTCGTGTACTGATCGTACGACACGATCAGGTGTCCGTCCCGCACGCGGAAGGTGTTGCCGTAGTTGTCGCCGAGCTCGTGCCCGGCGATCTTCGCCGTCCAGCCATCGAGGTCCTTGCCGTTGAACAGCTGAATCCAGTCCCTCCCATCGCGGTCCCCCTGGGCAAGCATCGGAGGAGGGCTGGACACCAGCCACGTGAAGGCCAGTGCGAGCGCAGGAAGCCGGGTCATCAGGTAAACATACACCCGAACATCCGCCAGAACGGCCACGCAACCAACGCGGAAGTCACCAGCGCCACTGCGCCAACCCGCGGGCGACCGCCGCGCGCCTGATATTCTCGTTGCATGTCCCAGATCATCGACCGCAACTACGCCAACCCGGACGTGCTCGTCACCACGGACTGGGTGGCCGAGCACCTGCACGATTCCACAATACGGCTCGTCGAGTCGAACGAAGACACGCTGCTCTACGCCTCGGGGCACATCCCGGGCGCCGTGCACGTCGACTGGACGAGCGACCTCAATGACCAGATCCGCCGCGACTACGTCGGACGTGAGGCGTTCAACGCGCTGATGTCGCGCATCGGGGTCACGCGCGATACCACGGTGGTGTTCTACGGCGACCGGAACAACTGGTGGGCGTGCTACGCCTTCTGGGTGTTCCAGTTGTTCGGCCACACCCGTGCGAAGGTGATGGACGGCGGGCGCCTGAAGTGGGAGAAGGAAAACCGGCCGCTTACCCGCGACGTACCGCGATACCCGCCGACCACCTACGCAGCTCCTGAACGCCAGGATGCGGAGATCCGCGCGTTCCGTGAGGAGGTGCTCGCGCACGTGAAGGCGCACGGGCAGCTCGTGGACGTCAGGAGCCCTGAGGAGTTCTCGGGCACGCGCCTCCACATGCCGGAGTACCCGAACGAAGGGGCGATGAGGGGGGGCCACATTCCGGGCGCAAAGAGCATCCCGTGGGCACGCGCCGTCAACCCCGAGGACGGAACGTTCAAGAGCGCGGAGGAACTGCGCGCGTTGTACGTGGACCAGAACGGACTCCAGGCGGGGAACGAAACGATCGCCTATTGCCGCATCGGCGAGCGCAGCAGCCACACGTGGTTCGCCCTGAAATACCTGCTCGGGTTCGGAAACGTCCGCAACTACGACGGGAGCTGGACGGAATGGGGGAACCTGGTGGGCGTGCCGATTGAGAGGTAGGCTTCAGTTTTCACTTCCATCATGAACCCCCCGCGTCTCCAGAAGCTGCTCGATACGTTCGCGATGTTTCCCGACCCCGCGGACCGGACGAATCTGCTTCTGAGTTATGCAGACCAGTTCAGGGAGGTGCCGCCGGAGGTGGCACAGCGTCCATTCGATCCGTCACACCAGGTGCCGCAGTGCGAGTCGGATGCGTATGCGTGGGCGATGAAACGGCCTGACGGGACACTCACGCTGCATTTCGCGGTGGAGAACCCGTCGGGCATTTCAGCGAAGGCGCTGGCGGCAATTCTCGAGAAGACACTGTCGGGACTGACGCCGGCGGAAATCGAAGCGGTGTCGCCCGAGATCGTCGAGCAGATCTTCCGTCAGAACATCTCGATGGGGAAAGGGATGGGCCTGATGGGGATGGTCAACGCTGTGCGGGCGCTCGCCGCGCGCGCACGACAGCCGGATTGAAAGCGCCGGGACGCCATGCCCGGCGCTTTCTGGAGTGCATGGTACCGGGGCCGAAGCCCCGGCGAGGCGTCAATCGGCCTTGTTGATGGTGTCCTTCGCCGCCTGCGACGCCCGGCTGATGGCATCCCGCGCCGCGTTGGCGGTGCTGTTCGTGGTGTCCGCCGCACCCTGGGCCGTCCCCACGAGGTTCTGAGCCGCCTCGGTGGCACGGTCGACGGCCGTGTTGGCCATGGACTTCGCATTGTCGACCATGCGGTCGCGCGCATCGCCCATCAGCTCCTGCTCGCGTCGCGTTTCCGGAAGGGCCAAACCCACGGCGGCACCGACCGCCATTGCCACGGCGCCAACCGCCAGGGGGTTCTGCTCCATCCAGTACTGCAGCTGTGACTTGGCCTGACGGCTGTACTGGCCAATCTGCTGCTGCGCGCGGCTGGCGGTCTGACGGGTCCGTACGCCGACATCGTCCATCGTCTCGCGCGCGCGGCCGGTCGCGCTCGAGAGCGTCTCGCGCGCACGGTCGGTCGCACTCGAGAGCTTCTCGCGCGCACGGCCGGTCGCACTCGAGAGCGTCTCGCGCGCACGGTCGGAGGCGTCCGACACGGCGGCCTTCACCCGCTCCGTCGTCCCCTCGCCTTCTTCACCGCCTACCCACACGCCCCTATCGCTGTCGAACCGCCGGTATGTTCCCGCCTCGGCCCCGGCAGCGCCATACCCGGTGCGGCTGTCCCAGGTCGGGTCGAAACTGGCCTCGGGATAGCCCGAGCCGGAGGTCACCTGCCGGCTTCCCGTCCGCTGATTCCACATCCACCAGCCGATGCCGATCGTCGTGAGCGCGATCGGCATAGGGTTGTCGCGCACGACGTTCACGAACCGGTTGCCGCGATCCACGCTGAACTGTTCATCGTCGTAATAGAGGCTCTCTTCGGTGTAATCGTCCACGTCCCATTCCTCCACGCCGCTCGAACGGCGGCTCATCATCCACCAGGTTGCCGCACCGAGGCCCGCGAGCAGCACTCCAGCAGACCAGGGGTGCTCGCGCACCTGATATGCCGCTGTCTGCCCGGCACGCCGGGATGAACGGGCGACCTGGCTTGCCGCGTCACTCGCGCTCCCGGCCACGCGCCGCGCCGTGTCGCTGGCCGTTTCGGTGGCGCGGTGCATCGTGTCGCGTGCCGTTCCCTTCACGGTGTCGGTTGCCTGCGAGACCAGGTTCCCCGGCGAGAGCCGCTGGGTGATCTCGTCGATCGTCTCGCTGATCTCCGCGCGCTTCTGCTCGATCTCCGCGCGGATCTCAGCCGTCTCGGGCGTCGTGTCCGTGTTGTCGGAGGCACCCGAGCTGCTGGTGGTCGATCCGTACGCGTACGCGCTCGTCCCAGGGGTGAGAGGCTCGGCCCCCGGGGTGCCCCGCCCGATGAGGTCGGGTTCGCCGCGGCCCACCATGTCATCGTTCCGCGGCGCGTCGAGCCGCCCCGCGTCGTCTCTCAGGTCCTTTGGCCCTTCGCCCATGCCGCATTCTCCTTCAGTGTTTCAATGGTTTCTGTAGGCGTGAGGCTGTCGCGCTGCAGCCCCGAGATCCCTCGCTGAACGAACAGGTACCCGGCGAGCGCGACGACAATACCGACGATGAGAGCCGAGGCCCACCAGGTGAGGCCGACCGCCTCGAGCACAATGACGAGGGCGGCCACCAGTGCGAGCACGCCCGCGTAGGCGATGAAGCCCCCGATGGCGATGAAGACGACGTGCCGGCCGACCTTGGACGCACGGGCCGTCATCTCCGTCCGTGCGAGCTGCACCTCCTTGCGGACGAGTTCTGCCGTGTCACGCGAGAGCTCGCTGAACAGCTCGCCGAGCGACTTGTCGTCCTTCCGCGGTTCCATTAGAGCTCTCCCCGGCCCGTGACATCCCCTGGCCTGTCCGTCGAGTTGCCGAACGACGGGTTGCGGTCGAACGAGGTGTCCCCACCACCGAGCCCGGTGCTCTCGCCGAACGAGGGGCCCGCGCCGTACGACGTGCCTGTGCCAGCGCTGGCGTCACGGTCGAGCGCGCCGCCGCGGTTGAACGCGCTGTCGGCCCCGCCGCCGTACCCCGGATAGCCCCGGTCATCGAAGCTTCGCGCCGGGCGTGACGCCTTGATGAACCGCGCTGCGAGCATGCCGGCTGCAAAGCTGGACCCGATGAACACCGCCGGCTGGTGTCGGGCGAAGCGCTGCGCCTCCGACATGAGTTCGTTGAGGTCGCGCTCGCGCAGATGGTTCGAGAAGCGCTCGATCTGATCGGCGGCGCGCTCGACGAACTGGGCCACCGTGTCGTACTGCTGCTCGCGGAGGTGCTGCGTCGACTGCCGCACGGCCTGGGCCACGCTGCCGAGGCTGTCGGTGGCGCGGGTCTTCTGCTCGTTCAGCTGCGAGGCCGCCTTGTCCCGCACCTGGTTCAGGATCCCGGCAGTCTGCTGATCTGCCTGGCCGATCCCGGCCGAACCAGTGGTTCCATAGTTGGTGGCACCCGTCGTGGTGCCGAACTCAGTTGCGCCAAGGCCGGTGCCTGACTGATCCGAAACCGTATTCAGTGAATCAACCTGGGAACGCTGCGCGTTCTGGTCAAAATCAGTACCAAAGGTCTTCTCATTGCCGGAACGGCTACCTGCTCTCGTGCCCCGCTTTCCGGACTGAGGGTTCTCTGGGCTCATAGAACATCCTTTCGATGGGTCATCCTTATGTCCACGCGGTGCACCCGCACCTGTTGCAAGGGGTACGTAAGGAAGTAGCGTGCCATCGGCCAAGCGGGCCGCGGGTTTGCAACATCGGGGGCATGAACACGGCTCTGTTACGGGTTCTGGAGCGTGAACGCGCTGCCGGATTGCGCGGACTTGCGGGCACCCGGGTGGAAGCCATGGTGCCGATCACCCAGCACCTCGTGGATGTGCTGGTGGCGCGAGTGGGTGCTGCCCGCAAGATGGGCGGGCTGAACGTGACGCTCAGGGCAGCCAACGAGATCGGCGTGGCCGTGGTGAAATCCGTCTTCGGATTCGACACACGGCTGGCGATTCATCTGCGCATCCGGGGTCCGATCGATCTCGCCTCGGATCCGCGGCTCTACTTGCTCGTGGCGCGTCCGTCGATGACATGGAGTGCCATCAGCCGACTCGTCATCGCCACGGGGCTGGCGCCGCCGGGCGTGGAGATCGCGCGAGATGGGGTGGCAATCGATCTCCGGATGCTCGCGTCACGGGCAGGCGTTGCGGATCTGCTGGCGCTCGTGCAGACCGTCGCATTCGAGGGGGACGCGGGCGTGCTCCGTGTCCGCGCCGTGGTCGATGTGCCGGAGGAGGGCGTCCGCCCCGAGGGGCGTCAGGGACCGCAGAAGACCAGCGCGCCTGGGCCCCCATCCAGCGGAGTGTTGACAGACCTGCCGGGTGCAGGCGCCCTGCTCACCGAGTTCCGTGGCGCACGCCTGTCAGGGCGTGTCGCCGTGAGCGAGGCTCTCGCCAACGACGCAGTCAGTGCTGCGCTCGAGGCGGCGCGGGCGGGCGGCTCAGGGGAGCACACCAGCCCCTCCGATAAGTCGCCTCGGAAGGCCGACGCAGGCCTACGTCTCGATGTCGAAACGCTGGCCGGGTGGGTTCGACAGGCAGGTGTTCGTTTCCAGAACGGCCGGATCGTGCTCGAGCCAGATATTCTGATCGATTGATTTGACGTCAGGGAACGCCGCACGGAGCTGACCGCCCGCTCAGCTCAGACGCGAGCGAACCATCTTGCGCACGGCTTCTGTCGTCAGGCCGTATACCGCATGCGACAGCATGGAGTAGGAGTGCGCACGGAGTGGGCGATCC
Organism: Vicinamibacteria bacterium; assembly: GCA_963739995.1. Lineage (GTDB taxonomy): Bacteria > Acidobacteriota > Vicinamibacteria > Vicinamibacterales > JAENWD01 > CAVUCH01. Next base: position 140,748 of record CAVUCH010000012.1, on the reverse strand, counting down.
CAGGGTGCGACAGATAGTCCTGCCGCCGGGACCGAAACCTCGTCCGCCGTCGCCCAGACCCCTAGGCCGAACGGCACACCGCCAAAGCGGGTCAGTTCGGGACGTGTTTCAGCTAGCGCGCCGTACACGGCCCCCGCCGCGGTCCCGAAGCCATAGTGCATCAGCGGACCAGCCACGTCCTGCTCGGACGGGGAGAGGCGACGTCCGGCGGTTGCGACCGCCGCGACGTCGGCCGTCTTCACCGTCGCCGGCCGCGGCTGTCCGATCGCCTGATCCTGGGATCGGCCCGACCAGGTGGCAGCGTGACCGCTTCGGCGCTGCGCCGCGTCAAGGCCGTCCGCGGTCGTCTGGCTGAACCGGGCCTGGAACCTCTCCATCGCCCACGAGGCAACGAAGCCGCCCACCGCTCCGGCGACCAGTCCTCGCCAAGGCAGAGACAGACGGGACGAGTGACGTCGGATCACGAATCCTCCGCGTCCCCTGGCTTGCAAGAACGATGCGGGCTGCGAGGCGAACGCCAGAGCCCTGTACTCCGGCGCCCGCCCCACCCAGCCGCGTGGAGACGCGACTAGCCTGACGCGCCTACGGTGACTGGCGTCACCGCGGCCTGATCCTCTTCTCCCGTGCGGATCCGGAACACCTTCTCGACCGGCACGACGAAAATCTTGCCGTCGCCCACGTCGCCCGTACGGGCGCCGCGCATGATCGCCTGCACGGTGGGCTCCACGAAATGGTCCGACACCCCAATCTCGAGTCGCACCTTCTCGGACAGCTCCATCTTGACGGTGGTGCCGCGATACGTTTCGACGTGCTCGCGCTCGCCGCCGTGCCCCTGCACGCGGCTGATTGTGAGGCCCTGTACTTCCGACCGGAACAGCTCCTCGAGTACCTCGCTCAGCCGATCGGGCCGGACGACCGCTATGACCAGCTTCATGCGCGGCCACCCTCCGTCGCCATGACGGGCGACCCAGCCGGCACGCCACGATCCGGCAGCACCAGAATCGCGCCTTCGCCATCCGCGTAGGCTTCCTCGCCGTGCTGGCTCACGTCCATGCCGATGCCCTCGTCGTTGGCCTCCGCCCTGAGCGGCAGGACGAGCGCCACGAGCTTGAGCAGCGCGAACGTGCCGACGCCGCTGTACGCGGCGGCGGCGAGCACCGCTACCGCCTGGATGCCGAGCTGTGCCGGATTCCCGAACATCAGCCCGTCTACGGTCGTGTTCCAGGCCTTCTCGGCGAACACGCCGGTGAGCAGCGCGCCCACGGTGCCACCGAGACCGTGCGCGGCGACCACGTCCAGCGAGTCATCGAGCCGGGTGCGGACGCGCCAGACCAGCGCGTAGTAGCTCGGAACCGCCGCAATCCCGCCGAGTGCGATCGCGCTCACCGGGCTGACGAACCCGGCAGCCGGGGTGATGGCGACCAGGCCCACAACGATGGCGGTCGCACCGCCGACCGCAGTCACCTTCTGATTGCGCGTCATGTCGAGCAGCGTCCAGACCACCAGCGTTCCCATCGGCGCGAGGAACGTCGTCGTGAACGCGAGGGCCGCCGACGGGCTCGCGGCGAGCGCGCTGCCGGCGTTGAACCCGAACCAGCCGAACCAGAGGAGGCCCGCTCCCAGCAGGGTGAACGGCACGTTGTGCGGCAGGAACGCCTGGCGCGCGAAGTCCTTCCGGGGACCCAGCACCAGGGCGGCCACGAGCGCCGCGACACCGGCGTTCACGTGCACCACCGTCCCTCCCGCGAAATCGAGGGCGCCGAGCGTAGCGAGCCATCCGCCGCCCCACACCCAGTGGGCCACCGGGGCATAGACGACGATCGCCCACAGCGTGATGAACAACATGTACGCGCTGAAGCGCATGCGCTCGACGATGGCGCCTGAAATGAGCGCCGCGGTGATGATGGCAAACGTACCCTGGTACGACATGAACAGCACGTGCGGGATGCTGCCCTGCGCCTCGAGGCCCACGTTGCGCAGGAGCGCGCGTGAGAGCCCCCCGATGAGCGCGGTGCCGGGGGCAAATGCGAGGGAGTACCCGATGAGCGCCCAGACGATGCCGACCACGCCGAGCGCCACGAAGCTCATCATCATCGTGTTGAGCGCGTTTTTCGACCGCACCAGCCCGCCGTAGAAGAACGCCAGCGCCGGAGTCATGAGGAGCACCAGCGCCGTCGCGACGAGCATCCAGGCCACATCCGCCTGATTCATTGCCATTTCCTCCTAAAACTGCACCCCGGCGTTCGTTCCTGGGTGCGTACACTGCTGCCGGCCGCAGCCGGGCGGTACCCGCGGAAGAGCCCCACATCCGCGCCGCGTTGCTAGTGTAGGACCAACAGTGCTGCTCGTGCAGCATTTTATTTTTACTTTGCGAAAGAATGCACGCAATGAAGGCTATCTTTGGCGCGCCGGCAGCCGGCCATGCAGCAACTGGTACGCACGATGACAACGGCTGACCAGGCAACTCGCTGCCGCGGTCTGCGCATCCACGTGGAAAGTCGTTGGGGAGGTCTGAGGACGGATTCAGCCGCAAATGGCGCGATTCAGGTCGCGGACGTCTTCTGCCGTCGCGGGCGCCCAGGCCGCGCCGAGCAGGCTGAAGGCCTGTCGGACGCCGCTCAGCGGGAGATCGGCCACGAGCGTCGCGAAACGTGACCACTCCGCGACAAGCGCGTCGCGTTCGCCGGCATTGGCGTCGCGCGCGAAAGCCGCCGCCGCCGCGCTGGCCGACCCGTGCACCACCTCTACGTCCTGGTGCAGGTATCCCCGGAAGAACGCCCGCAAAACAGCGAACTGGGCCGGATCGAGGGTGGGGTGCTCAGGGGATGGCGGAGGGACGGTCATCGGCAGGCCTCGGGATATGACGTGAGCACATAGAAGGCTTGGGCCGGCACCGACCAGCTCAGGACCACCGTTGCACACGAGACCGCGTCGGACACTTGGCACGCCGCTCCGGCAGTGGCATCGCGGGCGGGAGTCTACAGCTTCCGCAGCCGCACGCTCTGCACCAGGTGGTGCCCGTCCTTGTCCAGGATCAGGTGCGCGCGCTCCCGTGTGGGTTCGATGTTCTCCTTCAGGTTCACGTAGTTGATTTCGCGCCAGATGCTGCGCGCCACCTGTTCCGCCTCGCCCTCGCTGAGCCCCGCGTACCGGTGAAAGTATGACACCTCGTTGGTAAACACCGTCTGCCGAAGCATCAGAAAGCGATCCACGTACCACCGTTCGATGCTCGCGGCGTTCGCATCCATGTAGATCGAGAAGTCGAAGAAATCGGACACGAATAGGTCCGTGCGCCGGCCACCGTGCAGATCGCTCGTCTGCAGCACGTTCAACCCTTCGAGGATCATGATGTCCGGGCGGTCCAGCACCTGCTCCTGGCCTGGCACGATGTCGTACAGGAGATGCGAGTACACCGGCGCGGCCACGCGCGGCTGTCCCGATTTGACGCCGATCAGGAACTCCAGCAGACGCCGGACGTCGTAGCTCTCCGGAAACCCCTTGCGGGCCATCAGGCCGCGTTCCTCGAGCACCCGGTTCGGAAACAGGAATCCGTCGGTCGTGACGAGGTCCACGCGCGGGTGATCGGGCCACCGGCTCAGGAGCGCCTGCAGTACGCGCGCGGTGGTGCTCTTGCCGACGGCGACGCTGCCGGCGATGCCGATGACGAAGGGAACCTTCGCCGGGGGGTTTCCCAGGAATGTATCGGTGGCTTTGCGGAGCGTCTGGGTGGCGGCGACGTACAGGTTCAGCAGGCGCGACAGCGGCAGGTAGATCTCCTCCACCTGCTGCAGCGTCAGTCGCTCGTTGACGCCCCGCAACTGCTCGACTTCGGCTTCGCTCACGGTGAGCGGCGTGGCCGCCCGTAACCGCGCCCACTCCTCGCGCGAGAACGATAGGAATCGGGCCGCCCCCACCTGGTCGGCCACACGCCTGTTGAGCATCACGGGCAGACTATCACGCGAGCGGGCACCCACCGTTCACATCACATCAACGCGACCGCTCGTGCAGCAGCCCGGATTCGTCTTCTGAATCTGTATTTGCGTTGCGCATTCTCCATTCTGCACTTTGCGACCCTCTGCATTGTGCATTTTTCATTTTGCATTGTGCATTTTTCATTGTGCATTGTGCATTGTGCATTGTGCGTCACCCCCCGTCCCCCGTTCGCGTCGTCACCTCGAACTCCTCCCCGTCGTACCGCGCCGTCACTTCGATCGGGCGACAGCACACCGTGCAGTCTTCGACATAGGTCTGCGCGCGGCCGCCGGTCTCGTCGACGGCGAGCGCGATCGGGTTCGCCGCAATAGGGACACTCGATATCCACTTCGATCATGGGAGGGTACGTGCAGATGCGCTGAAGAGGACGCGTTCATTCCGGTGCCCGGCATGACACCCGATCTCATTTCGGTCGCGGTCAGCCGGGCGGCGCGGTTTTGCGACGCGGGTTATAGAACGGCGTCGGCACGACCTCCGCGGTCACACGGTGGCGCACCGCTTCCACTGTCATCTCGACCTCGAGCCTGGTGCCGACCGCGAACGACGGCGCGTCGAGGGTCGCCAGCGCGATGAGCTTCTTCAGAACGGGCGACCAGGTGGTGGACGTCGCCTTGCCGACCTGCCGGCTTCCGCGGTACACGGGCACTGGCGTTCGCGATGCGGTTGTCGGCACTTGTGTCGGGAGGCCGAGCCGGGAATAGAGGTTCTCGACCTGCGTCCACGAGATCTCGAGTCCCGCCACCTGCCGTTTCGGTCCGGCTGTCTTCTCCTTCCGCAGCGGCATTCTCCCCACGAACGGCCCCTTGCCGTCGCTCACGAGCCGCCCCAGTCCCATCTCGTACGGCGAATACCGCTGGGCATCAATCAGCGATTTCCGGCTGCCGTTGAAGTCCACGTCGACGAGCAGCAACCCGGCTTCGATTCGCGCGACGTCGAGCGCGAGCATGCCCGTCGGCCGTATGTCGAAAGCCGTGCCGCGGGCCATCAGCGCGTCCCAGACCAGGAGCGCGCCGTCCGGCTCGACCCATATCTCGTATCCGAGGTCGCCCGTGTACCCTGTGCGCGAGATCTGCACCGGAACCCCCTCGATCGTACCGCGCGTCATGCGGAAGTACTTGAGGCCGTCGATGTCCGCCTCAGCTGCCGAGCGCAGCAACCCGCCCGAGGTGGGTCCCTGCAGCGCGAGCGCGGCCAGGGACTCGCTGATGTCCTCGATGGTGACGTTCAGCCCGGTCGCATTCTGTCGCAGCCATCGGAGACTCGGATCCGCCGCCGTCCACCGCCAGGTGGTTTCGTCGAGTCTGGTGACGGTACCGTCATCGATGGTCTTGCCCCGCTCGTCGCACCACGGCGTGTAGATCACCTGGCCTGGGGCGACCTTCGTGGCGTCCCGTGTGATGACGCGATCAACGAGCCGGACCGCATCGGGGCCGCTGACCAGGTACTTGTACAGCGGCGACACGTCGATCAGCGCCGCGGCGTTGCGGATGGCGTTGTACTCGTGCTCGTGGTGCGCTTCGAACGCGCTCACCGCGTAGTAGCCGGCCCACTCGCGATAGTTGAGGCTCCCGCAGAGCGGCAGCGTGCGCGGGTGAAAAGGCGTCCCGATTGGCACAGGGCGATTCTAGCAGCCGAATGCCGCGCTGTTGAGGTGTCCACGTGCGCGCTGGTATCCTTCCGCATCTCATGGCCTCGGAGCTGTCGATCCGCTCCCCGCGGGATAGCCGGGTGGTCGCGCTCGAGCGCGATCGCTACGTGCTCGGACGGTTGCGCTCGAGCGATCTGCCGTTTCCTGATGATGGCAGCCTGTCGAAGCAGCACCTGGCGTTCGAACGCGATGGCCAGGGCTGGGCCGTCGTGGATCTCGGCAGCCGGAACGGCACGTTCCTGAACGGCACCCTGATCGCGGGCAGGCAGCGCCTCCAGCCGGGGGACACCGTACGGGCGGGCACGATCACGGCGACGCTCGGGCGCCCTCCCGACGAGACGGTGGTGTTCGACGGTCCCGGCGAACACGATACGCTGCCTACGGCAGTCCGCACGAACCTCGAACAGGCGCTTCACACGCAGCAGGGCGCCGATACCCGCGCCACCGATTCGATGTCACCCCTTGCGGTGCTGCTGCAGGCAGGCCGGGAGCTTGCGGCGGGGCGCCCGGCGTCCGAGCTGTTCTCGACGATCCTCGACCTGGCGATCGGGGCCGCAGGTGCACATCGGGGGGTTCTCCTCAGCAACGAGGACGGGCGCCTGGTGATTCGTGCCAGGCGAGGAGATGGGTTTCGCATCAGCGGGACCGTGCGGGACGTCGTCCTGCGCGAGAAGGCGTCGCTGCTGGTGCCGGACACGGCACTCGACCCTGCGCTTCGTGAGGCGGACAGCATCGTCGTGCAGCAGGTGCGGACGCTCATGGCGGTGCCGCTGCAGACCGACGAGCAGGTGATCGGGCTCCTGTATCTCGACAGGCCCACGGTGTATCGCCTGTGGACAGCGGATGATCTGAACCTGCTGACCGTCCTCGCGAACATCGCGGCCCTGCGGCTCGAGCGCGAACGCCTGCAAAAGGCGGACGAAGTGCGGCGGCTGCTCGACGCGGAGCTGCGCCAGGCCGCCGACATTCAGCGGCGCTCCCTTCCGGCGGCGGCACCCCTCGTACCGGGGCTCGACCTCGCCGGCTACAACGCCGCGAGCCGGAGCGTGGGTGGCGATTACTACGACTTCCTCGCATTGCCCGACGGGCGCCACGGGTGCGTGCTCGCCGACGTGGCCGGGAAGGGAATGCCCGCGGCCCTCGTCATGATGAACTTGCAGGCACGCGTGCAGGTGCTCAGCGAGACGCAGTTCGAGCCGGCGGCGTTCATGACGACGCTCGATCGCGTCATGCAGAAGACCTGTCCCGACGATCGCTTCATCACCGTCTTCTACTGTGCGGTTGACCCCGCGGGCGGACACCTGCGGTACGCCAACGCCGGGCACAACCCGCCGGTTCTCGTCCGGGCCGACGGCACCGTGGAGTGGCTCCGGGAGGGCGGGCCCGTTCTGGGTGTGCTCCCCCAGGTGTATTTCGGCGCATCCGACGCCCGGCTGACGGAGGGCGACACGCTCGTTGTGTACAGTGACGGTCTCACGGAAGCGACGGACCCACAGGATGCGGAATTCGGAGAAGAACGGCTCGCGTCGACCGTCGTCGCGCACCGTGCCGGCTCGGCGCAGGAGGTGGTGGCCGCCCTCCAGGCCAGTGTCGCCGAGTGGTGCGGAGACGCGCCGCTGAAGGACGATCTGACGGTGGTGGTCGTGAAGAAGACCTGACGGGCCGCGCCCCGTCACGACATAGAATTCCTCCGTGCCTTACGACGTCATCGTCATCGGGGGCGGACACAATGGCCTCACGCACGCCGCGTATCTGGCGCGCGCGGGGCGGAAGGTGCTCGTCCTCGAGCGGCGCCATGTGCTCGGTGGGGCGGCCGTGACGGAGGAGGTCTTCCCGGGTTTCCACTTCTCCGAGTGCTCCTACGTCGTCTCCCTGCTGCGGCCCGACATCATCCGCTATCTCGACCTCGCGCGGCACGGCCTCGAGATACTGCCGCTCGACGGTACGTTCACCCCGATGCCCGGCGGCTACCTGTGGCGGGTGAACGATCACGCGACGACGTACCGGGAGATTGCGCGGCACTCGAGGACGGACGCGGAGGCCTACGACGAGTACGGGCGCGCGATGGTGGAGATGGCTCGCTTCGTCAAACCGATCATCGAGATGACGCCCGCGGATCCGCTGTCGATGCATCCGCGGGACGTTGGGGCGCTCGCGCAGATGGGGCGGCGGTTCCTGCAGCTCGCGCCAGGCGATCGCTACAACCTGGCGCAGCTGATGACGATGAGCGCAATCGACTTCCTCGATGGCTGGTTCGAGACCGACGTGCTCAAGGCCACGATGGCCGCATCGGGAATCATCGGCACGTTCCTCGGGGTGCGCTCGCCGGGCACGGCGTACGTGCTCCTGCATCACTACATGGGCGAGATCGACGGTGCGTTCCGCTCATGGGGCTTCGCCCGGGGCGGCACCGGGGCCATCTCGCTTGCGATCGCCGGCGCCGCGCGCGAAGCAGGGGTCGAAATCCGCACCAACGCACCCGTCGCGAAGGTGCTCGTGGAGAACGGACGCGCCGCCGGCGTGGTCCTGCAGAACGGGGACGAAGTGCGTGCGAGCGTCGTGTCCGCCAGCACGGATCCGCGATTGACGTTCTTCGGGCTGGTTGGCGAGGCGCATCTGCCGGAGGACTTTGTCGACCACCTGCGGCGGTATCGCTACCGTGGATCATCCGGCAAAGTGAACCTCGCCCTCGACGCCCTGCCGAACTTCACGTGCCTGCCGGGCCGCGGGGCGCATCTGCGGGGCGCGATCTCGATCTCACCAAGCGTCGATCACATGGAGCGCGCGTACGACGACGCGAAGTACGGGCGGTACTCGAAGCGCCCGTACATCGACATGGTGATTCCGACGCTCACCGATCCGTCGGTGGCCCCCCCCGGCAAGCACATCCTGTCGTGCTTCGTGCAGTACGCGCCGTACCACTTACGCGGCACCACCTGGGATGCCGAGCGTGAGGCGTTCGGCGACGCCGTGATCGACATGATCGCGGAGTTTGCTCCGAACATCCGCGACATCATCCTGCACCGGCAGGTGCTGACGCCGCTCGACCTCGAGCGCGAGTTCGGGCTCACCGAGGGGAACATCTTCCACGGGGAGCTGTCGCTCGAGCAGCTGTTCTTCCTCCGTCCCGCGCCGGGATGGGCCAAGTACCGCACGCCCGTGCGCGGGCTGTATCTGTGCGGTTCCGGCGCGCATCCGGGTGGCGGGATCATGGCGGCACCGGGCCGGAATGCCGCATGGGCGGTCATCAAGGATGCACGGCGGTAGGGTGAGCGACAAGACGCAATGCACAATGCACGATGCACAATGCAGAAGCTCTTCTTCCGTGTCCCTGGAGCCGGGACGCCTGAAGCCCGGGTGCGCCCGGAACCCGGAGCCTGGAGCCTGGAGCCAGTCGAGTGAACCGCGCCGTCATCATCGGCGCCGGGCATAACGGACTCGTCGCGGCCTTCTACCTGGCCAAGGCCGGATATCGCCCCATCGTGCTCGAACGGCGCGAGCAGGTGGGCGGCGCGGCGGTGACGAGCGAAATTCATCCCGGCTTCCGCGTACCGACACTCGCTCACACGTTCGGGCCGCTGCGGCCGGATGTGGCGGCCGATCTGCGGCTGGTGCGCAGAGGCCTCGAGGTGATCGCCCCCGCGGTGACGAGCTTCTCCCCTCGTGAGGACGGCCGCGCGCTGCTGCTGTCGCGTGACCCGATGCACACGGCGCGGCATCTGGCGCGGTTCTCCTCACGCGACGCCGCGCAGTTCCCCGCCTTCCATCGCGCGGTCGCCCAGGGCGCCTCGCTGCTCGCGGACCTCGCGCGCGAGGTCCCGCCGTCCCTCGATCGTCCGGGCGCCTCCGAGCTGTGGCACCTGCTGAAAACAGGGCGGCGGTTTCGCGGGCTCGGGCGCACCGACGCCTACCGCCTCCTTCGCATGGCGCCCATGCCGGTGGCCGACCTGACCGAAGACTGGTTCGAAACCGACATCCTGCGCGCGGCCATCGCCACGCGCGGCGTGCTCGGCACGAACCTGGGGCCGAGGTCCGCCGGTACGGTGGCGACCCTGCTGCTCGATGCCGCCCATGATCCGGCAGCCCCCGGCGCGCCATCGTTCGTGCGCGGCGGCATGGGCCGGCTCACCGAGGTACTCGCTTCCGCCGCGGCAGAGGCGGGCGCGGAGATCCGGACGGGCGTGGACGTCACGCGCATCGAGGTGGACGACACGGGCGTGCGAGGCGTCCTGCTGTCGTCAGCGGAGCAGATCGCCACCAACCTCGTCATATCCAACGCGGATCCGAAACGTACGCTGCTGGGCATGGTTGACCCGGTGCGCCTCGAGCCTGGCTTCCTGCTCCGCGTGCGCAACATCCGCGCGCGCGGCACGATGGCGAAGGTGAACCTCGCGCTCGCGGGCTTGCCATCCTTCACCGCGGTGCGCGACCTGCCGCAGGACGTCGCGCCCCCCCAGGCGCTCGCCGGGCGCATCCTGATCGCGCCTGGCATCGACTACCTCGAACAGGCGTTCGACGTGTCGAAGTACGGAGGCACGCCTGTGCGGCCGCTGTTGGAGTGCGTCATTCCTACGATGACGGATCCGGCTCTCGCGCCTGCGGGCCGGCACGTGATGTCCGTCTACGTGCAGTACGCTCCGTTCGACCTCCGAGGGGGCGACTGGAACAGCGCACGTGAAGGGCTGCAGCAGACCGTCATCGACATGCTCACCGAGCACGCGCCGGGGCTGCCGTCGCTTGTACTCGCTGCGCAGACGATCACGCCAGCCGACCTCGAAGCTGCCTACGGCTTCACCGGCGGCCACATTCATCACGGTGAGCTGGCACTCGATCAGCTCTACGTCATGCGCCCGCTGCTCGGGTGGGCGCAGCACCGCACGCCGATTGCCGGCCTGTATCTCTGCGGAGCCGGCACGCACCCGGGCGGTGGCATCAGCGGCGCCAACGGCGCGAATGCCGCGCGCGTGGTGATCAGGGATCGCGCGGGCCGTCCTGCGTGAGCGCGGGTGACACCAACTGGTGCGCAGGTGAAGGTCACGGATTGATGAACGATTGTCGCAACGGGAGCGCGCGAACAGGAATCGGGGCAGTGGTTGCCGCCGTGTTGGTCCTGGGCGCGGGTGGGTCACCAGCGCGCGACACGATCGCCGGGTTCGGCCCCGGCTCGCTCACCGTTCAACGCGCCGCCGAGGCACGATTTCTCCGCCTGCCATCGGCATCGCGGATTCGCCAGTTCCATCGCTACCTCACCGCCGAACCGCACGTCGCGGGTTCGCCACGCAACCGGCATCTCGCCGAGTGGCAGCGGCAGCAATGGATCGCCTGGGGCCTCGAAGACGTCCACATCGTCACGCACGACGTCCTGCTGCCGTACCCGCAGGAGGTGCGCGTCGAGATGACCGCGCCGAAGCCCTGGCAGGCGTCGATGAGGGAAGACGCCGTCGCCGGGGATCCCGACACCGCGCAGGATCCCGGGTCCCCGTACCACGCGTTCTCGGCATCCGGGGACGTCACCGGCCAGGTCGTCTACGCGGGAAGCGGGAACCCCGAACACTACGACTGGCTCACCGCCCAGGGCATCGACCTCAGGGGCAAAATCGCGCTCGTCCGCTACTCCGTGCCCTACAGCTATCGAGGGTTCAAGGCGCTGACCGCGCAGCAGCGAGGGCTCGCGGGCATCCTCATCTACTCGGACCCGGCGGACGATGGATTCGGCAAAGGGAAAACGTATCCGGCGGGCCCGTGGGGACCGGAGAGCCACATCCAGCGCGGCGGCATCCCCTTCGATTTTCTCGTCCCCGGCGACCCGCTGACACCGGGGTGGGCCTCGGTCCCCGGCGCGCGGCGGATTGCCGCGGACGACGCCGTCTCAATTCCCAGGATCATCAGCGTCCCGCTCTCGTACCGGGATGCGCAAGTGATCCTCGAGGCGCTCGGCGGACCGGAGGTGCCACCCACTTGGCGCGGGGGACTGCCAATTGCGTATCGCGCCGGCGGCAGCGGAGCGACGGTGCGCATGGTTGTGCGCATCGACAACGGCGTGCGGGAGATTCAGACCGTCGTGGGCCGGATCCGCGGGGCGCAGCAACCCGAACAGGAGATCATCCTGGGGAATCACCGCGACGCGTGGGTGTTCGGGGGCGTGGATCCCTCGAGCGGATCCGCAAGCCTGATGGAACTCGCCCGCGGCCTCGGCACGCTGGTGCGCGGCGGCTTCCGTCCGAAGCGGACGATCGTGCTGGCGAGCTGGGACGCCGAAGAGTTCACGCTCACCTCCTCGACGGAGTGGGGCGAGCAGTACGCCGAGGCGTTGCACCGCCGGGCAGTCGCGTATATCAACGTGGACAGTGCGGCGTCTGGGCCTGTGTTCTCCGCCTCGGCGGTGCCGTCGTTGAACCGGCTGGTGGCGGAAGCCGCGCGCGACGTGCGCGATCCGGAATCGCGCCAGTCCATCGCACAGGCGACTGCGCGTGCCGCCAACGTCGAGCGCGGTGCGTTGCCGAATGCGCAGGGGCAAGGCCTCGTGAACAATCGCCTGGGCAGCGGCAGCGACTACACGGTATTCCTGAACTTCCTCGGAATCCCCGTCATCGATATGAGCTTCGATGGTCCGTACGGCGTGTACCACTCCATCTACGACAACCATCAATGGGTCTCACGCATCGGCGATCCCGGCTTCCGCTACCACACGGCGATGACGAAGCTCTGGGGGCTGATGGCCCTGCGCCTTGCGAACGCCGACGTCCTCCCGTTCGACTACGCCGCCTATGCGGCGCGGCTGAAGGAGTTCGCGACCGAAGTCGACAAGCGCTGGACCGAGGGGCAGCCGCGGGGGACGGACGGGGCGAACGAGACGTCGCCTTTCGGACCGGTGCACCTGGCCATCGGCCGCTTCGCAACGGCCGCCTCCCGGACCGCGCAGGAGCAGGAGCAGGCGTCCGCAGAGGGCACCACCATCCCGCGCGACGCGCTGAACGCCCGTCTCATGCGTGTCGAGCGCGCCCTGCTCGACCCTGATGGAATACCCGGGCGTTCTTGGTACCGCCACGTGGTGTACGCGCCGAAGTTCACCTATGCGCCGGAAGTGCTGCCGGGGCCGGCCGAGGCGATTGCCGCCGGCGACGAGGTCCGCCTCCGCGAGCAGTGCCGCAAGCTGGCCGCCGCCATCGACCGCGCGACGGAAGCTCTGGCCAGGTAGCCATCGGCATTGTGCATTTCGTATCCTCGTGACAGGCTGTACACTCGGCCGCCAGCTGCCAGCCACCGGCCCCAAGGCCGCGTTCTTTCGAGAGAGGTCCGCATGGAAACCGACGTGAAAACCACCCAGATGAAGATCACCTACAGCACGATGAGCGCCGAGCAGATGGTGGATCTGCACAGCGCGCTCGATGCGGCCATCGTGGACGTCAGGAAGCAGTTCGGTCAGACGTACGCGATGTTCATCAATGGGCAGCCCGTGACGGCCGGCAAGACGTTCGCCGACGAGAGCCCTATCGACACCCGGTGGATCCTCGGCCACTTCCAGAGCGGCGGGCGCGAGCACGTCAAGGAGGCCGTTGCGGCGGCACGGGCCGCGGCCCCCGCCTGGGCCGCGATGCCCTGGCGTGAGCGCGTCGCAAAGGTGCGGGCGGTGGCCGACGCAATCCGCAATCACCGCTGGGAGCTCTCCGCGATCATGGGTTACGAGGCCGGCAAGAATCGCCTCGAATGCGTGGGGGACGTCGAAGAGTCGGCGGACCTGATGGCGTATTACTGCGACCAGGTCGAGGCGCACAACGGGTTCGAGCAGCAGATGGGAACACTCAGCCCCCACGAGCGAAACTCCAGCGTCCTGCGGCCGTACGGCGTCTGGGCCGTCATCTCGCCGTTCAACTTTCCGCTCGCGCTCGCCGCCGGTCCCGCAGGCGGCGCGCTCGTGGCCGGGAACACGGTCGTGTTCAAACCGGCGAGCACCACTCCCTGGATGGGGCTGAAGCTGCACGAGATGTGCAAGGAAGCCGGCCTGCCGGATGGCGTGTTCAACTTCGTCACCGGCGGCGGCAGCACGGCTGGACAGGAACTGATCGACAACGAAGGCATCGACGGGATCGTCTTCACCGGCTCGATGGAGGTCGGGATGAAGCTGCTGCGCGACAACGGCGCTCGCCGCATCCCGCGCCCCGTCGTGAGCGAGATGGGCGGCAAGAACCCGGCGCTGGTGATGCAGTCGGCGGATCTCGACAAGGCGAGCGACGGCGTGTGGCGCTCGGCGTTCGGCGCGCAGGGGCAGAAATGCTCGGCGTGCTCGCGCGTCTACGTGCACAAGAGCGTGCGCGACGAGTTCGTGCGGCTGCTCGTGGAGAAAACGAAGAAGATCAAGATCGGCAACCCGCTGGAGAAGGACGTCTGGCTGGGCCCGGTGATCAATGAAGCCGCCGTCAAGACGTTCGAACGCGCCGTCGCGCGCGCGGTGAAGGATGGCGGACGCGTCCTCGTCGGCGGCAAGCGGATCGCCCAGGAGCCTTTCAACCACGGCTACTTCGTCGAGCCCACCGTGATCGATGGCGTTCCCGCGGATCACCCGGTGTTCCAGGAGGAGTACTTCGTCCCGATCACCGCGGTGGCGGAGGTCCTCTCGCTCGACGAGGCGATCGAGCTGGCGAACCGTTCCGAGTACGGCCTCACGGCCGGCATCTTCTCGGAGGAGCGCCAGGAGATCGAGACGTTCTTCGACCGGATCGAGGCGGGCGTGACCTACGCCAACCGGCGCTCCGGCGCGACGACTGGCGCCTGGCCGGGGATCAACCCCTTTGGCGGCTGGAAGGCGAGCGGCTCGAGCGGCCGTGGCACCGGTGGGCCGTACTACGTCCAGCAGTTCATGCGCGAGCAGAGCCGGGTCGTGATGGAGTAGGAGCAACGCGGCATGAAGGCACAGCTGCTCGCAGGCGCGCTGCTGCTCTCCTCGAGCGCGCGTGCTCCCTTCACAGACCGCGAGACCGCGAGCCGGAGTTCCTCCAGCAGATGCGTCCGTCAGGCACGGGCTTCGCGCTTGCGGACGGAGAGCGGAAGGCGCTGGCGCTCACGATTGTCGAGCCGGGACTGAAGTCCCGGCTCCACATTACGCTGCGGCCGGTGCTGAGTCCCGGCTCCACATCACACGGCGGCCGGTCGTCATTCCGTATCTCCCGTTGCTCCCGTTCCCAGGTCGTCTACGAACGGCACGCCGCGAGCGTCCAGAGATTCGCGCAAGGTTTCCGCAGCCAGGCGCCGGAGCCACGCGGACCAGCGATGACGAAGGCCCGCGACATCGACCGCCTCGGTGAACCGCCGGGGCGCCTTCTTCGCCTGCAGTGCTCCCAGGAGCCGGTTCCGGAGCGTCGGCGATTCCACCGTCCGGGCAAACGCGATCATCGTGTCGTGATTGTCCACGTCAGCACGATGGCAGATCTCGACGAG
This sequence comes from Vicinamibacteria bacterium, assembly GCA_963739995.1. Lineage (GTDB taxonomy): Bacteria > Acidobacteriota > Vicinamibacteria > Vicinamibacterales > JAENWD01 > CAVUCH01. The sequence goes on along the minus strand of CAVUCH010000012.1, from coordinate 125,672 downwards.
CGACTCGGATGCGAAGACCTCCTGCAGCTCCCGCATGTCCTCCGCTGGCACCCCGAAGCCCTCCGCGTCACCGGCGTGGATGGCCGTCAGCTCGTCGTCGGTCCAGGCGAACAGCTCGCCGGTCGAGATGTCCACGTAGAGTGAACCATCAGCCGGCAGCTGCAGGAACGCGGCGAGCACCTGACTCAGGGAGAGCGGATCGCAGGTCGCGGGCCGCACCGCAGCTTCAGCATCCCGCATGTCGTCGATGGTTGGCGCGAACACGACGTCGAACCACGAGAGGAAGGTGTCGAACGAACGGTCCGGCGGCCACTGTCCTTCATCAATCGTCCAGGGCTCGAGCTGCCGTTCGAACACCTCGGCATAGTTCTGGCGGAGCCACTCATCCGCGTCTACTTGTCTCGGCAGCTCGGGCGTGACGACCGCCGTGCAGCGAGCGATTGGTTCCAGTGTCCAGTCGGGGCCGTGTCCCTCGAGGCTACGGGCCCAGTCCTCGAACGGCTGCCGGGCGCAGAGCACGAACGCCGAGGCGAAGTCGAGCTCCTGCCTCGAACCCACGTCATCCCATCCATCCCGCTCCAGCTCCGCCTCTTCGCTCTCGTCGAGCGCGTCGTCGTTCTCTGGATCGCGTTCATCAGCCATGATGGGCGCCTCGCAATCCGGCTGAAGCCGGATCCCATGTCGAGCCGTCGCTACTCTGCCACCCAGGTCAAGGCCACCAGCTTCACCTGCACGCCCGCGCGCTTCGGTTTCAGGCTGATGGTTTCGAGCGTGTCGGCTGGCGAGCCGTGCGCCGCTTCCACCGCCGCGATGTCGGCCTGCAGGCTGGCCTCGAGCTCCTGCAGCTGCGCCTGGACAGCGGCGACGTTCTCCTGCGCCCGCCCCACGTCCTGCGACTCCTTCATGGAACGGCCAACGCCGCGCGCGGCGGTCGTCGCGCGTCCGAGTGTGGACGCACTGAACGTCTTGCGCCCGAACATCGCGCCGAACACGGTCGTCGCCAGCGAAATCCCCGTCTGCACCCTCGAGCTCGTGACCTGCTCCTGCTCGCGTGCGACCGCCTGCTCCGCCTTGCGCTGCCGCTCCGTCAGCGCCTGCATCTTCGTCGCGTACTTCTGCCTCAGGGCCGCGACCTGCTCATCCCGCGCCTCGCGCGCAGCATGCTGGAGGCGCACGCGGAAGTCACGCTCGTTCTCGCCCGGCCTCGAGACGACGCCGAGCGACGGGCTCCGGAGGAGTTCGAGCCTCTGCTCGCGTGTGAGCCAGGCGGTGAAGCCCTTCGACCACTCCGCGTAGCTCCGCGGCTTCTGCGCGGCCGGAGGCAGCTCGTCGAAGGCGGTGCCTTCCGCAGGCTCCTTCGACAGGTCGTCCAACGCAAAGTCTGCTTCTGTGGCGTTCGCCCAGTCGACGGCGACCGGCCCATCTGCGATTGGGGTCACCACCAGCACACTTCGCATTTCGTCCACGGCACGCTTGGCATCGGTGAAGCGGACGTCCGCGGAGCCAAGCAGCGTCGGGCGATAGGTGGCCGCGCCGGGCGCTGGTCCGAAGAACTGCGGAATGTCGGGCGGCAGCACGGGGCCGGCACCCCCGGGGAGGGCTGGTCGCGGTTGACGCGCACCCGCAGCCCCCGGCTGAACCGCGCTGCCATCGGCAGAGCGTGCGAACTCGGCACGCCGGGGGTCCATCAGGATCTTGATCTGCGAGCGCGTCAGGGGCCCGCGCAAATACGACATCGCCCAGCGGCTCTCGAAGACCTCGGGCGCATCTTCGTGGACGTTGTGCATCAGGAACACGCGATTCGCGAGGCCGCTCACGACGCGGCCCATCGCCTGGCGATCGAACGCCGCACCACCCTGCGCCGACGCGCCCTCGAGCCCGTCGAGAACACGCATCTGGTCGCGCTCCGTCTGCAGACGCCCGATCAGCCATGTGCCCGCGTTCGACAGCGCCTTGTAATCGAGGTCGACCGGGTTCTGGGTGGCCAGCACCATCCCTACACCGAACGCGCGCGCCTGCTTCAGCAGCGTCAGCATCGCCGCCTTCGAGGGCGGGTTCGCCACAGGCGGCAGGTAGCCGTGGATCTCGTCCATGTAGATGAGGGCACGCAGGCTGGTGGTGCCCGACTGCGCGCGCATCCACCCGAGCGCCTGGTTGAGCAGCAGGGAGACGAAGAACATCCGCTCCGCGTCGTTCAGGTGCGCAATCGAGAAGATCGCCATTCGCGGCTTGCCGGCCGGTGTGTAGAGCAGGCGCTGGATGTCGAGCGGCTCGCCCTGGGTCCACGCGCTGAACCCGGGCGAGGCGAGCAGATTGTTCAGCGCCATCGCGAGTCCGAAGCGATCCGTGGAGGGATAGAACGCCTCGACTTCCAGCACGCCCACCTTCGTGACCGGCGGCGACTGGATCTGCTGGATTAGCGTGGCGATGTCGAGGCCCCTGCCCTCACGCCACGCCGCGTCCAGAATCGTGGCGATCAGGATGTGCTCGCGCGACTGGATCGGGTCGGCGTCGATCCCGATCAGCCCAAGGAGGCTCGTGGCCGTGGAGCTGACGCGCTCTCGCGTCAGCTCCATATCGTCGCGGATCTCCTGCGGCGGGGCTGTGAACGAGCGCAGCACGGAGACCGGGATGCCCGCCTGGCTCCCCGGCGTATAGATCACTACGTCGGCAGCGTCGCGCAGGCGCGTGATGCGTGCGCCGTCCTGCCTCCATTCCGCGAGACCCGCCGCCCACCGGCCCGCCTCGACAGCCGCGAACGCATCGGGATCGATCCCCTTTCGTCGCGCGTCGTCTTCGTTGATCCAGGGGCGGAACTCGGCGGCACTCAGCTGCGGGAACGTGAGCAGCAGGTTCGCGAGATCTCCTTTCGGATCGATGACGAGCGCGGGGATTCCGTCGATCGCCGCCTCTTCGAGCAGGGAAAGGCACAAGCCGGTCTTGCCGCTGCCCGTCATGCCGACGCAGACGGCGTGGGTCACGAGGTCGCGCGAATCGTAGAGGATGAGACCGTCGCCTGGCTTCCGGCTGGCGACGTCGTACGGGCGCCCGAGATAGAAGAGCCCGAGCTTCTCGTAATCCATGCGGGACAGGATACACAACGAGGGCGGGCGTGGACGGAGCCCGCCCGCTGGATCGAGGCTGCAGCCTGCAGGCTACTGGCGGCAGGCCTGTCTGGCCCAAGGCTCGGCGCGAGCCGTTTGCCCACACCCCCCTGCAGTGCGGCGTGCTCCGGACCGGTGGTTGCCCTGTGGCCCGAGAGGCCGGCAGCCTGCTGGCTATGGCCTGTCGCCTGAGCGCTAATGCACCCCGCCCCCAGAGAGGTTCTTCACCAGTTCGCCGACAACGCCCTTCGCGTCGCCGAACAGCATGTAGGTGTGATCGGCGGTGTAGAGCTCATTGTCGATGCCAGCAAATCCCGGGTTCATCGAACGCTTTATCGCAAAGCACATGTGCGCCTTGTCAGCGTCGATGATCGGCATTCCGAAGATGGGGCTCGCCTTGTCGTGGCGCGCGGCGGGGTTCACGACGTCGTTCGCACCGATGACGAGCACCACGTCGGCCTGCGGCAGGTCCGGGTTGATTTCGTCCATCTCGACGAGATGGTCGTACGGGATCTCCGTTTCGGCCAGCAGCACATTCATGTGGCCCGGCATGCGTCCGGCAACCGGGTGGATGGCGAACCGCACGTCGATGCCGCGCTTCGTCAGCTGGTCGTACAGCTCACGCACCCGGTGCTGCGCCTGCGCCACCGCCATGCCGTAGCCGGGCACGATGACCACGGTGTTCGCCTGCTCCATGAGCAGCGCCGCGCCTTCGGGGGTTTCCTGCTTGACCAGCTTCTGCTCCCCCGCCGCGCCCTGTGCCTGCACCTGGCCGAACGCGCCGAACAGTACGTTCGTGAACGAGCGATTCATCGCGCGGCACATGATGATTGCCAGGATCAGGCCCGACGATCCGTCGAGCGCACCGGCCGTGATGAGCAGCTTGTTGTCGAGCACGAACCCCATGGCGACAGCAGACAACCCGGCATACGAGTTGAGGAGCGCGATGACGGTCGGCATGTCGGCGCCGCCGATCGGGATGATGAGCAGCACGCCAAAGAGGAGCGCGAGCGCGATGATGACCGGGAACAGGAATGCAAACTGCGTCGGGTTCGTCACCACGGCAATGCCGCACAGGACCGCGATCCCGAGCAGGCCCAGGTTCGTGGCGTTCTGGCCCTTGTAGGTCAGGGGCCGCTGCGGGATCCAGCTGACTTCCTGCAGCTTCCCGGCCGCGAGGAGGCTGCCCGTGAACGTCAGGTAGCCGAGGATGATCTCCGCCACGATGGCGAACACCCGGAACGACGTGAGCATCTCGGGTTCGCTGCCGAGCCACAGGTAGAACTTGGCTGTGCCGACCAGACCGGCGGCAAGGCCGCCGAAGGCGTGCGACAGCGCCGTCCGTTGCGGCACCGCCGTGAGCGGCACCCAGGAGAGAGGCACGCCGACGACCACGCCGAGAACGGCCGCCATGGCCATCCACTCCCAGTTGATCGACTCGAACCCGGCGAGCAGGCCCAGCGTGCCGATGATGCCTATGGCCATTGCCGCGACGCCGGCGTACACGCCCTTGCGGGCGGTCTTCGGATCGTTCATCCAGTAGAGCGCGAAGATGAAGAGGGCGGTGGCGACGAGATACGCGAGCTGAACGAGCTGGGACGTCATTTACCCGGGTCCTTCTTGAACATCTTCAGCATCCGATCGGTGATGAGGAAGCCGCTGACGATGTTGGTCATCGACGCGAAGAGCGCAATCGCGCCGAGCACGGTGATGTAGGTCGGGTATTCCCCGGGACCCGCGACGAGGATCGCGCCGACGACCGCGATGGCAGAGATCGCGTTGGTGAGCGACATCAGCGGCGTGTGCAGCAGCCGCGAGACCCGGGTGATCACGCCGAGCCCGATGAAGGTCGCCAGCATGAAGACGAAAAGCATGGAGAAGAAATCGGTGGTGGGGGCTTTGGGGTGTGTGCCAGCCTCCTGCAGGCCGGCGGTGAGTACCGGGGTCGCAGCCCAGACGAAGACTGCGCCCGCCACGAGCAGGCACCTCATACGTGTATGTCTCCTTTCAGGTAACCGAGACGTGCGACCGGCGCAAACGATGCGATCGCTCGGCCACTATAGCGCCCCGAAGGTCCCGGCGCCACTGACGGCACGACCGGCACTCCGACCTGTTTGGTGCGGTTTTGGTTCGCTGTTCGGCGTTAGAACGCGTCGGCGTGCCAGTAGAGGACGTCATCCGCCGCGATCGGTGGGTCGATGCGTCCGAGTTCCCCGACCGGCCGGGTCATGAGGATGGACCCGGTCACCTTCCGCCGGTGAATGGCGAGCTGCACGGGATCGAGGCGGGCGGGCCACCACGCGTGGATCACGGGCGTGCCCGCGCCCGGGGTACGGGCGACCAGCGCCTGCAGCATCGCGCCGACGCGGGCGCCGGACGGATCGCGGTCGCCGCACGAGGCGATGCTCCAGGACTCCGCGTCCGTTGCCCCGCGGCGGCGTGCGATCTGCAGCAGGACCCACGCGACGGCGCGCGTGCCCTCTTCGCACACGAAGAACTCGACATCGCGGGTGCCCGGCGGCCCGAACCCGGACAGCATGCGCTTCTTTGCAAGCGTGTACTGGAGCCACTCGGCGTCGTAGACGAGCGAGAACCGGTAGCCTGCCGCCCGCTGGTGGTGTGTTTCGACGATCAGATCGAGATCGCGCGGTTCGCCCGACCGCAGGAGCACTGCCGGCGCACCAGCCTTCCACGGAACACCCACCAGCGCCTGTTGCATGGGCACGACCGAGAACCCGAGCCGCTCGTAGTAACTCGGTGCGATCTCCGAGAACAACATTGCCAGCGCGGCGCCATCGGCGCGGGCGGCTTCGACGATGTGCTCGATGAGAGAGGCCGCATGGCCCCGTCCGCGATGCTCCGGAGGCGTGAAGACTGCGCCGATCCCGATTGTCGGGACCGTGCGGCCATCGAGATGCACGCCAACGCGATAGCGCTTGGCGCTGGCGAGCACGGTGCCGTCAGAGACCAGCCCCACACGCTGCAGGTGCTGCGAACCCCACGAGGTGCGCAGTTGGGCACGGTTGTACTGAGCGTAGCTCTCGCGCGTGAGCAGATCGTTCCATTGCGCGAACGTGTGATCGAGGGCCTGGGCGTGGAGCGCGTCGTCCGGAGAAAGAACCTGGAAGGCTGGGGCCATGAGGCTCAGAACGCGGCGCCTGGAACCCGGTTCCGCGGCCGTCTACCGGATGGGGAATACGCGCTCGAGATCGTCCGCCGGGCGCGCGATGACATGCACGCCGACGAGCTCGCCGACGCGGCGCGCAGCGGCGGCGCCCGCATCGGTGGCGGCCTTCACCGAGCCCACGTCCCCCCGCACCAGCACGGTGACCAGCCCCGCATCCACCTTCTGCCAACCGACGATCGTGACGTTCGCGGTCTTCACCATGGCGTCCGACGCCTCGATCATCCCGATGAAGCCACGCGTCTCGATCATGCCGAGCGCCTCGCCGAGGTCGGGCCGCGTCGCGGCAGGTTCGGGAGCCGGGTCAGTCTTGGCCATGTGGACCGCATCATACTCGACCCGACTCCTCATCGGCGACGCGGGCGCCGGCGATGTCCTTTTCAGTCAACCCGCCGGCGCTGTGGGTCGTGTAGGAGACCGTCACGCGGCGGTAGTTGATGGTGAGGTCGGGATGGTGGTCGGCCGCCTCTGCACCGGGCACGAGCCGCGCCACGAACGCGACGGCCTCGGGGAATCCGGCGAAAGTGAACGTCTTCCGGATGGCGTTGCCGTCGCGAACCCAGCCAGGGAGCGAAGCAACGGCCGCGGCGATTTGATCTTCGGTGAGACGAGGCATGTGACTAGTAATCTCCCAGCCGTTTGGGGCTGACAAGCGCCAGCGCGGCGTCGCTCTCGTCGCCGGCCAAAATCCTCGCCACCAGCTCGCCCGTGAGCGGCGCGAGCAGGACGCCGTTTCGATAGTGTCCCGTCGCATACACGAGCCCGGGGACACGCGCCGATCGCCCGACGATCGGCAGCGCGTCGGGAGAACCGGGACGCAGACCCACGCGGGCGCCGACGAACTCCGCTTGCCACGCCCGCGGCACGAGCTCGCAGATGCCGTCCAGCAGATCGCGTACGCCGGCGACGGTCGCCCGGACGTCGAACCCGACGTCCTCGAGGGTCGCGCCGACCAGCAGGGTTCCATCGGGCCAGGGGACCGCGTAACAGCAGGAGCCCGAGACAATGTGCCCTACCGCGGGCGCCGGCCACTTCAGGTACAGCAGCTGGCCCCGAACCGGACGGACGGGCAGCGGGTCCACGCCGTCGATCGCGATCTGACCGGCCCAGCTCCCCGCAGCCATGACGACCTTCGCCGCCCTGAGCGGCCCCCCGGTCGTGTGCACGACCATGTCGGTAAGGGTGGGTTGAATGCGCTCCACCCTCGCGCGTGTGACGTGCGCGCCGCGAGCCTCGCAGGCACGCCAGAGCGCGGCAGTGATCGCCGGCGCGCTTGCGTACCCGTGCGCCGGCGTGAGCAGGGCTCCGACGCAGCTGGTCGCGATTTCGCGCTCGAGCTGCCTGACATCCGCGCCCTTCAAGTAGCGGCTCCCCACGCCGCGCGCCGCGCGCGCGCTTGCTACCGCCTGGAGCTCGGTCGCCTCCGCGTCATCGAGCGCAATTTCCAGCGAACCGGTGCGCGCATACACCTGCTTCGGCACGTCACCGTCGAACAGCCGATCCGCGAACGCATCCCACAACCAGAGACTTCGCAGACCCAGCGCTTCGAGCACGGGATCGTGCAGGCCCTCCGAGTACGGCGTGAGCATCCCCGCTGACGCCTGCGTGGCGCCCAGACCGACGCCGCTGGGATCCACGAAGGCGACCGAAGCCCCCTGGCGTACCAGCGCCTCGCCAGCGGCGCACCCCACGATGCCCGCTCCGACGATGAGGACGTCCGGCACCGCGCTAGTGGCCTGTCCTTGTCATTTGCGGAGTGGATGTCGGAGCGCGGCGCCCGAGTGGCAAGGCGTGAGGAGCGAGCATATCGGGAATATTCGAGCGACGAGCAACGCCGCCTGTCGGGATGCCCCGCCCGACAGGCACTCTACAAATGACAAAGACAGGCCACTAGTGTGGTCGTCGGGTGTAGTCGACCCAGCCGTCGTTGATGAAGCGCCCGAAGCCGCGGTACTCAATCAGGGGGCGCGCGGCACGCGCGGGTCGGCCTACTGTGCCCGCCCAGGGCACCCAGGGGACGATGTAGGTCGGGGCGGGGGGCGGCGGCGGCGCCGCGGGCTTCTCGCCGATGACCACGAAGTACGGTGCGCCGTCCCGTTCGTCAGGTGCCGGTGGCCCGGCGACCGCCCCCCCGTCCGCTGCTCCGGTCGGCGAGGATACCGGCGACCGCCGCGAAGCGTTCTTGAGCATCGCGGTGATGACGCGCTCGCTCAAGCCGGCGTCGCGAAGCTCGAGAATCCTGGGAGCGTCGAGGTGGAAGATGGTTCCATCCGCCTCAATCAATGCCACGAGGACCTCGTCGCTGAGGCCGGCCCTCGAGAGTTCGACAAGGTCGCGCGTGCTCACCGCCCACGCGGCATCAGGCGTCCCGCCCACGAGTAGCACGGCCCAGCCAGCGACGGCAAGGGCCGCGGCGCGGCTGCGCAGTATGCGGAGCCGTGCGAGAAGATAGCTGGGGTAGATCGCGGGGTGATCGCTCATGGTGTGGTCCCCGGAGGTCGAGTGTGGCTTCAATTCTCGCGCCCGATCGAGCGGAATGCAACACTGAAGCCCACGGGAGATTGGCCCGGTGGCCTTGGGGGCCGGGTGCGCACGATACGAGGGCGGCAATGCGAACCTCTGCCTCGCTCGTGTTCGTCGAAGGCGACGGAGTGTGAAATGGCACATCCGCAGAAGAACCCGGGCATGGCGGCCGTATTGAGCGTGATCGTGCCGGTAATCGGCCAGTTCTACAACGGTGACTTCCTGCGCCGCATCTTCTGGCTCATCGTGACGCCGGGCTTCTGGATTGGTCGGGCGGCCTGTTCGGGTGGGTGTGTCACGTCGTCGCTGCGATGACGGCGCACCACCGTGCCCTGGTGAAGAACGCGCTGCCGGCATGAACCAGGCTGCACCCACGACAGGACACCGGTCGCCCGGACAGGACACCGGGTCCCGCGGCCGGCTTCTCTATGACACCAAACCTGTGGATATCGAAGGGATTGTGCCTTCGCGCCCGGGTACACCACTTGCTCAGTCTGATGGCGTCTGAGGAGCATCTCAATGGTCAATACCCGAAGCGGGCTCGCGGTCATCGTCACCTCCTGTCTCGCCGCAGTCGGGGCGGGCGGTTTTCTGGCGAACCGGTACAGCGCCGCGCCGGCCCCGCCGACGACTGTTGCCGGCCCGGCCGAGAGTGGGCCCGGGGGTGCGAATCCGGCAGAGGCGGCGCAACCAGTCCATGAAACCGAAGCAGTGATGGACGAGGGGCCCGTCACGAAAGCAACTGCTGCCGCCAGCACGTCCGGGGCCCGCTCCCGCCGCCGTGTCTGCTCCGAAAGTCACGGACAAGCGGCGGTCGCGGGAACAGAAGGTTGCCCCGACCGGCGGCGATCGACCGCTGGCAGCGCGGCAGCGTGCTGCGCCCGCCCCGCCACGCCCGGCGCCCTCAGGCCAAGCGGCCGAGAAACCGGCTGCTTCGCGAGCGCCGACCGCGCCTGTCGTCCGCTCGGCGCCAGTAGCGCCGGTGGCGGGCGACTCTCGAACCGACCCGCGACCCGCTGAACAGTCCGAGGCGCGATCCTACGAAACGGCGCGCCGCGTCGAGCCGGTGGAGCAGCCCAAGTGGCAGGACCCGCCGATCGAGCAGCTGGTGGTTTCGGCCGACTCCGTAATCGGGCTGCAGCTCAAGAACACCGTCTCGAGCGAAACGTCGCAGGTGGAAGACCGCGTGGAAGCGCAGGTCGTGCGCGACGTGGCCGTCGGCGGACGTGTGGCCATACCGGCCGGATCGCGGGTGCTCGGCGCCGTCACGGTTGTCGAGCGCGGAGGCAAGGTCCGCGACCGGGCGAGGCTCGGTGTCCGCTTCCACACGCTCGTGCTCGGCGACGGCACGACCGTGCAGCTTCAGACCGACACGGTCTATCGCGACGGCGATTCGCCCTCGCGGTCCAGCGCCGCCAAGATGGGCGGGGCCGCCATCGGAGGCGCGATCGTCGGCGCGATCCTGGGTGGAGGCAAAGGCGCGGTTATCGGCGGGGCCACCGGCGCGGCCGGCGGCACGGCAGCGGTCATGGCGGGCTCGCGGCGCGCGGCCACCATGGCCTCCGGATCCACTGTCACCGTTCGCGTGCTGTCGCCAGTCGCGGTGACCGTCGAACGCTGACTCGGTCTTCGGGGTCACGCCCGGGCTGCTAGGGCTCCCGCGTCCAGACCCACCCGTTCTCGATCCGTGCCCACCCGAGGTGCGCGTAATAGTCGGTGGCGATCACCGACGCTCGCAATACCCATTGCACCTCCACCGACTGAGACACGCAGCGGTGCAGCAACTCGCGTCCCACGCCCCGATTCTGGTACTCGGGATCCACGGCGAGGTCACAGACGTACCCGTCGTAGGCGCCGTCGCTCCACCCCCGCAGAATCCCGATCAGCCGCGGTCCATCCCACGCGCTGAGCACGATCGGTGAGCCCGCGTAGGTACGTGCGATCCGATCAAGGTCGTCAACCGGACGGCGTAGCTGCGCCGCGGCGTACAAGGCGGCGATGCTCCGCGCATCGGGGCGCTCGTCTGTGGTGTAGCGAATTGACATGGTTCTCCTCACGCGCTCGACGTATCCGTCCACAGCACGGACGCGCCCTGCGCCACCGCTTGCGCCGGCAACACTATAAGATCGCAGACGAGGGAAACGGCACATGCCGGCTGCCGGAGGGCTCATGAAAACATATCGGCCGTGGCTCGCCTGTCTGCTGGTGAAGTTCTCTCTCGCGGTGCCGTGCGCGGCGCAGGTGCCGGCGGCCGCGGTTCCGGGGGTTACGAACTACACGCGCGTGGATGCCACCGTCGCGTGCGGAGGTGCCACGTCGATGGACGCCTATCCCGTGCTGAAGGCGGAAGGCTTTGCGGCCGTGATCAACCTGCGGCAGGCGGACGAAGCGGGCGCCAGCATCGGCGAGTCGAAGGCGGCCGCGGAGGCCGTGGGCCTGAAATACATACACGTGCCCCTGAACAGCCGGGCGCCGAGCGCAGAAGCGGCCGATGCATTTCTCGCGGCCGTGACGGATCCGGCCAACTCGCCGGTGTACATCCACTGCGCGACGGCCAACAGGGTCGGGGCCGTCTGGCTGATCAAACGCGTATTGATTGATGGGTGGGACGTCGCGACCGCCACCGCAGAAGCCGAGCGCATCGGGCTGCGCAGCCCTCACTTGAAGCAATTTGCGCTCGACTACATCGCGGCGCACCCGAAGTGAGCGCGAGGGCCGGCATGCCGCACGCGGGTGACATGGATCCGGAGGCGTTTCGACTAGAGGCGCACCGCGTCGTCGACTGGCTGGCCGACTATTTCGCGAACCCCGAGCGGTACCCGGTGCTCTCACGCGCGCGACCGGGTGAGGTGCGGAACGCGTTGCCAGGCCACGCACCCGAGGCGGGCGAGCCGTTCGAGCGCATCTTCGCGGACTTCGAGCAGATCATCGTCCCCGGGCTCACGCACTGGCACCATCCCGGATTCTTCGCCTACTTCGCCACCAGCGCCAGCGGACCCGGAGTGCTTGCCGAGATGCTCGCAGCCGGCCTGAACGTGCAGGCGATGCTCTGGCGCACGTCGCCGGCCGCGACCGAGCTCGAGGAGGTGGCCCTCGGCTGGCTCCGCGAACTGATCGGCCTGCCACCATCGTTCGAAGGCGTCATATACGACACGGCGTCCATCTCCACGCTGCACGCACTCGCTGCAGCGCGTGAGGCGGCGGTACCAGAGGTCCGCGAGCGCGGGCTGGCCGGTGCCCGCATCCCGCCCTTGCGCGTCTACTGCTCCGAGCACACGCACTCGTCGATCGACAAGGCAGTGCTGACGCTCGGCCTGGGTCTGGAGGCAATCCGTCGCATCCCGGTTGACGACCGGTTCTCAATGCGTGCAGAAGCCCTGCGCGTCGCAATCGCAGAGGATCGCGGGGCGGGACGGCTGCCGATCGCCGTCGTTGCCACGGTCGGCACGACGTCGTCCACGAGCATCGATCCAGTCGCGGCAATCGCGGAGGTCTGCTCGGATGCGGCCGTGTGGCTGCACGTGGATGCGGCGTACGCCGGCGTGATGGCCATCGTGCCCGAGTACCGATGGGTGCTTGCCGGGGCCGAAGCCGCCGACTCGCTCGTCGTCAACCCGCACAAGTGGCTTTTTACGCCGTTCGACTTGAGCGCGTTGTATTGCCGTCGCATGGACGTCCTGCGACGCGCGTTTTCGCTGGTCCCCGAGTACTTGCGCACCACGGAAACGGCTCCCGTCAAGAACCTGATGGACACGGGCGTCCAGCTCGGGCGCCGGTTTCGCGCGCTGAAGCTGTGGATGGTGCTTCGCTACTTTGGCGCCGAAGGCATCCGCGCTCGGCTGGGCGAACATTGCCGGCTTGCCCGCCTGTTCGCGTCGTGGGTGGACGCCGACCCCCTCTTCTCACGCGTCGCCGACGTGCCATTCAGCGTGGTCTGTTTCCGCTGCGCTCCGCACGGTATGGCGGACGAAGGAGCGCTGGATGCCCTCAATCAGCAGCTGCTGGATACGGTGAACGAGAGCGGCGAGGTGTTCCTGTCGCACACGAAGCTCCGTGGGCAATACGTTCTCCGCCTTGCGGTGGGCAATATCCGGACAACCGAGCTGCACGTCCGTCGGGCATGGGAGCTCCTGCGGGAACACGCCCCAGCTGCCGGGTAGGTGGTGCCGACACTAGCCCGGCCCGAAGTCCCAGGGCACAGTAGTTGCAGCCAGCTCAGGGTGAAGTCGCGTAAATGCGACCAACGGAGGGATTTAGATGCGACTCAAGGCTGTAATCTTCGCTCTCGTACTCGGATCGGCACTCGGCATTCCCGCGCAGGCGCGGGCTGACTGGCTTTTCACGCCCTACATTGGTGCCAACCTGAACCGTGGGGGGGACGTTCTGGACCTCGACACCGACGGCGCAACCGTGAATTTCGGCGGCTCACTGGGGTTCATGGGCGCGGGCATCTTCGGTTTCGAAGTGGACTTCGGCTACTCGCCCCACTTCTTCGAGACAGCCGACGTCACCACGCTGGACGGGAACGTCACGAGCCTCATGGGCAACCTCATTATCGGCATCCCGATAGGTGGCCAGACCGGTGGGGGCGTCCGGCCGTATCTCTCCGGGGGTGCCGGGCTGCTGCGCAGCCGGCTCGATGATGTCGATGACTTCTTCGACCTCAATGAGAACAGCTTCGGCATCGACGCCGGGGGCGGCGTCATGATCTTCTTCAGCGACAGCGTGGGCGTTCGCGGAGACCTCCGTTACTTCCGCAGCCTGTCCGGCGATGGGGACGAGGATGACATCGACCTCCGCCTGGGCAGCTTCGACTTCTGGCGCGCAAGCGCGGGGGTGACGTTCAGGTTCTAGTCGCCTGGGCGGAGTGGTCGCCGGGGTCAGCGGGACGCCGGCGACAGCCGCCACCGTTCGGTCCAGACGCCTGCCTGCTTCTCCACGCACACTACCCCGTTCGTCGGGAATTCCGTGGTCGACGCGTCCGCGTCGCCTGTCAGCAGCAGGCGCAGCAGGCGCGGCAGGTGAGGCATGTGGCCGACCACCATCACCTCGCCATCTTCGACAAGCAGGCGGTCGGCGATCCACGAGGGGGGGTCATCGGGCAGCAACCCCCTTGCCGCGGCGAACTCCGCAAGCGGGTTGCACGCGTGGCGGTAGGCTTCGGCCGTCTGGCGCGCGCGCAGCTTGCCGCTGTGCCAGATGATGCGCGGTTTGGCTTCACGCGCCGCCGTCTCGCGTGCCAGTTCTGCAACCTGCTGCTGTCCCGTGGACGAGAGGGGCCGCATCGGGTTCTCGTGCGGTCCCACGGCGTCGCCGTGGTGCGCGATGTACAGCCGCACACGCGGGTCCCCGCTCACGGGCTCACCAGCGCCCGCCATCGTCGCCGCGATTGGTGAGCGCGGCATCCGGCGGTACGGTCACCGCCTCCAGCGGCTCGGCCTCGACGATCTCCAGCAGAGGCGCGGCGTCGCCCGACTGCAGCGTCCGCGGAGCCGTCTGCACCGGTTTGAGCTCGTCGATTTCGGCGCCGGGAGCGGCGCCAAGCTCCTTGAACTTCCGCGCTGCCGGCAGCACGCGCGCTTCGAGCGACCCCACCGTCCTGTTGTACGCGTCGACTGCGCGTTCGAGGCCCCGGCGGACCTCGTCGAAGTGGCTGGCCATCGCGAGCACCCGGTTGTACAGATCGCGGCCGAGGGCGCTGATCTGCTCCGCGTTCTCGGCGATGCGCTCCTGCCGCCAGCCATAGGAGACCGCTTTCAGCAGCGCGATCAGGGTCGTGGGGCTCGCGGGCACCACGCGCTCGGCGGCGCCGAACTCGATGAGCGACGGGTCGCACTGCAGGGCCGCGCTGAAGAACGCCTCGCCCGGAAGGAACATGACGACGAACTCCGGCGTGGCATCGAACTGGTTCCAGTACGCCTTGCTCGCGAGCTTCGTCATGTGGTCGCGCACCTGACGCGCGTGGTCGGTCAGCAGCGCCGCTCGCCTCTCGTCATCGCCGTCAATCGATTCCAGGTACGCGACGAGCGGTGCTTTGGCGTCCACGACAATCTGCTTGCCGCCGGGCAGCCGCACAATCAGATCGGGTCGAAACCGTCCATCGGCGGAGGTCGCGGTCTGCTGCTCGAAGAAGTCGCAGTGATCGAGCATCCCCGCGAGCTCGACGACGCGCTTCAGTTGCAGTTCACCCCAGTGACCGCGCACGTGCGGCTGGCGCAGCGCCTTCACGAGATCGCCCGTCTGGCCGTTCAACGCCGTCAGCCCGGCGCCGAGCGTGCGGATCTGTTCGTCCAGTTTGGCGGTGGTGGTCGCGCGATCCATCTCGACCTGCCCCAGCTTGACGTCCACCAGGTGGAGCGTGTCGACCAGAGGCTTCACCACCTCGGCGATGGACTGCTGCCGCTTGTCCAGATCGGCAACCGCGTGCGTCTGCATCTCGCCGAGCGTAGCTCGCGCCAGGCGAAGCATCGACTCGCTGTTGTGCTGGAGCGCCTCTGACGCGAGCGCGCGGAACGCGTCTCGAAGCGTCTCTTCCGCCGTCTTGAGCAGCGCGTTGCGATCGGCTGCGGCCGTGAGCTCGCCTTCGAGCCGCGCCTTCTCGGCGGAGGTGTTCGAAACGCGGTCGTGCAAGTGCTCGATCTCTTGCTCGCGTGCGCGGAGCCGATCCGAGAGGTCCGCCGACCAGGCAGCCGCCTCATCGAGTCGCGCCTCGGCTGCGCCCACTTGTGCCGCCTGCGCCCCCCGTGCTTCCGCCACCCGCCGCGCACCGCCCGCGCGTGCCAGCACCCAGGCGAGCAGCCCACCGACGATGAGACCGATCAGCGCAGCTACACCCGGGGACAGAATCAGCATCCTTCTTGGGTCGGGCTTCGGCCCGGACCGTATCGTTTCCGACGCCACCCGGCCGGCGATGAGCGGGCGCCTTTCATGCGCGCCTGTCGACCGCCCCCCGACGCCCGACACCAGACGCCGGCCGGACAGCCGTCAGCCGTCAGCCGTCAGCCGCCTCAAGAGTGTACAGAACAATGCCCCGTCACGCGCGCGGGTGCACATGCGGGGCGGCGAAACTGCGAACAAGCTGACGCTACTGCACACCTGCAAGTGTGCTCACCTCGATGAGCTTCTTGCCGTCCTTCTCGGTCACTTCACCAGTCGCCTCCACCTGCCTCGCCACGAACTCTATGAGCTTCTTGTTATTCTCCTTCGTGTAGTCGCCCGTGATCGTATACACGCCTTCCGCAGTGAGGAGGCCCATCGTCGCGCCGCGGCGGGCACAGCTGGACGCGCAGTCGGCGTGATCGGCCCCTTTGTTCTTCGTGTCCTTCAGATTGCACTGCACGTCGACAACCTCGCCCTTGAGCGTGGCGGCCGCCGCGCCGAGCGGGGTCCCCGTCACAGCGCTCGCGAGCACGAGCGCTCCGATGGTCATCACTCTTCGCATGTTGCCTCCAGAGGCAGAATCATAGTTCGAAACGTCGAGTCGGCACTGCGAATCGGCCAGTAGTCGGGAGCGCCATCAGATGGCGGAGTTCAAGGACCACTTTTCGCGCACCGCCGCAGAGTACGCCGTGTTCCGCCCTGGATACCCGGAAGCGCTCTTCGAGTGGCTGGCGGCGCACACCGCCAAGCACGATCTCGCGTGGGATTGTGCCACGGGGAGCGGCCAGGCCGCGCGAGGCCTCGCACGGCACTACGCACAGGTGGTCGGGACGGATGCGAGTGCTGACCAACTCGAGCACGCGGTCGCGCACCCACGCATCCGGTATCGCGTCGCACCCGCAGAGGACAGCGGGTTCGCGGATGGCTCGGTCGACATCGTCACCGTCGCCCAGGCCCTGCATTGGCTGCTGCCGCTCACGCCCTTCTTCGCAGAGGTGCAGAGAGTGCTCGCTCCCGGAGGCCTGATCGCCGTGTGGTGTTACACCCTGCCGAGCGTCTCATCCGCCGGCATCGATCGTGAGCTGGAGCGATTTCAGGACATCATCGTTGGGCCCTACTGGCCACCGGAACGAAGGATGGTTGACGAGCACTACCGGGCCGTCCCCTTCCCCTTCGCCGAAATCGAGGTCCCCTGGTTCGCAATCGAACAGCCGCTCACCCGCCGTGGCCTTGAAGGCTATCTGCGCACCTGGTCAGCAACCCAGCGATACCGGGCGGCCCATCCGAATGAGGATCCGATCGGTCAGATCGCGCCGGTCCTGGCCGCTGAATGGCCCGACCCGGATGAAGTACGGCCCGTCCACTGGCCCATGTTCGTCCGCGCCGGCCGGAGGTCGTGATTGCCGGCTCCAACGTCCCGGGCCCCAGCGTGAAATAGCTCGACGGCAACGGGAACTTTCGTACGAAGTGCTTCGTTGACAACTACGAAGAGCGTCGTAGATAATCCGTGGACGCCGAGAGAAGGAGCGCCTTACATGAAACCACGCTTGCCCAGGCCCACCGACGCCGAGCTCGCCATACTGCGCGTGCTCTGGGAACGGGGACCGAGCACCGTCCGTCAAGTACACGAATCGCTGAGTGGCCAGCGAACGATTGGTTACACCACGATTTTGAAGCTGATGCAGATCATGGCCGAGAAGGGCCTCGTGGGGCGCGACGAGACCGACCGCACCCACGTCTACGCTCCGCGCAGGAGCGAGGAGCACACGCAGCGGCAGCTGTTGCAGGACCTGCTGGATCGCGCCTTCGGGGGTTCCGCGCTGAAGCTGGTGATGCAGGCGCTCTCGACGAAGAAGAGCTCGCCTGAGGAACTCGCGCAGATTCGGCAGCTGCTCGATGAGGGCGAAAGGGGGACGCGATGAGCGCGCAGTGGAGTTCCGTCGTTGACGTGGCCGGCTGGACGCTCCTCCATTTCGTCTGGCAGGGGACGCTCGCGGCGCTCGCATTGGGCTTTGCCCTGGCGCTCGTACCTCGCCGATGGGCACGCGTTCGATACGTCCTGGCATGTCTCGCCCTGCTGGGCATGATCGCCTTGCCGGTGCTCACGGCCTCGTACCTCGCGAGCCATCCTGCGGGCGGTCGGGGCTTCGTCTCCGCACGAGGGGACATGGCCGACGGCGTGGCTGCCATTGCCGACGCGTCAGCGTCGTCCGTGAACGGCTCACCGGAGTCGGCGGCTCGTAACGGTGCAGGCGTGAAGGAGCCCGGCGCCGCGTCCGGTGACGTTCCGCAGGCGCTACCCTCTACGTGGTTCCCCTGGCTGGTGGCGAGTTGGCTTGCCGGCGTCTGCATCTGCGCGATTCGATTCGCGGGCGGATGGTGGCACACACGCCGGCTCGTTCGTGAGGATTCATTCGACGCCGACGAGGCGTGGATCGGCGCGGTGGACCGTCTGTCGACGCGGCTTCGGCTGCGCACACCCGTACGGCTGCTGGAGTCGGCGCGGATCCAGGTGCCCGTGGTGATCGGGTCCTTGAAGCCGGTTCTGCTGCTTCCCGCTGCAGCGATGACGGGGCTCTCCCCGCAGCAGATCGAAGCCGTGCTGGCGCACGAGCTCGCACACATCCGCCGGCACGACTATCTTGTCAACCTCCTGCAGTCGATCGTCGAAACGCTGCTGTTCTACCACCCCGGCGTGTGGTGGGTCTCGCATACGATCCGCGTCGAGCGCGAGCACTGTTGCGACGACCTCGCCGTATCGGTGTGCGGCGATGCCCTCCTGTATGCGCGGGCGCTGACGAACATCGAAACGCTCCGCCACGAGCGCATCGGTATCGCGATGGCCGCCAGCAACGGATCGCTGCTCTCGCGCGTGCGGCGACTGCTCGGTGTCCGCCCGCCCGCGCGGCTCGCCGCTTCGGGCTGGGTCGTGCTCTCACTCACCGCCATTCTCGTCGCGTCCGCCGGTATGGCAGGGTGGATTCGCGGAGCCGTCTCCATGTTGCCCGCTCTGTCCGAAGCCGCCGAAGCTGCCGTCGTTCCAGACCAGCCAGTGCCTGGGCCAGAGCCGCAGGAAGCGATTCCACCGCCGCCGCCAGGGGACGACATCCCGTCTGCGCCTGACGCACCCGCAGAGGCGGTGCCCTCGCACGAGGACGAATGGGATGGGCAGCCCGCACTCGACGCCGCCATGCGCGACGCCGAACGGTCGGCGACTCGGGCGATGGAGGAAGCGCAGCGCGAGACGGCGCGCGCGATTGGCTCCTCGCGTGAGTTCCGGGAGGCCGAGACCGCCATGACGATGGCGATGATGGAGGTCGATCGCGGTGTCCGGGAGGGCCTCGACCGGGCGCAGGAGGAAATTGAGCGGCACGTGCGTTCGTCGCTGGACGGCCGCTCCCGCGCGGAGGTCCGCGCGCAGATCCACGCGGCGATGCGAGAGATCCGCGGGCGGCGAGGCGATATCGAGCAGCATGCCCGGCGGCTTGGCGAGCAGGCAAGGGCGATGCAGCGTCAGCTTCTCCGGGCACAACGGGACGGGGAGTTGAAAGTGCTCAGCGAGCAGCAGAGCCGTGAGATCAGCGAGCAGGCGCGCCAGATCGCCGATCAGGCCCGGCAGCTCGCTTCATGGGCTAGTGAGCTCGCCCGCCAGAGCTCGGGGTTGATGCACATCGATCCGTCGGACGCATCGCAGCCACCACCAGCCCCTCCCGCCCCACCCGTTCAAGCGGCCCCGCCCACGCCGCCGGCGCCGCCGCCTGCAGCACCGCAGAACGTGCCCACGCCGCCGGCGCCGCCACCTGCAGCACCGCAGAACCTGCCTACGCCGCCGGCGCCGCCACGCGCAGCACCCCAAAGTGTGCCCGCTCCACCGGCACCTGCTGCGCCACCGGCACACCCAGCCCCGCCGACACCGCCTCGTGGCGCGGTGTTCATGAACGGCGACAAGGGCGGGTCGTGGTCGATGGTCCGGACGGAGAACGGGAAGACCCTCAAGGTGCAGGGCAAGGGCCGCGTGGAATTCACGGACGATGACTCGGACGTGAAAAGCATGGAACCGGGCGGCCGGTTCTACATCGAGACCGCGAACGGCTGGTTCTCCGGGTTCACCGCGTCGCGATTCGAGGCGACCGCGGCAAGCGACGGCTCCATCGCACGCACCTACACGATCAACGGGAAGACCGTCAGCGAGGCTGAGGGCCGGAAGTGGCTCGCGGTGACGCTACCCGACCTGGTTCGTGATCTCGCTATCGGCGCCAACACCCGCGTGAAGCGCATCCTCGCGGCTTCGGGGCCCGACGGAGTACCGGCGGAGATCCGCCGCATCAAGAGCGGCTGGGCCCGGCATGTGTACCTCGTGGAACTGCTCGAGCAGGGGAGCCTCGACTCGGCCACCCTCACGCGCAGCCTCAAGGAGGCCGGCCCTCTCCTCGATTCCGACTTCGCACGTGCGGCTGTCCTCAAGAGAGCCGCGCAGCGGTTCCCCCTGGACGAGGCCAGCGCCACGGCGTTCGCGGACGTGTCGCGCACGATTGTGTCTGATTTCGAAGCGCGCCAGGCGCTCGCCGCCGCGTTGACGCGTGCGGACGTCTCGCTTCCGGTCGCTGCTCGCATGGTCAGGGCCGCGATCCCCCAGGGCACCGCGGGAATCGAGTCCGACTTCGAACTGGCCGAGCTGCTGCAGCAGGTTCCGCCAGCAGTGGCGGGCGGCCTCGGGCAGGTGTACCTCGACGCCGTTGCGTCAATCGGCTCCGATTTCGAGCGTAAGCGTGTGCTGTCGGCGATGGCGCGGCAACCCGGCCTGGACGCCTCGGGCATTGCCGCCATCGCTGCGCTCACCACGTCGATGCAATCGGATTTCGAACGCGCCGAAGTCCTCCTGGTGCTCGCGAAGAGCGGGCGTCTCGAGGGAGCATCCCGGGACGCTGTGCTGCAAGCGGCCGAGCGCATCGGCTCCGATTTCGAACGGGGCCGGGTGCTCTCGGCACTGCTGAAGACGGGAGCGCTGACCTCCGTGCGGTGAGAGAGCGTGTCGGGTGCGGGATCGGAGTGCCGATCGCGTTCAGGGCCACTTGAATCTCACGCTGCGCTTTCCGGCGGCCCCGACTGAACGACCTGCCCTTCGTCGAGCGTGATCACCGTATCCGCGAGGCTCCGCAGCTCCGCGGGATCGTGCGTGACATAGATGACGGGGACGCCCAGATCGTCGCGGATGCGCCGGAGGGATGCGACGATCCGCCTGCGCAACGGAAGATCCACGGCGGCCAGCGGCTCATCCAGCAGCAGGACGTCCGGCGACGACATGAGGGCCCGCGCGAGCGCGACGCGCTGCCGCTCCCCTCCCGACAGCCCGGCCACCTCGCGATCCAGCAGCGATCCGGCCTCCACCAGTGCGAGCACGTCCTCCAGCGCGAAGCGCCGCCCATGCGCTGGCGAGCGGCCCGCACCGAACAGCACGTTGTCGCGCACGTCGAGGTGCGGAAAGAGAAGGGCGTCCTGCGGGACGTACCCCACGCCGCGCAGCCGCGGCGGCAGGTTGAGCCGCGCTTCCGAGGAATACAGCTCGCGACCGCCAATCGCGATCCGGCCGCGGGATGGGGCACGCAGCCCCGCGATCACCTCGAGGGTCGTCGTCTTGCCGGAGCCCGACGGGCCGAACAGCGCGAGGACGCGGCTGTCGGCGTGGTGATCGATCGCGAGCACGAAGCCGTCCTGCTCGAGGGTGAATACCAGGTCGATGCGGACCGGTGCGCTCATCGGTCCCCTGCTCGCCCACGATCGGAGGCGCGATAGGGGGCACCCGTGCGGCGGGCGGGTTGTGCCAGGCGGTTCGACAACCACACTGAACCGAACGAGATCGCCAGTGAAGCGAGGAGGAGTATTGTCGCGTCACTATCTCGCCCGGTCTCCAGGTACCCGAACATCGCGACCGCGATGGTTCGCGTCTCGCCCGGGATATTGCCGGCGATCACGATAGTGGCCCCAAACTCACCCAGGGCGCGTGAGAACCCGAGCAGGGCGCCCGCGAGGACGGTGCGCGAGGCGAGCGGCAGGCTGATGGTAAGGAAGACGCGCCACGGGCCCGCACCGAGTGTCTCGGCCATCTGCTCGTAGCGGCGCGTGATCTGCTCGAAGCCGGCCCGGGCCGTGCGAACGACGAGCGGCAGCCCCATGACCGCCATCGCCAGCAGCACCGCCTTCCACGTGAAGATCAGGTCGATACCACCGCGTTCGAGCATCAGCCCGAAGGGTCCGCGCCGTCCGAGCAGGCGCAGCAGGATGAACCCCGTGGCCACGGGCGGCAGAACGAGCGGCAGCGTGACGAGTGTTTCGAGCAGCGCCTTTCCACGAAAGCGCCCACGGGCCAGCAGCCATGCGAGAGCCACACCGGGCGGCAGCATCAGGACGGTGGCCGCCACCGCCACGAGCACGGTGAAGCGGATGATCTGGAGGTGCTCGGCGGTCATGGCGTCTGCAAGGGCACTCCGAAGCCATGCCGCTCGAACGTCGCGCGGGCGGACGGCCCGCGGAGCCACCCGAGCCACGCACGCGCCGCCGCGGGGTTCGGCGCTCCGCTCATCACGGCGGCCGGGTAGACGATCGGGGGCGCATCCCCAGGCGAGACTACGAACGCAAGCCGCGCGTGGCGGGCGGCGGCAACGTCGGTGCGGTAGACGATGGCCGCGTCGGTATTGCCTTCGTCCGCGGCCGCCAGCGCGGCGCGCACGCTCACCGTGGGCACCAGGCGGGGCTGCACGAGGGACCACACCCCGGCGCGCTCGAGCGCCTGCCTCGCGTAGACGCCCGCAGGAACCGCCGCCGGGTCGCCGATGGCAATCCGCCTCACGTCCTGCCCCCCGAGGTCGCCGAGGTTCCGCAGCGGACGCGGCCAATCCCGTCGCGTGACGACCGCGAGCCCGTTCGTGAGCAGCACGACCCGCGTACCGGTCTCGACCAGGCCTGCATCCGCCACCAGCCGCATCTGAGCCTCGTCGGCGCTGATGAACAGGTCGACGGCCGCGCCTTCGACGATTTGTCGGGCCAGGATGTTGGAGGCGGCGAAGTTGAACCGCACGGGCACGCCGGCTTCGCGCGTGTACCGCGGGCCCAGCTCCTCCAACGCCGCGCTCAGGCTCACTGCGGCCGACACCAGAATCGGCCCGTTCTCGACCCCGACGTCGCATCCGGCGCCGGCCACGGCCACCGACGCGCACATGAGGGAGCAGAGGAGGAACGCGCGACGCACCGGTGGATTGTATGTCTGGCCATGTCCGGCCGCGGCGCTCTGTCCAATTGATTTGCGCCCGAGGCGAAGCAGCCCGGGGCGACTACCGCCCGCCGCAAGCCAATTTGACACTCCCGTCCCGCCTCGGGTAGCCTCGAAGGCTCATGATCAGCGGCGTCCACCACGTGCATCATCATGTCCGGAACGGACAGGCCGGCCGCGCTGCGCGTAGACATTAGACCGATCGCACACCAGCACTTACACGCAGCCCCGCCGGACGGCGGGGCTTTTTTTTTGCGCAAGGCAGGCCATGGATTTCAGCAAGCTGCAGGGACTGATCCCCGCCGTGATTCAGGACGACGAGACGAACGAGGTCCTGATGGTCGGATTCATGAACTCGGAGGCCCTCGAAATGACGCGCCGGACCGGTTTCGCCACCTTCTTCAGCCGCACACGGAACACGCTGTGGACCAAGGGGGAGACGTCCGGGAACCGGCTGCAGGTCACGAGCCTGATCGCCGACTGCGACGACGATACCGTGCTCGTGCGCGTGAAACGGCTGGGCGCGGGCAACGTGTGCCACACGGGTCAGCGGACCTGTTTCTTCCGGGATCTCGCCTCATGAAACTGAAACTCGGCCTCCCCAAAGGCTCGCTGCAGGACGCAACCGTGCAGCTCTTCGCCCGCGCGGGCTTCAACATCTATGTCAGCACCCGATCGTACTTCCCGTCGATCGACGACCCGGAGATCGAGTGCATGCTCATCCGCGCCCAGGAGATGGCCCGCTACGTCGACGACGGCGTGCTCGACGCGGGGCTCACGGGACAGGACTGGATCGCCGAGCACGTCACCGGACATCCCGAGGCCCGGCTCGAGTCGATGGCCGATCTGATCTACGCAAAGCAGAGCTTCGGCAAGGTGCGCTGGGTGCTCGCCGCGCCGGAAGACTCCGACTTCAGGGCGCCCGCGGATCTCGCAGGCAAGACCATCGCGACAGAGCTGGTGCGGGTGACGCGCGCATACTTCGGGCGCCTCCAGGTGCCCGTGCACGTGGAGTTCTCCTGGGGCGCTACCGAAGTGAAGCCTCCCGTGCTGGCCGACGCCATCGTCGAGGCGACCGAAACCGGATCGACGCTGCGCGCGAACCGCCTGCGGATCATCGACACGATCATGGAGTCGAACACGCAGCTCATCGCGAACGGCCAGGCGCTGGCGGACAGCTGGAAGCGGACGAAGCTCGAGAACATCGCGCTGCTGCTGCGCGCGGCCATCGAGGCCCAGGGCCGCGTGGGGATGATGCTGAACGTGCGGCGCGCGGACCTGGGTGTGGTCCTTGGCCTGCTGCCGGCACTCCAGCGCCCCACGATTTCGCCCCTCAGCGATGACGATTGGGTGGCCGTGAATACGATTATCGAGGAGCGCACGGTGCGCGACCTGATCCCGCGCCTCAAAGCCGCGGGCGGCCAGGGCATCGTCGAGTACCCGCTGAACAAGATTGTCGTATGACCATGATCGCCATCATCCCATCGGCTGACACCGTGCGGGTCGAGAGCCTGCTCGCGCCGCGCCGCGACCGCGATCAGACGCTCGAACGGCGCGTCGCGCGCATCGTCGAGGACGTGCGAGAGGAGGGTGATGCGGCGCTCCGGCGGTACGCTGCGCGTTTCGACGATTTCGACGGGCCTTTCGAAGTCGAAGCGCAGGAGATCGCCGCTGGCGCGGCCGCGGCGCCCAAGCAGGTGCGGTCTGCGATCGCGGCCGCCGCGCGTCACATCGCCCGGGTTGCGCGCGCCCAGCTGCCGCGCCCGGTGCGCGTTGCTGTGGCGTCCGGCGTCACCGTCGAGCAGCGAGTGAGGCCGCTGGATCGGGTCGGCCTGTACGTGCCCGGCGGCCGCTATCCCCTCCCTTCGTCGCTTCTGATGACGGCCATCCCCGCACGGGTCGCCGGCGTTCAGGAGATCGTTGCCGTCTGTCCACGACCGGATTCGGTCGTGCTGGCGGCCGCTGCGGCGGCGGGCGTCACGCGCCTTTTCCGGCTCGGAGGGGCGCACGCCGTCGCTGCCCTGGCATACGGAACCGAGACGGTGCCGCGAGTGGACAAGATCGTGGGCCCCGGAAACAAATACGTAGCCGCAGCCAAGTCCTACGTGGCGCGTGACTGCGCGATCGACTTCCAGGCCGGCCCCAGCGAGATTCTGATCCTTTCAGATCACGGGAACCCTGCGTGGCTCGCAGCGGACCTCATTGCGCAGGCAGAGCACGATCCCGATGCGCGCGCCGTGCTCATCACGGCACGGGCACGCCTCGCGCGGGCTGTGGCGCGGGAAGTGGCCGCGCAGATGCCCGAAACGGGCCCGGCGCCGCTCGCCATGCGTGACAACGGCGGCATCATCGTCACGCGGACGACCGCCGAATCAATCGCGCTGGCGAACCGGATGGCTCCCGAGCATCTCGTCGTCGACGACGCATGGCAGGCCGAGGCCGTGCGTTGCGCGGGCGCCATCTTCATCGGGGGACACACCGCGCAGGTGGCCGGCGATTACGCGATCGGCTCGAACCACGTGCTGCCGACGGGCGGCGCCGCGCGGTTTCGGGGAGGCCTCAGCGCAGCAGATTTCGTGCGCACTGTATCCGTGCAGCGCCTCACACGCCGCGGTTTGCGGGCCATCGCACCAACGGTCGTGGCGCTGGCGGAGGCCGAGGGGCTGATCGGCCACGTGCGGTCCATCCAGGTGAGGGTGCCATGATCGGCGAATACGAGCGTCCCACCGCCGACCCCGGGGGATTGCGGCTCCACCTCAACGAAAACACGGCCGGCTGCTCCCCCCGCGTGCTCGCCGCAATCCAGGAGCTGACCGGCGAAGACATCGCGTTCTATCCGGACTACGCGCGGGTGGAGCACGACACGGCCGCGTACCTCGCTGTGCCACGCGAGCAGGTGATGCTGATCAACGGCCTCGACGAGGGAATCTTCGTGGCCGTGGTTGCCGCGGCGCGCGAGACGATCTCGGGCACGAGCACGGCGCGGCCCGAGGTGATTGTGCCGCTGCCCGCATTCGACATGTACGGGATCACCACGCGCGCGGTTGGCGGACTCCTGGTGGAAGTGATGCCAGAGGCCGGCTTCCGCCTGCCGGTGGCCGGATTGCTCGCAGCAATCACCGCGCGCACGCGGCTGGTCTTCATCACGAGCCCGAACAACCCCACAGGCGTCCGCGTGAGCCTCGCCGAGATCGATCGCGTGGCATCAGCACTGCCGGGAGAGGCGCTGGTGTTCGTGGACGAGGCGTACCATGATTTTTGCGGCGACACCGCGCTCCCCCTTATCGCGAGCCGGCGGAACGTGATCATCGGGCGCACCTTCGCCAAGGGACACGGGCTCGCAGCACTTCGTGCCGGCTGTCTCATAGCGCACCCCGACACGCTCGCACGAATCCGCCCGATCGTGCCGCCCTACAGCCTGAACATCTGCGCTGCCGCAGGGTTGCGGGCCGCACTCGCCGACCGCGCGAGGCTGGCATGGTACGTAGGGCAGGTGGAGCGATCGCGCGTGCTCATCTACGACCTGTGCGCCCGCCTGAAGCTGACGTGCTGGGTGAGCGGCGCCAACTTCGTGCTGCTGCGGGTCGGCGACCGCGCAGCTGATGTGGTGGCGAAGCTGGCCGCACGCGGCATCTTCATTCGCAACCGCAGCAGCGACCCCGGCTGTGAGGGGTGCGTGCGCATCACCGCAGGCGTCGTCGAGCACACGGCACAGTGCGTCGCCGCCCTGGAGGAGATCCTGTGCGCCGAGCCGTAATCGACCGCCAGACGACCGAGACGCAGATCCGGCTGGCGCTGACGATCGAGGGGCGCGGCCGCTACGAGGTCTCGACGGGCATCCGGTTTCTCGATCACATGCTCGAACTGTTCGCCCGTCATGGCGCCTTCGATTTGTCGGTGGCCGCGAGCGGCGATCTCGACGTCGATCAGCACCACACGGTGGAGGACCTCGGCATCGCGCTCGGCGAAGCGGTGTCCAAAGCACTGGGCGACCGGCGCGGCATCAACCGCGCCGGATACTTCCTCATGCCGATGGATGAGACGCTCGGCCTCGCCGCGATCGACCTCGGAGGGCGGCCACACGCGGCAGTCGACCTGAAGCTCCAAGTCAAGCGCGTGGGCGATCTGCAGTCGGAGCTCCTGCACGATTTCTTCGAGGGGTTCGCCCTCGGAGCCCGGGCGAACGTGCACGTGAAGGTGCTCTACGGGCGATCGAGCCACCACCACATCGAGGCGGTGTTCAAGGCGTTCGCGCGTGCCCTGCGGGTCGCGTGCTCGAAGGATCGGCAGCTCGCGCGCGCGCTGCCGAGTACGAAGGGGCTCATCTGAATGGCGGTGCACACGTGATGGCCTGCGAGATCGCTCCGCGCGGCGCTGACGCCTGGTGCGGGCATTGCCCGGGCGGCGTATGAGGATCGCCCTCGTCGACTACGGCGCGGGGAACCTCACGTCCGTGCGCAAGGGTTTCGCGGCAGCTGGTGCCGAGGTTGCGCTCGCGCGGGCGCCGGGGGACCTCGTGGGTGCAGCCGGCGTCGTTGTGCCTGGGGTTGGGCACTTCGCCGCAACCGCGTCGCTCGACGAGGCCTGGCGAGAAGCCATCCTGCAGGGTGTCGCCGCGGGGCGTCCGCTGTTCGGGATCTGCCTCGGCATGCAGTGGCTGTTCGAGGGCAGCGAGGAGGCGCCCGGCTGTGGCGGGCTGCGCGTGCTCGAGGGACGTTGCACGCGGCTCGACGATCGCGCGGGCGCACTGAAAATCCCCCACGTCGGGTGGAATGCGCTCAGCATGGGACGCGCGTCGATACTGCTCGAGGGGTTGGAAGACGGCGCATACGTGTACTTCACACACTCGTACGCGGCGCCCGTGACCGCTGCCGCATGTGCGGTGTCCGCGCACGGCGACCCGTTCGCCGCGGCCGTCGAACAGGCGCACGTGGGCGGCGTGCAGTTCCATCCCGAGAAGTCGGGGAACGCGGGGCTGCGCATCCTGCGCAATTTCGTGGCGCTCTGCGGGCGTTAGCGGACAGATCTCATGCTGGCCAAACGGATCATCGCGTGTCTCGACGTGCGGGACGGGCAGGTCGTCAAGGGCGTACAGTTCGAACAGCTGCGCCAGGCGGGCGATCCCGCCGCCCTCGCGTGTCGCTACAACGTCGAGGGTATCGACGAGCTCGTGATTCTCGACATTACGGCCACGCTCGAGAAGCGGCAGGCGATGGTGGCGACGGTACGGGCCGTGGCAGGCGAGATCTTCATCCCGCTTGCTGTCGGAGGTGGAATCCGAAACGAGGCGGATGCCGAGGCCGTCATCGATGCCGGAGCGGACAAGGTGAGCCTCAATACCGCTGCGCTCGCGGACCCGGGCCTGGTCACACGACTGGCCTCACGCTACGGCAGCCAGGCTGTCGTGGTGGCAATCGATGCAAAAAGGGCCGGGGACCGGTATGCGGTCTACGTGCGCAGCGGCACCGCCGCCGCTGCGCGTGACGCCGTCGAGTGGGCACAGGAGGCGACGGACCGCGGCGCCGGCGAGATCCTGCTCACGTCGATGGATCGCGACGGAACGCGAATCGGGTTCGACTGCGAAATGACCGCCGCGGTCTCGGCCGCGGTGCCCATTCCCGTCATCGCGTCCGGCGGCGCCGGCGCTTTCGAGCACTTCGTGGACGTGTTCACCGCGGGTCGCGCCGACGCGGCGCTCGCCGCGTCCATCTTCCACTACGCCGAGCACAGCGTCGCCGATCTGAAGCATCACCTGCGCGAGCACGGGATCTCGGTGCGGATGTGAAGACGCGCTCCAGGCTCCTGGCTTCAGCCTCCAGGGTTTGCCGACGCCTGTCGACGCCTGGAGCCCGACACGGCCTGGAGCCCGGAGCCTGCAGCCTGGAGCCAACAACGTGCTGATCCCGTCCATCGACCTCAGAAACGGCAAGGTCGTCCAGCTCGTGCAGGGTGAACGGCTGGCGCTTGAAGACGCGGATCTCTTCAAGTGGGTCGACCGCTTCGCTCGCTTTCCGGTGGTCCAGCTGATCGACCTCGACGCGGCGATCGGCACGGGCAGCAACGATGCGCTCGTGGCGCAGGTGTGCGCGGCACGCCCGTGTCGCGTTGGCGGCGGCATCCGCACGATCGAACGTGCACGGACGGTGCTCGGATACGGCGCCACCCACGTCATCGTCGGCTCATCACTCTTTCGCGATGGGCAGGTCGACCTGGTGTTTGCACGGGAGTTGTCGGAGGCGGTCGGCGCCGGCCGCATCATTGCCGCCGTCGACACCCGCGGCAGTCAGGTCACGATTCACGGCTGGCGCACGACGCTGCCGCTCACCGCCGTCGAGGCCGTCCATGCCCTGGCCCCTTTCTGCGCCGGCTTCCTGTGCACGCTCGTGGACGGGGAGGGACTGATGCAGGGCTTCGATCTGACCGCCGTGCGCGCGGTCCGGTCGGCGACGGACCGGCAGGTGATTGCCGCGGGCGGAATCACGACGCGCGCGGAGATCGAGGCGCTTCACGCGCTTGGCGTGGATGCGGTGGTGGGAATGGCCATCTACACGGGACGGCTTCCGATCGATGACCTCGTTACTCCGACATGATCGCCGCCCCGTACGGCTCCGGCTCGCTCGGGGGCTGGGCCATCCGGTTCAGTGATCGCGCGCACGCGTTCCACCGGAGGACCGCATCGTCGTTCCCCGCGGGCCTGACCGCGACCGCGCGATCGAACTCTCGCAGAGCGGTGACGAACCAGGCGTACGCCAGCGCGTTCGCGCTGGCGCTCAGGTGTGCCCGCGCGCGGCGCTCGGAGATCAACGCTCCGTAGTACGTGCGCGCGTACTCGCCGTCGAGGCTCGGCAGCAGTTCCTGCGCCCGCGCGACGTGCCGGGCCAGACCATCCTCCCGGAACTGGTCGGTGATGGCCAGAATGAGCGTGACGAGCGCGTTCTGGTTTCCCGGATCGCACGCGAGCACGTCGAGGCAGATGCTTTCCGCCTCTGGCGCCTCGTTCAGCAGCCGGTAGCGCTCGGCCTTCTCCAACGCGGAAGGGATGGCGTCGGTCGACAGCAGCTTGAGTTCGTACATGACCAGCCTCCTCGATGGGGTGCAGGGTCCGTCGGTCAGGCGCAGACGCGGCAGAGGGCGATCGAACCCGGGCTGGACCCCGCTACGCCTGGCGGAACAGGCGGAGGACCCGGCTGACGGGATCGTAGAACCGGTCGACGACCCGCTCCTTGAGCGGGATGATGGCATTGTCCGTGATGTGAATGTCCTCGGGGCACACGGTGGTACAGCACTTGGTGATGTTGCAATAGCCCACCCCGTGCTCGGCCTTCAGATCCGCCAGGCGGTCGGCGTCGTCGAGCGGGTGCATCTCGAGAGCAGCGCTGTAGACGAGCAACCGGGGCCCGATGAACGCATCGTGCAGGCGGTGGTCCCGGAGGACGTGGCACACGTCCTGGCACAGGAAACACTCGATGCACTTCCGGAATTCCTGGATGCGGTCGACGTCGCCCTGGTCCATGCGCCAGTTGCCATCGGCGTGCTCCGGCGGCCGCGGGACAAACGCCTTGATTTTCTTCTTCACCTCATAGTTCCAGGACACATCGGTGACGAGATCGCGGATCAGCGGAAACGCGCGCATCGGCTCCACTGTGATGGGTTCATCGAGCGGCAAGGTGTTCAGCCGCGTCATGCACATCAGCCGCGGCTTCCCGTTGATCTCGGCCGAGCACGATCCGCACTTGCCCGCCTTGCAGTTCCACCGGCACGCGAGATCGGGTGCCTGCTCCGCCTGAATGCGGTGGACGGCATCGAGCACGACCATCCCCTCCGACACGTCCGTCGCGTAGTCCACATAGCGTCCGTCGGTGCCGGCGCCGCGCCAGATTCGGAAAGTGGCCTCGGCCATCATTTCATCTCGTCGATGATTTGCTTCAGCTCCGCCGGCATCGGTGGAATGGGGATGCGGCGCACCTGCATCGCCCCGTCCGGCGCGCGGCTCACCTGCACGTTGAGGGTCGCCCACTCGGGATCCGTCGAGGGATGGTCGTCGCGGAAGTGGCCACCCCGGCTTTCCCGCCGCTCCAGCGCGGAACGGGCAATGGCTTCGCTGACCGTGAGCAGGTTCCTGAGATCGAGCGCCGCGTGCCAGCCGGTGTGGTACTCGCGGTGCCCGCTGACGCCCACCCGGTCCGCGCGCGCCTGCAGGTCGCCCAGACGCACCAATGCTTCCTGCATCTCTGGTTCCGTCCGGACGATGCCGACGAGGTCCTGCATCATGCCCTGCAGGTCCTGCTGGACCGCGAAGGGGTTTTCGCCGCCCGAACCGCGCTCGAAGGGAGCCAGCGCGAACCGCTCGAGCGCGGCCACCTGGTCATCGGCGATCGCCGCGGGGCCGTTCGTGCGCGAGAACTGGGCCGCGTGCTCACCGGCCCGTTTGCCGAACACGACAATGTCCGAGAGCGAGTTGCCGCCGAGCCGATTTGCACCGTTGATGCCGGACGCGCACTCACCGGCCGCGAACAGCCCTGATACTGAGGACATCTGCGTGTCCGCGTTCACGTGCACCCCGCCCATGATGTAGTGCGTCGTCGGCCCGATCTCCATCGGCTCTTTCGTGATGTCGATGTCCGCGAGCTGCCTGAACTGGTGATACATGCTGGGCAGCTTACGGCGGATGTGTTCCTCCGCGTTCGGCAGCCGCGACTTGATCCACGAAATATCGAGGAACACGCCGCCGTGCGGGCTGCCTCGACCCTCCTTGATCTCGCGGACGATGCAGCGGGCGACGTGATCGCGCGTCAGCAGTTCTGGCGGCCGGCGCGCGTCGCGGTCGCCCTGCGTATAGCGCCAGCCTTCCTCTTCGTTGTCCGCCGTCTGCGCCCGATAGTTCGATGGGATGTCCGAGAACATGAACCGGTCGCCGCGGGCATTCCGCAGCACGCCGCCCTCGCCGCGCACACCCTCGGTCACCAGAATGCCCTGCACGCTCGGCGGCCAGATCATACCGGTGGGATGAAACTGCACGAACTCCATGTCGATGAGGTCTGCCCCCGCGCGGTACGCGAGGGCGTGCCCGTCGCCCGTGCCTTCCCAGCTGTTGCTCGTGATGCGATAGGCACGCCCGATCCCGCCGGTGGCGAGCACGATGGCCTTCGCGCCGAAGAGCATGAAGCGGCCCCGTTCGCGGTCGTACGCGAGGGCGCCGGCGGCGCGCTCACCGCTCTTCAGCAGATCCACGAGCGTGCATTCCATGTGGACGATCACGCCGCGGTAGACCAGGTGATCCTGCAGCGTCCGAATCAGCTCGAGGCCCGTTCGATCGCCGACATGCGCCAGGCGCGGGTACCGATGCCCGCCGAAGTTGCGCTGCAGGATGCGCCCGTCGCCAGTGCGGTCGAACACGGCGCCCCAGGCTTCGAGCTCGCGCACGCGCTCGGGCGCCTCCCTGGCGTGCAGCTCCGCCATCCGCCAGTTGTTCACGTACTGACCGCCACGCATCGTGTCGGCGAAATGCACCTTCCAGCTGTCGCGATCGTCAACGTTCGCCAGCGCCGCCGCGATGCCGCCCTCGGCCATGACCGTGTGCGCCTTGCCGAGCAGCGACTTGCAGACGAGCCCGACCGACACCCCCCTGGAGGCCGCCTCGATGGCTGCGCGCAGCCCCGCACCGCCCGCCCCGACCACCAGCACGTCGTAGTCGTAGCGCGTATAGGCCGGCACTAGCGACGTATCTCCCGGGTTCGCCGAGGGCCCACTCGGAGCATCAGACCAGCCTCCAGTCGGCCAGAACGCCCATCGAACAGAGCCGGACGTACAGGTCAGCGAGGGCCACCGAGAACAGACTGAGCCAGGCGAAAAGCATGTGCCGGCGATTGAGGCAGGTCGCACACCGGTACGCCGTCGCCCGTACCGGGCGCCTGGAAGATCTCATCGACCAACCCTCCGACCAGGTGGCGCAACGAGTGGCAGCCGAGTGCGTATCCTCCCAGGAGCACCACGTTCGTGGCGAGCACGAGCGTCCCGATGCCGATGCCGAACGACACGCGACCGGTTCGAGGATCGGCGAACCACAGGGCGTTCCAGACGTCGCTCAGGAGCAGTGCCAGGAACACCAGGGCCACGTACAGGAAGTAGCGGTGGACGTTCTGGAGAACGAGCGGGAACGCGTGCTCACCACGGTATCGTGACCGGGACTCGCCGACGGCGCAGGAGGGCGGGTCTGCCCAGAACGCTTTGTAGTACGCGCCGCGATAGTAGTAGCAGGTCAGCCGGAAGATGCCCGGGAACGGCAGGATCAGCAACGCGGGCGAGAACGGCAGCCACGCAGGCCACGCGCCGGGTTTGGGTCCGAACCAGGCGTGCGCCGAGTCGCCAAACAGCTCCGGCGAGTAGAACGGTGAAAGGTAGGGCCCGTAAGTGTAGTGCTGTCCCTGGAAGGCGGCCCAGGTCGCGTAGACGATGAAGGCGCAGAGGACGGTGAACACGGCGGCTGGCGCGGCCCACCACGCGTCGCGCCGTGCGGTCTGGCCGAAGCCGCGCGGCGCGACCGATACCGGGATGACTGTCATCGACACGAAATCTCCCGAGCGAGCTGTTCGGTCGTGGGCCGAAGCGCACGCGGTTCCTGAGCGGCCCTAACTTACTGGAACGGCTCACGAGTGGCAAGCGCCCGTGCCGCCGGCGGACTCCCACTGTGCTGCGCACCTGCGATACCCTCTGCGGGTGCCGCACCGCACCGCTGCATTCCGCGCGCTCGCGCGATCGCCGTCGCCGCCTGTGGGCGCGTTCATCCTCCCGTTCCTCTGCGCGGCCGTGCTCTCCGGCTGTTCCGGCAGGGCGACCGCCTTCTCGGACCAGAACGCCCGCACGCATGTCAACCAGCTGGCCGGCGCGATCGGGAGTAGGCCCGCGGGATCGGATGCCAATCGGCGGGCGCGTGAGTACCTGATCGACCAGCTGCAGTTCTTTGGCTATACGGTGCGCGTCCAGGAGGCGCAGTCCCAGCGGGCCGACCTCGGAATGAGCGCGCACGTCTTCAACATCATCGCGATCGTTCCCGGCGCCAGGCCCGACGCCCTGGGCCTCGTGGCGCATTACGACTCCCGCGCCACGTCACCTGGCGCGGGCGACGACGCGCTTGGCGTGGCCGTGGCGCTCGAGTGCGCACGGCTGCTCGCGGCAAGGCGGGCCCGCCAGCACGCGGTCATGGTGCTGCTGACCGACGCGGAAGAAGACGGGCTGCTGGGCGCCGCTGCCCTCGTCCGCGATCCGGAGGTGACGGCACGCCTGCGCGCCTACATCAACCTCGATGCGGTCGGCGCAGACGGCCCCGTGCCCCTCTTTCAGACGGGGCCCGGGAATGGCTGGCTGGTGGACGCTTGGGCGCGCGCCGGTGCCCGGCGGCGCGGCGGCTCGTACCAGGTAGAGGTCTACCGGCGTCTGCCGAGCGACACGGACTTCTCGGTGCTGTCCCGAGCGGGGATTCCCGGCCTCAACTTCGCCGCGGTGGGCGACGGGTACGCCTATCACACACCGCGCGACACACCCGATCGACTGACCACCCGTGCGATTGCGGAGATGGGCACGACGGCGCTCTCGACCGCGGAGTCGCTGGACGGCACCGATCTCGCCCAACGCTCGCCGCAGCAGGCCGTCTACTTCGATCTCGCAGGCGCCCGGGCGGTGGTGCTTCGCCCCTTCGTCAGCCGCGCCCTCGGCGTCCTCGCAATCGTGATTGCGACGATTGCGCTCGTCCGTACGACGCGCGTGACCGCCGGCGCAGGCGGCGCCAGCGCTGTCGCACGCACGTTCGCATGGAGCGTCGCGGGCGTTCTGCTCGTTGCGGCCGCACTGCTGGGCACGACGGCACTGCTGCGCGAGTCGCGTGAGGTGTACCACCCGTGGTACGCCCACCCGTGGCGATTCTGGGTGCTCCTCGTGCTCACGCTCATCGTCACCGTCGAGATCCTGCTGCGAGCCGGCGATCGGCTCCCACGCGGGTGGCGCGCCGTGCGGCACCCGTCGGCGGTCTGGATGGTGACTTTGGTCTGCTGGCTCGCGATGGTCGTCGCCGCCGAGGGGTTCGCGCCAGCCGCGGCATACCTCTGGTCCGTGCCGCTGCTGGTGCTCGGCCTCGTAGCGGTCGTCGCGCCGGCGGCCGACCGATCCGCCGCGGCCATGGGTGCCGTCGTGGTGCTCGCCGTCAGCGGAGCGCTGTGGCTGCCCGAAGGGCGCGAGATGCTCCGCTTCGGCGTACCGCTGTTCGGCCGCCTGCCGATCCTCACACCGCTGGCGGTATATCCGGCCGCCGTGCTGCTGATCGCAGCCATGCTCGCCCCAGCGGTCCTCGCAGTGGACATGGCCACGCTTCCCCCGGTCGCGGATGCCCGCCTCACGCCGGGGAGGCGGCGCCTCCGCATTCTGCTGACACCGGCGCTGCTCGTCGCGCTCAGCCTCGCGTTCGCCGCGTGTTACCTGGCGGAGGTGTACACCTTCGACCGTCCGTTGCAGCGCGCCGTGCAGTATGTGGCCGACCACGCGACGGGCCGGGCCGTGTGGGAGGTCGGGGGCGTGGAACCCGGGCTCGACGTCGACCTCTCCCGCGGAGCGCCGGCCGGGTGGGCGTCCGCAACAGGACCGCCCCTGACGGGCGTCCGGGCGACCGCTCTGCCGCATCCCTTCGTGTTCCGTGCCCCGGGCGCGATGCAGCCGGCGCCCATCGAGGCCACCCTGCGGACCGCAGCGGCGCCCGCTGGTGGAATACAGGTGGAGGTCGCCGTCACGGCAGCCCAGAGCGGGCTGGCGCTGTTGTTCTTCGCTCCGCCCGGTGTGGTGCCCGCACGCTCGACGCTCCCCGGCGTAGTCCGGGATGGCGTCTGGGTGGCGTCATTCGCCGCTGCGCCGGCTGGCAAGACGGTGTTCTTCGCCACGTTCCCCCACGCTGGGGCGGCACGGCTGGGCGAGATGCGCGTGGGTGCCGTCGATCGCGGCCTGCCCGGCGGCGAGGGGTGGCTGCGACAGCCGCCATGGCTCGCGTCCGCCCGGACGGTGTGGCACGCCCGCAGCCTGCACCTGGTTGTTCCCGCAGCCGGCGCGCCCGAACCGGCGTTACGTTAGACTACGTAACCGTTACGCCGCCTGACGTAACGGGTCGTTTCACGACATCCAGGCCGGCGGGTGCCGGAAAGCTTATGGAGAACCCCTTCGTCTACGGCGAGGTCGTCCCCGCGGCGGCTTTCGTGGATCGCAGCGGCGAGCTGAAGCGCCTATCGGGCGACCTGGCATCAGGACAGAAGGTGTTCCTCATCTCGCCGCGGCGGTACGGCAAGTCGTCCCTCATCAGCCGAGCGTTCGCTTCGCTCGAACGGGACGGCGTCCTTGCGGTGCAGGTCACGGTGTCGAGCTACAGCTCGTATATCGCTTTCCTCGAGGGCTACGCCCGCGCGGTGCTGTCTGCAACCACGCGGTGGGAGCGCGCCGCTTCGTGGATTCGGGAGGCGCTCGGCGCGTCGCGGCCCGAGGTGCGGCTCGAGACCGACGCCTCGGGCGGCGCCGGGTTCGCGGTGTCGTTCCCGGCTGCCCGCACGGAACGCGACGTGTCCCGTCTCGCCGCGGAGGTGTACCAGCTGCCCGCGCGCCTCGCGGACGTGCGCCGGCGCCGAGTCGCCGTGTCGCTCGACGAGTTCCAGGCTGTGGCGGCGTTCGATGGAGGCAGCGTTGAAGAGGCGCTGCGCGCTGCCGTGCAGCATCAGCGGCAGGTCGGCTACGTCTTCGCGGGCTCGGAGCCCACGCTGATGGAGCGGATGATCGGGCCAAAGCGGCCGTTCTACAAGGCCGGCCCGGTGATGCGGCTCGAGAAGATACCGCCCGACATCTTCGCGCGCTTCATCGACTCGCGCTTCACCCGATCCGGAATCCGCGTGGAGCCGGGGTTCGCGGCGGGGGTGCTGGAGGTCGCGGGGCAGCTGCCGTATGACGTCCAGCGGCTGGCGCACGAGGTGTGGGACGACGCGCGCGCGGAGGGCTGGCGAAGGGTGGGCCTCGACCACCTGCACCTGACCCTCCGTCGCCTGCTGACCGAGCAGGCGATCGTCTTCGAGGGGGCGTGGGAGCGCCTCACGCTCTCCCAGCGCGCGGTGGTGCGGGCGGTCGTGCTCGAAGATGGTCGTGAGCTGCTCTCGGCCGACGTGCGCCACAGGCACCGGCTCGGCGTGCCCTCCACCGTGCAGGCCGCACTCGGGGCGCTGGCGAGGCAGGACCTGGTGACGCGCGACGGCAGCCGCTACGCCGTCGTCGATTCGCTCCTCCGTGAGTGGATCATGCGAAGGACGTACTGACGTGCGGCGGCTGTTGGAACGAATCGGTCTGAATAGCCGGGAAACCCGGGCGTGGGCGATGTACGACTGGGCGAACTCCGCCTTCCAGTGCACCATCATCACGGCAGTGTTCCCCGTGTACTACGGCTCCGTGGCGGCGGCGGGCCTGCCCGGGGCGACGGCCACGGCGCGCTTCGCCACGGCCACCACGGTTGCGCTGACGATCATCGCGCTTGCCTCCCCAATCCTCGGCGCATACGCCGACTTGGCCGGCGCCAAGAAGCGCATGCTGGCCGGGTTCATGGGAATCGGAGTCACGGCCACGGCCGCGATGTTCTTCATCGACCAGGGCGAATGGCGCCTCGCTTTGGCGCTGTTCGTCATCGCAAACATCGGGATCTCCGGCAGTTTTGTTTTCTACGATTCACTCCTGCCGCACATCGCGTCGGACAAGGAGATGGACCGCGTGTCCAGCGCCGGATACGCGCTCGGGTATCTGGGTGGCGGCCTGCTGCTGGTGCTGAACCTGCTCTGGATCATGCAACCGCGCCTGTTCGGCCTGCGCGATGCGGGCGTGGCCTCGCGACTGTCGTTCCTGAGCGTGGCGCTGTGGTGGGTGGCGTTTTCCATTCCCCTGTTCCGCCGTGTGAGCGAGCCCCCGGTAAAGACGGACGCCGCCGCGCTCGCCGCCGGGAACCTGGTGCGCGCATCGTTGGTGCAGCTCGCGGATACGCTCCGCGAGTTTCGGAGATACCGTCAGGCGGGCCTGATGCTGCTGGCCTTCCTGATCTACAACGACGGCATAGGCACGATCATCCGCATGGCCGGTATCTACGGGACCGAGTTGAACCTGCCCGAGAGCGCCCTGATCGGCGCCATCGTCATGGTGCAGTTCGTAGGGATCCCCTTCGCCCTGCTGTTCGGGAAACTGGCAGGCCGCATCGGTGCCAAGCGGGCGATCTTCCTCGCGCTGATCGTCTACACGTGCATCGGCATCATCGGTTACAAGATGACGGCGGCGTGGCAGTTCTACCTGCTCGCCTTTCTCGTCGGTACCGTTCAGGGCGGCAGCCAGGCACTGTCACGCTCGCTGTTCGCGACGATGATCCCACGCCACAAATCGTCGGAGTTCTTCGGCTTCTTCGCGGTGTTCGAGAAGTTCGCCGGCATCTTCGGCCCGGCGGTCTTTGCGGTCACGGTCTCGCTCACCGGGTCGAGCCGCAACGCCATCCTGTCGGTGATTGCGTTCTTCGTCGTGGGGGCCGTGCTGCTCGCCCGGGTGGACGTGGAGGAAGGGCAGCGCGCAGCGCGCGAGCCGGGCGAACTGGAAGGTGCGCACTGACGCGAAGAGGACAGCGTCATCGAGTCCACCGCTCCGCTGGAGCCAGCGAGCGCGACGGAAAATAGACCGGTTCGATACCTGGACGCTGAGGAGTCTCAGCCGGGCCGAAGCCCGCCTGTATGTTCAGCGAACCTTCTGCACCGCGGTCGGCCGCGCAAACGCGTTCTGCAGCGAGTGCCCGTTCGCGTTCAGCACGAGCGCCCAGGTGTCCCGCGCGCGCTCGGCGTTCCCCGCGCCTTCGTGCGCGCGCGCCAGGAGGGACAGCACGAACGGATCCTCCTGGTCCGCCTCCTGCAGCAGCTCGATCGCCTTGCCGTAATTCCTGGCGTACAGCTCGACGTATCCGGCCAGGTAATACCAGGACGCCGTCTCATCCTTCAGCGCTGGCGTGCGGTCGAGGAGCGCGCGCGCAGCGGACACCTGCTGGCGCGAGTCGTCCACCTGCCCCGCTCGCGCGGAGATGCGGGCCTGCGCGTGCAGCCACCGGAACTCCCAGATGGCAAGCTGCTCAGCGCCGACGTCTGGCTGTCGCCGCGCCGACTCGTAGCCGGTCTCGTACCACCGGCGCGCGTTGGCGACATCTCCGGTCTCCAGGTACACCCGACCGAGGGCGTTGGCGGTGCCGGCGACG
This sequence comes from Vicinamibacteria bacterium, assembly GCA_963739995.1. Lineage (GTDB taxonomy): Bacteria > Acidobacteriota > Vicinamibacteria > Vicinamibacterales > JAENWD01 > CAVUCH01. Next base: position 86,433 of record CAVUCH010000012.1, on the reverse strand, counting down.
GCCCCGAAGTTCGACTCGGCCATCTGGCGGTCGAAGACCTTCTGATAGAACGAGGCGGCCTCCTTCGCGTTGCCCTCGAAGGCATAGGAGACAGCCAGGGCATTCAGGACCTGCGGCTTCGCTTCGTCCGGCGCCAGCTCGAGGGCCTTCGACAGGTGCGTGCGTGCGTCCGCGAACTGCAGCTTCAGATCGAGCACCAGGCCCGCCCCAAGGTGCGCCTCGAATGAGGAGGGCTGCGCGTCGATGGCCTTCCGGTACAGCGCCAGCGCCTCGTCGTGGCTGCCGTCCGCAACCAGCCGCCTGGCCTGCTTCACGTAGTCCGCAGGATCGTCCGCCGCGCTCTGCACAGGCCCAGCCTGCGCGAGGCTGGCCGCGAGGATCAGAGCAATCACCGTGTGCATGAGGAGGCTCCTTCGCCGTGCGTTCCGTCACGGGCCGATCACCGCAAGCGTACCCGAGACCGATCCGCACATCAATTCTGAACGGGTCCGTACAGCGGACCTCAGGCGGACCGCAGGCTGTCCTGCCTCGATGCCCCCAGTTTGGGTGTTCAAAGATCACGTTCGCTGGCACTGACGTGCGGGCTCTACAACGGGTTCCCCGGCGACTCCAGCCTTCGCATTGTCTCCATTGATCAGGACCTCGACCTGTGCGGGCCGTGCGCTCTGGACGTCCCGCGCGAGACCTGACGGGATGACGAGCGCCGCACGGATGCGGCTGCGGTCCAGCAGGTCCACGATTTCCTGTTCTCTCGTCACGTACGCGGCAAGGTCGAAGTAGCCGGAATTGATGAACGCGGATACGAGACGGCGGCTCTCGGGTGTGCGGTCGCGGTCCTCGACCTGGATCCAGCGATCGAAGGAAGTCGACTGTAAGTCGTGTCCGACTGAGCGCCGAGTGGACGCCGGGACTTCAGTCCCGGCCGACTGCGGCCCGATGCCCGAGGCCCAGGCCCGAGCCGATATGATCGCTTCATGCGTATCGTCATCGCCGGCGGCACGGGCTTTCTCGGCGCCCCGCTGACTGCGGCCTTGCGCGCCGACGGGCATGAAACCGTGGTACTGACGCGGCAGAGCGGCGCGTTGCCGCCCGGACTCGCAGCATGGGCGCCGGACGGAACCGCGGGCCCCTGGGCGCGGATCCTCGAGGACGCCGATGCGGTGATCAACCTGGCGGGCGCGGCCCTCGACAAGAAGCGGTGGACAGAGTCGCGGAAGCGCGTGCTGGTCGAGAGCCGCATCCTGGCTACCCGCAGCCTCGCAGCAGCGGTAGCGGCGGCCGTGCGGCCACCTGCCGTGTTTCTCTCCTCGTCGGCGGTGGGGTACTACGGCGCACGCGGCGACGAGCCGGTCACCGAGTCGGATACCGCTGGGTCCGATTTCCTCGCGCGGCTCGTCGTGCAGTGGGAAGACGAGGCGAAGAAGGCGCAGTCGAGCGGCACACGGGTGGTGCTGCTGCGAAGCGGCATCGTGCTGGCATCGGACGGCGGCGCGCTGGCCCGCATGCTGCTGCCATTCCGGCTTGCGGTCGGCGGGCCGTTCGGCCACGGCCGCCAGTACATGTCGTGGATTCACCGCCAGGATTGGATCGGCCTCGCGCGTTGGCTCCTCGCCCGCGTGGACGCGAGTGGGCCAATCAACGCCACCGCGCCCGCGCCGGAAACCAACGAGGCATTCGCCGCGGCCCTCGGTCACGTGCTGCGCCGCCCACACCTGCTGCGTGCCCCGCGGTTCGCGCTGCGCCTGGCGCTCGGCGAGATGGCCGATGCCGCGCTGCTGACGGGCCAGCGCGTCCTGCCTGCCCGCGCACAGTCGCTCGGTTTCCGGTTCCAGTGGCCGGCGCTCGAGCCAACGCTGCGAAATCTGCTCGGACGTGACGTTATCGCGGCTAGCAGCCCGTGGTGAAAGGCCGGCTGCATTCGGCCGCCGATGCATCCCCGCCTCGGCGCCCGCGGTGCGACGCCGGTCTTTCATCACGGCTAGTGTCCCGGTATTCTCGGTCGTCGCGCCTTGCCGGCGGGGCGCCTCGGCGCCTCGGTGCGACGCCGGTTTTTCACCACGGGCTGCTAGACCATCACGGACCGTGCATTCAGGATCGGCTCCGCGAGCCTCCGATCGCCGCTGATCGCCACTCGAGCCCGTGCCGCGTCCAGTGGCAGCGCGTTGAACAGCAGCTTCCAGGCGGTGTCGGCATCCGCGCGCACGCTTGCTGCGGGGTTGGTGCCGCGTCCACGCCGCACAGTCCAACCTCCTGCCGCGCGCACCACGGACCACACCGGCTCGCCCTCGGTTTCGACTTCGAACACCACGATCGTGCCGATGCCGGCTGCGACATCCTGAAACGCGCGTCCAAAGGCACGGACCGACACGTCCAGCACCGGCAGGAACCATTGCCGTTGCAGCAGGGGCGCCGCACCGACCGCCTCGCGAATCTGCATCTGGTGGTGCCAGCGTTCGGTGTACTCGCGCGCCGTGTCCATCCAGTTGGCCGACACCTGCTCCCCGGCCCACGCAACCGCGATGTGTGCGTCCGCGCCCGGATCGAGCCTGGCGACATAGTCCGAGATCCAGTTCCCCGTGACTTCTAGCAGATCGGTCATCACACGGGGACTGAGCCGCTCCGCGTAGCGCACGCCGCTGGCGTTCAGGTCGTTGACGAGAATCACTACTTCGTCGAAGGTGGAAACCGGCCGTGTGCCTGTCCGATGTTCGTCACGCCCGAACGCGAGCTTCCGTAAATCACCGTCGAGCAGATGCGCGACGACATCGCGGACCCGCCACTGCGGTGCGACCGTCGGCTGCGCCCACGCGTGCGCATCGAGCCCATGGAGGAGCGCGATGAGCTCGGCGTGCAACGTGGGGAAGAGCTGAGCGGTGTAGACCGGCGTCAACGTCTCCATCTGCAATGGCCGCCCCGACATGCCGGCTCGTGTGCGTCCGTGCACCTGGACGCTGAATGCGCGTGAACACCGGACCCGCAGCGCTCTATGAGGTGAGCGGCTTGCCTATCTCCCAATGATGCCCCGAGGGATCGGCAACGCGGCCGACGCGCCATCCGTGTTCGTCGCGCACCGGAGCGACTTCAGCCGCGCCCGCGGCAACGGCTCGTGCGAAGACCGCGTCCGGGTCATCAACGGTGAGGATCATCCGGACGGGCGATCTGCCGCCCAGCGCTGCCGGACTCGATTCAGGGTCGTGCTGCACCCAGAACCGTGCTCCACCAACTGCGAGCTGAGCGACTGCCACCCTGCCCGGTTCGTTTTCGAGGCGGTCCGATTCGACCGCGCCGAATGCCTCCTTGTAATAGCGGACAGCCTCCGTCGCATCAGGCACCGATAGCCACGCGGCGATCCGTGCTGACAAAGGCGGGGTCGCTCCGTCGCTGCTCATGACTTGATCCTCCCCATCGCGCTCGACGCCTTACCCTGCTGTGGTGCGTCAATCATGTGAGGCGTCCGGGAATCTGGGCCGACGAAATCAGCCCGATCCGCTTGCCCTGTGCGGCGACAAACAGGCGTAGCGCGAGCAGCGGGGCGCGCAGCAGCACGCGGCGACGCGCCTTGAAGTAGGAAACCTCGCCCATAGCGTAGCGGATCAGCAGATCGGCCACGCCAGGCGCACGACCGGCGGCGCCGACCAGTGCATCTATTCGTTCGGGTGTGGTCAGCAGGTGCCGCTGCACGAGCACGGCATCGCGAAGCTCGGAGCCGATCTCACGCCGCCAGCTTCGCTCGTACCCGTCCGTCGTGCCCCTCGCAGCCGAACGTCCGGCCAGTTGGCCGGAGACCATTGCGTAGTAGATGCCCTCGGCGGTGATGCCGTTGACGAACCCGCCCGCATCTCCCGCCAGCAGGACGCGTGACGTCGCCGTTCTCGGCAGCGGCCCGCCGACGGGGATCAGAAAGGCGGTGAAGTGTGAACGACTCGAGAACCCCTCGAGCACGCGACGATGCTGCAGCTCGCCAATGAACCGCCGCTGTAAATCGTATGGCGCCTCGTCCACATGGGCGCGGAACCACTCGAGCACGTAACCGATGCCCACATTGACGTGGTGCGCCTTCGGAAACACGTACGCGTACCCTTCAGACCTGCCGTACCCGTACGCGACCCACAACGTGTCCGCATCGACGCTGCGCAACGTGTCGCCGGGCGTCTCCTCCATCATGTCGATGGCCACGCGAGCGGGAGGCCATCCGGGGTTGATCCCCAAGCGGCGGGCAATGACGCTGTTGACCCCGTCGGCGGCAATCAGCAGCGGTGCCTCGAATTCGCGGCCGTCCCGCGCGCCGACCCACACGTGTTCGGAGGACTCGCGTGCGCGTGAGACCTCCACTCCCTCGACCACCTCTACGCCGGCCTCCCGCGCAAGATCCAGCAGGAGCGCGTCGAACTCGATGCGGCGCACCATCAGCGCAGCGGGCTCGCGTGACGTGAGCGTGATGCCGTCTCCGGACGGGGCTTCGAGGTAGAGACGAGACAGCCGTCGTGTGGGGATGCGCTCCAGCGCATCGGGCAGATACGGGAAACGCCGCAGCGCCCGCATGCTGATGGCGCCGCCGCACGGCTTGTTGCGCGGGAAGTAGGTGCGATCGAGCAAGCGAACGCGCCGGCCCGCCAGGGCCAGGGTTCGTGCGGCGGTGGCGCCCGCGGGACCGCCGCCGACGACGAGCACGTCCACATCGCCGGCCATGGTTAGCGCGCCGGACCCGCGACGGTCCCCTGATCCCGCCCCAGCGAGACGAGGTTCGCCAGCAGCTTGTAGGCGCCGTCAATGCCGGCGGGCAACTGGCGCCAGAGATTCAGGCCTACGTACACCCAGTGTCCCCGGCCGACCTGCGCCGCGACGAGCGCGCCGCGTTTCGGGCCCTGATTGAACGGGAACGGATCCGAGAGCTCCACCAGGTCCATGTACCTGGGGTCACGTTCGCCAAGGAAGTACAACCCCCGCTCCTGCACCCATCCGTTCCACGCGTCATGGGTAATCCGGTTCGGTGTCGTAAACGCCTGATGCTGCGGCTGCAGCACCGTAACGGGTGCGTGCTCGTCGGTCACGCGATTCGCGCTCACCTTCGCCGGGAAGGGGCCGTACTGTGCCGCGTTGAACTCGGTCTTGTTGTACTGCACCACGACGGTGCCGCCAGCCTCCACATATTCGATCAGCCGGTGATTGCGCGCGCGCAGGTCAGGGCGGCGCTCGTACGCCCGCACGCCCGTCACGATGGCATCGAAGCCCGAGAGGTCGCCGTACGCCAGATCCTCGGCAGTCAGTCCCCGCACGGTGGCACCAAGTTGCTCGAGGGCAGCGGGCACCTGATCGCCCACGCCCATGACGTAGCCGACCGACAGTCCCTGGGGGACCCGGACGTCGATGACCTTGAGGGTAGTGGCTGCCGCATCGTAGATGTGTCGCCGCTGGATGTGCGGGTACTCGATGACCTGGAAGCCGCGATCGAACGCCGCTCCCTCTGCCCGGGCAACGGCCTTCAGCTCGAACTGTCCCGGCGTGATCGCCCCGCCCGGCGCCACCGCGAACCGCACGGTGCTGGCCTCGTCAGCCCGTTCGAAACGCACGTGCGCCGAGGGCGGCGTCACCGTCCACCCCTGCGGCACGTCCAGCGTCACGTCGGCCTCGGCCGCGCCGGCCGCATTGTTGGTGACGGCGACGCGAATCTCACGCGTATTCGACGTTCCGGTAGCGTTGCCCGTGCGCTGCGGCCCCGGAGCAGTGGGGACGATCACAATCGCCGGGGTTGACCGCACCGAGAGCGCCGGCACCACCGTCAGCTCCATGCGCTTCTCCCCGCTGAAGATGTTCCCCTCGTAGCGATACTGCACCGGCACGGTCATCCGCACCGGTTCCTCGCCCACGGCCAGCACGAGCTCGGCGGCGAACGGCGTGGGCCGGAACGGCCGACCAAACGGGACATCGTCGTCGAACGTGTACCGGCCGGCCTCACCGGCGCGGTGCCAGTACGGCTCCGAGACGCGAGCGTTCGCCGGCACGGTGAGGGACTCTTCGCAGCGTGCGATCTCACCCGCTGCGAGCGGGCCGGTTCTACACGAGGAAGGTGCCGCGGCAAAACCGGCTACGCGTGTCTCCGCGATGGCGATTGGCGTAGCGCCCCGGTTCGCGACGATGAGCGTCAGCTTCACGTTCTGCCCCGGGACGACAATCCCATCGTCCGCCAGCGCTTCGACGCGCAGACCCTGGGCGGTGACCAGCGCGCGCTCGAACTTGCCCTCGGTCTGCGCCAGCCGGAAGTCAATCTCGAAGGCCGCTGCCTTCTCGACCGGCGCACCGGGCGAGGCGAGCCAGCTCCGCAGGTCGCGCGTTGCACGCAGGCCCTCCGCCAGGTCGGCGACTGCTCCTCCCGCCCCCCCCGCGCGAAGGCTGCCTTCGGCGGCGTGTACGGCATGGGCAATCGCCAAAAGCTTGTGCCTCAACGCGGCGGGTGGGCTCACTCCGGCGAACCGCGCCAGCCCCGGCAGGGTCATGTCGAGACCGTCCTCGAGGGTCTCCTCGCGCGCGCCTCGCTGCGACGGCAGCGTCGTGTCGACGAGCTTGTACTTGATGACGAACGGGCCGGGCAAGGCGAGCAGCTGGCCGAAGCCCTGGCACTTGTGCATCGCACGCGCTTCACTGCCCACCTCGGCCCACGTCCGTCCGAGCAACGGGTCATAAGTATTGCCGTCCATCGTCACCAGGTTCTCGGCAGGGGGAGGCGTGTCGCTGAACATGCCGTACCAGCGCGCCTGGTACACCTTCAGCGGCTGCCACGGGCGCAATCCCTGCTGGATCTGGTCCGCATACCTGGCCGGGTCGCCGGCCACGCGAAACGCTTCCGTCGCAATGCGCGCAGACGCCTGGTGGTGCTGCCCGCCGCCCGCACCATCGGGCCGCATCGTGATGATCAGATCGGGCCGCGTCATGCGAATCAGCCGGACGTAGTCGCCGAGTATCTCGTCGTGGCCCCACTTCTCGAACGACTCCTCGACGCTGAACGAGAAGCCGAAGTCCACCGCACGGGTGAAGAACTGTTCCGCGCCGTCGGACCGGTGCGCGGCCAGCAGCTCCTCGGTCCGAAGGACGCCGAGCGCCTCGAACAGCTCGGGGCCAATCTCGTTCTGCCCGCCGTTGCCGCGCGTGGCTGTTGCGAGCACGACGCGGAACCCCTGCCCGATGCTCCCCTTCGCCAGCAGAGCGTTGTTCTCATCGTCGGGATGCGCGGTCGCGTGCATCACCGTCCCCACAGTGGCGAGCTTCCGGAGCATCATGGCGAGCCCGGGCTCGCCGCGCAGGTCAGCGGGTCCGCCGGCCTGGACCGCGAGCGACAACAGGCCAATGGCGCATGCCAACGGGACGAGTACACGACGCATCAGGACCATTCTTACTTGCCCAGTGCCGAAATCGGGAACCGTCGTTCGCGGTTCACAGGCGGCGCCGGATTCACAAAGGAGATCTGCATATTCGGGAGAAACGGTCTATGTTCGGGTCGGGGTGCGCGTGCCTGAACGGCGGCTCATCGCGTTGCTCGAGTGAAGCCGAACGCGTGATCGGCCTTGTCGGCAGCGCCGCCGAGGTGGCGCAAGAGGAGGCGGCTCGCAAGGAATGCCGCCGCCGGGTTCGGGCCAAGGCCGAAGGCGAAGAGGTGGTGTGGGTAGTTGCGGTGCGGCCCCACCAGGGGCAGCCCGTCTCGTCCGACGGAGTATGGGATAGGCCAGCCGTGCTCCGGCTGCACCCCGGAGATGTCGGGCAGCACGACTGAGAGCTCGTACATCAGCTGGCCGGTGCGCTGCACGACCGTCTGTGGGCGAAGACGATCGGGCACGCGGGAACCGGCGGCGCCCGTCCAGAGGATGCGATCGCCCGCGGTCCACGCCAGCCTGTGCGGGGGCCGATACGAATCCTGGAGGATGAGGCTGCGATCCCGGACGGCGGCGCGGACCGCCCGCCCCACCGGCGGCGTCTGGACCGCGTACGCGTCACACGCGACGACGTGCCGGGCCAGCGGCTCGAACAGGTCGGCGGGCTCGCCCGTGGTGACAACGACCGTCTCGCATCCGATCCGGCCGCGGGCAGACTGGATTTCGATGCGTCCACGCGCCTGCGACACGGTCAGCGCACGCGTCCGCTCGAAGAGCACCGCGCCACGCGCGGCAGCCGCCCGTGCGAAGCCCCCGCACAACCGCACGGGGTCGATCGTCGCATCGCCCCGTGTGCGAATACCGCCCGCGCCGTCGAGACCGATGCTGGCCAGAGCGCGCGGCGTGAGCCAAGTCCCGTCGAGCCCGGCCGCTCGTCGTGCCGCCAGCTCGCGTTCGAGCGGCTTCGCCGTGTCCGGGGAGTGGGCCCAGACAAGGCCGTCCGCCGGCGTGAATCCCGTTCGGATGTTCAATCGGCGCACGGTGGCCGCAAGGTCGAGCGCCGCACGCCTCCAGGCCGTCCAGACTGTCTTAGCGAGGCGCCGCCCGTGCTGGGCCTCCATTTCCAGCATCGCCACGGCCGGCGCCTGCTGGATGATTCCAGACCCGCTCGCGCTGGCGCCATGACCGATGCGTTCGGCTTCCAGGACGGCCACCCGCAGCCCTGCGGCGGCGCAGGCATACGCCGTCGCCGCGCCGGTCAGCCCGCCTCCGATGATGACGATTGGGACCTCGAGCCTTCCCGCGAGCGCAGGATAGGTGGCCTTCTTTGCGGAGCCGTCCAGCCAGGGCGAAACGCCATACCGTATGCGTGTCATGTGGTGACGCGCATTCTGTGACAGGAGAGCGGATCAGGCAAGGTGGCGCGTGGCGCCTCCACTCGACATCCTGCTGCCCGACGCGTCGAGGGCGGGCAGCGCCACATCTACTTACGGGGTGCCGAGCGCATGGCTGCGGCCCGCGCCGGACTCCCGGAGCCGCGTTCTGACTCGAGCAGCCCGGCCTTCCGCCCGGCGCCCCAGCGGTACTGACCGATGCCTCCGGCCGCTGGCACGACGCGGTGACAGGGCACGACGATCGCGACCGGGTTGGTCGCACAGGCGCGGGCGACGGCGCGAGCGCTGCGCGGCGCGCCGATCATGGACGCGACCTCCGCGTAGGTGGCGCGTGACCCGGGCGGGATCTGCTGCAGTGCGCTCCACACGCGGCGCTCGAACGCGGTGGCCCGTACGTCGAGCGGCAGGTCGCGGGTGGCGGACGGTTCCCCGCCCAGGTGCCGCAGCACGGCGTCCACGCCCGCGCGCAGGGCGGCGCGATCCTCGCGGATTTCGGCCGCCGGAAACTCCGACCGCAGCCGTTCGCCCAGCCCGACGGCCGAATCGCCAAGCATCACCGCACTCAGGCCTCGCGCCGTGCCGGCGACGAGAACGAAGCCGAGGGGGCAGGGCGCCGTCACGAACATCAGCTCGAGCCCGGCGCCGCCGCGCCGGTACTGGGCCGGGGTCATGCCCAGCGCCCGCGCGGTCTGCTCATAGACGCGGCTCGACGATCCGAATCCCGCCTCGAACGTGGCATCCGCGATCGGCCGCTGCCTGCGGAGCCCTGCCTTGAACCGCGCAAGTTTGAGCGACGCGCCGTATTCCCGCGGCGACACGCCCAGGACACGCACGAACGCCCGCTGCAGGTAGGCGGCGCTGCACCCTACGTGCTGCGCGAGTGCCGCCAGGGTGGGTGAATGGCCTGGCTCCGCACGCTGCATGTGTGCCAGGGCCGCAGCCACTTTCTGCGCCACGGGACCCGGCGCGGCGCCGTCCGGATCGCACCGGCGGCAGGCGCGATACCCGGCGGCGACCGCATCGGCGCCGTCTGCGAAATACTCGACGTGATGCCGCCGAGGCCGGCGGCTCGGGCAGGACGGGCGGCAGTAGACGCCCGTCGAGCGCACGGCATACACGAACGCGCCGTCGGCGCGGCGGTCACGGGCCGCTACGGCGGTCCAGCGTGGATCGTCGGGTGCGGAGGGCGTGGAAGACGTGTGAAGCATCAACATGAATGCCAGTAGACCACCGCGGCTGCCGGGTGATCTATCCGAAATGTGTGGTCGAACTGCGGTGTGGTCGGCTGTCCGCGGGGGACGCCGGGACTGAAGTCCCGGCTCCACAACCGCATCGCCCCAGCTCCACAACCGGAGTCGCTCCTGGCTCCGCTATCGGACTCATCCGGGCCGTCAATGCTCGACCCACAAGCAGTCCGTGATCAGGCACACGCCGCCAACGCGCTGCAGGACCGGACGGACCGCCTCCGCCACGGCGCGCGCCTGCGTTTCGTTGCACGCGCAGAAGATATAACCGTTCTTGAGGGCGCCGGTGAGAGCGTCCTCTCCGGTGCGGTCGCCGCGGTCGCCCTTCCCGGTCACATCCCTGAGCACGGTGTAACCCGGCACACCCGCCTGGTCGAGCACACCGGAGACCTCGGACAACTCGACCGCACCGACGACGATTTCCACGCGTTTCATGGGGGTCATGGGTCCCTCTATCAGAGCGCGTCACGCGCGGCACACGCGAGGCGAAGCGCCGCCGCGGCGTCGTGCGCCAGCGCAGTCATGTGGCCCATCTTCCGGCCGGGTCTCGGCTCCTCCTTGCCGTAGAGGTGCAGCTTGACTCCGGGCACGAGACACGCCGCCGCCCAGTCCGGCTCACGCGCCGTCCACTGATCCCCAAGCAGATTGACCATGGCGGCAGGCCGCAACAACTCCGTCGAACCAGGCGGCAGGCCGCAGATGGCCCGGACCTGCTGTTCGAACTGGCTCGTCACGCACGCATCGATGGTCAGGTGCCCCGAATTGTGCGGCCGTGGCGCCATCTCGTTGATGAGCAGCGCGCCGCCTGGCGTCAGGAAGAATTCCACGCAGAGCACGCCGACGACGTCGAGGCGCTCGAGCAGCCCGCGCACGATCTCGGCCGCCTCGTCCTCGTGACGCGCAGCAACGGCGGCCGGGTACACCGACGTGTCGAGAATGTGATCGCGATGCGTGTTCTCGACGAGGCCGTACGTCACCATCCACCCGTTCGCCCCTCGCGCGCCGATCATCGACACTTCGCGATCGAAGTCGACGAACCGTTCGAGCACCGCCTCCTGTCCGCCGACGGCCTCCCACGCGGCCAGGGCCTCCGCGACGGTTTCGACCTTCCGCTGTCCCTTGCCGTCGTAGCCGAAGCTCGCGGTCTTCAGCACCGCCGGGATGCCGACCTGCCGGACCGCATCGTCCAGGTCCGGCGCGGCGCGGAGATGGGCGAATGGAGTGACCGGGAATCCCCCGTCGGCGAGGAACCCCTTCTCCCGCGCGCGCTGCTGCGTAATGTGCAGGATGTGCCCGCTGGGCCGCACGGGCGCGTGCTCGCCGGCAACCTCAGCGGCAGCGGCCGACACGTTCTCGAACTCGAAGGTCACCACGTCGACGTTGCGCGCGAAGGCGCGGATCGCGTCGAGGTCGTCGAACGAGGCGGTGATCTCGACGTCCGCCACCTGGCCGGTCGGCGTGTCTTCCTCTGGCGACAGAGTGTGGACGCGATAACCCATGCGGCGCGCGGACATCGCGAACATGCGGCCAAGCTGTCCGCCGCCAAGCACGCCGATGGTGGCTCCGGGAAGAATCGGATCGATCACGGCAACGTGTCCTGGCGGACCTTCTGTTCCTGCTCGGCGCGAAACGCCCGCAGCCGCTCGCGCAGCGGCGCATCGTGGTTCGAGAGAATCGCGATCGCCAGGAGGGCCGCGTTTGCTGATCCGCTGTCCCCGATGGCGAGTGTCCCGACCGGCACACCGCGCGGCATCTGCACGATGGACAGGAGCGAATCCACTCCCTTCAGCGTGCGGCTCTCGATCGGGACGCCGAGCACCGGCAGCGGCGTGTGGGCAGCAACCATCCCCGGCAGATGCGCCGCCCCGCCCGCCGCCGCGATGATCACCTGGATGCCGCGGCCCTCCGCCGCCGACGCGTATTCCGCCATCAGGGCGGGCGTGCGATGCGCCGAGACGACGCGGCACTCGTGCGGCACGCCGAACGCGGTCAGCATCTCGTCGGCATGGCGCATCGTCGTCCAGTCCGACTTGCTCCCCATGATCACCGCAACCAGCGGCCGCTCGTCTGTCATCCGGGCATTCTACCTGTGGCGGCACGGGTGCCGCCCTGAACGGTGGATACCGCAAGCCCGACGATCGTGACGACGACCACGCCCACCACGTTGTGCCACAGAAAGGAGACCTGCGGGTATCTGAATGCCACGAAGGCTACCGCGCTCATCCCGGCGATCAGGCCGACGAATGCGCCATGACCGGTCGCCCGTTTCGTCCCGATCGCGAGAACGAAGACGCCCAGCAGCGAGCCGTAGAAGAACGAGCCGAAGCGGTTGACGACCTCGATGAGCGATCCGAGCTGCGTGGCGTACATGGCGACGCCGCAGGCCATGAGCCCCCACACCGCGGTCGCCAGGCGGGAGGCGCGGAGGTAATGCTCGTCGGACGCCTCCCGCCGGAAGTGGCGGCGGTAGAAGTCGATGATCGTCGCCGTTGCGAGCGAGTTCAGCTCCGCCGCAATCGATGACATGGCGGCCGCGAAGATCGCCGCGATGATCAGGCCGACGAGGCCGATCGGCATCTGGGTGGTGACGAACGTCGGGAATACGTAGTTCACGTCGTCGTATTCCTCCTTTCCGCTGACGCGCATGACGAGCGACACCGCCTCGCGCCGCACGTTGGCCAGCGCCGCGTCCGCCGTGTTGAATGCGGCCGTGCTCGCGGCGATGGTGCCGTCATCGCCGCGGCGCCGGGCGGACTGCACGTCGAGCGCTGCCTTCTGGCGCGCGTCGAACGTGCCGTTGAACTGCGCTTCGAGGGCCGCGTACGCATCTCCTTCGCTGCTGGCACGCACCTCCTTCACGTGCTGCGGATTGAACAGCATCGGAGGGCGGGTAAACAGGTAGAACGCGAACACGAGCACGCCGGTCAGGAGAATCAGCGCCTGCAACGGGATTTTCACGTACGCGCTCATCATCAGGGACTGCCGGCCCTCCTGGGGCGACTTCGCCGTCAGATAGCGCTGCACCTGGCTCTGATCGCAGCCGAAGTACGACAGCATCAGGAACAGGCCCCCGATCAGGCCCGACCAGAACGTGTAGGTCTCGCTCAGCGTGAAGCGGAAATCGAGTGCCTGGAGACGTCCCGTGCTGCCCGCGATGTGCAGGGCGTCGCTCACGCTCACGTCCGCCGGCAGGCGTAGAACGAGCACGACAACAGCAGCGGCGACACCCGCCACGATCACGGCCATCTGCTTCACGTCGGTCCAGGTGACGGCCTGCACACCGCCGAGCATCGTATAGATCGCCGTGGGAAGCCCGATGGCCAGCACCGTGATCGTGAAGTTCCAGTCGAGCACGATCGACAGGATCACCGCGGGCGCCGCGATGATGACGCCGCACGAGAGCCCACGGGAGAGCAGGAACAGCAGGCTCGTGAGAGCCCGGGTCTTCGCATCGAACCGCCCCTCCAGGTACTCATACGCGGTATATACGTTCGCGCGATGGAAGAAGGGGACGACGGTGACCGACAGGATCAGCATCGCGAGCGGCAGCCCGAAGTAGAACTGCACGAATCGAAGCCCGTCACGGTAGCCCTGCCCGGTCGTGCCGACAAGCGTGATCGCGGAGAGCTGGGTAGCCATGACTGACAACCCCACTGCCCACCACGGCAGGCTGCGGTTGGCGAGGAAGTAGCCCTCGACCTTGTCACTGCCCTTCGTGCGCTTGAGGCCGTCGTGGACGATCCAGACGAGATACGCGGCCACCACCGCCCAGTCGATGGCGTGCATGTCAGCTGGCGAAATAGTGCCCGACGAACCAGAGGCCGAGGATGACCAGCGCCTCGAGCACGAGGACGCGAATGGCCGTCGGGCGCAGCGGGCGATCGGAGGACGTCATGAACGCATATATCTATGCAGGGTTGGGCCGAAGTGTCTCTGTGCAGGGCCAAGGCCGAAGCGCCCCGGCCACCCTCGGGATTGCCAAATCACAGCGCCGCGCTCCGCGCCTTCAGTTCCCGGCGCGCTGCGGCCAGTGCTTCGCGCCGAGCGGCGACCCATTCGCGATCGCCGGTCAGCAGGGCTGCCGACTGCGCCACGGCCGTTGCGGTCTCTTCGGGGGCCGGTCCTCCCCGAGTGCGCCGTACCGTGACGAAGTAGCGAGGGCTCAGGATCTCGCGCAGCCGCTCCTCGGTGTAGAGAATCGGCCGGCCGATCAGCTCGAAGCATACCGCGGCGAGCGTCTCGGTGAGGCGGACCTCGGTGTGATGTGCCCGCGCCTTCAGCACGCGCCCGGTGATCGCGTGCGCGGTCTTGAACGCGATGCCGTGCTCCCGCACGAGGGTGTCGGAAAGCTCCGTCATCGTGGTCCCACCCTGCCCCGCGCGGGCCTCGAGGCGCGCCGCGTCGAAGGTGGCTGTCTGCATGGCCGCGGCCACCAGCCGCACTGCCCGCGTCGCGTCCCGGAACATCGACCACACCAGGGGCTGCAGGTCGTCCTCGGTGTCCACGATGTCGCCGAACGGCGTGTTGTGCACCGCCAGCGCAATCGCCTGCGCCTGCCCGACAGCCTTGCTGCCGATCGCCCGTGCGTGCTCGATGGCGACAGGGTTGCGCTTCTGCGGCATGATGCTGCTCGACTGGACGAACCCGTCACCGAACCGCACGTAGTTCACTTCCGCGGTGCCCCACAACAAGAGGTCCTGCACGAAGCGCCCGAGGCCTCCCAGGGCGATGGCCGTCGCGTAGGTGCTCTCGAGCAGGTAGTCAACCGTGGCGATACTGCCGTAGGTGTTTCCGGTCGGGCCGTCGAAGCCGAGCAACTCGCTCGTGAGCGATCGATCGATCGCGAAGCCGGTGCCGGTGATGGCGCACGCCCCCAACGGGTTGCGGTTCGTCGTCCCATAGGAGGCGCGCAGCCGCGTGGTGTCCCGTTCCAGCTGCTCGATCATCGCCAGCAGGTAGTGCGCGATCGTCGTTGGCTGCGCCGGCTGCGTGTGGGTGTGTGCCGCCATGATCGTGTCGCGGTGCTGCGACGCGAGATCCAGGAGGCTCGCGCGCAGGGTGAGCACCCCTTCCACCAGCTCCAGCACGAACTCCCGCTGGCGCATCCGGTACATCGTCATGTCGATGTCGTTGCGGCTGCGGGCAGTGTGAAGCCGTCCGGCGACTTCGTCCCCGCACGCCGCGACGAGCAGCCCTTCGACGTAGAAAAACAGATCCTCGCACGTGCCGTCGAACGGCACGTCGCGGACCTCATCGAGCGACACGGCGTCGAGGGCCTCGCGAATCCGGTGCGCATCCTCCAGGGAAACAATTTCCCTCTGCGCCAGCATCACCAGGTGAGCGTGGTGGATCGCCATCAGCGGCGACAGGAACAGCTCCTTGGCGTCTTCGAAGTTGTCATTGAGGACGTAGTGGACGTATTCCGGCGCGAATTTCATGGAGAAAGTATACAGACGCGGCACCTTCCCGTTCTTGGCGCCTGGGGTGAGCTCCTGTGCCCTGCTGTGCGCGAAGCTGGGATGGTGAGCCCGCTGGCGAGGCGGTCGGCTTTTTGGGCGTCCATCGGCAGCGTGATAGACTCGGCCTGTTCTCGCGCCCCATCTTCCGTTCCCGTCTCGGCCGGGACACCGGAGCGCACGTGCCTGCTCCCGGTCGACAATCCAGCTCCGCGCAGCCCGATACGGCAACCGCTCCCGCGAGCCATACGAAGCTGACGATCATCAATCCCTCGAGCGGCTGGACGGCGCTGCGCCTCCGCGAGCTGTGGGACTATCGCGAGCTTCTGTTCTTTCTCATCTGGCGTGACCTCAAGGTGAGGTACAAGCAGACCGCACTGGGTGTCGCGTGGGCCGTTCTGCAGCCGCTGCTCGCCATGTTCGTCTTCGGCCTCTTCTTCGGGCGGCTCGCCAGGATGGCGTCGGACGGGCTCCCATACCCGGTCTTCAATCTCGCAGGCCTCGTCCCGTGGACCTTCTTCGCCTTCGGCCTCAATGAAGCGGCGACGAGCATCGTCGGCAGCCGGCATCTGATCACCAAGGTCTATTTCCCGCGGCTCGCGATTCCGGTCGCGACGGTCCTCGCCGGGCTCGTGGACTTCGCAATCGCGTTCGTGCTGCTCCTCATCGTGATGGCCTGGTATGGCATCGTGCCCGGGCCCGAGGCGCTCTTCGTGATCCCGCTCGTGCTGCTGGTGTTCGTCACGGCACTGGGGGTGGGACTCTGGCTGGCCGCGCTCAACGTGCAGTACAGGGACGTACGGTACGTGCTGCCGTTTCTCACGCAGCTGTGGCTGTTCGCCACGCCGATCGTCTACCCGAGCAGCCTGGTGCCGGCGCCGTGGCGGCCGCTGTACGGCCTCAACCCGATGGTGGGGGTCGTGGACGGGTTCAGGTGGGCGCTGCTCGGCAGCGCACCGCCGGGCCCGATCCTTGCGGTGTCGGCGTGTGCCGCGCTGGCGCTCGCTGCGGGTGGCAGCCTCTACTTCCGGCGGATGGAACGAGCCTTCGCCGATATCGTCTGAGCGGAACCCCTGACAACGCCGGCCATTCGCCTCATCGGTGTTGGAAAGCGATATCGCCGCGGCCTCCGCCCCGAAGGGTACCGTACGCTCCGCGAGGCGGTGTCGGCTGCGGTCCGTACGCTCACCGCGACCAGCGTGCGGCGCCGGCGTGATGCGGCTTCCGCCGCGTTCTTCTGGGCGCTTCGCGATGTGTCGTTCGAGGTTCCACGGGGCTCCGCGCTCGGCCTGATCGGTGCGAACGGCGCCGGCAAGAGCACGCTCCTCAAAATCCTCTCGCGCGTCACCGAACCCACGGCGGGACAGGTGCAGTTGCGGGGGCGCGTCGGGTCGCTGCTCGAGGTCGGAACCGGGTTTCATCCGGAGCTGACCGGACGGGAGAACGTGCTGCTGAACGGCGCGATTCTCGGGATGAAACGGTCGGAAATCCTGGCGAAGTTCGACGCGATCGTTGCCTTCGCCGAAATCGGGCCGTTCCTCGACACGCCGGTGAAGCACTACTCCAGCGGGATGTATCTGCGCCTCGCCTTTGCCGTTGCGGCGCACCTCGAACCGGAGATCCTCCTGGTCGACGAGGTCCTCGCGGTCGGCGACGCATCGTTCCAGAAGCGGTGCCTCGGCAAGATGAACGATGTGGCGCGGGAAGGCCGTACCGTCATCTTCGTCAGTCACAACCTGCAAGCCATTCAGCGGCTGTGCTCTCACGCCGTCATGCTGGAGGCCGGACAGGTGGCGGCGTTCGGCGATACCTCCACGGTCGTCGGGCAGTACTTGTCTCGCGATTACCTGCGACCGGCGCCCGGCGCCCGAATCGATGTCTCGGCCCTCCCGCGAACGGGCACCGGCGAGGCCCGGTTCGTCTCGGTCTGGTACACGAGCGGCAGCGGCATCGAGAGTGGGAACACCTACCCTGACGGCCCGCTGGAGTTCACGCTGGAGATCGAATCCGACGGGGCACGCGACGTACGCAGCCTGTCGGTGTTCCTACTCGAGCAGTACGGCACGAAGGGTACTCAATGCGGATACGCTGCACCTCGATAGGAACATCTCCCTTCGGCAGGGCCGCAATCGGCTGAGGCTGCGGATCTCGTCGATCCACCTGCTGCCAGGGACCTACCGGGTCGGCCTGTGGCTGGCCGACCCGGTGCAGGCCCAGTCGGTGACCGGCGCCTACGATTACGTCGAGTCAGCCTTCGAGATCGAGGTGCTGGCACGGGGCCCAGCCTTGCCGGGCGGCACCGGCGCGCTCGTCACCTGCGACTTCGAGGTGGAGGAGCTGTCCTGACGCGGCGTGGGCTCAGGGGCAAAGCCGCCACTGCCGCCAGGGCCGGACGATCCGGCGGTGTCGGCGGCCTCGCATCGCTCGTCCGCCAGAAGCTCGCCGACCTGCAAGGCGATTCCACACGCGGGTTGCGCGCTACCGTGCGGCGGGTCATGGAGTTCGGCGTGCGCCCTCACCTGCTGCGCGGCAGGGTGAAACATCTATACGGTCCCACCCGCATCGACTACGCACCAGACGAGCTCCTCGTCATCACCGTCGTGCGCAATGGCGCGCTGTATGTTCGGTCGTTCGTCGATCACTACCAGGCGCTCGGGGTTCGGCACTGCGTGTTTCTCGACAATTGCTCCACCGACGACACGGTCGATAGACTCTGTACCCATGCCGGCGTGACGGTGCTCCAGACCGATGCACCGTACGAGAAATTCGAGAACACGATGAAGCGCTACCTCGCGGAGCGCTTTTCTCCGCGACAGATGGAACCTTTGTGCGGACATCGACGAGCTCTTCGACTACCCGTTCTCGCGGGAACTGCCGGTCGCGGGCTTTCTCGGGTATCTGCGCCAGCGCCGGTTCACGGCGGTCGTCGCGCAGATGCTCGACATGTTCTCAGAGTTGCCGCTCGGCGAAGTCGAGAGCAGGCCCGACGATCGGGTGATGGACACCTACACGCATTACGACATCTCCGCGATCGAGAAGCACACCTACAAGTGGTCCGATCCGCCGAGGCCAGAGGTCGCCATGCACCGGGGCGGCATCCGGCGGACCGTATTCGGGACGAACAACGGCCTCACGAAAGCTGCGCTCGTGCTCATGAATGGCAGGGTGAAACCGTTCGTCGAGTGGCATCAGGTCACGGGCGCCGCGGTGGCCGATGTCACGGGTGTCCTGATGCACTACCCGTTCGTGAGCTCCTTCCACAAGAAGGTCGACGACGCCGTCCGCACGGGACGCTATGGCGGCACCACCACCGGCGAGTATGTGGGGTACCGGAAGGAACTCGAACGCAATCCCCGGCTGCGCCTGAAAGGGGCATCGGCCCGCCGCTTCATGGGTCTGGAGCCGCTGATCGCAGACGGCTTCCTGGTGGTCTCGGATGAATACATCCGCTGGGTTCGTGATTACACCCCGCGCTCTGCCCGACACACGCGGGACTGACGCGAACGGTCACGGCGCCACGCGGCGATACACAATCCAACCCCCAACCTCCGTCGCATGCACGGCCTCCCATCGGTCGGCGAACCGCTGCACGACCGGCACGGTGTAGCGCTCGGTGGCGACCACGTCCCGGCCGATCACCAGGTATCGGACGGGAACACTGTCGAGCAGTCGCTGAGCAGTGTCTACGTCCCGCTCGAAGGGCGGCATCACCGTCTTCAGCCCCGTGCGCAGGTGAATCCAGTGCGGTGTGCCCGCAGCCACGACGTGCGCTGCGTCCGCGTGCGCTCGAACGTATTCAACCGCCTCGTCGAACCCCCGCTGCGATTCGTTGTAGTAGAACAGCTTGTACGCCAGCGATTCGCCCCTGGCGTCCACGTACGCGATCGGCCGGTACTGCCGGACGTACACATACACTGTGACAGCCATCTGCATCAGCAGCGCCGTACCCAGAACGGCGCCCGTGACGCTCAGTGGCAACTCACGTTTCGGCGCGCGCGCGGGCCGGTGCCGCCAGGCGGCCGCGGCGTCCAGACAGACGATGGCCGCCAGCGCAAGCAGCGGTGCGACCGGCATGAGATAGCGCTCGTACTGTTCTGGGAACGGCGTCAGGCATATCGCGGCGCTGTAGGCCAGAAGGTAGAGCGGCACCAACGAGTGCCGCTGAAACAGCAGCAGCAGGATGCCGCCCGTGATGACCATACCGAACATGGAGAGCAGGATGAACACGCCCCAGGTGATGAGCCGGGCCTTGATCGGCCCTTCCCCGAGCGCCCACCACAGGAACATCTGGAGATAACCCCGGGACGCGCTCAGCGTCCCTCCGAAGGTCGCCGGCAGGTCGAGCGCGCCGCGGACGATGCGCCGCACGATCCGGACCTGTCCCTTTTCCGGCGTGAACGGGTCCCTGAGGACGACGTTCCGCGCGTAGCTGACGTTGTAGAAAAGGTACGGTGCGCGCTGATACTCGTACGCTGGATGCTTGTACGCCTCGCTTCGCTCCACCGATGCCACATACGCCTGCCAGCCGGCGACCGGCAGCAGCACCAGCACGGCGCGGATCAGCGCCTCCCGGAAGCGCCGCCTGATCAGACTGTCGAACACCCACACGGCGAATGCGGCGATGCCCACGGTCCGCAGCGCGTACGAGGCGAGTGCACACACGTAGGCCAGAACCGAGTGCGCCCGGTTGCCCCGAGTGCGGGCGAAGATCAGGAACAGCACCGTCGCGACGCTGAACCAGACCTCGGGGAACAGCGCGTCCGACAGGAACCATGCATGCAGGCAGAACATCGACAGCAGCGCACCCAGCAGCGCACGCGCCGGCGGCAGATACGCGTGAGCAACCACAGCGCCACCAGACCGTACGCCACGAAGACGAGGAACGACGACAGGCGAAGCCATCGGCCGACGATTGTCGGGTCGCTCGTCCCGAGAGCCAACTGGTGAAGTGCGACGACGGCGGGCAGCAGTGGCGGGTACTGCACGCGCCTCGATCTCGCCCGGCTCGTTGAGCAGCCTGTAACCTCTGCCCTCGGCAAGCGCGGTCCCGAGGAGGTAGTACACTCCGCCATCCCACCGCAGGTCGATTGGCCCAACCTGCCGCGGCAGCCACAGCAGAACGGCCACGAGGACAACAAGGACCGGTGCGAGCGCCTTCGACTGCGAGGAGCCCGCCTCGCCCGCGAGCTCGATCGCGGCACATCGCTGGTGGCGGCTGTCGATCCCAGGCCGCCGGTTCCTGGCGGGGGTGGGCTGGTGCGCATTGTGGCTTGCCGATCGCGTGTTACTGCGGCGGCAGGGGCGCCGGTGAGCGGGGCGGCAGCACGAGGGTCGGCGGCTCGTGTGCCGCGGTCCCGGGTTGCCAGCAGGAGCAGGTTGATCCCCGCCTCGGTTCAGGAGTTCGGTCCGCCACCCGCGTGCGTGGAGCTCGGGAAGCAACCAGTTCAGAAACGACAGCCGCACGAAATCCCCATACACCAGGAACCGGGCGTGTGCCGCCATGTACGGCTCGAACTCCAGCACGTTCAGACGGAACCACGGGCGGAGCAGGTCGAGCATGCCACGCTCGACGCTGTTGTGGCCCGAGGCGCTTCAGCGCGAGGTCCGGGTCGGCCAGGTACACCATGCGCGACCTGACCTCCTGCGAGCCGTAGTGCGACAGCACCGTGAACGACTGCGGGTCTGCCACCACGACCGGAAGCTCCGGGTCCTGTTTGGCGAGCCACTCAGTCGCCCTGTTGACCTGCGCCTGGCTCACCGGCAGCGAGAAGCCAGTTGGTTCGATGAACTCGCGCGCCTGGCTCAGGACGAACCACCCGGTCAGGCTGACCGCGATGACGAGGCGCATCGCCGCACTGCGACTGAATCGGTACCGCGGTGCCGAACCCGGCCAGCACCGCGAACCCGATGACCGCCGGAGTGGCGTACCGGTTCACGAACGCCCCGGTGACCACCTTCGCCAGGACGACGCAGACAAACGGGATCACGATGAAGCCGCAGGCCGCGGCAAGTTCGTGCAGCGGGAGCACAGGTGTCAGGCTCGCTCCTGCAGCCTCCGTGCCTCTGCCGGCCACCATCGAGTAGAGGCCACCCACAACGAGGATGAACGCGATCGGCACTATAGCCGCGGTCAACAGGTCGATGTAGAAGTCAGGTACGTTCACCCATTGGGGCGGAGACCAGAACGCGGACGAGTACGCGGCGCCCGCTCTTATCAACGGTAAATGCAGGGCAAGCGGCACCATCGAGACCGCCAGGGCCGCCCAGACGGCCATGTCGAACCGACGTCTCGTCAGGCTCAGCACGCCTTCGCCGAGGGCAAGCGGCAATACGATGAGCAGACCGTAATAATGCGTGGACACCGCGGCTGCGACGCTCGCACCGAGACAGACGAGGGCGATCGACCTGCCGCGATTCAGGGTGGCCGACTGCCATGACACGAGCGCCAATGCGGCGAACCCGAGCAGGAGTCCGTAAGGCCGCGCCTCGAAGGCGAACGAATAGGCGAGCGTGACGAGCGGAAAGGCCGCTGCGCACACTCCGGACAAAGACGACGCCCGGCGTGCGACGAAGACATACAGGGACGCGAGCATCACCGAGAACCCGAGGATCTCGGGCAGACGCACCGACAGGTTGTTCACACCGAACAGATCGAAGGACACACGCGTGGTGAAATAGAAAAATGGCGGCGTCTGCTCACCACGCGACATCAGAGCGGCCCATACGTCGCTCATCGAGGGCAGCCGCGCCATGTAGAAGGTGTACAGCTCGTCGTTCCACATCAGCTTGCGCTGTGCGAGGACGACTGTGACCGCCAGGTACAGGAGGCACAGGAGGGTTATCGGCGGCACCCGGGAACGGTCGACGCGCTCGGCGAGCCGGTTCGCCCACCGGACAATCGTCTGCACCCAGCTCATGACGAACGGCGGCCGCTCGAGGAGAGGCGTTCCCGAACGCTGCACGGTCCGGTCATCGTGCGACATCGACCGGGTCGGGCGCGGCCTGAAGGGTCGCCGGCGGCTTGCTGAAATCGCGCCGCCCGCGCACATCCGCCAGATCGTGCGCATCAGCGCTCCGAAATAGCCGGGAGCCACCTTGACGATGCGGAAGGACGAGGCGCCCATGTCCACCGTCCTATCGATCCAGGACACCGGCACTTCTTCGACGTCATAGCCTGCGAGCAAGGGCTTGAGGCCGGTCTCCATGTTGGCTGCGAAGTGGGGCTCCTCGATGTCGAGGGTCTTCAGGATGTCGGCCCGATAGAGCTTGAGGTTGTTTGACACGTCGCGCACGCGGCCGAGCAGCGTCAACTTCACGAGCAGGTGGAACGCGCGGTTGCACAGGATCTTGAAGAACGGGTAGTTGATCAGCACGGAGTCGTACGAGAATCGGCTGCCGATGGCCCCCTCGCGGCCCGCGGCGACGCGGTCGAACAGATCCCGCAGTTCCGGCACCAGCAGCACGAAGTCGCAGTCCATTGTCAGGATGTAGCGGCCGGTTGCGGCCGCATAGCCGTCACGCAGGGCGCGCCCGACGCCGTTCGGTGGACGCCGGCGTATGAGCCTGACCCGCGGTTCGTCCGCCATCGCTCGACGACCACAGCGGCCGGCCGGCCGCTGTTGTCGTCGACGATGATGATCTCGTGGATGTACGCGTCGTAGGTGTCGAGCAGCGCATCGATGAGCCTGCGAACGTTCATCGCCTCGTTATGGCAGGGGATCACGACGGACGTCGTTCCAAACAGCTGCGGATGCGTGGCCAGATTCACGTGCGGCCGCTGCGCGACTCCGGGTTTCACCAGCCAGATGTAAAGGGTCCCGCACAGATCCCGTACCAGGGGGCGTGCTCGAGAATGAAAGCTGTCGACTGGACCGCGCGAATCAGCGATCGGGGCGTCAGCGGGTGAACGATGTCGTAGGGCACGATCTCGACGTGCGTAAACCCCTGGTGCGAGGCCCGCTTCATCAGCTGGAACTTGCGCATCCCGATCTGGCAGTCCGCATCGCCCGCATACCGGCGGATCGGCCGAACCGTCGACTTGAGGAACACCTGCGGATTCCAGTAATTCGCTTCGAAGAACAGCAGCTGCCCCCCCGGCTTCAGCAGGCGATACAGCGCGGCCAGGTTTTCGGCGTAAGCGTTGTGGCAGAGGATGGCGGTGCCGACGATGTAATCGAAGCTTTCGGCGGGAAGCTCCCCGAGTCGGTCCACGCCGACGACGCGCGTGTTGGGAAGCCTCCGCGCTTCGGCCTGCACGGCGAGGTCCTGATTGAACACGGCGGCGGTCAGCGGGTTCTCGCCTCGCAGCGTGCCCGCCAGGTGCTCGGTCCACAGCCCGCTGCCCGCACCGAGCTCGAGAATCGACTCCCCGGGCAGAACGTGAAAGCAGTGCCGCACCGTCAGCGCGCGCCAGCGGAGCTTCACGGGCGACGTCGCCGGATAGCGCAGCCAGTAGGCCTCGCGGGTGCGCTCCATCGCACGAAGGTTCGTCTCGAGCGACATGATGTCTTCCGTCACACCCACCGGGCGATGTGGCCCTCGAGCATCTGCTCGAGGGTCCCGCGCAGATCGTATCGCTGCGTCCATGTCGGATAGTGCTCGCTGAACTTGCGGGTGCTGCTGATCCACCACACGTGGTCACCGGCCCTGGGCGTCTCCGAGGTACTGCCACGTCAGACGCTTGCCGGCGATCTGCTCACAGAGCGCGATTGCTTCGAGCATGGAGCAGTTGCAGAAACGGCCGCCGCCGATGTTGTAGACCTCCCCCATCCGCGGCGCCCGGTAGAACTGATCCACCGCGGCGACGTAGTCGTGGCTGTGGATATTGTCCCGCACCTGCTTGCCCTTGTACCCCAACACCGTGTACGGGGTGCCCTCGATCACGCACCGCATCAGATACGACAGGAACCCGTGCAGCTGCGCGCCCGAGTGGTTGGGCCCGGTCAGACAGCCGCCGCGAAGACAGCCGGTCTTCATGCCGAAGTAGCGGCCGTACTCCTGCACGAGCAGATCGGCCGCCGTCTTCGAGGCGCCGAACAGCGAGTGCCCCGTCGCATCGATGCTCATCGTCTCGTCGATGCCGTCATGATACGGGTGTTCAGGATCGATCTCCCACCGCGTGTCTTCCTCGATCAGCGGCAGGCCGTTCGGCCGGTCCCCGTAGACCTTGTTGGTCGAGGGGAACACGAACACGGCCGCAGGGCAGAACTGCCGCGTCGCCTCGAGGACCGTGAGCGTCCCATTGGCGTTCACCGTGAAGTCCATGTGGGGATCGCGGGCCGCCCAGTCATGCGACGGATCGCCGCCGCGTGAATGACGAGATCGATCTCCGAACCGTACTCACGGAAGATCCGCTCTATGGCGGCGCGATCCCGCACATCCACGTCGTAGTGGGTGTACAGCGGGTACTCGTGGATCAAACCGTTCCGCTTCCACCGGGTCGACGCGTCCTGGCCGAAGAAGTGGCTGCGCAAGTCGTTGTCGACGCCGATGACCAGGTGCCCGCGCCGGCAGTAGAACTGGGCGGCCTCGGAACCGATCAGACCGGCGGAGCCGGTGATGAGGACGGCTGACATATCGTTGCACCCGCGATTTGCGATATCGCGGCATCAGCGGCGCGACGTGCGTATGATGCCGATGAAGAAGCTGGCGAGAAGCGTCTGGAATCCGAGCGCCGTGAGCGTCACACCGGGCACGACCAGGCGCATCGTGCTGGTGTAGTCGAGCTCGCCGAACGCCTGCACCCGCCACACGTTCACGGCCGCGGCGAGCAGCACGAGGCCGCCCGCCAGCATGATCCCGCCTGCGCTGAGACCGCGTTCCAGCGTGACGAGGCGGAAGAACGCGTCCATGCGTCTGTTGGATGGCAGGAGGCCTTCGGCCATCGCCACCGTCTTCGCGAAGATGGCAAAGACAATGGACTGGTGACCGAGCAGGATCGCCAGGCTCGAGAACAGCAGCGTGTGCGCGTCGAAATGAATCCGCCCGATGCGGTGCCCAGGCAGGGCCAGGGCATATCCGACGACGCCCAAGGCCACCAGCCACAGCCCCGGGTACAGGAACAGCCAGCGCGGGCTGTACATCAGAAAGAACCGCAGCGTCCGCCACCCGTCACGGAACGTCTTGAGGTGCGAGGCGTGAGCCTTGCGGCCGTCCGGGTGAAGCGTGATCGGAACTTCCGCAATGCGTGCATTGTGCAGGCTCGACTTGATGACCATCTCCGTGGCGAACTCCATCCCGGAGCTGCGCAGGTCGAGCGCTGTCGAAGAGATCCTTCCGGAAGCCGCGCATCCCGCAGTAGACGTCGTGCACCGGCGCCCAGAACCATGGTGCGCACCATCGCCGAGAACATGGGATTGCCCCACCAGCGGTGGAGGCGCGGCATCGCGCCGGGACGGACCGTGCCGCCGCCGGCCGGGAGGCGGCAGCCCTGCGCGAGGTCATACCCCTCGACGCAGTTTGTCGACGAACTTCGGGAGCTCGCGGAAGTCGTAGCTCTCGTCGGCGTCACCCATGATCACGAACGTGCCGCGTGCCGCCGAGATTCCGCCCTCGAAGCGCGCTGCCGTACCCTTTCGCTTGCACGTCGACGACCTGCGCGCCCAGCCGCTGAGCGATATCCTGAGACCCGTCGGTGCTGCCGTTGTCGGCCACGATGATCTCGCCGATGATGCCGTGCTCTTGCAACGCACGTCGGGCCTGCTCGATGCAGCGGCCCAGCGTGTCGGCCTCGTTCAGGCATGGCATCACCACTGAGACTTCAACGGCATTCTGTCGGCGAAGACTGAGGTGTCCCGTGCGCTGGCGTACGCGATCGCGTTCACGTCAGCCTCGATCTGCAGACATGATGACCCGCTCCGACGCCCTGGCTGCGGCGAGGCGTGAGCTGGTCGGCTCTGCTTTTACCCATGCGTACCACTGCCGAACTAGCAAGTTCCATGCTCAGCGGTATGCCGACCGAAGTGGTGCTGCCGACCTGAGGGTTGGTAGTCGGAGGGGTAGTTCGCGGCCAGGGTCTGACCGCCGGCGCGCCCTTGGAAATTACTGACGGGCTGGCTGCGATCACCACATGCGTTAGCCGGTAAGCCACCGCGCGAGCCGGGCTCGCTGCTGGTCGGTCGGGTTGTGGTCGGCTTCGAGCCGCCATGCGGCCAGCGGTTCAGCCCCGAGCGTCGCCGCGAGCCGCGTCAGCTGCTCGCGGCGCGCCACCAGGATGGTAACGCGATCGCCGGGCCGATATGCCTCCATACGTGCGTCCCACCCCTCGGGACGCACGCGGTGCTCGTCGATGGCGACGATCTCGTCGTCCACGTTGAGCCCGGCGTCCGCCGCAGGCGTCTCGCGGCGGACCTGTGTCACCAGGAGACGGCCTCCGTCGTTGCGCGTCACGGCTCCGAGCCAGGCTCTCTGTGGCTGATCAGGATTCGGCGGGTCCACGCGGAAGCGCAACCCGAGCCACTCGAGCGCGGGTCCGTACTCGAGCTCACCAGTCGAGTCCACGGCGCGCGAGATCCACGATGCGAGATCCGCTCCGGCAACCTCGCTGACGAGCGCACGAAACTCCTGGCCGGTGTAGCCGCGATCGCCTGCGTACCGCGCGTACGCCGTTCGCATCACGTCGTCGAGGGTGCGCGCGCCGCCGCTCGCGCGTCGAACTTCGATATCGAGCAGAAAGGCGGCCACCGCACCCTTGGTGTAGTAGCTCACCGCGGTGTTCGGCGAGTTCTCGTCTGGCCGGTAGTGCTTGATCCACGCATCGAACGACGCATCGTCCAGGCTCTGAACGAGACGCCCGGGTGCCGCCTGCAGCTCCTGAATCTGACCTGAGAGCTGGTCCAGGTACTCTCGCGTC
Source organism: Vicinamibacteria bacterium (assembly GCA_963739995.1). Taxonomy (GTDB): domain Bacteria; phylum Acidobacteriota; class Vicinamibacteria; order Vicinamibacterales; family JAENWD01; genus CAVUCH01. The sequence continues at coordinate 59,124 of CAVUCH010000012.1, read as the reverse complement.
GTGGACAGTCCTGCACGGTGCACGACGAGGTCGCCGTAATACGTGGTGATGCCCTCCGCGACCCAGAGGCCGCGCGTGTGGTTCTCCGCTTCGTAATCGAACGGGCCGAGCTCCGCGGGCCGGAGCCGCTTCACGTTCCACGCGTGGAAGAGCTCGTGGCTGGCGAGCCCCAGCCACTCCAGGTAGCCCTTTCTCGTGCGCGACTTCCAGCGGCTCGTCATGAGCACGGTGGAGGCGAGGTGCTCGAGTCCACCCACCGCTTCGGTGATCAGGTTGACGAACACATAGCGGTCGTACGGTGCGCCGCCCCAGAACGCGACCTGCTCGCGGACGATCGCTTCGAGATCGCGCGCGGAGCGCGGCCCGTCCCAGATGCCGCTCTCACCGACGTTCGCGAGCACATGCGGGCGGCCCTCGACATCGAACTCGTACAACGCGGGGTTGCCGAGCACGATGGGCGCGTCCACGAGCGCGTCGTAGTCCGCCGCACGGTAGTGATGGGGGACCTCGCTCGCGCCCGGCAGTTGGGTCACGCTCTCCCGCCAGCAGGGGGGCAGCTCGATGTGCACCTCGTGCGGGCGCCCGGACGCATCCGCAATGGTCATGAACGTGGGGGCGCCATTCAACAAGGCGAACTCCTCGCAGATGAAGTTCGTGCGCACGGTCATCTCACGCCCATAAACGCGATACCGCACGACGAGCGCCGGCGCGCCGTCACACTCTATGCGCCAGCGGTTCTTGCGCGTCTTCTCCACGCGGCGCCAGTCGCCGTCCGTCGATCGCGCCTCGACACGCTCCAGATGACGCGCGTACTCCCGTACCAGGTACGACCCGGGCGTCCATGCCGCGAGCATCAACTCGATGTGCGCGCGACCCTCGGTGGGCACGATTGCTTCCACCTCCACGTAGTGCATCGCGGGTGTCGGAAAGCGGAGGGTATACGTGATCGGTTGGATCATGGGTAACAGGGCGCGGGGGATTCGGTGGTCGGCGATCAGCGGTCAGCGGTCAGCGGCGAGGAGACGGTGGCCCGCAAAACACTCCGCTAGGGGACATACGCAATCGCATCGATCTCGACGCGCAACCCTTTCATCGGTAGCTCGGACACCTGCACGGTGGTCCGTGCGGGACGATGGCCATCGAACATGCGGGCATAGACGGCATTCATCCGGCCGAACTCAGCCATGTCGGTGAGGAACACGCCGCACCGCAGCACGTGCTGCAGGTTCGAGCCTGCTGCCTCGAGGATCGCCGAGACATTCCTCAACACCTGTTCGGTCTGGGATTCGATGTCCTCGCCCGCGAGCTGACCAGTCGAGGGGTCGGTTGCGCCCTGCCCCGATACGAACACCAGGCGATTGAACACCTGGGCGGGTGAATAGGGTCCTGCCGGCGCCGGCAGGTCTGGCGCCTGCACCGGGCGGTGATCGCTGCTGCTCATCTCGCCTCCTTCCGGCATGCCTCTCGGTCGCTCGAAGACGAACGCGGGGTGGCCGTCGAACTCCTGGCGGGCAAACTCCTGGTTGCGTAGACTCGTCCGAGCAGTCACCCTGCACCGGGGCCGGTCGTGCCTCGGCCGCATGCCGGACGGGCAGTCTGACACAGCCGAACTTTCCGGTTCAAACGTGTTCCCGCCGGCGAGGAACAAGGAGCCGATCGCATGCTCGCGCGCGACATTCGCTACGCCCTCCGCCGCCTGCTCCATAGCCCCGGGTTTGCAGCCGTCGTGATCGCGACGCTCGCACTCGGCATCGGCGCTAACACGGCGATCTTCAGCGTGGTCAACGCGGTACTGCTCCGACCGCTCGCCTATCCCGATCCCGATCGGCTGGTGACGGTATTCCACCACTATCCGTCCCTCAACAATCTGGAGGCGGGCTTCGCCGTGCCGACGTACCGGGACGTCGGGGAGCGGACACGGATCTTCGACAGCTACGCCGTCAGCAGGTCGTGGCAGGTGAACCTCACCGGCCGCGCAGAGCCCGAACGGCTTGCCGCGATGCGGGCGACTTCGGCCTATTTTCGCGTCCTTGGGACAACAGCATTGCTGGGCCGCACGTTTCTGCCCGGGGAAGACCAGCCCGGGCGCGATCGCGTCGCCGTAATCAGCGCCGGGTTGTGGCAGCGCCTGTTTGGAGGGCGAACCGACGTGCTCCGGTCGACGCTGCGGCTGAATGGTGAGCCGTACCAGGTGGTCGGAGTGATGCCTCCGTCATTCCGTGACTTCTACATGCGGGAGGCTGACCTCTGGGCACCGCTCGCTTTCACGCCCGAGCAGTTCGCCGACGACAAGCGCACGAACGAGTTCCTCCGCATGATCGGGCGGCTCGAGGCAGGTGCGACCGTGGAGGGAGCCGCGCGCGAGATGACCGCCCTCGGGGAGCAGCTGAAGAAAGACTACCCCACGCAGTATCCGCCCGACTGGACGTTGAAGACGCGCGCGCTGGCCGAGGACGGACGCCAGACAATCAGGCCCGCCCTGCTCGTACTCCTCGGCGCAGTGGCCCTCGTGCTGCTCATTGCCTGCGCGAACATTGCCAACCTGCTGCTGGCCCGTGCCGCAGCGCGCGGACGCGAGCTGGCGATCCGCACCGCTCTCGGGGCGACGCGGGCAACGCTCGTGGTGCAGATGCTCGCGGAGAGCGTCGTGCTCTCGACAGCCGGCGGGGCACTCGGCCTGCTCCTCGCCTATGCGGCCCTGCGCGCGGTGATCGCGCTCAACCCTTCGAACATCCCACGCATCGAGGACATTCGCATCGACACGCCGGTGCTGGTGTTCACGAGTCTCGTGTCGGTCTGCACGGGACTCGTTTTTGGAATTCTCCCCGCGCTGCACGCCTCGCGGGCGGACGTCCAGTCTGGACTGCGGGAGGGTGGCCGATCCAACGTGGGCGACAGCGGCGCCTTGGTCCGCCGCGCTTTGGTCGTGGCAGAAATTGCGCTCGCGCTCGTGCTGCTGGTTTCGGCCGGCTTGCTGATCCGCAGCTTCGCCCGCCTTCAGCAGGTGGATCCCGGGTTCGATCCGCGGAATCTCGTCACCCTGAACATTGCGCTGCCGCTCACCACGTACGAGACGCCCGCGCAGCAGGTGGCATTCTGGGACGCCGCACTGCCGAGACTGGCTTCAGTGCCTGGCGTAACGGGCGTCGCCGCGACGTCCACGATGCCATTCAGCGGCGACGGTTCCACCGGCAGCTTCACGGTTGAGGGCTATCAGCCCGCACCTGGTCAGCCCGGACCCTGGGGTGACATCCGCGTCGTCAATCCGCAGTTCCATCGCGACATGCGCATCCGCCTGCTCAAGGGCCGCTATCTGCATGAGGACGACCGCGAGGGCTCACGAGTGGTCGCGGTCGTCGACGATGAGATGGTGCGGCGGTACTGGCCGAACACGGACCCGATAGGCAAGCGCCTCACGTTCGACGACAACCCGTCGGGTAGATCCACATGGCTCGAGGTGGTTGGCGTGGTCGAGCACGCGGCTCACGAGGGCCTGGACGCCGATCGGCGCGTGCAGTTGTACCTTCCGTACCGTCAACGTCCGCTCCCATTTTTCGCCATTGCCGTGCGGACAGCGGGTGAGCCGATGCAGATCGTGAATGCCCTGCGTGCGGCGATCCACGCGATCGATCGCGATCAGCCCATCTCGATGGTGCGTACGATGGACGAGCTGATGGGCAGCGCCGCAGCCGAGCGGCGACTGTCCACGACACTCCTGGCGGTGTTCGCGGGCCTGGCACTGCTGCTGGCAGCAATCGGGATCTACGGCCTCATGTCGTTCGACGTGACGCGTCGCACGCAGGAGATGGGCCTCCGGCTGGCACTGGGAGCTGGGCAGGGCTCGGTCCTGTCGCTCGTGGTGGTCCAGGGCATGCGGCTGGCCGTGGTTGGACTTGTCATCGGGCTCGCGGGTGCTGTCGCCGCCGGGCGGCTCATCGAGCACCAGTTGTTCGGGATCGGCATGACCGACCCCGTCACCTATTGTGGCGTCGCCTTCGTGCTGGGGCTCGTGGCACTCGCCGCCACGCTCATCCCGGCAATCAGGGCAACTCGCGTCGACCCGATCGAAGCGCTCAGATACGAGTAGACGGGTTGACCGTTGACCGTTGACGGTTGACCGATGTCATCACTTACCGTGAACGGCCGACGGGTCAAGCGAGTTTCATCCTGCGCCCGAGCTGCAGCTCGTTCCTGCAGTAGATGATGGAGCGCTCCAACTCGCCCCGCTGGTAGTCCTGCTCGGCCCTGGTCTTGTCTGGGCCTGCCGGCGCCTGCCACGACGCCACGGCGTGGCCGCTGCGGGCGAGGGCTTCGAACCGGGCCAGCGAGTGCGCCGGCATCCGCGGCCATGCTTTCCAGAAGTCCGCCTGCAGATACGGCAGCTCGCGGTTGAACCCCGAAATCGTCTCGATATGGACCGGCACGTCCGGGCAGAGCTCGCGGAAGCGCGTGAAAAACGCCCGCTGATCGATTGTGCCCTCGCCCATCGCGGTCCACGCGACCCGTGCGCCGTTCTCGGATACCCAGACCGCCGAGTCGCGCAGGCTCGTGGTGAGCGTGTACTTGGCGAGGGTCTCGAGGCACTCGATCGGGTCCTCGAGCGTCCACAGCGCATTGCCGGAATCGAAGTTGACGCCCACGTAATCGGTGCCGGCGTCTTCGACCAGCCGGGCGAGCTCGGTGGAGTGCATGTCACCGGCGTGGTTCTCGACGGCGATCTTCACGCCGGCGTCGGTGGCCTGCGAGCGCCCCGCACGGCAGACTTTTACTATCTGCTCGATGTGCCGGTCGATGCCGCCGTCCGTCAACCGGTCTTCCCACGTGCCGAGCACCACGCGAACGACCGGAGAACCCACCGCGCGCGCGACCCGGATGCCGAGCGCCAGGTGTTCCTCGGCATTGCCCCATTTCGGCTTGAAGGCCTTCGACGTGGGGCAGATGCTCCACGTGCCCACCTGCAGCTGGAGGCGGCGCGCCGCGGCGTACTCCCGAAGCGCCTTGAGGGGCGCATCCTCGAACGACTCGAAAGCGTCGAGGTCCGTGATGAACAGCGAGTCGAGGGCAAGCGAGGCGGCGTAGTCCACGAGTGCCTTTGCCTTCCAGCCCATGGCGCGTACGGAGAAGTTGTCCATGCCGAGCCGTGGGCTGGCCCGCCGCGCGCTCTCGCTGCGGAACGGCGGGAGCGTTCCCGCCGCAGCCAGGGCGGAAGCGGTTAGAAACGTGCGACGTGACACATGTGGCAGCGAGCGGATCATGCCGGGAAAGTGTATTGGCGTCGCGCACCGGCGTCCAGCGCACCGGCGTCGCGCGACGCTGCCGCCGTCCGAGCGTCTCGCAGTGCGTGCCGGCCGGCCAGTAATCGCGTGGCGAAGTGTCGCAGAGCGGAATGGCTCGGGCCCGGAAGAGCCACTAGAATGCCGCATGCCCAGCCGTCCCCGCCTTGGTATCCGCGCGTCGCTCGTCCTGCCGATTGTGCTGGCCCTGGCATGGCCGATCCTCGCCCGGGAGCCCGCAGAATCGCCCGTCGAGAGGGTCCGGGAGCGTTACACCAAGCACGAGTACCGCATCCCCATGCGGGACGGCGTGCGGCTGTTCACGGCGGTCTACGTGCCAAAGGACGTCTCCCGCACCTACCCGATCCTGATCACGCGCACACCCTACAGCGTCGGCCCGTATGGCGCGGATGCCTACACCGCTGGGCTCGGGCCGTCGAAGGAGTTCCAGGACGAGGGATTCATCTTCGTCTACCAGGACGCCCGTGGACGCTTCATGTCGGAGGGCGAGTTCCAGCAGGTTCGGCCGCACGTTCCCGACAAGCGGCGGCCGACGGACGTGGACGAGAGCAGCGACACACACGACTCGATCGAGTGGCTGCTCGAGCACGTCCCCAACCACAACGGACGCGTCGGCATGGTGGGTGTGTCGCAGCCCGGCTTCCACGTCGCAGCCAGCCTGATGAACGCGCATCCGGCGCTCAAGGCGGCGTCTCCCCAGGCACCCACGGCCGATTACTACATGGGCGACGACGTGTACCACAACGGGGCGTTCATGCTGGCGGCGAACTTCAGCTTCTATTCGAGCTTTCGCCCGCGAGGTCCGGACCCGTCGCGGCCCAAGCCGTCCATACCGTTCGACTATGGCACAGCGGACGGATACGAGTTCTACCTCACGCTGCCGCCCTTGTCAGAGGTGAACGCGCGGCTGTTCGAGGGCAAGTCCCCTTACTTCCAGGAGATTGTCGATCATCCCAACTACGATCAGTTCTGGCAGGTGCGCTCCATCTGGAAGTACGCGACTAATGTGGTTCCGGCCGTGCTGAACGTCGGCGGGTGGTTCGACGCGGAAGACCCCATGGGACCGCTGTACATGTACCGGAGCATCCAGAAGAACAGCCCCAGGACGGACAACCGGCTCGTCATGGGACCGTGGTCGCACGGCGGGTGGTCCTTCGGGGATGGCAGCCGCCTGGGCAACCTCGCGTTCGCCGTGAAGACCGGCGAGTACTTCCGCAAGGATGTCCAGTTCCCCTGGTTCATGCACCACCTGAAGGACGTGCCCCTGCCAACGGGCTTTGCAAAGACCTTCATGTTTGCGACCGGCGTCAACGAGTTCCGCCGGCTGGCGGCATGGCCACCGGCAGACGTCACGCACAAGCCGCTGTATTTCGGGGCGGATGGGACCCTGCAGGAGCGCGCACCGGCAGGAGAAGGCTTCGACGAGTACGTGAGCGATCCGCAGAAGCCGGTGCCGTACGTCGGGTACGTGGCGCGCGGCATGAACAGCGACTACATGACCGAGGACCAGCGCTTCGCGTCGACGCGGCCCGACGTGCTCGTTTACCGCGGAGCCGTGCTCGAGGAGGACCTCACGGTCGCCGGGCCCGTGAAGGTGGGCCTCACGGTGTCCACGAGCGGAACCGACAGTGATTTCGTCGTGAAGCTCGTGGACGTCTACCCCGGGGACTACCCGCAGCCCGATCCGCCGAAAAGCACTGACCGGAAGGCATTGCCGGCGCCCTCGAACACGGTCCGGCTTGGCGGCTACCAGCAACTGGTACGGGGCGAGCCGTTCCGCGCCAAGTTCCGGAACGGCTTCGAACGGCCGCAACCGATGACGCCGGACGAGCCCGTCACGATCGCCTTCGAGCTGCCGGATGTGTACCACGTGTTCCGTCGCGGCCATCGGGTGATGGTTCAGGTGCAGAGCTCGTGGTTCCCGTTGATCGATCGGAACCCGCAGACGTTCGTCGACATTCCGAAGGCGCCAGCGTCGGCTTACCAGAAGGCGACCGAGCGCGTGTATCGCGGCGGCGCGCGCGCGTCGTCGATCACGCTGCCGGTGCAGCCGTGACCGTGACGGCTGACGTCATGCCGGCAGCCTGGTCCACGAGCACCGCCCCCGGGATTGCCTCGTCATTTCGCATTCGTTCGGCGTTGCGGCGCTTCTGCGCGTGGCTCGTGGCCCCGAGGAAACCGCGACGCCCTAGTTCGAACCTGCAGTCGTCACTCATGTGTTGTCGTCCTCTAGATTGCCGGGACGGAGTTCTCTGGGGCTTCGCACGTTTGTCCGGCCTTTAAGGGTCGGAACGCTTCCCTGAGTCGGTGGCCAATTGCGTTACGTCGAGCCGCGCCTTCCGGGCGTCGGGGCCCGCACCTGCCGAGCCATCGGCCCGGAACTCGAAGATCAGGTCCTTCTTGGGATCGTGACGCGGCCATTCCGGGAGGTCCTGGCCATTCGGGTCACCGGTCCTGGCGAAGTTGACCCAGTAGCTGTGCGCCATTCGCGCGACCGCATGATCCTCGGGCGTCGGCGCGCCGCCGGGGCCTGGTGACAGCGTGTTGAACACGTAGGGGATTTCGCCGCCGTGCGGGGCACCCGCGCGCATTTGCTCCCGCATCGCCGCTTGTACGTAGGAGAACCGGTAGAGATAGGCGGGTGATCCGTTGGCCGCGAAAGCACTCGCGGCGAAGCGGGCCGGCTCGGCCTGGCCGAAGTCATCGTTCGCCCTCGCGACCATCGCGGCCAACTCTGCGCTTCCGTCGGGATCGTAGGCCGCCTTCGCCGGGGCGCTCCACTGGCCGTACCGGGCGAAGAACTGCTCCTTGGTGGTCGCTTTGATCCGGTTTCCTGCCGTGTCGGCGCTGTTGCTGCCGGCCAGCAGGGGAACGCGCGGCTGGTGACGCGCTTTGTAGGCGGTCTCGGCCGTCTCCGTGATCAATTTGCCGTCAAGGATTGGCGTTGTCTCGATGAACGGCGCGTTCGCTCCCGCCGGGGCCGGAGCGCCCCGCAGGACCTGCTCAGCGCTGAGGGCACGCAAACGGGCCAGCGCGGCCTGGTCCGTGCCTTCGATTCCCATCGAGCGCGCGAACGTGATCCCGATCGTCTCAGCCGACACCGGGTAGTTCGGATCGACGCCGTCCTCGCGCATTGGCCGCGCGGTGAGCACGCTGTCGCGCGAGCCGCCGGACTCGGCGATCGCCTTGTGGAACAAGCCGCGCGCCATGGGCGACGCTAGCAGGCTGTGCACCGAGACGCCGCCGGCGGAGAAGCCGAAGATCGTGACGTTGCCCGGATCGCCTCCAAACGCGGCGATGTTCCGCTTCAGCCACTGCAGGGCCGCGATCTGATCCATGTAGGCGTAGTTGCCCTTGGTCTCCTCAGGCCGCGCGCGGCTCACCGCGGGGAACGCGAAGAACCCGAAGCGTCCCAGGCGGTAGTTGAGGCTGACGAGGACGACGCCATCCTTGGCGAACTGGACCCCCGACGTCATCGGGAAGGAGCCGCTGCCGCCCATGAATCCGCCGCCGTGAATCCAGACCATCACGGGCAGCGTCGCCCCGGCCGTGGCGCTCGCGGGGCGCCAGACGTTCAGGAACAGGCAGTCTTCCGAGGACGCGGGCGGCGCGGGCGCCCCTGGGGCAGGACGCGGACCAAATCGCCCCTGCATGCAGTCCGCCCCGAACTCCGCGGCCTGGCGCACACCAGCCCACTTCGCCGCCGGCTGCGGCGGCCGCCAGCGAAGCTCGCCGACTGGGGGTGCCGAATAGGGGATTCCTTTGAAGGACGCGACGCCATCGTCGACCACACCCTGCAGGTCGCCGGTCTCGACCCGCACGACAGGGGGCGTCGGCGAGGGCGCGGCCCCCTGCGACGACGCGGCGGCGCCCGCTCCCATCGCCCACAGGCCCGCCAACGAGCACAAGAAGAGTGACATCCCCTTCGAACCCGCCCGTGCCCTATCGCCACGTTCTGCGCGCATGCATCACCTCAGTTTCCGAGCGACTTCAATACCTGAGAGTTGTTCGTCGACCAGGATCGCGCAGAGTGGATGAACTATTTCTGAATCTGGTGGGTGTCGCGCACACTGCTAAACGTCAGATCCAATAGTTTCCAATCACTACCTTGTCTTTGGTAGATCTCGGTCACTGTAAACTCAGTCACCGCCTCATTGTCCCGGACCATTGCATGTAGCGTGATGCGGCTCCAGACGAGAGCAGTATTCTCGAAAACCTCTGCCGCCACATCGTGGACATCAGTCTTTTTGTACCAAATTCTTCCGGTGCGAATGATGTCCAGCTCCTCGTCCTTCTTCCAGGTGCCGCTCATATGCACAAACTTCGACCTGTCGTGGAACAGCGGTCCAAGTTTGTCCACGGCCTTGTCGGCCATCCATTGCCATTTGTTCTTCGATAGCTGAATGACCTCTTGTTCCGCCGTGGCAGTCTGTGCGATAGAGCTGGTCGCACTAAAGAGGAAAAAAGCGAGTCCGAGAATTGGCAGTCTCAAGTTCATCTGTTAGTCCTTTCCAACGTTGTGAGCGCGCTACCGCCGATAGCTGACGCGGATGAGGCGATTACCGCTGTCGTCGCTGATCAAGATGGATCCGTCCGGCAGTTGCAGCACATCGGCCGGCCGTCCCTGAGCCGCCTTGCCGGCACCCCAACCGCCAGGCGCAGTGCCAGCCTTCATCCCCGGGAGAAAGCCTTCCACCAATGGTTCGTAGCTCGTCACACGGCGCCCATTCGTCCGGGCCGCCATGACGCGATAGCCGCTCGGTGTTTCGCGATTCCACGAGCCGTGCTCGGCGATGATCGCGGCGTTCTTGTAGCTGCTCGGAAACATGTCGCCTGTGTAGAAGGTGAAACCGATGGCGGCCACGTGGGCCCCGAGCGTCTGGGCCGGTGCCTCGGTCGTCGAACACGCGCGCTGCGTGCCGAACTCGGGGTCGGTGACGTCGCCCTGGTGGCAGTACGGGAAACCGAAGTGCAGGCCGGCCTTCGGCGCCACGTTGAGCTCGTCGCCTGGCACGTCGTCGCCGAGCATGTCGCGGCCGTTGTCGGTGAACCAGAACTCGCGCGTGACCGGATGCCAGTCGAACCCGACGCTGTTGCGCACGCCCTCGGCAAACACCTCCATTCCCGATCCGTCCGGCTTCATCCGCACGATCGCCGACACCATGGCGGGTGACAGGCAGACGTTGCACGGCGCGCCGATCGACATGTAAAGCATGTCGTCCGGGCCGAAGGCGATGAACTTCCAGGTGTGCCCGGCCTTCGGGTTGGGCAGGTCGTTCGAGACGGTGACAGGCGCGGGAGGCGCGTCGAGGTGCTTCTCGATGTCATCGAACCTGAGAAGCTGGTTGGCGGTCGCCACGTACAGTGCGCCGTTGCGCATCGCCAGCCCATTCGGCTGGTTCATGCCACTGGCGATTACCACGACGCGGTCGGCCTTGAAGTCTCCGTCGCGGTTGATGACCGCATGCACCTTGCCCGCCGTCCGTGAACCAACGAAGACCGTGCCTTGCGGGCCGAGCACCATCGACCTGGCGTTTTCGACCTTGTCGGCAAACACGTCGGCCTGAAATCCTTGAGGCAGCACCAGCGAAGCCACCGGTGACTCGCCTTGACCGGCGATGGCTGGAACGCCAGTAGCGAGTAAAGCGGCGGACAGGACGAAGCCGAACAGGCGCGTAAAGGCCATGATCACTATCTCCCCACAGTTCCTCATCAGAGTTCCTGCCGCGTCGGGCGGAAAAGGATCTCGTTGATGTCCACTTCGTCCGGTTGACCAATCGCGAACGGGCATGGTGTCGGGTCCTTCGACGCGTAGTGCAGGCAATGTCCTGCCAAGCAGTCTAGGGCCCGCGAGGGTCGGCACTTTGCCGATCTCCGCGAAAGATTTGCCTGATCCTGCGAATGCATCGGATCGGTCGCCACCGGTGGCGCGGGACGACGTCCTGTCTTATGTGCCGGACGAGCGGAGCGCGACCGCACGCCCAATGACGACACGGCTGAGCAGACGCCGTACCGGGCTAGGCGCCGCAGGAACTGGTCAGGATTTCGCGGGATCGTGCAAATTGCTTGAGGGCGGACCTGCTACGCTGATTGCACTGACCGGTGCTGGCGCTTCGCTGCGGTATCGGTCCGCCAGGATCGGCTGGGATTAAGGTCTGAGGAGTTGAACCATGAAGGCGCACATGCAGCCCGCCTCTACCACGCGCGCACGCGTTGGCCGACCCAACCGCTCCCCGCTGCGCTTGGCAAGCGTGGCGACTCGTGCGACGACCGTCGCTCGAGATGAAGGGCCGCAGGCCGCAAGCCTGGACCGTTTAGCCCGGCTGCTTGCTGCGCACGCTCCGTACGACGGGTCGTTCCCCCTCCTTGTCCCTGGGCTCCATGCCATCCGGCGCTCACGGCCCTCCCGCGAGATGGTGCGGTCCACGATCACACCGGCCCTGTGCATCGTGGCGCAAGGCGCGAAGATCGTCATGCTCGGGCGCGAGGTCTATTCGTACGACGCCTCACGGATGATCGTCTACGCGGTCGACTTGCCGGTCGCTGGTCAGATTGTCCGCGCCAGCCAGAGCGAGCCCTTTCTCGCCCTGAAACTTGATCTGAACCCGTATCGCATGGCGGAACTCGCGCTGAAGGTGTTTCCGCACGGCGTGCCGGCCCCCCAGGACAATCGAGGCCTGTTCGTCGGCCAGGCCACCACGGCTATCGTCGACGCGGCCGCGCGCCTCGTCGACACGATGGCGCAACCGGCGGGTGCCGCCCTGCTGGCCCCGCTCGCCGTCGACGAGATCCTCATTCGCGTGTTGCTCAGCTCCATCGGTCCGCGCGCCGCGCAGATTGGGCAGAAGGAATCCAGCGTGCAGCGCGTCGCCCGGGCGGTGACCTGGGTACGTGCGAACTTCACGCAGCCCATGACGGTGGAGGACCTCGCCGACCTCGCCCACATGGGGCAGTCGGCCTTCCATCACTACTTCAAGGCGGTCACGTCCATGACCCCGCTGCAGTACCAGAAGGTGCTCCGCCTCCATGAGGCGCGGCGCCTGATGCTGGCCCGGATGATGGACGCTGGCAGCGCCGGGCGCGAGGTGGGTTACCTCAGCGCCTCGCAGTTCAGCCGCGAGTACACGCGCCTGTTCGGCAGTGCGCCCACGAGGGACGTCGCCAGGCTGCGTGACGAAGGCGTTGCCGCCGACGAGGTCGCGCGATAGCGGAAGAGGGTCAGGACATGCAGCAGCGCACACTGGGGACCGGCGGCCTCATCGTATCCGCGATCGGGTATGGATGCATGGGGCTCGAACGGGTCTATGGCGCCACCGATCGACAGGAGGGCGTCCGCATCATCCGCGCCGCGTTCGAGCGCGGTGTGACCCACTTCGACACGGCGGAAGTGTACGGTCCCTTAACCAACGAGGTCCTCGTCGGCGAGGCGCTCGCGCCCATTCGCGCGCAGGTCTCGATTGCGACGAAGTTCGGCTGGGAACTCGACCCCGCAACCGGGACGCGCACAGGCGCGCTCGACAGCCGACCCGAGCACATTCGGCGCGTCGTCGACGCCATGCTGGCGCGACTGAAGGTCGTGACGATTGACTTGTTGTACCAGCACCGTGTCGATCCCAACGTGCCGATCGAGGATGTCGCTGGCGCGGTGAAGGACTTAGTCGCGGCCGGCAAGGTGAAGCACTTCGGTCTGTCCGAGGCGGCGCCTCAGACGATTCGTCGCGCGCACGCGGTTCAGCCCGGTCGCCGCCATTCAAAGCGAGTACTCCCTATGGACGCGCGATGTGGAGCAAAACGGCGTGCTCGCGATCTGCGAAGAGCTCGGCATCGGGTTCGTACCGTGGAGTCCGCTCGGCGCCGGGGTCCTGACGGGGACGATCGACGCGAAGACGACATTCGATCCGACGGACTTTCGCACGTTCTCTCCACGCTTCAGCGCCGAAGCGCGCGACGCTAACGTCGCGATGGTCGACCTGGTCAAGCGGATCGCACAGCGCAAAGGTGCGACGCCCGCGCAGATTGCGCTCGCCTGGCTGCTCGCGCAGAAGCCGTTCATCGTGCCGATCCCCGGCACCACGAAGTTGGACCGCCTCGAGGAGAACCTTGGTGCGGTGAACGTCGAACTCACGTCAGGCGACCTCCGTGAGATCGCGGAGGCCGCCGCGAAGATCGAGGTCAAGGGGCGCGGCTCCCGGAGGCCGTGCTCAAGCACTCGTATCGGTGATCACGTCGCGGTTTTGGGCCGCGATCCTCGATTCCGCAATGGTCGCAATGCTGATCGCGTCGGCCCAGCACCTGCGCGACCTTGGCCATCGGGCGACGTCTCGTGCACGCCATCGTCGGCGCCCTCACGCAACACGAACGACTCGGTCACCGCCCGCAGCGTGTCTGGTTCCAGATCGTCGGGCGCCACTCGGATGGGGGCGATCTCCTTCCGCCGCACTCCCGTTCGAGTTCGACCGTGCGCTCGCGCTCGTCCTGCATGTGTCACAACGATGCGATGGAGTCGATGGGCCAGCGTGATGCCCTCTGCGTCCGCGGGGGTCGCGAGCCGAACCCGAAAGTCACCGACGTCACCTCTGGCAATGTCCATCGCTTGGCCCGACAGCATCGTATGGGCAGGCATCGGCTCACGTGACTGGAGAATCCAGCCGACGGCCTCGGCGATCGACGGGGCGATGACGGTCGCATCAGGGGTCGCGGCCTTGACGACGTCAGTATCGGCCGCCCAGCCTGTTCGCACGAGGCAGCCTCGCGCTCCCAACAACCTCGCCGCGCGCATGTCCTCAGGAGAATCGCCGATCACGAAGGACTGCGCCACATCGATACCGTGCTCACGGGCGGCGCGCTCGTACAAGAGCCTGTTCGGTTTCTTGCACGGGCAGGTCTCCGCGAACCGATGAGGACAGACGTAAGGGCCCCCGACGCGCGCGCCCTTCGCGCTCAGCTCGGCGGCCAAACGCACGAACCACGCGTTGAAGTCCGCCAACGAGAACAGCCCCCTCGCAATCCGGCTCTGAACGGTCACGACCGGGCAGACGTAGCCCGCAGCCGTTAATCGCGCGATCGATTCGGCTGCGCCTGGAAGGAGGGTGAGGTCATCCAGCGCATCTGGTTTCAGCGGCAAGACCAAGGTGCCGTTGAGATCGAGAAACACAGCGCGGTGCACTCTTAATTGTCGTCTACTGAGCGCCGGGCGGTTCGGCGATTCAGGCACTTCGCACGAATGACGACTTCGATGGCACCTCTGCCCACTTGCTCGTCCGCTGTCGGTTTCATTGCTGTATATTTCGCCAGATATTTAGCACGATGAAGATTGCGACCTGGAACGTCAACGGCATCCGCGCGCGGCACGGCCAGCTGCTGGAGTGGATCGATCGCGAGCGTCCCGACGTGATTTGCCTGCAGGAGATCAAGGCGACGCTCGACCAGCTGCCCATGGGCCTCTGCGATATCGAGGGCTACTGGTGCTACTGGCACGGGGCCAAGGGGTACTCGGGGGTTGGCCTGCACGTCAGCAAGGAGCGCTGGCCCGACGGGCCGGCGTTTGCGCACCCGGCGTTCGACTTCGAGAACCGGGCCGTGACGGCCCTCCTCGGCGACGTCACCGTCGCCTCCATCTACGTGCCGAACGGCGGGAAGGACTTCCCCGCCAAGATGCGTTTCCTCGAGGCGATGCGCGACCTGGCGGCGGAGTATCACGCCGCCGGCAGGCCGCTCGTCATGTGCGGCGACCTCAACGTAGCGCGCACCGACAGGGATGTGCATCCGAAGGAGCGCAAGCCCACGGCCATCGGCCAGCTGCCGGAAGAGCGCGCGCTGCTCGAGCGCATCATCGGGGAGGGACTCGTGGACGTCGGGCGTGCGCTGGCGCCGGACGATGACGGACTGTTCACGTGGTGGGCGCCCTGGCGCAACATGCGCCAACGAAACATCGGGTGGCGCCTGGACTACGTGCTCGCCAGCCGCGAGCTGGCGGCATCGGCGACCGGCTGTCTCGTGTTCCGTGAGGTCGGCACGAGCGACCACGCACCGGTGGTGGCGTCGTTCTCGGTGTGATGCCGGCGGAGACTGAAGTCGCGGTTCCAGTCCGCCGGCATGACGATCGCCGGGACTTCAGTCCCCGCGCGGGGCGTATGTGGTGCCGGGACTTTGTCCCGGCCGATCGCCCCCGGCGCTCGCGCACGCAACGACCGGACGGGCCGCACAACCTTCCACGATGTGCGTCCGTCCAAGGGTCACACGGGAGGCCGCATGGAAACGTTCTGGCAGGACCTGCGGTACGGGGTCCGGGCGCTGGCTCGCACGCCGGCATTCACAGCCGTCGCCATTCTCACGCTGGGCCTCGGCATCGGGGCGAATGCGGCCATCTTCAGCGTGACGCGCGCTGTGTTGCTGTCGCCGCTGCCGTATGCCGACACGCAGCGAACCGTCGCGATCTGGTCGCGCTGGGCAGACTTCGACAAGACCTGGGTGTCGGAAGCCGAGCTGCTCGACTACCGCCAGGCACGCTCGCTGCGGGACGCGGGGGCATGGAGCACGACGCAGGCGAACCTCACCGGTTCACGTGCGGAGCCCGAACGGGTCGGCGCCGCACGGGTGACGCCGAACGTCTTCACCGCGCTGGGCGCGCGGCCGCTCCACGGCCGCACGTTCACGCCGGACGAGGAGATCGAGGGGCGCGACACCGTCGTCGTTCTGGGACACGCGCTCTGGCAGCGGCGGTTCGGGGGCGACCCTCTCGTGCTGCACCGCAGGATCCGCGTGGACGGGCGCGATTTCATAGTCGTCGGGATCATGCCGCAGGGCTTCCAGCTGCCCACCGACTACGGGGAGGACTTCGCCGAGCCCACCGAGCTGTGGATGCCGCTCACCATCAACCCGTCCAGCCCCGAACGCGGGAGCCACGGTTGGTACGCGGTGGCGCGCCTGGCGCCCGGTGTGACCCTTGCGCAGGCGAACCAGGAACTGCGCGCGATCACCGCGGCACGCACGCGCGAAGGCGCGTACCCGCCGGCCATGCGTTTCGACGCGTTTGCCGTGTCCCTCGACGAGGAGATCCTGGGCGTGGTGCGGCCGCGGCTGCTGCTGTTGGCGGTCGCGGTCGGCTTTCTGCTGCTGATTGCCTGTGCCAACGTCGCGAGCCTGCTGCTCGCGCGAGCGGAGGGACGGGTCCGTGAGGTCGCACTCAGGCGGGCCCTCGGCGCCGGACACGGCCGCCTCGTGCGGCAGGCGCTCACCGAAAGCCTGCTCCTGTCGGTCGGAGGCGCGGCGGCCGGCCTGGTGCTCGCGTTCATCTGCGTGAAGGTGCTCGCGTCGGCCGCGCCCGGCAGCATCCCGCGCGTGGCCACGGCAGGCGTGGATGGTGCCGTGCTCCTGTTCGCGCTCCTGGTCGGTATCGGCACGACAGGGTTCTTCAGCCTCGCGCCCATTGCGCGGCTGGTGCGTCTCGATCCCGTGCAGTCGCTGAAAGAGGGTGGGCAGAGTACGCCGGGGGCGGCACGGCAGCGGTTCCGGCAGGCCCTCATCGCCGGCGAGATGGCCCTTGCCGTGCTGCTGCTCGTCTGCGCCGGTCTGATGGTGCGCAGCATCTGGGCGATGGAGCAGGTCCCGCTCGGGTTCGACCCGCGCGGCGTGCTGACGGTCCGCGTCGCGCTGCCGGACGAGAGCTACTCCACCAATGAGCGGATCGTGAGCTTCTACGATCGCGTCGCGGCGGCCGTACGGGAACTGCCCGGTGTCACCGCCGCAGGTGCGGTGCGATCACTCCCCCTCGGCGCCACGATCGGGGACTGGGGTCTGGACGTCGAGGGCTTCGTGGAGACACCCGGGCGCAATGCCAAGGGTGACTGGCAGGTCGTGACGCCAGGTGCGCTCGAAGCGCTGGGCGAGCGGGTCGTATCCGGGCGCGGCTTCACCGTGGCGGACCGGGGCGATGCGCTCCAGGTCGCGCTGGTCAACGAGACCATGGCAGCGCGGTACTGGAGCGACGGCAATCCGATCGGCCGGCGGATTCGCATGGGTGCCGACGGCACACGCCCGTGGATCACCGTGGTGGGAGTCGTCGAGGATGTCCGACACAATGGCATCACCGCTACCGTGAAGGAGAAGTTCTACATCCCGCACGCGCAGTTTCACCTGTCCACGGGATTCGCGCCGCAAGCGATGACGCTGGTCGTCAAGACGGACGGTGATCCCCGCGAGCTGGCGAACCCGGTGCGGCGCGTCGTCGCGCAGCTGGACCCGAGCCTGCCGGTGTCCGGCGTCCGTCCGATGAGCGAGGTCGTGGCCGACACGATGGCGCCTTCGAGCTTCACCGGGCTGCTGCTGGCCCTCTTCGCGGCGCTTGCGGTGGTCCTCGCCGCGATCGGCATCTACGGGCTGCTGTCGTACCTCGTCAGCCAGCGCACGCGCGAGATCGGCATCAGGATGGCCATCGGAGCGAGCCACCGGGACGTGCTTTCGCTGGTGCTCAGGAAGGGTCTCCTGCTGACGGGCTGCGGTGTCGCCGCGGGGCTCACTCTCGCGTTCGGGGCCACACGGCTGATGCAGGCGCTGCTCTATGGCGTGGGCCCTCTCGATCTCGTGACGTTTGCCGCTGTGCCCGCAATCCTGCTCGTCGTCGCTGTGGCGGCCAGCTACGTGCCTGCCGCCCGCGCAGCGCGTGTCAGCCCACTGCTGGCGCTGCGGTCGGACTGACCGTGGCGGTCCGCCGGCACTGAAGTGCCGGCCCTACATGCTTCTGCGCGGGGCCGAGAGTTCAGTCCCGGGGCGATGCGGAGCCGGGAACTTGAGTCCCGGCGCACGGTGACGGCAAGCCCGCGACTTGCGCGCCTCACCGTCGGCGGCTTCGGGAGCTATCCTGTCCTGTGCCCGTCTTCGTGCTCAGCATCCACGCGGACTACGCCTGCCGCCACTCCGGGGCATGCTGCACGGCGGGCTGGCGCATCCCGGTGGAACCCCCATGCGAGAAACGGCTCGTGCTGTCGGCGCTCGACGGCTCGCTGCGACTCATGGAACGCGGTGACGGGCTCACCGTCATGGCCCTCGCGCCGGGCGGCGAGTGCGTATCGTTCGAACGGGGGCTGGGTGGTACGTCGGGGTGCGCCATTCACCGCGTGCTCGGGCATGATGCCCTGCCGTCGGCGTGCCAGCACTTCCCGCGCGCTGCGGTCACCGACGACCTCGGTACGTTCGTGACGCTTTCACATTTCTGTCCCACGGCGGCAGGCATGCTCTTCCGCGATGACGTCGAGCTCTCGATCGTCGAGGCGCCCGCGTCGTTCGGCTCCGCGATCCAGTACCGAGGGGTTCGACGCGCGCGGTGCGCTGCCGCCCCTGCTCGCACCGGGAATGCTCATGGACCTCGAGAGTCACCATGCGTGGGAGCGGCACGTGGTGCGGGTTCTGGCTGATCGCACGCACACGCCGGAGCGCGCACTCGCGCGGCTGTCCGCGCATGCTGCTGACCTTCGTGCGTGGACGCCCGTCGCCGGTTCGCTGCGCGACCGTATCGAATCGCTCGGTGACGGCGAGTGCTCGGGGCCGACAGCGTGGGGCGGTCCAGCCACGGGCGGATGTGGGCGCTCACGCACAGGCAAGCGCTCGTACCGGCCGCCTGTACGACACGGTTCGGGCGTGCGTGCCCATGGATCTCCAGCCCGATCCGCTACCCAGGGACTTCGCTGACGCGGATGCTGAGTTGGTGGAGCCCGCCTGGAGCAGCTTCGCGATACCGATCAGCCGCTACCTTGCGGCAAAAGCGTTTGCATCATGGATCCCCTGGCAGGCGCGCGGAGTCGTAACGGCTGTGGCAGCACTCGGGGCGGCACGGGCTGTGCTGCGGGCAGAAGCGGGCCGCCAGTGCCGGGCGGCAGGGCGCATCCTGGATCGTCCGCTGCTCGTGGAGGCGATCCGGCATGCTGACTTCCTGTTGGTGCACAAGGCGTCTTCGCAGGAGTTGGCGAATCGGCTCGCTGCGGCGGAGCCAGGGAGATGAGCGACATGGCTTCCAT
Source organism: Vicinamibacteria bacterium (assembly GCA_963739995.1). GTDB lineage: Bacteria > Acidobacteriota > Vicinamibacteria > Vicinamibacterales > JAENWD01 > CAVUCH01. The sequence goes on along the minus strand of CAVUCH010000012.1, from coordinate 39,818 downwards.
TCCTCTCGACGTCAAGGGCCTGATTTCAACCTGCCCCGCCTGTGGCAAACAGAACCGGATCGCGTTCGATCAGATCGATCGCGCCCATCGCTGTGCCGCGTGCAAGGCCGACATCCCGGTGCCGGGTGTCCCCGTCGACGTCGGGACCGCCGGCGTCTTCGACGCCATCGTGGCACATGCCTCCGTGCCGGTCGTCGTGGACTACTGGGCACCGTGGTGCGGGCCGTGCCGCATGGTGGCGCCGGAACTCGAGAAGGTCGCACGGGCGGGCGCAGGACGTCTGCTCGTCATCAAGGTGAACACCGACGAAGTGCCGGAGCTCGGAGATCGGTACACCATCAGGTCCATCCCCACCATGGCCGTGTTCCACCAGGGAGCGGAAGTGGGTCGAACGAGCGGCGCCAGGCCGGCTGCGGCGATCGAGGCGTTCGTCAATGAATCGGTCGGAGCGCGGCGATGACCGGTGGGCAGGTCCGTGCGTGCATGCTTGTCGCGGCTGTGCTGAACGTGGCGCTGACTGCCGCCGCGTCGGAACCTGCGCATGATACGCACTCCTTCGCCCGGCCCGCCGACGCCAGGGTGACGCATGTCGCGTTGGACCTGCGGGCGGATTTCGCCGCCAGAACGCTGGCCGGAACCGCCACGCTGACGCTCGCCGTGGCTCCCGGTGCACACGAGGTGGTACTCGATACGAAAGACCTCGTCATCGAAGGCGTGAAAGACGACTCGGGCGCCGCGCTCACCCACACGCTCGGGGACACGGATCGCGTGCGCGGGCGTCCGTTGCGAATCACGCTGCCGGCCGGCGGCTCCCGTGTCATCGTCCACTACCGCACCACGCCGCAGTCCGCCGCACTCCAGTGGCTGACGCCCGAACAGACCGCAGGCAGGAAGAAGCCGTACCTGTTCTCGCAAGGACAGGCAATCCTGACGCGCACCTGGATTCCGACGCAGGACAGCCCGGGCATCCGCCAAACGTATCGTGCTCGCATCGTGGCGCCGCCGGGACTGCGGGTGGTGATGAGCGCCGAGCACCTGACGCCCGACGGCGTGCCCGTGCCGGGCGGACGCGCCTTCGAGTTCGCGCTCGACAGGCCGATCCCGCCGTACCTGATCGCACTGGCGGTCGGAGAGATCGCCTTCAGGCCGGTTGGCGCCGGCAGCTCGCAGAGGACCGGGGTCTTCGCAGAGCCATCGGTGCTCGATCGCGCCGCGTACGAGTTTGCGGATCTCGACCGGATGCTCGACGCCGCGGAGTCCCTGTACGGTCCATACCGGTGGGACCGGTACGACATCCTCGTGATGCCACCATCCTTCCCGTTCGGCGGGATGGAAAACCCGCGCCTGACGTTCGTCTCCCCCACCGTGCTGGCGGGCGACCGATCGCTCACCTCGCTGGCCGCGCACGAACTGGCACACTCGTGGTCCGGCAACCTGGTCACGAACGCCACGTGGCGCGACTTCTGGCTGAACGAAGGGTTCACGACGTACTTCGAGAACCGCATCATGGAGCAGCTGTACGGGCCGGAGCGCGCACGCATGCTCGGCGTGATCGAACGCCAGGAACTCGAGGAAGCGCTGCGCGCTTTCGCGGGAACGCCCGGCAAAACCGTGCTGCACGCGGACGTCGAAGGCCGGGACCCGGACGAGGCCCTGTCCGCGGTGCCATACGGCAAGGGCGCGGCGTTCCTGTGCACGCTCGAATTGCACTTCGGCCGTGAACGCTTCGATGCGTGGCTCCGATCGTATTTCGATCGCCACGCGTTCGGGTCGATGACGACACCGCAGTTCGTGGAGGACCTGCGCGCGACGCTCCTCGGTCACGATGCCGCCCTCGAGCGCGAGCTGCGCATCCGCGAGTGGCTCTTCGAGCCGGGCCTCCCCACGAATGACACGCCGCCCTCGTCGCCGACGCTCGAGGCGGCCGCCGCGGAGGCACGCCGCTTTGCGGACGGCGCGCCGGCGGCATCGCTGAAGACCGCAGGATGGGAGACCCAGCAATGGCAGCGATTCCTCGCGGCGCTGCCGGAGCGATTGAGCGGCGCGCAGCTGTCGGATCTCGATCGCTCGCTTCGCTTCTCCGAGCGCAGCAACGCGGAGGTGCTGTTCTTCTGGCTGCGGATTGCCGTCCGGAACGAATACGAGCCGGCCTATCCGGCCCTGGAGCGGTTCCTCACATCCCACGGGCGGCGGAAGTTCATCGAGCCGCTGTATACGGAGATGGTGAAGGCACCGAGGGGTGGTCGCGAGCTGGCGGCGCGCATCTACGCGCATGCTGAGGCTACGTACCACCCGGTCACACGACAGGCGGTCGAGGCGGTGGTCAGGCGTTGAGATGTGGCGCAAGCCTCCCGTCAGAGATCAGCCGTGGCGAGAAACCGCGGCGGCCGCCGGTGCTTCGTCGCCTGCTCGTAGGCGTACGCAATCCTGATCAGCGTGATCTCGCTCCATGCCCGACCGAAGATCGAGAGCCCGACGGGCAGACCGAAAATGAAGCCGGCAGGTACCGTGATGTGCGGGTACCCGGCGATCGCCGGGATGCTCGACGCGCCGCCCGGGCCGTAGTCGCCATTCACGAGATCCGTCACTGAGGGCGGGCCGCTGGTGGGCGCGACCAGCGCGTCGAGGCGATGCCTGTTCATGACCGCGTCGATGCCGTGCTCGCGCGTGGCCTGGCGGATGCGCGCGAGAGCCGTGACGTAGTCGGGCGAAGTGAGCGGCCCCTTCGTCTCCGCGCGCAGAAATAGCTCCTGCCCGAAGAACGGCATTTCGCGGTCCTTGTTCGCCTCGTTGAACGCGATGGCCTCCTTCAGTGACCTCACGCGCGCCCCGGGACCGAGACTGGCGAGGTACGCGTTCACGTCGGCCTTGAACTCGTACAGCAGCACCTCGAGCTCAACCTCCCCGAGGTCGTCCGGCATCGCCAGGTCCACGGGATCGATGATCTCGGCACCGAGCGATCGCATCACCACCAGGGCGGCATCGACGTGACGATCAGCGTGCATGCTGTCGCCGAACAAACCCTTGCGCGGCACGCCGATGCGCGTGCCGGCGAGTCCGCCAGCGACCAGCGCCCGCGTGTACTGGCGGTCCGTCGAGGCGCTGCGCGCGGTCTCCGGATCCGCTGGATCGACCGCGGCGATCGCCATCAGCAGCGCAGCCGCGTCGGCCACGGTGCGCGCCATCGGCCCCGCGGTGTCCTGCGTGTGCGCAATCGGGATGATGCCCGCGCGGCTGACGAGACCGAGAGTGGGCTTGATTCCCACCAGACAGGTGTTGTTCGCGGGCGACACGATCGATCCGTCGGTCTCGGTGCCGATGGCGGCGGCGGCGTAGCTCGCCGCAACGGCGGCGCCTGAGCCAGAGCTCGATCCTGACGTGTTCCGGTCGAGCGCGTACGGATTCCTGCCGAGCCCGCCGCGCCCGCTCCAGCCACTCGTCGACCGCGTGGAGCGGAAGTTGGCCCACTCGCTCATGTTCGTCTTGCCGAGCAGGACCGCGCCGGCCTCACGGAGCCGTCGGGCCACGAATGAGTCCGTCCCGGGGATTGAGCCCTCGAGCGCCAGCGAACCGGCGGTGGTAGTCATGCGGTCCGCAGTGCCGATGTTGTCTTTGAGCAGAATCGGCACGCCGTGCAGCGCGCCGCGCACGCGCCCCGACCGACGCTCGGCGTCGCGCTCGGCAGCAACCGCCAGCGCATCAGGGTTGGTCTCGAGCACCTGGCGAAGCGCGGGGCCCGCCCGGTCGATGGCCTCGATGCGGGCGAGATACTTCTCGGTGATGGAACGGGAGGTTTCTGCGCCAGAGGCCATGCGCTCCTGCAACGTGGTGACCGACACGTCCTCCAGATCGAACGGCGGCAAGGATAGAGCTGGGAACCCACCCTCGCCAGTGCCTCCAGCGTGCAGTCCATTGGCGGCGATGCCCGTGACGCTCCCGAGCGCCCCGGCCTTCAGGAAGGCTCGTCGATTGAGGGTGTGGTCGGTCATGAAAAGCAGGCTCCAGGCTCCAGGCTTCAGGCTTCAAGCTCCAGGCTCCGGGCCCTGCCAGGCAAGCGTGCCCGGCAGCGACGGGGCGACAGCAGCAGCCTCCGAGAAGAACCAGGAGTCCTGCATTCTCGCATTGTGCGTCGCACATTGTGCACTGGCATCCCGTCAAGCCCACAGCCCAGCGCCTGCCGTCCAGCGCCTGCGGTTGTGCGATGATCCGCCCTTCAATCGATCGTGCGTCCGGCGACCGCGCCCGATCTCGTTGCGAGAGGAACCTATGTCCCAGACATCATTGCCATCCCGGCGCCCACGTGTTCTGTGTGCCTGCACGGCCCTGCTTGCGGCGTTCGTCGCAGCGGGCTCGTCAGGGGTCGCGGGCCGCGCGGCGACCCAGGCCCCGCAGCCGGCGGCCCCAGGTATCCCGCGGGCAGAGCATCCCCGGCCGGATTTCATGCGGGCCGATTGGGCAACCCTGAACGGTAAGTGGGAGTTCGAGTTCGATGACCAGGATGCCGGCCTGCGGGAGCGCTGGTTCGCCGGCACACGACCATTCTCGAGAACGATTGTCGTTCCCTACACGTTCCAGTCGAAGTTGAGCGGGATCGGCGATACCGGGTTCCACGACGTCGTCTGGTACCGGCGGACCTTCACCGTCCCGAGCGGCTGGCAGGGCCGGCGCGTGCTGCTGAATTTCGGGGCAGTCGACTACGAGTCCGTCGTCTGGATCAACGGCGAAACTGCGGGACGGCATCGCGGGGGCCACTCCAGCTTCGCGATCGACGTTACCGATCGCCTCAAGGCGGGCGACAACGTCGTCGTGGTGCGGGTATACGACCCGGCCACCGACATGACCATTCCCCGGGGCAAGCAGTACTGGAAGCCGAAGTCGGAAACCATCTTCTACACGCGAACGACCGGATTATGGCAGCCGGTGTGGATCGAAGCCGCGGGAGCGACGCGCATCGGCCGGTTGCGGATCACGCCGGATGTCGACAAGTCGCAGGCACGCATCGAGGCCGACCTGGTACCGGCGGTGCAGCAGACACCCGGGACGGGAGAGGCGCCCGCAGTCAAGCTGCGGCTGACGTCAACGCTCGATGGGACGGAGCAGGCAGCGCAGGAGGTCAGCGTACGGGGGACGCGGGCAGCGGCGATCATCACGCTCAACGAGCAGCGCGTGTGGCGGCCCGATCGTCCCGCGCTCTATGACCTGACGCTCGAGATCGTTTCCGGCGGCACGGTCGTGGACCGGGTGCAGAGCTACTTCGGTCAACGCAAGGTGAGCCTCCACGACGGCAAGGTGTACTTGAACAACGAGCCGTTCTACCTCCGCCTCGCGCTCGATCAGGGCTACTGGCCCGAGAGCATCCTGACACCGCCGAGCGATGACGCGATCCAGTACGACATCCGGATGACCAAGGCGTTCGGCCTGAACGGCGTGCGCAAGCACCAGAAGGCCGAGGACCCGCGCTTCCTGTACTGGGCCGACAAGATGGGCCTCGTGGTGTGGGGCGAGATGGCCAACGCCTTCGCGTACAGCCCCGAGTACGTGTCCCGGTTCAGCGCGGAGTGGGAGGAGCTGATGGCGCGGGACTACAACCATCCATCGATCATCGCGTGGGTGCCCATCAACGAGAGCTGGGGTGTGCCGCAGATCCTGACGGATCCGGTGCAGCAGGCGCACGCGAAGGCCATGTACCAGCTGTCGAAGTCGCTCGACCCGATGCGGCCGGTGGTCGACAACGACGGCTGGGAACACACGGATCAGACCGACCTGATGACGATTCACGACTACGCTCGAACCGGCGAGGAGCTCTCGACGAAATACGCGCACCTCACCACGGATCCCGGCCGCATTCCGCGCAATGGCAGGGAAGCGCTCGCCTACGGGGCCAAGTACAACGGAGCCCCTTTCGTGCTGACCGAGTTCGGCGGGATCGCCTACCGCCTCGGTGCCAAGGTTGCGGAGAACGAATGGGGCTACAGCGGCGTCGAGCCCACGCGCGAGGCGTTCCTCCAAAGGCTCGATGGGTTGATCAAGGCGGTCCGTGGCAACCCGGCGTGGGCCGGCTACTGTTACACGCAACTCACGGACGTCGAGCAGGAGATCAACGGGCTGATGACGTACGACCGGAAGCCGAAGGCTGACGCCGAGGTGCTCAAGAAGATACTTGGGCAGTAGCCTGTGCCGTCCCGCCCGAGCTTTACGCCTCGCCCAGTGGGTGTGACACTAGGCCATGGGGCACGTTCCGCAGCGCCCGGCGCGTCGCTGGCGGCACACCGTCGTCCTGCTCGTACTTGCGGCTGGTTCGACAGGTGCAATCCGGTTCATCCAGCGGGATCCCGCAGAGGACGTTGTCCGGGTGCGCCTCGCGATCACGTCCCGGGCGTCATCGGTGATTGTCAGCACCGAGGGTGCGGTCGTCTCCAACGCGTCGGTCGAGCAGGTGAACGGTGGGCTCCGGGAGCGCTTGGTCGTCGAGGGTGGGCGTGTTGGTTACAACGGCAACCTCCCCGGATTCGAAGTCGAAGCATCGTTCCGGGTCACGCTGGTCCGGATGCGCGGCTCGCGCGTGAGGTTCCGGACCGATCGCGGCGGTCCGGGTTCTGTCACACTCGACGTCGCCAACCTCAATGTCGAGTCGGCGCCCCGCGGCGTGGATCGCTTCTCGACCGGCGAGAGAACCGCTACGTTCACCAGCAACACGGCGGAGCTGCGCGCCGGCGGACCGCTGGAGGTCTCGAGCGTCGGACCGCGGCTGGTGCTCGCTCACTACTACCCGTGGTTCGATCGCTCCACGTGGACCAGCCCGCTGCTTGCAGATCGCCCACAGCAGGAGTACTCGACCGAGGAGCCCGCCGATGTGCAGCGGGTGTTCGAGACCGCTGCGCAAGCAGGGCTCGACGGCCTCGTCGTGTCGTGGCAGGGCCTCGAGTTCCAGGGCGGATGGAATCACCGCCGGATGCAGGTGGCGCTCGAGGCCGCGCGGCAGGCGAACATTCGCGTGGCCACATTGCTGGAGACCACTGTCGCCAACCCTGAGCATGACCAGACCGGGGAGGACCCCGACCCCCGCACCGTGCAGGCGTGGATGAACGATATCGTCCGCACGTACGGCGGCCACCCCGCCTACCTGCGCGTCGGTGACAGGCCGGTGATTTTTGTGTACTCCGTGCCGCGGCTGCGGGTCGCGGACTGGGAGCAGGTGGTCACGGGCGTGGGCGCGAGCGGTCCCCAGCCGGTGCTCGTTGGCGATGCCACGCGCTCGGTGTGGCTCCCCTCTTTCGACGGGCAGTTCGATTACGCGTCGAACCGGTTCGCGATCGGAGACATAGCCGGCTTCCAGATGGACCAGGGACTTCGCGTCCGCACGTATCACCTGCTCGGGAACACCGGCCCGCGCCGTATCTGGGCCGCGACGGTGAGCCCCGGCTACGACGATCGTGCGCTCGCGGCCGCTGACGGCCGGACACCACGTGTATCAGACCGAAAGGACGGCGCGTACTACGACGCCCAGTGGCGCGCCGCGTTCGAGGCCGGAGCAGACTGGGTGCTGGTGACGAGCTGGAACGAGTGGTGGGAGAACACGCACATCGAGCCGAGCGTGAAGTACGGCGACTTGTACGTGCGGCGCACGAAGGACTGGGCGGCGCGGTTTCGGGCCGTGAGCGTGCAGTAGCCCCTCCGGCAGCCGACACACGAGGACATCACCGTGGCCCGCGTTCCCCTTGCACCCGGCTTGACATAAACAACTCCCGAGCTTGACATATTCCCATATTGGAATGTATAACGTCGCATGGCTCGCGCCTCGACGACCTCCGATCCCTTCAACGCGATTGCCGAACCGCGCCGGCGTCACATCCTCGAGTTCATCGCCGGCGACGAGCGGTCGGTGACCGACATCGCTGATGCGCTCGAGCTCCGGCAGCCGTCCGTGTCGAAGCACTTGCAGGTCTTGCGAGACGTCGGGCTGGTACGCGTCCGGCGGGACGGGAAGCGGAGCCTGTATCGGATCAACGCCGAGACGCTGCGCACGATTCACGATTGGAGCGGCATGTTTGCGCGGCACTGGCGCGGACAGCTGCGACGAATCAAGGCACATGCCGAGGAGGAGCGATGACGACATTGGCACCGGTGGGGCAGGCGTTCACCATCACGGAGGAGATCCTTGTCCGGGCGACGCTCGAAAAGACGTTCGCATCGCTGATCGCGCACATGGGCCGGCTGAACGAAACGCCCGACGGCAAGCCCCTGCCGATGGTGCTCGAGCCCCGTCCGGGAGGGCGCTGGTTCCGCGACCTTGGCGGCGAGAACGGGCACTTGTGGGGCTTCGTCCAGAGCATCAAGCGGCCCGTGCTGCTCGAAATCTGGGGACCGCTCTTCATGTCCACCGCCGCGACCTCGAACCTGCTGTATCGGTTGAGCGACGTGGACGGCGGCTCCCTCATCACGTTCACGCACACGGTGGTGGGCCCGTTCCCGGAGGATCACCGCCCGCAGCTGGGCACGGGATGGGCCGCTCTGCACGCGCGCGTGCGCAGGGCTGCGGAAACCAACAGTGTGGAGTAGAGGAGCTGCCATGGCCATCATTGACGCGATGCTCGCCGAGCTGGAACAGGAATCAGTCACCACGCGGCGCGTGCTGGAACGCGTGCCGCAGGCCCATCTGTCGTGGAAGCCGCATCCGAAATCGATGTCGCTCGGGCAACTGGCGCTGCATGTCGCGACGCTGCCGGGCAACGTCGCAGAGCTCGGGTCGATGGACACAGTCCCCGAGCCCCCGGTGTTCGTGCAGGAGGAAGCCGCAACCGCCGCCCAGCTCGTCCCCGCGCTCACGGCGAGCGTTGCAAAGGCCCGGCACCATCTGGGAGGCTTCGACGACGCCGCGATGGGCGCGACATGGAGGCTCATGGCCGGCGGACGAGAGATCATGGCGATGCCGAGGGCCGCGCTCGTGCGCGCCGTCATGTTGAACCACTGGTATCACCATCGTGGACAGCTGCTGGTGTATCTGCGGCTGCTCGATCTGCCGGTGCCGTCGGTGTATGGCCCGTCGGCAGATGAGAATCCGTTTTCCATGCCCGCGGCCGCCGGAGCACGGTGAGACTCCTTCGCGTCAGTGGCGAATGGCAAGTGAACGAGCGCAGCGTCGGCGCCCGTCACCTGTCAGGAGCGCACTGATGCCCGCGTCGGGTGCAAGCATGCTGACGGCAGATGACTTCCGCGATCTCGCCCTACGCCTGAATGGCGCAAGCGAGGGCGCTCACATGGGCCACCCGGATTTCCGCGCGGGCGGGCGCATCTTCGCCAGCCTGCACGCGAACGAGCAAACGGGGACAGTCAAGCTCACACCGGACGAACAGCGGGAAGTGTTGCGGGCCTACCCGGGCATGTTCACGCCTGCCGCTGGCAAATGGGGCCTGCAGGGATGGACCGTGGTCCGACTGGATGCAGCCGAGGAAGCGGCAGTGCGCGCCGCCGTCCTGCTGGCCTGGCAGAACGTCGCGAGCGCTCCAGCCCCGGCAAGGGCTTCGAAACCATCCGCCGCGCGCTCGACGAGTTCGCGCAAGCGCAAGGCGTAACGTCCTCGACCACGAGAAGGCGCCAGGCCGGGGCGCATCCGCCCCGGCCTTGCGCGGTCATCTCCGGTTGCAACCAAATGCGTACGGCCGGGGAGGAGACGCCTGGGCGACCCACGGTGCAGGCTGCTGGCCGGCCGCTATCTTCTCGAGGGCACGCCCGTTGCCTCCTCGAGGCGGCCCGGGCATAACCTGTCAGCTTCTCAGGGCCGTTTCGCGTATACGGACCGCTTTCCTTCCTTCGTGAAGGCAATCACTTCGTACGGATCGACACGGGCGCCCTGCTCCATCCCCGGTGAGCCGATCGGCATGCCGGGGACGGCGAGGCCGGCGATCGTCGGCTTCTCGGTGAGCAGTTGCTCGATGACGTCCGCGGGCACGTGCCCCTCGATGACATAGCCGCCGATCAGGGCCGTGTGGCACGACCGCAGATTCTCGGGCACCCCGCCCTTGGCCTTCACCGGAGAGACATCCTCAATCTGGTGAACCGCGGGGCTGAAGCCGGCCGCCTTCACATGGTCCACCCATTTCCCGCAGCAGCCGCACGTTGGGCTCCGGTAGACCTGCATTGCGCTGACCGCGGGTTTGCGCGGCCGGGCCGGCTGAGCGCTGGAAGGCAGCGACACCAACGCCAGTATCGGCAGGGAGAGCAAAGCGGTCCTCATCAGCATTGAGGTCATTCGAACTCCTGTCGTTCAACGATACAGCATGGCCCCGTCTCCTGTGGCGTCGGACGGGTGTGGGTCCGGTGTCCCGGGTCAGATCTGCCGCCTGGTGAGCCTCGACGGTCGCGGTTCCGGCCTTCAGCCGGATCACACCGCCACGTCGTCCGCCGACAGAGGCGGCATCCCTATTGCTGAGATACAGGCATGTCGCTGCGTTCCCCGCTCCCCGATCAAGACTCCTCGACCGGGCCGCTCCCCGCCGCGCCCCTTCGTGCTCGAGTGCGCCGACGAGCGCCTGTACTCGTCAAAATTTCGGTGGTCGTCGTCATCGTCGTCGCGTTTGCCCTGCTGCTGGCGCAGGATCAGGAAACCCTCCACATCAAGAGCGGTGTCGCAGCGGAAGACCCCGTCTTCCCCGACTACGTCGCCTCTCTCACCGGGAGCGGGATTACCCGGGGCGATGAGTACCAGATTCTCGTCAACGGGGTCCAGATCTTCCCCGCGATGCTGGATGCCATCCGTCAGGCACGGCGGCGGATCAACTTCGAGACCTATATCTACGACACCGGGAAGGTCGCGGAAGACTTCACCACCGCGCTCGCCGACGCCGCGGCCAGGGGAGTGGAGGTCCGCCTGATCGTCGACGCCGTCGGGGCAAGTGCGATGGAGCGCGGACACGTCGAGCGGCTGCAGCGCGCCGGCGCGCAGATCGGCACGTTCAACCCGGTGCACTGGTACTCCCTCGAGGAGATCAACTACCGCACCCACCGCAAGATTCTCGTCATCGACGGCGATGTGGCATTCACCGGCGGGGCTGGTGTGGCCGATCACTGGCTCGGGGATGCCGATGCGCCTGAACACTGGCGTGACACTCACCTGCGGGTGACCGGGCCGGCCGTCACGATGCTCGAAGCGGGGTTCTACGAGAACTGGGCCGAGACCGGCCGGACGAGCGATGCACGCCTCGATCTGCGTCCCGCGCCGGCCGAGACACGCGCACGATCCATCGTGGCGTGGAGCTCGCCGAGCGGCGGGAGCAACCGCGTGAAGCTGCTCTACCTGCTCAGCCTGGCCGGCGCGCGGCGCACGCTCGACCTCCAGTCACCCTACGTGGTGCTCGACGAGTCGACGCGCTGGTCGTTGACCGAGGCGCGTCGCCGCGGCGTGCGGGTGCGGCTGCTCGTCGAAGGCGATCTCACCGACGCCAAGCCCGTGAAGTACGCCAGCCGCGCCGATTACGACGCGCTGCTCGAGGCGGGGATCGAGATCCACGAATTCCAGCCGACGATGATGCACGTCAAAGCCCTCATCGTCGACGGCACCTGGAGCATCGTCGGGTCCACCAACTTCGACAACCGGTCGATGGAGCTGAACGACGAGATCAACGTCGCCATTGCCGACCGCAACCTCGCCGCGCGCCTGACGGAAACTTTCGAGGCGGATATGCGGCGCTCGCAGCGATTGACGCTGGACAGATGGCGTCAGCGATCTCTCGCCGACAAGTCGCGGGAGAAGTTCTGGGGGTTGTTCGGGGAGCTGTTCTGAGGCCCTGAGCGGCCGGCTTGGAGAGGATGGCAGCGCACGAGAGCCCGGGACCCGTCAGCAGCGATCAGCGGCAGCTCGGCAATGACGTGATCGAGGGGGTGTGGTCGTCGGTGGGCTGTGGTCGCCCCGATGATCATCCCCTTTTCTGCCTCGCCCCACGCTGTGACATCGTGTATGATCGCCCGCCAATCGCACTGCGATGGCTGGCGACATGCCCGAACGAGACGACTTTATCGCGTATCCAACGAATCGCGTGGTGGGCACCATCGTCGACCCGAAGCATGCTCGGGCTGCCATCGAGGCCTTGCTGCAGTTCGGGTTCTCGCGGCAGGACATCGACATCCTCCATGGCGAAGAGGACCTCCACCGTCCGGATCCCACGGGCGCCGAGCATAGGTTCCTGGCGCAGTTTCAACGGACGTTGACTCGAACGCTCGGCGACGAGGGCAGACACCTGCAGCATTTGATAGAAGACGTGCGGGCGGGCCGAAGCGTGATCATGGTGCTCGCGAAGAAACGTGACAAGCGTGAGGCCGCTGCGGACATCCTGGGCACCCACGGCGCGGAAGCCATCGAGTTCTACGGCAGATGGGCATGGCATTCGCTGGAGTCGCACCCGGCGCCGCCAGTCGACGCCTCGCTTCGCGATCCCACGCCTGGTCGGACGTACAAGATAGATCTCGGTGGAACGGCAACACGTGTACGGCTGGACTCGGAGTCCAGGATTACGATCCTTCGCAGGTCCGCTGGTTCTCCGGATCTCTCCCGCATACCGGTCACGCATCTCAAACCACATCTGCTGATGATCACCTGGCAGGAGGACCGGACGACCAACGTGCATGTCTACGACTTCGAGAGCGGCGAGGTGCACGCAGTCGTGAGTTACGCCGACCACCGTGTGGACCGCGCAAAGGGCACCGTGCGCCGCCTGGACTAAGGCCGCCTCTCGCATCGCCGATTTCCCGCCGACCACCATGCCTGCCGTATGTGCCGCTCGAACAGGAGGCGGACTGCAGCGACAGAGCGGCGACTCGCTGGCCCCGCTCGGGAGGGGCGCTTCGCGCTTGACCGTCTTCCGAGTTCGTGGGTAATATCGCGGCCTCAATAGCAGAAATTTCGGTCGTTCCCACTGCGAAGGGATTCTTTGCGGGCGCGCGGATGCGGCATCACAGTTCCATCGCGGACTCGCGGCCTGGGCAACTGTCCTCGAACGCTCCGGAGCCCTAGCCGTTGGCCCAAATCTTCCCCCCCTGGTGGAACAAGCTCCCGATCGTGGCCGCCATCGCCGGCAGCCTCGGTCCGATGCTCGCGATCGCGGGCGTCTGGTACTACTTCTCTCCGTGGTACACGGACGTGGGCTACCGTCCCGTTCAACCCGTCCCGTACAGCCACAAGCTCCACGTCGGCGAGCTTGGTCTCGATTGCCGATACTGCCACGCCTCGGTCGAGAGCTCTCCCGTCGCGAACGTTCCGCCCACGCGCACGTGCATGAACTGCCATGCGCTCGTGAAGAAGGATAGCGAGACGCTCGCACCGATTCGCGAAAGCGCCCAGAGCGGCCGGCCGATGCGCTGGATTCGCGTCCACAAGCTTCCCGACTACGCCTATTTCGCCCACAATGCGCACGTGGCGGCAGGAATCGGCTGTGTCACCTGCCACGGCCGCATCGACCAGATGGAAACGGTCACCCAGATGACACCCCTCAGTATGAGCTGGTGCCTCGACTGCCACCGCAACCCCGGTCCCAACAGACGCCCCGTCTCGGAGGTCACAAACATGAAGTGGACCCCTCCCCGCGACGTCCGGATGCTCGCGGCGCAGCTCGGCAAACGCCCGGTCAATCCGCCGACTGATTGTTCGGGGTGCCACCGGTGAGTCGAACCTATTGGCGAAGTCTCGCGCAGATCGAGGATCGTCCCGAATTCCGCGCCTCTCTCGAGCGGGAATTTCCGGAAGGCGCCTCGGAGCTTGCCGAAGGGGTCACCCGGCGCGACATGATGATGCTCCTGGGCGCATCGCTGTCGCTCGCGGGGATCGCGGGGTGCCGACGCCCGGTCGAAGAGATCGTCCCCTTTGTCACCGCTCCCGAGGAGATCGTCCCCGGGATCCCCCGCTACTACGCGACGGCCATGCCGTTCCGCCGGAGCGCCTACGGCCTGATCGTCGAGAGCCACGAAGGGCGACCGACCAAGATCGAGGGAAACCCTTCGCACCCCTCGACCCTCGGTGCCTCGAGCTCGCTTGTCCAGGCGTCCGTGCTCGGCCTCTACGATCCCGACCGCTCGCAGTCCGTCACACTGCAGGGTAGGCGGAAGTCCTGGAGCGATTTCGTGACCGCCTGGGGTGAGCTGTCCGAGGCGCATGCCTCGGATGGCGGCGCCGGCCTTGCGATTCTCTCCGAGTCCTTCTGCTCGCCCACCCTTGCGCGCCTCGCCACCGAGCTCCGTGGCCGTTACCCCCGGTTGCAGTGGGCGACCTATGACGCGGTCAGCGACGAGAGCCGGCTCGCAGGCCTGCGGCACGCCACGGGGCGCGACGTCGATCTCATGCTCCGCCTCGATCGAGCCGCGGTGATTCTCGCCCTCGACGCCGACCCGCTTCTCACCGACCCGGAGATGATCCGTCACGCGCGAGGTTTTGCGGCGGGAAGGAACGCGGGAGCATCCGGTGCCGCGATGAACCGGCTCTACGCGGTTGAAGGGATCTACTCGCTGACGGGAGCCATGGCCGATCATCGGCTCCGTCTCGAGAGCCGGCAGATCGCCCCGTTTCTCGCGGCGCTCGCTGCACGGCTTGCGCCACCGACCGCCGGAGCCGCGAGCCTTGCGGGAGCCGACATCCAGGGTGTCGACTCGCGCTGGATCGACGCCCTTGCCAAGGACCTTGTGGCGAACCGCGGCAAGGGGCTCATCGTGGCTGGGGAACGCCAGCCTGCGGCCGTTCACGCCGCCGTCTGCGCGCTGAACACATATCTCGGGAACACAGGCAAGACCGTCAGCTACTACGAGACCAAGGACGCGTCGCTTCCGAGCGTGCGATCGCTGACGTCGCTCGTTTCCGCGATGAATGGGGGCGCGGTTCGGACGCTCGTCGTCCTGGGGGGCAATCCCGTGTTCGATGCCCCCGCCGATCTCGACTTCGCCTCGGCGATGGCGAAGGTCCCTCACTCGATCGCGCTCGGGCACACCGTCGATGAAACATCCTCCAAGGCGAAGTGGCATGTCCCGCGGGCTCACTACCTCGAAGCGTGGGGAGACGCGCGCGCGGTTGGAGGCACGCTCAGCGTCGTCCAGCCACTGATCCTCCCCCTGTTCGGCGGACGATCCCCGGTTGAAGTGCTGGGGCTGATGGTGGGAGGCAAGGATCGTCCCGGTTACGACATCGTGCGGGAGACCTGGAACCCGATCCTGGGCGAGGGCGAGTTCGACAGGAAGTGGAACCGAGTCTTGCACGATGGGTTGCTTTCAGGCAGCGAGCTTCCCGAAGTCGTTCCCGATCTCACCGCGGCGCCCCTGGCGGAACTCGCGCGCCTGATCGCCGGCGGCGCCGGCGCGGCGCGGGCCGCGGCGGGATCTGCGCGTGGCCTCGAGATCGTGTTCCTCCCCTCCCCGTCGCTTCACGACGGCCGATTCGCGAACGACGGGTGGCTGCAGGAGCTTCCCGATCCCCTCACCAAGCTCACCTGGGACAACCCCGCGCTCGTGAGCCCCAAGACGGCCGAAACGCTCGGCCTTGCGAGCGAGGATGTGATCCGTGTCGATTACTCGGGCCGCTCGCTCGAGCTTCCCGTCTGCATCCTCCCCGGCATGGCGGACGGCCTGGTCGCCTTGACGGTCGGCTATGGCCGTTCGCATGCGGGTCGGATCGGCTCGGGGGTCGGGTTCAACGCCTTCACGCTCCGAAGCTCGAAAGCACCTGGGTTCGACAGCGGGGCCAAACTCACCAAGCTCGCGCGCACGTACTCGCTCTCGGCGACCCAGAACCACGGCAGCATGGAGGGGCGCCCCATCGTCCGCGAGTCGACCCTGACCGAGCTTCGATCGGAATTGGCGTCCCGGCCGCCGGCAGCCGAGAGCACGCATGCCGGGGAATCCCCGCGAGCCCCGAAAGAGGGAGGAGTGCCCGGCGCACTCGGCGTCTTCGAGGATGACCCGCATCACTTCTCACTCTGGAAGGAGCATGCCTACGATAAGGGTCAGCAGTGGGGGATGACGATCGACCTGAACTCCTGCATCGGCTGCAACGCGTGCATGACGGCCTGCCAGAGCGAGAACAACGTGCCCGTCGTGGGCAAGATCCAGGTCAACAAGGGCCGCGAGATGCACTGGCTGCGGGTCGACCGGTACTTCTCCGGGGAGCCCTCGGGCAGCCCGGAGATCGTTTTCCAGCCGGTTCCCTGCATGCACTGCGAGGATGCGCCCTGCGAGCAGGTCTGCCCTGTGGCCGCGACCGTTCACGACTCGCAGGGTCTCAACGTGATGGTCTACAACCGGTGCATCGGGACCCGCTACTGCTCGAACAATTGTCCCTACAAGGTGCGCCGGTTCAACTTCTTCAACTTCACCAAGGACACGCCCGACATTCTCCGGCTCGCGATGAACCCCGACGTGACGGTTCGCGCGAGGGGCGTCATGGAAAAGTGCACGTACTGCACGCAGAGGATCAACCGGGTGAAGATCGACGCGAAGCTCGAGGGCCGCGAGCTTCGTGACGGCGACGTGAAAACGGCCTGCCAGCAGGCCTGCCCCGCTTCGGCGATAGAGTTCGGAAACCTTCGGGACCAATCGAGCCGGGTGGTGAAGGCGAAGGCCGATCCCCGCAACTACGCGCTCCTCGGTGAGCTGAACACCAAGCCCAGGACGACCTATCTGGCCAAGGTGCGCAACCCGAATCCCGATCTCGAAGGCGTGAGAACATGACCGGCCGTCATCCGCTTGCCCGCCGGAGCTTTAGCGGAGGCGGGCGCGTGCTCGGCGTCCTTGCTCTCACATCGGTTGTCGGACTCACCGGATGCGCGCGCGGCTGCACGTCGAGCCGCCCTCCCATCCATCTCAATCCGAGCATGGACGCCCAGCCGAAGGTGCTTCCGCAGACGGCCAGCACGTTCTTCTACGACGGCGCGTCGATGCGCCAGCCGGTTCCGGGAACGGTCCCGATCGGCGGGCTGCAAGAGGATGCAGCTTTTTTCACGGGCAAGGGAGCGAACGGGCAGTTCGTCGCGACGATGCCCGTGACCGTGGACGAGGCGCTTGTCGAGCGCGGTCGCGAGCGTTATGCGATCTATTGCCAGCCGTGTCACGACGCTCGCGGGGACGGCAAGGGGATCCTGTTCCAGCGAGGCAACGTGCCGACCGCGTCCCTTCATCAGGAGAAGATCCTGAAATACCCGGACGGGCAGATCTTCGATGTCATCACGAACGGCACAGGGCTGATGGCCGGGTACCGCTGGCCGATTCCTCCCGCCGACAGGTGGGCGATCGTCGGTTACGTCCGAGAGCTGGAGCGCACACGCCTGGCCGGTGCAAAGGGCGCGCCCGCGGGAATCAAGTGAGGGAGGGACCATGACGAACGGCGTCATGAACGGCGCGATGAACCGCAAACTGCTGTTCCTTCTGGGTCCCGTCGCCGGTCTCGTGATGTTCGCCGGGGCGATATGGATAGCGTCGACGCTGGTGAGCCGCGAATACAAGGAGCCTTACCGGGCTCCTGCGGCGAGCGTGGACGCAACGCCCCGCGCGGGGGGACTGGCCGCCGAGCAGGCAGCTGCGGAGAGCGCCGCCCGGGCAAAGCCCTACGTGGAGGCCGAGTACCGGAGGTTCCCCGTCGTTGGGAGCCGCGTGGCGATCTGGTCGGTCGCGCAACTCCACCTGCTGTTTGCGGCGTTCGTCCTTGCCGTTCCACTCTTCGCGTTCATCATCGAGGTGATCGGCTACAAGACGGGAGACCTGCGCTACGACCGGCTCGCGTACGAGTTCACGAAACTCCTCTCCGTCTCGTTCTCACTCACGGCGACCTTCGGAGCGTTCCTGACGTTCATGCTCGTGATTCTGTATCCGAAGTTCACGAATTACCTCATGAGCGTGTTCTCCCCCACCTTCCTCCCGTACGTGCTGCTCTTCTTCGCCGAGGCCTTTTTTCTCTACACCTACTACTACGGCTGGGGGAAGTTCCATCCTCTGGTTCACCTTGCCCTGGGGCTCGGCCTCAATGTCGTGGGCACCGCGATCATGCTCATCGCCAATGCCTGGCTCACGTTCATGATGTCGCCGAGCGGAGTTTCGGACACGGGGGCGCTCATTTCCGTATCGGACGCGGTCTACAACTTCACCTGGATGCCGATCAACGTCCATCGCTTCATCGCGAACATCGCCTTCGGCGGATCGGTCGCCGCCGCCTACGCAGCCTTCAAGTTCCTCCATGCGGAAACCGACGAAGAGCGCGCGCACTACGACTGGATGGGTTACATCGGGAACTTCGTCGCAATCAGCGCCTTCCTCCCGCTTCCCTTCGCCGGCTACTGGCTCGCGAAGGAGATCTACGCCTTTTCGCAGACGCTCGGACTCACGATGATGGGCGGGGCCTTCTCGTGGCTCTTCATCATCCAGGCGGTCCTGATCGGGAACCTCTTCCTCGCGGCCAACTACTACCTCTGGCTCGGGATGGGGCGCGTCGAGGGGGCACAGCCGTTCCAGAGGTTCGTCAAGTACCTGCTTGCCGCGATCGTGCTCTGTTTCATGATCTGGGCGACCCCCCGGTCGATCATCGCGACGGTTTCCGAGATCCGCGCGATGGGAGGATCGGCGCACCCGGTTCTGGGCTTCCTCGGTGTCATGTCCGCGAAGAACACCGCCGTGAACATCCTGATCCTCACGACGTTCATGAGCTTCCTCCTCTACCGCCGGACGGGGAAGGTCGCGTCGGTGGCGTGGGCGAAGACGGGCCATGCGGTGCAGCTCGCCATTTTCGCGGCCGCAGCGATCTTCGTCATCTTCCTTGGCGTTTACGGGTACTTCGTCGAGGCGAGCGTCAGGATCGGCCTCTCGGTGCCCCAGGTCGGCTCAGTCCTGCTCGCCATGGTGTCTATCACCGCCATCGACATCTTCCTCTACCGCCGGCCGCGGAACACGGGCGAGGTGCACTGGGGAAAGATGCCGGCAATCTCCCAGTACGTGCTGATTTTCATCGCCGTCACGTTCACCTGGCTCATGGGACTCATGGGCTACGTCCGCTCGGGCCTGCGACAGCACTGGCACGTGTACGGCGTCATTCGGGACAACTCGCCCGACGCCTTCACGCCCACCCTCGGCTTCGCGACCCAGGTCGTTTCCGTGACCGTGCTGCTGTTCTTTCTTCTGATCGGCTTCGTCTTCTGGATCACCAGCCTGCACGACAGGCCCGACTTCGAGGGGCGGACCAACGCCCGCCGCCGCCCAGGCTCCGGCGAGGTCTCGCCGGAGCTCCCAGTGGCAACTCCGGGAGCGTAGGCGGACGTCATGACGATTCCGCACGGTGTCCGGATCGGCGCTCTCGTCCTCGCTACGACCGGGTTCTACGCCTATGTCGGTCAGATGGTGCCTCAGAAGGAGGTTCAGCCTCCTCAGGAGATCGTCCTGAAAACCGATATGACCACGGCCGACATGGTCAAGGTCGGCGGCGAGGTCATGCAGGGCAAGGGGCTGTGCGTTACCTGCCACACGATCGGCAAGACCGGGGCGCTCCGGTTCCCCGATCTCGACGGGGTCGGTGTCCGCGCGAAGACCCGGGTCCCGGGCCTGAGCGATGTGGAGTACTTGGCCCAATCGCTGTACGAACCGGACTCTTTCATCGTGCCGGGATTCAATCCGGGGATGCCCACCATCAACAAACCTCCGATCGGGCTCACCGATCAGGAGATCCTCTGTGTGATTGCGTACCTTCAGACCCTTGGCGGCACGCCGACGGTGACGCTGCAGACGACTCACCGCTACTACGGTGCCACGGCCCCACCGGGCGGGCTGCCGGCTCCTCCGGATGCTACCGACGCGCCGGGCAAGCCCCAGCCTCTTCCCAGAAAGGGGGCGCGGCTGAAACCCGCTGTTCCATTCCCGCAGGTGGTGACAACCGCGAAGGCGGGTGACCCAGGCGTGTTGCGAAGTTCCGTGGGTGCCGGCGAGATCGTCCAGCCGGTCGTCGCCCATCGAACGGCGGCGCGGTTCGATGGAGCGGTTACCCGATGAGCATCCTCATTGTCCTCGCCGTGGTCGTCGTCTTCGGGGTGCTTCGCTTCCTGCGGGCCAATCTGCTGCTGTGGGCCGGCGCCTGGTGGGCGGGGATCTACGTCTTACTCCGGTTCGGATTCACTGCGCCGATTCCCGCCTCTGTCGTCACGCTCTACATGGCAATCGTCTCGATTGCGATCCTGGCGTACGTGTCCTCCAGCCAGGAGCGCCGCGAGGAAGTCTCCGGCCCGCTCGTCCGGTTCATGACGGAGAAGCGGTACACAGCGCTCCTCGGCGCGACGGTCGTCGCCATCCCTGCGCTCGCGGCGGCAAACGTCTACGTTCGGATGAACGTCCCCCTCGAACCTCCCTTCTTTCCGCGAACGATCCATCCGGCATCGCCGTCCGAGATCAGCATTCACGACAAGAAGATCAATCTCGACGCCGGCGAGAACCCCTTCCTGCATCTCCAGAGCTCGAACCCTGACGAGTACCGCAAGCGGGTCGAAAACGGGCGCCGGACCTACTATCGGAATTGCGTGTTCTGCCATGGCGACACCATGGGGGGCAACGGCATGTTCGTGCACGGGCTGGACCCGATCCCGACCAACTTCACCGATCAGGGGGCAATCGCGATGCTGCGCGACACGTTTCTCCTCTGGCGGATTTCCAAGGGCGGACCGGGACTTCCCGAGGAAGGCGGTCCCTGGGACACGGCAATGCCCGCCTGGGAAAAATTCCTGAAGGAGGAGGAGATGTGGGAGACGATCCTCTTTCTCTACGATTTCACGGGCCAGAGGCCTCGCGCCAGGGAGGAGGCCCATACGCAATGACCGCCTCTCTGATCCGATCGTGCGCGCGTCGTGCGGCGCGGCCCGGCGCGATGTTACGCGCCCGTCTCGCTGTCCTGATCGGCTCGTTGTGTGCTGCGCTGACGGGATCGGCACCCGTGGCGGCTCAGGATGTCGGGACCGAGGCGCAGCGGGAATCTGGCAAGAAGGTCTACCTGAAGTACTGTTCGCAGTGCCACGGCGAGAAGGGTGACGGCGAAGGCTACGCGGCTCCGCACTTGTACCCCAGGCCCCGGAACTTCACGACGGGCAAGTTCAAGGTCCGGTCGACGCCCAACGGTGCGCTGCCAACGCATCAGGACCTCGTCAACATCATCAGACGCGGCATGCCCTACACCTCGATGCCCGACTGGCCAACCCTCTCCGACCAGGCAGTGTCGGATCTCGCCTACTTCATTACGACTTTTTCCCCCGACTTCTCGGACAAGGGAAACGTGCCCCAGGCCGTGCCGCTCCCGGGCGCGCCGGGAGCCTCGAAGGAGTCGGTCGATCTCGGGAAGAAGCTCTACGTCGAGACCGGTTGCGTAAAGTGCCACGGTACGCTCGGTCGGGGCGACGGCTCTTCGGCGCCAACCCTGAAGGACGACTGGGGCTATCCGATACGCGCGGCAAACCTCGCTCAGAGTTGGACCTTCCGCGGAGGGTCGTCGCGCGAGGACATCTATAGGACGATGAGCACGGGGTTCAACGGCACGCCCATGCCGGCGTTCTCCGACGCCCTCACGCCCGAGCAACGATGGGCCATCACAGATTTCATCGTCTCCCTCTCGGGGAGCAACGGGCCTGGCTATACCAACCTCGTCGTCGCCAAGCACGTCCAGGACCCGATCGACCTTGCCAAGGGAGCCGCGAGCTTCGAATCCGCGCCTGCGGCCCGCTTTCCAATCGTCGGGCAGATCATGGAGCCGGGACGCGCGTTCCATCCTCCTGCGACCTCCGTAACCGTTCAGGCGATCCACGACACCGAGTCGATCGCCCTTCTCGTTCGATGGCACGATATGAGCGCGCAGAAAACGGGGAAAAATGCGCCGTCACTTCCTGTGCCGCCGGAGGAGGAGGAGGAACAAGCGATTGGTGCAGCCGGGGGGGAGAGCGGCGGT
Organism: Vicinamibacteria bacterium; assembly: GCA_963739995.1. Taxonomy (GTDB): domain Bacteria; phylum Acidobacteriota; class Vicinamibacteria; order Vicinamibacterales; family JAENWD01; genus CAVUCH01. Next base: position 17,890 of record CAVUCH010000012.1, on the reverse strand, counting down.
GCGAGCGCCGGCGGCTCGGAGGGGAGCGTCTTCGGCGACGCAGAACTCGCCCCTGCCCCGGCCGGGCAGTCGCAGACGCCGGGAGGTGCCCAGCAGCCGGCAGCGGACCCTTTTGCCGAGGCGGAAGCGGCGCCAGCCGATCAGCCATCCGAGTTTTCCGACGCCGTCTCGATCCAGATTCCGTCGCAGGTGCCGACAGGCGCCCGCAAGCCCTACTTCATTTTCGGCGACGCCCAGAACTCGGTGGATCTCTGGTTCTTCGATCTGGCCCGCCCCGATCCCCTCCAGTTCACCGGCCGGGGAAGCGGGGACATCGCTCCCAACGACACGGGCGATCTCACTGGTGTTGCGCGCTACGACCAGGGAGAATGGTCGGTCATCTTCAAGCGGCCCCTTCGTGCCATCTCGGGCGCCCCGTTCTCGCCCGAACAGTTCATGCCAATCGCGTTCTCGGTCTGGGACGGGTTCTCGCGCGAGCGTGGCAACCGGCGAGGCCTCACCATCTGGTATGCCCTCTACGTTGGGCCGGAAGTGGTCCCATCGGCCTTAGGCCCGATGCTCACGACCGCGATTTTCATTCTTGCCATCGAACTGGCCGTGATCGGTTGGGTCCGGTGGCGTTACAGCGCTCGCGCCCGCGACGAGCGCGGCGGTGAGCCAAGACAGCAGCCGGCCACGAACGTTTGAAGGCGACTTCGAGGATCTCCATGTACAAGAGCATCTACGTTCCCGTCGATAACTCAGACCACTCCAACCGCGCCGTCGCCTGCGCCATCGGGCTGGGCAAGGCGTACTCGGCGAAATTGGTCGGTTGCCATGTCTACGCGGCGAAACTGCACGACTATCGCTTCAGGCAGATGGAGTACACCCTGCCCGAGGAGTACATCGACGAAGTGGAGCTGGAGCGTCAGCGGAAGATTCACGACAGCCTCATCACGATGGGCCTCAAGCTCATCTCCGACAGCTATCTCGATGGCATGTCGCGTCTCTGCAGGGAGTCGAGCCTCGATTTCGAACCGCGGATGATGGACGGGAAGCATCACACCGAGATTCTCAAGGACCTCGCCGGCTCACCGCACGACCTGGTCGTGCTCGGCGCCCTGGGGATCGGGCGCGCGCGGGACAGCGTGATCGGCTCGGTCTGCGAACGCGTCGCCCGCCAATCCGACCGCGATGTCTGGGTCGTCAAGCACGTCCCGGAGGCGGGCGAGGAGGAGCGGGACACGATCCTGGTTGGCATGGACGGCAGCCCCCAGTCATTCGGTGCGCTCATGACCGCCGTGGACCTGGCACGCACGTTCGGCAAGAAGGTGGAAGCAATCGCGGTGTACGACCCCTATCTGCACTACTCCGTCTTCAACGGCATCGTCAATGTCCTCACCGAGCAGGCGGCGAAGGTCTTCCGCTTCGAGGAGCAGAATCAGCTCCACGAGGAGATCATCGACACCGGGCTCGCGCAGATCTATCAGTCGCACCTGGAGGTGGGCGAGCGGATGGCAACCGAGGCGGGCATCGAAATCAAGAAGACGCTCCTCGACGGCAAGCCCTTCCAGAAGATCCTCGACCACGCGCGCAAGACGAATCCGTGGCTCATCGTGATGGGACGGATCGGCGTGCACAGCCCGAAGGACGAGACGGGGCTGGGGAGCAACGCGGAGAACGTTCTCCGCGCCGCGCTCTGCGATGTCCTGCTCTCCACGCGGCTCGAGGTACCACGGCTTGACGTGCGCGCGGAGGAGACCGTCCGATGGACGCCCGAGGCCGAGCAGCGCATGACGCACGTGCCCGAGCAGGTCAAGGGAATTGCCCGCACCGGCGTCCTTCGCCTGGCACTCGAGAAGGGCCATTCGGTCATCACGAACGCGGTGATCGACGAGGCGATGGATCGGTTCATGCCGAAGAGCGCGTCGGCCGCGACCCAGGCGCTGGCCGAAGCGGTGGCTCTCGAGCGGGCGAAGTCCGGCCCTGTGTCGATGTGCCGGGCGTGCGGCGTCACGGCCACGCAGAGCGGCGCCGTGAGGTGCACCGTCTGCGGCGCCGCGGATTTCGAAGTGATCTCCCGCGAGATGATCGAGAAGATCGCGGACGTGGAGGGAGGTCTGCAGGAGGAGACCACCTACGACGGGCGCAAGCTCCGATGGTCGGAGCAGGCCAGGAAGGGCCTCTGGACCATGAAGAACGCCTACCAGCGCCGTCGCGTGAAGGCGCGTGTCGAAAAGCGCGCGCGCATGATGAAGCTCGACGCGATCACGCTCGAATTCGCCCGGCAGGTGATCGAGGAGGAGACGGGAGCGCCGCTCGATATCCAGCCTCCCTCCGCCGACGTGACGCGACCGCGCGCCGCCGATGCCGCCGAGAGCGCCACCGGCGCAGCGAGCGAGGCCAGGCTCATTGCTCGCGACGAGAGGAAGAATCCGTTGATCTCGACCTTCGACTGGACCGAGCGATGCCGCGCAGCGGGTCCTCCGGGTCCCCGCCGGGTTCATGCGGAACAAGACGCAGGAGCGGATCGAGGAGCTCGCGCGAGAGCGCTGCGTGTCTGCGATCGATCTTGCGCTAGTGGAAGACGGAATCGAGATCGGCAAGAAGATGATGGCCGAGATGATCGCGAACTACCCGTCACCAGCAGCAGGCGCGAGCCCCGGAGTCTGCGACGACGGCGGAGGATTCGGCGGTCCTTCTGCCGCAGCCTCCGGCGGGCCCGCTCAGGAACCCCCGCAGTGCGGCAGGTGACGGCTACCTCAACGAGGTACGATCGCGCTGACGGCGCGAAGTGCGTCCGGCGAACAGCTGTGAGTTTGTCGGTCGTTTCAGGCTGCAGGCGACAGGCTGCAGGCTGCCGTCTGGCCTGACGCCCGACAGCGGCTGCAGACTGGAGTCTGTAGCCTGCAGCCTGAACACCGATGACTCCATGTCCGCATACCGCTTCTGCCGCTCGGACGACATCCCGCTTCTCGTCGACGCGCTGAATCGCTGCTGGTCGCCGTACTTCCCCGACGAGCCTCCCATGACCCCGGCCGCGTTCAAGCGTTCGATCCGCGACCTTCAGGTCTGGTGTAGCAGCTGCATGGTCGCGTTCTCCGGATCCGATCCGATCGGCGTCCTGATCGGCGCCAAGCGGGCATCCGGTACCCTCGTCCACAAAATCGCCGTGCATCCGGATCATCGGCGACAGGGTCATGGACGTCACCTGCTCGCGTCGCTCGGCTCGAAGCTCGCGATTCTCGGCCCGCCCCGAATGGTAGCCGAGGTCCCCGAGAATCTCGTCCCTGCCTGCGCGCTGTTCAGCGCAAGCGGATATGTCCAGGAATCGCTCCTCGTCGACTACGTCCTGCAGGGTGAGGAGAGCGATTCGGCCACGGTGGAGGGCCGGTTCCTGATTCCTGTCACGGTCGACGATCTCGCCGCCAATGGTCTCCTGGGAGAGGCCGATCCGGAGGTGTGCTGGGAGCGCTCGGTCGAGACCCTTACTGCAAGGAAGGACGAGATCGCAGGGTTCGCCGTCGCATCAGACGAGCGAATCGAAGCGTACGTTTTGTACACGGCGGCCGACCAGACGGCGGAGATTCTGTCGCTCCGCTCTGTTGTCGAAGACGGCGGAGCCCGCCTGAAGCAATTGCTCTCTCGACTCAGCGCGCAAGGTATCAGGACGCTCCGGTTCCGGAAGGTCCACCCGTCGGAGATCTCCAAGGAGTTGCTGGAGACGCTCGGTTTCCGCTCCGCCGGCGCGTATCTACTCTACGCAGCGAGGGCGCGGTCGTGAGAACCTTCCAGACGCGATTCGCGCCCGCATCTATTTCGAAGGTCGTCTGGTAAACGGGCATCCTCTGGCCTGCTGATGTGGTCGACGCGTAGGCGCCGAACGCCGAGTTGCGGCTACCTCAGAGCCAACGCTTCACCGCCGCCGCCGTATCACCCGGCATCGTATTGAAGCATAGCTTGGCTCGAGGTGCGTGTTCATGTACGACGTTGATCAATTTTTCGAACAGCATGAAATTGCTCGGATTCGTTCGTAGACCCGCCCCGATGAGGACACAGTCGAACCGCTTCTGATTCAGTTGGCTCTGAACGACCGCCTCCGCAGTGTCGCCAAAGTCGGTCAAACACATTTGCACGCTGTACCCGAGACGGGTCAATTCGTCTTCAGCTGACCTGAGGCCGGCTGACACCTTCGTCGCATCCATGCCCGGCGCGTAGCCTGGTTGCGAGAAGTCGATCAGTTCAGGATCCAGGCCGATAACGAGCACACTCTTCTCCTGGGCCACAGTTGCCTCCATAAAAGTAAGTGCCCGACGGAATGCAGGCACGCCCTGAGCCTCGCCTATTTGGGGGGTCTGAGGCGAAACGCCGACCACGTCTCGTCGACGCTGACGAGACCAAGGGGCCTCATGCCCAACCGCTCAGCAATCGCCCAGACGTTGTCACGGTTCATCTCGAGCCCAGCGGCCTTCGACCCCTTACGGAAAAAGACCCACAGAGCGGCGTTCGGCGCGAGCGCGGCAACGACCGACGGCATCCGGGATTCGAGGTCTGCGCGCGAGTTCACGAAGAGGAATACGAGTTGCGCTTTGTCCGGGTCGACGAATGTGACGTCCTTCGGTAAGCCCAGCGAATTTACAACGGCCGGCACTGAATTCAGCACGGCAATCGTGGTGGCGGGCTTCACGCGAGCCTTCTCAGCGACCGATTTAGTCGCCAGCATTCGCGTCGGGTGGATTCGCGTCGTCATCGTTCTTGCTCCGGGCATTCTGCCGACGATTGTCCGGCTAACGTTCGACTGAACGTGCGCGGCGGAGTCTTGGGACCGCCAGCGGAGAACACCAATGGCCGTGGAGTGGCCCCAAGCTGTAGCGCGTCGCATCGAGGGATTACGTGTCGCTCTGAGAAAGCATTTGTAGGACATGGTCAGCCCGCTGCTGGACAGAGAGCCGCGGAACGTCATGGACGCGGTAGCCGCATGAACGGTACCACCGCTGAAGCTTGTTATACACGTTCACCGCTTCAGCAAAGGTTTGATCGCGCTCGGCGTCGTTCGCGTAGATAGCCTCCCATGGTGGCAGGATGAAGACGAGCGTGTGGAACGAATAGGCACTGAGCAGGCGCTGCAGATCCTCGATAGGGAGCGGGTCGACCTCTTGGAGCAAGCCGAGTGCATCAAGGACACCACGATCAAAGAAGATCCACTCCGAGCCGGGCGCATGGCTCAGGAACTTCTCCACATCCCGTCGCAGGATCTCTCGCGCGAAGATTGGTAGCTCTGGCCGGGCGCTCAGGCCACTTGCGACCCGTTCAGCGATGATGGACCGGGCAGACTCTTCAACAGTGGCATATCCACGTGCGCCAAGCTCCGCGAGCAGCAAGGTCTTTCCAACTCCCGGGCCGCCGGTGAGAACAACACATGGCATGGTGCGACCGGCGTGCTGTGCTATGGGCACGACCGCGACAAGGCTCTCGCAAAGGTGCAGGCCTTGGCTCTCCGAGTGGACGCCAGTCGTCCTACTTCGTCAGCCCGAAGATCTCCTGCAGCTTGCCGAGCGAGGCCTGTGCCGCCTGCCAGTTCGCCGTCGGGACCTGGTGCGCGCCGACGAACGTCTGGAGCCTGGCCGCATGCTCGCCGAGCAGCCGCACGTCAGACGTCGCCGGCTTGCCGTCGCGAATTCGTTCCTTGACGGTATTGGCTTGCTTGATCAGCACGTCCGCGTCCTTCCTGGCAGCCTCCTTGTCGGCCTTGGGAAGGCTCTTCGCATCGTTGAGGTCGCGCTTGAAGTTGTCGGCGGACGCGGCAACGCCGTCGGCCGCAGCGATCGCCTCAGAGTCGTTCAGCCGGCTCACGGTGGCCCCGTCCGGCAGGGGAAACGTCGTGCCGTAGACTTGCGCCAGACGCGTGAGGTCCGCCTCGTGACGATCCCACTCCCTGCGGCCCTTCATCGTGCTCGGCGAGCCCTTCATGAACCTGTCGATCGACGTGGCCTGCTTGAGGACCGTGGCGACCTCCGGGCCCGCGGCGTACTCGGAGCTGAACCGACTCTGCAGCTTCTGGGTGTTGTCCTGATAATCCTGGAGAGCGGCGGCAACTTTGATTTCGCCGTTCGCTCCCGTCACCGTCGATCCCTTGAACCCGCCGTCGAGATTGCCCTCGAACTTGTCGCGGCTTTCGTCGATCTGATCGACGAGGATCTTGACGTCCTTGTCGCCCAGTCGCTCGGGTGGCGCCTGGGCAGGCGCGGGAATGGACCAGAGTACAAGCGTGCTCGCAAGGAGAATGGCCTGGGAACGCGCGCTGGTGCGACGAAATGGGATCTGGAGCCGAGTGGTGGTCATGTGAGCCTTCGTATGAAACCCGGCAAACGACCGGTGTGTCGTGAGGACACTGTGGCTGCGATTACGTAGTCTGAGCCGGGGGGAAGCACCGCCAGTATCCGAGCCCGTACACCAGGTGTCAAGCGGTACCCGCGCGACAGGAACCCGAAGCCCGTCGCATGCCCTGCCGTTCACCCTCCGCGGCCGGCGCGCGACGTTGTAAGCTATCACCCTCGGAACGTCAGCCAGGTGAAGAGCTACCACGACATCGTCGGCGACGGAGGGTCCAGAGTCCTCGAGCAGGTTGCCGAGCAGCGCGCCCGCATCGCCGACGGGCTCGCAGGGGTGCGCCATCTCGTGGCCGTGGGCTCTGGCAAGGGCGGAGTCGGCAAGAGCACGTTGACGCTCCATCTCGCGGGCGCTCTGCGCGCCCGGGGGCTTCGGATTGCGATTCTGGACGCGGACTTCAACGGCCCCTCACAGGCGCGCATGGCAGGTGTCCAGGGCGCGCTGTTCGTTCCCGGCAGCCAAAAAGTCTCGCTCCCGCGGACGAGGAACGGCATCGCGGTCTTCTCGATGGGCTCGCTGATCCCGGAGTCGGAGGCGCTCGACTTCGAGAGCGCGGCGCACGGAGAGTCCCATACCTGGCGAGCCACCAGGGAGTTCGCACTTCTCGGCGAGATCCTTGGATCGTTCGACTGGGGCGCGCTCGATCTGCTGATGTTCGATTTGCCGCCGGGAGCCGAGCGAACCGTCCAGTACGCCGATTTTCTCGGGCCGCGGACCTCGTTCCTGCTCGTGACGATTCCTTCCGAGGTGGCACGAGGCGTGGTCGCGCGCTCGGTGGCAGCTCTGTCGAAGGGATCCAATCGCGTCCTCGGTTACGTCGAGAACATGAGCGGCTACTACTGCCGCGACTGCGACGCCATCAAGCCGCTCTTCGCCTCACCGGACGCATCGGGCCTGGAGATCCCCTGCCTCGGGACCGTCCCATTCGATCCCGAGCTCGCACGGCACTGCGATCGGGGGACCGCTCTCGCGGAACTACCCGAAACACCCGTTGGCCGGGCCCTGGAGCATGTTGCGCAGCAACTGCTGGACAGCCTCGAATCGACACTGCCAGCCTCCGCCCACGCGGCGCGTGAGCTACGGCCAGGCGAGCCACCCTCCGCTGACCATGCCCGTGAGCTACCACCAGGCCGCTTTCGCGCCGTAGGCGCTACGGCGAGCCTCGCCGAAGCTTCAGCGGAGGCGGGTAAGGAGCCTCCCCGATGAAATTCCTCTGCGTCCCCTGCGATACTCCGATGAAGCTGCAAGCCGTCGCCCCGCCCGAGGGCGGTTCGCTCGCGGTCGTCTACTCCTGCCCTGAGTGCGGCTACGAGATGGCGATGCTGACCAATCCATTCGAGACTCAGCTCGTCCAGTCACTCGGCGTCCGGATCGGTCCCGATACGGGCGCGTCGAGTGTCGGGACTGCGGGCGGGGGAACGTCCGTCGCAGACGCGCGCCTTTCGGAGGACAGAGACACCGGAGCGAGCAGTTCCAACGCCGGCGCCAGATGTCCGTTCCCGGCGATGATGGCTGGCATCGAAGGCGCCGCCGACACCCGAACCGGCCAGGCCGCCGAGTCGATTCCCGTCCGGTGGACTTCCGGCGCCGAAGCGCGGCTCGCGAACATCCCCGCTTTCGTCCGCCCGATGGCGCGGACCGGCATCGAGAGATTCGCCCGGGAGAGAGGGGCGCTCGAAGTGGACGAGCAGATCCTCGACGCCGCCCGTGACTTCTTCGGCATGTAACTTCGTCCCTTGATCGACATGAACATGCCGTCGATGGACGCCAGCTCGTTCGCCCGACCCTATGTGGTCTCCTGGAACCTCACCTACCGCTGCAACCTTGCCTGCGAGCACTGCTATCTCGACGCCGGCGGCGCGCCTCAGGTCGGCACGGAGAACTTCGCCGATCGGAGCGAGCTCGGCACCGAGGAGTGCTTCAGGGTCATCGACGAGCTCGCCGCCTTCGCGCCCGAGTGCCTGACGATTCTGACGGGCGGCGAGCCGCTGCTGCGGCGCGACATCCTCGAGATCGTCCGGCGCGCGTCGGAGCGCGGACTGTGGGTCGTCGTCGGCACCAACGGCGTGAGTATCACGGAGAACCTGGCACGACGGCTCGCGGAGGCCGGCGCGCGGGGGCTCTCGCTCTCTCTCGATGCGCTCGATCCCGATCGTCACGACCGTTTCAGGATGGTGCGGGGCGCCTGGCGGAACACGGTGGAGGGAGCGGAGATCCTGAACCGGGCCGGGCTCCCCTTCATCGTGCAGACGACCGCCGGCTCGCACAACCTGGGCGAGCTCGACGCGATCGCCGACTTCGCGCACGAGCGGCTCGCCGCGAGAGTCTGGAATCTCTACTTCCTGGTGCCGACGGGGCGCGGGCAGTTCGTCTCGGACATCACCCCCGCCCAATACGACGACGTGCTCGCCTCGCTCTACCGGATCCAAAGGAAGTACGAGCGCCGCATGCTCGTCAACGCGAAGTGCGCACCGCACTACATCAAGACCGTGCTGGAAAATGCCCGTCCACTCGGCTCGGGGCAGGACGGGGCCGATACGATTTCGACAGATGCCGGATCGCCCGTCGACGCCGCTCAGGGCGAGCCCGGCGCAGCCCTGTCACGGATCAGGACCTACTCCGGAGGCGCCGGTGGCTGCCCGGCGGGCACACACTACATGGGGATTCGGCCGAATGGGGATGTCACCCCGTGCCCGTACCTCCCGGTCTTCGCGGGGACTCTTCGCAGCTCGAGTCTGGCGGACCTCTGGACGTCATCCAAGCTGTTCGCCGACGTTCGCCGCCGCACGTCCCTCGGCGGGCGCTGCGGGGAGTGCGAGATGAACGCTCACTGCGGGGGCTGCCGCGCCCGGGCCTACGGGATGACCGGCGATCTGATGGCCGAGGATCCCCTCTGTACCCATACCCCCGGCAGGTTTGCCGGGTCCCCTCTTCTCGCGATGCGCGGCGGCGCGTCCATTGCGGGGGCACCGGCGACTGCCGCGATCGAGTACGGCGCTGAATCGCCGCGCACGATCGCATGGGACGATGCCGCCGACGCGCGGATGAAGAGGATTCCGGCGTTCGTGCGGGGGATGGTCGTCAGGGCCGTCGAGGAGTCCTGCCGTAAGAGCGGCCTCGACCGCGTGACCGTCGAAGAGCTCGAGCGCATCCGCGCGCGCATGCCGACCCCGAAACTCTTCGGGTAGACCCGACCCTCACGTTTCTCCGTCAGAGTCGCCTGAGCCGACATTGGCGAGAGAGTGGATCCGAATCCACGGTAGAACTTCTTCCGGCATACGCTTTCCAAGCGTGCTCCTTCAACCACTCGGACATCTCTCCGTTTAGAATCAATAACTTACGGTCGCACGACGATCGGGATTCCGCCGATTGTGATAAGTCCTCCAATGTGCCGGGATCACTTACGGGCTTTTCAAGTATACCGTCGCGCCACAGCTGCGTGGAGAGGCCGCTCTTCATTCTCGGTGAAACGTGGTGTGGCTTGAGAGTCACCAGATTGAACTCTGGGCTTGATTCACAATGCATCCGGTCGTCATCGTCACCGGAACAGCGCAGGGATCTGCACAAACGCTGGACCATCGCGTTCTCCAGCCGATCTGGATAGGGCCGCGAATGCGAAAACAGCGACCACGCTCTGAGAGATCACACGCTGGCGATCGACAGCGACCGCGAGGAGCGGATGGGCGAGGCAATCGTGTGGGCGATGGCGCGATCACGCCACCCCGTACTCGCGCACCACTCTCGATCCTCTGAACCGACTCTGTAGAGGAGCCTCCCTGATCGACCCGGCGAGTTCACGGAGCGCACGTCGTGTCGCTGCACGTGACTCCTCGGCTTCCCGGGGCTGGTGGAGCTTGATGTGAACGGCTGCAAGGGCAGCCAGAATCTTCCACTGAACGGACGGACACGGGTGACGTTCCAATTCGGAAAGCCCCGCCTGATAGTGCGCAACGGCCTCTCGCGGTCGGTCCTCCATGGCGGCCACGTCGCCGAGCAGCTTGCTCGCCCACGCGATGTGTTTCCGCCGGCGTGTGACGCCGGCGAGATTGAGCGACGCCGTTGCATATCGGGCCGCTTCGGCTGGATCGCCCTTCATCAACCAATACTCGGCATACGCGGCCTGGAAACGAATCGTATACACCCAGCGAAACCACTCGTCCTGGGCCAGCAACGTTTCGGCTGCGGCGAGATGCTCGCGGGCACTATTCGGTTCGTTGAGACAGAGATAGTTGAGTGCCAGGTTGATCTGCGAGTTCACGTCCCCTTCGGGGAAGTTCATCTCACGCGCAATGACGCTCCCCTCACGATTCAGTCGCAGCGCCTCCTCGACATCGAACATCTCGCTGTGCAACCACGCCAGCGTGTTGGGCAGCCGCGGCAGCCAGTACCGCTCATGATTGATCTCGCTGAGGCGCATACCTTCGCGGAGATCGGCCAGTGAATCCGAGAGGCGGCCGAAGTTACCCAAGCCCAGGCCGCGAATGAACAGCAGACAGACGATGTGAAAGTTGGATCCACGCTCACGGGCCTTCGCGAGCGCCCATTCACAAGGTGGCAACGCGTCCTCGTACTCCAGGCGCCAGCCGTGCAGGGCCGCCCCGTACCCCACGCCTTCAATCACGTGCAGCGGAACCGGCGTGCGAACGTCGTTTTGCAGCACGGGCAGCGCAGAGGTGCTCCAGCGTTCCGCCGCATCGAGGTCGCCCACGCACATGCGCTCCATCGCGACCACCATGTGGGAGGACGCGACGGCGGTCTCGCTCCCGGAAACACGCGCGAGGTCCAGCCCCTTGAACCCCAGCGCACGCGTCTCAGTGGTCCGCTTCAGATTGAACAGCGCGAGAGCAGCGCCACAGATCGCGTCGACCTGAGCTTCGACCAGTCCGGCGTCCGAAGCGGCCTTTTCCGCCAGCCCAAAGTCCGCGACCGCATTCTCGAATGCGCTGACGTTGAGATGCAGTTCGGCGCGGAGCATCGCGGCGTCCAACACCACTGCATTCCGAAGTCTCGTTTCGAGGCGGTCCGCATTGGTAATCGCCCGTTTGCACAGATCGGCCGCTTCATGATTCGGCGTACACCTGTGCCGCATTGCGGGCCGCCTGCAGGAACCACTGCGCAGCTCGGTGGAAGTCTCTCCCGGCCTCGTAGTGCATTGCCAGTTCCGCCGCAACTCTCGAAGGATCGGCCTTGTTCAGTTCGGCGAGACCGTTGGCAATCAGCCGGCTCCATTCAGCTCTCCGGGCCGGCGTCACTGCCGTCTGGAAGGCTTCCTGATACAGCATGTGGACGAAGGCATAGCGCTGGCCGGGAATGGCATCTCCGGGATCGCCTTCGCCGACGGGCGTGATGAGCGAGTGAACCGACTGCAGTCGCGCCAGGCGTTGCTCTGCGTCGGACACCGGGCATCCGGCTGCGATCGCCGCGAGCCGGGAGTCGAACTCCATGCCCTGAAGCGACGCCGTCATCATCAGGAGCTTGTCCTCGGCGTCGAGCTGCGCGAGTTTGCGTTCGATGACGCTCTGAATGGACAAGGGCAGCGAGCTACGCACCTGGTCGAGGGACGCTTCGATGCACCACCGCCCTTCGCGCCGGCGCACTGCGCCACGCTCCATCAGGTCGCGGGCGATCTCGCTCACGAACAACGGATTGCCGTTGCTTCGGGCCTGGACAACTTCGGCGAGTTCCTTCGGGAAGCGGTTCTCCGGAAACACGAGGTCGAGATAGCACGCTGTCTCCTGTAGGCTGAAGCGCCGCAATGGCACCTCGACGAGGATACGGCGCTTCATCAACTCGTGACGGACGGAGACGAAAGGATGTGCCGAGAGTGTCATCTCGGTCTGCCGGTACGCACACACGAGAAGAAGGCGCTCGAGGTCGGGCTTGCTCAGGAGGTAGGCGAGCACCTCCACGGTGGACGCGTCCGCCCAGTGGAAATCGTCGATTGCGACGACGAGCGGGCTCACGGCTGTGATGTGGGCCGACGAAAGCGGCGAGTTCACGCTTCACCCGTTCCGGTGACGCCGCCCGGGCTCGCTCCAACACGGATGCGAATGCCAGATCCGCAGTGGACCATAGAGGAGCGATCTGCACATACCAGGTTGGCGCGATCGCTCTGAGCAACCGCGTGATGGCTGCGTCCTCGCCGGCGCAAGTCAGGCCGTCCAGACCGTCGAGCAGCGGCAGAAATGCTTCAGCGCCAGCGAGCCGCTGGGAACACGTGGAGAACGTCACGAGCTGTCCTGGCGCGGTCTGAATCCCGGAGACGAACTGTTCAAGCAAGGTCGTCTTGCCGGCACCGGGCTCGCCGGTCAGACATACGGCACGAACCCCGCCGGCTCGAACAGCGTCGAGGTTCTCCTGCAGGATTCGAAGTTCATCGTCGCGACGCAGAAATGGCCCTTGCACAGATCGCAAGGCGGTACCCGGCGGCACGGAAGAAGCGCTCGCGAGCTCGGCTTGCAGGAATGCGATTGCTGTCGAGCGCGGTGTTCCTCCCTTCGTGCCGTGTCGATTGCGATCCGACCGCCATTCCTCAATCTCGTCTGTGTAGGCATAGACGGTGTCTTGCCGCGAGTGCGCGTGCCGGTGCACCGGCAGGCCTTCGTACTTTTCCCAGCGCTGAACGGTGCGTACGGAGGTCTTCAGGTAATCGGCGATCTCCTTCCACGAGTCGAGCCTGAGACGGCCAGAGGCATTCATGACACGGACGTCACTGTTTCGGGCAGTGAACCATAGGTCGGCCGTGTCTTCAACCCCGGCCTCGGCGGGCGGGACGACAATGGACGACACAGTGCGACATGCGCCGTTTGCCGCTTGATTCGTTGTCATGGAGTGCGCAGTCTGAATGACACGCGTTCCGGAGATCGTGGGCGCGGTGGCTCGCTACACTCTGACATTCGCCCTGTCTGGAGGAAGCTCATGCATAAACTTGTCGCATGGTTGATCGGGTGTTTCGCCGCGGTGAGCTTGTCGCTCGTTGCTCAGGAGCCCGCGAAACCCGCGTCCGAGCATCAGACCGCGACAAACAAAGCCATGTCGTCTGACGCGAAGATTAAGCTCGCGCTGAGCGCGGGGCCTGCTGACTTGACCAAAGACGCCGCCGTGGTCGAACCGGGCGCCGATGGCAAAATGATGCAACTGCGCGCCGGGACCAACGGATGGGTGTGTATGGCCCATCCCGAGGTGATGTGCCTCGATAAGGAGTGGCAAGGCTGGGTCGACGCCTGGATAAACAAGAAGGATCCGCAGATCAAGAGCGTCGGTATCGCCTACATGCTGAAGGGTGACAAAGGCGCGAGCAATACCGACCCGTTTGCGACGGCTCCTACTGCGACGAACCAGTGGGTCGTCAGCCCTGCCCACCTGATGGTGCTGACGCCCGACACTAATCAATTGGCGGCCTTGCCAACCGATCCGCACAACGGTGGGCCTTGGGTGATGTGGAAGGGTACTGAGTACGCGCACATCATGGTGCCCACGGTTCCAATGCCAGCGAAGGCAGCGGCGCGGAAGTAACGAATTCGACGAACGCGTTCGGACGCTCAGATACGGTCCACCGCCCAGTGTGGGGTTCTCTCATGCTTGTTTACGGTGACGCACCTTGCGGAGGATCGTCGCCGCGGTGGCGGTCCAGATGAAAGGTTCAGCGTGACGGTTGTGAGGCGCAGACGTACTCTTCGACCTTGCGGCGCCATCCCCGCAACTCGATCGGCGCATTGTGATAGGACTGTGATACGTCGGGCTCGGAACCTCGAAGAACATCGAGGTCTACGGACGCACACTGAGTAATCGTTGCGGAGGGTTAACTCGCTGATCGCGTATGCGTTGACGTGCCTCGGCGTGGCTCAGTGTCGGTCGCCGGCTTCGTTTTCCAAACGTGCTCCTTCATCCGCCTCCGCTCGCGCCTGAATTCAGCGCGAGCTATGGCGAGATGTCGCGCCGTAGGCGGACAACCACTCGGACATCTCTCCGTTCAGCATCAACAACTTACAGCATCGCTTGAAGGAGGATTGTGGCGATTGTGATACGTCCCCCAAGGTGCCGCGATCACTTACGGGCTTTTCCAGTATAGCGGTGCCGTTGCCCGACCGCGCCATCAGCAGCTGCGGAGTCCGACGGTTCGGCACCGGGGCGCCCCAGATCCGCCTCTCGATCTCACCTACCCCTCCAGCCTCAGCCTAGGTTCGGCGACCAGTTGGTGGTATGCTCCACCAGCCTCTGCCTGCCGGTGACCGCACTCCGCGGTTCCAGACATCCAGATTCCACAACACGTTCTCTTTCCCTCGGAAGACCGCGGACGTAGCGAGACTCCGCCCACGGCCGGTCTACCTCGAAGTCTCCACGCAACGAGAGAACAGCTCATGAGAATCCTCAGAAGTGTGCTCCTGGTGGGCGGACTAGCCGCCATCGGAGCCGGGCCGGTGATCGCCCAGGTCCACAAGTACTTCACTCCGGGAACCATCTGGACGGTCACGATGATCCAGATGACGTCCGGCATGGACCAGAAGTACCTGCAGTACCTCGACACCTCGTTCAAGAAGTCGGAAGACGCGCAGGTCAAGGCTGGGTTCCAGAAGTCCTACAAGATTCTTCGAACGCTGGACGACAGCGGGACGTGGAACCTGCTGATCCTCCGGGAGTACGCGAGCCTCGCGGCGATGGAAGCCAACGTAGAGAAGGCTGATGCCCTCAACCAGCAGTCGGACGGCACCGATGATGCGCAGATGCAAGGCTACGATGACCGGAGCAAATACCGCGCGGTGGTCGGCACGAAGTACGCGCGCGAATTGATCCTGAAATAGGCTGAGCCGAGGATCCGGCGGCGTGCTGCCGCAGCGCCGCCCGATCGCTGCACCAGCGTCGGAGTGCTGCGCCCCAATATGGTTCACTGCGGTCCCTGGGTCGCACGAACTTCATCTCGTTCAATCGGCCGTTTAGGAGAACCTGCATGTATATCGCCGTCCAGCACACTATCAGCGACCCGGCCACCACCTGGAGCCGAGCCCAAGCCGCACTTCCGTCGCTACCAGCCCATCTGAAGTTACACCACTCGTTCCCGACTCCGGATGGCAGCGCCGCCATCTGTGTGTGGGAGGCGGACTCGATCACCGCTCTGAAGACATATCTAGACCCGATGCTCGGACCCGCGGCTGACAACACGTACTTCGAAGTCGACAACAGGGACGGCGTCGCGCTGCCGACGGCACTGCAGCCTGCCTGATGAATAGCGGGGCTCCCGGAACCCTCGCATAGCACCTCGTCGATCTCGGCCATCGGATTTCTCGAACTGGAGAACAGCGTGAACACAAGAAAGACAGTCCTGACCGCGGTACTTTGTCTCACCGCCGTCGTCGTCACCTTCGCGGCTGACCCGAATGTTGGGACGTGGAAACTCAATGAGGCGAAATCACAGTTCGCCGGCGGGGCCGTCAAGAACGTGACCGTCACGTATACGACCGTTGGGGAGAACTACAAGTGCATGGTCGATGGCGTGGACGGCGCTGGCAAGGCGACCCACAATGAGTGGACCGGCAAATTCGATGGCAAAGACTACCCGGTAATCGGCGACCCCTCGGCAAACACGAGGTCACTGAGGCTGGTCAAGCCGGGTCACTACGCGCTGACGAACAAGAAGGACGGAAAGACGATTGTCACGGGAACGGTAGATTTCTCCGCCGACAACAAGTCACGGACGCTGACGACCGACATGACGGACGCCGCGGGGAAAAAGCAGAAGAGCATCGCGGTATACGACCGACAGTAGGAGCGAGTCATGCCGCGGAGCCACTAGCAGGATTGCTCCGCGGCACTATCGTCGGACGCGAGCGACGCGAAGCCGGAATCTGTGTAGTGGTAGACGCATCGATCCGCCGGGTAGGCCGGCCGAGTGGCTGCGCGCCAGCGGCCGGGCCCGGCCCCTCCCGCAATCGTGTTCGCCTCCGATTCTGCCGTTCATTCCCCGCACAGTGCCCCTAACCGCCGCCACGCCTCGGCGCCTACGAGATTGCCACGCCGATCGGTGAAGGCGGAATGGGGCAGGTGTGCAGAGCGACGGACACGACGCTGGATCGTCAGATCCCCATCAAGATCCTACTGGACCCGTTCGTCTGGGACGCCGAACGTCTCGCGCCGTTCGAACGGGAGTCGAAGACGCTGGCATCCTTGAATCATCCCCACATCTCGGCGCTCTATGGATTCGGGAAATCTTCAACCATAACGCGATCGCGTGACCGCGACGCACGTCGCAGGAGTCGTGCACCTTGAGATCCACTCACGCATCAACAGTGGTTGAAGAACCGCAATCCTCAGGTCTCATCCGGGCGCTGGGGCTCTGGGATGTCACCGCGATCACCGCGGGAACCATTGCCGTCGGGCAATCTGCTCACGGCCCTCGGCCTCGGAATCGTGGTGGTCCTCGGCAGCTTCGATGGCTGGTACCAAGCGACGATCTGCGCCGGTGAGATCAAGCGTCCCGAGCGCAATCTTCCGCTCGGAATGATCGGCGGCACCGTGTTGATTGGGGTGCTCTACCTGCTTTTGAACCTGGTCTACTTCCGCGCGATGCCCCTATCGGAGATCGGCGTGTCCACCAGGATCGGCGAAGAGGCCGCGACCGCATTGCTCGGTCCGACGGCCGGCAGACTGTTCGCGGTGGGCGTTCTCGTCTCGATTTTCGGCTGTCTCTCGTCGGCATTCCTCGCCGCATCGCGGCTCGGCCTGCCGATGTCGGCGGACGCTCCGGCGTTTCGATGGATGTCTCGGATACACCCACGGTATAACACTCCAACTTCGGGCATCGTGACGCTCGGCGTCTGGTCGATGTTGCTCGTCCTGACGGGCAGCTATGAGCAGCTGTTTGCGTACGTCGTGTTCTCCGGCATCATCTTTCATGTGATAACCGGCCTGGCGTTGTTTGAACTGAGACGCCAACGTCCGGAGTGGCCGCGGCCATACCGTGTCACGGGCTATCCATGGGTGCCAGGGGTGTTCGTGATTGCAATGACGGGCATCCTCCTCAACACCGTCTACGAGCGGCCGATCCAATCGTTGCTCGGAGTCGGGCTCGTCACGCTTGGCGTGCCGTTCTTTCGATGGCGGCGTACGCTCACAACACCGCTGTCGCCTGTGTCCAATCCGGCTCCCGGTTGAACTCCTGGCAAGGACGTTGGGCATGACCCGCGTGGAATCCCCGTGATGCCGCCGCGACGCTGTCCGGTGTGAAAGAGACGTCCCGCACGGCACAGCTCCCGAGGCAGGCGGCGTTCGCTTTCGCCCGCCGCTCCTTTGGATGCGCTCTTCACCCATCACGACTATTGGGTGGTTCGCGATGAGAGTGGGCTGCAAGCGTTGGGACTGCGTACAGGACCTCCAACCAAACGCCATCCTCACCGGTATCGGCTTGCCTGGTGATATGGGCGGAATCGACTTGCTACGCGAGCTGCGCGCAGGCGAGAAGCTCTGTAACGTGCCTGTCCTCCTGGTAACCGACCGCAGGCCCCGTAATCTTCCGCTTGTGGCGAGT
>CAVUCH010000011.1:0-138415 GCA_963739995.1 Vicinamibacteria bacterium | reverse complement strand
GTTCGGTGTCGCGCTGGTGCCGTTCACCGTGGCAATTGCCTGGTACTGCTGGCGCCACCCGCCGACGTTGGACGCATTACGCCCTGGTCGCGTTGGCGGCACCGAGGAGTCGCAATGATCCCAGGTGCCTTCTTGCTGCCAATCGCCAAACGCCAAATCATGCCAGGTCCGCAGCCCAGCTCCATCGGCATAATCTGCACGCAGACGATGCAGTGAGACAGGCGCGATCGCACCCGAAGCGTAGGGGGAGTACATGCGAAACGTATTGTTGTCCTTGGCGGCGGCGCTGTTCGCTGCCGTGCCGGCCAAGACCGATCAGATCGATGACATCGTCATCGAGCAGATGAAGGTCAGCCATCTTCCGGGGGTCGCGGTAGCGATCGTCGACAATGGCCGAGTGACGAAGCTGGCGACCTATGGCGAAGCCAACCTCGAATGGCCCGCGAAAGTGGATGCCGAGACGCGCTTCCAGCTCGCCTCGGCGACCAAGCTGTTTACCGGAATCCTGCTGATGCGCGCGGTCGAGCAAGGGCAGCTCTCGCTCGATGATCCCATCTCGAACTTCTTTCCCGGCGCGCCCGAGAGCTGGTCGCGCATCCATGTGCGCCAGCTCGCCAACCACACCTCGGGGCTGAACGAGGATTTGGGCCCGCCGCGGCCGAAGACCCTCGCCGGAGCGGTAGCGGCGTCGATGAAGCAGCCGCTCGCCTACGAGCCCGGCACCGAGGCGCGGTACGGCTTCACCGACTTCATGATCCTGCGCGCAATCCTCGAGAAAGTCGGCGGCGCCTCTCTGCCCCAGCTGCTCGATCGCGAACTGGTGAAACCGCTCGGGCTCACAGAGACGGGATTCGCGATGGCCGAGGACGACGGAACGGTGCGCACCGGCGAGCTGATCCACAAGCGCGCCTCGATCTACGGCTGGACCAGCGACCGCCAACGAACGAGCGAGTTCTTCTTCGAGCCATTGGGCTACGGCGCGGGCGGGCTATTCTCCTCGGTGAGTGACCTCGCCGATCTGTTCGCGGCGATCGACGCGGGCAAGGTGCTGAAGCCTGGCAGCCTGGTGGCCATCACAACTCCGGCAACCCTGCCCAATGGGCGCAAATCCGGCTTCGGCATTGGCTGGACGGTGCGTGACTATCATGGCGTGCCGGTCGTCGGGCACAGCGGCGGTCCGGCGCTCGCCGACATCCTGCGCATCCCCTCGCAGGGTCGCACGATCATCGTGCTGACCAACCAGCAGATGTTCTTTCCGGTGCTCGCAGAGCGCATCGCCGATCTCACCATTCCCGAGCCGCCGCTCACGGGGATCGCCGACGACCGGCCGGCTGTTGCCGCCAACCTGCGCGGCCTGTTCGATGCGCTCGCGGTTGGGGGAGATGACCAGCGTTTTGCCGCCGAGGGCAGCAACCCCGGCGAGCCGCTGCGCAGCGGCTTCGGCAAGGCGCTGATCCAGGCGGTCGGGCCTCTCAAGAGCGTGACCTTCGTGCGGATCGAAAACGACGGCGCGCGCGTTTACCGGCTCGCGTTTCAGCGCAAGCAGTGGGATTGGATCGTCAAGGTCGACTCGACGGGCCGCATTGCCGACATGCGACCCGCCACTTAGCAGCCCGTGGTGCAAGACAGCCTGCATTCGACCGGCGATGCATCCCGCCTGGCAGCGTTGCTCCTCGCTCAAATACTCCCGGTATTCTCGGTCGTCGCGCCTTGCCACGCGGGCGCCTCACCGGTCTCGATGCGACGGCTGACTTGCACCACGGGCTGCTAGCCCTCACCAACACACACCACTTTCCCGCCGCTTTCGATGCGTGCGGCGTAGCGTAGCGCCAGCCGCCGAATGGCGGAGGCGGTTGTGTAGTGGCTAACGAATGCAAGGGCTCGCGACCGGTCCCATGGCTTCTACTGGCGTACCCGACACGGCGACGGTCGAAGAACGTACGGTTACTGAGAAGCGGCCTGCACGATGTCAGGCGGGAACCGTAATCCCGAGCGCTCTTGGCGACCTCCTGGTTGAGAACCAACTTCTTGACGGCGACTTCCTCGAACGGGATGTTGCGCGTCTGTTCGCCGCGCAGGACGCGCGCGAGAACCTTCGATGCGGCTTTGCCGGTTTCATACCAGCCGATGCCGACGGCGGCCAGCGCTCCCCGCTGCACGAACTCCGGGTCGTTGATGATAAGGGGAAGCTTCGCGTCGCGCGCCGCCTTCACGATCCCGTCGAAGCCCTGGAGCGCGGTATTGTCTCCAGTCACCCATAGCGCCTGCACGCCGCGATGGGTCAGCACCTGCGCCGCCTGAAAAATCTCGCTCGTGCTGGTGATGGCAATCTCCTGCAGCTGGATGGCGCGCTGCTCGAAGATGCCGCGCGCCACGCTCACGACCTTGACCGAATTGGCTTCCGAGCTGTTATAGAGCGTTCCCACCGCGCGGACGCCGGGCACGAGCCGCTGGATCATGTCCACCGTGTCCTGGACCGGCGGGAACGAACCGACACCGGTCACGTGCGGCAGATGATCCGTCCGGCTCTTGCCGGCGCCCGCCGCGATCGGGTCGTACACGTAGGTGAACACGATCGGTTTGGTCCGAGCCACGGACGAGGCGGCCGTGAGCACCGGCGTGGTCATGGCGACGATGACGTCGAGGTCGGAATCGTCGTAGTTCCGAATCAGCAGCGGGATGTTGGCGATCTCCCCCTGGGCATGCGCCCGGCGGACCTCCAGGTTGACCCGCTCCTCGATGCCCTGCTCCTTCAGGCCGTCGAAGACGCCCTTCATGCACATGTCGGCGCCTTCCTCCGGCGCGAAATACACCAAGCCGATCTTGTGTGCCATCGCTGGGCCGCTCGGCGTCCCTCCGCACGCGGCGAGCGAGACGGCGACCAGAAAAGCGAGTGCACCATTCCGTGTCACAGGCATGTTCATGGGAGGCCTATCCTAGTTCGGTTTATGATCGCATACCGACACGAGTCGCGGGAACATCGTTGTACCGTCGCAGGTCGGCAGTGTCGAATTTGCAGTAACCCGCTTCGTCCAGCCAGCCAGGCTCGAAACTCGTCCCCGACACCCCGCCAACATCCCTCCTACGCTCGGTCTGTTCGCGGGCCCGACGTCCTCAGGCGCGCCGCCGAGCCCTTCGGACTCGGCGAGCAGGCTCGAATCCCTCAACACCGCCAACCTTCGCTCACGCGTGCCACAGGCGGAGCCAAGGTTGGCAAGCCTCGCGAAGGTTGTCGCGCCGAAGAAAACGCCGCCAGGTCGCATTCGACACGGTCGTCGTGCCGAGCGGATGGTGCGGAAGTAACAGGTGCGGCGCCCGGCGACGTGGCGGGAGTCTGACGAGTGTCACGACGGCATGGACGCGTGTTGCAGGTGATCGAACATCCGTTGCCGATGGGCAAGCTGTCGCGCGTCTAAGACCCGGCCGCCGCCGGCGTTCTGAAACGGAAACGGCGACCGCATGAGGGGCAGGGACGCTGCTTCTCTGAGTCGGCGCGCCCTGGCGCGGTTGATCTCTGCGCGAAAGCACTCGAAGCAGAGCGTGTGGTCGCGATCCGCACGAATCTCGCCGCAATACCGGAACCTGGCTTTCCGTTCGTGGCACGCCGCGCAGAGAGTTCTGAACCGCCGCGACTGACGGTGACGTTCGTGGCTCGACATCGGCAACCTCCAGACCTGTGCGGGCGGCACCCGCTCGACTGGAGCGAAGCGTATCAACAGGGGATGACAGGGTAGGTCATACGCTTGGTGAGGACCGTGGGACCTCCGGTACGAGGTGACGCTCCATCTGCAGCCTCAGCGGACACCCAGACGCCGACACGGGCGAGCGGACGGCGACCCACAGTCATAGGAGGCGAATCATGGTCCGCGTGTTCTACAGCCCAGTGTACGTGGGCTCCGCCCACGTGTTCGAGACCACCCGCAAGGCGCAGTGGATTGCCGACTCGTTGGGCAGCGTACCGATCGGCGGCATCGAACTGGTCTCACCCTCTTCGCTCTCGTACGACCAGCTGGTTCAGGTACACGACCCGGCGTACGTCCGGGCAGTCGAGACCGGAGTGCCGCGGAGCCTCGCCGAGTCACAGGGCTTCCGCTGGGACGCGGGGCTCTGGCCGATGGTGTGCGCGTCGAACGGCGGCGCCGTCGCCGCAGCGCTGGCCGCGCTCCAGACTGACGTTGCCGGCTCACTGTCCAGCGGTCTGCACCATGCACGTCGGGAGCACGGGGCCGGCTTCTGCACCTTCAATGGCCTGGCGATTGCGGCGCGTGAGGCGTTGGCGGTCGGAGCTGTGTCGGTGCTGATCCTGGATCTCGACGCACACTGCGGAGGCGGGACGGCGTCTCTGATCGCGGAGGAGCCTCGCATCTGGCAGATCGACGTCTCGGTCTGTGACTTCGACCGCTATGCGAGCGGCGAGCGCGCCCGGCTTCGGATCGTTCGGGACAGCGACGAGTACCTCGGTGCGATCGAGCGCGCTCTGCAGGACGTTCGACTCCGGGGACCGCGGTTCGGACTCTGCTTGTACAACGCAGGGATGGACCCGTTCGAGGGATGCGACATCGGCGGGCTGACGGGCATCACCAGAGACACCCTTGCCGTTCGGGAGCGGCTGGTGTTCGACTGGTGCCGGGAGCAGCAACTGCCAATCGCCTTCGTCCTGGCCGGCGGGTACCTGGGGCACCGTCTCGATCAGGACGATCTCGTGGCCCTGCATCGCCTGACGTTGTCCGCGGCCGTTGCGTCCCAATAGAAGGAACCACCAGGCACTGGAGCCATCGTCGGATGCATCAGCGGTTCGCCACGTCCCTGTCAGGCCGTCCCGATCCAGTTGAAGAGAACGGCAGCCCCGGCTGCCGTTCGCTGTCGGCCACGTGGACGCCGGGTCCCGACTCGTACTGCTGCCGCGCGAACCCGCAGCGGTCTCACCGTCCGCGTGAGCTCGAGCTCGCGTCGAGGCGCCCGAACAGGCCGTGGGTCTCCTCCTCAGGGCCCGCCGCGAAGAACAAAGTGGTCGTCGGTCCGGCGCCGCCGCCATTCCCGAACCCGATTCCCCAGAGCCCGTCGATCACGATTGGCTTCTGGTCGGGCCGCTTCAAATGTCCCTTCGGCTCGAATGTCTGGCCGTCGAAGGCATTGATCCGCCCGTCGCCGAAGTTCCCGACGAGCAGGTCGCCGCTGAAGCGTCCAAAGTCCGCGGGCGCCATCGCCATCCCCCAAGGTGCGTTGAGCGCGCCGCCGGACGCTACCCGACGGATGAAGGTGCCGGCGGTGTCGTACATGTCGACGAACCCGAAGCCCGCACCGGCGACTTCTTCTTCGGCGTCCTCGTCCTGCTTGGCGTAGGCCACGAAGATGCTGCCGTTGATGTTCTGGATGCCGAACGGGGCATAGCCGGCGGGCAGGCCCGGATCCACGAACGCGCCGGGTGCAGCGATCTTCTGCAGGTCGGCGCCGATGATGTCCACGTGCGCGTTGTGGAAGTCCGCTGCGTAGAGCACATCACCTCGCACCGTGTTCAAGGCAATCGCGAGTCCCTTGTAGCTCGCGCCCGCGTCGGGGCTCGTGAAAACCACCATCGCCTGCGTCAGGCTCACCGTCGGATTCCACCCCGAGATCGTGCCGTCCTCGCTGGCGAACAGGAACCGCGCCGCAGTTGTGGGCGTGCCGCTGACGAGCTGGAAACCCGAGCCGCCGTTGAAGACCGTACCGGTCGGCTCACCGGGAACGACCACCGTGAGCGCTAGAACCGGCATCGGGCCCGAGGTGTTGTACACGCTCGAGAATCCGGAGTCGGCATTGGCGATCCACCACGGGCTGGTCGGAGACGCGGTAATGCCCCAGCTGTTGATCAACTGCACATTGTGGACGTCCGCCGGAATCGCCGGTGTGTCGGACACCAGGTTGTGCTGCACGTACGCGTTGTTCTTCTGCGCTGCTGCGGGCGCCACGAAGGCCACCAATGCCGCCATGCACACGAAGGCCGTTACGAACACTCTGCGCTCCAACCTCACGAGGGATGCCATTGATGTCTGTCCTCCATTGCGTCGGCATGAGGGTCCTACCAGCCGCCTGCGCTCAGGTCCCGAGCCGACAGCCTGCGCCTCATCTCGGAATGAGGCGAGAGTGTGCGGAGCAACCCCGAGGCCACCACCCGGAGCGGCACATTGCCCGCCAAGATGACGGATCGCAACGGTCGAAATCTCGACGGTGCTTACGTGCGGGGTAAGACCTTACTGAACGCGTGCTCTCGTTTAGTTGGGAACAAGCTCTCGCTGCCAGAGCTGGATGGCGAATCGCGCCGCCGAGACGAACGGCACTCCCGGCGCGACGCCGTCCTCAGCTCTTCCGTCCTTGGTCGAATCGTCGCCATACCGTCGCGCCGACCTCCGCTCCTGTTGTCTTCCCAAACGAAACGTGCCATGCTTCATGTTGGAAACCCAATGGAGGGCTGCGAAGCGATGAGGGACAAGGCCGACGTTCTCCAGGGCACCCTGGCGCTGATGGTCCTCAAGACGCTGGACGTGCTCGGCCCGCTGCACGGCTACGGCATCGCCCGGCGGATCGAGCAGATCAGCGGCGACGCGCTCTCGGTCAACCAGGGCACGCTCTACCCCGTGCTGCTGAAGCTGGAGCACGAGGGGTCGATCGCGTCCGAATGGGGGACCTCCGAGAACAACCGGAAGGCGCGCTTCTACCGGATGACCCGTGACGGGCGCAAGCGACTGCACGCTGAAACCGTGGGATGGGAACAGACCGCGGCGATCATCAGGCGATTCTTTGCGGTGAAGGCGGAGGATCTGCAATGAGACCCGTGAAGCGCTTCCTCCGGCGGCTGCGCGCCTGGGTCACCGGGCAGGACGCCGACGAGCGTCTGCAAGCGGAAATCGAGGACCACCTGGCGCATCAGACCGCCGAGTTCGAGCGCGCCGGACTGCCGCGCGCGGAGGCACGACGGCAGGCGCTCCTGAAATTCGGCGGGGTCGAATCGACGAGAGAACGCTGGCGGGAGGAGCGAGGGTTGCCGGCGCTCGACACGCTCGTCCGGGACATCCGCCACGCGCTGCGGCGCCTGCGGATGGCGCCGGCGTTCACGACGGCGACCGTGCTGGTCCTCGCGCTCGGCATCGGCGCGACAACGGCGATCTTCACGCTGGTGCACTCGGTCCTCTTGAAGTCGCTGCCAGTACGGGACCCCGGCGAGCTGTATCGCCTGGGCAGGGAAGCGCGTTGCTGCTACATGGGTGGCTATACCCAGGGGCAGGAGTTCTCGCTCGTCTCGTACCAGCTCTACGCGCAACTCCGCGACAGGACGCCTGGCTTTGCGGAGCTCGCAGCCTTTTCGGCCGGCCTGACCCCGCTCGGCGTGCGGCGCGCGGGTATGGCCGAGCGGGCCGAGACCTATCCGGGAGAGTTCGTCTCCGGCAACTACTTCGCGATGTTCGGCGTCGCGGCGTACGCCGGGCGAACGCTGACGCCTGCCGACGACGAGCCGGGCGCTCCGCCTGCCGCGGTGATGAGCCATCGCTTGTGGGTGCAGCGGTTCGGCGGCGCCCCGTCCATCGTCGGCAGCGTCTTCAATCTGAACGAGAAGCCGGTCACCGTCGTCGGCATCACGCCGCCGGGTTTCTTCGGCGACACGCTGCGCAGCGCCCCGCCCGACTTCTTTCTGCCGCTCAACACCGAGCCGCTCCTCAACAGCGACTCCGCGCTCGCACACTACGAAACCCACTGGCTGGCGTTGATCGGTCGCATCCAGCCGGGCGCATCGCCCACGTCCCTCGAAGCCCGCATGCGCCTCGAGCTCACACGCTGGCTCCGCTCCCACTGGGGCGAGATGAGCGCCAACGACCGCGTGAAGATTCCGGAACAGACCTTATTCCTGCGGCCGGGAGGTGCCGGCATCACCAGCATGCGCGAGCAATATCAGCACTGGCTCGAGATCCTGATGGCGGTGACCGGGTGTGCGCTGCTCATCGTCTGCGCCAACGTGGCGACGTTGATGCTCGTGCGGGGGCTGGAGCGGCGCCGGCAGACGTCGCTGGCCATCGCGCTGGGAGCGCGGCGGTCGCGCGTCGTTCGCGAGCCGTTGATCGAAAGCCTGTTGCTGTCTGTCGGTGGGGGCGTTGCCGGCCTGGCGATTGCCTTTGCCGGGACGCGCGTGATTCTGCAGGTCGTGTTTCCTGCGCTCCCTGGCGCCGGCGGCGTCCCCATCGACGCGTGGCCGTCCACACCGGTCCTGCTGTTCGCGTGCGCCGTGTCGCTCGCGACGGGGCTCGCCTTCGGCATGGCGCCCGCGTGGATGGCCACACGCGCCGATCCGATGGACGCGCTCCGAGGGACCGGCCGCTCGACGGCACGCACAGGCTCCCTGCCGCGAACGGTCCTGATCGTGTTCCAGGCCACGCTGTCGCTCGTGCTGCTGTCGGCGGCAGGACTGCTGACGGCGGCCCTGCATGGCCTGGAGAATCAGGCGTTCGGATTCGAGCAGAACAATCGCCTGGTGGCGCAAGTGAATCCGCGGCTGGTCGGATACCGTCCGGACCAGCTGTCCCCGCTCTACGATCGAATCCGCGATGCCGTCTCGCGCGTGCCTGGAGTCTCCGGCGTGGCGCTCGGCATCTACTCGCCGTTCGGCAACAATTTCTGGGGCACGAACATCTGGGTGGATGGACACGCCGCGCCCGGACCGAATGACGACACCTTCACCGCCTGGAACCGCGTCACGCCGGACTACTTCACTGTCATCGGCAACGCGATCGTGCGAGGGCGCGGTATTTCGGGCGAGGATACCGCGACGTCGCGCCACGTGGCCGTCGTCAACGAAGCGTTTGCGCGGAAGTTCTTCAAAGGCGAGGATCCACTTGGCAAGCGCTTCGGTCAACACGGGATCGGATCGGAGCGCGAATACGAAGTCGTCGGCGTTGCGAAGGACGCTCGCTACTTTGGCTCGGACCTCGACAAGCCTGTCGGCCCCTTGTTCTATCTGCCCGAAGCGCAGCACGACCTCTCGAAAACGTCGCCGCCCACCGACGCGAATCCCGGCTCGCACTTCCTGCACGACGTCGTCATTGCAACCCGGCCTGGCGTTCAGCTGTCGGAGACAGCGGTCCGCCAGGCCATCGGGTCGGTCGATTCCGCGCTGCCGATCACGTCGGTTCGGCCGCTGAGGGAGCAGGTGGCTGTCGCCTTCAGCCAGCAACGGCTGATTGCCCGGCTCACGGCGTTCTTCGGCGTGCTCTCGCTGGTGCTGGCGTCGATTGGGCTCTACGGCGTCACTGCCTTCAACGCCGGATGCCGGATCAACGAGATTGGCGTGCGTGTCGCGCTTGGCGCCACTCGAGGCCAGGTGGTGCGACTCGTCATCCGCGGCGCTTTCGGGCTGATTCTCGTCGGGCTGATGATCGGGTTGCCCCTGACGTATGCCGTCGGATTGTTCCTGGGCGCTCAGCTGTACGGTGCGAGCCCGTTCAATCCCGGCGTGGTGCTGGCGGCCGCCTTTGCGCTCGCCGCATCCGCACTGCTCGCCTCCTGGGTGCCCGCGTTTCGCGCCAGCATGACGTCGCCCGTCGACGCCCTGCGTGCGGAGTAGCGGCCTCGATTGAACCGAGGCCGCCAACGGAACGTGAGCTACGGTTGGCAAGCTAGGCACGCCCGACGCCGGGAAATCGCAGCAGATCGCCGTCAGGACACTGACCGCAACGAGTGCCTTCGATCCGCCGTCCCGCCTCTGCTGTATACTCGCCGTGCTTTCAGATGCCGCTGACCTCAGGCTCCCGACTTGGGCCGTACTCTATTCTCGCGCCGCTCGGCGCCGGCGGGATGGGCGAGGTGTATCGCGCGCATGATACGACCCTCAATCGCGACGTCGCCATCAAGGTGCTGCCCGCGGCGTTCGCACAGGACCGCGAGCGCGTGGCGCGGTTCCGTCGCGAGGCGCAGGTGCTGGCCTCGCTCAACCACCCCAACGTGGCGGGCATCTACGGCCTCGAGGAGAGGGACGGAGAATTCGCGCTGGCCCTCGAGTTCGTGGACGGCGAGGACCTCGCCGAACGCCTCGGGCGCGGCGGTGCGATCCCGGGAGATCAGGCGGTCTCGATCGCGAGGCAGATCGCGGAAGGCCTCGAAGCCGCGCACGAGCGAGGGATCGTTCACCGAGATCTGAAGCCGGCGAACATCAAGCTGACCACCGCCGGCGGGGTGAAGATTCTCGATTTCGGTCTGGCGAAGGCGCACGACGGCGACACGCCGGAAGCGAGCGCACACTCGCCGACCCTGACGCGCAACATGACGGACGCGGGGCTCGTCCTCGGAACGGCGGCGTACATGTCGCCCGAGCAGGCGCGTGGCGCGGCCCTCGACAAGCGCACCGACATCTGGGCGTTCGGCGTGGTGCTGTTCGAGATGCTGACCGGCCGCCTGCTCTTCGACGGCGGAACGGTGTCCGACATCCTCGCGGGGGTGTTGCGGCAGGAGATCGATCTGGCCGCGCTGCCGGTGGGCACACCCGCCGGCCTGCGGACGCTGCTCGCACGCTGCCTGGAACGCGATCCGAAGCAGCGCCTCCGTGACATCGGCGAGGCGCGCGTGCTCCTCTCCGGGAGCCTCG
Organism: Vicinamibacteria bacterium; assembly: GCA_963739995.1. Lineage (GTDB taxonomy): Bacteria > Acidobacteriota > Vicinamibacteria > Vicinamibacterales > JAENWD01 > CAVUCH01. The sequence goes on along the minus strand of CAVUCH010000011.1, from coordinate 127,809 downwards.
ATGCGCCACGCAGTCCTCCACCGGCGCCCGCCGGTTACGCGGCTTCCCGCTGGTGGCGTCTGCTGCCATGGGCGCTTGCGGCCGCGGCGATCGCCGCCGCGATCCTGGTGCCCCACCGGCCCGCCGCGGCGAGCGGTTCCTACGGGTCCACGACGCAGCGCTTCACGGTGGCCGGTCCCGAGAAAGCAGCGGGCGGCTCCTACTTGATGGACCTCAACGAGGTGCCCGTCGTGGCGCCCGACGGCAAGACGCTGGTTATTCCACTCGCCAGCTCAGAGGGCCACGCGCTGTTCCTGCGCCGCCTGGACCGATTCGAGCTCACCCCGGTCGAAGGCGGCGGACGACGGCCGTTCTTCTCGCCGGACGGACGCTCGCTGGCCTTCGCCCGGGGCCAGGAGATCTGGAAGATGGATCTCGCAGAGCGCCAGCCGAGCCTCGTCGGCCGCGTGAGCGAGAACGTCTGGGACTTCAATGACGCGGTCTGGCACCCGGACGGGCGACTGCTGATCCCTGGGGCGCGAGGGCTCTGGTCGCTGCCCGCCACGGGCGGCGAGGCCACGCTCTTCGTCCCCGCTCCCAAACAGGCGAAGGAACAGTTCACCCGCGTGAGCGTCCTCGGCGACGGGCGCATCCTGCTGAGCATCGAGGCACCTGAGTCGGCTCGCGTCGAGGTCTTGAGCGCTGACGGGACCGGCCGCCGGATCGTGGCGAGTGGCTTCGACCAAGGCACTGTCGTCGATGACGTGCTGATCGCCCGGCACAGCGGGCAGTGGAGAGCGACGCGCGTCGACCTCGAGCGGCTCACGCTTGTCGGTCCTCCGGTGTCGCTCACCGACGTGCCCGCGCAGAGCCTGCTCGCGCGGTCGCTCGCCTGGATCGACGGCGAACGGTCGCTGCTGCGCGAGCTCGTGTGGGTCTCGCGCTCAGGGGCCGCCGCCCCGACGGGAATCCCGCCCGGCTACCTGAGCTGGCCGCGGCTCTCGCCGGACGGCACGCGCGTGGCGATGGCAATGGTGACAGATCACCCAAACCGGCCGCGCGCGGTGGCGGGAGAACGTCGATTGGGCGTGCTCGACTTCCGCACGCGCGCGAGAAGCGGGCTCGACGGCTTCGGCGAGCCGGTGTGGTCTGCCGACGGCCTCCGCGTCGTCACGTCGCTCGGCGGGCAGCCCTACGCGGGGCTTGCCGAGCAGGTCGCCGACGGCAGCCGCCCGATGACCACGCTCTTCACGGTGGACGGGGGCGACGCCTGGCCGACGTCGATCAGCAGAGACGGCGAGTGGCTCGTGTACTACGGTGCCACACCGGTTCGCGGCACGGCAGATCCGACGCAGGACATCTTCATCCTGAATCGCAACACGAAGGAACAGAAGCGCTTGTCGCTGCCCGGTGAACAGCGCGGCGGCCGGCTCTCGCCCGACGGTCGCTGGCTGGCTTTCCAGTCGGCCGAGGGCAGCCGGACCGAGGTCCACGTCCGTGCCTTCCCTGCGCTCGACGCCGATTACATCGTGTCGAACGATGGCGGCGACGAGCCGGCATGGTCGACCGACGGCACGGAGCTCTACTTCCGCCACGGGCGCGACATCATGATGGTGAAGGTGCCCCGCGCCGGGGCGGCGGTGAGCTGGCCAGCTCCCGAAACCTTGTTTGGTGGCGAATTCCCGCGCCACAGCTACGGCGACCAGAGCTACGACATCGCGCCGGACGGACGCTTCCTGATGATGCGCCCGGTCGTCAGTGGCCGCGTCGACGTTCGCGTCGTCCTCAACTGGATCGCGGAGGTGCGCGCTCGGCTGGACAGCGCGAAGTGAGCGCGGACCCACGGCTCGGTCCGCGCGGCAGCCGACGCTGATCCGGCGTGTAGAGAGGCGATCGTGGCAACCGCGAGCGCGGAGAGCGCGACAGCGCGATGACCGGGCGGCTGACGCCTTCGGCGGGCGCTGCCGTGTACATCATGACGACGACGGTCGCGATCCGGTCCGGCGTCAGCGCGGGACGGCGACCAGGCCGCGGCGCATCCTTCGCACGCGAAGGGCCGGCTACTGGAGCGGCGACGTCCAATTCAGAAGAACGTGGATGCGCTGCCGCTGGCTTTGCCCGGCAGCCACCTTCACCAGGAAGCGCTGGCCGTCCGACGTGACGTCGTAGTCGTCGTAATCCGGGCCCTCAACGACCGGCTTCAGCCGCTCGGCTGGCATGAGTGGGGCGGGGATGCCGACCTCGATCCCGGTCGCTCCCAACCGGACGTCTACGGTCATCAGCCGCCCGTCGAGCGCCAGGTAGAAGAGCTCCTTCCCGTCGCCACGCCACCGGGGCTGGCCGCCGCCGCTGGTCGAAACGCGCACCTTCTCACCGCGTCGGCGGAACGGCTCCACGTAGACCTCGAAGCGCCCTGATTCGGTGGAGATGTACGTGAGCCACTGCCCGTCGGGGGAGACGCGGTGCTCGTCGGACGCAAAGCGGTCCTTCATCAGCAACTCGGGCGGACCGTTCCCCTCGAGGGAAGCGGCCCAGAGTGTCCGCTCCGTATCTGCGATATTGGTATAGAGCAGCGTGTTGCCGGTGCGGGACCAGCTCTCCGCAATGTCGCGCTTGCCGGGCGTTGCGCCGATCCCGCCCGACAGCGGTGACGGGGGCTTTGATTCCTGCAGCCCTTTGCGGAGCAGGTTCTGCTCGCCGCTTGCATCCGACGAGAAGATGAGCTCCTGGCTGTCCGGGGACCACACCGGGTCGCGCTCGTTGGCAGGATCGGTCGTCAGTCGGCTCGCCACGCCGCGAGCGACGTCCATCGTCCACAGGTCGAAGCGCCCCTCGGCATCCTCGACCTCCGCCACGACGCGTTTACCGTCCGGTGAGAGGGCGACCTGACCGTATTTCGCTGGCTCGCCGAGCGTGCCGTGCGGCTTTCCTTCCCTGTCGAACCACCCGAGCCGGACCTCACCCTGTCGTCCCGACAGCCACGCCAGCTGGCCGTCTGACGAGGCCGAGAACCAGCCCCACAAGGGATTCGTTGGTCCATGTCGCCACGTCAGTGGCGATCGGAACCGGCTTGCCCGCAGTCAGACGCTGCGCGTCGAAGAGACGGGCCTCGAGGACTCCGTCTCGAACCGCGAGCAGCTGGCCCGCGGCGTAAACAAAGCGGGCTCGATCCGGCAGAATCCGTCGTCTTTCACCGGGTGCGTCGAGCGATATCACGTGCAGGCCGGCGCTCGCCTCGTGCGTGCTGCCGACCTGCACGAGAAGCTGGCGCCCGCCAGGCAGGAATTGGGGCCACCACTGAGCCAGCTCACCGCGCAACTTCTCGAGAGTCGTCAGTGATGTCGCCTCGCCGCCTGCCCCCGACACGTGGTACAGCGACGCGTTCGCTCCGCCGGATGAGAACACGATCGTGCCAGCGTCGTTCCAGGTGCCACCGGTCATCCCGCCCCGCGGCAAAGCGCAGACTCGCTGGACGGTGCCGCTGGCAAGGACAAGCTTCCTGATCTCGCCCGCCGCACTGAACGCGACCGACGTGTTATCGGAGGACCAGAACGGGAGCTCCGCGCCGTCGGTTCCGGGAAGTGCCCTGGTCTCGGGTGAATCGAGCGGACGAATCCACAACTGCGTGGTGCCTGTGGACGAGAGACCGGCAAACACCACATGCTGGCCGTTGGGCGACACGGCGGGGGGAGCGAAGTCGGGGAAGGTCAGATCCTCGGGAGAGTCGAGGACGAAATGTGCAGCGCGCTGCTTCTCCGGAACGGTGGTCAGCCGCTGGTGCGTGAGCAACACCGCGAGTCCAGAGAGGACCAGGGCGACGGCTGGCCCAGACCCACCGTTCGCGCGTCCGGACCCGACGTTCGGCGCGGACCGCGTCCTCGAGAGGGGCCGCCGGCGTCTCGGCCTCGGCCGTCCCCGCCATCACCTCCTGCAGCTCCAGCCGGGCCGCGCCCATGTCGGGAAGCCGCTGACGCAGGTCCTTCCGCAGGCAGCGGCTCAAGAGCCGCCGGATGGCCCTGGGCGTGTCGGTCGGCAGCGCATCGAGATCGGGCTCCTGCGTCACGACCGCGGCGATCACGTCGGTCACCGTACCGCCGGAGAAGAGCGTCCGGCCGGTCAGCATCTCCCACAGCAGCACGCCGAACGCCCACACGTCCGCGCGTCGGTCCACCGGCTTGCCGCGCGCCTGCTCCGGCGCCATGTAGGCCGCCGTGCCGAGGATTACGCCGGCAATCGTCCCGGTGTGCGCGAGAGTCGGCGACTGCGACACCATCGGGCCCGAGGACCGACCGTCGCGGGACTCGCTGGCCCACGCCTTGGCGAGGCCGAAGTCGAGCACCTTCACCTTGCCGCCGGGCGTGAGCTTGACGTTCGCGGGCTTCAGGTCGCGATGGATGATGCCCTGGTTGTGGGCTTCCTCGAGGGCTTCGGCGATCTGCGCGGCGATCTCCAGTGCCTCGTCGAGGGGAATCGCGCCGCGTGCGAGCCGCTCCTTGAGGTCTTCGCCCTCCACCAGTTCGAGCGCGATGAAGAGCTGCCCGGCCGCTTCTTCCAGCCCGTAGATGGCGGCGATGTTCGGGTGGTTCAGCGAGGCGAGCAGCTGGGCCTCGCGCCGGAATCGTCCGAGGCGCTCGGTGTCCTGGGCCACTTCGGGCGGCAGCACCTTGATTGCGACATCGCGCCCCAGCGTCGTGTCGGTGGCCCGGTAGACCTCGCCCATTCCGCCGGCGCCAATGGCCGACGTTATCCGGTAGTGCGACAGCGTTCGTCCGACGAGATCCGTCATTTGTTCCTTCTGGCACGCAGCCAGTCGCACGTTCTTCGGGCGAGGCAAGCTCGAGCATTATACCGGGACGGCAGCACGACCCCCAGCGAGTGTGCGACCCGGACGATTCTCCTGGCCAACACCAAACCCGCCTGAAGCGCCTTGAGCCGGTCGATCAAGAGCGCCTGATCAACTGGTGCCATGCGGTCTGTGATGCCGCCATGCGGAAATGGGTGGATACGGGCTGGCGGCGCCCATGGGGTTTCCGTACCCGACGAGCGGAATGGTGTAGCAACTCAGAATGTTCTCCGCGATGGCTGCGGAGCACCGGCAGCAAACGCCTTGACCAGCGCGACGCCGGCGACGAATCCCCCGACGTGGGCCATGAAGGCAACGCCACCTCCGGACTGCGCCCCCTGGCCGATCACACCAAATGCGCTGATCAGCTGGAAGACGAACCATAGGCCGACGGCCACGTAGGCCGGCACCTCGGTCAGCATTCGCATCATGATCACGCGCACGCGGCGGTGCGGGTGCAGCACGAGATAACCGCCGAGCACGCCTGAGATTGCACCAGAGGCGCCCAGGCTCGGGATGTACGGGTTGTCGTTGAGCACGAACGTCGTGATCACATGCGCCAGCGACGCAACCACGCCAGTGAGTCCGTAGAAGGCGCTGTACCGTGCGTGTCCGAGATCATCCTCGACGTTGTCGCCGAAGATCCACAGGAACAGCATGTTCCCAAGCAGGTGCATGAGGCTGCCGTGCATGAACATCGAATCAGCAGGGTGAAGTACACCGATCCCGGTGTCGGTTGCAGCGGTATCGTCCCGGAGTCGTCCCCCACCTGCACCTGCACCGGACGCGCGATGTCCTCGCCCGTGCGGATCTCCTGCGGGACCGTCGCGAACGTGTACGTGAACTTCTCGTTGGTGCCAAGCCCTTGCAGAAACACAAAGACCAGGACGTTCAGGACGATGAACAGGTAGGTGACATAGGGCGTTCTGACGCGCCCGGTGTTGTCATCGCCGACAGGAAGCATCGTATCCTCCGCGGTGGTGCGACGTGAAACGGCTGCGCAATTCGCATGCCCGGAGGCGCGAACACAGGAGCGACTCATCAAACGGGCTGTGCCGTCTGTGATGCGGCCATGCGGAAGTGAGTGGATGCGACTCAGGCGAAGCCGAGCGGATTCCCGTAAAAGGTCGCAGACAGGCCGAATAAGATCAGCCGCGACCCTGGACGAACGAGCTTCGTAGTGGACTGCTGCTCACCTGGTCCAGAGCACCGCTCCTGCCGGAAGGATTTGCCCGGCGATGTCCCCGCGAGCGTTGATGCCAAGGCCGCTGCTGCTGCCCTCCGAGTCGTCGAGCGCCGTCATGACGCCATCCTGCCAGACAAAACCACGGGACTGTCCCGAGGACTTGAAGTTCATTCCGACGACCTGTCCCCGATTGTTGATGGACCCAGCGACGCTGAACGCACGGAACCGGCAGCGTGCGCTCGTGCGGCGGGCGAGCGTCAGCGCACAACCATCTCGATCGCGCCGGACGCAGGGTCCTTCGACGCATGGCGCAGTTCGATCGTCCGCCGCCGCCGCGTGACCCGAGGCCTGGCGTTCAACTCACGCAGGATCGCGAGCGTGTGAGGAAACCGCTGCCACATGGTCACGTGCACCTGCACGACGCTGTCCGGCGGGTACCTCGCCAGCGCGCGGGCGACCTGCTGCTGGTTCGCGAGAGTCGGTCCGTACGTGTCTCGCGTGCCCTGGCTGCGGTGCAGGCGTACGGCCAGCGTGCCTACCGCGAACAGGAGAGATGCGGCGAGAACGGCGGTCGTCGCCGTCGCTGCCCACTTCGCGGCCCTTGGTCCCGTGGCCAGGAAATCAACGGCGAACCAGGCCAGCATCACCGACGAGATCCACGCCCCATTGTGGTACTGAGGGTGCTCGAACTTCGCCGCGATGCCATGGACGACCGCCTGGCACAGGAGCGAGCCTACCGAGATCGCGGCAACGTGCGTCCGCGCCGTCCACTCACGATGTCGCCAGGCCCGAACCATCAGCGCGATGGCGACCACGATGCCGCACCACACCAGGGCGTAGCCGATCGACGAGATCGCCGCAGCGATGCCGAACACGCGTCCGCTCACCGGCCCTGGACCGTAGAAGTAGTCCAATTCGCGGGCGCTGAGCAGCCGGCCACCGGACAGGGGTAAGAGCCAGCCGGCGATGGCGGGGCCGGCGCCTGGTGCCACCGGCCGCGGGCCGGCGAGGTAGGTCCAGTACGGCCAGGCCAGCCACAACGCGGCGGCGGCGATCGCCGCGAGGCTGTATCGGTGCGCCCACACCGCGCGCAGACGAAAGATCATCATGTGAGCCGCCAGCGGAGCGACCAGCGAGATGCCCATCAGGTGCACGAGTGGAACGCTGAGCATGGCCGCGACCGAGACACGCAGGCCGGTCGGTGAGCCGGAGGCGAGAAACGCCGCGTAGCCTGCCAGCGCGAGCGCGCCGAGCGGAAGGAGAAACGGGTTGTCCCAGAGGACGCGGGCGTAGAACCAGTAATAGGGCGACAGGAGTGGCAGCGGGGCGAACCAGATCCACAGGCGCAGCGATCGGCCCAGCCACCAGATCCCGCCGGCAGTCGCCGCCGACATCAGCAGGATGTGCAAGGCGGCGATCCCGACCAGATCGCGCGTGACCGGTGTCAGCGCCTGATACACCCACGTCGGCGCCGGACCATATCTGAACCCGTAGGTGCCGAGCAGTCCGACCGGCGCCAGCCGCCCCTCACCGTTGGCCCTCACGGCGCTCGCGATCAGCTGTGGCTCGTCGTTGATGAAGGGCACGTCGCCGGGCCACACCAGCGGAATCAGGCCAGCGGCGACCAGCGCCGCCAGTGCCATCCACATCCTCCGGTCGCGGGGCGCCGGCGACGCCTCACGGAGAGCCACGCCGCCCCATCGGCTCACTCGACCGCCTCCGGTGGACGCCACGCGGCGACCGTCGCGTAGAGCGCGCCAACCACGAAGAAGTAGTAATTGGCGAACGCCTGTTTGTTGAAGGCGAAGAACCCGAAGAACGTCATGGCGATGGCCATCGCGAACCCGGCCGGCGTCCGCGGCAGGCGCCACACCGCGAAGACCGACGCCGCGGCGGCGACGACGAACGAGATCAGCGCCGGCAGCGGCTCATGCCCTCGGGATGCCCACCACGACAACACGCTGAGCGCGTCCGGCCGGAACGGCTGATGGAACTGCAGCGTGACGACACTCCTCCAGAAGGCGGCGGGATTCCACAGGACGAACGGGAGCGTCAGCACCGCTCCGACGATCGCGGCCTTGGTCAGGAACGTCAGCAGCCTCGGGCGGTCGCGCGGCGCTTCGACGAGCAGCCACGCGGCCGGCAGCGCAAAGACGAGGTACTGCTTCATCGCGACGAAGGCGCCGAACAGCCAGGGGGTCAGGCGGCTGCGGCGGCACCCGGCGAATACGAGTGCCGACACGCCGAGCACGAGAAACGGCTCGGTCCACGACTGCTCGAGGACGAAGAACGTACGCGGTGTCGTGAGGTAGAGCGCTGCCGCCATCAGCCCGAGGCCTTGCGGGCGGGCGAACGTCATGAGCAGCGCGGAGAGCTCGATGGCGATCAGCTGTGCAAAGCGCACGTCCTTGAACAGGATCTGACCCGGCATCGAGAGCAGCAAACTGAACGGGAAATAGGGGTACCCGAACTGCAGGCGGCCGTCGACCGACAGGCCCGAGCCGTAGTAGACCCTCCCTTGGTATATGTCGGGAAAGGTGATTGCGTACGGATCGACGCCTGAGCGAAGCGCGGCGATGGCGTAGCGATGAAACAGGTGCACGTCGATGGGCGGGTTCGGCGATCGATGGAGGATCCATGCGCCGAGCGCGGCATGCGCGACGACAAGCGCGACGATCTGCAGCGGCTTCGCCCAGCGCCCTGGGGACCATGCCGTGCAAGCGCACACGATGGCAAGGACTGCGACCCCCGACTGAAACGGCGTCAGGCCGTCGGCGTCCAGCCGCAGGTAGATAGCCGGCAGCCACGTGTAGAGATAACCCACATGAATCGCGAGTGCGGCCAGGCCCAGCAGCCGAACGACACGCGCGTCCACTCGCGCGAGATGCGCGGGTCGCGGGATCACCCCGGCGGCGGCCGTCAGCGCAAATGCGATGGCCACGAGGGTAAGCGCCCCTGGAACCAGGATGCCGTTGGAGAGCTGCAGCGCCACCCCGAGACAGGTCCCGGCCAGGACGCCGCCGAGCGCGAGCCATCGCCGGTCCTCGATAGTCCTGTCTGCGTCAGGTGCCGCTGAGGAGGCGAGATTCAACACGCGGCATTCTTACACTGGCTCTGGACCGGTGCAAGGATCGCAGGGCCAAGTCGGCGCCCAGGTCCGCAGGAGGAGGATGCCCCTGCGATCGTCAGCGGCAACAGTTCATAATCCTGCTACATGCTCGATGTCATCGCAAACATGCTGACGTCGCGGCCATATGTCGCCCGGTAGCGTGCCGCGTTGGTGACCTCGAGGCAGGAGCCCTTAGCGGAAGTTCTCGATCATCATCAGATCCTCGCCTCGGTTCACCACCTTCGTGTACAGGATTGTGCTGCCGTCGGGCGAAATGTTCGGGCCCCAGAAGACATCGCCGGACGAAATATCTGGCAGCGTCGCCACCGCTCGATCGTGGCCAGTGGCCGGATCGATGAGCCGAATGTCCATCGGCTTCTGGCTGCCCAACGCCACCGGCGGCCCCTCGGGACGGCAGGGATAGTAGTACACGCCCTTGGTCCCCACTGAGAAACCGTAGGCGCAGGGAACGAGCTGTCGCGGCGATCGGCCGGATAGTGGAGTGACGAGAACAGGCAACCCGCTCCGATCCACCCCGGGCTGATACACGAGAGCCTTGCCGTCGGCCGTCTCGACGCCTTTGACGCCTCCGCTCTGTGTCACCTGCTCTGCCGGTCCGCCGGCAGCGGGAATCCGCCAGATGTTCACGTTCGAGAAGTTCACGCGCGACGAGGAGGTGGGCTTCGACGTCGACCGATTCTCGTCGCGCCAGCCTTGCCGAAGTATATCGAGGCACCGTCACGCGACCAGGTGGGTTTGTAGTAATTCCCCGCGTCGCTCGTGATCCGCCGAAGGTTTGCGCCTTCCACATCGATGGTCCAGATGTGGTGATTGGCCATCCGAACTGGACAGAAACGCGAGGGTGCGGCCGTCTGGCGACCACGACGGTGCGAGCTGGTCCCCCTGCATGTCACCGGTGAGCTGCCGCGGTTCGGAGCCGTCCGCCCGAGCGACCCAGATACGGGACATATCGCCGGATCGCGCGGAACAGAACGCGATCTGTGTGCCGTCGGGTGAGAACGTAGGGTCGAAATCGGGGAACGAGGACCGGCTGAGAGCGTGCACCGAGCCCTTGGGCCCAACCTGATAGATATCAATGTCGTCCGTTGTCACGGCCGTAGACCAGACGATCGCGAGACGGCACGGTCGAGGGCCGCCGAGCCCCGACCCCGGTCACTTCGATGCGCTCCGGAGGATTGCGACCGTCGACGTCGACGCGCCAGAGATAATAGAGAATTCCGGTCAGGCGTCGGAAGACGAGGGACCTGCCATCGCGCGTCCAGGCCAGCCCCTCCATCTGTGAGTTCATCGACGTCAGGCGGCGCGGCGCTCCCATCGGACGGAGCTCGGCGTCGAGCTCCACGGTCATGACGTCGCAGCCGCCCCAACAGCAGTTGTCGCACGAGAAGTAGGCCAGCCGGCGACCATCGTGTGAGATCGCGGGATCCCGATCGCTCGCGGGCGCCTTCGCCGGCGTGACGAGCCGCGGCTCGCCACCCTCGACCGGAATGAGATAGATGCCAGTGCTCTCGCCTTCTGGCTGCGTCGACGAGCGCGCCGCGGCGATGTAGTGGCCATCGGGAGACCAGGAGAGGTCGCCAAACATCGCCGCGCGATCGAAGTGCGCGTCGAAGTCGCTCAGCTTCCGCTCGGGACCGCCCAGCGGCGAGACGACGTACACGCGCCCGGCATGGTCCGTCCACCCGCGGACGAAGGCAATCTGCCGGCCGTCCGGCGACCAGCGCGGGAAGACGTCCATCGCCGGGTGCGTCGTGACCCGGTGCACGGCCGGCGTGCCCACCATCGACACGTAGACATCGACGTTCGATCCATCCCTGTCACCGTTCCAGGCGAACGCCACCTGGTTGCCATCCGGAGAGAGGCTCGGCATCATTTCATAGCCGTCGAGACCCGTCACCGACCGGACCTGCATCGGCGGTGGTGGGATGTCGGTGCGGCTCCAGCGCGACCACGCGACGGCCGCCGCGACGGCAATAATCCCAAGCGCGACGGCCACCTTGAACCAACGCCGCTGCGGCCGGGCCGCCATCCCGGAACTCCGCGACTCGATCTCTTCTTCGAGCTCCTGCAGATCGTTGCGCACATCGAGCATCGTCTGATAGCGGCGATCCGGCTCCTTGCGCAGACACCGCAGAATCACCCGCTCCAGCTCCCGTGGCACGGCGGTGATCTGCGTTGGTGGCTTCGGCTGCCCTGCGAGCACCGCGGCCAACGTCTCCGCTGACGATCTGCCGTCGAACGCGCGTGCGCCGGTGGCCATCTCGTACAGCACCGCCCCGAAGCTGAACACGTCGCTGCGCGCGTCGACCTTTCCGCCGGTGGCTTGCTCGGGCGCCATATACGCCGGCGTCCCCGCAATGTGGCCGAAACGCGCTCACGTCGCCAGCAGGAAGATCCGTCGCGGTGGCGGCACCGGGCTCCCCGTCGGGTTCCAGCAGCTTGGCCAACCCGAAGTCGAGCACCTTCACCACGCCATCGTCGCCGACCATGAGGTTCGCAGGCTTGACATCGCGATGGATGATGCCGCGTGCGTGCGCAGCCGCGAGCGCCTCCGCGACGGGCACCGCGATGCGCAGCAGCTCGCTCAGCCGCAAGCCGCGCGAGGGGATCAACTGATCGAGGGTGCTGCCGCGCACAAACTCCATCACGATGAAATCCACGTCGCCGGCCGACTCGACTTCGTAGATGGTGACGATGTGCGGGTGATTGAGTGAAGAGAGGGCGCGCGCTTCCTGTTGGAACCGGCGGCGGCGGTGCTCATCCGCCAGGCGCTCCGCCGGCAGCACCTTGATGGCCACAGTCGCGGCCGAGCCGTCCATCGCGGGCGCGATAGACCTCGCCCATGCCTCCGGCGCCCAGTGCCGACAGCACTTCGTAGGCGCCGAGCCTGGACCCTGGTGCAAGCGTCATGATGATCGCAGGCGCAATTCTATCAGCTGCTCGAGCGCCGAGGCGTGCGAAGGGTACGGCCCTATGTGCCTGGTCTTCCGTAAACGTTGACGGTTTTCGTCTTGCCGATCACGGCATGGAACAGATCGAAATCCGTCGTCAGGTCATCGGCATCCGAGGGCTGCGCCGACGAGAACACAATCGTGCCGCCCAACGCGTCAATCGCTGGCGCGACGCTCGGTGCCCACCATTCCGCGCCGGAAGAGCCGCTGATGCGCGCGACGCAACTCCGTCGCACGATCGAACGCGTACACGTCGGGAAGGAGATTCGTGTCGCTGCCTGCCCGTGGACATCCCGGGCCGCGATCCCAGGTTCGATGCGAGGGACTGGTACACGACCACTTCACCATCGTCCGACAGCGCAGGCCTCCGGCTGGCTGCATTGGCGGCCTGTCCTTTCGACGTCACGCTCACGAGCGTCGTGGTGCGTGCCGTGACATCAAAGATGTACACGTCACAGTCGTTGTTCCTATCCCCGGGTCGAGGCCGGCGAGCGATTCGAACGCCACGTACCGCCCGTCCGCACTCAGGCAGGGGAGGAGCTGGCGCCATTCTGTGCGCTGCGACACTTCCACTGACAAGCACAGTGACGTCGTGGCGCACGTCACGACGTACACGTCGGCGACGGTGTTCGTATCTGCGGGCGCCAGCCTGCGGTCGAGACGAAAGCCACGACTGCACCGTCGCGGCTCACACGCGGAGAGTGACTGGGCCCACCCACGGTGTGCGCCGTGGCTGTCCACACTGATCCGCGTATCTTCCCGGTGTCGAGCTGCCACGCATAGATATCGGTCTGCCGCCCGTTCGCATCGGTTCCGATACGAGTTCGTGGCATCCGAGTAAACACGACCACACTGCCATCGCCACTCACAACACGCTCACCTGCCCCTCCGTCTGGAGCTGACCGCCGGCGCTCACAGCGGAAATTCTCGATCATCATCAGATCCTCGCCTCGGTTCACCACCTTCGTGTACAGGATTGTGCTGCCATCGGGCGAAACGCTCGGGCCCCAGATAGACATCGCCGTACCAAAGATCTGGCAGCGTCGCCACCGCTCGATCGTGGCCATTGGCCGGATCGATGAGCCGAATCTCGATCGGCTTCTGGCTGCCGAACGCTACCGGCGGCCCCTCGGGACGGCACGGATAGTAGTACACGCCCTTGGTCCCCACGGAGAAACCGTAGGCGCAGGGAACGAGCTGTCGCGGCGATTGGCCGGATAGCGAAGTGACGAGAATCGGCAACCCGCTCCGATCCATCCCGGGCTGATACACGAGAGCCTTGCCGTCGGCCGTCTCGACGCCTCTGGTGCCACCGCCCTGTGTCACCTGCTCTGCCGGTCCGCCGGCAACGGGAATCCGCCAGATGTTCGCGTTCGAGTAGTCCGCGCGGGACGAGGAGTTGGGCTTCGACTTCGAATCCATTCTCGTCGCGCCAGCCTTGGTGACGTATATCGAGGCACCGTCACGTGACCAGGTGGGTTTGCGGTAATTCCCCGCGTCGGTCGTGATCCGCCGAAGGTTTGCGCCTTCCACATCGATGGTCCAGATGTGGGATTGGCCATCCGAACTGGACTCAAACGCGAGGGTGCGGCCGTCGGACGACCACGACGGGTCGATCTGGCCCCCCTGCATGTCACCGGTGAGCTGCCGCGGTTCGGAGCCGTCCGCCCGAACGACCCAGATACGGGACATATCGCCGGATCGCGCGGAACAGAACGCGATCTGTGTCCCGTCGGGTGAGAACGTAGGGTAGAAGTCGGGGAACGAGGACCGGCTGAGCGCGTGCACCGAGCCCTTGGGCCCAACCTGATAGATATCCATGTCGTCCGTAGTACGGCCGTAGACCAGACGATCGCGAGACGGCACGGTCGAGGGCCGCCGAGCCCCGACTCCGGTCACTTCGATGCGCTCCGGAGGACTGCGACCGTCGACGTCGACGCGCCAGAGATAATAGAGATGTCCGGTCAGGCGTCGGAACACGAGGGACCTGCCATCGCGCGTCCAGGCCAGCCCCTCCATCTGTGAGTTCATCGACGTCAGGCGGCGCGGCGCTCCCCTCGGACGGAGCTCGGCGTCGAGCTCCACGGTCATCACGTCGCAGCCGCCCCAACAGCAGTTGTCGCACGAGAAGTAGGCCAGCCGGCGACCATCATGTGAGATCGCGGGATCCCGATCACTCGCGGGCGCCTTCGCCGGCGTGAGGAGCCGCGGCTCGCCACCCTCGACCGGAATGAGATAGATGCCGGTGCTCTCGCCTTCTGGCTGCGTCGACGAGCGCGCCGCGGCGATGTAGCGGCCATCGGGGGACCAGGAGAGGTCGCCAAAAGCCGCCACGCGATCGAAGTGCGCGTCGAAGTCGCTCAGCTTCCGCTCGGGACCGCCCAGCGGCGAGACGACGTACACGCGCCCGGCATGGTCCGTCCACCCGCGGACGAAGGCGATCTGCCGGCCGTCCGGCGACCAGCGCGGGAAGACGTCCATCGCCGGGTGCGTCGTGACCCGGTGCACAGCCGGCGTGCCCACCATCGACACGTAGACATCGACGTTCGATCCATCCCTCTCACCGTTCCAGGCGAACGCCACCTGGTTGCCATCCGGCGAGAGGCTCGGCATCATTTCATAGCCGTCGAGACTCGTCACCGACCGGACCTGCAGCGGCGGTGGTGGGATGCCGGTGCGGCTCCAGCGCGACCACGCAACGGCCGCCGCGACGGCAATAATCCCAAGCGCAACGGCCACCTTGAACCAACGCCGCCGCGGCCGGGCCGGCATCCCGGAACTCCGCGACTCGATCTCTTCTTCGAGCTCCTGCAGATCGTTGCGCACGTCGAGCATCGTCTGATAGCGGCGATCCGGCTCCTTGCGCAGACACCGCAGAATCACCCGCTCCAGTTCCCGTGGCACGGCGGTGATCTGCGTTGGTGGCTTCGGCTGCCCTGCGAGCACCGCGGCCAACGTCTCCGCCGACGATCTGCCGTCGAACGCGCGTGCGCCGGTGGCCATCTCGTACAGCACCGCCCCGAAGCTGAACACGTCGCTGCGCGCGTCGACCTTTCCGCCGGTGGCTTGCTCGGGCGCCATATACGCCGGCGTCCCCGCAATGTGGCGAAACGCGCTCACGTCGCCAGCAGCAAGATCCGTCGCGGTGGCGGCACCGGGCTCCCCGTCGGGTTCCAGCAGCTTGGCCAACCCGAAGTCGAGCACCTTCACCACGCCATCGTCGCCGACCATGAGGTTCGCAGGCTTGACATCGCGATGGATGATGCCGCGCGCGTGCGCAGCCGCGAGCGCCTCCGCGACGGGCACCGCGATGCGCAGCAGCTCGCTCAGCCGAAAGCCGCGCGAGGGGATCAACTGATCGAGGGTGCTGCCGCGCACAAACTCCATCACGATGTAATCCACGTCGCCGGCCGACTCGACTTCGTAGATCGTGACGATGTGCGGGTGATTGAGTGAAGAGAGGGCGCGCGCTTCCTGTTGGAACCGGCGTCGGCGGTGCTCATCCGCCAGGCGCTCCGCCGGCAGCACCTTGATGGCCACAGTTCGGCCGAGCCGTCCATCGCGGGCGCGATAGACCTCGCCCATGCCTCCGGCGCCCAGTGCTGACAGCACTTCGTAGGCGCCGAGCCTGGACCCTGGTGCAAGCGTCATGATGATCGCAGGCGCAATTCTATCAGCTGCTCGAGCGCCGAGGCGTGCGAAGGGTACGGCCCTATGTGCCTGGTCTTCCGTAAACGTTGACGGTTTTCGTCTTGCCGATCACGGCATGGAACAGATCGAAATCCGTCGTCGGGTCATCGGCATCCGAGGGCTGCGCCGACGAGAACACAATCGTGCCGCCCAACGCGTCAATCGCTGGCGCGACGCTCGGTGCCCACCATTCCGCGCCGGAAGAGCCGCTGATGCGCGCAACGCAACTCGTGCACGATCGAAGGCGTACACGTCGGGAAGGAGATTCGTGTCGCTGCCTGCCCGTGGACATCCCGGCCGCGATCCGAGGTTCGATGCGAGGGACTGGTACGCGACCACTTCACCATCGTCCGACAGCGCAGGCCTCCGGCTGGCTGCATTGGCGGCCTGGCCTTTCGACGTCATGCTCACGAGCATCGTGGTGCGTGCCGTGACATCGAAGATGTACACGTCACGGTCGTTGTTCCTATCCTCCGGGTCGAGGCCGGCGAGCGATTCGAACGCGACGTAACGCCCGTCCGCACTCAGTGCAGGGGAGGAGCTGGCGCCATTCTGTGCGCTGCGCTACACCTCCACTGACAAGCACAGTGACGCCGCGGCGCACGTCACCGGACGTACACGTCGGCGACGGTGTTCGTATCTTCGGGCGCCAGCCGGGCGGTCGAGACGAAGGCCACGACTGCACCGTCGCGGCTCACCCGCGGAGAGTGACTGGCGCCAACCCTCGGTTGTGCGCCGTGGCTGTCGACACTGATCCGCGTGATCTTCCCGGTCTCGAGCTGCCACGCATAGATATCGGTCTGCCGCCCGTTGGCATCGGGTTCCGGCACGAGGTTCGTGGCGTCCGAGGTAAACACGACCACACGGCCGTCGCCACTCACGGCAGGCTCGCCGGCCCCTCCGTCTGGAGCTGCACCGCCGGCGCTCACGAGCGTCCGCATCGTTCCGCTCGGGCGGTCTCGCACGATGACACGTCGGCGCGTGGTGCCACTCGGCGGGAGATCCGGTGCGATGGTCTCGAATACGACCATGCGTCCGTCTGCGCTGAGAGAGGGGGCCTGGCTGTCGCCTTGCGACGGCGTGCCATCGGCGCTGATGCTCTCCTGCGTGATTTCGCCGGTTGACCTGTCGAGCACGTAGACGTGTTGACAGCAGTAGCCCCGACGATGAACTGTCGCGGGCGACGAACGCGATAAGTCGGCCGTTCTGAGCGATCGACGCCGTGCCCACCGCATCGATCCGGTCTCGGCGGATGCGCTGCCGTGCAACCAACCGTGCCGGTTCGCCGGTGAACTGCGCGGCAACCAGGTCGGCTGCGAACGCCAGGAGCGTCGCGACCAGCGCAGTGTGAGTCGGCGGGACGAGCGCGGGCGTGGCGGGTGTCACTGGACCATTGCCTCGCGCGCCACCGCGCGTCCCACCGAGCGCGCCCGCGCCGTCTGGTACACTCCGCCGACGTTCACCACGCCGTCGACGTGCTGGCGGGCCAGCTGAACGCGATCGGTTCCGTCAATCTGCTCGAGTACGTGCTCCAGTTCATGCGCGAGGTACTCGACGTATCGCGCGGGGTCTCGCATTTCGATCTGGACCGACGCCTTCAAACCCGTTTCGCCCCGGTGCACTCGCGAGAGCGCACGCCCGTGCGTCGTCCTCGGGTCGAGCGCGATGCGGATCGTGACCTCCGGGTGCTCGGCGAGCTGGGCGCACTGGCGTCGAAACGTGGCCGACGACCGCCACATCCTCGTTAGGAGAGGCGTCAGAACCTCTGGTGCCACGAGATTGGGTGGGACCTGCCCGTCACGCAGCGATACGGCATCCGAATACTGCGGCCCAGCCGTGCCGGCCGCACCGTCGCGTTCGATCACCTGAGCGGAGACAGGCCGGCAGAACGTGACCGCGATACCGACAATCGTGGCAGCCTCGAATGCCCAAATCCGTCTCGCGCTTCTGTGAGACATACGCTCCTCCAGCCGATGTCCGGGTGGAGGGCAGCATGCCTGTCATGCTCGTTGGGTGTCCTAGGATGGATCTGAGATTCTCCTGAGATTCGTGGACGGCGCCGCCATGTCAGACGATTCCGTCAACTTCGGCGATCGGGCGAGCCGGAACGTGAACGTGGCCGATCCGAGCGCCGACCTCGTCGCCATCTGCGAGCAGGGCGGGCTCGATCACCCGCTCGCCCTTGAGCCACGTGCCGTTCTTGCTGCTCAGGTCCTCGAGCATCGCCGATTCACCGATCGTGATGCGGGCATGACGCCGCGAGATCGTGGGCAGTTCGATCTCGATCACGTCCTCCACTCCACGACCGAGGACGTTTTCTCCCACATACAGGGGCAGCCGCATCGATTCCCGAAGCAACCATGCGGCGGGACGTTGGGAGCGAGCCGATGCGGATGCCACCGGGGTGGCATGCACGTCTCCCGCGAAGCTGTAGCCGATGCCGTGAACCGTGCGGATCCAGGACGTGCCCGTTCCGCGGTCATCGATCGCCTGGCGGATCTCGTGCACGAGCGTCTGCAGACTCGATTCGGCGACGAACGTCTCAGGCCAGAGGCGTGTGTAGATCGAGTCTTTCGAGACGGCGCTTCCGCGGTGCTCGAGCAGGAGCAGGAGCAGGTCGAATGCTTTTCGCGTGAGGTGCACGGGCTCGGCGGCAACCGCGATGGTGCGGGCGTTGGCGTCGACGGAGATGCGACCGAACGTGTACTTCACGGCTGAGACCATTCGCTTCGACGGTGTGCACGTGCCTCTCGACAGAGCGGGCGGACGGGGCGACCGCCCGGCGCTGACCTCACTTCTCAAGCATCGACGCGTCGATCCCGATGGTCGTGTCTTTGACGAAATCGGCGGTCGCCAGCACGCGTGGGAGACGGCGATCACGCATTCCGCAATCTCCACCACTTCTCACAATTCAAGACCACCCCGGACCGCTCGCGATTGTCCCGGATTTGTCACGCTGACGCCTAGCCAGGAGCACGAAAGGATGGCAACAAGCCGAGACCGTCCTCGCCCCCTGTATAATGCCGCCGATTACGTGGCTCTACAGCCGGGTTCGACGCTCGGCCCGTACGAGGTCCTCGCGCTCATCGGCGCTGGGGGGATGGGCGAGGTGTATCGCGCCCGCGATCTGCGCCTGAACCGCGATGTCGCGATCAAAGTGCTACCCCCAGACCGCGTAGGCGACGAGAGTCGTCGCCGCCGGTTCGTCCAGGAAGCACAGGCCGTCTCGGCCCTCAATCATCCGCACATCATCACCATATACGAGATCGAATCCGCCAACGGCATCGACTTTATCGTGATGGAGTATGTGCGGGGCAAGAGTCTCGACACGCTTATCCCTCACCACGGAATGCGGCTGAATGAGTTCCTGCGTATCGCAATTCCGATTGCTGATGCGCTGGCCGCAGCGCATGTGCACGGCATCATTCATCGCGACCTGAAACCTGCCAACGTCATGGTCGGGACTGACGGCGGTGTGAAGGTACTTGATTTCGGCCTCGCCAAACTGATGGGCGACGAACGCGCTGCCGACGAAACCGACGCCGCAAGCCAGTTCCACCGGATATCGAGCCGCGACGCCGATCCCGCCGAGACCCTAACCGCCGCTGGCGCGGTCAGTGCCCCGGGCAAGATCGCGGGTACCCCTGCCTACATGGCCCCAGAGCAGGCATTGGGTGAGCGGGTGGATGCGCGAAGTGACATCTTCAGCTTCGGTGCGATGCTCTACGAGATGCTGACCGGCGACTGCGCCTTTGTGGGCGCGAGTACCGCAGAGACGTTGGCTGCTGTTGTTCGCGCGCAACCAAAGCCACTCGGCGAGATTGTGCCGAATACTCCCGGCGACCTGCAAAAGCTGATTTCGCGCTGTTTGCGCAAAGACCCGGAGCGGCGCTTCCAGCACATCGGCGATGTGAGGGTCGCGTTGCAAGAGATCAAGGAAGACTCGGAGTCCGGTTCTGCGGCCGCGGTGCCAACCTCCCGTCAGTATCGCGGGGTCATGATCACAGCGTTCATCGGAGTGGTGAGCGTCCTCGCCGCCATGACATGGCTGCTGAGATCCCCACCTAGAACCGACGCACCGCCACCGCGAGTCGTGCCGCTCACGAGCTTCCCTGGTTTCGAGCAGGGGCCGGCGCTCTCGCCGGATGGCAATCAGGTCGCATTCGCCTGGTCGGGCGAGAAGAACGACAACTGGGATGTCTACCTGAAGTTCGTGGGGTCGTCGGAGATGCGTCGGCTCACCACTGATCCACTTGATGACGTCTTTCCTCGGTGGTCGCCTGATGGGCGATACATCGCATTCAAACGATGCCAACCAGGTGCCCGACGAAATCAAAAACCTTCGGCTGACGTTGGGTGCCAGCTACGGCTGATCTCAGCTATGGGGGGGACTGATTCCAAGATCAGTGATTTTCGGTTCGCCTCGGAGCAATTCGATTGGTCGCCGGATGGCCGCTTTATCGTGGCAGGAATCAGCCAATGGCTCGCCAGACAGCAGCCGGCTGGACTGTACCTCTTGCCCGTCGCCGACGGTACGCCGCGCCGGTTGACAACGCCGAAGGTGGTCACGGATCAGGCCCCCGCATTCTCACGGGACGGACGTCGACTGGCGTATGCGTCGTGTAGTGCCTCTATTGTTTCAGCCTGCGACGTGTACGTGCTCGACCTGGATACCGCCTTCACACCCGTGGGTCAGGCCCGCCGGCTGACATCGCAAGGGGCGCCGATTTTCGGGCTGACCTGGAGTCGGAACGGTCAGTCAATCATTTATGACGCCCAAGCCGTTCCGGGTCTTACCTATCTCTGGAGCGTCGATGTCGCTGGGCACGATCAGCCGGTGCGAATCGAAGTGGCCGGCGCACGGGCGTCCGAGCCGGCGACCACGTCAGCGATGGACCGTCTTGTCTTTTCACGGTCTCTCCTGAACCTCGATGTGTACGAGATGGCGTGGGGCCACCCGCCACAACCTGTCGCGGCATCGTCATTCGACGATTTTCTGGCGCGCTTCTCGCCCGACGGCCGCCAGATTGTCTTCTGTTCAGCACGGTCTGGCGAGTCGTTCGAGCTGTGGATTGCATCGGCCGACGGCTCGGGCGCTCGGCAACTCACTCGCGGCGATGGGGCGAGACGTGGGAAATGCGCGGGAATCTGGTCGCCAAATGGCCAACAGATCGCATTCGACTCTCTGGGCGAGGACGGGCGGTTTCACATCTGGGTCATCGATCCCGACGGTGGACCACCGCGGCAGGTCACCACGGATCCCGGCAGTCAGCGGGGGCCCTCCTGGTCTCACGATGGGCAATGGATCTACTACTGGCTTCAACAGTCAGACCATAGCGACGTCTGGCGCACGCGTCTGTCGGACGGTGTCAAGGAGCAGCTGACCCACGACGGGAAAACAAGGTTTGGGATGGAGTTGTTCGACGGCTCGCATTTCTTATATCAGACAGAATCCGGGGCGCTCATGGAGGCACCGCTCGAAGGCGGCAGTGCCCGACAACTCGTCAAGTGCGCGCTCTTGGCGGCGTTTGCCGCGGGTTCGAGAGGCATCTACTACGCGGGATGCGAACCGCCGCGCTCAGATCCCCCTGTGTATTTGCTCAATCCCGCGACTGGCACGCAGCGATTGCTTGGGCAGCTCGAGAAGCCGACGCAAAGCATGCCTATTGTTACACTTGGGGTATCTCCCGACGGCACGCGAGTTCTTTACACTCGCGATGTCAGCAACGGAGCCGATCTGATGGTGATCGAGAACTTCCGGTAAATCGTCGATGCTTGACACGCACTACAGGACGGCCGCGTCGAACCTTCAAACCTACAGATTAAGAGAGCGAAGCTTCGCACCGAGCTCAATGCGTAGCACTGTGCAGGCGAAGCCTGTTAGCTGTCTATTAGCTTTTCGGGCGAAGCCCGGGGCGTAAATGCTTGAAACGAAACGGCTTGCCTCAGAGCGAGGCGCATAAACATCTCGTTATGTTTCGGGAGGATGCAGGATCGCACCGTCGATCGTCAGCGGCTGGTGCCGACCTTTCGCCCGTGGTTGAGGCGAGACCGTGTGACTGTTGCACACCGCGTCCAGGCTCGACAGAGGCGCAGGTCCCGGCGATCTGACCGTCCAGCAGCCCGTGGTGAAAGACCGGCGTCGCACCGAGGGCGCGGAGGCGCCCCGCCGGCAAGGCGCGACGACCGAGAATACCGGGCCGTATTTGAGGAAGAAGCAACGCAGCCGGCGGGGATGCATCGGCGGCCGAATGCAGCCGGCCTTTCACCACGGGCTGCTAGCCTCAGCCTCTACCGCAAGCCTCATTAGAGGACCTACGCTGGTTCAGGCAGCACTCAGGCTCTCGAGGTACCGCGGCAGCGTCTCTTATACTGGTCTTGATTGAGAGCCAGAGGCACTCGTCCGGCATTTGTACCCGTGAGATGTTGTCGCCTTCGTGAACTGGCCGCGGCGGCTGTCCTTGTCACCGGTCCGCTGTTTGTCGCGTCGGCCCTCGGAGGAGTCCCCTCTGGGCAATCCCGCCCGGCCACGACTTCCGACTTCTCTACGCTCTCTGCCCGCGCCGAGGCCGCGCGCGACGCCGGTCGCCTGGACGAGGCCGCTCCGCTCTATCGCAAGGCCCTTGCGGTGAGGCCTGACTGGAAAGAAGGCTGGTGGGCGCTCGGGACAATCCTGTACGACCAGGAGTCGCACGCGGCTGCCGCGCGCGCGTTCCGACGCCTGCTCGTACTCGATCCGAAGAACGGCACTGCGCACCTGATGCTGGCGCTATGCGAATACCAGGTCGAGCGTGATGCGAGTGCGATGGAGCACATCCAGGCCGCGAAGAAGTTGGGAGTACAGAAGGATGGCGAGCTTCCTCACGTGCTCTCCTATCACGAGGCCATGCTTCTGCTGCGCGGTGGACGCTATGAGCGTGCCCTCGAGGTCCTGCAGCCGCTGGTCGCTGCCGGCGTTGACGAAGAGAATCTGCATTTCGGTCTCGGCCTGTGTGTCCTGTTGATGCGTCCGAAGGATGCGCCGCTCGAAGCCTCGCCGGATCGCGGGATCGTGTTGCGCGCGGGTCGCGCCGAGCGCCACCATCTGGCCAAGGAATTCGATGCGGCGAGCGTGGGCTACGGCACCCTGGTGCAGGAGGCCCCGACGTTCCCGAACGTTCATTACGCGTACGGCCGTTTCCTGGTCGCGACCGGCGATCTTGACCGCGGCGTGGCCCAGTTTCTCGAGGAAATCAACAACAGTCCGAACCACGTCCGCGCCCGCATGCAGATCGCCGCCGCGCGGTACCGCGTCGATTCAGCAGCAGGGATACCGTTCGCCGCCGAAGTCGTGAAGCTGGAGCCTGGCTACCCGTTCGGCCACTACCTGTTGGGCCTGCTCTACTTCGACGTCGGCGACATCGGCCGCGCGATACCGGAACTCGAAGCCGCAGCCCGCATGGTCCCGCAGGAGGCGCAATTCCAGTTCACGCTGGGAAATGCCTATGCGAGAGCGGGAAGGAAAGAAGCGGCGGCGCGCGCACGAGCGGCGTTCGTCCGCCTGCAAGGCAAAGGCGACCCGACCTCACGGCCGGATCTCGACCTCGACGCGGTCACGATGCCGCGGGATCGTGACCCTGGCTACCGTGGTAGCCCGCCTGCATTGGGCCGTCGCCGCATCCCGCTGGCTGCGTTGCTCTCGCTCAAATACTCCCGTATTCTCGGTCTCACGCCTTGCCACCGGGCGCCGCGCTCCGACGCCACTCCACACTGCCAAGGACGGCCGACTAGAAGCTGAACCTGGCCTGCAGCTCGACAACGCGACCTGCGAGACCTTCCTGCGCCTCGCCAAAATGCTCGTTGAGGATGTCGGCTTGAATGTTCTTCAAGTTGATCTGGTTGAACAGGTTGTAGAAGCTCGCGCGGATTTCGAGCCTGGGGCCGTCCCCCAGTCCCTTAATCGCTGGCATGCCAAACCCCTTGTTCAGGGTCGCATCCACGTTCAAGTACCGGGGCCCGCGGAACGAATTGCGCTCGACGCCGGGCGCTTGAGGAATCGGACCCGGCGCGGCGAGCCCGCCGACGATGTCGGCAAACGGTGGGCCCTGTGTGTGTGCCGGCTCCGTGAAGTACGCGGCGCCCCCGTTCGGGAAATTGCCGCCCGTCTGCCTGAACGCGTCGTTGCCGTAGTCGTTCCCGGCGCCACCGAGGTAGGCCGCCGGACGCAGCGCGCAGTTCCACCCACCGCCGTTCGAGCCGCTCTCCGCGTACACGACTCCGCACCCGACGTTGTTGTACACCGGTGTCCATGGAAATCCGGAATGGGCGTTCAGGATGCCGCTGATGGTCCAGTTGCCGAGCAGCCGTTCGGCCCAGGAGTCGCTGTCTTTGAACAAGGTGGGCGACCACACGCCAAACACTTTGAATGCGTGCGTGACGTCGTAGTCCGACGGACCCCAGGCAAAGCCCGGGTCATACTGGTAATGGTCAGTTGCGAAGTTGTTGGAGCCGATATCCATGCTGCGACTCAGGCGATACTGGCTGGTCAGCTCGAACGATTGGCTGAACCGATGCCGGATTTCGCCGAGGAACGCGTGGAAGCTGGCGTTCCCGTCGTTGGCGTACCAGTCGACGCCATTGACGACGGGATTGAAAGGAATGCCCTCCGCTGCATACACCAGGTTCAGATTGTACTGGCGCGTCAGGTGCCGCGTCGTGCTCCCTTGATAACCGACTGAGGCCACCCACTGACCGCCGAGGTCGTAGCTGAGATCCCCGGAGTAGCGATAGGAATACGTTGTCGGCCACTCGTCAGGGAAGCCGGTCACCGCGACGGGCGCGAAGTTCGGGCCCGGCACCGGGAGGTTGGTGTTCGGATCGAAGTTGGCGATAGTGGCCGGGTTCGACGCGTAGCCGGAGAAGGAATTCTCGTCGGCCGGAAAGCTGTTGACGCCGTAAACGATCTGGCCGCCCGTCAAATTGCCGGCTGCAGAGAGAAACGGCGGATTGCTGCGGCCGTTCAGTGAGATGGCCTGGTCGAGGCCGTTGTACCCGATGCCGAATCCGCCACGCAGGACCATCTTGCCCTTGAACCTGTCCGGGCTCCAGGTGGCGCCAACCTGCGGTCCGAAATCGCTCCTCTTTGACTCGTACAACGTGCCGCCGAGCCGGAGCGACATGCCGGTCAGCGCATTCGCACCGGGGCCAAGAACGACAGAGCTCAGATTGTCGTTCTTTTCGGAGATCGAGCCGAAGTATTCCCACCGCAGGCCGAACGTCAGCGTGAGGTTCGGCCTCATCGTGTAATTGTCCTGGACGAAGAGCGCGTACAGCGTTTGGCGGGTGTCCTTTCTGAAGTCGGTCGGCACTCCCGAGAGGGGATCGAAGGTCGCGTTCTCCGTTGACGGCGCATCGTTCAGGAAGTCCCACATGTTGTTGAAGTAGTAGGACGGCCGCGCCGACCATGGCGCCGTGTCGACGAACGTCATGCGGGTGATCTCGCCACCCATCTTCAGCGTGTGACTCTTGAGAACCTTCGTCAGCGTGTTCTTCACGCCGATGGTCTTCTGGTCGAAGAGTCCCGGGGCTCCGATACCAAAATCCAGATGATTGTCAGGTTGAATGGTGCCGATCGTGCCGCTCGAATCGACTCGCTGGATGTAGGTCGACGGCAGACCCCACGGCCCCTCAGGATTGTTCTCGAGGTCCTTCCAGTCCCACCCGGCGAGGTTCGCCCGCGCCTCGTTCACCATGCTCGACGAGAACACGCGGTTCCAGATCACCGTTTCCGCCTCGTTCATCTGCGTGTGATGGAACCGGTTCATCTCGCGCGTCGAACCGTTGTACGAGTCGCTGCTCTGCGGCACGAGGAACATGCTGAACGCGATGAGATCCTGCGACGTGGCGTTGAAGTCCACGCGGAAGTTGTACTGCTCCGCCTTGCTCTCCGTCGGGTTCTGGTTCGCCCGCCACTGGATGTCCGGAACTCCGTCCAGATTGGCGGGATTGTTGGTGCCGTCTCCGCCGAGCCCGGGGGTGAAGCGATCGAGGTGCGACGGATCGCGGACGCCCGCCGCGAACGACGGCAGCAGCGGCCTGCCGATGTCGAGCCCCTGGCCCTCGATAAAGCGACAGTTCACGTTCTCGACGAGCCCGATGTCCGAGCACCCGTGAGCGTCGCCGGGGCCCATCAGAATCGTACCGGCCGCGGGCGCGGATCCCGGGAAGGTCAGGAACCGTTCGGCGGCGCTGCCCGGTCGCGCCGGCGTGGACATGAACTGCGGTGTCTGATACCAGCCTTGAACGACGTTGGCAGAATCACGGCGAATCGTCTCGTACGAGAAGAAGCCAAAGAGCCTGTCGCGGATGAACGGCCCGCCAACCGTGCCGCCGATGTCGTTGTACAACTCGGTATTCCGCTGCACCGCCCGGCCATACCCGTTGTAGCGCTGATATGCGTTCAGGCCTGGCCGGTTGGCTTTGAAGAACGCGCTGCCGTGAAACAGGTTGGTCCCGTTTTGCGAGATGATCTGCACTTGCGCGCCGCGATACCGGCCGTTCTCGGCGTCGTAGTTGTTGGTAATGACCTTCACTTCCTTGATCGCATCTTCGTTCGGCGTAATGACCGTGGTCCCGCCCCAGGAAACGCTCGTCACGCCAACGCCATCGATTTGATAGTTGTTCTCGCCGGTGCGGGCGCCATTGGCGACAATCTGACCGCCGTTCTCCGTGGCGAAGATGCCGGTCGAAGCGCCGGTGCCGCCGATCGTCGTGCCCGGCAGATTCTCGGTGCCGCCGTTGTTCCGCGCACCGGTGCCGAACGCGCCGGGCGCGAGCTGCAGCAACTGCAGCACGTCGCGTCCGGCTGAAGGCATGGTCTGAATCTGTTGAGCGGTGACCGTACCGGCGACGCTCGCGGTCGCCGTATCGATCAGCAAGGCAGCGGAGTTGACGTTGACCGTCTCGGTCGCTCCGCCGATCTCGAGCTCCACGTCGAGCGCGTTCGCCTGCTCGGGACGTATCCGCACGTCGTCGAGGACGGCTTTTTTGAAGCCCGTGAGCTCGACCTCGAGGGTATAGGGTCTCGGCGCAAGTCCGTTGAAGACGTAGGCACCGTTCTCGTTGGTGACGGTCGTCGCGGTGCGGTTCGTCTCCTTGTCGACCAGGGTGACGGTGGCACCCGGAATCACCCCGCCCTGGGCATCGGTGACCGTTCCTTGAAGGCTGGCGCGATACTGCGCGTGAGCAGCGGTGCCCGCCAGGCTCACGACCAACGACAACAGTACCACTGACAATCGGCGCGTGCGGGATGTGATCCTCATGGTATCTATCATCCAGAAAGAGTTCTAATTGCCCATTGACGGGCGAGTATAGACGTGTGATTGCCAATGGTCAATCTCGCACATAGGCTGTCGTAGCTCTACTTGTCGATAGTCGTAGCTCTACTTGTCGATACTAGACGTCAATTGAAGGACGTCAATTGAAGGATGCGAACATCATTTCAATCACCGTGAACTGAACAGTAACCGTCATCGCCTCAGGCATGCGTCAAAAGGAGCCGACTGTAAGCGCGTGCTCGAAGTAGAGCTGTGAAAATGTCGCGCTCTCAAGAATCGCGCTGATTACCGAGTCCTGGCCGTACACGACTCAGCTGCGGACGACGAACCCCAAGCATGCCCAGCGCCCCACGAGTTTGCGGCGTCGAGCTCGCGCGGGTCCGTGCGATCACTTGTCACCTCTGGTGAAAACGTGTCCGACTCTCTTGCGAGCAGCCTGCTGCTGGCCCGTGAGGCTGTTCCATGCTGGCGCTTACCACCCACCGGCACTTCCATCACCTGCGGAGCAATTAATGGCTGCACGATGCGGTAGCGACATCATTGCCCGCGTCACACCACAGGCGTTCGTCATCCGGGACACGGGCTGACGGGCGGCCGGACTCAGCTGATAGGGTTCCGGGACATCCTGGTCGGCGTTCGGGACACCCCCGCAGCGCCCAGGGAAGCAGGGCCGCTCACTCGAGGAGTTTGTCGCGACGAAGGCGACGCGTGTGTACGACCAAAAGTGGATGGACTCGCGGTGGCAACGCGTTGGCGGCCCCGGTGCACGGCGGCTCGACACCGCCGCGATTCCTCACATGAGCGGCGCCTTCAGTCGCGGCACTTCCGTCTGCGGGGAGTGGACTTCATAGAGGCTGCCGCGTTCGTCCACCCGGTAGCGGGCCAGGGGCCGGGCGATTTCGTTGCCGCGAACATCGAGCCGCTGGGGCGCATCGTTGTCCGAGGCGCTCGTCGCGCGCTCCTCGACGGCTTCAGGATCGACGAGAGACGCCGACGAGCTCGCCACGGGCGGCGCCGTGCGAGCCTCGTAGTGGCGCGCGGGGGTGACCTGGTCGAAGAGCATGTCAGGCACGAGCAGGCTGCTCCCGAAGAGCAGCAGTGTCAGGGACAGCCAGAGCATCGACCGGGATCGTGTCATCCTATGTACCCGCCGCGCCTCCGGCTGCAAGGCAGGTACCACGCTTGCTCCGCGCGGTCGGCGATCGAGGATGCGCTGGGTTGGCCCGGCCGTTGCACCTCTCGAGCTCTGGTCATTCCGATGCTGAAATCCTCCGGTCCGCCGCCACCGCCCGCGAGTCCCCGTCCCGTAAGAGAGCGCCCCCGAGCGCTCATTGCCGCCGTCGCAGTGGTCGCCTTCGTCTTCTGGGTCGCCGCGGCGTCTATCAGCTGGTTCGCCTGGAGCCTCTCGCGCGACCTTCCCGACCGCGAGAGCCTGCGCGGCATCGGCGACATGGCGCAATCCACCACTCTGTTCGATGCGGCGGATCGGCCGGCGTTCACGGTGTACAAGGAGCAGCGGATCGAGGTACCCCTTCAGAAGATTTCGCCGCACCTCGTACGCGCGCTGATCTCGATGGAGGACCAGCGCTTCTACGAGCACCGGGGCGTCGACACGGTCCGCGTGCTCGGCGCGGTGGTTGCCAACTTGCGGCAGGGCCGCCGCGCGCAGGGCGGAAGCACAATCACGCAGCAGCTGGCGAGGCAGACTTTCCTGTCGGCCGACAAGACGTTCACGCGGAAGATCAAAGAGGTGTTCGTTGCGGCGCAGCTCGAGCGCACCTACTCGAAGAAGGAGATTCTGGAGCTTTATTTCAACAAGGTCTACTTGGGCGATGGACTCTACGGCGCCGAGGCGGCATCGTTGGGTTACTTCGGCAAGCACGCATCGGACCTCTCCGTCGACCAGGCCGCGCTGCTCGCCGGGCTCGTGAAGTCACCGTCGACGTACGCGCCGACGGTCAGCCCGGAACGTGCGCTCGCGCGGAGGAACCTCGTGCTGCAGGCGATGGTCGATGCCGGCGCTATCACCAAGGATCAAGGCAAAGAAGGCCCGGGGGGCGAAGCTCGTGCTCGAAGACGGGCTGCGGCAGGATGAACCGCATGGGCTCTACTTCAAGGAGCAGGTGCGTCAGGCGCTCGTCGAGCGCTTCGGATGGGAGCGCGTGTACCGGGGCGGCCTGAAGGTCTACACCACGATTGACATGGACATGCAGAGGGCCGCCGAACTCCAGGTGGCCAAGAGCCTGGAAGAGATCGAGAAGCGGCGCGCGCGGGACGAAGCGCAGCGCCTGCGGCGGGTCAAAGGGCGCCCGGCGGAGCCGCCAGCCCAGCCGCCCCTGCAGGCCGCGCTCGTGTCGATGGATCCGGCCACGGGTCACGTCCGGGCGATGGTCGGTGGACGTGACTTCGAGCAGAGCCGTTTCAATCGCGCGATGCAGGCCAAGCGTCAGCCGGGATCGGCCTTCAAGCCGTTTGTATTCGCGGCCGCAATGGAAGCGGGTTACACACCAGCGTCGATCATCGAGCGACTGGATGAACCCGTGATGACGCTACAGGGCGAGTGGATGCCGGAGGACGAACACTCCACGGAGCCCTTCATGACCCTGCGCACCGCGCTCCGCACCTCGAGCAACCGGGCCGCGGTGCGGTTGCTCGAGGATGTGGGCATCGCCAAGACTGTTTCCTACGCGAAGGCGATGGGCGTCGGCTCGGTTCCCAATGTGCCCTCGTTGGCCCTGGGGTCTGGCGAGGTGACGCTCATGTCCATGACGGCTGCCTACGCCGCCTTCGCCGCCAAGGGCATGCTTCCGCAGCCTACGCTGATCCGCCGCGTGGAGGATCTCGAAGGGGCGGTGCTCTTTGAGGGAGAGGCGGCGCCAAAGCGGGTCGTCAGCGAAATCACTGCATTCCTGCTCACGAGCATGCTCGCCGACGTCGTGAACCATGGCACTGCGTACAAGGCGCGGCAGATGGGGTTCATGCTGCCGGCGGCCGGTAAGACCGGCACGACCAACGAGTACGTGGACGCCTGGTTTCTGGGCTTCACACCCAGCCTGGCCACCGGTGTGTGGGTCGGCTTCGATCAGCCGCAGACGATCCTCGCAAACGGGTACGCGGGCGATCTCGCCGTGCCGTTGTGGGCCCGGTTCATGCGGGACGCCACGAAAGGCGACAAGCCTGTATGGTTCACGCCCCCGAAGAACCTCGTCGGGGTGAACGTGTGCCGCGTGTCGGGCAAGCTGCCGAACAAGGGCTGTGACGCGGTCGAGGTTTTGACGGATGCGGGGGAGGTGCAGACGCGATCGATGGTCTACACAGACTACTTCCTCCGAGGGAAGCAGCCGGTGGACGTCTGCCCCCTGCACGAAGGACACGGGTTCTTCGACCGTGTCGCCGGGATCTTCGGGAAGGATGTCGAGGAGCCGGTCTCGGCCGACGCGCCCGCAGGCTCGCCCCCGCCAGAAGCGGCGGCGCCCACGACAGGCGTGGTCACCGGCGGCACCGTGCCGGAAGAGCAGAAAGCGAACGCCCCTGGGGAACCTCGCAAGAAGCGCGGGTTCTGGTCACGCATCTTCGGCGGCGGTGGAAAGGACAAGGACAAGCAGAGGGACAAGGACCAGGACAGGGATCGCGAGCGGCAACCCTGACCGAGCGGGCCCGCTGTGCTACGATTCCCTGAATTTTCGGGGACCCTATGCCCTTTCGAGACATCGCCGGTCACCGGCTGACGCTGCGTCTCCTCGCGCGCGCCGTCGCCAGGCGGTCGCTACCGCCGAGCCTCCTGTTCACGGGTGGCGGCGGGGTGGGGAAGCGGCGGACCGCGGTGGCGCTCGCGCAAGCCCTCAACTGCCTCGAACCGCGCGCCGACGTGGTGCTCGAGGGTGGCCCGGACTCGAAGGGGACGACCCTCGCGCTGGATGCCTGCGGCACGTGCGCTGCGTGCAGCCGAATTCTGCGCGGGATGCATCCGGACGTGATCACGCTCGCGCCCGATCCGGAGGCGGGCAACATCAAGGTCGAAGTCGTCCGCGAGCTGATCGATCGCATCGGCTACCGCCCGTTCGAAGGGCGGTGGCGCGTCGTCATCATCGATGACGCCGATACGCTCCTCGATTCGGCGCAGAACGCGCTGCTGAAGACCCTCGAGGAACCGCCGTCGACGTCTGTGTTCGTCCTGGTCA
Organism: Vicinamibacteria bacterium; assembly: GCA_963739995.1. Classification (GTDB taxonomy): domain Bacteria; phylum Acidobacteriota; class Vicinamibacteria; order Vicinamibacterales; family JAENWD01; genus CAVUCH01. The sequence goes on along the minus strand of CAVUCH010000011.1, from coordinate 96,534 downwards.
CGGCGCAGCCGGACGCGCTGCTGGCGACGGTGCGGTCCCGCTGCCCGCAGGTGCGGTTCGCGCCCCTGTCGGCTGCGGAGATCGCCGCGCATCTGCAGTCGGCGCATGGCATGCCAGCACGGGAGGCGCATGCGACGGCGGCCGCGTCCGACGGCAGCATCGGGCTGGCGCTCGAGTCGGGCACCGAGGCGGTGACAGCTATTCGCGATGCGGCGAGGCGGCTGCTCGAGCAGTTGGCACGGCCGGGGGGCGTGCGTGGCCGGCTTGCCGCGGCGCAGACGATCGTCGGCAAGACGCCCAAAGGTTTCGGCGCGGGCGAGCGCGAGTCGGTGGCCATGCACCTGCGCGTGCTGCAGACGATGCTTCGGGATATTGGAGTGCTCTCAACCAGCGCGGAAAGCTGCGCGCTTGCGAACGCGGACCTGACGGCCGTTCTGGAGGGTCTGCAGCCCGCGTTCGATCATGCACGGCTCGTCCACGCGTTTACGGCGGTCCACGGCGCGATCGAGGCGCTCGGCCCCCCACGCAACGGCAGCCCCAAGATCGTTGCCGACTGGGTGGCCCTGCAGGTTTGATCGCCGTGTCGGCCGTCTATAGGGTGCCTCTTGGAAAAGTCGGACCGCGGACCTTACGTGTCGGTGCGTCTTGGCCCCGTGAGCCGCACCCAGACATTCCTGCTCGATAACGCTGCGCAACCGCCCAGGCCCGGTGACGCCATCGTCATCCGCACGGATCAGGGCGCCAGGCTCGCCACCGTCGTCCCCACCATCGGGCCGGTGGCCGCACGGCGCACGCTGCCGTCGCAGAACGTGTTGGTCCGTCTCGCGACGGACGACGACCGCGTCCTCCGCTTGCGGCAGCAGCGCCGTGAGGAAGAGGCGCGCCGTTCGGCGCTCGTCCTGATCCGCCAACTGAAGCTGGAGATGAAGCTGTCGCGTGTGGAGCAAGTGTTCGACGGCGCGCGGCTCATCTTCTACTTCACCGCCGAGGAGCGGATTGATTTTCGCGAGCTGGTCCGGCTGCTGGCGGCCGAGTTCCGGACGCGCATCGAGATGCGCCAGATTGGCGTCCGCGACGAGGCCCGGATGATCGGCGGCTACGGGTCCTGCGGACGCCCGCTTTGCTGCACGTCCTGGCTGCAGAGCTTCGACCCCGTCTCAATCCGGATGGCGAAACAGCAGGACCTGGCCCTCAACCCTTCGAAGCTCTCGGGTCTGTGCGGACGCCTGAAGTGCTGCCTGCGCTACGAGCTGCCGAACGCAAAGGGCGAGCTCCGTGGCGGCTGTGGCGACGAAGGCACGTGCAACAACCCGAGCGGCTGCGGCACCGGCGGTTGCGGCTCCGGCAGCTGCACGTGCCACAAGTGAGATGAGGTCGGGCCCCCTCTTTTCCACGGTGCCTGGCCCCGAACCCGCCGAGACGGCGCCAGACTCCATTGCTGGACTCCCATGCGGCCCCGAATCGCGCTGACGGTCGGGGATCCGGCGGGGATCGGGCCGGAGGTGGCCGCAAAGGCGGCCGCCGACGCACAGGTTCTCCAGGTCTGCGAGCCGATCGTCTACGCGCCGCCTCCGTCGGAGTCGTTCCCGGCCGGCGTGCTCTCGGGGGCTGCGGGGCGTGCAGCGTACGACCTGATCGTGCGCGCGGTGGACGATGCGATGGCCGGGCGGGTGGATGGTGTCGCGACGGCGCCCGTCAGCAAGGAGGCATTCGCCCTGGCGGGCCTCCCGTGGAGAGGGCACACTGACCTGCTCGCCCACATGACCGGCAGCCGCTTCGTCGCGATGATGTTCGACGCGCCCGAACTGCGGGTCGTGCTCGCCACCGTCCACATTCCGCTCTCCGAGGTGCCGCGCGCGCTCACGCGCGACCTGATCGCCCGCACGATTGCGCTGACCGCCAGCGAGCTGCCGTGGTTCGGCTGTGACCGGCCACGCATCGCCGTGGCGGGTCTCAACCCGCATGCAGGCGAGCACGGGCTGATGGGACACGAAGACGATGCGGTGATCGCACCGGCGGTCGCGCACTGCAGGTCTGCAGGCATCAACGTTGTCGGGCCGCTGCCCGCCGACACGGTGTTCGTCCGGGCACATCGCGGCGAGTTCGACGTCGTGATCGCCTGCTATCACGACCAGGGCCTGGTGCCCGTGAAGCTTCTCGCGTTCGGGCACTCGGTGAACGTCACGCTCGGCCTCCCGATCGTGCGCACGTCGGTCGATCACGGCACCGCGTTCGACATCGCGGGCCGCGGCGTCGCCGATGCTGGCAGCATGGTGCACGCAGTGCTGCTGGCGGCGGACCTGGCGAAACGTCGTTCGATCGCCGCGCCTTCCCCTTCGTAGAAGCTCCGGCCGACACCTCCCGTGTTCCTGGGCGGCAGTCGAGACTGCGCGCCGCCGGCGGGCCGGGCTGGCCCCTGTGGTCCTTCCGGTACACTGTCCAGATATGCCGCCGCCCCAGACCGAGCGCCAGAAGGCCGAACGAATGGTTTCCGAGAACCGCAAGGCGCTTCACGACTTCCACATTCTCGAAACGTTCGAGGCGGGGGTGGTGCTCCAGGGTACGGAGGTGAAGGCGATCCGTGAAGGCCGCGTGAACCTGCGCGACAGCTTCGCGCGCCTCGAAAACGGCGAGGTGTTCGTCTACAACGTGCACATCAGCCCGTACAGCCACCGCGGGTATGCCGACCACGAGCCAACCCGGAAGCGGAAGCTCCTCCTGCACCGGCAGGAGATCCGCAAGCTGATTGGCAAGACGGTGGAGCGTGGCCTCACGCTGGTGCCTTTGCGCCTCTACTTCAAGGGCGGCAAAGTGAAAGTCGCCATCAGCCTGGCCAAAGGCAAGCAGGCGCACGACAAGCGGGAAGCCATCAAAAAGCGGGAAACCGACCGCGAAACGAGAGCCGCCGTGAAGATGACGAGACGCTAGTGTCCCGTTGTTTGACACGTCTGGGCACATCCTTTAGTCTCAGTGGGTTTTACCGTCAGACATGTCCAAAAGAGCAATCATCACCGGCATCACCGGGCAGGACGGCTCGTACCTCGCCGAACTGCTCCTCGGCAAGGGCTACGAGGTATTCGGCATCGTACGGCGTCTCAGCGCTCCGAACGTGTGGCGCATCGAGCACCTGCTCGGCAGGGTGACCCTCCTGCCGGCCGACCTGCTCGACCAGCTGTCGCTCATCAAGGCCGTCGACGCGGTGCGCCCGCACGAGTTCTACAACCTCGCGGCCATGTCCTTCGTCCCCGCGTCGTGGGACCAGCCGATGCTGACCGGCGAGTTCAACTCGCAGGGGGTGACGCGCTGCCTCGAGGCGATTCGCCAAGTCGACACCAGCATCCGCTTCTACCAGGCTTCGTCGAGCGAGATGTTCGGGAAGGTGCGTCAGGTGCCCCAGAACGAAGACACGCCCTTCTACCCGCGCAGCCCCTACGGCGTGTCGAAGGTCTTCGGGCACTACATCACCGTGAACTACCGGGAGAGCTACGGCCTTTATGCGTGCTCGGGCATCCTGTTCAACCACGAGTCGCCCCGGCGCGGCCTCGAGTTCGTCACACGCAAGGTCACCGACGGTGTCGCGCGCATCAAGCTTGGCCTCACCGATACGCTCAGCCTCGGCAACCGCAACGCCAAGCGCGATTGGGGCTTTGCGGGCGACTACGTCCGCGCCATGTGGACGATGCTGCAGCAGGACGCGCCGGACGACTACGTGGTCGCGATGGGGGTGACGCACTCCGTGCAGGATCTCGTCGAGTTGGCGTTCGGGCACGTGGGGCTCGACTGGCGCCCGCACGTGCGCCAGGACCCGGCCTTCCTGCGGCCCGCGGAAGTGGACCTGCTGATCGGCGACCCGTCGAAGGCGCGCCGGGTGCTCCAGTGGGAGCCGCAGGTTGATTTCAACGGCCTCATCGGCATGATGGTCGACGCTGATATCGAGCGGCTGACGGCCGCCGCTGCCCACGCCCGCGCCCTGCCAGTCGTGCGCTGATGCCGCGCTGGGCTCCCGGCGCACGCACCCGGCGAATTCTCCCGACGCCTTGCTGCCGCTGACGTGATGCACGTCCCGCTGCTCGACCTCCAGGCACAGTTCGCGGGCATCCGCGACGAGGTGCTCTCGGCGGTCGTCCGCGTGTGCGACAGCCAGCGCTTCGTAATGGGCGCGGAGGTCGAGTCCTTTGAGCACGAGATCGCGGAGCTGCTCGGAGTCAAGCACGCCATCGGTGTCAGCTCCGGCACTGACGCGCTGCTCGTCTCCCTGATGGCGCTCGGGGTGCGTACGGGCGACGAGGTCGTGACGAGCATGTACTCGTTCTTCGCCACCGCCGGCGCAGTGGCGCGAGTCGGCGCGACCCCGGTCTTCGTGGACATCGACCCCGCCACCTTCAACATCGATGTCGCCCAGGTCGCCCGCGCGATGACGCCGCGCACGCGCGCGCTGCTGCCCGTGCACCTGTTCGGCCAGATGGCTGACATGGATCCGATCGTCGAGCTTGCCGGACAGGCAGGCATACCCGTGATCGAGGACGCCGCACAGGCGATTGGCGCCCGATACAAAGGCCGCCTCGCCGGCGGGATCGGCGCGCTCGGATGCTTTTCGTTCTTTCCGAGCAAGAACCTGGGCGCCTTCGGGGATGCCGGGCTCGTCACGAGCAACGACGATGCGCTCGCGTCGCGCGTGCGGCTGCTGCGTACGCATGGTGCTGAGCGGCAGTACCACCACCGGATGGTCGGAGGAAACTTCCGCCTCGATGCCCTCCAGGCGGCCGTGCTGCGCGTCAAAGCCCCGCACCTGGCCTCCTGGACTGCGGCCCGCCAGCGGAACGCTGCGCGATATCGGGAGTTGATCCAGGCGGCCGGTCTCACGAGCCGAGTCACCCTGCCGGCCGAGCGTGCCGGCCGCACGCACGTCTACAACCAGTTCGTCGTGCGCGTGCGCGACCGCGATCGTGTGAAGGCCGGGCTCGAGGCGCGGGGCGTCGGCACAGCGGTCTACTACCCCGTTCCCTTCCACGAGCAGGAATGCTTCGCGCATCTCGGCCCGTGGGAAGCCGGCTTTCCCGAATCGGAACGCGCGGCACGTGAAGCGCTGGCGCTGCCTATTTTCGGCGAGCTGTCCGACGCTCAGCTGAGACACGTCGTCGACAGCCTTGGCGCGCTGGTCGGAGTTGCTGGCGGCCCTTGACCCGAGCCGTCTGATCCATACTGTCGCGGCGGTCGTCACTGCACGAAGGCACGCACAATCACGCTCATCGGTCGCCGTCGCCCCGGCGGCGCCACAGGAGGAACGTTCATGAACGTCAATCGTCGAATGGTGGTCGCCGCGCTCGCGGCGGCAGTCGTCGCTCCACTCGTCCTGGCGGCGCAGGATCTGCACCCGTCACGGAGGCCGAGCCCGCTCGGCATGGCGCGCACCATGCTCGGCGACGCGTACGTGCGGGTCGTCTACGGCCGTCCGTACAAGCGCGATCGCAAGAACATCTTCGGCACCAAAGAGAGCGGCGCGGTGGTGATCTACGGAGAGCGATGGCGCACCGGGGCCAACGAAGCAACGGAGTTGACGGTAACCCGTGACGTCCTCGTCGGGGGCCAGAAGCTGCCGGCCGGCACCTACTCGCTCTCCACGACGCCCGCGCCAGGCACCTGGAAGGTCCACATCAATTCGAAGCTCGGACTCGACGGCCTGGGTATCTTCGCGAACAACACGTTCACGCCCGTCGATCTCGCGCCGACTGACGTCCTGACCGTGTCTGCGACGGCAACGGAACTGCCGGAAGACAAGGAAGTGGACCAGCTGACGTTCGACTTCGAGAAGACCCCTGCCGGCGCGGACATGGTGCTTCGGTGGATTCGGACGGAGGTGCGGGTTCCGATCGCGCTGGCGAAGTAGCTAAAGGCTAAAGGCCAAGGGCTGACGGCTAAGGGGAAAGGCTGAGGGCCGAAGCTCATGGCCGCAGGCTGGTCGGGTGTTCGGGCCTCACGGCCATGGCCTCAGCAGCTTTAGCCCTTAACCCTTAACCCTTAACCCTTAACCCTTAACCCTTATGCCCTTAGCCTTCAGCCCTTCCGCCCTTCGCGACCACTCCAGAGCTTCCGGTAGACTCTGTCGATGTCCGCGCCGCCCGCCGTGCCCACCATCGAGAGCCGCGCACGTCCGTCACGTGGTCCATCGCTGACGACACAAATCTTCATCGGCCTGCTCGCGGGCATCGTGATCGGCTATCTCTGGCCCGCCTTTGGCGTCGGGATCAAGCCTCTGGCTGACATGTTCCTCCGCATGATCAAGATGATCATCGCGCCGCTGCTGTTCTCAACGCTGGTCGTGGGCATCGCGGGCAGCGGCGATCTGAAATCCATGGGCCGCATCGGGCTGAAGGCGATCCTCTGGTTCGAGCTCGCGACCACCATCGCGCTCGTGATCGGGCTGGTGATGGTGAACGTGTTTCGCCCCGGGGCCGGCGTCTCGCTGCCGATGGCCGCGGATACGCAGGAGCTCGCCGCGCTGGCGAGGAACCAGCAGAGTGGGTGGGATATCCTCCTCCACCTCTTCCCGACATCCATCGTCGAGGCGATGGCGAAGGGCGACATCCTGCAGATCGTCGTCTTCGCCACGATTTTTGGCGTCGCACTCGCGGCGGTCGGCGAGAAGGGCCGGCCGCTCGTCGAGCTGCTGGACAGCGTTGCGCAGGTGATGTTCAGGTTCACGGGATACGTGATGAAGTTCGCGCCGGTCGGCGTGATGGCCGCCATCGCGGCGACGGTGGGCGGCCGCGGGCTCGTGATACTGGTCACGCTCGGGAAACTCGTGCTGGTGATGTACGCGTCGCTGGCGATCTTCGTGCTGCTTGTGGTCGGCGGTGCGGCGCTGCTCATCCGCGTACCATTTCTCGCCTTTCTGCGGACCATCCGCGAGCCGTTCCTGATTGCGCTCACCACGGCAAGCAGCGAGGCGGCGCTGCCCAAATCGCTGGAGGTCATGGAGCGCTTCGGCGTGCCGAAGCGCATCGTGAGCTTCGTGCTGCCGACCGGCTACAGCATGAACCTCGACGGCAGCACGCTGTATCTGTCGGCGGCGAGCATGTTCGTTGCGCAGCTGGCGGGCGTCGAGCTGTCCGTCGGTCAGCAGGTCACCATGATGTTGACGCTCATGCTCACGAGCAAGGGCGTGGCCGGAGTGCCAAGGGCAGCTCTCGTGATCCTCACGGCCACGTTGAGCAGCTTCGGCCTGCCGCTGGAGGGCGCCGCCATCCTGCTGGGCATCGACCAGCTCCTCGACATGGGCCGGACCGCAGTCAACGTGATGGGCAATTGCATCGCGACCGCCGTCGTGGCGCGGTGGGAGGGTGTGCTGGACGACGAGCAGATGCACCGATCGCAGGCCCGGGCGGCGTGAGCGGGTCGCGGTTCAGGGGAGCACACGGGGCGAAGACGCGCATATGGGGCGAGGACGAATGAAGATTGCGGTCACTGGCGCGGGGGGCCAGCTCGGGCAGGCGATGGCGCTTCGCCTCTCTGAGCGGCACGAGGTGACAGCGCTGGCGCGCGCCGATCTGGACGTGTCCCGTGCCGCCGATGTGTTGCGCGTGATGGCGGCGATTCACCCCGACGCGATCGTCAACTGCGCTGGCTACAATGCAGTGGACCGGGCCGAAGACGACGTGCTTGCCGCGCTCGAGGGCAACGCCTTCGGTGTGCAGGCCCTCGCGCGTGCGGCCGCCCGTGAAGGCTCGGTGCTCGTGCACTACAGCACGGATTTCGTGTTCGATGGGAACGCCGACCAGCCGTACCGCGAGGACGCCCCCGTCGCGCCCCTGAGCGTCTACGGCCAATCGAAGCTGTTGGGCGAGTGGCTCACGCGAGACGCGCCCCGGCGCTACATCCTGCGCGTCGAGAGCCTCTTCGGCGGACCGCTGCCGCGGAGCAGCATCGACCGCATCGCGGAGGCGATCCGCGCCGGACAAGAGACGCGCGTTTTCGCCGATCGGGTCGTGTCGCCGGCCTTCGTGGAGGACGTCGTCACCGCCACGGAGGCGTTGCTCGAGCGGGGGATCGAGGGGGGCATGTACCACTGCGTGAACAGCGGTCACGCCACGTGGGAGGCGGTGGCGCAAGAGATTGCAGCCGTCCTCGGCGCACAGCCGCGGCTGGTACCCGTGCGTGTCGCCGATGTTCCGATGCGGGCACGCCGTCCCCGCTACTGCGCCCTGTCGAACGAGAAGCTGGCGACCGCCGGCATCGCGATGCCCACCTGGCAGGACGCCCTTCGTCGCCATCTCGCCGCGCACTGACGGGCCGGCCGAGGGTCGTGACGCGATTATCAACGGGTGAGTTGCACGGCGAGTTCGGCGACGGCGAGGCAGGCGGTCAGGCCGGGGGACTCGATGCCAGACGCCTGCACGAGATGCGGGTTCACGGGGTCTCGCTCGATCAGGAAATCCTCGAACGAGCCGTCAGGGCCATGCAGCTTGGGGCGGATCCCGCTGCCGCCCAGACGCAGATCCTCCAAACGCAAATCCGGGAGCAGGGCGCGGGCCGGCTCGAAGAACGCCTCTACCGGGAGACGGTCGGTTTCGTAATCGTCCTTTCCTTCCTGGAAACGCACAGTGGGGCCGACGAGCACGCTGCCCCATGTCGTCCGAGTCAAGTGCACGCCCAGGCTGTGCCCCTTCTGATGCGGGAGCGGATAGACGAGCGCACGCACGAGATCGCTTCGTGACGGCACGAGCTCGGCGTATTCACCCCGGCATGGATGGATACGGAACTTACGACCGCCGAGCGCTGCCGACACTTCGTCGGCGTAAAGCCCCGCCGCGTTCACCGCCACACCAGCAGTGATCTCCTCCGCCGGCGTTTGCACGGTAATGCCGCCGTTCACAATGCCCCCACCAATCACCGGTGTCCCGACGAGCCGGATCACGCCGAGAGCGTCGCACCCACGGCTGAGCGCGCGGACGAGCGCCTCAGGCTCCACGATGCCGGTCGTCGCAGACCAGATCGCGGCGTGTGCGTGGACGTGCGGCTCGCGCCGATGCACGAATGCTCCGTCCACCAGCTGGAGGCCCGGAACACCGTTCTCCACGCCCCGCGCCAGCAACGCCTCGAGCGCGGGCATCTCGCCCTCGTCTGCCGCCGTGACGAACTTTCCGCAGCGCGCGTGCGGTATCTCCTGGCTTGCGCAGAACTCGTACAGCAGCGTCGCCCCGCGCACACAGAGGCGTGCCTTGAGCGTGCCGGCAGGGTAGTAGAGCCCGGCGTGGATTACGCCGCTGTTATGGGTGCTGGTTGCCATCCCGGGGGCCCGAAGGCGCTCGATGAGGCACACCGATCGGCGGTCGGCCGCAATCGCGCGGGCGCACGCCAGCCCGATCACTCCCGCCCCAATCACGACGACGTCGACATCGGGCACTGGCATCCCCCGGCGAATTATCTGCGAGCGCTGCGCAGCGTCAGCGTAAACTTGCCGACGGGCATCTCCGCTTCCATCGACAGCGGCCACTTCTGCGCATCATCCGACACCCAGAGCGTCAGCCGGCTGGCACCGCCTTCGCCGTGGTCGCCCAGGATCACCGGCTCGATGCGCCACGCCATCAACCGGCCCAGCCGCGTTGAGAGCCGCTGGCGCTCACGCACCGTGGCCTGCACTCGGAACACCCGCCCGCCGTCCGACACGGGGAGCGTCACCGATAGCCCCTCACGCAGGCGCAGCGTCCGTAGCGCCAGCACCACCGAGAGCGCATCGTGCGTGGGACCAGGGAGCGCAATCGGCTTCTGCGGACCGGCACCTGGGGTCACATCGTATTGCGCCGTCCTCTTCGCCTGATCGAACCTGGTGGTGCGCATGCGTCGCCGGCGTCCCTCTTCGCCATAGATGGACCCACGCTGCGGCAGAAGCGAGTACACGTCGAGCAGCGTGTCCGCCTTGTAATACACGTGGTAGAGAGCGGCAACCACTCCCGTGGCCCGGCCCTCGGCTATCGCGTAATACGCGACGGAACCGTACGACGGTTTCTTTTCGCGGATGGCCAGGGTTGCAGTCCCGGCGGTGAGGTAGGACGACCAGCCGACGTCGTACTCGAGCGTCTCCCCCACCGTGAAGGGCACGGCGGGCTCGGGCGGAAGGGCCGCACCAGACAGCGGCGGCATCGCGGCCATCATCACCGGCAGGATGCAGCCGCAGAGGGCAGCACCGATCACCAGCGGGGAGCGGCGATGGAGGCGCATGCCTGAGGCTCGATATGACATCTGGCTACAGGCGGCAGACTGCAGGCCTGTCTGGCGAGCGAGGCCCTTATCCCGCCTCGCGGTGGCCGCATCGCGAGTGGCAGGCGGCTACTCATGTCGCATCACGTCTAGTGGCCTGTCCTTGTCATTTGTAGAGTGCCTGTCGGGCGGGGCATCCCGACTGGCGGCGTTGCTCGTCGCTCGAATATTCCCGATATGCTCGCTCCTCACGCCTTGCCACTCGGGCGCCGCGCTCCGACATCCACTCCACAAATGACAAGGACAGGCCACTAGACTCGCACGGCAACCGCGGCGTAGTCCATGTACGAGAACAGACGCGTGTTGAGACGTTCGGCGTTCTCGTTGAGCGTCTCGAATGCCTCACGCAGAGCAGGCGGCGTTCCCTCCGCGATCGCGACATGCTGGAGGCGTTCGGACTGGGGCAGCGGGGATCGATAACGGATCTCGACCTGCTGGAACCCGCTCGCGGTGAGGAGATACTGCAGCGTCTCGGGATGGATGGGCCGCACGTGCGTCAGATCGCGAATGTAACTCTCGAAGAACGCCGTCCAGCACGCCGGATTGATCGTCTCCAGCACGATCCGGGAGCCCGGCCGCAGGGCGTGGAACGCGGCTTCGAGGGTGCGCAGCAGATAGTCGGGCTCGAGGTGCTCGATTACCTGCGCGGCAAACAGGCCGCCGAGCGATCCGTCGGCGGCCGTCTGGAGGAACCGCAGGACATCGGTTTCGTCAGCGGCGTGCCCCCGTGCGCGGCACAGTTCCACCATTTCGTGGTTCAGATCGAGCCCGCGCGCGATGATGCCGGCCTCGCGGAGCAGATCGAGGAACTCACCACGCCCGCACCCGGCATCGAGCACGTCGTGGGCGCCTGCGAATTCGGGCACGTAGTCGGCCTGACGCTGCCTGATCTCATCGCGGGGTCCTCGGAACTGATCTTCGAAGCCGACGTACTTCCAGCTGTCGAGCGCACGCGCCGCCATTCCACCTCCGCCGCGCGAAGCGGACACCGTGGTCGCATGCACATCCGCGGCGGGGGCCGCCGCTTCCAAAACCGGGGATCCACCCGCGCCCGCGGCGCCGGGCACTCGCTCCAGCTCCCGCTTCAACGTGAACGTTGCCTGATACAGCGTCGCGAACCCGGATCGCATCTCCTGGTGAGCCGCATCGAGCGCGCGCACCTGGGCGGCGTACCGGGCTTCGCGCGCCTGCATCGTCTCGGAGCGGCGGAGCAGCTCGTCCGCGACGGCGCCGATCGCCTGTTCGTGAACGAATGCGAGGTGCCCGACCGCGGAGCGATCCTTCGTGTCGGCGTATGCCGTGATCTGCTGGAGGAACAGAATCAGGTGCGAGTGGAACCGGGCAAGCAGGCCTGCCTGGTCGCTGACCGCCTGCAGCGCTGCGGCAATTGACGCCACGAGCTCGTGTTGGTGGCGCACATTGTTGTTGATGTGCGCGACGACGCGTGCGTTGAAGGCCTCCTGCCGCGCGAACCACGGCGCGACGAGGCGCCAGATGATGTGCGAGAGGCGCCCGCGGACCCCGGCCACCGATGGTTCCGACGGCGTTACTCGCCAGACGTCGTTGAGTGGCGCCACCTCCTGCTCGTCGTATCCGCGCGGCGCAGCCGCTGACGGCGGCGGTTTCGGCAGGGCGCGATCGAGCGCGGTGAGCGCGTCGTTGTAGGCCCGGTCGGCCGCGAGCCGCTCGCCCTCGAGGCGGGCAACGTCCTCCTGAGTAACCGACCGCCTCGACATCGCGTCAGCGACCGACCAGGCCTTCGATCGGACTGCTGGCCGTCGCGTACATCTTTCGCGGGATGCGGCCGGCGAGGAACGCCAGGCGTCCGGCCTCGACCGCCAGCCGCATCGCGTGGGCCATGACGATCGGATCCGTGGCCCCGGCTATCGCGGTGTTCATCAGCACTGCGTCTGCGCCCAACTCCATGGCCACTGCGGCATCCGAGGCGGTCCCGACGCCAGCGTCCACGATCACGGGAACGCGCGCCTGCTCCTTGATGATCCGCAGATTGTTCGCATTCTGAATGCCGAGACCGGAGCCGATGGGCGCGCCAAGCGGCATGACGGCTGCCGCCCCCGCGTCTTCCAGCTTGCGGCACAGCACCGGGTCGTCGATGACGTACGGCAGGACGACGAAGCCTTCCTTCACGAGCACCCGGGTAGCCTCGAGCAAGGCCTCGTTGTCGGGGAAGAGGGTCTTCTCGTCGCCGATGACTTCGAGCTTGACCCAGTTCGAGAGCCCGGCCTCCCGTCCGAGCCGCGCCGTGCGGATCGCTTCCTCCGCCGTGAAACACGCGGCGGTGTTGGGCAGGATCGCCCGCCTGGCCGTGTCGATGTAGTCGAGCAGCGATTCCTTGCTGCGGTCGTGGATGTTGACCCGGCGCACCGCTACGGTGACCATCTCGGCGCCCGCGGCCTCGTGTGCCTGCGCCATGACCGCGAACGACGAATACTTGCCGGTTCCGACGATCAGCCGGGACGTGAATGTCCGGCCTGCAATGACGAGGGGATCTGGGGTGGCCATGGTATGGGTATCTTCATCGGCAATGCTGCCGGTCTGCCGGGGCGCCGCCCCCGACGAAGTTCACGATCTCGACAGCGTCGCCCTCCCGGACCATCGTGGAATCGAACAGTGCCCGCCGGACCACCACCAGGTTGTGCTCCACGGCAACGCGCCGGCTGTCGATCGACAGGCTGGCAAGCAGGGTCGTTACCGACACAGGGCCCTCGAGCTGATACGGTTCGCCGTTGAGGGTGATGGTCACGAGCCCTGGGGGAGCCGCCTTGCAGCAAACGTCTGCTGTCGAGCGTACCTTCGCGTGTTCCGGCAAGTCAAGCGTAAGTGCTTGGCCGTGAGTGTGTTCAGGGGAGCACGAAGGCCGTGGCATCTACGATGCGGAACCTGATGCGTGTCTGACTTCCCGGTGACAGCTGTTCAGCACGCGTTTTGCTGCGAGTCCTGCGCCACAGGCCTTCCGCCGGGGTGAATCGTTGTGACGGCCGGGGGCATCTAATTGGGCACCACCCGCGCGCGCTGATCCGAGGAGCTCGACATGTCCAGCCACGCCATCTCTGCCGCCGCCGCGATCGATCGCGGGGCGCTTCTCGATCGCTTTCGTCGTACGCGTGCGCGCTCACGACAGTTGTTCGATCTGGTAACCCCCGAGGCCTACTACAGCCGCCCCATCACGCTGCGCAATCCAGTCGTGTTCTACGAGGGCCACCTGGCTGCCTTCAGCGTGAACACGCTGCTCAAGAAGGCGCTGGGACAGAAGGGGATCGACCCTGCGCTCGAAGTGCTCTTTGCACGCGGGATCGATCCGGAGCACGAAGTGCCAGGCGACTCGCTGCGCGCGTCCTGGCCGCCTCGTGACCAGGTAATCGCATATGTCGAGGAATCCGATCGACGGCTCGAAGAGGTCCTCTCGAGCGTCGAGCTGGACCGTCCAGGGCACCCGTTGCTCGATCGCGCCGAGGCTGTGTTCACAATCATCGAGCACGAGGAGATGCACCAGGAGACGCTGCAGTACATCTGGCATCGTCTTCCGCTCGATCAGAAGCATCGGCCGTCGGGCGTTGCGCCCGCCACCGACGGCCCGGTACCCGGGCGTGCACGCGTGGAGATCCCGGCAGGTACGGCCACGCTCGGCGCACGGCGCGCCGCCGTGCCGTTCGGATGGGACAACGAGTTCGGTGAAGTGTCGATCGACGTCCCCGCCTTCACGGTGGATCAGTACGATGTCACGAACGCGGAGTTCCGTGCGTTCGTGGAAGACGGGGGCTACGGGCGCGAGTCGCTGTGGACGCCGGCTGCCTGGCAGTGGCGCACGGCCGAGCAGGTGACGCACCCTCTCTTCTGGGAGCGGCACGACGGGGAGTGGTACTGGCGCGGCATGTTCGATCTCCTTCCGCTGCCGCCCGCGTGGCCCGTGTACGTGAGTCATGCAGAGGCGGAGGCGTTTGCGCGGTGGCGTGGCGACCGGCTGATGACCGAGGCGGAGTATCACCGGGCAGCGTTCGGAACTCCCGACGGGCGGGAGCGGGTGCTGCCATGGGGTGACGCGGCACCGGAGCCATCTCGCGGCAACTTCGGCGCGGTGCACTGGGAACCGGTGCCCGTCGGTTCGTATCCATCCGGGGCGAGCGCGTTCGGTGTGCACGATCTGGTGGGGAACGGCTGGGAGTGGACCGCTTCGCCGTTTGCGCCGTTCCCGGGCTTCTCGCCGATGGCGTCGTATCCCGAGTACTCGGCCGACTTCTTCGACGCGGCGCATTTCGTGCTCAAGGGCGCGTCGCAAGCAACACCGGTAGCGCACGTGCGCCGCAGTTTCCGCAACTGGTTTCGCCCCCATTACCCTTATGTCTATGCCACGTTCCGCTGCGCGCGCTGAGGAGGCTCCGGCGCTTGCCGCTTTCGCCGGGGACGTTCGTGCCGGTCTGCTCGCGAACCCCAAGCGGCTGCCGGCTCGATGGTTCTACGACGCCCTCGGGTCGGCGCTCTTCGAGGCGATCTGCCGCCTGCCCTGGTATCGCATCACGCGCAGCGAGTCGGCCCTGCTCGCCCGGCACGCCGCGTCGCTCGTGCACGCGGCAGGTAACGACGCCTCCTTCATCGAGCTGGGGGGTGGCAGCGGCGAAAAGCTCGCGATCCTGATCGAAGCCGCCGTGGTGCGTGGGTACCGGCCTGCCGTGCACCTGATCGACGTGTCGGCGCGTGCCCTCGACCTGGCGGCTGCCACCCTGGCCCGCTTCCCGGACGTGCGCGTCACCACCCACGAGGCCACCTACGAAGCGGGGTTGAGCGCCACCGAGCCGCCAGGGCACGGCCGCCAGCTCGTGCTGTTTCTCGGCTCGAACATCGGAAACTTCGACCCCGGGGAGGCGGTCGGGTTGCTGCGGCAGATTGGGGGAGCGCTCCGTCCGGGCGACCTCGTCCTGCTGGGAGCCGATCTGGTGAAACCGGAGCGGGACGTGCTCCTCGCATACGACGACCCGCTTGGGGTCACCGCGGCGTTCGACAAGAACATACTGCTGCGGATCAATACGGAGCTAGGCGCGGAGATCGATCTCGCGAGCTTCGTGCACGAGGCGCGTTGGAACGCCTCTGCCTCGCGGGTCGAGATGCACCTGGTCAGCGCACGCCGGCAGGTGATTGAGATCCCGCGTGCCCGCTGCCGCGTGGGCTTCGACCGCGGCGAATCGATCTGGACCGAGAGCTCCTACAAGTTTGAACCGCGCGGGCTCGAACAGCTCGGCGCGCGCGCAGGGCTGACCCTGCAGGACCAGTGGGTGGACGGTTCGGCGGGGTTCGCACTGACGCTGTTCCGGCGGGCCTGACGCTTCGGCGAGGCCCCGACTTCCCACCTTGTTTGCCCGCGGGTTCACTCTTTTGCAGTTCGCAACCCTTCTCGCCGCGGAAATCTGATAGAACTGGCGGGACGCCCGGCTGCACGGGCTTCATTCCTCTACGGCTCGCCAAGCAGCACCGCGCCCTCATGTTCTGACCGGGATGTAATCATGATTATTGGAGTCGTCCGCGAATCGTGGCCAGGCGAGCGCCGGGTTGCCCTGGCACCCGCGAGCGTCACGCCGCTCGTCAAGGCCGGGCACCAGGTGCTCGTGGAGTCGAACGCCGGGACGTCAGCAGGGTTCACCGATGCGGCGTACACCGAGAAGGGCGCGACCATCGTGCCGTCACGCGCCGATGTGAGCGCGCGTGCCGAGATGCTGCTGCGGGTCAGGCTCGGGCCAGCTGGAGCCCCGTCCACAGACGCCGATCTTGCTGCGCTCAGGCCCGGCCAATCCGTCATTGCCTTCCTCGATCCGTTGACGGATCACGCGCTGGTCCGCCAGCTCGCGGAACGGCAGGTGTCGTCGTTCTCGATGGAGCTGATGCCGCGGATCACGCGCGCACAGAGCATGGACGCCCTGTCGTCGATGGCGACGATTGCCGGCTACAAGGCCGTGCTCATCGCGGCCGTGACCGTGCCCCGCATGTTTCCCATGCTGATGACGGCGGCGGGCAACGTGAGCGCTGCGCGCGCGTTCGTGATTGGCGTCGGCGTGGCCGGCCTGCAGGCCATCGCCACGGCCAAGCGCCTGGGGGCGCAGGTGCAGGCCTATGACGTGCGGCCGGCGGCGAAGGAGCAGATCCTCAGTCTTGGCGCCAAGGTCGCCGATGTGCCGCTCGAGACCGCCGACGCGCAGGATGCCGGCGGCTACGCAAAGGCGCAGGACGAAGCCTTCTACCAGCGTCAGCGCGACGCGATGTCGAAGGTGGTGGCGGGCAGCGACATCGTCATCACGACGGCCGCTATCCCCGGCCGCAAGGCGCCGGTGCTGATCACCGGCGACATGGTCCGCGGCATGCAGCCGGGCTCGGCGATCGTCGACCTCGCGGCGGAACGCGGCGGCAATTGCGAGCTGACGCGCGCGGACGAGGTGATCGTCGAACACGGCGTAACGATCCTCGGCCCGACCAACCTGCCGTCCACCGTGCCCTACCATGCGAGCCAGATGTACGCGAAGAACATCACGACGTTCCTCCTGCACCTGGTGAACAAGGAAGGGCAGATGCAGTGGGATCTCACCGACGAAATCACGCGCGAGACGCTGGTCACCCACAAGGGGGAAGTCGTCCACGAACGCGTGAAGGGGCTGGTGCTGGCGAGCGCGTAGCCGGCGGTCAGGACGTGCCCGG
Source organism: Vicinamibacteria bacterium (assembly GCA_963739995.1). Lineage (GTDB taxonomy): Bacteria > Acidobacteriota > Vicinamibacteria > Vicinamibacterales > JAENWD01 > CAVUCH01. Next base: position 79,578 of record CAVUCH010000011.1, on the reverse strand, counting down.
TTGGGCAGAGTGGAGATCACATGAGACGTCGCACCGGGTATGGCGCTGTTGTCCGCCTCGTGGCAGTCATCGTCGCCCTTTTGGCCGTCAAGGCGTCGGCGCAGAACCCATTGTTCACCAGCGCCTTCCCACCGGAGGAATTTGCCGCGCACCGGGCGGCCCTGTTCGCGCAGATTGGCGAGGGGGTGGCGGTGGTGCAGGGCGCTCCCGAGACCAGTTCCTATCTGCCCTTCCGCCAGAACAACCATTTCTTCTATCTGACCGGCGTCGAGGTGCCGCGGGCCATCGTCCTGCTCGATGGGCGGACGAAGACCACCATCTTATTCCTGCCCCCGAGGAATGAGCGGATGGAGCGTTCAGAGGGTCCGGTGCTTGTGCCAGGGCCGGAGGCGGCGCGCCTGACCGGCATCACCGACGTGCGTGCCCGAGAGTCCTTCGGCGACGCGTTCAAGGCCGCTGCCGAAGGAGGACGCGTGGTGTACACGCCACGTCGCGGCGAATCGGTAGCGGCGGTCACGCCGGATTCGGTGGCGCGCTACGCTGCGGCCGCTGCGGCGGATCCCTGGGACAGCCGGCCGTCACGTGAGGCCGCGTTCGCCGCGAAGCTGAGCGCAGCGGCAGCGGGCGTCGAAGTCCGGGATCTGGATCCAATGCTGGACGCGTTGCGCATGATCAAGACGCCTCGCGAGATTGCGATGGTCCGTCAGGCCACTCGCATCGCGGGTCTGGGTCTGATGGAGGCGATGCGTGCGGCGCGCCCCGGCATGCGCGAGCACGAGGTCGAAGCGATCGCCGACTGGGTGTTCAAGACCCACGGGTCGCAGGGGATTGCCTATTTCGCGCTCGTCGCTGCCGGCAGGAACGCCGTGTACCCGCACTATCATGGCGGCTCAGCGGAGCTGAAGCCGGAGGACCTCGTCCTGTTCGACTACGCTCCCGACTACCGCTACTACTCGTCCGACGTGACGCGCATGTTTCCCGCCTCGGGCCGCTTCTCGCCCGTCCAGCGCGAGCTCTACGGAGTCTACTTGAAGCTGTACACCGCGCTCATGGAGTCGATTCGCCCGAACGCCGCGCCGCGCGACATCCTGCGGGACGCTACGACGAAAATGGACCGCATCGTCGGCTCATGGAGTTTCTCGGCCCCGAAGCACCGGGAAGCCGCCGCGCGCTTCGTGACGCAGCTGCGCAACAGCGAGCGCAACGCGCTTGGCCACTTCGTGGGGATGGAAGTGCACGACGTGAGCAGGCCGATCGAGACGCTCGAGCCGGGCATGGTCTTCACGATCGAGCCCGCACTCACCGTGCCGGAGGACAACGTCTATATTCGTCTCGAGGACGTGATTCTGATCACGCCGACAGGATACGAGAACCTCTCGGCGTTCGCTCCGAGTGACATCGAGGCGATTGAGAAGCTGATGGACGAACCCAGCCGCTTCGACACGCCGCCGGCTGGACAGCGCACCCAGACCTCTGCCGGTTCTGCCCGGCAACCATCGGACCCCACGTTCTGGATGCCCACGAAGACGAGTGCGCCGAAGGCGGCAGCGGCCTCAGCGAAGGCGGGATCGACGCAGCCCTGAGAGTCAGCATCTGACGGAGGACGGCAAACGGGTTGCCGTCCGATGCCTTGCGCGCCATGCACCGCCAAGGCCAGCCCGACGTGCAGGCTACCCTTGCAGCTCCGCGTTCGCGTACACCGCCGCCCCGAGCAGCCCCGCCTGGGGGTTGAGGATCACCTTCACGGGAATCGAGTCGAGCAGATCACGCATGGGCGGCTTTGCGCAGAAGCTGTCGAGGAAGAGCCCCGTCTGCATCGCCGGGAGGATCTTGGGCGCGATGCCGCCACCCACGTACAGTCCGCGCGTGGTGACCGCACGCAGAGCGAGGTTGCCGCACTCCGCCCCGTAGGCCGAGACGAAGAGCTCCAGCGCTTCCATACAATACCGGCATGTGCCCGCGAACGCCTTCCGTGAGATCAGCGCGGGCACGTCCACTGGCTCCGACCCGCCGTCGATGTCCTCGCAGGGCACGGGGTGCGTGAACGCATAGAGGTTGTGCAGTCCGATACCCGAGACGACCTGCTCGAGCTCGGGTCGCCCGTCGCGCGCGATCAGCCAGGCACTCAGCTCGAGCTCGCGCGGGGTGCGCGCGGCGAAGTCGGAGTGTCCGGCTTCCGAGGGCGCGGGCACCAGGCGTCGGCCGTCGTTGAACAGGTACGATTCCCCGAGCCCCGTGCCGGCCGCCACCAGCCCCGCGTTGCCGCTCAGATTGGGCTTCCCCTCCTGCAGCAGGCCGAGTTCATCGGGCTGCAGCACCGAGATGGAGTGAGCGATCGCCACCAGATCGTTCAGCAGGTGCACCGAGGCGAGGCCGAACGCGATGGCGACCTCGCGCCCGTCCACCTCCCATCCCACGTTCGTCAGCTCGGCGCAATCGTCGATCACCGGCCCGGCGACGCCGAAAGACGCGGCGTCGATGATGGGACGTCCACCCGGCTGACGCGTGAGGAACGCGTCCACCATCTCGACCAGGCTGCCGTAATCAGCCGTCTGGAACGACTGCACGTTGAGCGGCGCCGGCCGGGAGGGGGCGCGGGAAAACAAGCCGAGCAGGGTCTTGGTGGCTCCGATGTCGCCGGCCAGCAGCATGCGGCGGATTGTACCGCACCGTGTTCGGCGCGATCCGGAGCGGGCGGTATGATGCCCCTGATCCATGTCCGGGCCGGCTGGCCCGGAGCGCAATGCCGGAGGAGGGGCACAGGCGACGTGACGCAACAGCACTTCACGTCGCGCGAAGTACTCGCGCGGCACCCCGGCCTCACCGACGACCACCTGCGATACCTTCGCAAGTGGGGGCTGATCCACCCGCTTGGCCGCAAGGGGCATAGCACGGCCTACAGCTTCGCCGACCTTGGGGTGATCCGGCAGGTGAGCGCCGCGCTCACGGGTAACCGGTCCTTCCACTCGATCGTCCGCGGGTTGCTGGCGGAGCGCCACGGCCAGCTTGCGCTCGACTTCCAGGCAGACACGACACCGGCAAAAGTGATCCGCCTCAAGCCGCGGCCGTCAGCGCCCGCGGCGGCGGCACAGGCGCCGGCCACGACTGCGGCGCCGCCGGCGGGCGAGGCGGAACGCATCTTCCTCGCCGCCTCCGCGGACGACACGGGTGACCCTGATACGCTGGCCGCCACCGCCACCCGATACCGGCAGGCCCTCGCCCTGGATGGCGACCTCGTGCCGGCGCTCATCAACCTCGGGAACACCCACTACAGCCGCGGACACATGCCCGAGGCGCAGGCGCTCTACGAGCGCGCGATCACTCTCGCGCCCGGGTACTACGAGGCCCATTTCAATCTGGGCAACGTGATGCACGACACGGGGCGCTTCGAGGCGGCGGTACTCTCGTACCGTGATGCGCTGGCGGTCAACCCCGGGTGCGCAGAAGCGCACTTCTACCTGGCCGTGACGCTCGAGAAGATCGGGAAGTCGACCGACGCACGCCTGCATTGGCGCGCGTACCAGGACCTGGCGCCGGAAGGGGAATGGGCCGATCTGGCCAGGGAGTTCAGCGAGTAGCGAGAGCCGCCGGGACTAGGCCACTAAAGTCCCGTGTCCACGACGGCCGGCGCGACCTGGAACGCGGTCTCAGTATCGGTAGGAGTCGTCGCGCTTCTTGGGTGTGCGCCGCAGCTTGAAGTACGTGCAGTCCGGGCACCAGGCCTCGGCGTCGAAGCTGTTCGTCCCCGCCATGGGCAGCACATCCCGATGACCGCAGCACTCCGTACCGTCTTCGGGCGGCCGCCGCCAGCGGCAGGATCGGAACTTGATCACCGCGGCTGAGACCGCCGCGGGCTGCACCAGCGCCACGCTATCGGCCACGGCCGGCGTGTCGGCCACGGCGCTCGGCGCGGCGCCCGACACAGCGCTCGATTCTGTGGCGCGCGCGCCAGGCAGGATGGGGTCGTTCATATCGTTATTGAAGTTGGACGCCAACGGATTTCTCCAGCGCGCGGAACGCGCGTTCTTCCTCGGGCGACACCAGCGTCACGGCGGTGCCGTCGGCGCGGTCGCGTCCGGTGCGGCCCACTCGATGCACGTACGACTCGGGCGTATCGGGCACCTCGAAGTTCACGACGTAGGTGATTCCATCGATGTCGAGCCCGCGCGCGGCGAGGTCGGTCGCCACCAGCACGCTGTACCTGCCGCTCCGGAACCCTTCCACGGCGGCGGTGCGCTCGCCCTGCGACCGATCGCCGTGCAGCGCGGTCGCCTTGATGCCCAGTCTCGCAAGGTCACGCGCGACACGATCCGCGCCGCTCTTGCGGCGGAGGAACACGAGCGTGGGCCCATGGACGCCGCGCAGGAACTTCGCCAGCCACGACACCTTTTCGCTCGCCGCCATCACGTGGACGATGTGCCTGATCGACATCGCCGGTCCGCCCGCGCGTCCCACCTGGATGTGCCTGGCGTCAGCCCGCACGATGGCCTTCGCGAGCTTCATGATCACGTCCGGCAGCGTCGCGGAGAAGAGCAGCGTCTGGCGCTTGGTCGGCAGCGTCGCGACGATGCGCTGGACGTCGGGCCAGAAGCCCATGTCCATCATCCGGTCCGCCTCATCGAGCACGAGCACCTCGAGCCGTCCGAAGTCGGGCGTCGCCGACCGCATGTGATCCATCAGGCGGCCCGGTGTCGCGACGACGATCGAGACCCCCGCACGCAGCGCGCGATCCTGCGGGTCCATCGGCACGCCGCCGTAGACCGCGGAGCTCGTGATCTTCGTGTGGTACGTCAGGCCCTGGATGGTGTCTTCAATCTGAACGGCCAGCTCGCGGGTGGGCGCGAGAATCAGCGCGCGCGTGCCAGCCAGCTGCTGGTCGGGTACGTTGAACAGGCGGTGCAGGATCGGCAGCACGAACGCGATCGTTTTGCCGGAGCCGGTCTCCGCGGACGCCAGCACGTCGTCTCCCGCGAGCGTGTACGGAATGACGGCGCTCTGCACGGGCCGCGTCTCGAGATAGCCCATGTCCTTCATGCCCTGGAGCAATGACGGGGACACGTCGAACGACGCGAACGGCACGGGCGCAACGTCCACTGGCGCCAACTCGCGGGCGGAATACGTCGGGGGCGGGGGCAGGCGCCGCCCACCGCTCGGGCGCGAGCCTCCGGCTGCTGACGGACCGCGCCGGCGGCGCGGGGCAGTGGAGCGGGATAAGGGGGAAGCCAAGACTAACGTGCGCGGAAGGTGATGATGCCGCGAACCGGGTCGTAGGGTGAAACCCCCACGGTGACCCGATCGCCCGGCACGACTTTGATGCGGAACCGCCGCATGCGGCCACTCAGCTGGGCAAGTACCTCGTGGCCGGCATCGCTTTGCACGCGGTAGAGGCCACCGCTGTGTACCGCGACGACGGTACCCTGAATGTCGATCAGATCGTCCTTACTCAATCAATGTCCTTTCATGATTAGCAAGCATTGTGCCACACCGGGACCGCATCGGCAAGCCAGCCCTTAGGGCCCACACCTCGCCGGCGAGGCTTCGCTGCCGGCGCCACTCCTGACCGAGCCCTGCGGGCTTCGGCGCAGGTGGCTCAGAGCGCCCGAACGGCGTCTTCCACCTGGCGCGCAAGGGCCTTGTAATCATCGCCCTGCAGCACGAGCGGAGCCCCGAAGGTCACGCCGACCTGCGCGCGTCTGACCATCCTGGCATCGCGGTGCAGCACCTCATCGGCCCCTCTCAACCGGACCGGCACGATGGGCACGCCCAGCCGGGCGGCGATCATGCCGATGCCGGCGCGGAACTCGTTGATCTCGCCCGCCTCCGTGCGTTTGCCTTCCGGAAAGATCAGCACCGAGAACCCCGCGCCGAGCACCTCCCCGATGTATCGCAGCGTGTCCCGCGCACCCGCCTCACGCTGGGGAAGCGGGAAGGCGTTGAAGAAGGTGGCCGCGAGGTAGTAGTTCAGGCTGTTCGTAAACCACTGTGCCCGCGTGTGCTCGGCCGGGAAGAAGTGCGGCCTGAAGAACTCCTTCGCCATCGCGACCGCGATGCGTGAGCGAAGACGGCCGGGCATGGCCGCCAGAACGGCGGGCGTGTCGATGTGGCTCTGATGATTCGCGGCAAACACCACCGGCCCTTCGAGCCGGGCGAGGTGCTCCCTCCCCTCAACGCGAACAGGTGCGAAAACACGCGCAAGGGGAAGAATCCAGCTCGCAAGGCTCACGCGGCGGAGCAGGCGGACGGGTGCACTGCGGTTCCAGCGCGGGAAGTTCACGGTGTCGCTGTTTTCGACGACGGGCACCGGCGCATGTACGAGGCGGTCGAGATCCGCCACGCTCTGAACGCCTGAGAACGCCGCTTCGTCGATGGTGGTGCCGAACCGGTCCTCGAGGGCGACCATGAGCTCCACGCGCTCCAGTGACGACAGTCCGAGCTCGTCCATCGTCGTTCCGGGGCCGACCGCGCGGCCGCCGGCGTAGTGGGCGAGCAGCGCTTCCACCGACGCGCCAGACGCCGCGGGCCGCGGCGGCGCGCCGGTCGCGACCCAGTCCCCGATTTCGCGACGCTTCAGCTTGCGCGTGCCCTCGGTGCGCGGCAGTTCGCGACCCGGCCACACCGAGACGCCGCGGATTTTCTGCGGATCGGGCAGGTGCAGGTTCGCCTGACGCACGATGTCCTCTGCGCTCGCGCCGGGGTCGAGGACAAGCACCGCATGGACGCGCTCATTGCTGCCCTGGCGTGCCCCTACCACGGCAGCGTCCCGTACTCCAGGCACGACCGCAATCGCGCGCTCGACGTCCTCCGGAAACACGTTCAGCCCGTCGGCCGTGACGATCATTTCCTTCTTGCGCCCGCGGATGAACAGCCGGCCCTGTGCATCCACTTCACCGATGTCGCCTGTCCGGAACCATCCGTCCTCGAACGCGTCGGCGGTCGCCCGTTCGGCGTCGAAGTAGCCCTGGGTCACGTTCTCTCCGCGGACCAGGATTTCGCCGTCGGGTGCAATCTTCACCTCGACGCCCGGGATGGTCTTGCCGACAGAGCCGCGACTGGCGCTGAAGGGGTGATTGAGGGTGACGATCGGCGCGGTTTCGGTGAGCCCGTAGCCCTGCACGACCACGAAGCCCAGGCGACCCCAGAATTCCTCGAGCGATGGATCGAGCGGCGCGGCGCCCACGACGAACGCCCAGAACTTGAGCCCGAGCATGCGGTGCACCTGGCGGTAGCGCCACCAGCGCCACCCGAAGTGCTCCTTGCGCGGCGGTGATTCCGCCGCAGAGGGTGACGCGCGCAGCGTGTGCTGGCGCAGGACGTCGAGGATCTTCGGCACCGAGACCAGCACCGACACGCGGCGCTCCCGGATCTGCCGCACGATGTCGTTCGGGTTGAAGCTGTGGATGAACACCGTAGTGCCACCGAGCATCGGCGGGATGAACGTCGCCATCGATTGCCCGAACATGTGGCTGAGCGGCAGCAGGTTCAGAAAGCGGATGGGCGAGAACGGCCGTGCGTACGCGTGGTACTTCGACACCTCGCGCTCGACCGGCACGATGTTCGCCAGCAGGTTGCGGTGAGTGATCACGACCCCCTTGGGTTCGGCGGTTGCCCCCGACGTGAAGATCACCTCCGCCACATCGTCGCGTGCGACCACCGCGTCCGCCACGCGGGAGGCATCGCGCCAGTCGAGTCGGGTGAGCGGCCACACGTCCAGTCCGGCATCTGCCGCGCCGGGCTCGAACCGCACGTCATCTCCGATGAGGAGCAGCCTGCCCTTCACGATGCTCCGCACGCGGCGGAGGAAGTCCACCGACGCGCGGTAATCGATCGGCACCGCCACCACGCCCTGCAGGAAGCAGCCCCAGAGCGCGACGATCCATTCTGGGCGGTTCTCCGACCAGAACAGCACAGTGTCGCCCTTGCGGAGGCCGGCTGCGTGCAGGCGCGCGGCGAACGCGCGGGCGGCACGCGCGACGTCGGCGTAGGTGTAGGAGTAGGTGCGGAAACCGCTGTCGTACACGAGGAATTCACCTCGCGCGGCGGCCAGGTCGGCGAAGAAGTCCAGCAGGGTCTCGCGACGTGTCACTCGCACTATCATAAGTGGGCATCATGTCCTCCCTGCCTCCTGCGCTTGCGGTCGGCGCGCTCTACGACACGTTTCTGCAGAACGCGCTACAGCAGTTCTTCTCGCGTGCCACGTTCGAGACCGAGCCCATCCTGTCCGCGTCCTCGGACGGACGGCTGGCGATCGAGCCCTCCGAGGATCCGTGCGCGCTCATCGTCCGGTGGTTCGGGACGCGCTACATCCTGCGCGTGCCCGAGCGGCGGCCCTTCACGGAGCAGGAGACGCGGTTCGCCAAGGCCATCGGCTCCGTGCTGGCGGCCCGGTACCACGCGATTTTGAATCCGCGGATGATGGCGGAGCGCGGCGAGTTGTTCCGCGGCGCAATCGAGGACCGTTACGTCGGCGCATTCCTCGACAATTCGTCATATGAGGTCAGCAGGGGAGAGCCGCGCGCCGACCGCATCGCGTCGGCCATCGAGGTCCTCCGCGTTGCCGCACTCAGCAGCTACGAGAACCGGCCGATCTCGACGGGCGTGCTGCTGCTCGGCACGGACGAGGATCCGGCCGGGCCGCGGCCGCCGAGACCGCCGGGCGCGCACCACTACACGCAGGCCCTCAGCGGCGTGAAGAGCTTTTTCCGGCTCGTCGATGGTCTGCGGACCCTGTTCCTCCTGACCCGCGACGGGATGCTGCTCGACATCATCGACGTGCGGCAATGGGCGGACCGCGCGTTTGGCCAGCGGCCCCTCACAGCCCCGTGCTCAGCGCCGTACATGGCGCATGCCCTTGCCACCTCCACCGACGGCCACGTGTGCCTCGTGCTCAGTCCGTCGCACGAAATCAAGGTCTTCGCCAGGGGTGCGCAGGTGCTCGCGTACCGCCACGCGCAATGGGCACTGCTCGATCTGCAGCGCAAATACGAGATCTGGGCCGAGGCTCTCGGGAATGCGGACCTCGCCCGATGCCTGTTTCGAACCGCCCTCGACCTTGCGGATGCCCGCCAGGGCGCGCTGTTCGTGGTTCTGCGCGCACCCGCAGAGACGGTGTCGCACATCGTCAGCGTGCCCGATCGTCTGGACATCGGGCTCACGGAGGCGGGCAACCTCGCGGCGGCGCCCACCAGGCGTGACCTGCTGTACCTGCTGACGGGTCGCACCGTCACAGAGCTCGAGCCCTCGGTGCTCGCCGCACTCGCGTCGCTGGACGGCGCGACCGTCACCGATCCGCTCGGGAATCTGATCGCGGTCGGCGCGATTCTGCGGCATCCCTACACCGAATCACTCCGCGACGATGCAATCGTCGAAGGCGCGCGCACGACCGCCGCCATGAGCGCGAGCCGCTTTGGTCCCGTGCTCAAGGTCAGCGAGGATGGCGGTATCGCGTTTTTTGATGGTCAGAAGATCTGGGAGATTTGACGACGCGCCCAACCAGCCCGATGCACACTTTGCACGGTGCCCCGTCGACAAATGCACATCGGGTGAACGCGATGATCACAGGGCCGCTAGCAGCCCGTGGTGAAAGACCGGCGTCGCACCGAGGGCGCGGAGGCGCCCCGCCGGCAAGGCGCGACGACCGAGAATACCGGGCCGTATGTGAGGAAGAAGCAACGCAGCCGGCGGGGATGCATCGGCGGCCGAATGCAGCCGGCCTTTCACCACGGGCCGCTAGGGGCGAGGCCGGCCGTCGGTGGGTTGGGGGACGTCCGGGGGGTCCGTACGGGGCGCCTGTTCTCCTCCGCCCGCCGCCACGCGTACGGTATTCGGTTCCTCCGGACGCTGCCCGTGCCGTAGCGGCTCGGACCGGCCGACCAGGTCGGCTTCGCCGTCGGCCGCGCTCTCAACGATGGCGTCGATCAGCCCGTACGCGAGCGCCTTGCGCGCATCGAGGTAGAAATCGTTGCGGCGGGTGTCGCGGATAATCTGCTTGAGCGGCCGGCCGGAGCGCTTCGCCAGAATGCGGTAGATCTGATCCTGCATCTGCCGCAATCGATCCAGATGGTGCTGGGCTGCGGTGGTGGATTGCCAGCCGGCCCACTTCGCAGGCTCGTGAATCATGATCCACGCGTGAGGAAACGCCAGGCGGCGTCCGACGCTCGCCGCCTGCAGCAGCACCGACCCCATCGAATACGCCATTCCCTGCACGACGATCGTCACCTCGCAGCCGCGGCTCACGATTTCGCGAATCGAATCGTGCACGGCAAGGCCATCCGTCACGTTGCCGCCGGCGGTGTTGAGGTACAGCGTGATTGGCCGCGTGTTGTCGTTCACGAGCTCACGCATGCGCTCGATGACCTGCCGCGCGCTGTCCTTGTCGATGTCGCCGACGAGGTACACTTCACGGAGGCGCTCGGAGGCTTCGCGCTTCAGCACCTGCTTGACCGACTCGATCAGTTCCACCACCAGGCGATCGGTGAGCTCCATATCCGTTCTATTCTCTTCGCGTATTAGCTGGCGATCAGCCGGCGCGCGGCGCAACACACCACCCATGAACGCTGACGCTCCGCTTCCGCTCGTCACGATCGGCGACATCCGCACCGCTGCTGCACGCATCAGCGGCATCGCCCGGCGCACACCGCTCGTCCACGGCTCGACGGGCTCCAGTGTCACGGCGCTGCGCCTGAAATGCGAGAACATGCAGGTCGCCGGCGCATTCAAGATTCGCGGTGCCGCCAATATGCTCGCACGGTTCGGCCGCGACGAGCTCGCCCGCGGCGTGATCACCTACTCGTCGGGCAACCACGCGCAGGCGCTCGCGTGCGCAGCCGGTCTGCTGGGCGTGCCCGCGGTCGTCGTTATGCCGACGACGGCGCCCGCCGTCAAGGTCAGCGGCACACGCGCGTTCGGCGCCGACGTGTTCTTCGCCGGCACGACATCCGCAGAACGCAAATCCGAAGCGGAGCGCATTCAACGGGCGCGCGGGCTCGTCATGGTACCGCCGTTCGACCATCCGTGGATCATCGCGGGCCAGGGAACTGTCGGCCTCGAGATCGTCGAGGACTGCCCCGAGGTGGACGAGGTGTACGTGCCCGTCGGCGGCGGCGGTCTGCTGGCGGGAGTTGCGGCTGCCGTGAAGGCGCTGCGTCCCGCGGCGCGTGTCATCGGTGTGGAGCCGGCGGGCGCAGCCAAGATGAGCCGTTCGCTCGCCGCTGGCAGCCCGGTGACACTCGAGAGCACGGCGAGCATGGCCGACGGCCTCCTGCCCCTGCGCCCCGGCGACCTGACGTTCGCCCACGCACGGGCGCTGGTCGACCAGGTCGTCACGGTAGACGAGGACAGCCTGGGAAACGCCGTTCGCTACGTCGCGCGCGAGGCCAGGATCCTGGTGGAGCCAAGCGGTGCGGCGAGCGTGGCGGCCGTGCTCCAACGCTATGGTTCCGCCGGCAATGTCCCACGGCCAGTGGTGGCGATCCTGAGCGGCGGCAACATTTCGCTGGACCAGATAGCCGCAATCCTGGCGGGCTGATCCTGGTGCCTCGTGCATTTTGCACGCTGCATCGCGCATTTTGCATCACGCATCTGCATTGGTGGATCGTGCATTGTGCATTCTGCATTGTGCATTGTGCATTGTGCATTAACGTTCCGCCTCCTCCCCGAGCATCCGCCGGGCGAGTGCAACCCCCTCCTCGGTCGTCGTGACCTCGCCATCCAGCTGGCGTTCGTAGATTGCCTGCAGCAACTGTCCCATGGCAGGCCCTGGCGCCACGCCGAGCGGCAAGAGATGGCGGCCCAGTACCAGGCGTGCGGGCGGTTGATGCTCGACCCCGAGCGCACGTGCACGTTCGAGGAACCAGTCCATTGCGGAGCAGTCGAACGATCCGGTGCGCCCCGTGCAATCGGCTTTCGCGAGCACCGCCAGCAGCTCGAGGTTCACCTTCTGTGCGAGTCTCCGGAAGGCGCCGTCGCCCACCTCCTCGCGCACCTTGTGCCACATGCCGGGCTTGAGGTGATGCGCCACGATGCCGAGCACGTCCCTCCGAACGTCGACACCATCCACGCTCTGGATGTTGAGGCGATCGAGAAACGCCGTCGCCGGCGCCACGCCGCCTTCCTCGTGCCCGATCGAACGGATTCGGCCGTCAATGAAGGCGGTGGTGGAGGGCTTGCCGAAATCGTGGCAGACGGCACCCAGCATGATGATGACCTGCTCAGGGTGTATCAGTAGGTCGATGCGTGCCCGGGCCTGATCGATCACCATCAGCGTGTGGATCCACACGTCTCCCTCGGGATGCCACTCGGGTTCCTGCTCGCACCCGATGAGCGCAGCCATCTCCGGCCAGAGGCGGTGCACCACCTCGAGCTCGCGTGCCAGCGTGAAGCCGATCGACGGCCGGCGCGCCTGCAGGAGCAGCTTCTCGAGCTCGCCCCAGATGCGTTCGGCCGGCAGATCGTCAAGTGGGATGCGCGCGCAGATCGAGCGGGTCTCCTCGGGAACCGTGAGCTCGAAGCGCGCGGCGAACTGCAGCGCCCGCAGCACGCGCAGGCTGTCGTCGGGGAAGGTGTGCGGGTCGACGACCCGCAGCACCCCCGCGTCGAGATCGGCGCGTCCGTCGAAGGGATCCTCGTAGGCGCCGGTGAGCGGATCCCAGGCGATGGCGTTGATCGTGAAGTCGCGCCGCCGCGCGGCTTCGCGGACCGGCATCCACGGATCACCCTCGACCGCGAAGGCGGTGTGCCCGCGGCCGGATTTCGACTCGCGTCGCGGCAGCGCCACGTCGATGCCGGCCACCTTGTAGACCGGAAAGCTGCGTCCGACGGGCTCGACGCGGCCGAACGGCGCCAGCAGCGCAGGTAGATCGCCTTCGGATACGCCGTAGATCTCGAGGTCGAGGTCTTTCGACGTGCCGCCGCGGAGCCGGTCGCGCACCCAGCCGCCTACGGCCAGCGCCCGCCCGCCCCGCGCCGCCGCTGCTTCCGCGACCGCGCGGGCAAGCGCCAGGGTGTCGTTCGTTTCAGGAGTGGGCATCAGCTGCAGGCTCCACCATGCGGGCTCCAGGGCCCGGATGTCAGCGTGTCATACTGCCGCATTCAGGAGGCTCGTCGTGCGCATCTCGCCGGCTGTTCTCATCCTCGGCATCAGCCTGGTCGCCGCCCCGTTTGCATTGACCGCCTGGCAGGCGCCCGCGCCCCCGCAGGATGCTGCGGCGGAACCGCACCTGTCGAACATCAAGCAGCTCACGTTCGAGGGTGAGAACGCGGAAGCCTATTTCTCGTTCGACGGCCGGCGCCTCGTCTTCCAGTCGACGCACCGCGGCGGGGGGTGCGACCAGATCTACACGATGAACGTGGACGGCTCGGGCCTCGCGCGCGTGAGCAGTGGCAAGGGACGGACCACCTGCGGGTTCTTCTATCCCGACGGACAGCACATCCTGTACGGCTCGACCTTCAAAGGTTCCGAAGCATGCCCCCCGAAGCCGGACTTTTCACGCGGCTACGTCTGGCCTGTGTACGACACCTACGACATCTACCGGGCGGACGCGGACGGCAGCGGGATCGAGCCATTGACCACGACGCCGGGGTACGACGCAGAGGCGACGATCGCGAAGGACGGCACCATCGTGTTCACGAGCGTGCGCGACGGCGACATGGAAATCTACTCGATGCGCCCGGATGGCCGCGGCGTGGCGCGCCTGACGCATCGCCCCGGTCCTGACGGGGGACCGTTCTTTTCGCCGGACGGATCGCAGATCGTATTCCGCGGCCGTGAGCTGCAGCCTGGCAAGGAGCTGGAGGACTACCAGCTGCTGCTCAGGGAGAGCCTGTGGCGTCCGACATCCCTCGAGATCTTCGTCATGAACCGCGACGGCTCGAACGTACGTCAGGTCACCTCGCTCAAAGGCGCGAGCTTTGCGCCCTACTGGTACCCGGACGGCAAGCGGATCATCTTCTCGTCGAATCACCACAACCCTCGCGGCCGTGACTTCGAGCTCTGGGCGATCGACGTCGACGGCACGAACCTCGAGCGGATCACGACCAACCCCACGTTCGACGGTTTCCCCATGTTCTCGCCGGACGGAAGGAAACTGGTCTTCGGCAGCAACCGCCAGGCCGCGCACGAGGGGAATACGAACGTGTTCATCGCCGAGTGGAGATAGACGAGGCGGAATGAAAATGAAAAATGAAAAATGAAAAATGAAGAATGAAGAAGAGGTTTTGCATTCTACATTTTTCATTGTGCATTCTCACTCCTGTCCCCGAATGGATCCCGTCCTCCCTCTCCTCCGCGATCTGATAGCCATTCCGTCGGTCAATCCGTCGCTCGTTCCCGGTGCGGCTGGGGAGGGGGAGATTGCGGCGTATGTCGCCGCGCGCCTGCGGACGGCGGGCATGGACGTCGAGGTTTCCGACGTGCTTCCGGGGCGTCCCAACGTGACTGGCATCGCGGACGGTCGGGAGCCAGGCCCGGCGGTGATGTTCTGCGGGCATCTCGACACCGTCGGCGTGGAGGGCATGCCGGCGCCGTTCGATCCACAGCAGCGTGACGGGCGCATGTACGGCCGTGGCTCGCAGGATATGAAGGGCGGCGTTGCCGCCATGATCCACGCCGCCGAATCAGTGCTCCGGCGCGGTGGATTGCGGAAGGGGCGGCTCGTCGTGGCGGCGGTCGCAGACGAGGAGTATGCGAGCGCTGGCGCCGACGCGCTCGTCACCCGGTGTACCGCCGATTACGCGGTCATCCCCGAGCCCACCGATCTCGAGGTCGGCGTCGCGCACAAGGGGTTCTCCGCCGCGGAAATCCTGATGCACGGCCGCGCCGCCCACGGCAGCCGCCCGGCGGACGGCCGGGACGCCATACTGCGGATGGGGCGTGTGCTTGCCGCGCTCGAACGGCACGACCGATGGCTGCAGGCGCAGCCGCCCGACCCGTGGCTCGGGACCGGATCGCTACACGCCTCGACGATCGAGGGTGGCGGAGAGCTCAGCAGCTATCCGGCGGCCTGCCGCCTGCAGTTCGAACGGCGCACCCTGCCCGGCGAACCGTTGACGGCCGCCGAGGACGACTTGCGCCGCATTCTCGCGGATCTGGCGTGCGTGGATCCCGAGATCACCGCCGATATCCGCCTGCTCCTCGCCCGTCCGGCGTACGCGATCGATTCGTCGGACCCGTGGCCCGCATCCGTGCTCCGCGCGTGTGCCGATCGGGGCTGTGCGACGAAGGCTGCGGGTCTCAGCTTCTGGACGGACGCCGCAATCCTGGGGGCGCACGGGGTGCGGACGGTCCTCTTCGGCCCAGGAGGCGCAGGCCTCCACGGTCCGGAGGAATACGTCCGCATGGATCACGTCACAAGTTGCCGCGACGTGCTCATGGACGTCGTCGAGGCGTGGTGCGGATCTTGACCGGCCGGCTGGCGATCTGTCCTCGTCACCGCTGTCGACCACAGCTTCGTTCGGAATCCTGGCAGCGGAATCGCGACGCTGGTCGGCGAGGCCGGTAAAAGGCGCGTATACCGCGCCGGAGCCGGCTTGCGCCCGCAGCTGTTACGAAAGCGACTCGGACTGGACGGAACCCTGTTGCAGCTGGTGGCGGGCCGCATCACCGCTGAAGCGCGGGCGCGGCCGGTGATCGCCGGTGTTCCAGCCGGGGCTCTGGTACCCGCACGACGAGCAGCTCAGAAACATCCGCCCGTGCTCGAACTGCAGCAGGGGATCGTGACCGTGCAGCCCGCACACCGCCGTCTGCAACCCGTCGAGCGCTCGGGCCCACAACCCACGCGCCTGGCCGATGTAGGAGGAAGCCGTGAGCGGCGTCGCCGCGATGTCCTGATAGTTGCTGGCCATGATCCTGACCGCCTCCTCCCACCTTCGACCTCGTATGAGGCCGAAGCGCCGTGGGTTTCATGGTCAGCAATATCAAGAGCTGTGCCAGCGCTCGCGTCCGGCTTCTTGAGAACAGGTTATGCCTGGGTGGTGCACAACGGCGCCGGAGAACGTGTGCAGCGGGTGGGTGGGTCTCCGCGTCGCACCTCCCTCGCCCGGTGCACGCCGCCGGCTGGCGGAAGCCCGCGGTTGTGGTGATCGCTATTGCTCCGACAGGATGCCCCGGAGCACGAAGGCCACGTTGGCCGGGCGTTCTCCGAGCCGCCGCATGTAATAGGGAAACCATTCACGGCCGAACGGAATGTATACGCGCATCCCGTAGCCCTCGGCAGCGAGCGCTGCCTGCAGGTCGCGCCTGATGCCGTACAACATCTGGAACTCGAAGGTGTCGCGCGCGATACCGTGTTTCGCGGCAAAAGCCTGGGCGGCGGCGATGATCGCGGGATCGTGCGTGGCGAGCGCCGGAAACGTGCCCTCCCGCAGCAGTAGTTCCATCAGGCGGACGTAGGCTGCGTCGACGTCGGCCCGGCGCTGCCAGGCGATATCGGCCGGCTCGGTGTATGCACCCTTCACCAGCCGCACACGGGCGCCGAGCGCGTTCACCCGGCGCAGGTCCGCCTCGCTCCGGTGCAGCGCGGACTGCAGCACCACCCCCACGTTCGTGAACCCGTCGCGCCAGAGGGTCTCGAAGATGTCGAGGGTGACGGCGACGTACGGCGAGTTCTCCATGTCGATGCGGACGAAGCACCCATGCCGGTGTGCCCGCTCGACGATCTGCCGGAGATTCTCCAGGCAGCGATCGCGATCGACGTCGAGTCCGAGCTGCGTGAGCTTCAGCGACACGTTGCGCGTGATGCCTGCGGCGACGATCACGTCGAGCATGCGGACGTACTCGCGGGCCGCCGCCGAGGCCTCTTCCAGCGTTGAGGCGCTCTCGCCCAGGTAGTCGAGGGTGATGGCCAGGCCGCGTGCCTCTACGGCGCGCACGGCGGCAATGGCTTCCTCGAGCGTCTCACCAGCGATGAACCGGCGCGCAAAGCTGTTCGGGTGCGCGAGGCCGTAGCGCGAGGCAAGACGTTTGAGCGTGCGGCTGCGGGCGAGCGCGTGGAAGGAGGCTTTCGAGAGCGCGTCGATCATCAGTGCGTCCGGCCGGCCGGTGCATGCAGCAGGTGCTCGAGCGATCGCGCGTAGTACCGGAGCACGCCCCGCTCGCGAATCCGGAAGCGGCCACGCTCCAGCACCAGCACGCCGCGCGCGACGAAGTCCCGTGCCGCGCGGTCCACCGTCTCGCGGGGCTCGAACACGCCCATGTTCGCACCGGCCGCCGCCAGAACGTCGACGATCTCAGCCACGCGGTTCTCGAGCGCGCGCCGCGTGATCGACGGGCGCATCGCCGCGGCAACGACGGCGGTCGGCAGCACCTTTGCCAGCAGCCCGATCGCGTGACGTGTCCGGTGCGCCAGGTCGAGCACGTCGCTCCGCGAGTGCGGATCGTAGCCGTCAACGGGGATTGCCGTGCCGAAGGTCACGAACACGCGTGACTTGTAACCCACCCCGTATCGGACCATCTCCGCCAGTTCGCGGCCGAAGCTCCGTTGCGAGCGCTTGACCTTCTGGCGCGCCAGGATGAAGTCTTCGATCACGATGTCGTACGCTACCGCGCACGGGACCACCACCAGGTCGGTGCGTCCTGCCTGGAGTGCCGCGTGGATCAGGCCGGTCTTCGGCGACTTCAGCTCGCCGCTGTAGCTCCGTCCGCCTTCGATGTACAGCATCAGGTCGTGACGGTGCAGCAGCTCGGCGACGTAGGCCTTCAGCGTGATCAGGTAGACCGGGTCCTTGGTGTTCCGCCGGATCGGCAGCGCACCGGTCACGTGGCGGTGGAGCAGGCCCAGCGCGCCGCCGAACAGGTTGATGCCGGCCGCCATGATCGGCGGTCGAATCCCGTGCTCGTCGAGCGCGAGCGGTTCGACCAGGTAATCGATGTGGCTGCGATGGTTGGACGCGTACAGCACCCGGCCGGCGTCCGTGGCCTGACGCGGGATCTCGATCCCCTCGGTGAGCCGTTCGATCTTGCGGAGAATCGGATAGAGCGGGCGCTTCAGCGCCCGGTAGATGGGGTAGCGCTGCGTGGTCCGCAGCTCCTCCAGGTACCCGAAGATGCGATCCCGCACCTGGAGCCCGGACTCGCCGTGGCTGCCGTGCAGGTAGCGGACGATGTCCTCGCGCGAGAGCACCGCCTCGGTGAGGTCGTCGAGCATCTCGTCGGAAGGCACTATATCACTCGCTTTGCTGACACGATCCGGGCCCCGGGCTCCGGCCGGCCGCCGGAGTCCGGCGCTACACTACCGCATCTCGCGGGCTCACGGGCGCCCTTCGAGCAGTCGCACCGGCGTCACCGTTCGCCCGTGTCCATCTCCCGGCAGAGCGCCGCGGTGAACTCCGTGGTGGTCGCGGTTCCACCGAGATCCCGCGTACGCACCTCGCCTGTGGCGAGCAGGCGATTGAGCGCTGCCATGATCCGGTCGGCGGCGGCGGGCTCGTCGATGTGCCGCAGCATCATGAGTGCCGAAAGCAGGAGCGCCGTCGGGTTCGCCAGGTTCTGGCCCGCGATATCGGGTGCGCTCCCGTGCACGGCTTCGAAGACGGCGATTTCCTCGCCCAGGTTCGCGCCGGGGACGACGCCCAGGCCACCCACCAGGCCGGCGCAGAGATCGGACACGATGTCGCCGTACAGGTTCGGAAGCACCAGCAGGTCGAACTGGTGCGGGTTCATCACCAGGTGCATGCAGACTGCATCGACGATGCGCTCGTGGTAGGGGATGTCGACGTTCTCGCGCGCCACGGCTCGCACACATTTCAGGAACAGCCCGTCGCCGAGCTTCATGATGTTCGCCTTGTGCACGGCCGTGACGCTCTTGCGGCCGTTCCGCCGCGCGTAGTCGAACGCGAACCGCGCGATCCGGTTCGACGCGGCCTCCGAAATGATCTTGAGGCTCTCGACCACACCAGGCACCACCTCGTGCTCGAGCCCGGAGTAAAGGTCCTCCGTGTTCTCGCGGACAATGACGAGGTCGATGTCCGAGTAGCGCGACGGGACCCCTGCGATCGACCACACGGGCCGCACGTTGGCAAAGAGCGACAGCGCCTTGCGGAGGCCCACGTTCACGCTCGTGAAGCCCTCGCCGATGGGCGTCGTCACCGGACCCTTGAGTGCGACCTTCGTGCGATTGATGGCGTCGAGCAGCTCGATTGGCAGCGTGGTGCCGTGCCGCTGGAGAGCCAGCAGGCCGGCATCGTACGGCTCCCAGTCGATGGCCACACCGGCCACCTTGATGATGCGGAGCACGGCCTCGGACACCTCCGGGCCGATGCCGTCGCCGGCGACGAGCACGATCCGGTGTGTCATCGTGGATTCGCCTCGCGCGCGGCGAGGCGCACCCCCAGCTGCGACGCGACCTCCTCGAGCAGATCGCGATCGGTCGGGCCGAAGGCGGCGCGTTCGTGGCTGTCGATGTCGATCTCGCCGAGCACCAGGCCACCGTGGATGATGGGGACGACGATCTCCGATCGGGTCTCCAGGCTGCATTCGAGATAGCGGGGGTCGCTGCTCACATCGTCCACGATGATCGTCGTGGCCTCCGCGGCGGCCGCGCCGCAGATCCCGCGGCCGACCGGGATGCGGGTGTGCGGCGAGGGTGCGCCGACGAAGGGCCCGAGCACCAGCTCGTTGCCCACGAGCAGGTAGATGCCGACCCAGTTGTACGTGGGCACCTCCCGCGCGAGGATCTCGACGGCGGCGGTCATCGCGGCGTCAGCGTCGGGCGCCTTGGCGATCCGGTCGACCGTGCGTGTCGCCAGCCTCGGATCGAACGGGTGATTCATCGAGGGTCCCGCGTTTCCCAGTACACCAACAGCACGCCGCCCGCCGTAGCGAACAGCAGCAGCATCGTGGAGAGGGCGTGCAGCCGGCCGAACGTGACCCGCCGCACATCACCGGGGGCCAGGGTCGCAACCGGTGCGCCGATCTCGCGCCGCATGGCGGCCACGCGGCGGTCGACCCAGAAGCCCGACACCAGCATCGCCCCGAGCATGGCGCCCGTGATCGCAAGGCGCAGGCCCAGCGCACGCGGGCGCGGGCCGAGCAGCGCCATGCACGCCAGCGACATCAGCACAATGGCCGCGGCGCCATAGCTCACCAGGTGGAAGCGCCGCAGCATCTCGCCCACGAGCGACGCCGCGTCAGCGGAACCCAGCACGGCGAAGGCCGATGGAGCCGCCACGCTGCCGATCGTGACCATCCCGCCCAGCCAGACCGTGAGCGCGAGGAGCGACACGAACCGCAGCGCCGACATCGCGCCATTATAATGACAAGTCCGGCCGGGCTGCGGGCCCGAGCATCGCCTGTTCCGCCGCCATACCCACCATGTCCGACAGCTTCGTCGATCTCGGCACGCTCCGTTCTCGCCCGTCGACCGGGGTGGCGTGGGCCCCGTGGGGGCCCGCCCCCTTCGAGCGCGCGGCGAGGGAGCGGAAGCCCGTGCTGCTGGCGATCGGCGCGTCGTGGTGCCACGGGTGTGAGGTCATGGACCGCACGACCTACACCGTTCCTGACATCGTCAGCGCGATTAACGAACGCTGTGTGCCCGTCCGCGTGGACGCCGATCGCCGGCCCGATATCAACGACCGCTATAACCTCGACGGGTGGCCGACGACGGCTTTCCTGACGCCGTCGGGAGAGATGCTGTCGGGCAGCACGTACGTGGTGCCCGATCAGATGGTGCGCATGCTGACCGAGGTCTGCGACGAGCTGGCAGGCCGCTACGACGAGTTGATGGCGCGTGCCGATGCGGCAGCGCAGGCCCGGCGCCCCGCCAAGACCTCGGCCAGGTACGAGCCCGACCCGTCGGCGCCCGACTGGCTCATCGAGCAGATTCTCGAGCAGCACGATTCCGAGTTCGGCGGCTTCGGCGCGGACGGGAAGTTCTTGAACGCCGCCCCGCTGCGGCTGGCGCTTGCGCGCGTCGAGATCGCGCGAGACGAACGGCTCGAGGCGCTCCTCACGCGGACGTTCGATGCCATGGCATGGGGCGGCATCTTCGACGAAGTGGACGGCGGGTTCTTTCGTTATGCCGCGGCCCGGGAGTGGTCGCGTCCACACACCGAGAAAATGCTCGAGGACCAGGCAGCGATGGTCGGGCTGCTGATCGATGGGTCGATCGTGTTCGAGCGCGCGAGTTGGCGTGAACGTGCGCGTGACGTCATGCGGTACGTGCAACGCACGCTGGCCGATACGGGCCGGGGCGGGTTCTATGCCAGCCAGCGCGCCGACGAAGATTACTACGCGGTGAACGCCTCAATCCGTGAAACGCTCGACCCGCCGGTCGTGGACCGCACGTTGTTCACCGACCTGAACGCACAGGCCGCGGTGATATGGCTGCGGGCGGGCGAGGCTCTCGAGGACGTCGAGACGGCCCGGTTAGGTGTTCAGTCGCTCGAGCGCGTGCTGCTGGCCACCTACAGGCCCGGCGAGGGCGTCGCGCACTACCACGACGCGTCCGGCGAGGTGCGCGGACTGCTCTCCGATCAAGTGCACGCGGCGTGGGCCCTGCTGCACGTCCACGACGCCACCGGCGACGAGACCTATCTGATGCTCGCCGAGGAGCTGGCGCGGACCGCTCTACGCACCCACTGGGATGCGCGTCAGGGCGGCTTTCTCGATCACGCCCCAGGAGGCGCCGACGACATCGGCCTGCTCCGTGATCCGGGGAAGCCGCTGGCGCTCAACTGCCTGGCCGCCCGCGTGCTCGCACGGCTCGCCACGCTGACGGGGCGCGAGGAACTGCAGGCACGCGCGCTCGACACGCTCGCATCACAGACGGCGGTCTACCGGTCGCTCGGCATCGCCGGCGCGCCGTACGGACTTGCCATCATGGATGTGGTTGCGGAGCGATGAATCCGCCGGTCAGCGGGCGCCGGACGGCGGACGGGCACACGCCCCCGAAGCACTCGAGCTTTCCGGTGGATTGCCGCCGGCCACCCTCCGGAGGCCACCCGGCGTCGGCGCTCGTCTGCTGAATGTGCCGCCAGCCTCCGGCGGTCCGCCGCCCGTCAGAGGGTGTTAGACTCGCCCTTTCTGGAGGTCGCCAGTGTCGTCTGACCGCTCTGCCCTCATCCCCGTGCTCCACAACATTGCCACTCAGCTCCGCATCGACTCGGTGCTCTCGACCACCGCGGCAGGCAGCGGACACCCGTCCACGTGTGCGTCGGGTGCCGACATCGTGGCGTCGCTCTTCCTTGCCGAGATGCGGTTCGACCCGCAGCAGCCGCAACACGAGAACAACGATCGCTTCGTGCTCTCAAAGGGGCACGCGGCCCCTCTTCTGTACGCCGCCTGGGCGGCAGTCGGCCTCATCCCACGGAGCGAGCTGCTGAAACTTCGCGAGCTGGGCTCCGACCTCGAGGGGCACCCCACGCCGCGGCTGCCCTTCGTCGACGTTGCCACCGGATCGCTCGGCCAGGGCATCTGCGCGGGCGTGGGGATCGCCTTGAATGCGCGGCGCATCGGCTCCGACTACCGCACCTACGTGCTGCTCGGTGATGGCGAAACCGCCGAAGGATCGGTGTGGGAAGCCGCGGAGGCGGCCGCCTTTCACAAAGTCGACAACCTGGTGGGCATCACCGACGTCAACCGCCTCGGCCAGAGCCGCCCGACGATGTGGCAGCACGACATGGAGGAATACGCGTCCAAGTGGCGCGCCTTCGGATGGCACGCCATCGTCGTGGACGGGCACGACATGAATGCGCTGCTCGACGCGTACGCCGAGGCGCGGACGATCACCGGGCGTCCCACGATGATCCTGGCACGGACGTTCAAGGGCCATGGCATCCCCGGCATCGAAGACAAGGACGCATGGCACGGCAAGCCCCTCAAGAAGGGCGAGGAGGCGGACGCAGCCGTCAAGGCGCTCGAATCGCAGTATCAGCCCGTCGCGACTGACGCAGTGCAGAAGCTGATCGGTGCGATCCCGAAGCCGCAGGGCCGGAAGACGCCAGCCCCGTCGCGGCCCGAGGTGCCGCCTCCACCGTACGAGCTGGGCGACAGCGTGGCCACGCGCGAGGCCTATGGGGCGGCGCTCGCGCGCCTCGGCGCGCTCGACCCGCGCATCGTCGCGCTCGACGCCGATGTGGGCAACTCGACGTTCAGCGAGAAGTTCGAGAAGAAGTTCCCGGACCGTTTCTACCAGATGTACATCGCCGAGCAGGGGATGGTCGGCGCCGCCATGGGGCTTGCGGCGCGCGGGGCGATTCCGTTTCCGTCCACGTTCGCCTGCTTTCTGACGCGGGCGTACGACTTCATCCGCATGGCGGCGATAAGCAATCTGAACATCAAGCTGGCGGGCTCACATGCGGGCGTGTCGATCGGAGAGGACGGGCCCTCGCAGATGGCGCTCGAGGACATCGCGATGATGCGCGCCGAACCCAACATGACGGTGCTCTACCCCTGCGAGGCGGTCAGCACCGAGCGGCTCGTCGAACTCGCCGCGTACCACCCCGGCCCCGCGTACATCCGCACGAGCCGCCCCAAGACGCCGGTCCTGTATGAGCCCACGGAAGAGTTCCATGTCGGCGGCTCGAAAGTGCTGCGACAGAGCGCCAGCGACAAGGCCACGGTCGTTGCCGCGGGGGTCACCGTGTTCGAGGCGCTTGCGGCGTACGATCGTCTGCGTGCGGAGGGCATCTTCATACGCGTGATCGACGCCTACTCGGTGCAGCCGATCGATACCGAGACGCTCGTGGCCGCCGGCCGGCAGACGGGCGGCCGATTGATCACGGTCGAGGACCACTATGAGGCTGGTGGCCTCGGGGATGCCGTGGCATCTGCCGTGTCGTCCGCCGGCATGACCGTGCGGCGCCTGGCGGTCCGGGAGATTCCTCGCAGCGGCAAACCCGAGGAACTGCTCGAGCGGTTCGGCATCGGTACGAAGCAGATCATCGAGGCGGCCAGGGGGTGACGGCGGGTGCGGGAGCCTGACGGCGGCCGGCCGGCAGGTACGCACACGGGCTCACCACTGCGGTGCCAATGATTTCAGCGCGCGACGCGCTCGCACGTCTCGTCGACGGCAACCGTCGATTCGTGGCCGGCGTCCGGAGTGACCACACGCTGACGGGTCCGGGGCGCCGAAACGAGCTCACCGCCGGCCAGGAGCCGTTCGCCATCATCCTGGGGTGCTCCGACTCCAGGGTGCCCGCCGAGATCGTGTTCGATCAGGGTCTTGGCGACCTGTTCGTCGTCCGCGTGGCCGGGAACATCGTTGCGGCGTCACAGGTCGGCAGCGTGGAGTTCGCCGCGGCACGGTTCGGCACGCGACTGGTGGTCGTGCTCGGGCACTCGCAGTGCGGGGCTGTCCTGTCCACCCTCGAACAACTTCAGCAACCCGCCGCCGACCAGTCGCGGAACCTGCGTTCCATCGTTGACCGCGTCCGGCCATCGGTGGAGGCCCTGCTCGCGACGGAGCTGCGTCACGATCCGGACGCCCTCGTCCAGCAGGCGGTACGAGCCAACATCCGTGCCTCGGTGGACCACCTGCGTCACGGTTCGGAGATCATCGAGGGGCTGATTCAAACAGGGGGTCTGCTGGTCGTCGGCGCCGAGTACCTCCCTGGAGACGGGCGTCGTCGATTTCTTCGAGGGTGGGCCTGGGGGCTGAATCCTTCGGGCGGTGGGCGCTGGGCGGAAGGCGCTGGGCGGAAAGCGCCGGGCTGGTCAAGGAAGCGGAAAGCCTGAACCTCGAAGCCCGTTCGCGCGAGCGCATGGCCAATCACTCTCGAGTCGCGTGTCTCGTCCGCTACTCGTCTACCGCCTACCGCCTACCGCCTACCGCCTACCGCCGACCGCCGACCGCCGACCGCCTACCGCCGACCGCCGACCGCCGAGGTGCCGTCGTGTTGGTCAGTCAACATTCAGCGGAGCCGGCACCGCCTGCATCGGACACTCGCAGGGACTCACGTATGTCATGGGCGTTAGGGACCGCTTGCCTCCTGGTTCTGATCGGTCTCGCGCTCAGCGGGCCTTCCCTGCGCGCGAGCGGCGCAGGTGGCGTGAAGAAGGGACTGGTCGCGCACCGCGGCGCATCCGCCTATGCGCCGGAGCACACCCTCGAGGCGTACCGGCTGGCGCTCGAGCAGGGCGCGGACTTCGTCGAGCAGGATCTCGCCGTCACGAAGGACGGCGTGCTCGTCTGCATTCACGACCTGACGCTCGATCGCACGACGAACGTCGAGGAGGTGTTCCCGGCCCGCTTTTCCGAGGACGCGAGCCTCGCGGTCCCCGCACGCCGATGGCTCGTCGGTGACTTCACGCTCGCCGAGATCAAGCGGCTCGATGCGGGCTCGTGGTTCCATCCGAGGTTTGCCGGCGCGCGGATTCCAACCTTCCAGGAAGCGATCGACCTGGTAAAGGGCAACGCGGGGCTCTACCCTGAACTGAAGGATCCGGCGTTCTACCGGGAGCGCGGCGTGAGCCCCGAGAGGCTGCTCGCAGAGGTCGTCGAACAGAACGGCCTGGGTGCCGATCGACACACGCCGCTGGTCATCCAGTCGTTCGATGAGTCCACGATCAAGATGCTCGCGAGGGCACTGCCCAACGTGCCGCGCGTGTGGCTGATCGAGGCGGGCAGCGCGGCTCGAGTCGACGCGGCCGGCAAGCTGCAGGAGATTGCCTCCTGGGCAACCGGGATCGGTCCGAACAAGGCGATCGTGGCCGCGCGCCCGGAGGTCGTGACGTGGGCGCATGCGGCCGGCCTGACGGTCACGCCCTGGACGTTCCGGTCATCGAACACCGGAGCGTTTGCCTCCGTACGCGAGGAGATGGCAAAGTTCCTCTACGACTACGACGTGGATGCGCTGTTCACGGACAATCCGGATCAGTTTCCTCGACAGTAGCTCTATGGCTGCCGGCGGCCGGGTCCGTCGCGGGCGCACCCGGATCGCACACCCACAGCCTCGTGACGCTGCCGTGGCACATGAACCGGAACACGAACGTGACCATTCCGCATCCCGACGCTGTGCGGCGGCCGCCGCGCCGCCATTCACCCGCCATGACGACCGTCCGCGTGGCCATCCATGACGCGTGACGCGATGATGGCACGCCTCGCGGGCCATCAGGGGGCGTGGGACGTCGTCGTCGTGGGCGGCGGTGCGACGGGTGCCGGTGTTGCGGTGGACGCCGCTTCGCGCGGGTATTCGGTGGTGCTGCTCGAAGGGAGCGATTTCGGCCAAGGGACTTCGAGCCGCAGCACGAAGCTCGTGCACGGCGGCGTACGCTACCTGTCACAAGGCAATATCTCGCTCGTCCTCGGAGCACTGCGGGAACGCGCGGCGCTCCGCGCCAACGCGCCACACCTCGTTCGTCCGCTGCAATTCGTCGTCCCCAGCTATGCGTGGTGGGAGACGCCCTACTACGGCACGGGGCTGAAGGTGTACAGCCTGCTCGCTGGACGTCAGGGTTTCGGGGCCTCGTCGATCCTCTCGGGCCGGGAGGCGCTCGCGCGTGTGCCGACGCTGCGCCGAAGGGGCCTTCGCGGCGGGGTGACCTACTTCGACGGACAATTCGATGATGCGCGGCTGGTCGTGAACCTGGTGCAGACGGCCGCGGAGCAGGGCGCGGTGGTGTTGAACTACGCCCGCGTGACCGGCATCACGAAGACCGGTGCAGGCGCCGCTGATGGCGTCCTGGCTATCGACGTCGAGAGCGGGCGTGAGCTGCGCGTGCCGGCGCGCGTGATCATCAATGCCACCGGGCCATTCGCCGACCGCGTGCGGCACCTGGCGCTGCCTGGCGCGCGGCCGCTCATCGCCCCGAGCCAAGGCATCCACCTCGTGTTCGACCGCTCGTTCCTGCCGGGCGTCTGCGGGCTCATGGTGCCGAAGACACCAGATGGCCGGGTGATGTTTGCCGTGCCCTGGCACGGGTATACCCTGGTCGGCACTACGGACACGCCGATACGCGACGTGACACTTGAACCGCGCCCGCTCGAGGAGGAGATCGCGTTCGTGCTCGAGACCGCGACGCCCTATTTCGAGCGGGCACCGACGCGAGCGGATGTGCTGAGCTCGTTTGCCGGCATCCGGCCACTGGTAGCTCGTGACGGTACGCGCCGCACTGCCTCGCTGTCGCGTGATCACACAGTCTGCGTCGAAGCTTCACGGCTGGTGACGATCACGGGCGGCAAATGGACGACGTATCGCCGCATGGCCGAGGATGCTGTCGATGCGGCCGTCATGGCTGCCGGCCTGCCGCACCGCGCCTGTCGCACGAGCACTCTCCGCGTGCATGGATGGGACCCGCAGGCCGACCGCCTGGGCGCGCTTGCGGTGTATGGGAGCGACGCCGGGGAACTTCAGGCGCTCGTGCGCGAGGACGCAGGGCTGGATCTGCCGCTGCAGACGGGTGTGCCGTGCAATGGTGCGACCGTGACGTGGGCCGCGCGGGCCGAGATGGCACGAACGGTCGAAGACGTCCTGGCCCGCCGCTGCCGCCCGCTCTTTCTGGACGCCGCCGCGGCGCGCGCGATGGCACCGCAGGTTGCAGCCATCCTCGCGCGTGAGCTCGGCCGGGATGCGACGTGGGAGCGGCAGCAGATCGCCGACTTCGCGCTGCTGGCCGAGCGGTACGTCGTTCAGGGTGTCCGGACCTAGTCGCGCGATCTGCGAGGACCGGCGTCTGAACCACGACGGACTGCGCGTATGCTGCCCGAGCCGCGCTTGCTCCACCGCGTATAATCCGCCAGCACATGCGCCTGCAGTCGGGCACACGGCTCGGCCCCTACGAGATCATCGCCCTCATCGGTGCCGGAGGCATGGGCGAGGTGTATCAGGCCCGCGATACCCGACTGGACCGCCGGGTCGCCGTGAAGGTCCTCTCGCCGCAGCTGGCGAGTGACGCGGAGTTCCGTGCGCGGTTCGCACGCGAAGCCAAATCGATCTCGGCGCTGAATCACCCGCACATCGGCGGCTTGTACGACATCGGGCGTGAGCACGATATCGAATACCTGATACTCGAGTTCCTCGAAGGTGAGACGTTGGACCGGCGTATCGCGCGCGGGCCGCTCCCTCTCCCGCAGGTACTCCGCTTCGGGATCGAGATAGCGGATGCCCTCGAGACGGCACACCGACACGGCATCGTGCACCGCGATCTCAAGCCCGCGAACATCATGCTTACGGCGGCGGGCACGAAGCTGCTCGATTTCGGCTTGGCCAAGCACACCGTCGGCGCGGTCGGGCAGGCTCTCTCGATGCTGGCCACCGTCCCGGGGACGGGCACCGCAGAGGGCACGATCATCGGCACGCTGCAATACATGGCCCCTGAGCAGGTGCAGGGCGCGCCAGCGGATACGCGTAGTGACATTTTTGCGCTCGGCACGATCCTTCACGAGATGGCAACCGGCCGACGCGCGTTCGAGGCGAAGACGCAGGCAAGTCTGATCGCGAAGATCCTCGAGACGGACGCTCCACCGGTATCGGCATTCGCGCCGTTGGCTCCGCCTGTGTTCGACCACCTGGTTCAGGACTGCCTTGCGAAGGAACCGGCGGACCGGTGGCAAACGGCGCATGACGTAAAACTTCAGCTGCAATGGATTCAGGCGCAGGGTTCGCCGACTGAGCTACGCGGGTCAGCCGTGGTGCCGCGCCGGCGCACGATCTGGTTATGGTGCGCCGTCGCCGCCTTTGCCGGAGTGGCGCTCGCGGCGGGGGCACTGCGACTCCCGTTTACGCGATCACCGCTACCGCCCGCCGCAGCCGCCCGGTTCGAGATCACGCTCCCAGAAGACATGCGTGTGGACTCCGTGTACGACCGCGCGGCGATCTCGCCGGACGGTCAGCGGCTGGTCTTCAGTGCGAGTCTGAAGGGCCGGACGCAGCTCTTCATCCGCGATTTGGGCTCGACCGCCGTGGTGGGCCTCGACGATACCGAGAGCGGCTTCAATCCGTTCTGGTCACCGGATAGCAGGTCGGTCGCGTTCTTCGCGCTGGGAAAGCTGAAGCGGATTCCAGTGGCCGGAGGGCCCGCCCGAATACTTGCCGAGGAGACCGGATCGGGCCCAGGCCTCGCGGGTGGCGGCACGTGGACGACCGGCACCATCCTCTTCGCCCGGACGGACGGCTCGGTTGCCCGCATGCCCGACACCGGGGGCGGCGTGAGCCCGGTTGAGACCTTGCCGTGGAAGGCAGGACAGAGCTGGTTCGTCGGGCCCCGGTTCTTGCCGGACGGGCGGCGTTTCTTGGTTTCCAAGCGCGGGGGGGCCGGCGTGTTTGTGGGCTCGCTGGACGCGAGCGGCCTACAGCGCGTGTCAGAGGACGGCTGGGGCGCAGTCTACGCGGCGGGACAGCTGGTGTTCAGGCGCGGTCTCAGCGTGTTCGCCCGCCCGTTCGACGCGGCACGATTGGTGTTCACCGGCCCCGAGCGGCTGATCGCCGCACAGGCGGGCTTCTTTTCGGTGTCCGATACAGGCACGATTGTCTACAGACCGGAGCGCCCCACCATCTCGCAGGTGACGTGGTTCGACCGGCAGGGCCGCCGGACGGCCACCCTCGGCGAGCCGGGGCCGTATCAACAGATGGTGCTATCGCCCCGAGGGCGACGGGCCACCGTTGTGCGTACAGATACGGAGGACTCGCGAGGAAACCTGGACCTGTGGGATATGGACCTGACGAGTGGCGTCGTGTCACGGCTGACTACGGATCCGGCGAGGGACTCTGACCCCGCGTGGTCCCCAGACGAGCGCCGTGTGGCGTTCACCTCGACGCGCGCCGGACGCCAAGGTGTGTTCGTGAAGGACGTACACAGTGGAGCAGAGGAGCCGCTCGTCGTGTGGAAGGAGCCGGTCATGGTGGACCAGTGGACGCCGGACGGGCAGTTCATCATCTTCCGCAACGTGGGCCGCGCGGTCTGGGCCGTGCCGGTGAGCGGTGATCCCAAGCCGCAAAGACTCATCGACACGCCATATGTCGAAGATGAAGTTCACGTGTCCCCCGACGGGCGGTGGGTGGCGTACAACGCTGACGAGGCGGGACGGTGGGAAGTGTTCGTCGCCAGCTTTCCGGGGTTCACCTCGAAGCGCCAGATTTCACGCGACGGCGGCGTGCAGCCGCAATGGAGGGGCGATGGGCGTGAGTTGTTCTATCTCACGACCGACGGCTCGATGATGGGCGTCGGCGTGAGGCCCGGCCCCGAGTTCGTGGCCAGTCCCCCGTCACGGCTGTTTGCCGCTCGAATCCAGCCGAACCCCAACCTGCCACAATACGCGGTGACCGCTGACGGTCAGCGGTTCCTCGCCCTCGAACAGGTAGCGGGAGAGCGCAACACGCTCACCTTCCTGCTCAATGGGCTTCATGCGAACCTGTCCAGCACCCCAACACGTTGAACGAGCCGGTGGACTGTGGCGTCAGTCATTTCGTCACCGGTACTTCCTACAGCGTGAACAGCTGGAAGCCGCCAATGGGCACGACCGACTGATCGTCGAGAATCCTGCGGACGCCGTACTGATCGGTCGGGTTGCCTGTCAGGTGATTGACCAGGACTTCCCCGAAGAGATGCGGCACGGCCGCGCGGTACAGGTCGATATCGGCGTCCACGACGACGCGGTCGCCTGGCCGGGAGGCGAAGCACACCTGCAGATTGCCGCGTCGGAAGGCCTTCTGCTTGAAGCTGCCTTCCTTGAACCGGTGCAGTGACGCGGGCGCCTTCTCGAACGCCGCGTCCGCGGCTATGTCCGCGATCATTGACCGGTCTGCCTCGAAGTAGATCCGATCCGGAAAGACATGCGAGACGCGTACGGCTCGCCCGGTCAGCAGCGGCCGGCCCGATGCGCGGGTCGCCTGGATGCGGGCCAGGATGTTCAGCAGGGCAAACGTCTGCACGCCGCTCAGGCTGTCATACAGCGGGCGGTCGATGAATTCGGCACAATCCTCGAGCCGGTCGTGCGCCGGAAAGAGCGGAACGGTGAGCTTGCGCAGCAGCTTTGCCACGTCCTCCGCGACCTTCCTCGACGCCTTGATGAC
The DNA here is from genome assembly GCA_963739995.1 of Vicinamibacteria bacterium. Lineage (GTDB taxonomy): Bacteria > Acidobacteriota > Vicinamibacteria > Vicinamibacterales > JAENWD01 > CAVUCH01. The sequence continues at coordinate 48,639 of CAVUCH010000011.1, read as the reverse complement.
GGGCGCGAACATGCTGAACGCCGGGGTCATCCGGCTGTCAGCCTTCTGCAGGGCGGTCGTCAGCTTCGCGGGCGCCGCGTCCAGGCGCTTGCGGAGGGCCGTCCCGTCCGCTTCCCGGCTTTCCGCCAGCTCGTTGAGCAGGGTGTTCACGTCGCCGAACGCACGCGCCACATCATCCGCGATCGACTGGATCTTCACCTGCTGCTCGGAGGTGATCCGGCGGCTCTGGACGACCGCCGAGAGGATGTCGGTGTAGCGCTTCCACTGCAGCTTCTCGAAGTCCCAGAGCTTCACGTTGACGCTTCGAAGGCCCTGGACCGAGCTGGGGAACACGGCAGCCGCAACCAGCTGCGAGGCCTCATCGAGTGCCACCAGTGGATCCGAGAATGCGTCCCGGAGGACGGGCTGCCGCTCGACGGCCTCTCCGAGCTCGCGCAGCGCCGAGGCCAGCCGTGCGGTCTCCCCCTGCAGGCGGACCTGCATGTCGACGATGTCCAGCGACGTCTGCTCGATGAGGGTGAAGGACCGCGTGATGGCATCCGAGGCGGCCCGCGCGCGGGCCGCAATCGCGAGCAGCTCGTCGAGCGCCTTTTTGGGCACACGCGGCGGGTCGGCCGGCTTCGAGCCCACGAGCTCGGTGAACGCGGAGAGGCGGCCGTTGAACTGTGCAAGGGCGACGAACACGCGATCGTGGAATGTGGTCATACGCGTTCCGAGGCTGTGCGACAGGGTGGGCGCTTCGCGACACTGTGCCGTCGATGACGGTCCTCAGGCACGACGATCCGGAGATCCGGGCGGCCCTGCCGGGAATGTGGGAATCTAGCACACGACGGGGCTTGCCGCGCCGGCGCAAACACCCGGTGCGCAGCCGCGTGCCCGGGCTCGTCTGTCCGCTACAATGCGGCTGATCGAATGGTGGCGATGCAGGTGAACAGCTCCACCGGAACCGGCCGGACCCGCGTCCTGATTTTCGTGGTGGCGTACGAAGCCGAGTCCACGCTCGACGCGGTGCTCGCACGCGTGCCGGACAGCGTGTTCGAGCACGACACCGAGGTGCTGGTCATCGACGACTCCTCCGAAGACCGGACCTTCGACGTGGGCGTGCGGTCCGCGCGCGAGAGCCGCCACCGGATCACCGTCCTGTACAACCCCCAGAACCAGGGCTACGGCGGTAATCAGAAGCTGGGATACCAGTACGCCATGCGCCACGGCTTCGACGTGGTGGTGCTGCTCCACGGCGACGGGCAGTACGCACCGGAAGCCATTCCCTTGCTTCTCGCGCCGCTGCTGGATGGTTCGGCCGATGCCGTGCTGGGCTCCCGCATGCTCGTGCCTGGCGTGGCACGGAAGGGGGGCATGCCGTTCTACAAGCTGGTGGGGAACAAGGTTCTCACGTTCCTGCAGAACCGGCTGCTCGGCTCCGCCTTGTCGGAGTTCCACTCCGGCTTTCGCGCCTACAGCGTCGCGGCGCTCAGAAGAATCCCGTTCGGATTCAATTCGAACGTGTTCCACTTCGACACGGAGATCATCATCCAGTTGATGCTCGCCGGCTGCCGCATCATCGAGGTCCCGATCCCGACCTACTACGGCGACGAGATCTGCAGGGTGGACGGCCTCAAGTACGCGAAGGAGGTAGTCGCCGCCACCATCGCCAGCCGGCTGCACCGGCTGAACATCTTCTACGACCGGCGGTTCGACATTGCCAGTGACACGAACACCCATTACGACCTCAAGCTCGGGTACCGCTCGTCGCACACCGCCGCGCTCGAGACCGTGTCCCCAGGCTCCCGTGTCCTCGACATCGGCTGCGGCCCCGGCACCTTCGACGCGCATCTGGCGGCGAAAGGCTGTCGCGTTACCGGGGTGGATCAGTTCCCGCCCGCCGCGCCGCAGCCCTTCGATCGTTTCCTGCTCTGGGACGAGCGTGAGCCGTTTCCCGACATCGACCTGCGGCAGTTCGATTACGTCCTGCTGCTCGACGTCGTCGAGCACTTCAAGAATCCTGAGGGCGTCCTGGACCGCCTGCGCAGTGCGACCAGGAGCGCCGACCGCAGGCCGACGTTCATTGTCACGTCCGGCAACGTCGTGTTCGGGGTCGTGCGACTGCAGGCGCTGCTCGGGAACTTCAACTACGGCAAGCGGGGCATCTTGGATCTGACCCATACACGGCTGTACACCTTCAAGTCGCTCGAACGGCTGTTCGCCCAGTGCGGTTTCCACGTGGAGCAGCTCGCGGGAATACCGGCGCCGTTTCCGAAGGCACTCGGGGACAACCGGATGTCCCGCGCGCTGGTCTGGCTGAACGATCTGCTGATCCACGCGTCCAAGGGGCTGTTCGCCTACCAGATCTTCCTCGTGGCGACTCCCAGGCCATCGGTGGACGCCCTGCTGGACCGGTCGATCGAGAGCGGGCGGGAGAAGGCCGAAGCCGTCACCTCGGCGGCGCCATAACGGCACGGCGGGATCGGCACCCGTGAGGCACTTCGATACCAGCCCACCCCTTGCGCCTGAGCGGTGGAGGTTCGTCCCGCCGCTCGTCCTGGATCTGCTGCCGTTCGCATTTCTGCAGGGATTGCCGTCATGACTGAAATCTCGCATCGCTGTCTTGCGTTTCGGGAACTGCACCGCAGCGGCTGTTTCGTGATCCCGAACCCCTGGGACGTGGGCAGTGCCCGTGTGCTTGCAAGGTTGGGGTTTGCGGCGCTTGCCACGACCAGCGCGGGATTTGCGTGGTCGCTCGGCCGCCGCGATAACCATGTCGCTCTTCACGAGGCGCTCGCGCACATGAGGGCGGTTGCCAGCAGCGTGGACGTGCCGATCAATGCCGATTTCGAAGGAGGCTTCGCGATCGAACCGGAGGGGGTCGCCGCCAATGTCGCGGCAGCCGCAAGCACCGGGGTGGCCGGGCTCTCCATCGAGGATTCGACGGGCGATTCGTCACAACCGCTGTTCGAGTTCACGCTCGCCGTCGAGCGTGTACGAGCTGCCCGCAGGGCCATCGATCAGAGTGGGACGGGTGTACTGCTCACCGCGCGCTCCGAAGGCTTCATCGTCGGGCGCCCCGATCTTGCCGAGACCATTCGCCGGCTGGTGGCGTACGCGGAGGCTGGTGCCGGATGCGTCTACGCTCCGGGCCTCGGCACCAGAGAGCAGGTAGCGGCCGTGGTCGGTGCGGTAGCGCCCGTGCCGGTAAACGTCCTGGTTGGCTCAGACTTCATGACGGTTCCGGAATTGGCCGCGCTCGGCGTGCGCCGCATCAGCGTCGGCGGCGCGCTCGCTCGTGCGGCGTGGACGGGTTTCCTGCAGGCGGCCGCCGAGATTGCGGAACACGGCACCTTCACCAGGTTGGGCGGCGCCATCCCGTTCGCGGAGATCAACGGGTGGTTCCGCGAAGCCGAGTGACCTACTCTGTCACGCCTCTCTCCGACACTGCTCGTGTTCCGGCCGGCGGGCCTGTCCCGCCCCGGGCCTCACGCGGTAGAGGAGAGCACCATGGCCAGGTTCGACGGATGTCTTGCTCGCACGCTCGACTTCGGTGACTCCGAAGCTCCAGGGGTCGGTGGTAAGCGGCTCGCCAGCCAGGGTCCCGCGATCGGTGCTGGAGCCGAATCCCATACGCGCGGCAGGTTCCCGAGTCCGCGGTCAACCAGAGCCAGCGTGGGCGCGGCGCCCTGTACTCGCCGTGGACCCGGATTCCCGGCCGGACCACTCCGCGGGCCGGACAAGTACCGCGCCCTCGAGCATCGGCGGCGGCACGCGCAGATGAAGGCGCGCCGAATGCTCGCCGCGCTCGACTGATGCAGCAGGACGCCGGCGGCGGGCTACACCGGCGCCACCGGCTGCGGACTACTCCCGGCCGGCCTCTGCGTTGGTCCACTCTCTCACGCGTGTTTCGAGTACCTCCAGGGGCAGCGCCCCGCCGAGCAGGAGCACGTCGTGGAACGCGCGGACGTTGAACCGCTCACCCAGCCTGTCTTGCGCTTCCTTCCGGAGCGCACGGAACCGCAGCTCGCCGATCTTGTAGGCCAGGGCCTGGCCGGGCCATGAGATGTAGCGTTCGAGCTCCGTCTGGATGTTATGCGGCGAGAGCGCGGAGTTCTCGGCGAAACACTGCCGCGCCCGGTCGATGTCCCAGCCGAGCCAGTGGATGCCGGTATCGGCGACCAGCCGGCACGCGCGCCACATCTCGTACGAGAAGCGCCCGAAGCGTTCGTACGGGGTCCGGTAGATGCCCATCTCCTCGCCCAGAAACTCCGCATAAAGGCCCCAGCCTTCCACGAACGCGGTCGTGGTGGCGTGCCGCCGGAAGTACGGCATGCCTTCGAGCTCCTGCGCGAGGGCGATCTGCAGGTGGTGGCCGGGTACGGCCTCGTGCACGGTGAGCGCCGGCAGCTCGTAGAGTGGCCGCTGCTTCAGGTCCGAGGTGTTCACCATGTAACCGCCGGCCTGTCCGGCGACCAGGCTACCGGGCCAGTAGCGGCCCGTCGTGTAGCCGTCGGCGATGTCGGCCGGCACCGGCCGGACGCCGTACGAGAGTCGCGGCAGCATCCCGAAGAGCGCCGGCAGCCCATCGTCGGCACGCTTCGCAATCTCACTGGCCTTCTCGAGCAGCGCCTCGGGCGTCTGCGGGTAGAACCGCGCGTCGGTACGGAGCATCTGCAGGAAGCCGGAAAAGGTGCCTGAGTATCCGGTTTCCTTGATGGTGTCTTCCATGAGGGCGCGAATCCGCGCCACCTCCGCCTGTCCGAGCCCATGGATCTCGTCTGGCGTCAGGCTGGTGGTCGTCTCGCGGCGGACCAGGAACCTGTAGGAGGCCTCGCCGTCGGGTGTGGTACGCCAGCTGATCGCGGGACGAGCGGCGGGGAGGTAGTCCTGCGAGAGGAATGCCGCGAACGTGCGCTGCGCCGGGGCAACCCTGTCTCGCAGGATCGTCAGCGCCCGCTCGCGGTAATCGGCCTGCACCGCCGCGGAGATCGCCGGCGGCATCCGGCGGAAGGGCAGTAGAAGAGGGCTGTTCTCCACTGTGGCTTCCGCCTGCTTCCGCGCGACATCGAGCACGCGATCGACAACGATCTTCGGCTGGGTGAACCGCGTCTCGATGCCGCGCCGCAGGTTCGCGATGCTCCGCGCATAGAAGTCGGGCAGCGCGTCGAGCCGGGCGAGCCAGGCATCAGCGTCGTCGCGCGAGGTGATGCTCGTAGTGCGCCCCAGGTAATCGCCCAGCGTGTGGAAGCCATCGTCGTTCTCGAAGGCGATGCGACCGAAGTCGAAGGTCGTCTGCTCGACGGTTTCGGCGATGAGCCGTGACAGGACCTGGTGGTTCAACGCCGAGGCCGCCGACAGGGCGCCGGCATCGATCTGCGCCAGCCTCGCGCCGATGTTCGCAAGCTCGCGGCTCCGCGCCACCTCCGTATCGCGGCGCGGATCGGGCAGTCGCCGCAGGGCGTCGCGATCGCCATCAAGGCCGGCGGTGACCGGATCGGCGAGCTTGAGTAACTGTTCGTACCCGCTGATCGCGCTCGCCAGTGCCGCTTCTGCCGCATCGTCCTGTGTGAGCGCGGGGGTGGTGGCCATGGAGGCGACAATGGCGGATGCGAGGAACGACGAAATGAGCGCACGAGTCATCACGGCCCCCGAAGATTCCGGCGACGCCAACCTGAAACCGAGCCGCTCCCCGGCGCGTGTGCGGCAGCGTGACGCTACACCGCGTCGGAGATCCACGTGAACGTGAAGCCCGTTGCCTTGGCGTCGCGCTGGCGCCGGTCTGGCCGTGCACGAGGCCCGGGAGGCCGGCGGGGCCCTATGGCGGCGGCGCCGGCCTCTTCGGGAACTCGCGGTGATTGTCCATGCGCGTCTCTTCTGCCGTGGTTGTGCCGAAACGCCTCACGAAGCGGTCGGCGTCCGACCAACCACGATGTCGAATTTCGCCGCAAGCTCACCGGTGGGCGAGCCAGGCGCCGGGCTGAAGTCGATGGTGATCGACTCGCGCGCGCGTGGGTCCGTGACCGACTTCCAGATCCCGTCCTGCGCGTTACCCGGGTGACCCTTGACGTAGCACTGCGTCGTCAGCAGATCTCGCCCGCCCTTCTTCACCTTGAAGTGGATGTGCGGTGTGCGCCCCGGATAGGGGACCGGCTTGATTGTGCGGAAGTAGTAGGCTCCGCTGGAGTCGGTGAGAAAACGTCCGAACCCCTGGAAGTGGCGATCACCCGGCTTGCGGGAGGCGTCCGCCGAGTGCAGGTATACGCCCTCGTGATCGCATTGCCAGATCTCGACGATGGCGTTGCGGACAGGGGCACCGGTCTCATCCAGGATGCGTCCCGAGAGGTGCGTAATCTCGCCGACCGCCGGTGTGAGCCCGTTGTTCAGGACAATCAAATCATTGTCCGTGTCGAGGGGTAGGCGATCCGGATAGAACGGGCCCTCCGTCTGGGCCGCCGTGCGCGCCAGCTGCTCGGCGAAGGCCCCCCGCACGGTGAATGCGGCGCCGCTGAGCGCCAGCGTGGCGATGAAGCGGCGGCGATCGGTGATGACGAATGCACTCTTCATGCGGACCTCCGTGTGGACCGTGCGCAGGGATAGCGACGGGTGTGGGTCGCGACCGCCTGAAAACTCGATGTGCGGATTCTACCGGATGTTCCGCCGGAACGGCGGGTCGTCTCGGCCCGTCGCGGTGCCGACGCATGGAGTGTTGCCATGCGGCGTGTCCCTGGGGTGTATAGTCCGCCCGGGCAAGCCAGCGACGGATGTCAGAGCCGCGACCCGGCATTGCGCGGGCTGACCCGAGCCTTGCGGGATCTCCTGATGCACGACGAGAACACCTATCGCACGCTGCTGGCCCTGGGCTTCGCCGGCGTGTTTCCGTTCATGCTGTACCACCGCATTCGGTCACAGGCCACGGGTGAGCCCCTCGACCGCTCGCAGGAAGGGCTGTTGATCCTCGCGACCCTGCGGCCTGTGGGGATCGCGTGCATGGTCGCGCTGGTCACGTATCTCGTGAGTCCGGCGCGTATGGCGTGGTCGTCATTGCCTTTGCCGCCGTGGGCCCGGCTCATGGGCATCGTCCCCTGGATTGCAGGCAGCGCGCTGCTGGTCTGGACGCTCCGCAATCTCGGGCCGAACCTCACGGACACGGTCGTGACGCGGAAGGCGCACACCCTCGTGATCACGGGACCATATCGCTGGGTGCGGCACCCGTTCTACGACGCCGTGTACCTGCTCCTGCTCGGGAGCGCCGTCATCGCGGCGAACTGGTTCATCCTGGCGTCCGGCACCGTGGCGTTCATGCTGATGGTGGTGCGCACGTCCGTCGAGGAACGCAACCTGCTGGCGCGCTTCGGCGAGAGCTACCGCACCTACCGCGACGCGACCGGCCGGTTCCTGCCACGACGCTCCCGCAACCTCTGAACTCGTTCGCCCGCCGCGAGCCGCCGGGCAAGCCCAGCGCCGAGCGCCCGGTACTCAGCGCCTATTCCTCCGTCTTCCAGTGCACGGCGTCGAAGTCGATCCTGTCTGCGCGTCCTTGCGTGATGTGCTTGACGATCTGCGCGGCGTGAAAACGTCCGTTCTCGATGAACCAGCGGCTCGTGTGATGGCCGCCGCAGACCGTCCCGGCGAGATACAGTCCCGGACGGCTCGTCTCGAAGGTCGCCTCGTCGAACACCGGCGTGCGATACGCGTCGTTTGCGATGGCGATGTCGAGGGCTTCGAGGAACCGGTAGTCCGGCCGGTAGCCGGTCATCGCCAGGACCCAGTCGTTCGCGATCTCCTCGACCCCTCCTGGCGTCCGCAGGACGAGCGACGTCTCCCGGATGGCATCGACCGTCGTGTCGAAGCAGGCGCGGATGCTGCCTTCCTTGATGCGGTTCTCGAGATCGGGCTTGATCCAGTACTTGATCTTGTCGGAGAGCGCTGGCGCCCGCACGACGAGCGTCACTTCCGCGCCGTGCCGGTGGCAGTCGAGTGCGGCCTTCGCGGCGGAGTTCTTCGCGCCGATGATCGCGACCTTCTGCCGAACGTAGCGGTATGGCTCTGAATAGTAGTGCGTGACCTTGGGAAGATCCTGACCGGGCACATTGAGCCGGTTGGGCACATCGAAAAAGCCGATGGCGACAACCACGTGTCCGGCAGTGTTCTCCCCCTTGTCAGTGACGACCGTGAATGCCGGCGTCGTCCCCCGGACCTCGAGCACCCGTTCGTACAGCCGGATCGGGATTCCCTCCCGCGCCGCCACGCCGCGGTAGTACTCGATCGCCTCCTCCCGGGTGGGCTTGTAACCCTGCACCGGAAAGGGGTACCCGCCGATTTCGATCAGCTCGGGTGTCGAGAAGAACTCCATGCGCGCCGGATAGCCGACGATGGAATTGACCAGGGTGCCCTTGTCGATGACCAGCGCGGAGAGGCCCTGACGCCGGGCTTCGATCGCGCACGCGAGCCCGACCGGTCCGGCGCCGACCACGATGACGTCGTGCATGTCGTTACGTGAAGGCGATACAGGCCAGCTAGATGCTGGCGGCGGAGCCCTCGCGGCGCAGCACCGCGCTGAACATCGCCTGCAGCAGCTCGATGTGATCGGCCAGCACGTCGAACAGCGGCTCGCGGTCGAATCGCAGCGCGACGGTATCGCGGGTGACATGGGCGCGCCAGCCGGTGGTGTCGGCGCCGCTCAGGGTCTCGAACACCCCTACGGTGTCTCCGGCCCCGGCCGCCACCGGCGCACCTCCGGCGATCGGCTCGAGCGCCAGCTCTCCGGTGACCAGCACATATATGGCCGGGGCATCTCCCTCTTCGAAGAGTGTTTCGCCGGCGGCCGCGCGAACCTCACGTCCGCTCGTGGCCAGCGCACTCACGTCGGCAGCCGACGCGCGCGCGAAGACCGGCACCTCCTGGATCAGCAGGATCTTTTCGACCGGCTGCAGGCTCTCGGTGCCCCGCGCGACATCGCCGTGATCGACGCCTCGAACGACGCCACGCAGCCCAGCGCCGTTCTCGCGCTCGATGGCCATCCGGAAGAGGCCCTGCACGAGGTCGGCGTTCTCGGCAAGCAGGCCGAGCACCTGCTCGTTGCGCAGCGCCAGGCAGATTGCGCGGTCCATTGCCGTGATCGTGGCCGCTGATGGCGCCCCTTCCATGACTTCGTCGAACGCCAGCGCCGCCGGAGCCTGCAGCTCGACACGCGACACCGGGCCGTGATCCTCGACGCTCGCCTGCACGGCGCCGTCGAGCAGGAACTGCAGATCGTCAGGTGTGGCGCCCTGCGTGTAGAGCACGCGCCCGTGCTCGTGCCGCACCTGCCGGCCGGCGTCGGCGAAGCGGAACAGTTCGTCCACCGACACGTAGTCGAACAGTGCCATGCGTCGCAGCCGGTCGGCGAGCTCCACGGCGGGCAGCGGCTCCATCCAGCGCGTGCGCCGCTCGTCGACGGCCATCCGCTGGGCCGCGAGCGCCCACGATGCCGCCTCGAACACGTACCAGTCTTTTGCCTCGCGGTGCTCGAGGGTGTACTCCAGATCGTCGGCGAGCGCCCACACACCCCGTGACTCGACGAAATGAATCGCGGTGGCGGCAACGATCTGATCCGCGTCGTGCACCAGTTGGGCCAGGCTGTCCTCCACGTCGCGCACGCGGGACTTCAGGAGCAGGTTGCCACGCCGCACCTTCTCCTCGAGCGGCACATCGTCCAGCACCGGGATGACGCGCTTGCGCATCTGGCCGGTGAGCAGGTTGTCGAGGTACTCGAGGGCACCCGCGCGGGCGCGGCCGCTGGCGTGCTCGAGTGTCCACCGGGCCGCGGCGATGTCTTTCCACGGGTAGATCATGGCGAGCAGGTAGTAGATGCGGTCCACGGTGCGGCCGAGCTTCTCGCGGAGCGCGCGCGCCAGCAGCGTGTCTTTGGCGACCGGGTCCCTGACGACCACGTTGTAGTGCAGGCCCAGGTAGTTGAAGTAGCGGCTCGTTTCCTTGACGACCAGCGCCTCGACCGGCGCGGTGGGGATGGTCAGCTCCGGATGTTCCCGCTTCATGCGCCCGAGCGCCCGGAGCGCTTTGTAGCGCAGGTACCCGTCCGGTGCGTCCAGCGCGGAGAGGAGCACGTCCACCGACTGCTGGGTCGGGATGAGCGCGAGCGTCGACGGGATGTGCCGCCGCACCCAGACGTCTTCCTCTTCATCGCGCATGAAGTAGGCGAGCGTCTCCACGATGCCTTCGCCATACCCGACGAGCACCTGCCGCGCGTGTGCCTTCAGCAGCCGGTTGCGCAGCAACGCGAGCAGCGGCGCCACGAACAGGTAGTCGACGGCGCCAAGCCGGCCGGCGCTTCGGATGGCCTCTTCCGCCACCTCGCGCGCGGGGTCGTACATCAACGGCACCAGCAGGTGCCGGAACCTCGGGGACTTGATGTGCCCGAGCGCCTGCGCGACCTCGCGGCGGGCGGAGACCGCCGTCTGCCGCGTGTCGAGCGCCAGCGTGCGCAGCGCGTGTTCCGCTGCCGTCACGTCCTCTTCAGCGGGACTGTCGGCGAGCGCGGCTGCGGCGGTCACCACCATCCGCGGGTCCCGGTCCTCGAGGAACGGGCGCATCACCCCGACGGCCTGTTCTCCGCGTGTAGCGGCCAGCGCGGCTACGGCGGCTGCCCGCACCTCGGGGTGCTCGTCCTTGAGCATGCGCTCGATGCCCGCCGACCACCGCGCCTGCACGTCGGGACGCGCGGCTTCGAGGGTGCGCAGTGCCCGGGCCCGGACGGTCGGCGAAGCGTGGTGGAGCAGCAGCGGCGAGATCAGGTGGCGTTTGTCGAACCCTTCGAGCAGGTCAATCGCGTGCAGCACGTGCCGCGCGTCGGGATGGCCGAGCTCCTCCACGAGCGTTTCGATCGTGAACAGGTCGGGCTCCGCGTGGCGCAGATCCTGCGCCTGCACGTCGTCGGTCTCGAGGCTGCGCCGGAAGGCCACCATGTAGCCGCGCTTCGCCCGGAGCGCCAGGACGATCCACACGGCCATCACGACGAGGCTGGCGTAGCTGATCTGCGGCCATGAGAGGTTCAGCCCCCACGGCTTGATCAGCACCAGCAGGATGAGCGCGTTGGCCGCGCGACCGAACCGATCCACCGTCACGTCCACGAACGGCTTCGCCTTCGCCTTGATGTCGGACGGCAGCGGCAGAAAGAGGATTTCGCGCGACGTCTTATCGACGGTGTAACGGATCGACTGGTCGAAGACCCGCGCGAACATCGGCGCCCAGAGCTGCCTGGTGAGGAGTATGAGCAGCGCCGTCGATCCCAGCCCGAGTGGCAAGATCATCAAGGCGAAGCCGATCCCGAGAAACCGCTGGATCTTGCTCGTCAACCAGACCTGGATCACGAAGCCGACGACTGACGTGTACACGCGGACGTTGGCCAGGACGGCCGTTATGGCGTCCGTGCCTTGTGACCCTTTGGCAGCCTCGGTCGCCATGTTGAGCTGCTGATCGATAAGGCCGGCGCCGATCGAGGTCATCGCGATGACGGCGGCAATGATCTGCAGGTGCCGGCTGCGCCGCAGCATCTGAATGGCCTCGCCGCCGCTGACCCCTTCCTCCTTGCCAGCCTCCTCGAGCCCCGCGAGGTCTTCGCTGCGCGTCCGTCGGACCACCAGCACGACGACGACCGCGCACACTGCCAGCACGCCGGCGCTCACCAGCATGAGGTTCGCGTTGCCGACGGTCCGCGTGAGCAGGGACGTGATGGCCCCGCCCGCGACCCCGCCGAGGCTCGCCCCGCCGCCGATGAACCCGAACAATCGCTTCGCCTGGCGCGGGTCGAAGATGATGTTCGCCAGCGTCCAGAACTGGCTGATGAGCAGAATTCCGTAGATCTGGCCGAACAGGTAGAAGCCGACGTCCACCGACGTCCAACCCCAGCCGGCGGCCATCCAGAACCCCGCGAGCAGCGCGACCATCGCGCCCTGCGTCACAGGCACCACCCATTTCGGCGGCACCAGGCTGCCGAGGCGGCTGTAGCCCTGCATGATGCCGCCGACGATGAAGACCGAAACGAGCAGGACGTAGGGGAGGTTATCGGCGCCAAGCGAGCTGATGAAGCGGGACCGCGTGATCGGCTGGATGATGTTGTAGGCCGTCATCGCGAGGAACGAGTACGCGAACATCAGGACCGCAATCCCGGACTCGTTTTCCCGTAGCTCCACGATTGGAGCCAGCAGCCGGCGGCTGAGCGCCATCTGGAATATCCTTTCTGGGGCAGACCGGATCGAAAAGAGCGACCGGCGGATCTTAATCCCGTGCAGGTCAGGAACAAAGCATCGCCCCTGCAATCGGGATACACTCGCGCTTCCTATGCATTCGCAGCGACCCCTCTGGGCCCCCATCCCGCGGCTGGCGACGCGGGTGCTCGGCATCCGTCCGGGCGAGCTCGAGCGCGGCGTGCTGCTGTTCAGTTACCTGTTTCTGGTGATTGGCAGCTTCGTGGCGGGCAAGGCCACCCGCGACGCGCTGTTCCTCTTCCGGTTCAGCGCACGCCAGCTGCCGTATGTCGATATCACCGTCGCCCTGCTCGTCGGGGTGTGGGTCGCCGTCTACATCCGCATCGGCCAGCGGGTCTCGGTGCGCACGCTCATCAGCGGGAGCCTCGTCTTCTTCGCCTCGAACTCCATCCTCTTCTGGTACCTGTCGCACTGGCACGACCAGCCGTGGGTGCTGCCGGTCGTCTACGTCTGGGTCGGCATGTTCGGCGTGATTGCCGCAGCACAGGTGTGGACGCTGGCCAACTACGTCCTCACCACGCGCGAAGCGAAGCGGCTGTTCGGCTTCATCGGCAGCGGTGCCATCTCCGGCAACATCGTCGGCGGCTTCGTCGTGCAGCAGACGGCGATGCATTTCGGAGCCGAGAGCATCCTCATCGGCATGGCCGCTGCGCTGCTCCTGTGTGCGGTGCTGGTCGACCGGCTCTGGCGCCTCCGCCATCTGGCGCAATCGCCGGACCCGGGAGAGGAGGAGGTGCGCGAAGCGGCCGGCCTCGGCCCGACCGGGTTCCGCGAGAGCGTGCAGCAGATCGCCGCCTCGCCGTATCTGAGGGCGATTGCCGCGCTGATCCTGGTGTCGTCGTTCGTCACGGCCATCGTCGCCTGGCAGTTCAGGGCGATCGCCGTCGAGGGCGTCAAGGACAAGAACGGCCTGGCCGCGTTCTTCGGCAGCTTCACCTTCTATACCGGCCTGCTGTCGCTGGCGCTCCAGTGGCTGCTGACGTCGCGGCTGCTCCGGAGGTACGGACTGGGCGTGGCGCTGTCGATCGTGCCCACGGCGCTGGCGCTGGGATCCGTCGGGCTGCTCGTCTCCGGCTCGTTCGCCGCGGCCATCCTGCTTCGCGGCAGTGACCAGGTGCTGCGCTATTCGATCGACCGGCCGGCGGCGGAACTGCTGTACCTGCCACTCCCGGCGGCGCAGACGCTGCAGGTGAAGTCGTTCATCGACACGGTGGTGTGGCGGCTGGGCGACGGGCTCTCCGGCCTCGTCATCCTGCTGCTCGCCACGGTCCTCCATTGGCCGGCGTGGCAGATCTCCTGGGTGAACCTGCTGCTCCTGGCCGGGTGGCTCACGGCGGCCTGGGTCGCGCAGCGGCAGTACGTCACCAATCTCGGGAAGAGCATCGACGACCATCGCCGCCACGTGCAGCGCGCGAACGTCACCGTCCTCGACAAGGCTGCCACCGAGATCCTCACGGCGCAGATGGCCAGCGATGATCCCGAGCGCATCCTGTACGCACTCGAGCTGTTCACGGCGGGGCACTCGGGCGCGTCACACCCGGTGGTGCGCGGCCTCCTGAAGCATGGGGCGGCGGCGGTGCGGGCGCGCGCGGTGGCGGTGCTGAACGAGGACGGCGACCTCTCCGTGCGCAGCGACGTCGAGCGGCTCCTGTACGATCCAGACCTCTCGGTCCGCACCGAAGCGCTGCTCTACATCGCGCACCACGCCCACATCGACCCGCTCGAACGCGTCGAGCAGCTCGGCAATTTTCCCGATTTCTCCATCCGCTCGGCGATGGTGTCGTTTCTCGCGCAGCCCGGCGAGACCCAGAATCTCGCGGCGGCCCACTTGATGTTCACGAGCATGGTGCACGATGAAGAGCAGCGCACCCGGCTGGAGGCCGCGCGGCTGCTGGAGCGTCTTCCAGACGTCTTCGACGCGCAGCTGACGGAGATGCTCGCGAGCGAGGATCCCGACGTGCTGCGGCACGCCATGCACGCCGCCGGACGGTCACGGAAGCGCCGATTCATCGACACGCTGATCCGCCGGCTGGCTGACGAGCGCCTCTCCGAGGATGCGACGGAGGCACTCGCCCAGTACGAGGATCGCGTCATCGGCACGCTGCGCGATCACCTGATGGACCAGAGTACGGCCGCGGCCATCCGGCGTGAAATCCCGGGGGTGCTGCTGCGCATCGGATCGACAGCGGCCGAGGGGGTGCTCACGGAAAGCCTGCTCGATGGCGACACGGTCCTCCGGTTCCGCGTGCTCACGGCGCTCAACAAGCTGCGGGCCGCCGGATCGTCCCGCCCGCTGGATGTGAAGCTGGTCGAGACCGTGCTTGCGGCGGAGGTGATGGGGCATCTCCGGTCGTACCAGATTCTCGGCACGCTCGACTACGCCGCGAACTCGAGCGAGCCGGTCGCCCAGGGGCTTCGGGAGTCGATGATGCAGGAGGTGGAGCGCATCTTCCGGCTCGTGAAGCTCCTTTCGCCCGTGTACGACCTGGAGAGCGCGTACGTGGGCCTGCAGTCTTCGAAGCGCGACATCCATGACAACGCGCTGGAGTTCCTCGAGAACATCCTCAAACCGCAGCTGCGGACGCTGCTCCTGCCGTTGCTCGACAGCGATGTGAGCGTGCAGCAGCGCGTCGCGCTGGCGAACCGCACGCTCGGCACGACCGTCTCCACGCGGGAGGAAGCAGCCGCGCTCCTCGCCGAGAGCGGCGACCCGTGGCTGCAGGCCTGCGCCGCGTACGCGATCGGCACGCTGCATCTCGGCTCGCTGGCCCACTATCTCGAGCGCTGGGTGGATGCGGCCGACCCGCTGCTGAGGGAAACCGCGAAGCAGGCCAGGGCGACGGCGGGGTCTTCGAACACGGACATGCGCAAGTAGCGTCGGGCGTGCGAATCGGACGCGGGGGATGTGGCGCCCGGATCGATGATGTGGCGAGCGTACCCGTGATGTGGCGCCGGGACTTCAACCCCGGCCAATCGCCCGCACCATGTCCCGAAGCCTCAGCGCGTCCCGCGGCGCATGTCCGCCGATGTCGTTGTTGAAATACGCGAACACCTCCCGTCCGGACGAGTGCTCCGCGCGCAGCCAATCGGCCCATGGCTGCAGCTCCTCGTCGCCGTACCGCCCGCCATACTTCGTCACGCCGTGGAAGCGGACATATACGAAAGGACCCACGCGCCGGAGCCCGCTCGCGGACCCCATCATGTCGTGCAGGCACAGCGCAACGCCGTGCGCCTCGAGCAGTGCCAGGGCCTCCTGCGCATACCAGCTCGGTTCCCGGAATTCGACCACGTGCCGCACGCCTGTTGGCAGCGCTCCGAGAAATCGACGCAACCGATCGAGATCGAGCGGCCAGCGCGGCGGCAGCTGGTAGAGCACGGGCCCCAGCGTCGCCCCGAGGGGCGCGGCGTTCTCGAAAAAACGCCGAAGGGGCTCCTCGGGATCCTTCAGCTTCTTCATGTGCGTGAGAAACCGGCTCGCTTTGACGGCAAACAGGAACCCGGCAGGGGCGCGCTCGCGCCAGCTGCGGAACGTGTGCGCCTCGGGCAAGCGGTAGAAGCTGTTGTTGATCTCGACGGTGTCGAAGGTTGCGGCGTAACGCCCGAACCACTCGCTCGTGCGCAGGTCGGCGGGGTAGAAGTCGCCCTGCCAGTGCTTGTATTGCCAGCCGGAACAGCCGATTCGAACCATGGTCCTGCCCCGGCGGCGGGTCGATGCCCGCCTCTGCAGCACACCGTCGCCCGCGAGGTGCAGGAGCGGTGAAGCGCCGTGCACGTTGTGCCGATACCCTGCATGCACGCGGAGTTCCGTCGCAACGCCGGGTTCGGCTGACGAGCGAACAATCCGGAACTGCAGAGGTTTACAGGTGTCGGATGCGCCCGCTACACTGCGTCTGGGCTGCAACGCTCTGCAGCGACCCATCACCATATTGAATCTCCGGCGCGCCGTCCTCGGGACGGGTGTCGCCGGGTGCGCGCTTCCCGGTCTGCAGGCGACGCTTGCGGCGGGATGCGCCCGAACCACCGGAGTCCAGGGTGTTTAGAGGCAGCTCGCGGTCCCGTAAGACCCTCGTCATCGCGGCGGGGTGCGTCGCCGTCACCCTGCTCGTGTTCCTCGGCGTGCGTCGTGGCGGTGAGGGGCCGCGGGACCTCGCGTTCACCGAGCTGCTCTCGCTCATCGCCGAGGGAAGGGTCCGCGCGATCGCGATGTCGCCTGACCGGATGCGCGTCGAGCTGGCGGATGGCAGTGAGGCCGTCACCGTGGCACCGCCTGGATACGCAGCCGCCAACCCGACCTTCCTCAGCGATCTATCCCGGCGCCAGGTGACGTTCCGCGTCGAGCAGTCGTCGTCGGACGCCATCTACCACTACGTGGGCCTGCTCGCCGGCGCCGCGTTTCTCGGTCTCATCGGGCTGACCGTCTATCGGGTCACGGCCGGCCGCATGCCGTCAATGGAGGGCAGCGGCCGCATGTTGACGCGCGACAACACGGTCGTGACCTTCGCGGATGTCGCCGGCGTCGACGAGGCGAAAGACGAGGTGCGCGAAATCGTCGAGTTCCTGCGCGAGCCGGAGCGCTATGGCTCCATTGGTGGCCGCATCCCGAAGGGGGTGCTGCTCGTCGGACCTCCCGGCACGGGCAAGACGCTGCTGGCGCGCTCCATTGCGGGGGAAGCGGGCGTGCCGTTCGTGTTCGCGAGCGGCTCCGACTTCGTAGAGATGTATGCCGGCGTCGGCGCCGCGCGCGTCCGCAAGCTGTTCAAGGATGCACGGCGCCACAAGTCGTGCATCGTGTTCATCGACGAGCTCGACGCGGTCGGCCGGAGCCGTGGCAGCAGCTCGCTCAGCCACGAGGAGCGCGAGCAGACGCTGAACCAGCTGCTCGTCGAGATGGATGGCTTCGCCCCCAACCTCGGGATCGTGGTGCTCGCGGCCACGAACCGCCAGGACATCCTCGACGCGGCGCTGCTGCGCCCGGGACGGTTCGATCGGCAGGTCGTCGTGGGCAACCCGGACCTGAAGGGACGCGAGGCGATCCTTGGCGTGCACGCGCGGAAGGTGTCGCTGGCGCCGGGTGTGGACCTGCGCGGCATCGCCCGGGGCACGCCCGGCTTCTCGGGCGCCGATCTCGCGAACCTGATCAACGAAGGCGCACTGCTCGCGGCGCGCCACGGGCGCGTGCAGGTCAGCAACGACGACCTCGAGGCGGCGCGCGACAAGGTTCTCATGGGCGTCGAGCGGCGGTCCCTGGTCATGAGCGAGGACGAGCGCATCAACTGCGCCTACCACGAGGCCGGCCACGCGGTCGTGGCGGCGATGCTGCCGGGTGCGGATCCCCTCCACAAGGTGACGATCATTCCGCGCGGCCGCGCGCTCGGCGTGACGATGCAGTTGCCCGAGACCGACCGGCACACGCACACGCGCGACTACCTCGAGGCGAAGATCGCGATCCTGATGGGTGGCCGCGTGGCCGAAGAGATGTTCATGCGCCACATGACGAGCGGCGCGGGCAACGACATCGAGCGCGCGACCGAGATCGCCCGGCGGATGGTGTGCGAGTTCGGCATGTCGGCGCTCGGCCCGATCGCGTTCCGGCGGCCCTCGAACAACTTCGGCACCGACGACCAGGGCGCTGGATTCAGCGAAGCGACCGCGCATCGGGTGGACGACGAGATCCGCGAGCTGGTGATGCGCGGTTACGAGGTCGCGCGCCGGCTGCTGGAGGAACGGCGCGCCTCGGTGCGCGCCATGGCCGAGGAACTGCTCCAGCACGAGTCGCTCGACGCTGCGGAGATCCGTGCGCTGCTCTCCGGGAGCACCGTGTCGCACGTCGCGGCGATGCAGCGGGACTGAGGCCCGGCCGCCGCGGGTCGCCGGAGCACCTGTCAAGAGCACACGCACCGCCATCCGGTCGGGCTGTCCCCCTTGTGTCGTCCTCTGTTCCCAGTGTTCCTCGTTTTCTTCGTGTACGGACAACCGCTGGGCTGCGTTCTCAGTCCAGCAGCCCCTTCGCCGCGAGCGCGGGCCTGACGCTCTCGAGATCGGGATCCCGCGCCACGCGGAGGCGGTTCAGGGCGCCGGTGCGCGGCCAGGTCTCCTCGAGATACTTGACCGCTCGGTCCGTGTCCCCACGCAGCGCCAGCGCGATGGCGGCGTAGTACTTCGTTGCCGGGTCATCCGCACCGCGCGCGACGCGTTCCTCGAAGCTGCGGATCGCGAGCCCGAGGTGACGGTCGGCGTCAGCGGTCTGCCCGAGGCGCCGATACGCGGCTCCGAGCTTCTGGTGCAGCTCGATCAGGGTGCGCTCTTTCAGCACGTGATCGGTCGAGCCGAGGAAGGCCAGCTCGCGCAGGTATTCCTGCACGGCATCGGCGTAGCGTCCCTCGCGGTAGTGGACGTATCCAAGCCGCGCGTGCGCCCCGACCACCAGGAGCCCCTCCTCGCCTGAGATGTACCGCTCCTGAAGATCGACCGCGGTGGTCGCCGCCGCCCGCGCGCGGGCGTAGTCGCCCTGCTCGGTATGCAGGAACGCGAGCTGGAGTTGGCCGTACCCGAACTGGGGGTTGATGGCAACCGCCTTCTCGAGCGCCGCGATGCCCTGCGGCAGATCGCCGCGGCCAATCCAGTGTGCGCGCGCGAGCATGCTCCACGGGCGCGCCTGACCCGGCTCCAGTGCGGTTGCGCGCTCGAGCGAGGCCATGGCCTCGTCCACCCGCCCGAGCGACAGGAGGGCGGCGCCGAGCCACGTGTGCGCGTCCGCCAGATCCGGGTCGAGCGCCAGGGCGCGCTCTTCGCAGGTGATCGCCTTCTCGAGCAGCTCCGGCAGGTTGAGGAATGTCCCCTTCAGCTGGTACGCGCCGCCGAGCCCTGCCCACGCCTGCGCGTACTCGGCATCGAGCGCCAGCGCCTTCTCGAAGAGCGAGATCGCCCGGTCGGGCGCATCCCGGGACGCGAGGCGCAGCGTCAGGACGCCCAGCGAAAACAGCTCGTACGCCTCGACCGATCTGGTCTCGGGCTTCTCGATGTCGGCGATCTCCGACCCGGCGAGCTCCACCTGCAGACCCTGCGTCAGCTCGAAGACGATCCGGTCCTGGAGGCGGAAGATGTCGGCGAGCGGGCCGTCGATCTTCACGTTCTGCAAGACGACCCCGGTTGCCACCTCGACGAAGCGGGCGGTGATGCGGATCTCGGCGCCGAACCGCTGGTAGCCCCCGGCCACGATCCAGCGCGCGCCGAGGTCGCGCCCAATTTCGATCGAAAACCGATCGTCGACCGCCGGGGTTTCGCCGGTCTGCAGGTTGCGGAGGGCGTCGAAGATGCGCTCGCGGCCAATCACGGTCAGGCCGTGGATGCTCTTCAAATCCGAGCTGACGGTCTCCGCGATGCCCGATCCAATCCACTCGTCGGCCGGCTCGCGCGTGATGTTCGTGAAGGTGATGACGGCAATCGAGCGGGGTTGCGCATCCGAAACCGGGCGCGAACCGGATCGCCGGGAGCCGCTCGTGCGGTGGCGCGCCTCTTCCTCGAGGGCGATCCGGGCGCTCCGCAGATCGATGTAGAAGTCGCGCGCGGACTGGTAGCGGTAGGCAACGTTCTTCTCGAGCGCCTTCCGCAGCATCGCCTCGACGTCCTGGGTCAGCGCGTAGTTGAAGCGGGCGGCTGCGGGCGGCGGCTGGTTGATGATGGCGTCGACGATCTCGGAGAAGCTCTGACCCTCGAAGGGAAGCCGGCCCGTCAGCATCTCGTACAGGACGACGCCGAGCGAGAACAGATCGGACCGTCCGTCCAGCGGCCGGCCGAGCGCCTGCTCGGGAGACATGTAGTACACCGTGCCCAGCACCATCCCGGCCATCGTCTGCTCGAACGTGCCGGTGGCGGCGAGGCCCAGGTGCGCGTCCGCGCTCACGAACTTCGCGAGTCCGAAGTCGAGCACCTTGGCGACGCCGCGGGACGTGATCATCACGTTGGCGCTCTTGATGTCGCGGTGCACGATGCCGCGCTCGTGCGCCTCCGTGAGCGCGTCGGCGACCTGCGACGCGATGTCGAGCCCCTCGGCCGGCACCAGGGGCCCACGTTTCACCCGCGCTGACAGCGTCTCGCCTTCCACGTACTCCATGGCGAGATACACCACGCCATCATCTTCGCCGATGTCGTAGATCGTGGCGATGTGGGGGGAGCGCAGGGCCGATGCGGCGCGCGCTTCGGTCATGAAACGCGAGCGCCGCTCGGGATCGCCCTGCGCCGCGACGGGCAGCACCTTGACGGCGACGTCGCGGCCCAGGCGCGTATCTTCGGCGCGGTAGACTTCGCCCATGCCGCCGCCACCGAGCCGCGCGGTGATCCGGTAGTGTCCGAGCGTTGATCCGATCACTGGACGATCTTACCGGAACCCTCCATGGGATCGGGCGTCCTGCGCCGGGCGCCGGGCGGTCCCCGCCCGATGGTAAAGTAGGCCCTGTTCCGGAACATCGTCAGATGAGCAGCGGCCCCGCCTCCAGTCGTCGTCGAATGCGTCCGATCGCGTTCTGCTGCCTGATTGCCGCCACAGCCATTGCGGTGGTGGTGCTGAGTGCTCCGTCGGCCTCCGGCCGGCCCGCAGCGAAGCCGGATCGCATCGTGGCCATCGCCGATATTCACGGCGACTTCGACGCGTTTCTCGCGCTTCTCACGCACGTCGGACTGATAGACGCGGAGCGTCGCTGGACCGGGCGCGACACCACGCTCGTGCAGACCGGGGATTACATGGACCGCGGCCCCAAGGTCCGGCCGCTCCTGGATTTCCTGATGACCCTGGAGGCGCAGGCGGCCGCAGGTGGCGGACAAGCCATCGTGCTGATGGGCAATCACGAGGCCTCGAACGCCATCGGTGTCATGCGCGATGTCCCGGCTTCCGCATTCGCCGCCTTCGCGGACGCGGAGTCCGAGGGCCGCCGCGAATCGGCCTACGCGGCGCATGTGAAGCTCGCCGAGGCGCGTCGTGCAGCGCTGGCCCGGGCGGACACGGCGATTCCAATCCCGAAGATCTACATGGCCCCGGAACGGGAGGCGTGGATGGCCGCGCACCCGCCCGGGTTCGTCGAGTACCTCGAGGCGTTCGGGCCGCTCGGCACCTACGGCAAGTGGATCAGGACGCGCATGGTCCTGGTGCGGGTCAACGATACGGTCTTCCTGCACGGCGGGATCAACCCGGAGGTGGCGCCGAAGAAACTCGAGTCGCTCAACGAGCAGGCGCAGAAGGAGATTGCGCGCTGGGACAAGATGCGCAAGCAGATGATCGAGCAGCAGATCGCGCTGCCCTCCTTCACGTTCGAGGAACTGCTCGAGGCCGGCGGGTCGGAGCTGACGCGGGTCGGGATGGAGGCGCGCCGGCGGATGGATATGAACGGGCAGCCGGATCCCAACGCTGCCGCGCAGGCCATTTCGTCGCACTCGCTCGCCGATCTGCAGGAGGTCGGCAAGTGGGCCATCCTCGACCCGAACGGGCCGCTCTGGTTCCGGGGATACGCGACGTGGCGTTCGGACGAGGGGGCCTCGCAGCTGGACCAGCTGCAGCGGCGCTTCGGTCCGGTGCGTTTCGTGGTGGGCCACACGATGACCAGCGGCTTCCGCGCAATGGGGCGATTTTCGTCGCGCGTGTTCCTCATCGACACGGGCATGCTGTCGTCCTACTATCAGGGTGGCCGGGCCTCGGCGCTCGAGATTCAGAACGGCAGGTACACGGTCGTGACGCTGGAGGACCGCCGCGTGCTGTTCGAACCGATGTCGTCGGCCGCGCGCTGAGGCGGTAACGCCTGTCCGCCGGTAGTGAAGTCCCGGCGCCACAGCGGTAAACGCAGCACCGAGCGGCACGTCGGCCGGTTCCTGTGCTCTCGATGCATGTGGGGCCGGAACGTCAGTTCCGGCCGAATCTGGCGCCGCCGCCGGGAACCTCAGTTGAACGACTTCGCGGCCTTCCAGGCCTCCTCGATCGATACCTTCAAACTGCGGCAGATCCAGATCGGCTGGTTGTTCTCGTACGGCATGCAGTTGCCGCAGGCGACCGTGCCCGCCTGCACCAGCGAGCCGCATTCATCGTGCTCCTCCCGGCGGCCGCCCAGGATCAGGAGCAGGTCGCGGTTCGCCGGCTCAGGGCCCCAGAGCCAGTAGTTGTTATGGCCGCTGATGGCTGCCGGTGCGCCCGCACCGCGGCCCAGAAAGTTGATGGCTCCGGCCTCGCCGTAGTTGCGCGTCACGATCACCGCCCTGGCCCGGTCCGCGGGGGGCAGCGTGCCGGCCACGCGTACGACCTCCTCGACGAGCTCGTGCCATCCGAACATGTCGGCGAAGAACTGCGGCAGCGTGCCGACCTGGTGCCGCTCGCTCGGGGCCGCCTGAATGCCTGCGGCCCGCGCGTACCGCACATAGGCGTCCACGGGAAGCAGAGGCACGGCCAGGGGAGCGGCGAGGACGCCCACGAGCAGCATCGATGCGGGCAACCCGACGCGCACCATGGCTCGCCACCGGCTCGCCTCAGTCCAGCGCTCGATGGCCACCCCGCCCGCCGCAAAGAGCATCGGATAATACGGGGCCAGGTAGTAGTCCTTCCCGCCGGTGGTAATGAGGAGTGTAAGCAGAGTGAGGTAGCCCCAGCCCAAAAACCGCCAGCCGCGCGCGGACGGAGCGGCGAGGAGCCAGCAGAGTCCGGTCACCCACAGGACGGCGTTCGCGGGATTCATCACCAGCACCTGCTGGATGACGAACGCCGCTGGCGGCAGCGCGACGTTCTTGTGCGCCCGCGCGTGCTGCATGAATTCCAGCGTCGGCCAGCCGTGGCGTACCTCCCAGATGATGTTGGGCAGGAAGATCGCCGCCGCCGTCAGGCCCATCAGCCACGGGCCGCGCGTCAGCAGGACCCTCCTGGCGGGCGACACCACGAGTCCGACGAGGAGCGCGAACCCGAAGAACAGCATGCTGTGCTTGTTCTGCAGCGCAATTCCGGCCAGCACTCCGGCGTACACCCACTCGCGCGCTCCCCCGCGGTCGAGGGCGCGCACGACGAACAGCGCCACGCCCGTCCACAGCAGTGGTTCCCACGCGTTCATCGACAGAATGTGGTGCAGCGGCAGGTAGATCGTGGCCACCAGCACCGCCAGCGATGCGAGAGCCTGGCCGAAGCGCCGGGCCCCCAGCTCGTGCGCGAGCAGCCCGGCAAGGGCGACCGTCGCCGCACCGGCCAGCGCGGCAGGCAGCCGGATCGCGACCAGTGAGTCGCCGAGCAGGTACCGTGTGGTCGCGGTCACGACGGCGACGAGCGGCGGGTGATCGACGTACCCCCAGTCGAGGCGTTCGCCGCAGGCGATGTAATAGAACTCGTCGCGGAACCAGCCGTAGCCCCGGATGATGAGCAGATGGAAAACCAGCTTCACCCCGGAGAGCCAGAAGACGAGCGGGTGCAGGCGGGACATGGGGGACACAAGAAATGCAAAATGCAAAATGCAAAATGAATGCACAATGCACAATGCACAACGCCACAACGCCACGACGCCACAACGCCACAACGCCACGACGCCACGACGCACGACGCACGACGCACGATGCAGAGTGCAGAAAGGCTCAGAGTGAGCCGTGCACGTGCGTGTAGAGCCGAAACTTGTGGCGCCGGAACTTCAGTTCCGGCGGACGCGCGTCACCGGTCGGCGCGCATGCGCTACCGCTATCTTTCCACGGTGTGCACTTCGGCCTGTGCCACACCGGGGTCGCGTGCGCATGTGCACTGCATTCTGCATCGTGCACTCAGTTCTGCATCGTGCATCTAGGCCACTAGGAGCGTGCCCCCGCCGGCCCTTCCGTGATGGTCTCGATGGCGGGCGAGTCCGGCCACACCGCTTGGGGCATCGCGGTGTACCCGGCGTGTGCGAGGCGGTCCTGGAAGAGGGCGATCGCTGACGCGTAGAAGGACAGCTTCACGAACAAACGCGCCAGGATGTACGCCTGCGCCACGATGAGTCCGATCAGTACGGTGAAGCCGCTGCCTCCGCGGGCACCGCGTGCCAGCAGCGCATAGGCCCCCACAGCGGCCGCGAACAGCAGCACGTTCAGCAGGAACACTCCTCCGGCCACAGCTGGATGCCGCCTGACGAAGCGTGCGCCGGCCAGGAGCGCACCGATCATGCTGCGGCGGTCCTCCACGACGGCGCGGACCTTCGCGTAATCGAACACCATCATCACGGTGCCGACGACGAGCACGAAGAGCAGGGTGAGGGCGGCGTGCAGGGCGAAGGCTGTGCGTTCCATCGTGACCTCACGCGTCGCCCACCGGTAGAACTCGTCGAACAGCCAACCGTGAAGCACCCGGAAGACGAATACCCACGCGATCCCGGCGAGCACCGCCAGACGCAGAAAGCGGAAGAAGAATACGCCGCTCGCCGCGAAGAACCCGTGGGCGCCCAACCGGCGGCCGCGAGCGTAGCGGTCGAGGATGCCGCCGAGCAGGAACAGCCAGATCAGCACGTAGGCGGCGCCGGTAGACGCGATCAGCGGGCCCGGTAAGCCGGCGGACACGAAGGCGCTCGCGTTCGTGAGCACCGATGCAAAGCCGATGATGTGCGGCTGAAACGTCTCGGCGAACGCGGGCTGGCGGGCCGTAAACTCCTGCCACCACGTCCAGTTCACGCCGCTGGCCGCGCTCGATGCGGCCATGCTCGACCCCAGATCGCCAACGATGGCGCGGTGCAGCACTGCCGCAGGACGCAGCGCGACGATGGTGGTGACGGCCCAGACGCCACAGAGAATCGCCGGTGCTCGCCACACACGGCGCAGGCCGTCGGCCACGAGCGTCAGCGGGGCACGATGAGGGCGGTCGGTCACAGGTGCGTTCCTCAGACCAGCGCCGCCCACGTCAGCAGCGCGTCCTGCAGCCACACGAACCACACAGAGGTCCACTTCCGTGCCGCCCGAGCGGCCTCCGGCCGGAGCGTCCACGAGTTGTTGGTGTAGTTCACGTCGAGCAGGAGGACGCGGTCGGGATCGACCTGCGCTGTCACGGCCGGGACCGGCCGTTCCCAGCGATAGGCCGTCCATCGTTCGCGGCCGTCCCACCGCTCGCGCACCCGCTGCCCGTCTGCGAACGACACGAGGATGTCGACCGGCATGATGGCCTCGCCGTACCGGCGCACGACCAGCTCCGTCACGTGCCGCGCCGGCCCCTCGGGCGCGGCGTCCACGTATGTCCGCTTGCCGCCGCGGTCGATCCAGCCGCTCACGGACGCGGCCGCGCTCGCGAACCGCTGAATCCCGTAGTCGACGGTGTTCGAGCCACGGTAGACCTCGTCGAAGAACCAGGTGAGGTCCTGTCCTGCGCCCTCGCTGAGTGCGCGCATGTAATCGTCCGGCGTCGGATGCGTGAAGACGTGACGCGTAAAGAAGAGTGACATCCCTCGTTGCAGCCGTGGCCACCCGATCAGCCGCTCGAGCGTATGCAGCGACACGGCGGTCTTGGCGTAGCTGATGTGCCCGCCGGTGGCCGGATCGTAGCGCCACGACGGCGTGGCCGGTGTGTCACTCTCGGCCGCCGAGCGATAGCCTGCCCACTGGTCGTAATGCGTCCGCTCCAGCGGCACATCCCGCAAAACCCAGGGTACAAAGCCCCCGAACAGCCGAAGGGTCAGGTAGTGCGGCTGCAGCTCCCGCTCTGCGAGAACGCGTGCCGTCGAGAACGTGGTCAGGCCTTCGTCCATCCACGCGTGCTCGAATTCGTTGTTGCCGACGAGTCCGTACCAGAACTGGTGGCCGGCCTCGTGCACGGTGACCTCCTCCGGCGAGTCCGAGCCCTCCGGGGCGAGCCATTCCGTCCCTGCGGTGATGAGCGTGGGGTACTCCATACCATCGGCTTCGCTCTGCCACGCCGGATCGACGATCGTGATGTGGCCGTACCGGTAGGCTCCGTACCACTCTCCGTAGTGCTGCAGCACCGCGCGCGTCGCCGCGAAGTGGCGGCCGGCCTGGCGCTCGTGCTCGGGCTGCAGCAGCAGCCGCATGTCCACGGCCGGGAGGCCCGCATGTTCGAAGCGTTCGTGCCGTTCGATGTAGTCGGGACTCGTCGTCCACGCGAAGTCGTGCACGTCTTCCTGCACGAAGCGGTGCGTCGTCTTCCCGGTCGGCGTGTCGAGCCGCTGCTGCTCACGCCCCGTTGCCCCGACCGTCCAGCCGCGGGGCACCGTGATGCGGACGTCATAGATGCCGTAGTCGGAGAAGAACTCCGTACCCGCGTGGAACTGGTGCGTGTTCCAGCCGCTGTTCTCGAGCACGCCAATCTTGGGGAACCAGTGGGCGATGAAGTAGAAGTTGCCGACTGCGCCCGTTCGCGCAAACGTGCGGGGGACCTTCGAGGTCCAGGCGATCTCGATGCCGATGGTCTCGCCGGGCGCGACGCGGCGGGGCAGCGGCACGCTCATCACGGTGCGATCGTCCGTATTGCCGTCATCCGGTGCGATGAAGCGGCGGCTGGCTGTCAGATCCGTGAATGGCGCGGGGGACGACGACAGCAGGCGGATGGCAGTGATGTCGATCCAGCCCCAGTCGCCGGGTCGAGGATCAGCCAGGGTCCGGCCGGAGCCCGCCACCGCCCGTTCGCGCATCCACGTCGAGCGTGTGTTCGTCCACGCGTTGTAATAGAGGTGAAACCGGAGCTCGGTGGCGGGCTGCGTGGTGATGTTGCGCCACGTCAGCACCTCACGGCCCAGCAGGGTGCGGCTCTCGGGATCCAGCTCTACGTCGATGGAGTAGTTGGCGTTGCGTTTGGAGACGCGTGCCGGCGACGCAGGCGGCGCCACCCGGGCGGCGCCGGCGGATGGGGCCGCGGCCCGACGAGCCTGCTGACCCGCGGCCGCCATCAGCCAGCCGGCCGAGAGCAGCACCGCAATCGCCAGCGTCGTCGCACGCGCCGAAGGTCCAGACCCCATTGCGCCTCCGGGCGAATGCTACACGAGACGCGGGCGCTGTCTGTAATCTCGAGTCAGGCGTCAGGCTCCAGACTCCTGGCTCCAGCCTCCAGGCGGTGTTACGGATTCAAGGCAGGATCCGAGAGGCTCGGAGCCCGGAGCCCGACGAACCTGTCGTGTGGAGCCGGGACTTCAGTCCCGGCGGGCCGTACCGCTCGTCCGACGCGGACGCAGCGGCGCGAGCACCTCGAGCGCGTCGCGTTCGGTCAGCGGTTCGATGAACCAGGCGCTGACGAAGCTGCCGAGGCCGAGTGACACGAGCAGCAGCGCCCACCCCTGATGGTCTGCCGAGATGGCGACGCCGGCAGCGACCAGTGCTGCCGCAAAGAGGAGGTCCCCCGCCTTCACCCACCGGATGGCGCGCGCGTGGTGCTCGTGGATCTGCGAGGGCTTGTTGCGGGATACGAATACGAAGCTGAAACGTAGCACGGACAGCACGGCAACCGTGCTGATCAGCACGAGGAGCAGCGTGCGGGCATCCAGGGCGAGCGTCGCGCCGGCGAAGGGCACCTCCGTGCGCCCGATCCATGGCCGCACGTGCCATACCGGGATCAGCGTGAGCCAGTACACCACCGCGGCCGCGGCCTCGTGAAACTGCCACCACATCACGGCCTCGTGTGGTGACGACAGCCGAACCAGCGGCGGCCCCCCGCTGTGGATCATCTGAAGGGCGGTCTCGAGGTCTTCGGCAGACGACCACCGCCGGTTGGCTTCCTTTTCGAGACACCGAGCAATCACGTTCGGCAGCCCTGACGGCATGCGACTGATCTCGTCAGCGTCGAACGGCAGCGGCGGATCGTTGAGAGCCGCCGTCCAGGTGGACAGCGCCGCCAGGTCGCCGCGCCTCGTGAACGGGTGACGGCGCGTGAGCAGTTCGTACATCAGAATGCCGAACGCGAACAGGTCGGACCGGCTGTCGACGGGCTCCCCGCGCAGCTGCTCCGGTGACATGTACAAAGGTGTGCCGAGGCGCTGATCGGCGCGGGTCTCATGCAGCGTCGTGCGCGGGTCCGGCCCCTGCAGCTTCG
This sequence comes from Vicinamibacteria bacterium, assembly GCA_963739995.1. GTDB lineage: Bacteria > Acidobacteriota > Vicinamibacteria > Vicinamibacterales > JAENWD01 > CAVUCH01. Next base: position 20,385 of record CAVUCH010000011.1, on the reverse strand, counting down.
CGATGCCGAAATCGAGCACCTTCCATCCTCCGGCGGCCGTGCGCATCACGTTCTCCGGCTTCAGGTCGCGGTGCACGATGTTCTGCCGGTGCGCGGCCCCGAGCGCGCGGAGCACGGCGACGCCCACCTCGATCGCCTCAGATGCCGGCAGCGCTCCTTTGACCAGGTGCTCACGCAGCGTCGGCCCCGGGAGGCACTCTTCCACGATGTACAGGGCGTCGCCCTCGTCTATCAGTGCGTGGACCGTGGCGATGTTCGGATGGCCGGCCAGCTGCGCCATCAGCTGCGCCTCGTGCTTCAACCGGCGGCGATGCTCCGCATCGGTCGCGATCGAAGGCTTGAGCGCCTTGATCGCGACCCGCCTGTCCAATGCGGTGTCGCGCGCGAGGTACACCACTCCCATCCCGCCGCTGGCCATCTGCCGCTCGATCGTGTACCCGCGGATTTCCGTGCCTGGCGCCAGCGGCGGCGGCTCGTCGCGCGTAAGCACGTCCCGCATCATCCCTGCCGTGCTCGGCGCGCGTTCGGCTGCCGCCACCAGCTCCGTGATGTCGCGCGTCAAGGCGCCGTCGTTTCCGCACAGCTCCCGAATCAGCGCATCCCGGCGCGAAGGTTCGGCCTGCAGTACGCGTATGAAGATGTCCGTGAGGCGCGAGGCGGCGGGTTCCGGCACGCTTTTCCTATCTCTCCCGGCTGGTCAGCGTCGCGATCGGCATGGTGCGCAGCGTTTCTGCGCGGGTCCTCACGCATCACGGGCGATCCTTCAGGTGGCTTGTCGTCCCTCGAGCTCGCGCACCAGCCAGGCCTTGGCCAATGTCCAGCGACGTTTGATCGTCGCAGGCGATGACTCGAGCTGGTCCGCTGTTTCCTCGACGGTCAGACCGCCGAAGAACCGCAGCTCGACGATGCGCGCCAGCTCGGGATTGTGGGCCTCCAGCCGGGCGAGCGCTTGGTCGAGCGCCTCGAGTTCGATGGGGCGCACGCCGCTCGGCAGCATCGCGTCGTCGAGCGTCACCTGGTGAGCGGCCCCGCCGCGTTTCGCTGCCCGCTGTGCGCGCGCGCGCTCCACCAGGATCTGCCGCATGGCGTTGGCGGCGATCCCCATGAAGTGGGCCCGGTTCTGCACGTCGAGACGACGCGCGCCCATGAGGCGCGCCCAGGCCTCATTGGCGAGCGCCGTCGGCTGCAGCGTGTGTCCCTGTCGTTCGTTCCGCATCTGGCGGCGCGCGATCCGGCGCAACTCCTCGTAGACGAGCGGTGCCAGCTCGTTGAGCGCGTCGCTGTCGCCCTGCCGCGCCGCGGCCAGGAGCCGCACGAGCGTATCGGAATCGATGGTGGGCACGGTCTGCATCGCGGCCGCCCGACGTGCGCGACCGCAGATTGCGGATTCTGACCCATCAGGACAGTCACGGCAAGCGACCTATAATTCTCGACGCCTCTTAGGCGGTGGGCGGTGGGCGGTGGGCGGTGGGCGGTGGGCGGTGGGGGTGGTGGGCATAGGCGTGGTGCGCGCCGTCGTTCGACAGCCTTCACGTCTGATCGAGCACCCATACGGCCGGTTTCCAATCGGAGCATTCATGCCTGTTCGCGTATTGCACGTTGGGCTCGGGCCAATCGGCGCCGGGATCGTCCGCCAGGTGGCGTCGCGGCGAGGGTTGCGGATTGTAGGCGCGGTGGACATCGATCCGGTCAAGTCCGGCCACGACGTTGGGAAGGTCGTGGGGCTCGATCGGACGCTGCGGGTCCGCGTCGAATCCGACCTGCGCGCCGCGCTCAAGAAGACGGCTCCGGATGTGGTTCTGCTGTGTACCAGTTCGGCGTTGAAGGGGGTGGCACCACAGATTGAGACGATTCTCCAGGCCAGGAAGGCGATCGTCTCGACCACCGAGGAACTGGCCTACCCGTGGTACAACCAGCGTCGGCTTGCGGGCGCCATCGACGTGGCGGCGAAACGGGCAAAGGTCGCAGTGCTCGGCACTGGCGTGAACCCCGGCTTCGTCATGGACGCCCTGCCTGTCACACTGACCGGCGTCTGCGAACGCGTGGACCGGATCACCGTCCACCGCATCCAGGATGCGCGCATCCGACGGTTGCCCTTTCAGCAGAAGATCGGGTCAGGCCTCACGCGCGAACAGTTCGCGCTGCGAGTGCAAGAGGGGAAGGTGCGCCATGTCGGCCTCACCGAGTCGATTGCGATGATTGCGGCCGCGATGGGGTGGAAGCTCGATCGCGTAACCGACGAAATCCAGCCGAAGATCGCCGAGACGCGCGTGTCGAGCGAGTTCCTGACGGTGGAGGCGGGCCTGGTGTGCGGCATCATTCAGGACGGCGTGGGCTACGTCGCGGGCGAACCAGTCATCCGGCTGCACATGGAGGCCTACCTCGGCGCACCCGAGTCGTACGACTCGACGGAGATCGAGGGGATTCCCAACCTGTCGATGAAGATCGCCGGGGGCGTGCACGGCGACATCGCCACGACCTCAATCGCGGTGAACTCCATCCCGAAGGTGCTCCAGGCGCCTCCGGGCCTGCACACCATGCGGAGCCTGCCCATTCCGTCGTGGCTCAACGGCGCGTCCGCCGGCCCCCGGTAGCACGTCGAGACGCCTACTGCTGCCGCTCGAGGATCCACACGAGCGGTCCGATCAGCCGCTCCCAGCGCGGCCGGCGCTTCCACGTCTCCAGTGTCACCTCGCGGCTCGATTCGACGTCGCGTTCGAAGTCCTTCAGCAGCCGCCTGTTGATCGCCGCATCGAGCAGCGCCACGTTGACCTCGTCGTTGTGTTCGAAGGAGCGGTTGTCCACGTTGGTCGTGCCCACGATCGCCCAGTGATCGTCGACGAGCAGCGTCTTCACGTGTGTCATCGCAGGCTCGTACTCGAGGATCCGCACACCGGCCGCGAGCAGCTCCCCGTACATCCGGCGGCTCGCGATGCGTACCCACCGCTGGTCGGTGCGGGGCCCGGGCACGACGATCGTGATCCGCACGCCGCGCCTCGACGTCTCCGCGAGCGCGGCCCGGAGCGTGCGGTCCGGGAGGAAGTAGGGCGTGGCGATCCGCACGTCGTGCTCCGCGCCCTCGATCAGCACCTGGAACGCCACCCGCGACACGGTTGCGCGGTCCGACGGGGAGCTCCTGACGACGATGGCCGTCGTGTCGCCGTCGTGGGGTACGTCCGGGAAGTACTCGGGGCCGCTCAGGATCTCACCGCAGCACTCCAGCCAGTTCTCGACGAACACTCCCTGCAGCGCGGCAGCAACCGGGCCCTCGAGCCGAACCATCGTGTCGCGCCACGGCCGGCTCTCCGTCCCGCTCGCCTTCATCCACCAGTCGGCAATCCCGGCACCGCCCACGAACGCGATGCACCCGTCGATGACCAGGATCTCCCGATGGGTCCGGTTGTTCAGCCGTGCGAGCCGATACCATGTGACCGGCTGGTACCACTCCACCCGGCAGCCCGCCTCCGTGAGCGCGTTGATCTCGGCCCTCGACATTCCGGAGCTGCCAATCGCATCGGCGACGATCGTCACGATCACGCCCGCCTTCGCACGCTCCGCGAGAGCCCGGACGAACTCGTCCCCAACCTCACCGGCGTGGAAGATGTAGCACTCGAGGTTCACCGACCGGCGGGCCGTCCGGATGGCCGCGAGCATCTCCGGGTAGAACTGCGGCCCATCGGTGAACACCTCCGCACGGTTGCCGCCGTGCGTGGCGGCCTGGCAGGTGGACTCGAGCAGGTGCAGGAAATCCGGCGAGCTGACCGGCACCCGCACTCGTATCCGGTAATCCAAGGCCGGCGTGAACAGCAGGACCAGGACGAACCAGGTGAGGAACAGGGCGCCGATGACGGTGACGTACAGCATGTGCGCCCTCCAAGGCACCGCACATGTCCGGCCGGTGTGCCGGATCGTGCGGTGGTCTACCGAACCCTGCCGTATGGAAGGCTATCCGACCACGCCCAGGAGGGCGACCGGGAATCGCTGGAGTGCTTCGGCGACCTCGATATTATGGCCGTCAGGAATCATCCGGTCGGTGAAGGCATCCCGCCAGCCTTGCCCGCCGATGCTGTCTGGCAGCACCACGCGTGTGTCGGCCCACACGCGGCGGCCGACGGGCGGCGTTCCGGCATCCGGCACCAGCATGGCGGTCAGGCGCGGAACCATGACGACGGCCGCGCGGCCCTCGTATGCGCGCGCGAAAGCGAAGACGTGGGCCGCGCGGGCGCCGGTGACGCCAAGCGGGAGATAGTCACCGCGCAAGTACAGATCCGGGTCGGCCCGCCGCACGCGCAGCGCAGTGGCGCTGACGTACAGCTTGATGCGTCCATCCATCCGCGCCGTCAGGAGATCGTCGACGGGCGATGCCTGATCCGGCTCGAGCCGCATGCCCCGCATGCCGTCGTCGAGTATGGGCAGTTGCGCGAGCAGCGACTGAAGGTGCGCGAAGTCGACCGGGCGCCGGTTGTCGGGGTCCACGAGACTCAGGTTCCACACCTCGGTCCCCTGGTAGAAATCCGGCACGCCCGGCGCCGTGACCTTGATGAGTGTCTGCGAGAGGCTGTTCCACATTCCGCTCTGCGCCACGCGGGCTGCGAGCGGACGAAAGTCTTCCAGGAACCGTGCACCGCGCACGGGGTGCAGGAGCTGGCGCACGAAATGGCTGACCGCCTCTTCCCACGCGGGGTTCGGGTTCAGCCAGCTGCTGTGACGCTTGGCCTCGCGCAGCGCCTTGATCATGTACTCGCAGATACGCCCGACGAACTCCTCGCCCGGATCGCTTCCGAGCAGGTGCAGCGGCCAGGCGCCGAGCAGCGTCTGGTAGAGCAGATACTCCTCGTTGCGATCGGGGGCAGCGTGCCCCCTGACGGTCGTGTGGTACCGCTTGTTGAAGCGCGACCAGCGGGCGAGCGCCGCCTTCCACGCGCCGGGGATCTCCGAGAGCACGCTGATGCGGGCGCGCACGTCCTCGCTGCGCTTGGTGTCGTGCGTGGACGTCGTCGAGAGCGCCGACGGCCACAGCCGGCGTCGCTCTGCGAGCCAGCCGTGCAGATCGCAGGGCGACACGCCGAAGTGCGCGGGCTCGCCGCCGACCTCGTTGAGCGACACGAGCCTGTTGTAGACGTAGAACGCGGTGTCCTCGATGCCCTTCGCGGTCACCGGGCTCGTTGTCTGCTGGAAGCGCGTGACGAACCGGAGGTACTCGTCGCGCTCCCGCTCGGGGATGTAGTCAGCCCGCTTGAGGAGCACGTCCCTCACGAAGTCGAACACCTGCGCCGCGGTCGCCGGATTGCGCCGTTTCGCCTCGTCCACGGCGCGATCGATATACCACGCGTCGCGCGGGCTGACCGCTTCCGCTCCCGCCGTGACATACGTGCGATACACCGGGAAACACGCGATGATTTCGCGGATGGCGTGCACCAGGATGTTCAGGGTGAAATCGCGGTAGTGGCGGTTCCGCTCCGAGAACAGGTTCAGCCGGTGCGCCAGCACGTTCATCTCGCCGGCCATCGAGACCTGCATGATTAGCTTCTTCTTCTGGTAGGCGAGGTCGGCATAGGTGGTGCGGTCGCCCGTGAAGCGCGTATAGATCTCGTCGAACGCCCGGACGTTCCCCTGCTGCACGAACAGGCCGTTCACCGCGTTTGCAAACTCGTATCCCGTGGTCCCGTCCACCGGCCAGCCCTCCGGCAACGGTTCGTCGGGCGCGAGGATCTTCTCGACCACGATGAAGATCGGCCGATCGCCGCCGCCCGCTCCCAGCTCGCGCGCGCGCACCTGCAGGCGGCGCAGGTAGTCACCCGGATCGTACAGCCCGTCCACGTGATCGATCCGCAGGCCCGTGACGGCGCGCTCGTGCAGCAGCCGGAACACGAGGCGATGCGCTTCCTCGAAGACGTCCGGATCGTCCATCCGGACGGCGGCCAGCTCGTTGATGTCGAAGAAGCGGCGATAGTTGATCTCCTCCGACGCCACGCGCCAGTGGGCGAGGCGATACGCCTGGTCCCCCAGCAGCGCGTCGAGCAGGTCGAGGCTCGACGGTACGCCGGGCTGCCCGTTGATCTGCCGCACGTTCTCGATAATGAAGGTCTCGACGGCCCCGCTGCGCCGCACGAGCTCACCCAGCCGCCGTTTGGCCACTTCCTTCTCGCGCTGCCGTTCGGCCAGGCGATCGGGGTCCTGCTCGTCCCGCGTCGGCAGGCGTTCGAGGCTCGTGATGATGCTGAGCAGCTCGATCAGATCAGGATGCTCTTCGCCAAGCTCGCGCGTGAGCATGTCGACGCGATGGCGGAGAATCTGCACGTACGAACGTGGTGCGGCCGGCAGCGTCGTTTCGAAGTACTGCAGGCAGAAGGCGCCCTCATGGTAGACGAGGCGGATCTCGCCGCGCTCCAGCACCGTCCCGTACTGGTCGCCGAGGATCGGGAGCAGCACCTTGTGGGCCAGCTCGGGCTTGAGGGGCTGCCAGTCGATGTCGAACACTTTGGCGTAGCGCGAGCTCGGGCCGTTCTCGAGCACGTCCTGCCACCAGCGGTTCGCCGACCCGGCAATGCCCATATGATTGGGCACCACGTCGAGCACCTGGCCCATGCCATGGGCCTGAAGCGCCTCCACGAACCGTCGGAAGTCGTCTTCGGTGCCCACCTCCGGGTTGAGAGAGGTGGGGTCGACCACGTCGTAGCCGTGCAGGCTCCCGGCGACGGCGTGCAGGTACGACGAGCAGTAGCAGTCGGTGATTCCGAGCGCGTGGAGATACGGGATGAGCGCCGTGGCATCTGCAAACGTGAACCCGGCGTGGAACTGCAGGCGATACGTCGACACAGGTATGCGGCGGTCGGTCTCCCCGGCGGTCCGTATGCTCGGCGCGGCTGCCGGCAACGGCTGCTCAATGGACGTTTCACCTGCGGGCGTCATAGGGGGCATCCACCATGTTCAAGCCGCGTGCCACGCGCCGATACGGCTGGGCACTGGAACGGCCCTTGCTGAGTCCGTCCCAAATGAGCAGCCGATGTGTCACGAGCGCCATCCTTGCCGGTGTGACCGCCTGGGCCATTGGGTGTGCCCCTGCCGTGCGATCGACGGTCACGGGCCCTGTGGCGCCGCGAGAGCTGGCAGAGTTCTGGGAGGATGTGGACCCGAGGTCCCGCGATCTCTTCCACGGTGTGGCCGGCCGGCAGCTGCAACCCGATCCGAAGGCCGTCTACACAGTGAAGGCCACCGACACGACCGGATTCAGCATCAGCTACGACGTGGAAGACGAGTCGGGTGTCGAGTGGAGCGTGAAAATCGGCGACGAGGCGCAGAGTGAGGTCACCGCCTCGCGGATCGTGTGGGGGATGGGCTACCAGCAGCCGCCGAACGCGTATCTCGCTCGCTGGCACTGGCGTGAAGGCGAGGCGCGCCGGCTGGAAAAGGGAGGGCGCTTCCGCCCCCAGCTGCCGACACTGAAGAACGCCGGCATCTGGTCGTGGCACGAAAACGCGTTCGTCGGGACGCAGGCGTACCGGGGGCTGCTCGTGCTGATGATGATTCTCAACAGCACCGACTTGAAAGACGACAACAACGCGGTGTACGAGCGGCGCAAGGAGGATCGTCTTGTCGGGCGGTGGTACGCCGTCAAAGACCTTGGCGCCACGCTCGGGACAACGGGTCGAATGGACCCTAAACGCAATGACATCGAGGCCTTCGAGCCGCACGGCTTCATCACAGGCGTGCGCGACGGGCGCGTGACGTTCGCATTCCGGGGCCGCCATCAGGAACTGCTGCGCGTCATCACACCGGATGATGTCGTGTGGATGTGCAACCGACTGGCGCGCCTGACGCTTGCTCAGTGGAAGGACGCGTTCCGGGCCGGGGGGTACGAGGAGGCGCTGGCGACGCGCTTCATCCGGCGAATCCAAGGGAAGATTGCCGAAGGACAGGCGCTGCAGCCGCGCGCCGGAGGGCGACGATCGTGATGTTACGTACCTGGCTGGTGGTGGTGATGTGCGCGCTTGCTGCCTGTACGGCTGCCGCCCTGCAGGTTCACCCCCTGCAGCAGGCCGCTGGTGGACGGGCCGCCGACAGCCCTGCGCACTGGGACGTGCGCGAGCAGCTCGAGTCCATACGCACCGCCCTCGTGAGCCTGCCGATCGCAGCGGTGCTCGGTGCCGTGCTGGCCTTCAGGCCGCGCCGCCGCGGCACACCACCGCGTAACGCCGCGGTGATCCAGACCCAGATGATCCTCGCCGTGGTCGGTGCCATCGTGATGCTCGTTGTCGGCGCGAGCCTCGCGCGCGCGTTCGGCATCGTCGGCGTCGCAAGCCTGGTGAGATACCGCGCGAAAGTGGACGACCCGAAAGACGCGGGTGTCATGCTGGCGACGCTCTCGATCGGGCTTGCGTCGGGCGTAGGACTCTACGCGCTGGCGGCCATCGGCACCTTCTTCGTGCTCGGGATGCTCTGGCTTATCGAGTCACTAGAGCCCGAACGGCGCAAGCTGTTCCTGCTGAGCGTGTCCGCCGAAGAGCCGCAGGATCTCCGGCCGGGACTCGAGCAGCTGCTGCGGCGCCAGCAGATCGATTTCGAGCTGCGGACCGAGTCCCCCGAGGAGCTCTGCTACGAGGTGCAGCTGCCGTTGTCGCGGAGCACCGATCGGCTCTCGAGCACGATCCGGGACCTCACGGCAGGCAAACCGACCGCCGTAGGGTGGGAAGAGAAGAAGGCGAAGGGGTAGGGCGCGGCGCTGCGCGCGGACCGCGGGCGGTAGGCGGTGGGCGGTAGGCGGTGGGCGGTGGGCGGTAGGCGGCGGGCGGTAGGCGTGGGCGTTTGCGGGCGGTAGACCGGGACAACCGGCTTGCCCACAGCCCACCGGCTACGGCCCGGCGTCAGGACCGATAGTTCCCAAACTGCAGCTCAATTCCGAAGTCGTGCCCCCGGAGCAGGCGCATCGCTTCCTGCAGGTCGTCCTTCGAGGGAGCGCTGACGCGCACCTGGTCGGCCTGGATTGCGGCCTGCACCTTTTTCAGCTTCTGGTCTTTGAGAAACTTCACGATGTCGCGCGCCGCGTCGCTGGAGATTCCCTGTTGCATCTCGATCGTCCGCCGTACGCTGCCGCCCGCGCCGGACTCGATGTCGCCGGCTTTGAAGTTCTTGACCGGCACGCTCCGGCGCACGAGGCGCGTCTGGACAATCTCCCAGAGCGCATCGATCTTCATGCGGTCATCGGCCGTGAGCACCAGGACCTTCTCGGCTGGCTTGAAGTCGATGTCGGCGCGTGCACCCTTGAAGTCATACCGCTGGGCCACTTCCTTGCGGGCCTGATTCAGCGCGTTGTCCACTTCCTGCAGGTCCACCGTGGACGTGATGTCGAACGACGCGACACTGGCCATCGCGTCATGCTACCAGAGCGAACGGCGGGCGACTCGGCCGCTCAGCAGAGGCGTCGCGGCTCCGCGGCGCTCTTCGCATACAATCAGACGCTGCCCGCGGTTCACACGTGATGCCAGAAGAGAAACCGCTCGTCCTCGTCGTCGACGACTATCAGGATGCTCGGGAGATGTACGCCGAGTACCCTGAGCTTTTCCGGGTTCCGCGTTGTCGAAGCGGCTACAGGCACCGAAGCCGTCGAAAAGGCATTGGCGCTGCGGCCGGACGTTATCCTCATGGACCTCTCGCTCCCGGGCATGGACGGCTGGGCCGCGACGCGACAGCTGAAGAGCGACGACCGCACGAAGCGTATTCCCGTTGTGGCGCTGACCGGCCACGCCCTGTCCGGGGCTTCGGAAGGCGCCCGCCTGGCCGGCTGCGACGCCTTCGTGACGAAGCCGTGCCTGCCCGACGAGCTCGTGGTCGAAGTCCGCCGCATGCTGCGTCGGGAGGATGGCACGGCCGCGATCGTGACCCGAGGCTGACCCGCCCGCCCTCCGCCGGACCCCTTTTTGCAATCGAGCGGGCACATGCGCGTGCCGCTCACCCTGCTCGTTTTCCTTGCGTGGGCCGCCGTGTGTGGTGGGGCGTCTGTCGTTGAGCCGGGAGACGTGCAGCTGCACGGCACGCCTGAACCCTCGCGGGTCGGACACACTGCGTCGCACGGTTGCCTGCGGCTGACGAACTGGGACGTCATGCGCGTTGCCGCCTTCGCCACGAAGGGCACGCGTGTGGTGTTCGAGGAGTAACTCCTGTGCGCCGTCGCCTGGCAGCCATCGTCGGCGTGGCGTTTTGTCTCGGAGCACTGACGGCGCTCTGGGCGGCGCGCCCCTGGGAACATCCGCTGCGCCCTGAAGACCTCGCCGCGCGCGCCGCTGACACGTCGCGACCCGATGTGCCAGTCGGGGGCGTGGGCACCTATGGCGAGACGCGGCACCCCGCTGAGACTCCGCCGGGCGGCGAGGCCGCGCCGGATTTCCGGCCCGACGCCGCGGTTGGCGTGCTGCCCGTGCCGGCGCTCCCCCGGGCGCGCTCGGGGACCGCGACAGGGCTGCCGGCAGATCTCCGCAACCGGCGTCTGCTGATTCCCGTCCAGGGGGTGACGGCCGCCGAACTGCAGCCAACCTTCCACGCGCAGCGGGGTACCGGCGAGCACGAGGCGCTGGACGTGCTCGCTCCGAAGAGAACGCCCGTCCTTGCGGTCGAGGACGGTGAGATCGTGAAGCTGTTCCACAGCGTGCGGGGCGGGAAGACGATCTACCAGTTCGATCGCTCACGCCGGTATTGCTACTACTACGCGCACCTGGACAGCTACGCGAGCGGTCTGGCCGAAAAGCAGCAGGTCAGCCAGGGGCAGGTCATCGGATATGTCGGCTCGACCGGCAATGCCAAGGCCGATGCGCCTCACCTGCATTTCGCCATCTTCAAGCTGACACCCGATCAGCGCTGGTGGCAGGGCACGCCCATCGACCCGTACCCGGTCCTCACCGGTCAGTAGCAACGCGCATCTGACATCCATTTCGGACTCCGCCCCATGCGCGCCTCATGTCTCGCCTGATCCTGAATCCGGTCGCCGGTACCGACGAAGGCCCCTCGCTCGTGGCTCGCATCAACGAGCTGCTGCGCGGCCAGTTCGGCGATCTCGACATCACGATCACCACGGGGGCCGGGGACGCGGAACGGGCGGGCTTCCGCGCGGCGACTGACGGCGAGTCGCAGCTGTTCGTCGCGGGCGGGGACGGCACCCTGAACGAGGTGATGAACGGCGTATACGCGACCGGCCGGCTCGGTGATGTGGTGTTCGGGCTCCTGCCGCTCGGCACCGGCAATGACTTCGCCGCTGCCATCGGGATCGAGCCTGACGTGGACGATGCGGTGCGGGCCTTTGGCGACGGGCACGTGATCCCCGTCGATGTGGGCCGGCTCGACGACCGCGTGTTCGTCAACGTGTCGGCTGGCGGTTTTGTCGCGGAGGTCTCCGAAGCGGTCACGCCCGAGCTCAAGACAATGGCGGGACGACTCGCCTACCTGATTGGCGGGGCGCAGGCGCTGCTGTCGTACGAGCCTGTGCGCGCGCGCATCGAGCCGATCGGCGCCTCCCACCTGCTCTATCCGAGCGATGCGCTCGCCGTGCGTCACGCATCGCTCGCCGGCATCGGCACGCACGAAGTCGACCTGCAGTTGTTCGCTGTCTGCAACTCACGCCTGATCGGAGGAGGGCGCCTGATCGCACCGGAGGCGGTGATCGACGACGGGTGGCTCGACGTCTGCGTAATCGAGGCGATGCCGACGCTGGAGTTCGTGGGATTGCTGCGGGAAGTCGCGCGGGGCGACCACCTCGACGATCCCCGCGTCAGCTATTTCCGGGCGCGCGATTTGTCTCTGCAGTTCGATCGCGTCATCAAGGTCAATACCGACGGCCAGGTACTCGATGCCACCTCGTGCCGCTATACGATTCTTCCACGCGCCGCGAAATTTCTGGCGCCGCGGCAGCTGGTGTGATCCGCCGGTTAACAGTCAACGGTTAACGGTTAACGAAATTCCCGGGCTTCACGTAATTCGGAGCATTCCATGCCGCATCGCATGGCACCCCGCCGCCCCTGTGGCCCCCGCCCCAGCCGCACCTGTTACGATCCGTCCGTGTCCGTGCCTCTATCCCAACCCGGCGAGCCCATCCGCATCGGGATCTCGTCCTGCCTGCTCGGACAGAAGGTTCGCTTCGACGGCGGTCACAAACGCGACAGCTTCCTGACCGACACGCTCGGCCGCTACGTGGAGTGGGTGCCGGTGTGTCCCGAGGTGGAGGTCGGCATGGGGACGCCGCGTGAAACCGTGCATCTCGTGCGCGACGTGCCGCGATCGTCGAGAACGGGAGAGGGTGTCCCCGTACGAATGGTCGCACCCGGGAGCGGCGTCGACTGGACCGACCGCATGGTGGCCTACGCACAGGCGCGGGTCGCGAAGCTTGCGGCGCTCGATCTCTCCGGATACGTCCTGAAGAAGGACTCGCCAAGCTGCGGCATGGAGCGGGTCAAGGTGCACGCGCCGGGCGCGATGCCCGAGCGCTCCGGTACGGGGCTTTATGCCGCAGCCCTGCGTGCGCGGATGCCGACGCTGCCCATCGAAGAAGAGGGGAGGCTGTGCGAGCCGCGCCTGCGCGAGAACTTCGTGGAGCGCGTGTTCGCGTATCGCCGGCTCCGCACGCTGTTTGCCGGGCGGTGGAGCGTGGGTCAGCTGGTGCGGTTCCACACCGCGCACAAGCTAATCCTGCTCGCGCACGGACCAGCCGCCTACGCGTCGCTCGGCCGCCTCGTCGCGCGGGCGCGGCAGACGCCTCGCGGGGAGCTGCAGGCCGAGTACGAACGCACCTTCATGGGCGCCCTGTCCCGTGTCGCCACCCCGGCGCGCCATGCGAACGTGCTGCAGCACATCGCCGGGTATTTCCGGGATCAGCTCGACCCCGAGTCGCGCGCGGAGCTGCTGGCGCTGATCGAGGACCACCGCAACGGCCTCGTGCCGCTGGTGGTGCCGATCACGCTGATCCGGCATCACGTCCGCCGGCTGGGGATCCCATACCTGCGGGACCAGGTCTACCTCGCGCCGGACCCGAAGGAGCTGGCGCTCAGGAGACACATGTAAGGGTGGGTAGGGCGAGGGTGCGATGGGGTGCGAAGGTGCGGCGATATGCCGGAGGCGACCCGCACCGCGCACCGCCCGCGCCTCATCGCACTTCTTCGCACCAGTCGCATGTCCGCACCCGGTCGCACCTGACCCGATGCCCGAAGGCGACACAATCTACCGCTCCGCGCAAACCCTCCATAGCGCACTGGCGCGCCGCGTCGTGACGCGTTTCGAGTCGGTCCTCCCGGCGCTGACGCGCATCGACGAGGACGCACCGATTGCTGGCCGCACGGTTGAGCGGGTGTGGTCGCAGGGGAAGCACCTGCTGGTCGAGTTCTCCGGGGATGTCGTGCTGCGCACGCACATGCGCATGAACGGGTCGTGGCACATCTACCGTCCCGGTGAGCGCTGGCAGCGTCCGCGGCACCAGGCGCGGCTGGTCATCGAGACGGACGCGTTCGTCGCCGTGGCCTTCAACGTGCCGGTCGCCGCGTTCTACACGGCACGGCAGCTGGCGCGCGAGCCTGCGTTACGGGACCTGGGCCCAGACCTGCTGGGTGAGACGTTCGACGAGGACGCCGTCGTGGCACGTCTGCGAGCGCGAGGAGCGCTCGGGATTGGCGACGCCCTGCTCGATCAGCGCGCCCTGGCGGGCATCGGGAACGTGTACAAGTCCGAGGTCTGCTTCGTCTGCCGCATCAACCCGTTCACGCCGGTCGATCGCCTGTCGGACGATGACCTCCGGACGCTCGTGGGGACCGCTCGCCGCCTGCTTCAGGTTAATGTGGCGCCGGGGACCGATGCCGGCATCGCCACATATCATCCCTTCCGCCGCACGACGGGACGGGCCGAAGCGGAGGAACGGCTGTGGGTATACGGCCGGGCGCGGCGCCCGTGCCGCCGGTGCCGGACGCCCATCCAGCGCAGGAAGCAGGGACTGGATGCCCGGAGCACCTACTGGTGCCCGGTGTGTCAGCCCGAGCGGACGGAGTAGCTCCCCGTCCGTCGTCAGTCATCAGTTCTCAAATTGAGATCGGGAGGTGTTTCGCAATTTTTGCGAAACACCTCCCGATCTCAGTGGTTGAAACTGAACTCATCGTCGGCTGGCCTGAAACCCCATCGCTCCACGGACGAACCCCGCCTCGAGGAGATACGGTGCGAGCGGGTGGTCCCCGATGTCGACTCCGTCCACCTGCACGATGAGCATGCCGCGGCGACCCTCCGCGGCCGTAGCCAGCTGGAACAGCCGTGATGCCACGGCGCGGGCGGTGTTCGTGCGCGTGGGCTCCGGGTCGGGCAGGTACACCGACAGTTGCCGGTCGCCACGCGCGAGGTAGGCAGCGAGCCGCCCATTCACGAGGATCACCGTGGCACCCGCCGTGCGCGTCGGACCGCGCCCCTCTCGCGTGGCTCCTGTCGGTGTGGGCCACTTGAGGATCGCGCCGTACGGATTTGCCGGATCGGTCGCGGCGAGGTGCGCGACCTGGGTCGACTCGGGCTCGTCACGCACCGAACGCAGGAGATCGAGGGCGGCGGGCAGTGCGAACTGCATCGCCCCCAGGCCGCCGACGAACAGCCCGCGCCGGACCCGGCCGTTCTCCTCCATGGTCTTCAGCACCTCGTACACGGTGGAGAAGCCACCCCGCAGTCCCTCGGCGGCTACCGCCTCGCGCGTGAGGATGCCGTGACGATTGAGCAGCTGCCCCGCAATACCGGTGGCCCACTCAGTGGACGAGGGCCGCGGCCCGATCCGTGGCGCGACCAGCGACCAGCGGCCCTGCGCTGCCGGCGGTGCCACGCGGCGCGAGCGGTAGGCCCGCGTCTGACGGTCGCGGCGCGTGCGTGCCGGTGGGGCGGCGAACGCCCGGATGGCGTGAAAGGTATCGTTGGTGACGACCCCGCTCCAGACGAGATCCCAGAGCGCGTCGACGACCTCCTGCGGGAAGCCGCCGCCGCAGGCCGCGTGGATTGCGGGGAAGAACGAGGCGCCCGCCGTTTGCAGGTGCTTCACGATCTCTGCTGGAACCCCTGTTCGCTCCACGGCCTCTACCGGCGCTACGAGCGCGCGAAGGTGATCCGTGAGGTACAGGGCGATGCGGCCGTCTCGATCGCCGAGGGGTTCGACCCCCAGCCAGACAACCTCGCCCGCTCCCATGAGGAGGTCGAGGTCTCCGGGGCGGTAGCCCTCCACGCGCGCCGGGAGCACCTCGGGCTCGAGCACCGACACGGGAAGCGGTGCGCCCTGCAGCTGCTCGATGGCATCGAGCAGCGCGTCGAGCCCCGGGCGGGGCCGCACCACGCCCTGCCACACGGTCGCCAGCCGTCCGAGCGCGTCGGTTTCGACCGGCTCCACCTCCCGGCGCAGGCGCGCGAGCGATCGCTGCCGCAGTGTGCGGAGCACACCTGTCTCGCACCACTCGCGGTGCACGCCGCCGGGGCGGAACTCGCCCGCAAGCACCCGTCCGGCCGAGGCAATCCGGGCGAGGACTTCCTCCGCGACCGCATGGCCGAGCGCGAAGCGGCGGGCGCATTCGTCCGTCGTGAACGGACCGTGTGTACGCGCGTACCGCAGCAGCAGGTCGCCAGCCGGGTCTCGCACCGGCTGCAGGAGCTGCTCGGGGAGTCCCTGCGGCAGCGGCGTCCCGAGCGCATCGCGATACCGCGCGGCATCCTCGACCGCGATGTAGCGGTGGCCACCTGCGACCGGCACCCGGACGATCCGCCGCGATCGCTCCAGCGCCCGCAGCACCGCATGAACATCGTCCAGGACCGAGCGCGCCGCGATTTCTGCCTCCGAGAGATCGCCGATGCGGATCAGCAGATCGTGCACGGCATCGGCGTTCTTCGCGTGGTAGCGCGGGTCCAGATGCTGCAGTTGCTGCTCGTACGCGTCGATGACGGCCGGATCGAGCAGCTCCCGGAGCTCCGCGTCCCCGAGCAGCTCGCGCAGCTGGCTGTGATCCACTGAGAGCGCCTGCGCCCGGCGCTCGGCCAGCGGCGCGTCGCTGTCGTACAGAAAGTTGGCGACGTACCCGAACAGCAGCGACGATGCGAACGGCGAGGGCGCCTGCGAGTCCACGGTGACGACGTGGATGGTGCGCGTGCCGACCTGGTGCAGTGTATCCACGAGGGCGGGCAGATCGAAGATGTCGCGCAGGCACTCCCGGTAGGTCTCGAGCAGCGCTGGAAACGATCCGTATCGTGCCGCCACCGCCAGCAGGTCCGCCGCGCGCTTGCGCTGCTGCCACAGGGGCGCGCGTGCCCCGGCCCGCCGGCGCGGCAGCAGCAGCGCGCGGCCGGCCACTTCCCGGAAGCGTCCAGCAAACAGGGCGCTCGTGCCCAGCTGCCGCACGACCAGTCCCTCGACCTCCTCGGCCGGGGGCAATACCAGCGCGGTGTCCGGCGGCGTGTCCGTTTCCGGAAAGCGCACCACGAACCCGTCGTCGGTCCAGAGCACCTCCACGTCGACGCCGAGCTCCTCGCGCACGCGGGCGACGACCGCGAGGGCCCAGGGGGTCAGCACGCGGGCGCCGAGCGGCGACATGAGGCACACGCGCCAGTCCCCAAGCTCGTCGCGCGTCCGCTCGACGACGATGGTGCGGTCGTCAGGGACGGCCTGGGTGGCGGCCGCCTGGTCCGCAATGTATTGGAGCAGGTTTTCGGCGGCGAGCCGATCGAGATCGTGATCCCGCACGAGGCGGTCCGCGGCGGCGGACGGCGGCAGGCCGCGCAGCTCCCGAACCAGTCGTCCGATCGCGAGGCCCAGCTCGCGCGGCCGCGCCGGACCGTCGGCCTTCCAGAACGGCATCTTCCCGGGCTCGCCTGGCGCGGGCGAGACGAGCACGCGGTCGTGCGTGATCTCCTCGATGCGCCAGCTCGACGCGCCGAGCACGAACGTCTCGCCGACACGCGACTCGAACACCATCTCCTCATCGAGCTCGCCGACCCGTGCGGTACCCGCGGCGGCGCCGGCGAGGAACACGCCGTACAGACCACGGTCCGGAATCGTGCCCGCGTTGGCGATGGCCACCCGCTGCGAGCCCTCGCGCGTGGTGAGCAGACCGGTGATGCGGTCCCAGGTCAGACGCGCACGCAGCTCCGCGAACTCGTCCGACGGGTAGCGGCCCGACAGCATGTCGAGCACGCCCTCGAAGATGCGCCGGCTGAGCGCCTCGTACGGCGCGGCGCACCGGAGGCGTGCGAACAGGCGATCGACGGGCCACGGCTCCATCGCAACCATGGCCACGATCTGCTGGGCGAGCACATCGAGCGGGTTGCGGGGGTATCGCGTCGCCTCGACGCGCCCCTCGTGCATGGCCCGCGTGACGGCGGCGCAGGCGAGCAGGTCGCCGCGGTACTTCGGAAAGATGACGCCTTCGCTGGTGGCGCCGACGTGGTGGCTGGCGCGGCCGATGCGCTGCATGCCGCTCGCGATTGACGGGGGCGCCTCGATCTGCACCACGAGATCGATGGCGCCCATGTCGATCCCGAGCTCCAGCGAGGACGTGGCGACGAGAGCGCGGAGCTGGCCGGCCTTCAGCGCGTCTTCGATTTCGACGCGCTGCTCGCGTGCGATCGATCCGTGGTGCGAGCGCACGAGCGGCTCGCCTGCCAGCTCATTGAGCGAGCCGGCGAGCCGCTCGGCGAGGCGCCGGCTGTTGACGAAAATAAGCGTGGACTGGTGGGCGCGGATGATCTCCAGGAGGCGCGGGTGGATGCTCGTCCAGATGGAGGTGCGCACCGGGCCCTGCGCCGCCGGCCCGCTGGGGATGTCGGGGGCGGGCGTCCCCATCCTCGCCAGGTCCTCCACGGGCACTTCAACCGTCAGTGAGAGCGCCTTCGGCTGCCGCGCGTCAACAATCGTAACGGGGCGCCCTGTGACCGGCGGCTGCTCCGCGCTGAACTCGTCGTGCAACGCTTCGCGCACGTTTCCCGGCTTCGCGGGCAGGGGCGTGGTGGTGCGCGCGCGTCCGTGCCGCCGGCCCGCCACCTCGGGCTCGCGCAGCGACGCGCCGCCGAGGAACCGCGCCACCTCATCGAGCGGGCGCTGCGTGGCCGAGAGCCCGATGCGCTGGAGCGGCGTCTCCATCAACGCTTCGAGCCGCTCGAGCGAGAGCACGAGGTGCGCGCCGCGCTTGGTGGGCACGAGCGCGTGAATCTCATCGATGATGACAGTGCGGACCGAGCGCAGGGTTTCCCGCGCCTGGGATGTCAGGATCAGGAACAGCGACTCGGGCGTAGTGATCAGGATGTCGGCGGGCTCCCGCTGGAAGCGGGTGCGCTCGCGGGCGGGCGTGTCGCCGGTGCGCACGGCTGCCGCGGGTACCACGAACGGCTCGCCGCGGCCGCGCGCGAGGTTCGTGATCCCGGCAATCGGCGAGCGAAGGTTGCGCTCGACGTCCACCGCGAGGGCCTTGAGCGGAGAGACGTACAGCACGCGGCACCGCTCGCGCACCGGAGGCACAGGAGCGAACATCAGGCGATCGATGGCCCACAGGAATGCCGCGAGGGTCTTGCCGCTGCCGGTCGGTGCGAATACGAGAGTGGACTCACCGCGCGCGATCGCCGGCCATCCACGCGCCTGTGCGGCCGTGGGCGCCTCGAAGGCCGCCGTGAACCAGTCGCGTACGGCGGGATGGAAGAACGCGAGCGGATCGCGGGCGCGGACGGGAGGCACGGCGTCCATCTTACCGGCCCACCCGGCAGCGGTCTGAGGATCTCAGGCGCGATGCCCGACGCGTGGCCGCAGAGCCGGTATAATGACACCGGCACCAGTCACTCAGCGGATAGGGGACCAGCAGAATGGGAGATGCAGGCGAAGGACTGATCGACGCAGATGCGAAGATCCAGGAGCGGATGGAAGAGCTGCAGTTGAGCCGCGCGCAGTCGCGCCGCCCCGCAGTGAAGAATCCTGAACAGGTCCGTCAGATCGAGTCGCTCAAGCTCGCGCACAAGGAAATGAGCCATCAGCTCGAGCACACCACGCACGAGACGCGGCGTGCGCAGATCACCAGCGCGCTCGCGGAGATCGACCGGCGCATCGCCGAGACGCAGGCCGCCCTCGACGGATAGCAGACCTGCCGCCAAAGACACAGCCGGGGCGTCCCGCCCCGGCCTCCATTCACTCGAACCGAAGATCGACGCCAAGGGCGCCGGCCAGCGACGTCGCGAACTGCAGCGGGTCGGGCCGCAGGTGGCGAGGCAACGCGATGCGGGGTGGCGGCGTTGCTGCAGCGGCATCGATCACCCGCAGGTAGTCTTCGCGCATCTGCGGGATCGTGTGATGGCGTTCGAAGTAGGCGCGAGCCGCGTCGCCCAGTCTCGCGCGCAGCGGCGCGTCCGTGATCAACCGGCGTAACGCACGCGCGAGCAGCCGATCCTCATCGACGATGTCGATGCTGATCGCCACGGGCACCACGGGGCCGCGCTCTAGATGGCAGACCGTCCATCCGCGTGGCTCGAGCGCCGGGATGTGCACCAGGTGCACGAGATCGGTCAGCACCGTCGGCAGGCCGGCGGCGATGCATTGCACCCAGGCCGCAGACGTCTCCCGTGCCGTCGGCCAGCGCAGGGCGAGGGCGGCATCGGCCGCGAGCAGGCTGGAGGGAAGCTCCTCGGGGCTCACGTACCCGGCCACCGTGAGCCGGTCTGCGACGCCCGCCGCGCGCGCCACGATCCGCGGGTCGTACGTGCCCGGCCCCGTTCCGACGAGCATCAGCCTGAGGTCATGATGATGGTGGCGCGTTGCCGCAATGGCGTGGATCGCCGCGGTGATCCGCTTTTCGGGCGTGACGCCGCCATACGCGAGCACTACGAATGCGTCCGGAGCGATGCCCAGTCGCTCGCGAGCCCGGGCGCGGGCATCCTCACGCGGGCCGGCACTCGCGAGCGGATCGGCCACGCCGAGCCGGATCACGTCGACAGCAGCGCCGTCGAACGATTCGTGGAGTTCAGCCGCCACCAGCGGGTTGTGGACCGCTACTCGGCGTGCCGACAACACGACGCTGCGGAGCATCGGCCAGAAATAGGAGATCGGCCCCCCGAATCCCGCCACGCCGATCGCCGCCCGCTCCGGCGGCAGAGTGGGGTGATTGAAGGCGAGCTCGCTGGCGTACTCCTCGGTCCGTCGCCGGGACAGCAGGCACGCTGCGCGCGCGTGGTGCAGGTGCGCATCGTGCAGCACGACCAGCCCCGGATACTGAAACAGGTAAGGCCACATGAAGTCGTGGCAGGCTGCGTTACCGAGCTGGTACACCACGACGTCATAGGGCGCCTTCTGGTGCATCCAGACGAAGTCGTGAGCGGAGCGGGCGGGGATACGCCGTGCCTGCGCGAAGGAGAGCTCGGCGGCCGATCCCA
>CAVUCH010000010.1:0-120119 GCA_963739995.1 Vicinamibacteria bacterium | reverse complement strand
ATCTCGCGCTCGTCGGTCCCCTCGATCACGATCTCGAGACGCTCCCTCGTGATCGAACCGAACGCCCCGTAGGTGTTCACGATGTGCAGCGGCTCGAACGACGTGTTCATCACCTGCGCGGGCGAGAGCATGTTCAGCGCGGGCGCGAGGCTGAGGAAGCCAACCACCAGCGCGACGGCGTAAGAGCCGTTCGGCGCGCAGCCGTCGGCGCTCGCAGCCGTGGACGGCGCACCGGGATCCAGGCGAGCCAGGGGTCGTGAATGGTTGCAATCGCGAGCACGATGGTCAGCCAGTTCAGCCAGGATAGATTGCCGCTGACGATCAGAATGAGTTGAAATGCAATCGTGACGAGCCCCGCGACCGCGGCGATCGGCTGCGGCGCGAAATAGAGGAACGGAACGCCGAGCTCGACGACGTGATTGATTACCACGCCGCTGCGGTGGACGGCCGCGGGCAGCCAGTGGAAGTACCACGTCAGCGGATTCGGCATCGGCTGCGTCTCGAAGTAGTACTCGAGACACGTCAGATCCAGCCAGCACGGATCGCCGCGCCACTTGATGAGCCCCGCGCCGAACAGCAGCCGGAAGAGCAGCCATCGCAATAACCAGGAGATCACGACACTCGGTTCCGTGGTGCGCCCGCCCAGAAAGATCGCGAGGAACCCCGTCTCGAGGAGTAGCGTTTCCCAGCCGAAGCCGTAGAAGGTCTGGCCGACGTTGACGAACGAGAGGTAGAGCAGCCAGAGGAGCGCCCACACCGCGGCCGTCACTGCGCTGCCGGCGCGGCTGGTCAGGCCCGTCAACGCCACTGCCGAGAGCACGAGGCCCAACCAGGCAGCGGTGCCGAAGGCCGCGTCCGTGGGAAACAGGTAGAAGAGGCTGGGCGAGGCCCGGAATGGTACTTGGCGTACCCACTCCGGCACAGGCAGCAGCCCCTGCTCGCCGAGCAGCGGCACGAACTGGTTTACCGCCACCAGGAAGGCGGTGAAGTAGATGAGCGCCAGCGCGCGCTCGAACAGCCAACGAGAAAACCACTGGCCGCTCCCGTGGGTCTCGCCGCCCCCGGCCGGCGCTGGGTCAATCAGCATGCGAGGTTCGTGATCGGTACCGTGGGACTCCGAAGCAACCCTATGGCCCATACGCTCGACGCCATTGTCATCGGATCCGGACCGAACGGCCTTGCCGCCGCGATCCTCCTGGCCCAGGCCGGCCGGACCGTCACGGTGTTCGAGGCGGACGCGATTGCCGGCGGAGGCATGCGCTCGGCGGAGCTCACCCTCCCCGGGTTCGTGCACGACATCTGTTCGGCGGTGCATCCATTCGCGCCGATCTCGCCCGCGTTTCGATCGCTGCCGCTGGCACAGCACGGGCTCGAGTGGGTACGGCCGCCCGGGATGTGTGCACATCCGCTGGACGACGGACGGGCCGCGATCGTGGTGCACGATGTGCGCGATACGGCCGCCGGGCTTGGGGCGGATGGAACCGCGTATGCGCAACTGATAGGACCCACCGTCGCAGACTGGGCCCGCCTGGAGGAGGCGGTGCTCGGTCCGCCGCGATGGCCACGGCATCCGCTGGTGCTCGCACGGTTCGGACGCCAGGCGATCCGGTCTGCGCGCGGGCTCACCTCGAGCACGTTCGCCGACGCCCCTGCGCGCGCGCTCTTCGCGGGTCTGGCGGCCCACGGCATGCTGCCGCTCGAGCACGCCATCACCGCCGCCTTCGGGCTGCTGCTCGGAGCCACTGCGCATCTTGCCGGATGGATGTTTCCACGCGGCGGCGCCCAGCGCCTCGCGGACGCCCTCGTAGCGCATCTGCGCTCGCTTGGGGGAGAGGTCGTCACCAACACCCCCATTGCATCGCTCGACGATCTCCCGCCGGCGCGCGCAATCCTCTGTGACCTCTCTCCCGCCCCGTTCCTGAGGATCGCGGGCCATCGCCTGCCCCCCGCGTACCGGCGCCGCCTCGAGCAATACCGGTACGGCATGGGGGTGTTCAAGGTCGATTGGGCACTCGGCGCGCCCATTCCGTGGACGGCAGAGGCCTGCACGCGGTCAGCAACCGTGCACGTCGGCGGTACGCTCGAGGAGATTGCCGCGTCAGAGCGGGCAGCCTGGGAGGGGCGGCATTCAGAACACCCGTTCGTGCTCCTTGCGCAGCACACGCCGTTCGATCCCTCACGCGCCCCGGCAGGGCAGCACACGGCGTGGGGGTACTGTCATGTGCCGCGGGGGTCCGGAGTGGACATGCTGCCGCGCATCGAGGCCCAGGTGGAGCGCTTCGCGCCCGGGTTCCGCGACCGGATCCTCGCGCGCCACGTCATGCCGCCCGCTGCGCTGGAGCGGCACAACCCGAACTACGTCGGCGGCGACATCGCCTCGGGCGCGGCAGACGCCCGTCAGCTGGTCGCGCGACCCACGCTGTCGCACTACTCGACGCCGGTGCCAGGCCTGTATCTCTGCTCCGCATCGACGCCGCCTGGCGTGGGGGTGCATGGGATGTGCGGCTACCACGCGGCCCGGCGAGCCCTCCGCGAGGTGCTGAGGGAGTGAAGCTGAACGGCCGGCGCAAGGAACCTTCTCGCGCGGCGTAGAATGCTGCACCATGATCCCTGCAGCCCCGGCCCGCACCGCCCCGCCAGCGAGCGCGAGCCGCCTCGTCTCAGTCGACGCGTTCCGCGGGGCCACGATCGCCCTGATGGTGCTCGTCAACACGCCGGGCGACGGCGCCCACGTCTACGGGCCGCTCCAGCACGCCGATTGGCACGGGTGGACGCCGACGGACGTCGTGTTCCCGTCTTTTCTGTGGATTGTGGGGCTGTCGCTGACGTTGTCCTTTCAACGCCGGCTGGCCGCGGGAGCAACCCGCGCCGATCTCTTCAAGGGCGCGCTGCGCCGCGCGGCCATCCTGTTTGCCCTGGGCCTGTTCCTCTACGGGTTCCCACGGTTCGAACTCTCGACGTGGCGCATCCTCGGCGTGCTGCAGCGGATCGCCATCTGCTATCTCGCGGGCGCCGCGATCTGGCTCACGACAGGGCTGCGCGGCCGGATCGCGTGGACGGCCGGCCTGCTCGCCAGCTACTGGGCGCTGATGATGCTCGCGCCCGTTCCGGGCTTTGGCGCAGGCAATCTCGGTGTCGAGGGGAACTTCGCCCACCATGTCGATCGCCTGGTGCTGGGCAATCACAATTACGCCGAGACGAAGACCTGGGATCCCGAGGGCATCGTCAGCACCCTGCCAGCCGTCGCGACCGTGCTGTTCGGGATGTTCGCGGCGCAGGTGCTCACGCGGCGGCGCCCGCTCGCCCAGCGTGTCGCATGGTTGGCCGCCATCGGAGTCGCCCTGCTGGTCGCTGGCCTCGTAACGGATCAGTGGCTTCCGATCAACAAGAAGTTGTGGACCACGTCGTTCGCACTGTTCATGGCGGGACTGGACTTCGTCCTGCTCGCGGGTTTCGCGTGGGTAGTGGACGGTCTCGGCTGGCGCAAGCCGGTTCGTCCGTTCGTCATCCTCGGGATGAATGCGATCGCGATCTACATGATCTCCGAGCTGCTCCTGGGCGTCATGGACGGCCTCGGCTGGAAGGCGCCGCTCTACCAGGCTGTCTTTGCGCCGCTGGCATCCCCGGTGAACGCGTCACTGCTGTTCGCGTTGGTGTACACGCTGCTGATGTTCCTGATCGCCTGGGCCATGTACAAGCGCGGCGTGTTCCTGAAGGTGTAGTCGTCGTCCGGCGGCCTGCCGGCTATTGTCTGGTTGCCGTGAAAGCTCCGCTGTTGCCAGACACGTCGATGGTTCCCTTCATGGCCGTCGGCGACTCCGCCGTGCCGGTGAAGACGAGCACGTAGTCGGTGCCCTGGTGCGTCACGTCCACCTGGAAGGTGAGCGTCGCGCCCTTGACCTGGCCGGTCGCCTTCGTGTCTCCGGTTGGCACCTTGCATGTCCCGCCGACCGAGCCACCAGCGTCCACGGTTAGCGTACACAGGGTGTTCACCGGGTTGCCGGCTACGTCGCCGGTGATCATCCACGAGCCGGCGAACGGGCTTGCGGCGCGGGCCGGAGGGGGCGGGTCGAGGCGGTTCAGGCCCTTCTCGAACTCAGGGTCCATCGCTGCGAGATCGGCCCGGTAGGTGACGGTGTCTGCCGTGGGGAAGGATGCCGGGACCTTCTGCGTGACCGCACTCGTGGCCGCCCACTCGGTTCCACGCTGGAACGTGGCCGTGAAGCCCACCGAGCTGAGGCCGTTGACGTCGTGTCCGAGCGCCGTGTGGAAGATGCGTCCCTTGCCGTAGGTGAGCACCATCAGCACAGGCTCGTCCCGATCGGTGCCTTCGTTGTCGGGGCGCGAGTGGCCGGTGGCGAGCACCGTCATGTTCTTGCCCGGTCCCCGCAGCTTGGCGTAGAGCTCGTCACCCTGCTGCATCCACGCCTTGGGCAGACCGCGCGCGATCGGGTGTGTCGCGTTGTGCATGGTAACCAGGAACGGCACGCGGCGTCCGTGGCTGCCGGCAGGTCCCGGCGACGCATCGGACGACAGCGTGCCCGCTTGCATGAACCACCGCGGGCCCGCCTTCTCGTCGCGGCCACGCCACCCGCCGACACCGATCATCTCGTTGAACGCCGTCCAGCCCGGGAAGGCGTTGTCCGCGGCGTGCACGATCACGACTCCGCCCCCATTGCTGACGTACTGTTCGAATGCCGTCTTGATCTCCGCGGGCCAGCGCTCGTCGGGCGCATCGTAGTTCCAGACGACCGCGCGGTAGGCGCTGAAGTTGGGCTTGAAGGCGGTGAAGTCAGCGCCCGCAGGCGGGGCGGTCACCACATCGACCTGGAACAACCCGGTTTCCTCCAGCTGCTTCTTCAGCACGGGTGTGGTGAGCTGCCACTTATGCCACGGGCCGCCACTCTCCCCATCGAGCAGCATGACGGGCAGGCGGGGGGCTGCCCCGGTGAGGGCGGGAATGACGATGAGAGCGGCGAGCACGAAGGCTCGCGTCGGCATGGACATCGATGTCTCCTGGATGATAGGTCGCGACATTCTATATCTGCGCTGCTTACCCAATCGCGCAGGGCTGATTCCCTGCGTCACACCGACTGGCAGGCAGGGGTTGAAGCCCTGCCCCCCGACGGTCACAGCGGGGTGGCGGGGGGGCCGGCGGCGGTGAGGAAAAAGCTCGAGCGGGCGAAGACACGCGGACGGGCGATCGCACGGTAGCGCGCACGCCAACGATCGCTGAATCCCTGCGCATCGCTCGCGAGCACTAGGGCCCAGACGCTGCCGCCGAAGCCGGCGCCGAAGGCCGACGACGCGGCGGCCCCGAGCTCGCGCGCGAACTGCGTCATCGCCATCGTCTCCGGCACCTGGTTCCTGAGGAGATCTTCCGCACCCCGCTGTGATTCGTCGGCGACACGTCCGAACGTCTCGACGTCTGCGTCGGCCAGCGCCCGCGCGGCCGCGGGCATGAGCGTTTCGTTCTCGAGCAGAAAGTGCGCAAGCCGCTTCGTCAGATCGGCGGGCGCGAATGCATCCGATTGAGTGTCCCGGATGGCCGACTCGAGCCGCGCTGGTGCGTCAGGGCGCGAGTGTACCGCGGCGCGGAGGGTCTCATGCCGTTCGCCGGTCGCGTCATGCCAGATGCGCAGAATCTCGCCCACGAGCAGGGACGCACGGTTGTATCGAACCCGCGCGTTCCCGGTCTTCTGCGCAACGATGCCACTGCTGGCAATCGCGAAGGTGTAATCCTCGGGCACCGGCAGCGTGGCGATGCGCCGCCCCGGGCAGAACTCGAAGTGTCCGAGGTGCCGCGGCTCTGAACAGAGGATCGCCGTGTGATCCTCGCTGCCGCCGAACGTGCCCACGCCGTGGTCGCCCGCCAGCCCGCCAAACGGCTGCCCGTTCTCTACGCTGCCAAGGTATCCGGCGAGATCCGCCAGGCCGTGGACGTGCTCGCGATAGGCCTCGCGATCGCGCAACTGGTTCACGTCGGCGATCGCCAGGAACACCGCCGTGATCAGCGCGCTCGAGCTGCTCATGCCCGCCGAAACCGGCAGCGTGTTCCGAAAAGAGAAATCGACGCCGGCCAGTGGCGGGTCGAAGTTCCGGGCGACGCGGCGGGCCACGGTCATCGGATAATTTGCCCAATCCCCGATCGGGATGGCGAGGTCCGGCGCGATCGAGAACTCGATGGCTCGCGTGTCCATCGTGTCCACGATGCGGACGAGACCGTCGCGACGGCCCGAGTAGACGGCGCACACACCCCGCTCGACCGCGCACGTAAGCGTTGCCCCGCCCGCATAGTCGGTATGCTTGCCGAGCACTTCGATCCGTCCGGGCACGTACAGCGAGTGAGCATCCAGGCCGCGATCATGCAGCGCGGTCCAGCCAGTCCGGGCCGACTCGAAGGCGCGCTCGCACAGCAGCAGGTTTGCCGCGCTCATGCCCATCCCGGAGAGCGCGTCCCGCGGGGCGGCGCTCACAGTACGACCTCTCGCCCGCGCAGCCGGGACTCGAGCGCGGCGATGTCGCGGCGGTTCGAGAGATCGAGCACCGGCTCGTCCGACGGGAAGACACGTACAGCGTACGCCGGAATCCACCAGCGCCTGCATCGCGAGCGGCAGCTCGAGCTCTCCCCGTGGCGAGAGGGGCAGCCGTGCCACCACGGCTCGCAGCGACGGGGGCACCACCCAGCTGTTCATGCTCACGTACACGTCCTCGCCGAAGGCAGCCAGCATCGCCGCATCAGGCTTTTCGATGACGCGCTCGAGCCATCCGTTCCGGGCAATGACGACGGCAAACTTCTGAATGCGCTCGGGGGAGATCAGGCCGTCCGCGAGGAGGCCCGCACGGCTGAACGCGGCGACTGCCGGGCCTCCATGCTCGACGAGCGCACGGCACGACCTGACAGGATAGAGGTTGTCTCCGTTCACGACGAGCACGGCGTCCTCGCCGATGAATGCGCCGGCCGCGAGCACCGCATCCGCCGTCCCACGCGGCGCCGGCTGGATTGCAAACTCGATGTCGAGACGGCGCGTCGGCATCGGCTCGTAATAGTCGCGCACGGCCCGGTGCGACGGGCCGATGACGATGCACGCGCGGGAGATGCCGCTGTCGGCGAGGTTGTGCAGCAGGTAATCGAGAAACGGCCGCTCGAACGGGACCATCGCCTTCAGGCCTGCGTCGGCCATCTGTGCCTGCCCAGGCGCAAGGTCCGCCTGGCCCTCCGCGGCCCGCATGCGCGTCCCCAGGCCCGCGGCCAGGACGACTGCCTTCCGGATTGGCGTCACGCCGGCTGCTGGCTCGCGTCGTCGCCGGCCCAGAGCGTGCGCACCACCCAGATGACCGTGAGGCCGCTCACCACGGTCACGACGAGCAGCAGCGTCCCGGCGCCGGTGCGGCCGTAGAGAAAATTGCCGATGGTGAAGAGGGCCGACCACACCAGCGTGCAACCCGAGACCCAGCCGAGGATGGCCATCGGGATATTCTCGACGGCTCCCGTTTCCTGGCTGGCGACGACGCGCGGGTCACGGCGGATTGGTGACCAGCCAGGCCCGGCCGGACGTGTCTTGAGATAGAACGCCACCAGCACATCGCGATCGGTCTGCGGCGCCAGGTAGGCGGTCGCGACCCAGCACACGGTTGTGACGGCAATCGTGATCAGCAAGGCCTTGTGCGTGGTGAACTGGACACCGTTCCTCGCCAGCACCAGCAGGGCGACCGACACGAGAAACGAGCTCATCATTGCAACGACCTCGCACCACGCGTTCACACGCCACCAGAACCAGCGGACCAGATAGAGCAGCCCGGTGCCTGCACCGATCTGAAGGATCACGTCGAACGCGTCCTTCGCCGAATCGAGCACGAACACGAGCGCCGACGAGAAGACGAACAGAAGCAGCGTGGCGTAGCGGCCCGCCGCGACATAGTGCCGCTCGGTCCCGTCCTTCTTGACGAAGCGGCGATAGAAGTCATGGACCAGGTACGAGGCGCCCCAGTTCAGGTGCGTGAGGATCGTCGACGAGTTCGCCGCGACGAGCCCGCCAACCATCAGCCCCACGAAGCCGACCGGCAGGAACTTCAGCATCGCCGGATATGCGATGTCGTGCCCCAGCAGCGCCGGGTCGAGATTCGGAAAGGCCTTCTGGATGTCGGAGAGCTGCGGGTACACGATGATTGAGCAGAGCGCGACGAGGATCCAAGGCCAGGGCCGCAGCACGTAGTGCGCCAGCTGAAAGAACAGGACGGCCCCGAGCGAATCGCGCTCCGATTTGGACGCGAGCATCCGCTGTGCGATGTAGCTGCCGCCGCCAGGCTCCGCGCCCGGGTACCACACCGACCACCACTGGACGGCTATCGGCATGACGAACACCGCGACGGCAATGTCCCAGTTGTTCGTGAAGTCGGGCAGCACGTTCAGGTAATTGATCCCGTTCGGCCCGGGCAGTTGCGACAGCTGCGACACCATCCCGCTCAGGCCGCCAACGCCCGGGGCTTGCAGGGCGAAGTACGCGGCAGCCGTGACCGCGGTCATCTTGACGAAGAACTGCACCATGTCGATGACGAGCACGCCCCAGAGACCGGAGTGCGCGGCGAACGCCGCGTTCAGCACGCCCACGAAGAGGAGCGTCTGCCATCGGGGCAGCCCGAAGAGAATCGCGGCGATTTTGCAGGCGGCGAGGTTGACGGTCGCCATGATCATGCAGTTGAACAGGAACCCGAGGTAGATGGCCCTGAACCCCCGTACGATCCGTGCCGCGGCGCCCGAGTAGCGAATCTCGTAGAACTCGAGGTCGGTCATCACCCCCGACCGGCGCCACAGGCGCGCGTAGAAGAAGACGGTCGCCATGCCCGTCAGCAGGAAGGACCACCAGACCCAGTTGCCCGCGACGCCGGTGCGCCGGACGATGTCCGTGACGAGGTTCGGCGTGTCGCTGCTGAAGGTCGTGGCCACCATCGAGAGCCCGGCCAGCCACCACGGCACCGAGCGGCCGGAGGCGAAGAACTCGGTCGTGTCCTTGCCGGCGCGCTTTCCGACGAAGAGGGCGGGCGCGAAGCAGATCAGGACCGCGACGGCGGCGACGAGCCAGTCGAGAGGTTGAAGGTACACGGCGGGGGAATGTACAACAAAAACCGCGTAATGCAGAATGCATGACCTGGCATGCACCGGCAGCACGGGCGGAACAGGCCCGGTGGCATCGCCCCGTGATCGGCGGCCGCAGCGTGACCAGGCCCGTCTCCCGTCGGGCCTGCCGGATGCCGCTACTCCGTGCGTGCCTTCGCCGCAATGGCATCGAGCGCTTCGTACCGCACGCGGTCGGTTGCGCGTTTCGCCCCCGACTGCACGTCGAGGTGCATGACCTGATCGCCCGTGGCTTTGTCGTACCCGGGCCATTTCGGCAGACCGGGGCCATTGGGGTCGGCCGAGCGGGCGAAGTTCGACCAGTAGGACATCATCAGGTCTGACAGCTTTCGATCGCCCTCGTCCCACGTGACGTTCGGAACGGAGTCGAGCGCGCCGAACACGTACTCGATCTCGCCAGCGTGCCGTGCGCCGATGTCTTTCGCGGTGGCCGCGGCGCCGTTCACTTGTGTGCCGGGCGCGATCGGGATCGTGCGGTCGAAGCGGTAGCGATAGACCGGGGACCCGCCGGTCTGGCGGTGTATTTCGATCCACTTCCAGGTGGCGTAGGCGATGAACAGATCGGTGCCGAGCGAGGCGGCGGACTCGAGCGCCTCCGCATCCGAGCCGGCGGGGTACGCCTTGAACACGGCATCCGCGTCGGCGCCGAACTGTTTGCGCGTACGCTCGATGAAGCTGGCAGCCGTGGGCTTCTCCTTTGCGAGGACGACGCCAGAGCGCACCTCGTCAGCGTTCCACCCCGCAAGCAGCGGAACGGGACTCTGCCTGCCGTCGGCATAGATGGCGTGGACGTCCCGCGGCAGCACGTAGCCGTCGATGATCGGGGCGAACCAGCGCCCAGGTCCTTTGGCTGCGGCCTGCAGCGCATCGGCCGCAGGCTTCGCCCTGAGTGCTGCGAGGGATGTGGCGCCCAGCGATTGCGCGAAGGATCCACCCGATGCTTCGCTCGCGGGCAGCCTGGCCGGGGCCAGCGCACCGCTGCCGCTGTTGAAAAACGCGCCGCTCTCGCCGATCGCGTGGTGGAACAGACCTTGGGCGAGTGGCGATGCCATCAACGCGCTGACCGCGAAGGAGCCGGCCGATTCACCGAAGATCGTCACTTTGCCCGGGTCGCCACCAAACGCGGCGATGTTCGCTTTGACCCACCGCAGCGCTGCAATCTGATCCAGCAGGCCGTAGTTGCCCGACGCGTTGTGGCCGGACTCCTTGGTCAGTTCCGGGTGGGCGAGGAACCCGAAGACGCCCAGGCGATAGTTGAAACTGACGACGACCACGCCCTTGCCTGCGAGCTTCTCGCCATCCTGCCGCGGCTCCGACGCGGAGCCGGCCTGGAAGCCGCCGCCGTAGATCCACACCATCACCGGCAGCCGCTCGGTGGCGGCGCGGGCGGGGGTCCAGACGTTGAGGTAGAGGCAGTCTTCGCTCATCTCGTCTCGGAAGATCATGTCGGAGAAGATCGGCGCCTGCATGCACCGATTGCCAAAGGCCGTCGCCTTGCGGACACCCTGCCATGCGGTGACTGGGCGCGGTGCCTGCCAGCGGAGCTCGCCGATCGGTGGCGCGGCGAACGGAATGCCTCGGAAGATCCGGACGCGTGCGTCCTGGCTCTCGGTACCCTCGACACGCCCCGATTCGGTCATCACCTGCGCAGCGGCCGTGCTGCTGGTAAGGAACGAGATGGCCAGCGCCACCAGCAATCGGGACGATCGTTTCATGGAGATCTGCATCTGGACCCTCGAGGCGGCTTGCGCGGAGCCGCCGAGGGGGATGAGACCACAACGATTCGCACAATGCAAAACGCGGGAACGCTTCTTAAGGATTCATGATCGACACAGGGCTCACGCATCGGCATTCGGCCGAAGCCGACGAGCTCGAACTGCCTGAGCAGCCCGCGTCAACCGAGCCCCGGGTGAGTCGCGCCATTGGCCGGTTCCCGTGACCTTCACTGCCCGCATTACACTGGCGGCAGATGGGCGATAGGTGGACCATCGACGCGGACGTAGCGGGCACGAGACTCGACAAGTATCTGGCGGGCGCCGGACGGCTCGATTCGCGAGGCCGAGCGTCCGCGGCGCTCGAACGCGGCAAGGTGTTCCTGAACGATCACGAGGTCGGGCCCGCCCAGGCAGGGGTGCGTCTGGCCATCGGTGATCGTGTGCACGTGTGGACCGATCGTCCGGGGAGTGCCAGCCGCCGGCTCGCCGCGCCATCGAGGCGCGCAGGCGCCTCGGGCGCGCTCGAGATCATCTTCGAGGATCGCGCGTTGCTGGTCGTCAACAAACCGTCCGGCGTCCTGACCGTCCCCTTGCCGCGAAGACGCGACGAAGCGTCGGTGTATGCGCAGCTGCTCGAGCATCTGCGCTCGAGCCGGCGCAGGCCGCACGTGGTGCACCGGATCGACCGCGACACGTCCGGGCTGGTGGTCTTTGCGAAGGACACGCGCACGCAGCAGGCGCTCAAGGAGCAGTTCATCCGGCGCGAGCCCGAGCGCCTGTACCTGGCTGTCGTCATCGGACATCCTTCGCCGGCGGAGGGGACATGGCGTGATCACCTGGCCTGGGACCGCGCGTCCCTCGTACAGCAGGAGACACATGTCCGGGATCCGCGCGGCGTCGAGGCGGTGAGCCGGTATCGCGTGGTGGAGCCGCTCACGGGCGCGTCGCTGATCGAGGTACGGCTGCACACGGGGAAACGGAACCAGATTCGCATCCAGGCCGCATTGCGGGGGCATCCGCTCATCGGCGAGCGGCAGTACGCGGGACTCGTCCAGCCGGGCGGCGGCGATCGGGCCGCTCTTCGGTTCCACCGGCAGGCGCTCCACGCATGGCGGCTCGGGATCGAACACCCGTCGGAGGCGCGGCCCCTCGGGTTCGAGGCACCGCTCCCTCACGATATGGTGCTGCTCCTGGAGGCGCTCCGCCATCCACCTGCCCGAAGGAGATGACACTCGACCCGTCTGGCGAACTACTTACAGGCGGGTACGGCCGGTCGGACGCTTGCCCCCATCGGGGCGATGCGCTTCGCACGCAGCTCTCTGCGGCTCTTCACGTTCACGGGTTCACGGTTCCCGGTGCTCGGAACGGGCTTGGCTGGTCAGTCCCACGGCGCAGACGCGCTCGGGCGTGCGGTTTTCGAACGGGGCAAGCGATCGCGTGACTCCCGCGCTGGTAGGCAACATTCTTGCTTTGGGGGGCAGGCATGTTCCCAACACCTCCGGACAAGCCGAGAACGATCCGCGTCATGCGGCGGCGGCGCGCCACATCGTCGCCCGCACCCACACGTCTGGCCCCGGAGCCAGAGCCAGAACTGAGCAACTACGAGCTGATCGAGCGTCGAAGCCGTGAGCTCGAAATCGAGCGTGCGCACGGCGGACCAGGCACATCGCAGCCGCCCGAGGCCGAGACGCCCCTCCTCTTTTCGAAACCCATTGGCGCTCAGGAGGGAACCGCACGATCCGAGTCCGGCCGCCGGCGCTCGGAGCTGCCGAAGAACCAGCGCTCGGAGCTGCCGAAGAAATAGCGGCATTTCCGATGAGGCGTCACCTCCGCTTTATGGGACGCGCGAACAGCTCTGAAGGCTGACCCCTGACAGAGACATCCGCTGTCGCCCGCGTTGGACAGCGGGTGTCTTCGCCCTTGCGGCGCATTTTCACGTAAGCCCCGTCGTTCCAGGCAGATATCCTCCTGCGGTTCGGGATTTTCTGAGGCGGCACAACCGTTGCGCGCGCGGCCGTTTGGCGCCAGCCTGCCCCGGAGGTTCCCGTGAGACGCAGAGTCAACCAGGTCACTCAGCTCGTGGTCGTCGCCGCGATGCTGTCACTGCTCTGGCCCGCGCAAGCACACGCGCAGCGGCACAGCCACGGCCACCCTCACGGTGGTGTCGTCGTGAGTGCCTCGTTCGGAGGGCCGTACTTCTACCCGGGGTTCTACTACCCCGGTTTCTACTACTCCGCTTATGCCGGACCCTTCGGGTGGTACGGGTATCCGTGGGGCGCCTGGGGTGCGTGGGGCCCCTGGCCGGCGTACGGGTACTACGACCCGACGAGCTCCGCACGCATCCAGGGCGCGCCGCCACAGGCCGAGGTGTACGTTAATGGTTACTATGCGGGCATCGTCGACGATTTCGACGGCACGTTCCAGCGCCTGCGCGTCCCGCCAGGCGAGCACGAACTGGTGATCTATCTCGAGGGCTATCGGTCGACGAAGCAGAACATCCTCTTCCGGCCGCGGGCGGGGTACAAGATCAACGCTTCGCTGGAGAAGTTGGCCGACGGAGAACAGGCGGAGCCGCGCCCGAAGCCGTCTGCAGACGTCGACCTGCAGCGCACGCCGGCGCAGCCCCGGCATCGTGGCCACGACGATACCGATCGCGGCGAACAGATGCGCGGCTCGGCGGCGGAGGTGTCAGGTTTCGGAACCCTCGCTGTGCGTGTCCAGCCTGCGGGCGCGTCGATCCTCGTGGACGGCGAAGGCTGGGAGGGCACGGACACGAGCGGCGAGCGCCTCCTCTTGCAGCTGGCCGAAGGCCGTCACCGCGTCGAGGTACGGAGAGAGGGATTCCAGTCTTACGCAACTGACGTCGAAATACGGAGCGGCGAGACCGCGACGGTCAACGTCAGCCTGCCAGAGGAGCGGCGATGAGGCCGCGGGGTCGGAAACTGCACATCGCAGTGGCTGCCGCGGCAATCGTCTGCACGATGTTCGCGGCGGCTCCCGGAAGGGCTCAGGCGCAGGATCCGCCCGCGTCACCACCTGACGCGCAGGGGTCGACCATGCAGGTCACGCCGCTCAAAGGGGGCTGGGTGGTAGCCCCGGACGTGAAGTTCACGCGGGTTGATGATCAGGCGGCGACCCTCGCCGGAGGGTACGTCGGGTGGGTCACCGATGGCGCGTTCCTGATCGGCGCCGGTGGCTACTGGCTCGCGAACGGCTCCGATGATCGCGAGATGGCATACGGCGGCGTTGTGCTGGAATGGCTCGCGCGCACTGACAGGCGCATCGGGTTCGGCGCTCGCACCCTCCTCGGCGGCGGTACGGCCACTATTGGTGTCAGCTACGCGGATCTTCTGGGGCCGATGGCGCCAGTGGCGCTGGGCGGCACGCCCGTCCGGTTTGGTCACCGCCACGTGAGACGACCCGGACACGAGCTCGACCCTGGCAGTGTCACGGGCGTGGCGTGGCGTGTGAGCGAGAACTTCCTCGTCGCCGAACCGCAGGCGAATGTGCTGCTGACCGTCACGAGCTGGATGCGTATAGACGCCGGCGTGGGCTATCGCCTGATCGGCGGCACGTCTCTGCTCGACGATCGTCTCGACGGCGTCAGCGGGACCATCGCAGTCCAGTTCGGCGGCCGCTGCAGGCACTAGCTACGGCCAGGATCTGGACGGGTCGGGCTCCGCCCGACCCGTCCACGATCGATCGCCCCGCCTCCCTTTGCACGCTCCGGCGCCCGCCTCCCGTCCCGCTCCAATCTGGATTAGGATCCTTCGTCTATGACGACAGCCCAGGACGTGTACATCGGCACCGACGGGGGAGCGACCACCTCGAAGATCGGTGGAGTGTGGAGAACCGGAAGCCCGGTCTCCACGCGGTTGCTGCAGCGATCCACGAACTCGGCCCTGGGTCCCGCGGCCGTCGTTCGCGGGTGGGTGGAGGGAGTGGGCGAGTACCTGCGCGACAACGGTCTCACGTGGGATCAGGTGCAGGGCGTCGGTGTAGCCGTCCCGGGACCACAGCAGCGCTACGGGGTGCTCGACAAGTCGCCGAACCTGCCCGACAGTTTCACCGGGTTCAACGTGCTTGAGGAGTATGGGGCGGCGCTCTCCGAGCGTGCTGGTCGCGCCGTGCCACTCGCCGTCGGCAACGACGGCAACATGGGGGGCGTTGCCGAAGCGCAGCGCGTTCGCGCGCGCGGGACCGGGACGGTGTTGATGCTGGCGCCGGGCTCAGGTCTGGGCTGCGCGTACGTGGATCGCACCGGTTTGCCGCTCGAGGGCGACACGCTCGCGGGGATGGAGGCTGCACATCTGCCCGCGCCCCTGCACCTGCTGGATGTGAAATCGTATCCCTGCGGGTGCGGCCGTACGTGGGGGTGCGTCGAGGTGTACACCACGCTCTCAGGGCTGCCGTTCCTCCTTGCGGAGCGACTCGACACGCGGCCCGATCACGAGCTCGCACGCTCACCGCTCGGCCCGAAGGAACGGGCGTTTGCGTTGCGCGGGCTCGCGCAGAAAGGCGACGCGCTCGCGCTCGAGCTGTTCGACCTCCAAGCGCGCGCCATGGGGTTGCACGTCGCCACCCTCGCGATGGTGCTCGACCCGCAGTTCGTGGTGATTGGCGGCGGGCTGATGGATCCGGAGGCCACGACCCCGAAATTCCGGGAGCGATACCTGCGTCTCGTGCGCGAGGCGGCGGAACCCTACCTGTGGCCCGCCCAGCGAAAGGTGCTGACGATTGTGCCGGCGGCGCTCGGCGACCTGTCGCAGGCAATCGGTGCGGCGCTCGTCGCGCTCTATCAGTCGGAGCTCGCAGGACGCATGGCGGAGGCAAGATAGGCGCGGCTTCAGCCCCGGCTCCGGGTCAGCCCAGGCATTATCTTTGGTTCCAGCGGTCACCACCCTCCGGTAGACCTCCGCCCCCGCCGGATCGATCTCAGGCCGAAGTCGAGCTGGCCGGGACGTGTGTCCTGGCCAGCCTGGCGTCAAGCGATATAGGGTCCCGTCGGCGCTCCGGCAGGTTGCGGATCGCGCATCGGGACGGGCGGCGGCTCGCTACCCGGGGTGTCCGGGATGTCATCGTCGTCGCGGTCGCGCTCGGGGTCGGGTGGAACCGGGGGTTCGTACGGCGGGGGATCACCCTCGGGGGTGAGACGAACGGGGACAAGCGGCTCGCCGGGTCCGCGCGGGTGTGCCATGTGTGAGTCTCCTCGCGGCGCGCTGATGAGATTAACTGAACGACCGTACGCGCCGGGTGGAATGGGTGCAAGGCGGGGACCACCCCGGAAGACTTCAGGGCTCCAGGCGCCAGGCTAAAGGCTGCGGGCTCGTCTCGCCGCCTCGCGGCCCGATGCGCCCGGTTCACTGACGCCCCGCAGGAGCGGCCACCGGCGGGTGGGCTGATGGCCTTGTCGCCCGAAAAGGTATGCACTCTGCCTGCAGCGCGTGGCCAACGCACATCAACTCTAAATGTCGGTGAGATGCTCGATGCGCCCCGTGCTGTCGCCGAGCGCGTCTTCGCGCACGCCGAGGCGATCGAGCAGCGTGAGGTACAGGTTCGTCATCGGTGTGCCGTCCGCATAAACGACATGACGGCCCGGTGTGAGCGAGCCCCCGCCCCGCCCCACCAGCAGCACCGGGAGGTTCTCGTGGCTATGCCGGTCACCATCGGCGATGCCGCTGCCGTACACGATCATGCAGCGGTCCAGCAGTGTCCCGTCGCCGTCGGGTATCGACTTCAGCTGCTGGATGAAATACGCGAACAGCTCCATGTGATGCGTGTTGATCTGCGTCACGCGTTCGATCCAGTCCGCCTTGCCGCCGTGGTGCGTGAGCGGGTGGTGCGGGTCGGGTACGCCGATCTCCGGATAGGTCCGGATGCTCCCTTCACGTCCCATCATCATGGTTGACACTCGCGTCAGGTCCGCCTGGAACGCGACCACCTGCAGGTCGAACATCAGCTTCACGTACTCGGCGAACAGCACCGGCACGCCCGTCGGCGCCTCGACTCCGGCCGGGAGGTCGCGCATGTCCTGCTCGGCGAGCTGGATGCGTCGCTCGATCTCGCGAATGGACGAGAGGTATTCGTCCATCTTGCGCCGGTCGGAGGGGCCGAGGTCGAGGGCCAGCGCGCGGCTGCGCTCCGAGACCGTGTCGAGGATGCTGCGGCGGTAGAACATGCGCCGCGTCCGAGTCTCCGGGTCGAGTCCGGCGTCGAACGCCCCGAACAGTCGCTCGAAAGCGAGCCGCGGATTGGTTTCGGGCGGCATCGGCGACGTTGGGCTCCGCCAGGAGACGCTGTTGGTATAAGCGCAGCTGTAGCCCGAGTCGCAGTTGCCGACAGAGCGCGAGTCGTCGCACCCGAGCTCGATCGAACGGAACCGCGAATCGTTGCCGATGCGGGCGGCGGCGATCTGGTCGACAGACACGCCGTTCTGGATGTCGGCGCCGGCGGTCTTCCGCGCGTGGACGCCCGTGAGGTACGCGGCGGCTGCGCGCGCATGGTCGCCCGGGCCGTCGCCGAGCGCGTACGCGTTCTTGTGCGCGAGTCCGGTGAGCACGAGCGTGTCATCCCGGTAGGGCGCCAGCGGCGCGAGGATGCGCGAGCAGGTGAACCCGCGGCCAGTGTCAGCCGGCGTCCAGTCCTCCAGGGTGACGCCGTTCGGCACGTAGGTGAACGCCAGGCGCAGCGGCGATGTACGCACTGCGGGTGCCGCGAACGCCGGCGTCATGGCATCGAGAGCGGGCAGCGCGATGGCGGCGCCGAGTCCCTTCAGAAACAGGCGGCGTGGCAGGTGGCGGCCCGTGACGATCATGACTGTGTACCTCGTCGCCTCTGGAAGGGCGCGCTCCGGACGATCTCCAGCACGAGACCCGAGAAACGATAATCGTGCGCGGGCAACGCGCGTGCGATGGTGCGGACCGTCTGCCGGTCCGCAGGTGTCAGGCCCCGGCCGAGCGCGTACGTGAGCAGCTTCACGGTGAGCGCCCGTGCGAACGCCTCCTGTTCCCGCTCGAGAATGCTCCGCAGTGCCACAGGACCATCGAAGGCCCTCCCGTCGGGCAGTTCGCCGGCCGCGTCGATGGGCATCCCGGCGTCGCTCGTGCGCCAGGCGCCGATTGCGTCGTAGTTCTCCAGGCCGAAGCCGAGCGGATCCATGCGCCGGTGGCAGGCGGCGCAGGTGAGGTCGCTGCGGTGCGCTTCCAGCTGCTTCCGTAAGGTAGCCGAGGTGCCGGCCGTCGCCTCGTCGAGGTTCGCAACTCCCGGCGGAGGGTCAGGCGGCGGCGCGCCCAGCAGGTTCTCGAGGATCCACTTGCCCCGCAGCACGGGCGAGGTGCGGGTCGCGTACGAGGACACGGTGAGCACGCTGGCGTGCGTCAGGACGCCGCCGCGCCCTGTCGGCACGTCAACTCGCTGGAAGTCGGGTCCGCTGACACCGTCTACCCCGTAGTGGCGCGCCAGGCGCTCGTTCAGGAACGTGTACGGTGCGCCGAGGAAGTCGAAGATGCTGCGGTCCTCGCGGACGATGCTCTCGAAAAACAGCTCTGTCTCCCGACGCATCGAGAAGCGGAGGTAGTCGTCGAACCCGGGGAACCGCTCCTTGTCGGGGGCCGCAGACTCCAGCGCGCGGACCTGCAGCCACTGCCCGCCGAACTCCTCAACCAGCGTCCTGGCCCTGTCGTCCTGCAGCATGCGCCGCACCTCGCGCTCGAGCACCACGGGCTTCCGCAGTTCGCCCCGGTCGGCGAGCCGTCGCAGCTCCGCATCGGGCATGCTCGCCCAGAGGAAATACGACAGGCGGGCGGCGAGCTCGTGCGCACTGATCGGCGCTCCCGTCGCGGCGGCGGCGGGAGCACCCGGGTCGAGTTCGCGCGCGGCCTGTCGACGCTCGGTCGCAGGTCCCGACGCGGGCGCCGCGTGACGGTCCCGTTCGATGCGGAACAGGAAATCCGGCGCGACCAGCATGGCCTGGATGGCGACGGCGAGTCCTTCCTCAAACCGTTCGCCGCGACGTTGAGCCAGGGCCGCGAGGCCGACGTACGTGGCGACCTCCGCCGGCGTCACGGGCCGCCGGAACGCGCGGCGTGCCATGTGGGCGACGATACGGCGGCGGCACGCGGGAACGTGTGCGCCGGTGAGGTGGCCGCACACGAAAATGCGGGCGAGGCTCTCGGCTGCCGGCGCTGTGGCCTGTGCGTATGGGCCGCCGATTTCGATTGCGGCGACGCGCGCATCGTTGGCGGGCACCCTCTCCGCCTGCTGCTCCGCGAACTGCTTGCGCAGCCGTTCGAGCCTCTCGGGCGAGGCGTCGGCCGGAGGCGAGAACACCAGGATGGGTACAGGCTTGGCCGAGGGGTTCGGACCGCCGTAGGGCGACGGGAGCCCTTCGAACAGCCGCGCGACGGATGCTGCCACCCAGTGCTCTCCGGCACGCACCCGAACCCGCATGTCGACGAACTTGCCCCCCAGGTCCTGCTTGT
This sequence comes from Vicinamibacteria bacterium, assembly GCA_963739995.1. Taxonomy (GTDB): domain Bacteria; phylum Acidobacteriota; class Vicinamibacteria; order Vicinamibacterales; family JAENWD01; genus CAVUCH01. Next base: position 100,788 of record CAVUCH010000010.1, on the reverse strand, counting down.
GGGTGAAGAACGAAGCGCTTGCGTCGGGATCGAGGGTCCCGGCCTGCACCTGCCGCCCATCAATCCAGAGGGCGAGCTCGATTGGGGCGGACGCCGCCGGGCGTGTGCCGCCGGTCACGACGCGGAACGCGTACTCACCATCGGCCGGAAAGCGATACAGCGTGTGCACGGCGTTCGGCAGGCTCAGGCCCGTGACGTCGTATGTGGCGGGCGGCTGTTCGACCGGCTGCACCGTCCGGGCACGTGGCTGCCGCCGCACCAGGGTCGGCCTAATTGCCGGCACCCCGAAGAGCGCGGCGCGCGTGACCCGCTCGGCGGCCACGAGGTATCGCTCCATCAGCACGGGAGGCAGCGAGAGCACGTCGGCGATGTTGTCGAAGCCGTAGCCGGAGTCGTCCTGCGGAAAATCATCCGCCGGCTTGAGGTCGACGCCGAGCAGATCACGGACAGTGTTGTTGTACTCCGTCCGGTTGAGGCGTCGGATGGTGACGCGACCGGGATCGGGTGGGGTCGTGCGGTCTGCGCGCAGGATCTGCGCGTCCACCCACGCGGTAACCAGCCGCAGTTCAGCGGGGGTCGGGCGGGGCTCGTCCTCGGGGGGCATCTCGCCGGTGCGGATCTTGAGCAGAACGTGCTCCCACGTGTTCGGATCCGCGAGCACGGAGGCAACGTCGGCGTACTTTTTCAGATCGAGGTTGCCCTTCGTCCGCCGTTCGTTGTGGCACTGGTAGCAGTTCCGGAAGAGGAACGGCTTGATTGTGTCGGCGAACGCGGCCTCCTCCGCAGTGGGCGATCGGGTCGGCGCGCCGGCCGAGGATACCGGGTCACTGGCCGCGCGTTCGCGCCGCGCGGCCGCTGTCACGGACAGCGACATGACGCAGGCGACGGCCAGGACGAAGCGATGCACGGCGTCGACGATTGTGAGGGCGGCGCAGCCGGGCGGTCAAGTGTGAGGCGACCGGCGGAACAGTCCTTGCTCATGACTGGGCCATGACCATGACCCGCTCAATGACCCGGTGGGGAAGTACGCGGCTTGCGCGTCGGATGGGCCGCTCGATTCCGTTTTTTGGAACCGTCATCGCGCTCGTCACGGTTGGAGCGGCGATTCGGCGGAAGGGGTGGCTCCGCGGGATGGCCGACACGGCATTGACGGCCGTGCCATTCGTTGGGACGGCGAAGACCGCCGTCGAGGTGGTGCGCGGCCGCGACATCATTCCCGACCGCGCGGGGCGTGTGTAGCGCCGGGCCTTCAGTCCCGGCCTCCGGTGCCCGCCCCGGCCTGGCGGCGATCGTCAGAGCCGCCGCTCACCAGCGCCTCGTAGAACTCCAGCGTCTGCCGCGCGATGCTCGTCCAGCCGAAATGTTCCTCGACCCGCCGGCGCGCCTTCCGTGCCATCGTCGCGCGCAGCGGGGGATCGTCGAGCAGCGTATTCACACAAGCCGCGAGGTCGCGCGCGAACTGCTCCGGGTGGCGCGGCTCGACGTCCGAAGAGCCGATGGCTTCGGACGGGACGAGCAGCCCTGTCTCGCCGTGGTCCACGACCTCCGGGATCCCGCCGACGGCGGACGCGACGACGGGCGTTTCGCACGCCATCGCCTCGAGGTTGATGATCCCGAACGGTTCGTACACCGACGGGCACACAAAGATGGCCGCGTGCGTGTAGAGCGCGATGACCCGAGCTTTCGACAGCATCTCGGGGATCCAGATGATCGGGATGTCGGTCGCGGCGCGCGCGCGCTTCACCGCGTCTGCCATTTCCTCCGCGATCTCCGGCGTGTCGGGCGCACCGGCGCACAGCACTACCTGCACTCCGGAGCGGAAGTATTTGATGGCGTTGACCAGATGGATGATCCCTTTCTGCCGCGTGATGCGTCCCACGAACAGCACGAAGGGGATCGTGTGATCGATGCCGAACTCGGTGAGCACGGGCGGATCGGGCGTCGGACGGTACTGCTGCAGGTCGATGCCGTTGTGAATCACCCGGATCCGCTCCGGCGCCACGCCGTAGAGGGCCTGCACGTCGCGCCGCATCGATGCCGACACGGCAACGACTCCATCCGCGTTCTCGTAAGCGGTGCGCTCGATCCAGGTGGACGCGTGATAGGCCGTCCCCAGCTGTTCTGCCTTCCAGGGACGGTGCGGTTCGAGCGAGTGCGTGGTAAGCACGAGCGGTATGTTCTGCAGCACCTTTACGAGGCAGCCCGCAAAATGCGAGTACCACGTGTGGCAGTGCACGACGTCCGCCTCCGCCAGCGTCCCGCTCATGACGAGGTCCTGCAGCAGCGTGGCGAACAGCTTCGCGTGCCGCGGCTCCTGCGCCGGCAGCGCTACCGGCGGCTCGACCCCAGTGACCGTGAGGTTCGGCGACCGCTCCAGCTGCTTGCCGAAGCACAGGACCTGAACGTGGTGCCGCCCCCCGTCGAGCGCCGCGAGCTCGCGCGTGAGGTACTCGACGTGGACGCCCGCGCCGCCGTACACGTTCGGCGGGTACTCGTTGGTCAGAATGGCGATGTTCATGCCGCGCCCGGGTGGATCCATGGCGAGCGGTACGGACGCCGCCGCAGCCGACTGGCCGCGTCATCTCCGGTCACGAGGCCGCGCGCGTGGTCCCACTGCAGGGACCGGCCAAGCTCCATCGAGACGTTCGCCAGAACGCAGGCCGCGGTGGACATGTAGCCCTGCTCGACGTCGGCGATCGGCGTGCCGCGCGTGGCGATCGCGTGCAGCAAGTCGTTCATGTGGGCGCGGATCGCCGGCGCGACGTGGCGTTCGAGGTCCTTCTCGGTCTTGTCCTCCGGGAACTGTTCCAGCTCGTAGACCACGTCCTCGTGCACAGGCGTGCCGTCCCCGTGCGGTATGAAGTCGTAGCTCATCACGCTGGCCTTGAGAGTCCCCTTGTCGCCGTAGAACGTCATCCCCCACGGATACTTGGGATCCGGCGGGTCGCCGTACGTCCGGTGGGTCCAGACGACGCGCAGGTTCGGGAAGTCGAACGTGGCGGCCTGCGTGTCGCTGATGTTTGCCTTGCTCGCCTTGTCGACGAGGATGCCGCCGGTCGAGCCGATGCGCGTCGGCATGCCCAGATCGAGCATCCACCGGACCGCGTCGAGCATGTGAATGCACATGTCACCGACGATCCCGTTGCCGTACTCCATGAAGGCGCGCCACCCGCGCGGGTGCACGAGGCGGTTGTATGGCCGTAGCGGCGCGGGACCCGTCCACATCTCGTAGTCGAGATGCGGCGGCGGCGGCGTGTCGGGAGGGTTCTCCCGGGTTCGCATCTGGTAATAGCAATAAATCTCGACGAGGCCGATGGTGCCGAGCTTCCCCTCGCGGACGATCCGATCGCGCGCCCGCACGAGGTGGGGCGTGCTGCGCCGCTGCGTGCCCACCTGCACGACGCGCTTGTACTGGCGTGCTGCTGCGAGGATCGCCTGACCCTCGGCGACGTCGACGCTGATCGGCTTCTGCAGGTACAGATCGGCACCGGCCTTCATCGCCTCGATCGCGGTCAGCGCGTGCCAATGGTCCGGCGTCGCGATGATGACGAGATCGAGGTCCCGTTCCGCGAGCATGGTGCGGTAGTCGCCGTAGGTGCGCGGCGTCCTCTTCGACGCCTGGCGCCCCGCCACCTGCGTTGCTGCATCAGCGAGCAGCTGCTTGTCCACGTCGCAGAGCGACACGACCTCGACCGGCGCTACCTGGATCAGGCGGAACAGGTCGCACTTGCCGTACCAGCCGGATCCGATCAGCCCGACACGCAGCGGGTTGGCGGCCCATACATCCATGTGCATGGGCCACGCGGCGCTGCCGACCGCACCCGTCGCCATCGCTCGCAGGAAATCACGACGTTGCATGGCCCTCGTTGTAGGCCGAATAGGGGGGGCAATGCAAGGCGGGCGGCAGATGACGGGCGGCGGGCGACGGCGACGCGAGTCGCGAGGACGGGTCCGATGCAGAGTTCGCTGAGCGAAGCCCCGTGCAGCCGCCCGACCCCAGTCCGGAGGTCGGGGCCGCCCGTCGAGCGCCCGATCTACAATGCGCTCGCCCACCCATCGTTCCAGGAGCGCTGCTGCCGATGTCCCGAGCCGCTGCCGTGTGGTCTCTCTGTCTCTCGCTCGCGTACACGAACGCGGTCGCGTTCTACGGCGAGGGGCGTCAGCAGCCCCCTCCGCCAGGGGGGACGAACAGCTACGAACTCGGCCCCGATTCGCAGGTGCAGGCAGGAGTGCCTCGGGGGCGGGTGACGCAGGTACCTCGTGGACGAGCAGGATCTATCCCGGCACGGTCCGCGACTACTGGGTGTACGTACCCGCACAGTACGATCCGGCCGTGCCCGCTTGCGTCATGGTGTTCCAGGACGGTGCGGGCTACGCAAAGGCGGATGGGGCGTGGCGCGTGCCTGTGGTCTTCGACAATCTCATTTACAAAAAAGACATGCCAGTCACGATCGGCATCTTCATCAACCCCGGCGTGGCGCCGCCCCTGTCGGACGGGGCGCTCCCGCGGTTCAACCGCAGCGTCGAGTACGACAGTGTGACCGATCGGTACGCTCGCTTTCTGCTCGACGAAATCCTCCCCGAGGTGGCGAAGTCCTACAACCTGCGCACCGACGGCAACAGCCGGGCAATTGGAGGCGCCAGCTCCGGCGCGATTGCGGCGTTTGCCGCTGCGTGGGGGCGGCCCGATGCCTTCAGCCGCGTCTTCAGCACCATCGGCACCTACGTTGGCCTGCGGGGCGGCAACGACCTGCCGACGCTCGTTCGAAAGACCGAGCCGAAGCCGTTGCGCGTGTTCCTGCAGGACGGCTCGAACGACTTGAACAACCACGGCGGCCACTGGTTTCTCGCGAACCAGGAGATGCTCGCGGCCTTCGAGTTCGCCGGCTACGACGCACAGCACGCGTGGGGAGACGGCGCGCATGACAGCAAGCACGGGGCGTCCATTCTGCCGGATGCGCTGCGATGGCTGTGGCGTGGATACCCCGCGCCAGTCACGTCTGCCAGCGAGTCGAAGCAACCCATCATGACCGGCGTGTTGCAGCCAGGCCAGGGCTGGCAACTCGTGGGCGAGGGCTACGCCTTCACGGAAGCGCCGGCCGTGAACGCGAAGGGGGAGGTCTTCTTCGCTGACATCCCGAAGAACCGCGTGTATCGGGTGGCGCTCGATGGCGCGGTGTCCGTATTCAAAGAGAACTCGGGGGGCGCGAGCGGGCTCATGTTCGGCGGGGACGGGCGGCTCTATGCCTGTCAGACGAGCACCAGACGGATCGTGACGTGGGAGACGGACGGGCGCGAGTCCGTACTTGCCGAGGGCATCGAGCCAAACGACCTGGTCGTGACGTATAGCGGAAACGTCTACGTGACCGATCCGGCGCACAAGCAGGTGTGGCTCGTCACGCGCAACGGTGGCACGCGCGTGGTGGACACCGGGATTGCGCGGCCGAACGGCATCGTCCTGTCGCCCGACCAGACGCTCCTCTACGTCGCCGACACGGCCGGACAGTTCGTCTACTCCTTCCGCATCGCGTCGGATGGCTCCCTCACCGACAAGGAGGCGTTCTATCACCTGCACCTGCAGGAAGGCACGGCCGGCAGCAATGCGGATGGCATGACGGTCGACACACTCGGCAACCTCTACGTCGCCACGGAGCTCGGCGTGCAGGTCGCCGATCAGGCGGGCAAGGTCACCGGCATCATCAGCAAGCCCCAGCGTGCGTGGCTGGCGAACGTGGCGTTCGGCGGCGCCACCTTCGATGAGCTCTATGTCACGAGCGGGGACAGGGTCTACAAGCGGAAGATGCGCACCACGGGTGCCGTGCCGTTCCTGCCCCCGATCAAGCCGTCAGGGCCACGGCTCTGACGTGACGCGCGCGCTGCGAGCGGATTGCCTCTTCCCCGGACATGCGGGGGCCGGCGTCAACGTTTCCGCGCCGTTCTGGGGGCATCGCCATCGGCCGGCACGAGCCGCGCGATCCGATCGGGGTCGTGCATGGCTCAGATACACGAAGCCGTCCGGCCCGACGACGACGCGGGTGGCATCACCTCGGACTGACCCGGGGAGAGCGCCGGGGCCGTACAGCCCCCGGGACACACGGCCGGTATTGGAAATCCGAGCGATGGAGCTGCGGATGTATACGGAGAATGGACGTGGGTGGGTCGGGCAACCCCCGAGGACGAGGAGCTAGCGGGTCTTGGAGCGCTCAGGCGGCGAGACGTCGCGGATGATGAATACCTTCTCGCCGGGTCGGATCAGGTGCAGATCGCGGCGGGCAATCTCCTCGATCGCGTCCGGGTCTTCACGCAGGCGGCGCACTTCCTGGCGCAGGCGCGCGTTCTCCCCTCGGATGCGCCCAAGGTCACCCGAGAGCGCCTCGTACTCACGCTGGGCCTGGAGCACAGCCGGCAGTCCACGGGCGCCGACCAATGCGTCGAGCACCAGCGCGCACGCGAGGAAGGCGAGCGCGACCTTGAGCAGGCGCGAACCGAGCGGCACAGCGGCAGCCACCTGGCGTTTGGGCGCTCGTGATGGCGTCGTTGGCTTCACCTGGGACAGACCAGCGGAAGGCTTCGAAAAGTCCAACTCGCGTGATGCAGCATGTAGTATCGCACTTTCATCGAGAGTACAAGTCCCCAAGTTGGCAGGATTGCTCGGGAATTCACAGTTTAAGTTGAGGTGTGCGGTGACTGACCGCTACGTGATCGTGTTGACCACCATCGGCCTGGACGTCGATCCCTCCGTGCTCGGGACCCGCCTCGTGGAGGAGCGGCTTGCCGCCTGTGTGAACGTGCTGCCGGAAATGGATTCCTTCTTCAGATGGCGCGGCGCGGTGGAGCGGGATCAGGAGCGCCAGGTGATCTTGAAGACCACGGCCGCCCGCCTGCCCGATCTCGAGCGCCGGCTCCACGAGCTGCACCCGTACGAGCTGCCGGAGTTCCTCGTGGTGGAGGTGCAGCAGGGAAGCGACGCCTACCTGCGATGGCTCAGGACCTCCACGAGCCTGGACGGCGAGCCCGAGCCCCCGGCGGAAGTGTTGTCGCGTGAGCCGCTGCCGGGCGAGTCGCAGACGTCCGACTGACGTCACGCGAGCATCACGCTGCGGCCGCGAGTGCCTGCTCGAGATCTTCGAGCAGGTCGTCGACGTCTTCGATTCCCACCGAGATGCGCACCAGACCGTCCGTGATGCCGATCGCGGCTCGCCGTTCGGGCGGTATCGAGGCATGGGTCATCGTTGCCGGATGGGAAATCAGCGTTTCGACTCCTCCCAGGCTTTCGGCGAGCGCCATGAGCCGGACGCCGTTCAGCACCGCGCGTGCGCCCTCGAGGGACCCCATGTCGAAGGCCAGCATTCCGCCGAACCCCTGCATCTGGCGCGCGGCGAGCTCGTGCTGTGGATGGTCCGGCAGCCCCGGGTAATAGACCTGCCGCACCTTCGGATGCCGCGCGAGATACTCGGCGATCCGCTGCCCGTTCCGATTGTGCGCCTGCATGCGGACGGCCATCGTCTTCGTGCCGCGCAGCACGAGCCAAGAGTCGAAGGGGCTCAGGATGGCGCCCGCCGAGTTCTGCACGAACCTGAGCCACTCGATATCGTCCTCGCGCTCGGCCACCACGATGCCCCCGATGCTGTCGCTGTGCCCGTTGAGGTACTTGGTCGTGCTGTGCACCACGAGGTCGGCACCCAAGGCGATCGGCCGCTGGAGGCTGGGGCTGGCAAATGTATTGTCGACGGCGAGGCGGATGTCATGCGCATGCGCCAGCGCGGCGGCGCCCGCGAGGTCGGTGATGGTCATCACCGGGTTGGTCGGCGTCTCGACGAACAGGAGCCGGGTCTGCGGCGTGATCGCCCGCTCGACTGCAGCGAGATCGGACGTGTCGACGTAGCTGAACGTGAGCCCGTACCGCAGCAGGACCTTATCGAACAGGCGGAACGTGCCGCCATAAGTGTTATCGGTCACGATCACATGGTCGCCGCTCTTCAGCATGGTCGTGATGGCCCCAATCGCGGCCATCCCGGATGCGAATGCGAAGCCCGCGCGTCCACCCTCGATGGCGGCCACGTTGGCTTCGAGAGCCGCGCGTGTGGGGTTCTGCGTGCGTGCGTACTCGTAGCCCTTGTGACGTCCAAGCTCAGGCTGCACGTACGTCGAGGTCTGATAGATGGGCGTGATGATCGCACCGGTGGTGGGATCGGGCTCCTGCCCGGCGTGGATGCAGATGGTACTGAAGCGGGCGCGAGGTGTCAGTTTCACGACGTGTACCAGCGATTGTGCCGGCCATGCGTGACCGGGCCACTCAGCTTACCTTTGGTATCATTCTCGGGCAATCGGCGCGCTGGAGTACATGTTCACAGACCACCCGCGGCGGCTCGGCGCCGACGGGCTCCCCGCACGCGACTCGGTCAGCGACTTGCTGATGCGCACCCTGCCCGGTCGCGCCCTCGTCGTCGGGGCGGCGATCCGACTCCTCGCGTGGCTCGCGCAACTCGCCGTCGGGCGGACGCCGCTGACCGACGCGATCGGCACCGTCGGGACGCTCGCGCTCCTCGCGGGCATCACGGTGTTCGCCGCCCGGCTGATCGGGCTCGCGCGGCGCCGGCTGCTGTGGCGGGTCCGCCGGAAGCTGATTCTGTCGTTCATCTTCGTCGGGCTCGTGCCCGCCCTGCTCATCATCGTTTTCTTCGCGCTCTGCGGCGTGCTGCTTTTCAGCAGCATCAGCTCGTATGTCGTCGAGACACGGCTGCGCGGGCTGGCGGAGCAGGCACAGTTTCTCGCTCAGACCACTGCCATTGAGCTGTCGCGCGCGAGTGCGCGGGCGGAAGTCGCCGAGCGGCTCGAACGCAAGCAGGCCGCGCTCGAGTCCAGATTCCCGGAGGCATCGCTCGCGCTCGTGCCCGTCTCCCGCACGTGCGCGTCGGATGCGCCGGGCGTGCCTGTCGCACCCGACCTGCAGATCCCGATCGCCGTGGGCACTTGGCCGCACCTCGACCCGCCCGCGACCGTGCCCGAATGGGTCGGGTGCAGCGGTTTCTCGGGCTTGATGGCCTACTGGGTCGATCCGCCCGCGCCGGGGGCGGATTCCGGACGGCCGCAGGAGCCTCGCACCGGCGATGCCGACGGCCCCGCCGGCACTGGCGGCCACGTGCGTCTCTTCGTGCGCGCCGTCGCTTTTCCCAGCAGCCCTGCACCTCGCTACGCCGTCATCCTCGACGTACCGTTGAACGAGCTCACCGCCCTCCGGCTCCGGGAAGAAACCGGAATTTCGCTGCGTGCGGTCACGCTCATGAGCGGCACCGCCATGCTGCCGATGCCCGGACGGTCGCGGCCGACACCGGCCGAGAGTCCCGCACCCGATACGACCGCCAGGAGCGCGCTCCAGCCGACGTGGGTCGTCTTCCTCGAGTTCACCGACTGGGTGACCGGACGCACCGGCACGGCCACGCTGTCGATCGTGCTGAACGTGGGCGAGATCTACGCGCGGCTGTCACCGCGCGTGGGGAACCGCGGCCTGACCTTCGGCCAGCTGCTCGTGGCGATCATCGTGCTCGTGGGCGTCCTCTTCCTGATCATCCAGTTTGTGGCGCTCCTGATGGGTCTCGCGCTCGCCCGCTCGATCACCGGCTCCGTGCACGAGCTGTTCGTGGGCACCGAGCGCGTGCGGCAGGGCGACTTCTCGCATCGGATCGCGGTGCTCGCGAAGGACCAGCTCGGGGAGCTGGCCGATTCCTTCAACAGCATGACCTCGCACCTGTCGTCGCTGCTGGCCGAAATGGCGGAAAAGAAGCGGCTCGAAGAGGAACTGCGGATCGCCAGGCGCATCCAGATGTCGCTGCTGCCGCAGAATCCGCCGGTCGAGTTCCCCGGCGTGTCGCTCACGGCCGTGTGTCAACCGGCGCGCGAGGTGGGCGGCGATTATTATGATTTTCTCCCGCTGCAGGGCAATCGCCTGGGCCTGCTCATTGCGGATGTTGCCGGCAAGGGGACGTCAGCCGCGCTGTACATGGCGGAGCTCAAAGGGTTGATGCTGTCGCTGACGCTGGTCCACCGCTCGCCGCGCGACCTGCTCGTGTCGGCGAACCGCATCATCTCGGCACATCTGGACAGCCGCAGCTTCATCACCATGACTTACGCGGTGCTCGATCTCGATGCGCGCACGATGACGTGGGCGCGGGCCGGGCACACCCCGCTCATCCACCTGCCCCACGGGGGCGATCGGGTCGCTCACATCCTGGTGCCGGACGGCATGGTGCTCGGGTTGCGTATCGACAATGGCGAGCGTTTCGAGGCAGCGCTGGAAGAGGTCACCATCCCGCTGACAGGCGGCGATCTGTTCATGTTCTTCACCGACGGGCTCAGCGAGCAGATGAACCATGCCGAGGACCTGTTCGGCGAGCCACGCCTTGGCACGATCATCGAGCAGCACGGCGCGCTGCCCTGCGACGAGCTGCGCGAACGCATCCTGCGCGAAGTCCACGCTTTTGCCGACGGCGCCCCACAGCACGACGATATGACGTTCATCCTGCTGCGCGTCGACGATGTGTCCAGGCCCGCGGGCGATCGATCCGCGGATCACCAGGCGGTGCTGGCGTGACCGGCGACTGGCCCGTCATCTTCCGTTCCCACTCGGATATCGAGGCGAGCGTGGTCGCCGGCCTGCTTCAGGCCCATGGCATCCCGGTCGTGCGCTCCCTGGAGGGCACGCCATCGGTGTTCCCGGTCAGCATGGAAGGCCTGAGGCAGGTGCGCATTGCCGTGCCGCCCGACGAGGCGGCCGAAGCGACACGCCTTATCGAGACGCACCGGGCGGACCCCGATGGTCGGACCGTGATACCCATCCGCTACGAGTTTGAGCCGCTGGAGCGGCGCCTCGGGTACCGGTTCCGCGACCGCGGGCTGCTGGAGCATGCGCTCACACACAAGTCCCGCGCCCAGGAAGACGCGAGCGGCGGCGTGGCCGACAACGAGTCGCTGGAGTTTCTTGGGGATGCGGTGCTCGGGCTCGTCATCGCGGAGATGCTCTTTCGCGAGTTCCCGCACTTTCACGAGGGACAGAAGTCGAAAGTAAAAGCCGCGCTCGTATCCACGGCGTCGCTCGCGGCCATGGCGGAGCATCTCGGGCTCGGCGAGCACCTGCTCCTCGGGCGCGGCGAGGAGAAGACCGGTGGGCGCCACAAGCAGGCGCTGCTGGCCGACACGTGCGAGGCGTTGATGGCCGCAATCTACCTCGACGGTGGTCTCGAGGAGGTGCGCCGCTTCATTCTGACCGAGCTGTCGGATGAAATCGCGCGGGTGCGCTCGCCGGAGTTTCTCCGCGACTTCAAATCGACGCTGCAGGAGCGGCTGCAGGGCAACGATCGGCCGCTGCCCGAGTACGTGATCACGCGGGCCACCGGACCGGATCACGACAAGCTGTTCCACGTGGAAGTGCGGGTCGCCGGCGAGACGCTGGCGGAGGCGAGCGGGCGCACGAAGAAAGACGCCGAGCAGGAAGCCGCACGCCTCGCGCTCGTCAGGCTCGGGGGCGGCTGAACGACAAGACCGTCGCGCCGCTCAATCGATCTCGATGATCCCCCATGTCTTCCGCTCATCGTCGCCCGCGGGGCCCGCGGCAGCGAGGGCCAGGGGAGCGGCCGTCTGCGGCAGGCGTGCGAGCGCGTACTGGTGGACCTCGCTTGCGATGTCGTCCTCTCCGGGCGGCGCGAGACGGCAGTGCAGCCGCACCCACAGGCGCAGCAGCGGGTCGGCGAACGTGTACCGCTTCTGCCGCACGTTCACCAAGTCCACGTCCTCGAGCCAGGAGAGATAGTCCTTCGTCGAGCCCGGCGTCCGCTGCAGCCGCTGGGCGATCTCGGTCAGGGTGAGCGGCTCCTCTTCCGCCAGAATGCCCAGGATGCCCTTGAGCGCGCCGTAGCCTCGCGCCCGGTGCAGACGAAGCTCGTAGCACCAGCTCACCCGCGACGCGAGCGGTGCCCCCGGCTCGAACGCGGCCGCCAGCGCACTGACGGGGTCGCTGCCGCCGTGTCCTGACAGCTCCGCCATCACGGTGAGCAGCGCATGTGCGTGCCCGGCGTGACCGTCGGTGAGCGCGTGGACGGCGCGCGCCATGTCCGCTGCATCGATGCCGATCGGGTTCGCCTGGAGCGCCTGACGCAGTTCGGCGGGGTCGAGGGGCGGCATGTGAATCACTTCGAACCGCGGGGCGGTGTCGCGCAGCAACCGGAGGGCGCGGCTCACATACCGGCTGGTGAGCACGAACCGGTTGCTGCTCGTCACGATTCCATCGAGCAGGTCCCGCATGATGCGGCGCAGGCCCGGGAAGTTCTCGAACGTGCGGAACTCGAGCACCTCGTCCATCAGGAACGTGGCCGGCCTGCCGTCCGTCGCGCGCGCCCCCGTGAGGAATGCGACCGTCGCCTCGAAGGCGGCCAGGGGCGTCGGGGTCGCCAGCGGTACGTCGCTGGCCACGAACGGCGAGTGCAGGCACAGCGCCCGGTGGAAGCGCTCGGGCGTGCTCGCCGCGCGCTCGAGGTCCACGTACCTGACAGTTCTCCGGCCCGAGGCGCGCCTGCAGGTCCCGGAGGAGCGAACTGCGCCCGCTGCCGCAGCCGCCCAACAGCACGGGAATGCGCGACGGTGTGGCGTCCACGACGGCCTGGACGCGGCGCAGCAGCGCGGGACGGGGGATCGTCATGGGCCGACCTCCAGGACGGGATTCCGCATGGGCAACGTCAGCCCGTGCCGTTCCGCGGTTGCGAGCGCCTCCGGGTAGCCCGCGTCGGCATGACGCGCGACACCGATTCCGGGGTCGCACGTGAGTACGCGCTCGAGCCGCGCGTCCGATTCATGGGTTCCGTCCGCCACGATCACCATGCCGGCGTGCAGCGAGTAGCCGATGCCCACGCCGCCGCCGTGGTGCACCGACACCCAGGTTGCGCCGCACGACGCGTTGAGCAGCGCGTTCAGGACGGGCCAGTCAGCGATGGCGTCACTGCCGTCGCGCATGCCTTCGGTCTCGCGGTTGGGCGATGCGACGGATCCCGTGTCGAGGTGATCGCGCCCAATCACAATCGGCGCGGAGATGCGGCCGCTCCGCACCAGCGCGTTCAGCCGCAGGCCGAACTCCGCGCGCGCGCCCTGACCGAGCCAGCAGATGCGCGCGGGCAGGCCCTGGAACGCGACACGCTCACGTGCGAGGCGAACCCAGCGGGCAAGCGTTTCGTCGTGGGGAAAGAGCTCCAGCACCGCATCGTCGGTCACCGCGATATCGTCCGGATCTCCGGAGAGCGCGACCCAGCGGAACGGGCCCTTGCCCTCGCAGAACAGGGGGCGCACGTACTCGGGCACGAAACCGGGGATCTCGAACGCGTCAGCGACCCCGGCTTTCTGCGCTTGCGCCCGGATGTTGTTCCCGTAGTCGAATGTCACCGCCCCGCGCCGCGCGAGCGCCAGCATCGCCCGTACGTGGCGTGCGATGGCTTGCATGGCGAGCGACGTGTAGGCACGAGGGTCGCTCTCGCGCAGGGTGTCTGCCTCCGTGAGTGAGAGGCCGTTGGGGACGTAGCCGTTCAGCGGATCGTGCGCAGATGTCTGGTCGGTCAGAACATCCGGAGCAATACCGCGTGCGACGAGCTCCGGCAGCACGTCGGCTGCGTTCGCACACAGGGCAATCGAGCGCGCCGTCCCTTCGTGCGTCCACCGCGCCACCCGCTCGAGCGCGTCGTCCAGGGAATCGGTCGCGTCATCCACGTACCGTGTCGCGAGCCGCCGCTCGATGCGCGAGGGATTCACCTCGACACAGAGCGCCACGGCGCCGTTCATGGTGGCGGCAAGCGGCTGCGCGCCACCCATGCCGCCGAGCCCCGCTGTGACCAGTAGCCGGCCTGCCAGGCTGCCGCCGAAGTGCCGGCGGCCGACGGCGGCGAGCGTCTCGTAGGTACCCTGCAGGATGCCCTGCGTGCCGATGTAGATCCAGCTGCCCGCCGTCATCTGGCCGTACATCGTGAGGCCGCGGTCTTCGAGGTCACGGAAGTTCTCGAGCGTCGCCCACGCCGGCACGAGCAGCGCGTTCGCAATCAGGACGCGCGGCGCCTCGCGATGGGTGCGGAACACTCCCACCGGCTTGCCGGACTGCACGAGCAGCGTCTCGTCGTCCTCGAGCGCGCGCAGCGACGACACGATCGCGTCGAAGGCGGGCCAGCTGCGTGCGGCCCGCCCCGAGCCGCCGTATACCACGAGGTCCTCCGGGCGCTCGGCGACATCCGGATCCAGGTTGTTCATCAGCATTCGCAGCGCGGCCTCCTGCGGCCAACCCTTGCACGTGCGGGTCGAGCCGCGTGGTGCGCGGACGATGCGTGATGAGGTTTCCATGGGCGCACCCGGAACCGTCGGAAGCGGTCGCGGAAGGATAGAAGGCTAAGAACCGCCGACCGCGTTGTCAATTCGAAAATTCATGCGCACTAGTTGACAGCGACGCCGGGCGCGCGATCGATTGCGCCTCTCGCGATCAGACCGTCGATCGCCGCGATGTCCGGGGACGGCGGACGATCGGCTGCGAGGGTCGGGACGAGCGCGCGAATAGTCTCATGCACGCGCACGAGCGGCACGGATGTCGTGAGCGGCGCGAGCAGGTCGAGAGCCTGCGCGGCACACAGCAGCTCGACGGCCACCACGTGGCGCGCGAGGACCACGGCGCGCTCGGCTTTCAGTGCGGCCGCCATGCTCATGCTGACGTGATCCTCCTTGTTGCCCGAGGTCGGGATCGTATCGACCGAAGCCGGATGCGCGAGCACCTTCAGCTCGGAGGTGAGCGCCGCGGCAGTCACCTGCGCCATCATGAGCCCCGACTGGAGGCCGCCGTCGCGGGTGAGGAACGCCGGCAGGCCGCTGAGCGCCGGGTTCACGAGGCGATCGCTGCGCCGCTCGCTGATCGTGGCGAACTGCGCGACCGCAATTACCAGCAGATCGGCAGCCAGTCCGATCGGCGCGCCATGGAAGTTGCCGCCCGAGACGATCTCACCGGTATCGGCGAAGACCATCGGGTTGTCTGTGGCCGCATTACCTTCGATCGCGACGGTTCGGCGGACGAACGACAGGACGTCACGTGCGGCGCCGTGGACCTGGGCGGCGCAGCGCATCGAGTACGCATCCTGCACCCGGCCGCAGTCGGCGTGGGAGGCGTTGATCCCACTGCCGGTGAGCAGGCGCAGAATGTTCGCCGCGGACGCGCGCTGTCCGTCGAAGGGCCGGGCGTCGTGGATGCGCGCGTCGAACGGGCGGGTCGATCCGCGCAGGCCGTCAATCGAGAGCGCGGCCGCGACATCCGCCGCGCGTGCCAGCCGCTCGGCGTCGAGCAGCGCCAGTGCCAGGATGGCCGCCGACGGCTGCGTGCCGTTGATGAGGGCGAGACCTTCCTTCGGCCCGAGCACCACCGGGGCGAGGCCCGCGGCGCGCAACGCCTCGGCCCCGGGCAGACGCCCGCCGTCCAGAAACGCCTCACCTTCCCCGACGAGCACGAGCGAGATGTGCGCCAGCGGCGCGAGGTCACCGCTGGCGCCGACAGATCCGCGTGAGGGCACCACCGGGTGGACGCGGGCGTTCAGCAGCGCCGTCAGCGCATCGAGCGTGCTCGCCCGCACGCCGGAATACCCGCACGCCAGCACGTTGGCCCGGAGCGCCATCGTGGCGCGCACGGCGCGTCTCGACAGGGGCTCGCCGACGCCGGCCGCGTGACTGCGAAGCAGGTTCACCTGCAGGGCGCTCAGGGCGTCGTAGGGGATTCGCACGTCGGCGAACGATCCGAAGCCGGTGTTGATGCCGTAGACAGGCTCGTCGCCCTCGGCCTTCCGGGTGACAACGGCGCTCGCCGCTTCGACGCGCTCACGCGCGGCGGGGGCGAGACCGACCGGTCGATCGTCGTCAGCGATAGCGGCTACGTCCTCGAGCGCGAGCGACTGGCCGTCGAGGAGCACCATGGGCAGCCAGTCTATCAACTCGTCGTGCACGGGGCACCATGCAGTACACGTTGCCCGATGCGCCAGGGAGGGCGATCCACGATTTGAGGTGCCGGAGCCGCAAGGCACGCGCGGCCAGTGATGTGCCGGCAGTCCGCGATGCGGACCGCGATGCCAGGCGTCACCATGCGGCCGGGACTTCAGTCAAGGCGCGCCGCCGCTGCTGCATTCCCACGGTGCATTCTGCATTGTGCATTTTCGTCGCCAACCCGTGTAGTAGCATGGATGCCTGTCATGAACATCGCAGTGCTCGGCGCGCAGTGGGGGGACGAGGGCAAGGGGAAGATCGTCGACCTCCTCACACCGCGCTTCTCGTTCGTCGCCCGATTCCAGGGCGGCCACAACGCCGGCCACACGGTGTACGTCCGGGGCCAGAAGTTCGTCCTGCACCTCATCCCGTCCGGCATCCTCCACCCCGGCGTGACCTGCGTCATCGGCAACGGCGTCGTCATCGATCCGCAGGCGCTCTTCACGGAGGTGGACAGCCTCACGGCACTCGGGATCGACACGGCAGGCCGCCTGTTGGTGAGCGACCGCGCGCACCTGATCCTGCCGTACCACCGCGAGCTGGATCTCCTGTCGGAGGCGCGTCGGGGCGACCGGAAGATTGGAACGACGTCCCGCGGAATCGGACCTGCGTACGAAGACAAGAACGCGCGGCGCGGCCTGCGCGTCTGCGATCTGAAGCATCCCGACACGGTTGCGGCCCACGTCCGCGAAAACGTGATGGCGCGCAACAAGCTGATTCCGGAGCCCCACCTCGAGTGGCGCGAGGTGCTCGACCAGTTGATGGCGGTCGGCGAGCGTCTCATGCCCATGATTACCGACACTTCCGCTGTGCTCGTCCAGGCGATGGGCGAGGGCCGGCACGTCATGTTCGAGGGCGCCCAGGGCACGATGCTCGACATCGACCACGGTACCTACCCGTACGTGACATCGTCCAACGGCACGGCGGGGGGCGTGTGCACCGGGCTCGGAGTGCCGCCGAAAGCCGTGCACGGGGTGCTCGGCGTGGCAAAGGCCTACACCACGCGTGTGGGCGAGGGTCCGCTGCCCACCGAGTTGCATGGCGAGATCGGCAACCGCCTCCGTGAGAGCGGTCAGGAGTACGGCGCCTCGACCGGCCGTCCGCGGCGCTGCGGGTGGTACGACGCCGTGGCCGTTCGCTACGCCGCGCGAATCAACGGCCTCGACGCGCTGGCCCTGACGAAGCTGGACGTGCTCGACGGGATGGACCAGATCGAGATCTGCACCGGGTACCGCCGGGGCGGGACGGTGTTGACCGATTTCCCGGCCGACCTCCAGCTGCTCGACGGATGCGAGCCGGTCTATGAGGCGATGCCCGGGTGGACCGCACCGACGAAGGGTGTCCGCCGTTACAACGATCTGCCGGACGGTGCCCGTGCCTACATCCGCCGACTCGAAGAGGTGAGCGGCGTACCGACGGCCATCATCTCCACCGGCTCCGATCGCGAGGACACGATACTGCGCGAGGACTCCGTCGTCTCGTCCTGGTTCGGACGATCGATGCCAGCCACCGCCTGACGAAGAGAAGCGCCGCCGCCCGCCGGGACACGCCAGTCGTTCCGCCCGCGGCTGGCGCAGCTCAAACTGGATCTCCACGCCCATGATCGTTACTGCCGCCGCCACGCCGCGGGGCGCGATCGCGCTCCGGTGCGCGGGGCTCGTCAAGCGTTATGCCGATGTGGTTGCCGTAAACGGCCTCGATCTCGAGGTGCGCACCGGCGAGTGCTTCGGCCTGCTGGGGCCCAATGGTGCGGGCAAGACCACTACAATCGAGATCCTCGAAGGCCTGACCCGCCACGATGCCGGCGACGTGGAGGTGCTGGGTCACCACTGGGGACGTCGAAGTGGCGCGCTCCGCCAGCGCCTCGGGATCCAGCTCCAGGAAACGCAACTGAACGACAAGCTGTCCGTCGAGGAGACGCTGCGCCTTTTCCGCTCGTTCTACGATCGCGGCCGCAGCATCGACGAGGTGCTCGGGATCGTGGAGCTCGAGTCGAAACGTACGGCCTGGGTCGGGAAGCTCTCCGGCGGGCAGAAGCAACGGCTCGCAATTGGCTGCGCGCTCGTCGGCCGGCCCGAAGTGCTGTTTCTGGACGAGCCTACGACCGGCCTCGATCCGCAGTCGCGCCGGCAGCTGTGGACACTGCTCGAGGCCTTCCGTCACGAGGGCGGCACCATCCTGTTGACGACCCACTACATGGACGAAGCGCAGATCCTCTGTGACCGCGTCGCCGTGGTGGATCACGGGCGTGTGATCGCGCTTGGCACCCCGCGCGAGCTCATCGCGTCGCTCGGGGCCGAGCACGTCGTGGAGTTCGCCGTCAAGGCCGGTTGCCCCGCCCCGCCCCTCGACACGTTGCGGCAGCTGCCTGGTGTCACCGAGGTGCGAACCGAAAACGAGCGCATGCTGCTCAGCGCGTCCGAGGTTCACCTTGCGGTGCCCGCGCTGCTGGCGGCGCTCGAGGCCTCGGGGGCCCCCCTCTCCCTGCTCACGACCCACAGCGCGACGCTCGAGGACGTGTTCGTGAAGCTCACCGGCAGGCACCTGCGCGATGCGTGACATGGGGGGATCGGCGCTACTCGAGCTGACCCGCGTGCGTCTGCTCGAGGTCGTTCGTGAGCCCGAAGCGCTGTTCTGGATGTTCGTGTTCCCGGTGATCATGGCGGTCGCACTCGGGATCGCGTTCCCGTCGCGAACCACCGACACGGTGATCGTGGGCGTCGTCGACGGGCCCGGAGCAGCGGAGACCGTGCGGGCGCTGGGCGCCGCCGCAGGCGTCGAGATGCGCACGCTCGCGCCCGGCGAGATCGAGACGGCCGTGCGCCGCGCGTCGGTGCAGATCGTCGTGGAGCCTGGCCGGCCCCCGACGTATCGGTACGATCCGGCGCGCGCGGAGAGCCGCCTGGCGCGCCGCATCGTCGACGACGTGCTGCAGCGCGCGGGGGGGCGCCAGGACGCCTGGGCACCGCGCGAGGAGGCGGTTGCGTCGGCGGGATCCCGCTACATCGACTGGCTGGTGCCCGGCCTGCTCGGCATGACGATCATGCAGACGGGCCTGTGGGGCGTCGGTTTCTCCATCGTGCAGTCGCGCACGCGCAAGCTGCTCAAACGGCTGGTCGCCACGCCGATGCGCCGCAGTCAGTACCTGCTGGCGCAGATTCTCGCGCGAATGGTCTTCCTCGTCGTCGAGGCCGGCGTGCTCCTCGCGTTCGGACGCCTCGTATTCGACGTGCCCATGCGCGGGTCGTGGCTGCTGGTCACCGTGACGATCCTCGTGGGAGCCCTCAGCTTCGCCGGCATCGGCCTGCTCGCCGCCTGCCGCGCGAAGACCGTGGAGGGGCTTTCGGGGATGCTCAACCTGATCATTCTGCCGATGTGGATCCTCTCGGGCGTGTTCTTCGCGTCGTCGAACTTCCCGGATGCGCTGCAGCCGTTCATCCGCGCCCTGCCGCTCACCGCGTTGAACGACGCGCTGCGGGCAGTTATGCTCGAGGGCGCGTCCGCCCGGCTGATCCTGGGCGAGCTGGCGCTCCTCGGCGTGTGGGGGGGCGGCAGCTTCGGCCTGGCACTGCGGCTGTTCCGGTGGATATAGCGGGAAGGCTGGAATACGCCAACCGATGTCCCAACATACAATGACGCCGTGACCCCACCCGACGGCGGACGCCCGGACGCTTCGCCGAGCGCTGGCCGATGGACGGGCGAGCGCCCGCACGTGTCTGGGAAACCGGTCGTGATCGGCGTGGTCATCCTCGGCATCGCTGTCACGGCCCTGCTCACGTCGCTCGGCCGCTCCCCCGGGCTCCCGGCGAAGCTGTCGCAGGACTACATGGGCATGATGGCTGGATCGCTCGCACCAACGGTGCTGGCCGCCGATGGCCCGACGCTCGCGCGTGCGATCGCCGGAGACGACCTGGGCTTCGTGCCGCGGATTGTGAGCCTCGAGCCGGAATTCACGCTGGTCGGCGGCCATCGCCACTCGTTCGACGGCCGCCCGGCCGCTGCCTGGTTCTACCGTTCGCGGTCGGTCGACTCGGCGCTGGCCGAAGCCTTCGAAGGCGGCCTCGATGATCTCGGCCCACCCGATGACGTCCGGCGCGACGCCGGCGCGACGCTGCACATCTTTCGGAAGACCACGCAGACGATCGCCTGCTGGCAGGAGGGGCGGCTGGTGTACGTCTTCATCTCCACGCTGCCGAGCGAAGCCGTCCTTGCGCTGGCCCGCCGACACGCCGCCGCAAACCCCGCTTAGCTGCGCTGACCATCTCGGACACGCACCATGGCACAGACACCGTTTCGCTGGGGCTTGCTGAGCACGGCCCGCATCAACCGCGCCATCATCCCGCCGCTGCAGGCATCGCCACGGCATTCGCTCGTCGCGGTCGCCAGTAGAGACCGCGAGCGGGGTGAGGCCTATGCGCGCGAGTGGGGCATCCCGCGCGTGCACGTCAGCTACGAGACGCTGATTGACGACCCCGAGATCGACGCCATCTACAACCCGCTGCCGAATGCGCTGCACGCGGCCTGGACGATCCGCGCAGTGCGCGCAGGCAAGCACGTGCTCTGTGAGAAGCCCCTCGCCACCACCGTGGCCGAGATCGATGCGATCGCGCGGGAGGCGAAGGCCGCAGGCGTTGTCGTTGCCGAAGCGTTCATGTACAGGCACCACCCGCAGACGCTGCGCCTCAAGGCGCTGGTCGACGAACGTGCGATCGGCAGACTGCGGCTGATTCGCAGCGCTTTCACGTTCCCGCTGACCCGGACGATCGACGTGCGGTGGGAACCCTCGCTCGGCGGCGGCAGCCTGTGGGACGTCGGCTGCTACCCGATCAGCATCGCGCGGCTGCTTGCGGGCGTGGAGCCCCAGGAAGTGTTCGGCCGCAGCCGTCAGGGCGAGGCGGAGGTGGACGAATCGTTCACGGGCCAGATTACGCTGGGCGAGGTGATCGCACAGTTCGATGCGGGGTTCCGTGCACCTCTGCGGACGCACCTCGAAGTCGTCGGCAGCGACGGGGTGATCACCGCGGCAGCACCTTTCAAGCCCGGGCCCGGCGCGCACTTGCTGCTGTCACGAGGCGAATCGTCGGAGGTCATTACGGTGGAAGACCAACCGCTCTACATCGGCGAGCTCGACGACCTCGCCGATGCCGCGGCGGGCGTCCGTGAGCCGCGGGTGACGCTCGCGGACTCGCGAGGGAACGTCGCTACGATCGTGGCCCTGTACGAATCCGCCCGGACGGGTCGCCCGGTCGCCGTGGCGCGTTGAGACGCGCAATCAGCGGGCCGTGCCCCGGGCCGCTCGTGGCGCAATCGGCAGCACGATGCTGACCGGCGCGCTCGCGGGTGCAAAGCAGACCCGGTCGTCGCAGGCCTGGTACCGCACGGAACCGGCAATCGTCAAGGAACCGCCGGCGGTCTTCGCCGCAGCGCGATTCACCACGACCTGCTGCCGGACCTGGAACGCACGGCTGTAGACCTTCACGGTCTCCTTCAGCTCGCCAAATACGTAATCCTCGCCTGAGGGGTAGACGGCCGCATGCACCTGTACGCCCGCCGGCGCGGTGAGCGTCACCGAAACTGGGATGTAGCCGGTATTCCCGGGCGCGTACACGTGGATTCCCGGCGCGGGCCGCATGTCGAGCCGGAGCACAATCGGACGGTCCGGCACAACCACCGAAGGTTCGGCAGTGATGGCGACGGCCAGCCGCGCCGGCCCGCGCACGCCAGCCTCTGGCTCGAAAAGCGGCGACTGTGCCGCTCGTGCATCGCCACCCACGATCAGTGCTCCGAGCCATAGCGAAAGAACGTAAAGGGTCCCTGGGTGCTGCAGCATGTACCCGCAGTGTACGTCAGCGATGGACGACCGCCCAGCGCTCGCCTGCGCTATATTTCTGCGATGCCGCCCACCACCGTCGCGATTCTCGGCGCGGGTTTCATCGCCGACATCCATCTCGAGTCGTATCACCGTTTCGTGCCGGACGCGGACGTGACCGCCGTATACTCCCGCAGCCCGGAGCGTGCGCAGGCCTTCGCTGACAAGCACCACATCCCGCATTGGTTTACCGACCTCGATCGCACGATCACCGAGTCGGGCTGCGAAATCGTGGACATCTGCCTTCCCAACATGCTGCACCATCGGGCTACGCTGGCGGCCGCGCGTGCCGGGAAGCACGTGATCATCGAAAAGCCGCTGTGCATGACGCTCGAAGAGGCCGACGAGATGATCGCGGCGTGCAAAGCGACCGGTCGAAAGCTGATGTACGCCGAAGAGCTGTGCTTTGCACCGAAGTACGAGCGCGTAAGGCGGCTGGTCCAGGAGGGTGCCGTAGGCACCGTCTACATGCTCAAACAGCTGGAGAAGCACTCGGGCCCGCACAGCGACTGGTTTTACGATGTCGAGCAGTCGGGCGGTGGCGTGCTGATGGACATGGGCTGCCACGCGTTCGCGTGGTTCCGCTGGATGCTCGGCGGCGCCCCGACAGTCAGGAACGTCTGGGCCACGATGGACACCGTGCTGCACAAGGGCCGAACCCGCGGCGAGGACAACGCGGTCGCGGTCGTCGAGTTCGAAGGGGGCGTCATCGGTGTCGCAGAAAACAGTTGGGCGAAACCCGGCGGGATGGACGACCGCATCGAGGTGTACGGCACCAGCGGCTATAGCGAGGCGGACCTGTTCCGCGGAAACGCCGCGTTGACGTACAGCGACAAGGGCTACCAGTACGCTCTCGAGAAGGCGGGTTCCACCCAAGGCTGGACGTTCACGATTTTCGAGGAAGTCTTCAATCAGGGCTACCCGCACGAACTGCGGCACTTCATCGAGTGCGTCCGCCAAGACAGGGTCCCGCTCGTCACCGGCGACGACGGCCGCGCCGTGCTCGAGATCCTCTATGCCGCGTATGCCTCCGCGCGCACGGGTCAGAAGGTGACGTTGCCATTCAGGCCCGCCGTGCGCAAGCCGGTGGACCTCTGGAACGGACCGGCAGAAGAGCCACTGTCGTGAAGCTCCTGCGCGGCGGATCGAGGGACGCCTGGGCGGCGCTCGTGGCGGATCTCTTCATCCAGCGGCTGAAGGCGCGCCCCGCCCTGCGGGTCTGCCTGCCCACCGGGCTGACGCCCGTACCGATCTACGACCGCATTGCGGCGGCCGTTGCTGCAGGCGAGGTGTCGTTCGCGCGCGCCGAAGTGTTCCTGCTCGATGAGTTCGGCGGGGTAGACCGACGCGATCCGGGCCGATGCGACCAGATGCTCGAGCGGTTCCTTCTTGGGCGCATCGACCTCGCGCCGGCGCGTTTCCATGGAATCGATCTCACGGGGGACATCCATGCCGTCTGCAGCGCATACGAAGGCCTGGTTGGCGAAGGGTGCGATCTCACGCTGCTCGGCATTGGTACCAACGGCCACGTCGGCATGAACGAGCCCGGGGCCGCGGCGGACAGCCTGACGCGCCGCGTCAGCCTCGCCCCCGACACGATCGCCGCCTCGACGCGGTACTTCGGCCACGATCGGCTGCCGACATGGGGTGTCACGATGGGGCTGGGCACGCTGCGGCGATCGCACGAGATTTGGATTCTCGCCAGCGGGGCAGGAAAGGCGCCGATCGTCCGGCAGACGCTTCACGGACCCGTCACGACTGCCGTGCCTGCCACACAACTGCGCGACCATTCCTCAGTGCTGCTGATTGCCGACGATGAAGCCGCGGCCGCGATGTAAGAAGGCCTCATCAGCCGGGCGGGTGGCACCGGCCCTCGGGGCTCGTCGTCGGAGACGAGGCGCGGAGTGTCGCGTTTTATAGCGATACCGCGTCGGGACTCGAAAGGTCTGCGGCGGTGGTGATGGCCAGACCGTCCAGGTGAGCGCCGGTCATGTCCAGCGAGAGGTCGTTTCCCGCAAACCGGTGCGCGCGCTCGGGTTGGTGTGTGGCGGCGAGTCCCGCATCCTGGCGAGTCCGCGCGGGTTCCAAGAGAAAGCGAAGCGCGTAGCCGGAGGGCGTACCTGTCGACGGATCGCAGGGTCCGACGCGAAAGACGGCCGACAGCACGCGTCCGTCGCGTAATGGAGACGGAAGCTCCGGGACGTCGCGCGCCTCGCGCTCGAACTGGAGGTAGACCAACCTGTAGAGCGGGATCGCATCGGCTCCCCGGCAGTCGAGGTAGGCGCCCGAGTC
This sequence comes from Vicinamibacteria bacterium, assembly GCA_963739995.1. Taxonomy (GTDB): domain Bacteria; phylum Acidobacteriota; class Vicinamibacteria; order Vicinamibacterales; family JAENWD01; genus CAVUCH01. Next base: position 76,589 of record CAVUCH010000010.1, on the reverse strand, counting down.
ACTCACGTCGCGCGCCGTCACTGATGCGAACCGCGTCATGCCTCGCGAATCCCGCCACGTGAGCCGTCCGGGCAGCGCGATCTGGCGGCGCTCGGCGGTTCGGCGCGTGGGTCCAAGGAACTCGATAGCGGCTCGGGGCTTGGTCACCATAGCTCCTGACGAGGGTTTCCTCGCCAGCCTATAGTCAACATCCGCGCCGGGCCGTCCGGCAGCCAGGCGGCAGCCGTTAAATGTCAAGTGCGTAAGAAGTTACGCTGAATTACCGCCAATCGAACACACCTAAAAAATGGATACATACTACTCAGTCACCGCGTTAACTGGTTAGTGTGTATCCGCATCGTCGTGCTGCTCGAGGCCGAGGCGGCGCAGCTTTAAATACAATCCCCGCCGTGTCAGGCCGAGGACCCGGGCGCTTTCGGAAATGTTGCCGCGGGTGCGATCCAGCGTCCGCCCGATGAGGTCCCGTTCCACCTGTTCGACCGCGTGAGCCAGCGAGACGGGGGCCGTGGTCCGACGGGGGCTGAGCGAGAGCGCCTCGGGTGACTCCAGCTGGGAAATCTCCGGCGACAGGTGCTCCACGGTGACGGCCGTGGCCGGGAGGCTGAGGGCCACCGCCCGCTGAATCTCGTTCCGCAGCTGGCGTACGTTGCCGGGCCACAGGTACTGCGCGAACAGGTCGAGCACGGAGGAGCTCAGCTCGACGTCCGGCTTCGCCAGCCGCTCGCACGCCTCCCGGAGGAAGAAGCTGGCGAGGTGCGGCACCTCCTCACGACGCTCGCGCAAGGGCGGCACCCTGATGCGTATCACGCTGAGGCGGTAGTACAGGTCCTCGCGGAATTTGCCTTCGCTGACGCGCTGCTCGAGGTCGGCGTTGGTCGCGGCAATCACGCGCACGTCGACGCGCTGCGGACGCACCTCGCCGACCGGCATGATTTCACCCTGCTCCAGGAACCGCAGTAGCTTCGGCTGCACGTCCAGGGGAAGGTCACCGATTTCATCCAGGAAGAGCGTGCCGGCAGCGGCTGAGCGGACAAGGCCGGGCTGGTCGGCTATGGCGCCCGTGAAGCTGCCGCGTCGATGGCCGAACAGCTGGCTGTCTGCGAGCTCCCGTGTGGTGGTCGTGCAGTTGTACGGCAGGAACATCGCCGAGCACCGCGGCGAGCCGACGTGAATCGCCCGCGCCACCAGTTCCTTGCCCGTGCCGCTCTCACCGGTGACGAGGACGGTGAGATCGTTGCCCTGCAGCCGGGTGATCTGGTCGACGACGCGTTGCATCGCCGCGCTTGCGCAGAGGAACCCGGGGAGCAGGGGTTCGAGCGAGCGGCTCGCCTGCATCTCGGCCACCTGCAGCGGACGCTCCCGCGCGGCGCACAGCTCGAATCCCTGGCCCGCCACCGCAACGATCATGCGGAGGCGGCGCTCGGTCAAGTGCCCGGCCGGCCGCGGCGCCACCACGACGAGCAGGCGCCGCCCGTCCGGCTCGGCGCCGAGCCCGTCCAGCACCAGCGTGCCGCCCGGCGGCTCCGCCTGGGACCCGCTGCGGGCGACGGCGCGGGCGGCGTCGGCTTCGCACCCCACATGGGAGATGACGCGTGGCTCTCCGCCGGCGATGGGCTTCACGAAGAGTACCGACGATCTCTCCGCGGGTGGCCTCCTGCACGGCTGCCACCGTTTCGCGCGCCAGGAGTTCAGGAAGTGCTGCAGCGTCGACGACGCGGCGCACCACGGCTTCGTCACCATCCACGCTCGCGCCGACGAACTCGCCCGTGCCCGGACCCGCCAGCAGCGTCCGGGCGGCCTCGACATCCGCGAGATCGCGGGCTGCGCCGAGCGCCGAGAACGTTGCCGCCGCCTGATCGAGATAGCGGCGTCCCAGCGAGCGTGCGCCCCCTTGCGCCGCCATCCGGCCGAGCACGAGGTGCGTTCGCGCGGCCTCGTATCGATCGCCCAGCAGCTCGAACACGCTGCTGCTCTGGGCAAGGTCGTGGTACGCGTCGCCAGGTCTGCCCCGGCGGGCCTGGGACTCGGCGCGGACGCGCAGGAATTCGCCCCAGGCGGCCGGCATCGAGCGGGCATCCAGCTGCGTGGCGATCAGGGTCACCCGCTTCTCGGCCTCGTCGTGCCGCCCGGCAGACAGGAGCGCTTCGGCTGCGATCAGGTGCGCGTGCAGCATCTCCGCGGGGGGCACGCCCGGCGCCTCCACGATTTCATCCGCTTCCCGGAGAGCCGCGTTGACCAGTCCTCGTCGGAGCGAGAGTCGCGCCCCGAGCAACCGTAGCGACCAGCCATACCACGGCGGTGTCTGCTCGCCATAGGCGCCATAGGCATCGCGGGCGTTGCGCAGACACTCGTCTGCGCGGTCGTAGGTCCCGCGAAGCAGGTGAATCTGCGCCAGCGAGTCGAAGATCGCACCCGTCGTCTCGTGGAAGAGCAGCGGCCGCCGCACCTCGAGGGCGCGCTGCAGCACTGCTTCCGCACGCGGCAGGGCGCCGAGATGGATGCAGATCTGGCCGAGCGTCGCGAGCGCCACGGCGAGCCCGTGCCCGGGGGGGAACTGTTCGTGAAGTGCGACGCTGCGCTCGGCCAGAGCGAGCGCCTGGTCGTAGCGGTGCCGCATCATCGCCACGTTGGCCTGGTTGCCGCAGACGATCGCGAGGACATCATCCGCGTGCACAGCAGACGCGAGGCGTTCGGCCTGGCGCATCTCCGTGAGTGCTTCGTCGTGGCGTCCCGTCTGCGCGAGCGCGCTGCCGGAGAGCGAGTGCACCAGGGCCAGGTTGCGTCGATCGCCGACAGCGTGGAGTGCGGAGGCGGCCTGGCCGAAATGCTCCTGCATCGTCGGCGTGTCGCCCAGCTGCTTGTAACAGCGTGCCAGCTCGAAGTGGGCCAGCCCGATGGCGCGCGGGTCGTGCGCTTGCTCGCCATGCCGCAGGGCCCGGCCGTGGAGCGCGATCCCGCGCGACTGTTCGCCGCGTGCGGAGGCTACACGGCCGTGCAGCCGCCAGAGGTGCGAGAGCAGCACGGGCGGAGTCGTTTCCCGGAGCGTGTCGGGTGCACGACCGAGGGCAGCGCTCGCCTGCTCGATGTTGTCCTGGAGGAGCCACGCCTCCGCAAGGGTGGCCCGTATGGCCAGCTCGTCTTCGCGGGTGATCGTGGTCGAGCGCAAGGACTGCGCGAGGTGCTCTGTGGCCCGTGCGGCGTCGCCACGCTCCAGGGCCGCCTGCGCGCGAGCCATGATCGGCTGAAGGGCGACGCTGACCACGGGCGCAGTATACACGCCTGCTCGCCGCAACCGGCCGCTCCCGCACGGGTTGAGCCCGGCGCGGGTGTGGCCAGCGCGGGTTGAACGGCGCTGCTCACTACAGTAGTATGACCGGCGCGCCCGTCGGCAGACGTGCCGCTGCCGCGCGTTCCCCATGATCACAGCCCACGGAGTCACGCATCCGGGCCGGGTCCGCCCATCAAACGAAGACGCGATGCACTGGGATGTGCCGAACGGCGTCTTCGTCGTGGCCGACGGGATGGGCGGTCACCAGGCGGGAGAGGTCGCCTCGCAGCTGGCGATCGACACGATCCGCACTTTCCTCGCGAGCACGCAGGGGGATCGCGACCTCACATGGCCGTACGGCTTCAACCCAGCGCTGTCGTTCAACGGCAACCGGCTCCTGACCGCGGTCAAGCTTGCGAACCGCCGCGTCTTTCGGGCCGGTGAGGAAGAGCAGACCTACTCGGGCATGGGTACGACGATCGTGGCCGCCATGATCGACAGGGACCGGCTCACGTTCTGCGGGGTTGGCGACAGCCGCTTGTACATCCTCCAGCCTGAGGGCTTCGACCAGTTGACGCACGATGACTCGTGGGTCGCGACCGTCCTCGCCAAGGAACCCGGTGTCGACGAGTCCACGCTGGCGCGTCACCCGATGCGCCACGTGCTCACCAACGTGGTCGGCGCACGGGACGAGACCGAGGTCGAAATCGGCGAGCGCACGCTGCAGGACGGCGAGATCCTGCTGCTCTGCAGTGACGGCCTGCATGGCACGCTCGACAATGAGACCATGCAGCGGATCGTGGGCGGGGCAGGCGACGTCCCGCAGCTCGCAGAGGGGTTGGTTGCCGAGGCCCTCGAGCGGAACGCCAGCGACAATGTGACAGCGCTGCTGGTCCGCTACACGATCGACCTCCCTCCCGACCGTCGGACGTAAGCGCGCCCGGTCGCTCGGCGCCTCAGCGCTCCTCCGACAGGCCCCTCAGCAACCACTCGCACGCACGTTCGACCTGCTGCCCGTCAGCCCGTGGCAGGTGCACGTGCAGCGCGGACGGTTCGCGTAATCGAGCGACGTCATGTCGCCGAGCGCCCGCGCGAGCTCCAGGATGCCGAACGTAAACGCCCACCCGGGATGGCCACGTCGTCGCCCGGCGCGAGCAGGCATAGGAGCGAGTCGGCCCGGCGGTGCCGCTGCCGCGCCGAGCGAGTCGGCGAACTGTGCGGCTGGCGCTCCTGTGAAGTGAGGCGATGCAGCGCGGACGCAGCGGACCTTGCGGTGTTCCGGCGGCGTCGTAGAGGGAGCCTATAGGATAATGAAATCCAGGTGGAGCCAGAGCACGATTGACTGACGCGAGTGCGGGCGATTTCAGAAGGCGAAAACGGCGGACTGCGCGGGCGGGCGGTGATCTTCCGCGATTGCTGGCGCTGCTCTGCGCCATGGCTGCGGTCGCAGTGGGATGCTCCCGGGCGGAACCGGACCCGCCGCTCGAGCGTTCAGCCGTGTCATCTCCGACGGAAGCCGCCGCGCCAGCCTCTGCCGACGCGACACGCCGGATCGTCTTCCTCGGCGACAGCCTGACCGCGGGGCTCGGGGTCGCGCCCTCAGAGGCTTATCCCGCACTTATCCAGCAGCGGGTGCGGAACGCCGGTCTGCCGCATGAGGTCGTGAACGCCGGAGTATCGGGGGACACGTCGGCCGGTGGACTCCGTCGCCTGGATTGGTCCCTCAAAGGTCGGGTGGACGTGCTCGTCGTAGCGCTTGGGGCCAACGATGGCCTTCGCGGCCTGGCGCCGCGCGATCTCGACAACAATCTGGGGACGATCATCGAGCGCGCGCGCGAACGCGGCATCGCCGTGCTGCTCGCGGGTATGGAGGCGCCGCCGAATTTTGGGGCGACATACACGCGCCAGTTCCGCGCCGTGTATTCCGCGGTGGCACAGCGCTATGACGTCCCGCTGCTCCCCTTCCTGCTGTCCGGAGTGGCGGGCGTGCCATCGCTCAACCAGGCGGATGGCATTCACCCGAACCCCCAGGGCCATCGAGTCATCGCGGACCTCATGTGGGGGCACCTGGAGCCGCTGCTCACCCCCCGGCACACTCAATGATTGAATTGCGCGGTGTCTCCAAGATAGTGATGAGCGGGACGTCCCCGCTCACCATCCTTCACCCGCTCGACCTGAAGTTGCCTGCGGGCGAATCCCTCGCGATCACGGGGCCGTCTGGCAGCGGGAAGTCGACGCTGCTGGGCCTCATCGCCGGCCTCGATGCGCCGACGGCGGGCAGAATTCTCATCGACGGCACAGACATCACCGACCTGGGAGAAGATGCGCTCGCCAGGCTGCGCGGAGAAAAGATCGGTTTCGTCTTCCAGTTTTTCCACCTGATTCCGTCGCTCACTGCACTGGAGAACGTGCTGGTGCCCATGGAGATCGCAGGGCGTGCGGATCCGGGCGCCCGCGCCCGCGCTCTGCTCGACGAAGTCGGCCTGATGGGACGCGGCCATCACTATCCGTCGCAGCTTTCAGGCGGTGAACAGCAGCGGGTGGCGCTTGCGCGGGCGCTTGCCAACGACCCGCCGATCCTGCTCGCCGACGAGCCGACCGGCAATCTCGACTCCGCAAACGGCCGCCACATCATGGACCTGCTGCTGCAGGTGAACCGGGCTCGGCAGACGACGCTGGTGCTCGTCACCCATGACGCATCTCTGGCGCTGCTGGCGAGCTCGCAACTGGGGCTGCGCGACGGCCGCGCGGTGCCCGCGCAGCAGGCCGAGCAGCCTCTAGCGGCATCGTCTCGGCCATGAGCTTCGTTCTGCGGATGGCCGTCCGGGAGACGCGCGCCTCCTGGCGCCGGCTGCTCTTCTTCTTTCTCTGCATCGCAATCGGTGTCGGCGCGATCGCTGCACTGCGCTCGATCATCCAGAACGTCCGCGGCGTGCTGGCGGGGCAGGCGCGCACGCTGATCGCGGCAGACGTCCTGGTCAGCTCCGGCGCACCGCTCTCGCCGGCCGTGCGCAAGACGCTCGACATGCGGGCAGCCGCAGCCGGCGTCACGAGCCGCACGGAGAGCATCGAAACGGCCACAATGGTGCGCCCAGCCGACCCGAACAAGGCGGTGGCGCGGATGGTGGAACTGCGGGGCGTTCAGCCCGGGTTCCCGCTCTACGGGGCGCTCGAGCTCCGCGGCGGCGCCGCCTATCGGCCGGCCCTGTTACGCGATCGCGGGGCGCTCGTGCGGCCCGAGCTGCTCACACAACTGGGCGTTCGTGAGGGCGATCAGATCCTCATTGGAAGCCTGCCGTTCACGATTCGCGGCGTCATCGAACGTGAGCCAGGTCGGCGCGTGGGGGGCTTCAGCCTCGGTCCGCGCGTCCTGGTGGAATTCGCGGCAGTCGGGGAGGCGGGCCTGCTCGCCTTTGGCAGCCGCGCGCGTTACCAGGTGATGTTGAAGGTCGATGAGCGCCGCCTGGACACGCTCATGACAGGGCTGCGCAGCGACTTCAGGAACACGTTCGTCAGCGCGCGGTCGTACCGGTCGACCGGGGACGAGATCGGTCAGGATCTGCAGCGGTCCGAGAACTATCTCAGTCTCGTGGGCCTGGTGGTCGTCGTCCTCGGTGGGATAGGGGTTTCGAGTGTCACGCGGGTGTTCATCGACCAGAAGCTGAAGAGCATCGCGGTGCTGAAATGTGTAGGTGCCAGCACCTCGCAGGTCCTGTCTGTGTACCTGCTGCAGGTCATGGTGCTCGGACTCGGAGGGAGCCTGATGGGTCTGGCCGTTGGTCGCCTTGCCCTGATCGCGGCACCTTCGGAGCTGGGAACCGCTGGAGCCACGCTTCCGCTCTCACACGCCTTGTCACCCGGCGCGATGCTCCAGGCTGTCGGCATTGGCCTGACAGTCTCGCTTCTCTTCTCGATCGTACCGCTGCTCCGGGTGCGGCACATCAAGCCGTCGCTGCTGTTGCGGCAGCAGGATGGCGGGCCGCGCCGCCGGGACTGGCTGCGCGTCGGCGCGACACTGCTGGCCGGTGGGGCACTCGTGGCGCTCGCGGGCTGGCAGGCCGGGTCGTGGCGGGTCGGAGCGACCGTGTGCGGCGGCTTCGCGCTGGTTGCCCTCGTGCTGCACGTCGCTGGCTGGGTACTGATACGAGCGACGGCGCCGCTGGCGCGGGCGCGATCGTTCGCGGTACGCCACGCCGTCCTTCGGCTGAACCGTCCCGGCAACCAGACTCGCGTGGTCCTGCTGGCGGTCGGCCTGGGCGCGTTCTTCATCATCGGGATCCGCGGCGTCCAATCGAACCTCCTGCGTGACTTTGCGCTCGACGTGGGTGGCGGGATCCCCGACTTGTTCCTGATCGATATCCAGGCCGACCAGGTGGCGGGCCTGGGACAGTTCCTCCGCGAGCGCACAGGCCACGCACCGCGCGTGATCCCGGTGCTCCGCGCGCGCATCACGCAGGTCCGCGGCAAGGATGTCACGCTGGAGAATCTCGAGGAGGTGCGCGGGCGCGGCTCACTCGCGCGCGAGTACACCGTGACCTACCGTCCTTCGATTGAAGCCAACGAACGCATCGTGGCCGGCCGGTTCTGGGACGCCACGCCGTCGAGCACGCCGGAGATTTCGATTGAAGACGGTATCCGGCAGCGCTTCAAGATCGACATCGGCGACCACGTGCGGTTCGACGTGTTGGGGCAGCCGATCGTCGCCCGCGTGACGAGCGTCCGTCAGGTGAACTGGCGCGACAGTCGCGCGGGCGGATTCATGTTCGTCTTCCGCCCCGGCGTGCTCGAAGCCGCGCCGCACGGGTTCATCTCTCCGGTTCGCGGCCCCGCCGACCTGGAGGCACGCGCCCGGATGCAACGCGACCTCGTCGCGGCGTTTCCCAATGTGTCCGTCATCGACATCCGCGAAGTGCTCGACACCGTCCGGAACGTCGTCGCGAACGTGACGCTCGGTATCTCGGCCGTCGGCGCGCTGGTGCTCTTTACGGGGGTGCTCATCCTCGTCGGTGCCGTTGCGATGACGAAGTACCGGCGCGTGTACGAGGCTGCCATCCTCAAGACTCTCGGGGCGAGCTCGCGGGTCGTGGGCACCGTGCTCCTCGTCGAATACGGATTGCTCGGGTTGCTCGCCGGCCTCGTCGGTGCAGGTGGAGGAGCGGCCCTGAGCTGGTCCATCAGCCGGTACGTCATCGAGTCCTCCTGGCGTCCACCCTATGTCGAAACCGCGCTCGGAATAGTCCTCACAACTGTTCTCGTCGCGCTCGTGGGGCTGGCGGCGAGCCTCGACGTGCTGCGCCGGAAACCGCTCGCCACGCTGCGCGCGGAGTAGGGTACCGGGGCGCCGTGTGGCCCGACGGACGTGCTATGATGTCGGATTGTCAAGTCCCCAAAAGGCTGCGGGGAGGAGAGTTATCACCGCATGGACGTCTCAGGCTACAAGGACGCGCTGCTCCGGAAGAAGGGAGAGCTCTTCGGAAGCGGCGGCATCAAACCGCTCCAGGCCTCAATGGAGAACAACACCCGCCAGGGCGATATGGCCGACCAGGCCACGGGTAACAACGAAGTGCACATCGCCCTGAAGCTGAAGCAGACTGACGCCAAGATCCTGCAGGCCATCGAAGAGGCTCTTCTTCGGATCGAGAAGGGCACGTACGGCACGTGCCGCGACTGCGGAGAGCCCATTGCCACCGCGCGGCTGAACGCAATCCCCTGGACGCGGGTGTGCATCACCTGCAAAGAGAAGCAGCAGTCGTGAAGCCGACCGAGCTGCTGGCGTTCCTCCAGGAATTCTACGGAGAGCGTGCCGCCTTCTGGCTGCGGCACATTGCCGTGTCCCGCCACGTGGGCAACCTGGATTTCAACAACACGTACCAGTACGTGGTAAACCGCGAAGACACCCATATTGTGTGGTTGCGATCGGCCATCGAGGAGCTTGGCGGGGTAGCCCCGCCACCCGGCGCGGAACCGGTCATCGAGGCCTCGAAGGCGAAGGATTTCGCGGTGGGGCTCATGCGCGAGGACGCCGCGGGAATCACGGCGTTCATCGACAAGTGGAAGGATCGCGTCGAGACCATCGGCGACGCGCGTCACCGGGGCACCTTGCGCGTCATACTTGGGGAGATGCGCGAGCACCAGCGGTTCTTCGAGCAGGCCGTTGCAGGCCGCGAGGATTTGCTGGGCCGCCGCCCGGACTCCGGGGCGCGGCGCGGTGCGGTGATGGCGTCCCGCTGGGTCGGCGATTGAATCGGTGACACCCGTCGCGGTCGCCCTCGGCAGCAACCTGGGGGATCGCGCATCCCACCTTGCCTTCGCCGTCGAGCACCTGGGCGGTGTCCTCACGAATCTGCGCGTTTCCAGCTTCATCGACACGGATCCGGTGGCCGTCGGTGCCCAGCCCGTCTTCCTGAACGGGGCCGTCGTCGGCTCCACGGACCTCTCCGCACGGCAACTGCTCGGGTTCCTGCTCGGCCTCGAACGCGAACAAGGCCGCCATCGGCCGTTCGAAGGAGCACCACGAACCCTCGATCTCGATCTGGTGCTCTATGGCGACACCATCATCAACGAGCCCGGCCTGACAGTGCCGCACCCGCGGTTTCGCGACCGTGCCTTCGTCCTGGCGCCTCTCGCGGAGATTGCCGGGGAGATGCGGGATCCGGTGACCGGCCTCACCGTAGGACAGCTGTGGGAGCGGATTCGAGGCTGAGGCGCAGTGCAGCCGCTGACGTGGGCCGGAACGTCACATCGGTTGGATCGAGATCAACCTTCCCGGCCTGCAACGACCGGGAGGCTTGCCTGGAACACCTGGTCGTTGGGCCGACCTGTTCGCGAGTAAGGCTCAACTCGCGCCGGAACTCGTTGGAGTGCCACACTTCCCTCGCAGCTAGTGGCCTGTATCCGCTGAAGCGGTAATGGATTTCGGAGCGCGGCGCCTTGCCGGCAAGGCGCGACGACCGAGCATACCGGGAGTATTCGGGGGAGCAGCAACGCCGCCAGCCGGGATGCCCCGCCCGAAAGGCACTACTGATTCAGCCGATACAGGCCACTGCCACCCTCGGCCGCAGCGGCGAGCGGGCAGGGTGGCCGCGAGGACCACGGGAGCGTGTGGCCGAGAGATGGACGCATACCGTTCCTACGTCTGCTGTTGGCGTGGCGTTTACCGGCTCGACTTGGCGGTCAGCGTGGCACTTCGGTTGCACCGGGGAACATCGCGAACGGCCGGATCGCCGCTCGCATGGAACAGGGGGCAACGTGGGGGCGAAGCAGCTGATGTTGATCCTGACGGCCCTGGTCGTGGGCATCATCGCGGGCGGCGCCGTCGTGGCCAGCCAGGCCTCGATCACCGTGCAGGGACAGGTGAGCGCGACCGAGCAGGAATCCGACGAGGGCTACTTCGCCGTCGGCGCCGACACGATGGTGGTCGCCAAGCCTCGATCGGCGCTGCACCAGTGGCTGCGAGCACACAACGACCAGCAGGTGCGCGTCACGATCGAAGTGGACCAGCCCACCCAGTAGCGGGCCTCACGCTCCTGCGCCCTTGCAGAAGCCGTCGACGGTCTCGATGACCTGGGCGACGAGGTTGTCCGGCGTTGACGCGCCCGCCGTCAGGCCCAGACGCACCGCGCCGCTCGCGGGTAACCAGCCCGTGGCGACGATTTCGTCCTTGGAGCCTGCTGGTCGGAACCGGATGGCGTCAGCCGACAGCAGGCAGTCGGGTTCGGCAATGTGGTAGGTCGGCAGCCTGGCGTCGCAAATCCGCGTCAGGTTGCACGTATTGCTGCTGTTATAGCCACCAATCACCAGCATCAGATCGAGCGATTCCTGCTCCAGCAGCTGGATAACGGCATCCTGCCGCTCCTGCGTTGCGCTGCAGATCGTGTCGAAGGCGCGGAACCGGGCGGGAAGGGCGGCCTCGCCGTGACGGTTCCGCATGGCATCGCGAAACCGTTCTCCGATTTCGAGCGACTCGGACGACAGCATCGTCGTCTGGTTGGCCAGGCCGATGCGCTCGAGGTGCAGGTCGGGATCGAACCCCGGTGACACCGCCTTGCGGAAGCGCGCGAGGAACTCGTCACGGCTGCCACCGTGCCGGATGTACTCGCACGCGTAACCCGCCTCCTCGTGATCGTAGACGACGAGGTAATGGCCATCCGGATACTGAAGCGCCTGGGAGGCTGTTGCCTCCGTCTCCTCGTGCCAGTACTTCCCGTGAATGACCGATGTGAAGCCTTCCTGGGCGTATCGCTTCACGTTTTTCCAGACGTTCAGGACCGAGCCGCAGGTCGTGTCGACCAGCGTGCAGCCACGAGCGCTCAGATCCTGCAATGTGGCGATCGTCACGCCGAATGCCGGCAGGATGACCACGTGCTCCGGACCGAGCTGGGACGCGTTCTCGCCGGGATCGCTGAGGAAACGGATGCCCAGGCTCCTGAGCTGATCGTTGACGTGCGGGTTGTGGATAATTTCGCCCGTGAGGTACACCGGGCGATCCGGGAAGCGGGTTCGTGCCTGGTAGGCGTAATCCACCGCCCGATCGACCCCGTAGCAGAAGCCGAACTCGGCCGCGAGACGTACGCATAACCGGCCAGACTCGTAGAGATATCCATTCGCGCGGATCCGCTGGACCATCGCGCTGTGATAGCTCGCGGCGAGCTGTCCGGCAACTGCCGCTTTGAGGTCCAGCCCTTTTCTGAAGATGAGCGGTGGCATGGTTGGGGCGCCACCGGCGAAGACCGGCGCGTACGCGCCCGATCCGCCGCAGGTGGCATCCTGCAATTATACAGATCAGCGGCCGGCCGGCGGCTGGGCCGCGCGGTCGGCCAGCGCGTGCAGGTCATGGCACCTCGTGTCATCCGACACACCTGCGGTAGGATCACCCCAACCGGACTGCTCGCGCCGTCACATGTACGAACCCGTCATCGGCCTCGAGATTCACGCGCAGCTCCTGACCGTCACCAAGATCTTCTGCGGCTGCCGCACACGGTTCGGAGACCCGCCGAATACCCACGTATGCCCGGTGTGTGCCGGGCTGCCCGGCGCGCTGCCGGTACTGAATCGCCGGGCCGTCGACCTGGCCGTACGCGCGGCACTGTCGCTCGGATGCCGCATCAACGCGCGGTCGGAGTTTGCCCGCAAGAATTACTTCTACCCGGATCTGCCGAAGGGATACCAGATCTCACAGTATGATCAGCCGCTGGCCAGCGCCGGCTTTCTCGAGTTGCCGCGCGCGGGTTCGACGGTCCGCGTCGCGATCACCCGTGTGCACATGGAAGAGGATGCGGGCAAGTCGCTCCACGAGGGCTTCCATGACTCGGCGCAGCAGACCTACATCGACTACAACCGCAGCGGCGTGCCTCTCATCGAGATCGTGACGGAGCCTGACCTCCGATCGCCGGGAGACGCTGCGACGTTCTTCGAGACGCTGCGGGGGCTGCTCGTGTGGCTGGGTGTCAACGACGGCAACATGGAGGCGGGGAGTCTCCGCTGCGACGCGAACGTATCGGTACGGCCAGCGGGCACCGGGCCCCTCGGCACGAAGACCGAGGTGAAGAACCTCAACTCGTTCCGCCATCTGCACAAGGCGCTCGAGCATGAGATCGCACGCCAGACGGAGCTGCTCGCCGAGGGCGGGCGCGTTGTTCAGGAAACGCGCCTGTGGGATCCCGCCGCGGCGCGCACCGTTGCGATGCGCAGCAAGGAGGAGGCTCACGACTACCGGTACTTCCCGGAGCCCGATCTGCCGCCGCTCGTGTTCAGCGCCGCGCGCGTCGCAGCCATCGCCGAAGCGTTGCCCGAGCTTCCACACGTGCGGCGGGCGCGTTTCGCCGCCGAGTACGGCCTGGCCGCGTCGGATGCGGGCGAGATGACGCGTTCCCGCGGGGTCGCCGACTACTTCGAAGAGACCGCGCGGCGCGCGGGCAACCCGAAAGCGGCCAAAGACTGGATCATGGGGGAGCTCAGTCGCGTGTTGAACGACCGTGCCGTCGAGATCGAGGAGGCCGGGGTCACCCCGGAGGCGCTCGCCGGGCTCGTGACACTCGTGGACCGTGGCGCGATCAACAGCACGACCGCGAAGACGGTGTTCGAGAAAATGTACGGCTCAGGGCGGTCGGCCGACGAGATCGTCAGAAGCGAGGCGCTCGCCCAGATCAGCGACGAGGATGCGCTCGCCACAATCATCCGCGACATCATGGCCGCTCAGCCTGAAGCGGTCGCGCAGTACCGCGCCGGGAAGGCCGCGAGCTTCGGGTTCCTCGTCGGCCAGGTGATGAAGGCGACGTCGGGCAAGGCGAGCCCGAAGGTCGTCAACGAACTGCTGCGGCGTGAGATAGAACACGGGTAGGCCGTTGACACGCCCAGGGTGCCGGCCTACACTGAGGTGAGTTTTCACATGACCTCGCCGAGGATTCGCATGTCCCGCTTCCGGCCCGAAGGACGGCCAGCAAGCGCGCACATTCCACCTTCCTGCCTCGCCGATCTCTACCGCGAAGAATTCCTCAAACACCAACGCTGCCTGCAACAGCAGCGCGAATACTACTCGGAACGCGCGATTCTCGATGTCGAGGCCGCGCTCCGGCGCATCCTCTCGAACCTGGATCATCTCTGCGAGCAGCAGAATGGCGAGCAGGTCGTCAGCCGCCTGCTGCGCGAGATCGACGTGCTGACCGGGTTGTCGGCCTGGTCGGATCCCGCGAAAGCCCACTGACCGTTTCGCTCGCGACACTTCGCGCCGATCTCGGGCAGATCGTCCGGTCCGCGATTGCCGCGGCCGATGCGGCCTTGCTCGTGAACCGGGCGCTCGCCCGGGGCATTCTCCCCGACACGCCTGCGTCCTCCATCCACCTCCTCGCCGTCGGCAAAGCGGCTCTGCCGATGGCGGGCGCATTCATGGCCGGAATGCCCACACTCCATCACCGGACTCTGCTCGTGACTCCTCGGGCCCCTGAATCGTTGCCACCTGGAGTCGACGCGATTGCCGCCGCCCATCCTGTTCCAGACGAGCACAGCGTGCGCGCGGGTCGCGCCGCCCTCGGTGCCGCACACGCAGTCGGCCTCGACGAATGCCTCGTGGTGCTGCTCTCGGGCGGGGCGTCAGCTCTCATGACGCTGCCCGCGCCCGGCGTATCGCTCGAGGCGAAGCGCGACGTCACACGGCGGCTGTTGCGCGCCGACGCCGATATCCACGCCGTCAACTGCGTGCGGAAGCACCTCTCGCATGTGAAGGGCGGGCGCCTGGCGGCGGCGTGCGCCGGGCAAACCCTCACGATGGCCATCTCGGACGTGGTCGGCGATGACCTCAGCGTGATCGGATCGGGTCCGACAATCGCCGATCCGACCACGTTCGTCGAGGCGCTCGAGGTGGTCGACGCGTGCGGCGGCCGCCGCGTATTTCCGCGCGACGCCGTCGACTGGCTGGAACGCGGCGCAGCGGGCGATGTGCCGGAGACCCCGAAACCCGGAGCTGCCTCGCTGTCGCGATCCATCGCCCATGTCATCGGCTCCGGGGCCGACGCCCGCGCGGCAGCCATGGACACGGCACGCCGCCTGGGTTACCGCCTCGTCAATGCCGAGCGACCGATCGTCGGCGAAGCCAGAGCGCGTGGCGGGGAGCATGCCGCGTGGGTGGCGGCGCTGGCCCGGCACCACGCGGATGCGCTGTGTGTCGTCTCAGGTGGCGAGACGACCGTGCGCGTCACGGGCTGCGGAACGGGTGGACGCAACCAGGAGTTCGCGCTGGCCGCGGTCCCCGGTCTGGCCACCGTCGGCCGGGCAGCGGCGCTGGCGAGCATCGGCACGGATGGCGTTGACGGGCCGACGGACGCCGCCGGCGCGATTGCCGACTCGACCAGCGCCACACGCGCGGAGGCTTCGGGGGCCGACCCGATGCGGTATCTTGAAGCCAACGACGCTTGGTCATTTTTCGATCTCCTGGGGGACCTGGTGGTCACGGGCCCGACGAACACGAACGTCGGCGACGTGCAGGTGGCGCTCATCGGCCCGGCCGGTGGTTGATCTCCCCTCCGATCGAGACACGCGTCGGCGGAGCAGCGGCAAGGTGGGGAGGGGGACGTGAACGCTCGATTGCTGAAGATCGTCGGCTGGGTGGCACTGGGTTTCATACTGGCCCTGGCGGGCGGCTATGTCTGGGGCGCCTCGGGACGGCTCGAACTGCAATCGCGCCTGCACGACAGCGACCTGCGGGTTCAGGTGAGCGACGCCCGCACGCGGCTCCTCGCCGCGCGGGTCGATCTCTACTCGCTCAATTTCGGGGCGGCTACCCAGAACCTCGAGGCTGCCAAGATTCCTCTGCAGGCCGTGGTCAAGAGATACGAGAGTGATGGCGACGCGGCGCGCGTCACCGACGGGCAGCAAGCGCTCGCAGCCGCGGAAAAGGCCCGGCGGCTCGCAGCCCAACTCGACCAGTCGGCTCAGGGTGCCACGGCGGACGCGCTCGCCGCGCTCGAACGCGCCACCCGCGCGGCCGGGAAGTAGGCGCATGCTCTCACGCGAACAGCTGCTCGCTCAGTTCCGCGACCGCGTGCACCACCCCGCCACGGCCAAAGAGCTGCTTCAGTTGCTTCGCATCCCGCGTGAGGACCGTGCCACGGTACGCCGGCACCTCAAGCTGCTCGTCGAGAGTGGCGACCTGATCAAGATCCGGGGAAACCGCTTCGGCCTGGCCGACCGTATGGACCTCGTGGTCGGCCGCCTGCAGACGCATCCACGCGGGTTCGGGTTCGTCACGCCCGACACGGGGCGCGATGCCCAGCCCGATGTCTACGTGTCCTCCGCCAACCTGAAGGAGGCGCTGCACGGCGATCGCGTGGTGCTGCGCATCGAACGCCAGCAGGCCGACCGCATGGAGGGGCGGGTGATCCGGATCCTCGAGCGGGCGAACGCGTCCGTCGTTGGACGCTTCGATCTGGACGACTCGGGCCTGGGCTTCGTCGTGCCGTTCGACAAGCGCCTGCTCACGGACGTGCAGGTGCCACCGGCCGAGGCCCGGAACGCGAAGCCTGGCACGATGGTGGTAGCGGAGCTCACGCGGTGGCCGACGCCGAGCCGCCCGGCGCTCGGGCGGATCATCGAGGTCCTCGGTCCCATCGACGCCCCCGGCGTCGACACGCAGATCATCATCCGCAAACACAACATTCCCGACGTGCACGGCGACGAGGCCATTGAGGAAGCGCGGCGCCTTGGCACCGTCCTGCACGAGCGCGATCTGCACGGCCGCACGGATTTCCGGCCAGTGCCGACCGTCACCATCGACGGCGAGCATGCGCGCGACTTTGACGACGCAATCACCCTGGACCTGTTGCCGAACGGGCACTACTGGCTCGGCGTCCATATCGCCGACGTATCGCACTACGTGGAGGAAGGCAGCGCGCTCGACCAGGAGGCGTACGAGCGCGGCACGTCCGTGTATTTTCCCGAGCGCGCGGTGCACATGTTTCCCGCGGAGCTCGCGACCGGTCTCTGCTCGCTGAACCCGCGTGTGGATCGGCTGGTGCAGTCGTGCCTGATGGAGGTCTCGCGTTCGGGCGAGGTCGTCCGCCACCAGTTCGACGACGGTGTGATCAACAGCGACGCTCGCATGACGTACACCGAGGTGAACACCATTCTCGCCGAGCGCGATCCGGCGACACGGAAGAAGTACGCATCCCTGGTCCCGCTGTTCGACCGCATGCACGACTTGTTCGTGATCTTGAACACGCGGCGGCGGCGGCGCGGGTCGATCGATTTCGACCTTCCGGAGGCCGAAGTCGTCATGGACGAGTCTGGCCTCATCGAGAACATCATCGCTGCTGAACGCAATGTCGCCCACCGGCTGATCGAGGAGTTCATGCTGCTGGCGAACGAAACGGTGGCGGAGTTCATCTCGGAGAGCGAGGGACCCGGGCTGTACCGCGTGCACGAGCAGCCGGACCTGTTGAAGGTCGCACAGTTCGAGGAGTTCATCGGTGGGTTCGGGTACTCGCTCGCGGCATCCGCGAGCGCGATCCGTCCCCGGCACTTTCAGCGCCTGCTCGAGAAGATCCGCGGTACCCCCGAGGAACGGCCCATCGCCTTTCTCATGCTGCGCACGATGCAGAAGGCACGCTACGCACCGATGAACCTGGGCCACTTCGGCCTGGCGGCCGCCAACTACACCCACTTCACCTCACCGATCCGCCGCTACCCGGATCTGGTCGTGCACCGCCTGCTCCGCGAGATCCGGCACGGTGACGCTGACGCGGCCCGGACCGAGGAGCTCGAAGAGGACCTCCCGGAGATCGCACGCCACACCTCCGAGATGGAACGCCGCGCCGACGATGCGGAACGGGAGCTGGTGCAGTGGAAGAAGGTCCGCTTCATGGCCGACAAGGTCGGCGACGAGTTCGACGGCTACATCACCGGCGTGGCCGCGTTCGGTTTGTTCATCGAGCTGACCGAGCACTTCGTCGAGGGACTCGTCCACATCTCGAGCATGGCGGACGACTACTATCGCTTCCTCGAAGCGACCCACACCTTGCGCGGCGAGAACACCCACAAAGTGTACCGGCTGGGGGACCGCGTCCGCGTCCAGGTCGTGCGGGTGGATATGGAACGGCGGCAGATCGATCTCGGTCTCGTCGAGGTCCTCGACGCGCTGCGCCAGGACGAGAGCGGGCGCGGGCCGAAGCGCAGCAAGGCGCGGCCGAAAGCCGAGCGCGTGGTCAAGAGCCGCCCCGGCAAACGGGAACGCGCCACGCGAAGGGCCGTGCGGTCGCGCCGGCAGCGGTGACAGGCATTCGATGAAGAGCGTCGTCATCGGCACCGCCGGTCACATCGACCACGGGAAGAGCAGCCTCGTCCGGGCGCTCACGGGCACTGACCCCGATCGTTTGAAGGAAGAGAAGGCGCGCGGGATCACCATCGATCTCGGCTTCGCGCACTGGTCGAGCGGCAACGTGCACGTCGCGTTCGTCGACGTGCCCGGGCACGAACGGTTCGTGCGCAACATGCTCGCCGGTGCGGGCGGCATCGATGCCGTGCTGCTGGTGGTGGCGGCTGACGAGTCCATCATGCCGCAGACCCGCGAGCACTTCGAGATCTGCCGGCTGCTCGGCGTGACCCGGGGCATCATGGCGCTCACGAAGGCGGACCTCGTGGACGACGAGACCGTGCAGCTGGTTCGCCTGGAGGTGGCCGACCTTCTGAAGGGAACACCTCTCGAAGCCGCGGTGATGGTCCCGGTGTCTTCGCGCACCGGGCAGGGGCTCGACGCGCTGCGCAGCGCGCTCATCACTGTCGCGGGTGAGTCCATGCCCCGAGCCATCGACGGTGCGACGCGATTGCCTATCGACCGCGCCTTCACGATGAAAGGCTTTGGCACGGTCGTGACCGGCACCCTCGTGTCCGGTCGCATCCGCCAGGATGACCAGCTCCTGCTGCTGCCGGGCGACCGCCCGGTCAAGCTGCGCGGCCTGCAGGTGCACGGTGAACGCCGGCAGGAGGTCGTCGCTGGCGAGCGGACGGCCGTGAACCTGGGAGGCGTGGAGGTGGAGGAGGTGACGCGTGGGCAATCGCTCGTGGCGCCGCACCTGTTCGAGTCGTCGCGGGTGATCGACGCGCGCGTGGAACTGCTTGCGAGCGCACGGCCGCTGAAACACGGCGCGCGGGTGCGCTTCCACCAGGGCACCGCCGAATTGCTCGCACGCGTGGCGTTGCTCCCCGGGGAGCCGGCGGACGGCGTGCCTCCCGGCACCGGAGCCTTCGCGAGGATTCGGCTCGAGGCGCCCGCGGTGCTCACGCGGGGCGACCGGTTCATCCTCCGGGCGTACTCGCCGGCCGTGACGATCGGGGGCGGGATCGTGCTCGACCCGCATGCTCCGCGTACGGGCGTGCGGACCGCAGCCGCACGCGGGCGCTTCGCGCGCCTCGCGCAAGGAGGAGAGGCGCGGCCGGACGATCGCGCAATCGCGTTGATGGTCGAGGAGCGAGGTGCCGCCGGCCTCGCGGCTGCCACTCTGACCGCGCGGACCGGGGTGCCGCCGGGGGATGTGCCCGCCACCATCGAACGGCTGCGAGCGGCAGGCCTCGTGGATGAGATCCAGGGCGTGGTGTTTGCGCCGGGCTTGCGCGAGGCCCTGGCCGCAGGCCTGCAGGCGCTGGTGCGCGACTATCACACGGCGCATCCGCTGTCGGAGGGGCTGGCGCGCGAGGAAGCGCGCGAACGGCTCTTCGCGCATGCCGCGCCGGTGTTGTTCGAGCGAGTCCTGGCCGACCTGGCCGGTGCGGAGAGGGTGACCGGGCGCGATCGTCTCTCAGGCGCCGGACACGCCCTCTCGCTATCTCCTCGCGAAGCCGAGGCGCGCAACACGATGGAGCGGGAACTCCGCGCCGGGGGACTCAAACCGGCAGACCCGGCCGCGATCGCCGCGGCACACGGGATTGCTGCGGACGTCAGCGACCGCGTGCTCGCGCTCCTGGTGCGGCAGAAAGTGGCGGTCAAGATCGGAGGAGTGTATTTCCACCAGGCGGCGCTCGACGGCCTCAAGGGGGACGTGCGGGCGCTCAAGACGGCGGGGCCAGATGCGCGCGTGGATGTGGCGTCCTTCAAGGAGCGCTACGGCATCACCCGGAAGTTTGCGATTCCGCTGCTGGAGTACCTGGACCGGGAACGTGTGACCCGCCGCGCCGGGGAGGCGCGTGTCGTGCTCTGAGGCGAGGGCGGTGTGCTGGCAGCCCGTAGTGAAAGACTGCCGTGGCACTGAGGGCGACCATGCGCCTGGCTGGCCAGGCGCGACGACCGACAATATCGGGAATGTGCGAGGGAGTCGCAACGCCGCCAGGCGGGATGGCAGCGTCGGCCGAATGCAGGCAGATTTCAGCGCGGGCTGCTAACCGTCGCGGTCCTTCAGGCCATCGCGGGTCGCCTCCTTGAAGTTGCGGATGCCGCGCCCCACGCCCCGGGCGAGCTCGGGGAGGCGATTGGCACCGAAAATCAGGACCAAGATCGTGACGATGACTACCAATTCGGGAATACCAAGGCCCATCGTCCGACTCCTCCCACGGCCGACGCACGGTCGACGCGACCGGGCCGAGCGACCTCGCCATTCTACCACCGGCTCTGCTGCCTCGTGGGCGGTCGGTTGCGGCTGTCTTCGCCGCTCTGACGCTCGGCGCGGCGCAGCTGCCACAGTTCGGCACGAGCGTGGACGTGGTTGAAGTGTACGCGTCGGTGACCGATTCGCGCGAAGAGCCGCTCCGGGGACTGAGCCAGGATCAGTTCACGGTCCGGGAGGACGGCGAACCGCAGGCGATCAGTACCTTCGTTGAGGGGGAGTTCCCTCTCTCCGTCGCGGTTGGCGTTGATCGCAGCTGGAGCATGGCAGGGGACCGCCTTGCCGTCGCGAAGGCCGGTGCGCGGGCGCTGCTGAGCGAACTGCGGCCCGCCGATCAGGCCATGGTCGTTGCGATAGGCGGCGCCGTCGACACGGTGGCGCCGTTGTCGGTGGATCGTGCTGGGCAGGTGGCCGCTGTCGAGGGACTCGACGCCTGGAGCACGACCGCCCTGCACGATGCGGTGATCGCTGCGATCGATCGCGTGCAGGAGGGCTCCGGGCGTCGCGCCCTGGTGCTGTTTTCGGACAGCACTGACCGGTACAGCCGCGCGGGTGCGAGCGCCGTTCTCGACCACGCGCGCCGCGCCGATGTCATGGTCTATCCAATCGGTTTGGGCCGCGCGCGATCCGCTCTGTTCGCGGAGCTGGCCGTCCTGACGGGCGGACGATCCTTCCAGGCGCAGGACCGCGACGAGGTCACGACGGTCGCGCGGACCATCGCGCGGGAGCTGCGGAACCAGTATCTCATCGGGTATTCGCCGTCACGGCCGCATGCCGAAGGTGTCGGCGAATGGCGGTCAATCAGTGTCGAGGTACGTGCGCCCGGCGCACGGGTAAGGGCGCGTGACGGCTATCTCAATCGGTGAACGCCACCCATCCGGCGTCGGCAGGCGTCTTAGTAGCAGGCCGGCGCGGCGCTCATCAGGCTTCCCGTCCAGATGTCGCCCGAATCCGAACGGTCGTATAGGGGGCGGTCTTTTTGCGGCAGCCGCGATAGAATCAACTGAACCAGTACCGTCCTGATGTCAGACAGCAACGCCACCGTTCCGCCGACCGGCTTTCGCACAGAGCTCGGCCACCTCGCCGTCAAGGTGGATGGCCTGCGCCCGCCGGAGATGCCGTTCCTTTTCGAACGGAAACCCGAGCGCATGGGCCGAGCGCTTGTCAGTTCGCTGGGCGTGCACGCGGCGGGAGCGCTCATGGCGGTCTTGCTCACGCTGTACGGGCCCCGGCCGCAGATCGCGCAGCCAATCACACCCGATCGGGCCAACAGGGATATCGTCTGGCTCAACATCCCGGGCCCCGGCGGGGGTGGAGGTGGCGGCGGGAATCAAATGAAAGAGCCGCCCCGCAAGGCTGAATTGCCCGGCAAGGAGAAGATCACCGTGCCGGCCACGAAGCTGCCGGAGGTTGCGCCGACCCCCAAGCCCCCTGATCCGCCGAAGGCCGAACAGGAGTTGACGATACCCGCCAAGACGCTTGGCGACGCACAGCAGATGGCGGTTGGTGCCATCGAGGGCACCAATCCCAGTGCGACTCTGTCTCAGGGTACCGGGACGAACGGCGGTGCGGGAACGGGCTCCGGCGGCGGCATTGGCCAGGGCCAGGGTTCGGGCCTGGGCGCCGGCTTCGGCGGTGGAACGGGAGGCGGTGCCTATCGGCCGGGAAACGGCGTCGAATTGCCCCGCGTCCTGCGGGAGGTCCGGCCGAACTACACGGCTGACGCGATGCGCGCCAAGGTGCAGGGGACGGTCTGGGTGGAGGCTGTCGTCCTCGCCGATGGAAATGTGGGAGCGGCTCGGGTGGTGCGTTCGCTTGACTCGACGTTTGGCCTCGACGAAGAGGCTCTGAAGGCAGCGAAGCAGTGGCGTTTCGCTCCGGGCACGCGCTTCGGCCAGGCCGTGGCGGTGCTCGTGACCATCGAGTTGACCTTCACGCTGCGGTAGCGCACCCGCCGCATCGAGGCAGGCACCCGGCCGGCGCTTCGGGGCCGAGCTCACCGCGTGCGGATCACCAGCCCCATGCTCGCGCGCCAGTAACTCAGGTGAACGCCCCCCGTGAGCGTATCGCCCTCCGCGCTACCAATCCCCCGCAAGTACCGCAAATCCCATCGCACGCCGGTCCGGCGCGAGAGCATCCCGATAACACCCCCTCCGACGTTGAACGCCGAAAGGTTGCGGGAATAACCGAGACCAATGTTGGGATCGATCTCGGCGGTCGCACGCATCAAACCCCAACCTGCTGACGCGTAAGGTCGGAGCGACTCCCGCGTGAGGTGGAGTGGGGCGGCAACAACCACGTTCCCGACGAGGGTGGCCACGCGGCTCGATTGCACCAGACCCTGGTCCCCCTGGAAGTATCCGGGGATGAGCGCAACGTCGCCCTCGAAGCCGAGTGCGCCAGATCCGAGCCACATCACGCTTCCGCCCCACGTCACCTTCTTCGCCTGATCCGCGGCATCGCTGGATCCTGCAACCTCGTTCGGGTCGATGAGGGTAGTCTCTCCACCGAACTTCAGCGCGATATAGGGGCTGAAATAGAGATCCGCGCCGACATCCCCGGGAAACGCCGCCCATGCGGTCAGGGTGATCAGCGCCAGGAAGATGAGATCGCGAGGCCGGCAGGCTGCTGGCGAGACGCGACAGCTAGGGTTCACCCGAAGAGGCTCAGGAACAGGCGTGCGTAAGGCGAGGACATGATGTCGCCGCTAGGGAACGAAAACGCGGCGGCCAGGCCGTCGCTGTTCGCCAGCAGTATCAGCGTCTTGTGCCGTGTCGGGAGATGGATGAAGAGCGCCGAGCTCGCATCCGGCGCATAGCCGAAGTGCCAGACGACGGGCTGTCCATTGTAGACCTGGACGAACCAGCCGAGGCTGAACTTCGTTTGGGCGATCCCCTCCGGTGCCGACCAGGCGGCGGCGAGGGTATCGTCACGAAGAAGCGTCCGCGTGTCGAGCGCGATGCTGAAGGTGGCCAGGTCGCGGGCGGTGGATATCAGTCCGGATGCCGCGTCGAGCGTGGCGTGCGGATACTGGGACAAGGAGGGGCGGCCCCGCCGATCCACGCGATAGGGTCGCGCGATCTGGCGCAGCACGGCGTTGTAGGTCTCCAGCGTCTCGACCCCGAAATCCGACGGCTGACTCGTCGTGACGTCCTGTCCGGGCACTGATCGCGTCATCGCCAGGCGATCCAGCAGGCGCCGCGAGAGTGCCTCCTTGAGGCTGTCTTTCGTGCACGCTTCAATCACGGGCGTGAGCGCGGCAAACCGTACCGGCTCGTAGCGGAACGCGGCACCTGGCGCAGGTGAGTGGCTCAGGAGGTCGCGCACCGTGGCCGCCGCAGCCGGACTCCCGGCTGGCAGCGTGACGGACTGATCAAATCGCGTGCTGCCCTCTTCGATGCACTGCAGCACGAGCGTCGCGCTCAGGGTGCTCGTGAGGTCCGCAACGTAGAAGGGCGTGTCAGGCGTGACCGGGATGCCGGCTTCGAGATCCTGATAGCCGAACCCGGCTTCCCAGGCGATCCGGTCATCCTGCACCATCGCCGCGGAGAGTCCAGGAATGCCGGCCTGTTTGCGGAGGGCATCCAGGTACAGCTCGAATCGGGTCGTGACGAAATCGGGTTGCGCCGTGAGCCCGGCAGGAACCGCCAGCGGGAGAGCGAGGGTCAAGGCAGCCAGCACGCGTCGCATGATGATGGGGCCACTCCGCTACGGCAAAGCTGACTCAGCTTATCAGAAGGCGGTGTTTTCTGCACTCCGCGGCCGTTGTGCCAGGCGCGGGCGGAGCGACAAAAAAAGGGCTGGCGACACGCACTCGTGTGCCGACAGCCCTTTCAAAGGTCAGGGGCGAATGCCCGTTAGTACATCCCGCCCATGCCGCCGCCGCCCGCTGGCGCGCCGGATTCCTTCTTCTCCTCGGGGATGTCGCAGATGAGCGCTTCGGTCGTCAGCAGAAGCGACGCGATGGACGCGGCGTTCTGGAGCGCCGAACGCACGACCTTCGCGGGGTCGATGACGCCGGCTTGCACCAGGTTCTCGTACTTCTCGTTCTGCGCGTTGAAGCCTGATTCGTCGTCGAGGTCCTTCACCTTCTGGACGATGATCGAGCCCTCGTGGCCCGCGTTGGTGGCGATCCACCGCATCGGCTCTTCGATCGCGCGGGCGATGATGTTGAGGCCGATCTTCTGGTCGCCTTCGAGCTTCAGGCCGTCGAGCACCTTGCTCGCGCGCACCAATGCCACGCCGCCGCCCGGCACGATGCCCTCTTCGACCGCCGCCTTGGTCGCGTGCATCGCGTCCTCGACGCGCGCCTTCTTCTCCTTCATCTCGGTTTCAGTCGCTGCGCCAACCTTGATGACCGCAACGCCGCCCACGAGCTTCGCGAGCCGCTCCTGCAGCTTCTCACGGTCGTAGTCCGAGGTCGTGTCCTCGACCTGCGTCCTGATCTGCTTCACACGGCCCTCGATGGCGTTCGAACTGCCGCCGCCCTCGACAATCGTCGTGTTGTCCTTGTCGATGGTGACCTTCTTGGCCTTGCCAAGGTCCTCGAGCTTGATGTTCTCCAGTTTGAGGCCGAGGTCTTCCGTGATGGCCTTGCCGCCGGTGAGGATTGCAATGTCTTCGAGCATCGCCTTCCGGCGGTCACCGAACCCGGGCGCCTTCACGGCCGCCGCCTGCAGCGTCCCGCGCAGCTTGTTGACGACCAGCGTTGCGAGCGCTTCGCCCTCGACGTCCTCCGCGACGATCAGGAGCGGGCGGCCGCCGCGGGCCACCTGCTCGAGCACCGGCAGCAGATCCTTCATCGAGCTGATCTTCTTTTCGTGGATCAGGATGACGGGGTTCTCGAGCACGACTTCCATCCGCTCCGGGTCGGTCACGAAGTAGGGTGAGAGATAGCCGCGATCGAACTGCATGCCTTCGACGACGTCGAGCGAGGTCTCGAGCGTCTTGGCCTCTTCGACCGTGATGACGCCGTCCTTGCCGACCTTCTCCATCGCCTGGGCGATGATGGTGCCGATCGTCTCGTCGTTGTTCGCCGAAATCGTGCCCACCTGGGCGATCATGTTGCCCTTCACGGGCTTGCTCTGCTTCTTCAGCGACTCGACGATGGCCTCGACTGCCTTCTCGATGCCGCGCTTCAACTCCATCGGGTTCGCGCCGGCCACGACGTTCTTGGCGCCCTCGCGGTAGATCGCCTGCGCGAGCACCGTTGCCGTCGTCGTCCCGTCGCCGGCGATGTCGGACGTCTTGCTGGCGACTTCGCGCACCATCTGTGCGCCCATGTTCTCGAGCGGATCCTTCAGCTCGATCTCCTTGGCCACCGTCACGCCGTCCTTCGTGATCGTGGGCGACCCGAACTTCTTGTCGAGGACGACGTTGCGGCCCTTCGGCCCGAGCGTCACCTTGACCGCGTCGGCCAGCTGGTTGACGCCGCGCAGGATCGCCTGGCGCGACTGCTCACCGTAAATAATCTGCTTTGCCATCTGTGGAACTCCCGTGAATCAAATCCCGGGGGCGCCGACGCCCGCGGGGTGTCTGAACATTGTCACTGTGTCGAGGGACCGGGCGTACCGGTCCGCTGACGCGCGCGGCGCGGGCCGCGGCGAGATACCTAGGACACCGACTCGAGGACTGCCAGCACCTCGTCTTCGCGCATGATCAGGTGCTCATCGCCGTCGAGCTTGATCTCTTGGCCGGAATACTTGCCGAAGAGGATTGTGTCGCCTTCCTTCACGTCAAGAGGGGTGCGCTTGCCGTCGTCCTTGACCTTGCCGGTACCCGCGGCGATGACCTTGCCCTGCTGTGGCTTTTCCTTGGCCGTGTCCGGGATGATGATCCCGCCGACCTGCTGCTCACCTTCCTCGATGCGCTTGACGATGATCCGGTCGTGGAGCGGTCGTACTTTCATGATCTAACTCCGTAGTCGGTTGTTTGGTCGAGTTGGCTTGAACGAGCTAATGAGATAGCTGCTTGCTCCCGCGAATGCCAGCGATTAGCACTCGTCGGACGCGACTGCTAATTCTAGTGGGTGGGCAATGGAGTGTCAAGCCGGGCAGTGCGGCGGGGAACGTCAGGCTTTTCCCTTCAGTCGGATGCGATACTCGGTCATCTTCCTGGCCAGCGTGTTGCGATGGACTCCGAGCAGGTCGGCTGCGTGTCCCAGGTGCCCGCCGGCGCTGTCGACGGCCCGCTCGATGAGCCGCGACTCCAGCGCCTGCCGGCCTTCGTCCAGGGTGATGCCGCCCTTGATCATCTCGGTCACGAGCCGATCCAGCAGATCGCGGAGGGCGTGGGCGCTCACCGCAGCTCGTGCCCGGTCAGCAGGTGAAAGGCCTCGAGGTACTTCTCGCGCGTGCGCCGCACCACGTCATCGGGGAGCGCCGGCACCGGCGGCTGCTTGTTCCACCGAATTGCCTCCAGGTAGTCGCGCACGAACTGCTTGTCGTAACTGGCCTGGGCGCCGCCGGGGCGGTAGCCATCCTTTGGCCAGAAGCGCGAGGAGTCCGGCGTGACCGCCTCGTCGATCAACATCAGGTCGCTGTCCCCGGGAAGGCCGGTCCACCCGAACTCGAACTTGGTGTCCGCGAGGATGATGCCGTGAGCTTCGGCGTGTGCGGAGGCGCGCTCGTACAGGGCCAGCGTGACGCGTTCGAGGAACGCCACGGTGTCAGAGCCGACCAGCGAGGCTGCCATAGCCGCGGAGACGTTCTCGTCATGGCCCGACTCCGCCTTGGTGGCCGGCGTGAAGATTGGCGCCGGCAGCGGATCCGACTCCTGCAGTCCTGGTGGCAGCTCGATGCCGCACACCGCCCCGGTCCGCGTGTAGTCCTTCCACCCGGACCCGGCCAGGTAGCCGCGGGCGACGCACTCGATTGGAACGGGCGCCGTGCGCTGCACCAGCATGCTGCGCCCAGCCAACTGGTCGGCCCAGGCCCGGGCCGCCGGCGGGTACTGCGACGGGTCCAGCGTGATCACGTGGTTCGGCACGATGTCGCGCAGGTGCTCGAACCAGAACGCCGACAACTGCGTCAGGATGCGCCCCTTGTCCGGAATGCCAGACCCGAGCACGTAATCAAACGCGGAGATGCGGTCCGTGGCGATGATGACGAGCATGTCCCCGGCCGCATACACATCGCGCACCTTGCCGGTGCGGACGCGCTCGAGACCTGGGATATCGGTGTGCAGAACGGGAATCGTGGGCGGCACCCTCGAGGACCTCCGCAAGAGGGCGCATGTTAGCAGATGCACTCCGAGTGCGTGAGAACGCTTCCCGTGGCCCGGAAAGGGGCATATAGTAGGCCGATCCTGCGAAGCACAGGAGACCCGCCAGCCAGGGCGGCCGTTCCGCCGGACGCCGGATTCGCCACTCCTTGATGCGTGCACACCTGAGGACTGCGATTGTTGCGCTGCTGGGAATCATCCTGCTCGCGCTCTTCTTGCGCAATGCCAACCTGCGCGAGGTATGGGCGGAGGTGACCCGGGCCCGGATGGGCGTCCTGCTCCTGTCGGTGGTGCTGACCGCGATCACGTACGTGTTTCGCGCGATGCGATGGCAGTACCTGCTCTCGCCGATCGGTCGGGTGAGCCTCGCGAACGCCCTCCGGATGACGATCATTGGATTTGCGGCCAGCGCCGTGCTGCCGGCCCGGGCTGGCGAGGTGTTGCGGCCCTGGCTGCTCGCGCGCAAGGAAGGTCTGAGCGCCACGGCGGCCTTTGCCACGATCATCCTCGAGCGGGTGCTCGACACGGTGATGGTGCTGCTGCTGTTTGGCCTGTTTCTGCTGCTCGCGGAGCCCGACTTCGCCCGCGGCGACCCGCTGGCTTTCAGCCGGCTGAAAATCGGCGGCGGCCTGGCGGCGCTCGTTTCCGTCCTCGCGCTCGCGGCGATGTTCTTCCTCGCCGGTCACCCTGGCACGCTGAACTCCCTGCAGGCAGGGTTCGAGCGCGCGCTGCCGGTCCGGCTTGCGGCGGCTGGCACACGGTTCCTGCGGACCTTTGCGAACGGACTCGCCATCGTGCGACAGCCAGGCCGGCTTGCGGTCGCCCTGCTGCTATCGGTCCCGCTCTGGCTCTCGATCGCGACAGGCATCTGGTGCGTCTCACGGGCCTTCCACATCGACCTTCCGTTCATGGGCTCCTTTCTCGTGATGGCCCTGCTCGTGGTCGGGGTGGCGGTGCCGACGCCCGCGGGCGTGGGTGGGTTCCACTACTTCTACCGGCTGGCCGCCACAAGCTTCTATGCGGCGCCCAATGACCGCGCGGTAGGTGCAGCGATCGTGCTACATGCGGTATCCTTCGTGCCGGTGACCGTAGTCGGGCTCGTCCTGCTGGCGCGCGATGGGATCAGCCTGGCCGGGGTTGGCCGCGCGATGCGAACCGACGGCGCCGAGGAGCGCGCGTGAAGTGCCCGTATTGCGCCCACCTCGGCGACAAGGTCGTCGATTCGCGGGAGAGCAAGGAAGGGGAAGTCATCCGCCGACGGCGCGAGTGCCTCGACTGCGGCCGCCGTTTCACCAGCTACGAGCGGATCGAAGAGATCCCGTACATGGTGATCAAGAAGGACGGCACGCGCGAGCGGTTCGAGCGGCAGAAGCTCGTGGCGGGCCTGCTGAAAGCGTGCGAGAAGCGGCCGGTCAGCGTCGCCGCGATCGATGCCGTGGCCGACCGGGTCGAGTCGATGCTGCAGGAGCGGCCGGAGAAGGAGATCCCGACCGCCGACATCGGCGCGTTCGTGATGCAGGAGCTGAAGCACCTCGACAAGGTGGCGTACGTGCGGTTCGCCTCCGTGTACCGGCATTTTCGCGATATCGGCGAGTTCATGAACGAGCTGAAAGACCTGTTGAACGCGAGGGAATGATGCGCCGCATACCCCTCCTCGTGCTGCTCGCCGGCTTGGTGTCGCTGGCCGCTGCGCCGCAGTCGGCGCCGCCGTCGGGTACGGAATCGATTCGTGTCATGCCCTTGCCGCGCGATGGCCAGGTGTACGTGTCCTTCGAGCTGGCTGGCGGGGTGACGGACGAGTTCCGCCAGACCATTCGCAGCGGCCTGCAGACCTCGTTTGCCTACGATTTCGAACTGCGGCGAGGCGTACCGCTCTGGGTGGATCGGACGATTGCGATTGCGACCGTCGTCGCGACGGTCCAGTTCGACAACCTGACCCGCCGGCATCAGCTCTCGCGCCTCATCGACGGCCGCGTCGAAGACGCGCTCGTGACCGAAAATCAGGCCGAGGTCGATCGCTGGCTCACGAAGTTCGATCGGGTACCATTGTTCCGCACTACCGAGCTCGAGCCCAACGCCGAATACTACGTCCGCGTGCGCGCCCGGGCGCGGCCGCGCAGCACGTGGTCGCTGCTGCCGTGGGACCGCACGGGCGCGTGGGGGCACGCGCGATTCACCTTCCTTCCCTGACACGTCGCTCCCGCGTGCGGCCGTCCGCCCGGCCTGCGGGCCGCCTGACGGCGCGCCGATGTCTGCGTGACTCGCCATGGCCCTGAGGCTTCGCGACGCCGAGCCGCCGACGCCCGTGCTCCCGGACCCGCCCGCAACGGCGGCTGCCGCCGGACCGCGCCGTCGTCCGTTCCGCGATAACTCACGCCTCATCCTGATCGGTATCCTGCTGCTCGTCGGCGCGCTCGCCGCACTACTCACGATAGCGAACCGCTCCGCCACGTACTCGCCCGACTTCCTCGTGGAGGTCGTGCTCTACGCCCTCTCGGTCGCCGACGTCACGATGCTCGCGGCTCTGGTATTCGTGCTCGCGCGCAACATCATCAAGCTGATCGTCGAACGCCGGCGGGCGCTGCCGTTCGCCCGGTTCCGCGCGAAGCTGGTGGCGGTGCTGCTCGGGATGACGCTCATCCCGTCGGTCCTGGTGCTGATCGTGGGCAGCGAGGTGATCCGCACGAGCGCCGACCGATGGTTCAACGCCCCGATGGACGAGGTCCTGTCGTCGGCCAACAGGATCGCGAGCGACTACTATCGCGACCGGCAGAAGCTCGTGACCGACCACGCGCAGCGGATCGCGCGCATGCTGCCGGGTGAGCTGACGGGTACGCCGGTGCCGCCGTCGCGCGTGCGCGACATCATCGCCCCGGAAGTAACCCTCGAGCGGCTGCAGATGGTGACCGTCTACCGGGTGCAGCGCGGGGCTGAAGGAGGCGTGCAGGTGGTGCCCGTGATCGACGTGGCATCGCCGAATCTGCCGCCCGGGTACTCGCGAGCATCGGCTGACCGGCTCGCCGAGCGAGCGGCGTCTGGCGCAGCCGAGCAGCGCGCCCTGGAAACCCTCACCGGGGGCGGCGAGCTGATGCGCGCGGCGGCGCCCGTTCGCGGGCCCGACGGGCGTACGGTTGGCGTGGTGGTGGCGACCGGCCTGCTCTCCGGCGATCTGGCCGAGCGTTCGCGCCGCATGACGCGCGCATACGAGGACTACATGCAGCTCCGCGTCCTCAAGCAGCCGCTCACCGGCGCGTACCTCTCGTTCTTCCTGATGCTCACGCTCATGATCATGGTGGGCGCGACATGGATTGGGCTGTACCTCGCCAAGCGGATCACGCGGCCCGTGCAGATGCTGTCGGCGGCCGCGCGCGAGATCGGCGCCGGACATTTGGATCGGCGGCTCGAGCCCGAGACGGCCGACGAGTTCGGCTCGCTCGTCGAGGCGTTCAACAGCATGGCGGGAGAGCTCGCCGCAAGCCGCCAGAAGCTGGAACAGTCCACCTACGACCTGCAGCGAAAGCATCTCGAGGTCGAAGGGCGGCGGCGCTACATCGAAACGGTGCTCGAGCGGATTGCCACGGGCGTGATTTCCGTGGATGCCGCCGGCCTGGTCACCACCATCAACGCCTCGGCCGCCCGCCTGCTCGGGCTCGACCCGTACGCGACCGGCCGCGCGGCGCACGACGTGCTCGGCCGCCGCGATCTCGCACCGCTGCTCGACTTGCTGCACAAGGTACTGCGTGGCCGCACCGAGCCGCGGGCCCAGGAAATCGCGTTGATGCGCGAGGATCGCGAGGTCCATCTGGCCGCGGTCGCCAGCGCCCTGCACGGCGAGTCGGGGGCGGACGAGGGTGCGGTGCTGGTGTTCGACGATGTGACCCCCCTCATCCGATCACAGAAGGTGGCGGCCTGGCGGGAGGTGGCACGGCGACTCGCGCACGAGATCAAGAACCCGCTGACGCCCATCCAGCTCTCGGCCGAGCGACTGCGCCGCCACTTCGGTACTGCGGCGCCTGCTACTCAGGCGCTCGTGGCCGAATGCACGAGCACGATCGTGGCGGAGGTGGGCTCCCTCAAGGGGCTCGTAGACGAATTCTCGCAGTTCGCGCGAATGCCGGCCCCGCGCGCTGTCCCAGCGGACCTCCATGCGCTGCTCGACGACACGCTGACGCTGTACAACGGCCTCTTCAGCCACGTCCGGATCAATCGGCAATACGATCCGGCACTTCCGCTGGTGCGGATCGATCCAGAACAGATCAAGCGCGTGGTCGTGAACCTGATCGACAATGCCATCGAGGCCACCAGCCGGAGTGGCACCATCAGCATCGAGACCCAGCACGATCACTCCAACAAGCTCGCCCGGCTCGTGCTCGCCGATAACGGGCCGGGCATCCCCCCGGCAGACCGGGACAAGCTCTTCATGCCGTACTACTCCACGAAGAAGCGCGGGAGCGGGCTGGGTCTCGCCATCGTGCGCCGCATTGTCGCCGAGCACGGCGGGACGATCGAGGTCGGCGAGAACACGCCGACCGGGGCGCGGTTTACGATTGAGCTGCCGTGCTGAGCGGCAGTTCGGCCGGCGCGGCGGGCGGCGCGGTGGCGGGAGGCGAGGTGTGGCACTGGCCGCTGTAGAGTCCACGGTGCCGACGATCCTCGTGGTGGACGACGAGCCGGGGGTGCGCTCGGCGCTCGGCGGCGTGCTGCGTGACGAGGGCTACACCGTCGACGCCGTCGATAGCGGGGAGGCCTGTCTCGAGCGCGTCGTGCGCAGCAGCTACGACGTCATCGTGCTGGACGTGTGGTTGCCGGGGATCGACGGGCTCCTCACGCTGCAGCGTCTGCGTGAACGGCAGGTCGACGCACAGGTGGTGATGATCTCCGGCCACGGCAACATCGAGTCGGCCGTCCGCGCGATTAAGATGGGCGCCTTCGATTTCGTCGAGAAGCCGCTGTCGCTCGAGAAGACCGTGCTGGTGGTGCGGAATGCCGTGCGCCAGCGCCATCTCGAAGCCGAGAACCGCGCGTTGCGGGCGCGTGTGGATCAGCGGCTGACCATGGTTGGCGACAGCAGCGAGATGACCACGCTCCGCGAACAGGTCGCAATGGCGGCGCCAACCAACGGCCGCGTGCTCATCTTCGGCGAGAACGGCACGGGCAAGGAGTTGGTTGCCCGCACGATTCACACCTTGAGCCGCAGACGGACCGGGCCGTTCGTCGAGGTGAACTGCGCGGCCATACCCGAGGAGCTGATCGAATCCGAGCTGTTCGGGCACGTGCGTGGCGCCTTCACGGGCGCGGTGGCGGATCGGCAGGGCCGATTCGAGGCAGCGGTCAACGGGACCATCTTTCTGGACGAAATCGGAGACATGAGCCTGAAGACGCAAGCCAAGGTGCTGCGCGTCCTCCAGGAGCAGGTGGTGGAGCGGGTGGGCAGTACCCAGTCGGTGCGGGTGGATGTGCGTGTGGTCGCCGCGACCAACAAGGATCTGCCTGGCGCCATCAAGGGCGGCCAGTTCCGCGAGGACCTGTACTTCCGCCTCAACGTGATACCGATTTTCGTCCCGCCGCTGCGTGCGCGGCAGGCCGACATCCCGCTGCTCGCGGATCACTTCATGGCGGGCTTCGCGCGCGAGTACGGGCGCCGGGCGAAGACCGTCAGCCCGGAAGCGGTCATGGAACTGCAGCGGTATTCCTGGCCCGGAAACGTGCGCGAGCTGCGCAACGTCATCGAGCGGCTCATGATCATGGTGCCCGGCGAGACAATCCGGGACGGCGACGTCGCCTTCCTGAACCGCGACGTCATCACCCCGCACGTGCCCGTCGCGACCGGCGGAGACCTGCTGCCTCTGCACGCCGCGCGCGATCGGTTCGAGCAGCAGTACATCCTCAGGGTGCTGGCTACGCAGCAGGGCAATATGTCGCGGACCGCGGAGGCGCTGGGCGTAGAACGCAGTAATCTCTACCGGAAGATGCGCGCGTTCGGCATCGCCCCGGCGCGGCGCGGTGAGGCCGAGGACGATCTCCCGTAGAGGTAGAGGCCGGCTTGCTAACCGCCAGTAACGGTTCGCGAATCGCTCCTCATCGATTCGCGAGCCGCCGTCCATTCCTGAACCGCCCCCGCGACGGGGGCCGTCACACGGCCCGCCCCGCAGCGCGCAGCCGGTGCTCGAGCACCTGGTCACCGGTGAATGCGTCGAGCTGCAGATACCACTGGGCCGCGGCCACCAGCGCCGCCGAGGGCACGAGTCCGACAATCTCGCTTTCGAGCACGGGCACACCGTAACGGGCCGCCTCGCGCCTGACGAGCTCGAATACGCGTGAGATCGGCGTCTTCTCGAAATTCGTGAGGTTCATCGAGACCTGCACCATCCCGCGGTCCTCGAGCGCAATTCCCATGGCTTTGACGAAGCGCAGGCCCCCGCTGCTGAATCGTACCGCGGCGGCGATCTTTCGCGCGACGTCCAGCCGGTCGGTCGCCAGGTTGACGTTGTACGCGATGAGCGGCATGCGAGCCCCGATCGCGGCGGCGCCGCCGCTGACGTGCGGCGTGGCAGGCCCGAAATCGGGCCGCCACTCCGATTGCGCCATCTTGGCAGCGAGGCCCTCGAACTCGCCGCGCCGGATGTCCTCGAGGTTGCGCCGTGCCGGTGCAGAGGCGGCCTCCTCATAGAGAAACACCGGCACGCCGAACCGTGCCGCCACCGCTTCCCCGGTCTCGCGCGCCAGCTGAACACAGTCGTCCATCGTGACGCCTTCGATCGGTACGAACGGCACCACGTCCACGGCACCCATGCGCGGATGCTCGCCCTGGTGGTGGCGAAGGTCGATCGACTCGAGGCTCCGCGCGAACAGTGCCAGGACGGCTGCCTGCAGCGGCCCAGCCTCGCCGGCGAGTGTGATCACGGAACGGTTGTGTGATGCGTCCGACGACCAGTCGAGCAGGTGAACGCCGGACGTCGCGGCGGCCGCGTCGACGATTCGGCGAACCGCCTCCGGGCGCCTGCCTTCGCTCACGTTCGGGACGCACTCGATGATGGCCATACGCACCCTTGTAGCACAGCCTGCGTGTTGACGGCCCGTGGCGGTTGGCCGGATAATCCAGCGGTCCTCTTCCATGGCAGCGTTCCCCATCCCGCATGTCTGACCCGCTCCGCACGGACCTGGCCCGCGCGGCCGACGCGCTCTCTGGCGTCGAGCGCGAGGCGCGTGTCGAACAGCTGCTGCTCCAGGGGCTCGATCACTATTTTGCCGGTGCCTACGAGTCGGCCATCCACGTGTGGACGCGCGTGCTGTTTCTCGACCGGGGCCACGATCGCGCGCGTGCGTACATCGAGCGCGCGCG
This sequence comes from Vicinamibacteria bacterium, assembly GCA_963739995.1. Lineage (GTDB taxonomy): Bacteria > Acidobacteriota > Vicinamibacteria > Vicinamibacterales > JAENWD01 > CAVUCH01. Next base: position 41,674 of record CAVUCH010000010.1, on the reverse strand, counting down.
AGGCGCGCAGGCGGAGCGGCAGCGCGAATCGGAAGAATTGCTGCATCAGGGGGTGGCGGCGTTCGATCGTGGTGAGACAACCGACGCACGATTCCTGCTGAGCGCGGCCGCGTCCGGGGGCGCCTCACCTGAGATCGCCCTTTCGTACCTCGAGCGCCTCGATCGCCTCCAGACCCCCGCACGACGGCCGGCAGTGCTCGAACCGGCCCTCGACCGACGTCCGCCTGCGGCGGCCTCAGTGCCGGCGTCGCGTGCGGCAGCTTCGCCCTGGCGCTTCTACGCGGTGACCATCACGAGCGTCGTCGCCGTGACCGTGGCTGCATGGGCCGCACTCGTCCTGTTCGAGCTCGCCGACATTCGCGCTGCGCTCCAGCGCACGCCGGCAGGCCACGCTGTGACACCTGTGACGATAGAGGAGCCGCTGCCAGTACTGCGTGAGGCTGAAATCGCGCTTGCCCGTGCACGGGCGCAATTCGCGACCGGTCACGTGCTCGGTGCGCTCGCCGCGCTCGACACCATCCGGCCACTCGATCCAGCACAGGCCGAAGCGGATCGGCTCCGTGCCGAGATCCAGCGCGCGCTCGGTCTGGCCACGCAGCCGAGCCCGTCGACCAGAACGACGCCTGGCCCCCTGGGGCGGTTGCCATGAAGTGCCCCAAGTGCTCGTATATCGGGTTTGAAGAGGCGGATCGCTGCCGGAACTGCGGCTACGAGTTCGCGCTCAGCCGCGTGCATCCCGTGGCGCCTGAGATGCCGATGCGTTACGCCGACGATGATGGAGGACCGCTGGCGGACCTCGAGCTCGGCGGGGCTCGATTTCCCGAAGCGGAACGGCAGCGTACGCCGGCGGCTGAGAGACCGCGCCTGGATTTGGATCGAATGATCGGCGTGGAACCTGAGACCCCCGATCTCCCGCTGTTCGACGATGACGCCTACGGCGGCGCCGATCTCCCGCCGCTGATATCTGCTCCCGCATCGCCTCGGCGTCCTCTGGCCGTGCGCCGGCAGACGCTCTCACCCACGCGCGTGCGCCGCTCGTTGCCCGAGACGCTGGACACGGCGGGGACGCTGGACCTGCCCTTGCCACGGTCCGCCCCTCGAGAGCACGCAGCGCGGCCCGCACGGGTGAACGCGGCGGCCGGCGTGCTGGCCGGTTCCGTGCGGCGCGTCTCGGCGGCACTGCTGGATGTGGTGCTGCTGGGCGCCGTGCACGCCGTTACGCTCTACTTCACGCTGCGGTTGTGTGGCCTGACCACCGAGGACTGGCGCGCGCTCCCTGTTCTGCCGTTGCTCGCATTCTTCCTGATCGTCGACGGCGCCTATCTCGTTGCGTTCACGACGGCCGGTGGCCAGACGATTGGAAAGATGGCTTTTGGCCTCAAGGTGGTGGGCGATGATGACGAGAGCGTGACGGCAGGCACCGCCGCGCGCCGCGCTCTCGGTGCCATGGCGTCTGCGTTGTGCCTTGGTGCCGGACTGCTTCCGGCGCTCCTCAACGAGGATCGGCGCGCACTCCACGATCGGCTCGCAGGCACGCACGTCGTCCGTCTACCCGCATGACATCGGCCGTGTTCGGGCACTCGTGCTGACCCGCCTCGCCATCTTTGTCTGCACCTTCGGCTACATCGGGTACTTTCCGATCGCACCCGGCACGGTGGGGTCGGTCGCGGGGCTTGCACTGTACGCCGTGGTGCGGTGGTTTCACGTGCCGCCCGCCGTCGATGGGGCATTGATCGGGCTGCTGTTCGCCGTCGGAGTGTGGAGCGGTACGCACGCGGAGCGTTATTTCGGCAGCACGGACCCCGGCCCCGGCGTCATCGACGAGGTGGTCGGCATGCTGATCACCCTGTTCATGCTGCCAGTGACCTGGGGCGTTGCGACCGCAGGGTTTCTCGTGTTCCGCGTGCTGGATGTCATCAAGCCCTATCCGGCGGGCCGCTTCGAGTCCTTCCACGGCGGAATGGGCATGATGGCCGACGATGTCATGTCCGCCCTGTATGCGAATCTCGCGCTGCGCATCCTGCTCTGGATTGCCCCGAGCGCACTGCTGTAGCCTGAACGCGTGCGTTCCCTTCTCACGGCTGAAATCATCGCCGTCGGTAGCGAGCTGCTCACGCCGACGCGCCTCGACACCAACTCGCTCTTCATCACGAAGTGTCTCGCAGAGCACGGGATCAGCGTGCGGGCGAAGGCCGTGGTTGGAGATTCCCGGGCCGACCTCCGGGCCGTCTTCTCCGCGGCGCTGGCGCGCTCGGATGTCGTCGTGCTCACTGGCGGGCTCGGCCCGACGGACGACGACCTCACCCGCGACGTGGTCGCCGAGACACTCGGACGGCCGATGCGGCAGGATCCTGAGATCGCAGAGCGCCTGCGCAGTCGATTCGCCAGGCGCGGGCTCCAGATGCCCGCCATCAACCTGCGTCAGGCACTGGTTCCCTCCGGCGCGGCCGTCGTTCTCAATCCAAACGGCACCGCTCCGGGCCTGTGGCTGGAGGACGACGACCGAGTGATCGTGCTGCTGCCCGGTCCTCCCCGTGAGCTGAAGCCCATGATCGAATCGATCGCGCGCGAGCGGCTGAGTGGGCGCGCCGGCCCGGCCCGCGTGATCACACGCGTGCTCCGCATCGCCGGGCAGGGCGAGTCGCATGCCGAGGAGGTCGCGCGTCCGTTCTTCGCGCTCTGGAGGTCTGAAGGCCGGGAAATCGAAGCGACGACCCTGGCGGCGCCCGGCAGCATCGATTTTCACCTGAGCATCCGGAGCGAAGATGCAGCCGTCGGCTCTACTCGGCTGGACGCAGCCATTCGGGAGCTGGCCCAGGCGTTCGGCGAGGATGTGTATGCGGACGACGAGAGCTCGATGGAGGCGGTCGTCGGGATGCTCCTCCGCGACCGCCGCTACACGGTGGCCGCGGCCGAATCGTGCACGGGCGGCCTGCTGACCTCCCGCCTCACGGACGTGCCCGGGAGTTCGGCGTACGTGCAGCTGTCGATTGTGGCCTACGGCAACGCGGCGAAGACGGATCTCCTCGGCGTGCCGGCCGCGCTCATCGCCGCGCACGGCGCCGTCAGCGAGCCGGTGGCACTCGCCATGGCCGAAGGCGTGCGAGTGCGCGCGGGCAGCACGATCGGCGTTGGCATCACGGGCATTGCGGGGCCCGACGGTGGCACGCCAGAAAAGCCAGTTGGCACGGTCGCGATTGCGGTCGACGGTCCGTGGAGTGCTCACGTCCGCACCCGCGTGTTGCTCGGCGGCCGGGAGCACATCAAGTTCTGGGCCACACAGGCCGCCCTCGACGACGTCCGCCGGTTGCTGCTCCGTGAGCGGCGGTGAGAGCGTTGCAGCCCGCCTGCTGATCGACGCGCGAGCGCCTTCCCATGCGCCTTTTCGTGGCCGCTGACGTCGACGATCGCACGCGCGCCCGCGTCGCGCGGGTGATCGACCGTCTCCGCTCCGAGGTGGAGGCCGCACAGTCCGTGGCCAGGGTGTCGTGGATTGCGCCCGATCGGCTGCACCTGACTTTGCAGTTCATTGGCGAGGTGAGTGAGAACGTGACCGCCGCAGTCCAGACCCGGCTCCGCCCTGCCTTCGATATGCCTGCCTTCGAGATGCGATTCGGTCGCATCGGGACCTTCCCGCCGGGGGGGCGCCCCCGCGTGGTGTGGCTCGGCATCGACCGCGGCTCGGACGGCCTCGCGGCGCTGCACGAGGACATTCAGCGCCGGCTGGAGGATGTGGCGTTCTCGCGAGAATCAAGGCCATTCTCGCCGCACCTCACCGTCGCCCGCTTCAAGCACGGTGGCACCCGGGCGGATACCGAACGCATCACCCGGCTCGCGCTGGAGCCCGCAGGCGGATGTACCATCGACCACGTGACGCTGTATCAGAGCCGGCCCTCGCCGCGCGGTCCTACCTACACGCCCCTGCTCGTCACGCCGTTGGCCACCGAGGACGCCGGCAGATGAGTCCGGCCGTGGCGATTGCGATTGGCTACCTGCTCGGGTCGATCCCGTTTGCATTCCTGCTGTCGCGGCGCCTGGAAGGAATCGACATCCGGCGGGCGGGCAGCGGCAATGTCGGCGCCGCAAACGTACTGCGCACGAGCGGGGTGAGAGCGGCAATCGTCGTGATGCTCCTCGACGTGGCCAAGGGAGCGGGCTCGGTGCTGGTCGCGCAGCGCTGGATGGCCGGCGATGCCGCACCTGCCGCCGCCGGTCTTGCTGCAATCGTGGGTCACATCTATCCCGTGTGGCTGCGCTTCCGTGGCGGCAAGGGGGTGGCGACGGCCTGCGGCGTCTTCTCGGTGCTGACGCCCTGGGCGATGCTGCCTGCGCTGGTGCTCTTTCTCGCCACCGTCTGGGCCACAGGCTTCATCTCGCTCGGGAGCCTCATGGCTACGATCGCGCTCGGGCCGATCGCGTACGGGATGGACGCGCCGCGTGCGGCAGTGGCCGCGGCGCTCGGTGCGGCAGCCGTCATCGTGTTCCGCCATCGATCGAATCTCGTGCGGCTCAGGACCGGGACCGAGCGTCGAATCGGCGTGCGGGTGCGGCCATGAAACACGCCGTCGTGCTCGGGGCGGGCAGCTGGGGAACGGCCCTGGCGGTACACCTCGCCGAATTGCGGCGCCCGGTCCGCCTGTGGGCGCGCGACGCCACGCTCGCAGGTGAGATGCGCGCCCGCCGCGCCAACCCCGTGTACCTGCCGAACGTGAGCTTCCCGGATGATCTCCAGCCGACCGCATCGCTCGATGAGGCGCTCGCAGGAGCCGAACTCCTCATCGTCGCCATCCCGACCCACGGAGTGGCGGCCGTCATGCGCGCCGCGGCGCCGATGGTATCGCCTGGCACGACCGTGGTCAGCGCGACGAAAGGCATCGACGTGGAGAGCCTCTTGCGGGTGTCCGAGCTCCTCGATCGCGAGCTGCAGCGCGCCTGCTCAATCGTGGTGCTGTCGGGACCCAGCTTTGCGGTCGAGCTTGCCCGCCATTTGCCGACGGCCGTGTGCGTCGCCTCGCACGACAGTGTGGCCGTCGGACGCGTGCAGGCAGAGTTTCGATCGCACTATCTCCGGCTGTATGCGACGGACGACGTCGTGGGTGTGGAGATGGGCGGTGCGCTCAAGAACGTCATCGCCATTGCGGCTGGCGTGGTCGAGGGACTCGGCCTCGGTCACAATGCGCTCGCTGCCCTCATCACGCGCGGGCTCGCCGAGATCGGCCGCCTGGCGACGGCGCTCGGTGCGCGCCGGGAAACGCTTGCGGGGCTGGCGGGGCTCGGCGATCTCGTGCTGACCTGCACGGGAACGCACAGCCGGAACCGCCACGTGGGAATGGAGCTCGCGCACGGGCGATCGCTGCCGGCGATCATCGGCGGCATGAAGATGGTGGCCGAAGGTGTGCGCACGACCGAGGCGGCGCTCGCACTCGGGGAGCGCGCCGGCATCGAGCTGCCGATTACGACGCAGATGGCCCACGTGCTGAGCGGACGGCGCAGCGCACGCGACGCGTTGGGCGAGCTGATGGTCCGTCCCCAGCGGGCCGAGCCGGAACCCGGGTGATAGAATCGAAAACGATGGGGTTTCTGGGCAGAATTCGCGACGGCCTTGCGCGCACGACGCAGCAGATCGTCGGGCGGTTCGAAGAGATTGCCAGCCGCGCCGATGCGCCTGACAGCCGTTCGGGTCCCGTGGATGTCGAAACGGTCGAGGCACTCGAGGAGCTGCTCATTTCCGCCGACGTCGGGCTGCTGGCCACTGAGCGCATCGTCACAGCCGTGCGGGCGCGGGAGCGCCGCGGCGAGACACTGCGGGAGCTCGTCAAGAGCGAGCTCCGCGCTGTGTTCGCCGACGCGGCGACGGCACCGGCGAACGGGCATCGGCCGCACGTGGTGCTGGTGGTCGGCGTCAACGGCACGGGAAAGACGACGACCATCGGAAAACTGGCAAATCTCGCGAAGACCGCCGGTGATCAGCCGCTCATCTGCGCAGCGGACACGTTCCGGGCGGCTGCCGTCGAGCAGTTGCAGATTTGGGCGACGCGCGCCGGGGTCGACATCGTGCGCGCGCGCGACGGGTCGGATCCCGCCGCGGTGGTCTTCGACGCGATTTCGTCTGGCAAGGCACGGGGTCGCACGCCCATCTTCGTGGATACCGCCGGCCGCCTCCACAACCGCGCGAACCTGATGAAGGAGCTCGACAAGATCCGGCGCGTCGCGGCACGCGAGGTCGAAGGCGCGCCCCATGAAGTGCTGATCGTGCTCGATGCCACGGTGGGGCAGAATGGCCTGACGCAGGCACGGGAGTTCATGGCCGTCGCAGGCGTGAACGGGGTCGTGCTTACCAAGCTCGATGGCACCGCGAAAGGCGGGGTCGCCGTGGCGATCGCCCACGATCTGAAGCTGCCGATCCGCTACGTTGGCGTCGGCGAGGGTATCGGCGACCTGGTGCCGTTCTCGCCCGACGAGTACGTGGACGCGCTGTTCGAGCCGACGTGGTAGGCGCGCGCGACCTCGACCTGCTGCAGCGCGCCTTCAGGCTGGCGGAACGCGGGCGCGGGAAAACCAGCCCAAATCCCGTTGTCGGCGCAGTCGTGGCCGCGGCAGACGGGACGATCGTGGGCGAGGGCTACCACAAGAAGGCCGGCACACCACATGCGGAGGTGCATGCGCTGGACGCGGCAGGCGAGCGGTCGCGCGGCGCAACCTTGTACTGCACGCTGGAGCCGTGCTGTCACACCGGCCGGACCGGTCCGTGCGCGGAACGGATCGCCGCGGCGGGCATCAGACGAGTAGTGGCCGCGGCCACCGACCCCAACCCGCGTGTGGCAGGGGGCGGCTTCGCGTACCTGCGGGCGCGCGGGATCGAGGTCGAGGCGGACGTGGCGCCCCGGCAGACCGCGCGCCAGAACGCCGCTTTCTTCACGTTGATGCGCGAGCGGCGGCCGTTCGTGACCTTCAAGGCCGCCGTGAGCCTCGACGGCCGGATTGCCGCGGCGGCTGGTACGCGGACGCAGATTTCAGGAGTGGAGGCACGGCGGGACACGCAGCGTTTGCGGTCGGAGATGGACGGGATTGCCGTCGGGTCCGGCACCGTGCTCGCAGACGATCCGGTGCTGACGGTGCGGGAGGTCTACCGCGAGCTGCCGTTCACGCGCGTCATCTTCGACCGGCGCCTGCGAACGCCGCCAACGGCTCGCCTGTTCACCACCCGCGGCGAGGGTCCGATCGTCGTCCTGACGGATGCGGCGCGCACCTGCGACTCGCGCCGGGCAGCCGAGGATCTGCGGCACGCAGGCGCCCGGATCGAGGCGCTGGAGGACACCGCGATCGCGGCAGGCATGGCGAGGCTCGGTGAGCTTGGCGTGACGTCGCTGCTCCTCGAGGGTGGGGCGGCCTTGAGCGCCGCAGCCTGGGATGCAGGTATGATCGATCGCGTGCGGCTGTACGTTGCGCCCACCACCCTTGGACCCGAGGGCGTGCTCCTGCTCGACGGGAGACCACTGGCAACCGCTGACCTGTACGATCGCCGTGTTGAACCGTGCGGCGATGACGTGCTGATCGAAGGCGATGTTCACCGGATTGATTGAGGCGCTCGGCACGGTCGCGAGCCTCGACCGGATCGAGGGCGGGTACCGGCTCCTCGTGGGCGCCACGCTCGCCCCGGAGTTGCGTGCGGGCGACAGCCTGGCGATCAACGGCGTCTGCCTCACCGTGGCGGCCCGTGACGGCGATCGAGCGCGCTTCGACATCGGTCCGGAAACGGCGCGGGTGACGGCGCTTGGCGGGCTCAAACCGGGAACGCCCGTGAACCTCGAACGCGCCATGCGCGCCGACACGCGCGTCGGAGGGCACTTCGTGCAGGGGCACGTGGACGGGACCGGCACGCTCGTCGAACTGCGCCGGGACGCGGAGTTCACCTGGATGGTGTTCACGTTTCCCGAGGAGGCGGCGGCCTACCTCATTCCGAAGGGCGCGGTGGCCGTCGACGGAGTCAGCCTGACCGTAGCAACGCTGGCGAAAGACAGGTTCGACGTGCAGATTATCCCGTTCACGTGGACACACACGAATTTGTCGGCCCTGACGATTGGAGACCGTGTGAACCTCGAGTTCGACATGCTGGGCAAGTACGCCGTTCGCGCGGCAACGCTCGTCTGCGCGAGGAGTTCCGACGCCATCACTGCTATGACTACCTCGAAGCCCCGACCCGCTCGACGGCCCGGCGCACTGCCACCGGTGGGCAACAGCCCATCCCCGGGTGACCTGCGCATTGCGAAGGGGGCGCGGTCTGTAAGCCCGTTCACGCCGATCCCCGAGGCCCTCGATGCGATCCGTGCCGGAAGGATGGTCGTCGTCGTCGACGACGAGGACCGCGAGAACGAGGGCGACCTGACGGTTGCCGCCGAGAAGGTCACGCCGGAGATCGTCAACTTCATGGCGACGCACGGGCGCGGGCTGGTGTGTCTCGCGCTCACGCCGGAGCGGCTCGAGGCGCTCGAAATTCCGCTGGAGGTGCCGGTCAACTCCTCGGTGCGCGAGACGGCCATGTGCGTGTCAATCGACGCGCGCGGCAAGACGAGCACCGGGATTTCAGCGGCGGACCGCGCGGCCACGATTCAGACAGCGCTCGACCCGAAGACACGGCCGGAGGACCTGCTGCGGCCAGGCCACGTCTTCCCGCTGCGGGCGCGAGCCGGCGGCGTGCTGGTGCGATCCGGTCACACCGAGGCCGCGGTCGACCTGGCGAGGATTGCCGGCCTCACGCCGGCAGGGGTCATCTGCGAGATCATGAGCAGGGACGGCACGATGGCCCGTGTGCCGGAGCTCCTTCGCTTTGCAAAGCGGCACCACCTCCCGCTCATTACGATTGCAGACCTGATCAAGCACCGCATGCACCACGAGCGGCTGGTGCGGGCCGTGGCGTCGGCGGTGCTGCCCACCGATTTCGGGGAGTTCCGCGTTCACGCGTACGAGAGCGTGCTCGACGGCGAAACGCATGTCGCCCTGGTACGCGGCGACGTCGGGGACGGTCTCGACATCATGGTCCGCGTGCACTCGAAGTGTCTCACCGGCGACGTCTTCCACTCCGCGCGCTGCGACTGCGGCCCGCAACTGCACACGGCCATGCGGCGGATTGCCGACGAGAACCGGGGCGTTCTGCTCTACCTGCACCAGGAGGGCCGTGGCATCGGGCTGGCGAACAAGATTCGAGCCTACGCGTTGCAGGACCAAGGCTGCGATACGGTGGAAGCGAACGAGCGCCTCGGCTTCAAACCGGACCAGCGCGACTATGGCATCGGCGCCCAAATCCTGCGCGATCTCGGCGTCAGGACCATGCGCCTCCTTACGAACAACCCTCGGAAGTTCGTCGGCCTTCAGGGCTACGGGCTGGCCGTCTCCGAATCGGTGCCGCTCGAGATTCCAGCGTCCGACTCCACCCGCAGCTACCTGAAGGCGAAGAAGGACAAGCTGGGCCACAAGTTATCTTCAGTGTGACGCCGCGGCATTTTTGGCGCTGGGCGCCAGGCTCTACCAGGCGCTCGGCGGAGTCCAACCGCCCCGCGGCCAGCGCCTGCTGGCAGACCGACACTGCCGTTGACAGACGAGCTCCTGCACGCCTACGATAAGGGTTTGCGTTTGAGCGGCTTACAGCTCGTGAGGGGCTCGTCTTGCCGTTCAGAGCGCACGCCGGAACCCCGGGTCCAGCAGGTCGGTGATGTTCGACGCGCTCAGTACACGTCTGCAGGGCGTGTTCCGCTCAATTCGTGGTGACGGACGCCTGACGGAGGTGAACGTCGAGGCGGCGCTGCGGGAAATCCGCCTGGCGTTGCTCGAAGCGGACGTGAACTTCAAGGTCGTCAAGGCGTTTACCGATCGCGTGCGTGATCGCGCGATGGACCAGGAAGTGCTCCGCAGCCTCACGCCGTCGCAGCACGTTGTCCGCATCGTGCGCGACGAGATGCTCGCGCTGTTCGGTGACGCGCAAGGCGGGCTCTCCCAGACACAGAAGTCGCCCCGGGTGGTGATGCTGCTCGGTCTCCAGGGCTCGGGCAAGACAACGACGGCGGGGAAGCTGGGCCGGTGGCTCACGCGCCAGGGACGCCACCCGATGCTGGTGTCGACCGACGTGCGCCGGCCCGCGGCCATCGAGCAGCTGAATGTGCTGGGCAAGCAGGCGCAGCTTCGTGTGTACGACCCGGCGGGCGAGATGGACCCGGTCCGGCGCGCCGCGGGCGCGCTCGTGGAGGCGAAGAACACCGGCTTCGACGTGGTGATCGTCGACACGGCGGGCCGCCTGCACATCGACGATGCCCTGATGGCGGAGCTGGAGGCCGTCAAGGCAGCGGTTGATCCGTCCGACCAGCTGTATGTGGCGGACGCGATGACGGGGCAGGACGCCATCAAGAGCGCGGGCGAGTTCAACCGCCGTGTCGGCGTGACCGGCGTCGTGCTGTCGAAGCTCGATGGCGATGCCCGCGGCGGCGCGGCGCTATCGGTGGTCTCGGTCGTCGGCGTGCCGATTGCGTTTGTCGGCAGCGGCGAGCGGATGGAGGATCTGGAGGTCTTCCATCCCGATCGGGTCGTATCGCGCGTGCTCGGCATGGGCGACGTGCTGTCGCTCATCGAGAAGGCCGAGCAGGCCATCGACGTTGAAGACGCCGCCCGCCTCGAAGAGAAGCTGCGGAACGACGCGTTCACCCTCGAAGACTTCCGCGATCAGCTGCGCACGATCCGGAAGATGGGGCCGCTCGAGAGCATCATCGGGATGATCCCGGGCATGAGCAACATCAAGGAGCTCGCCGAGAACAAGCCGGACGAGAAGCAGCTGGGGCGCGTCGAGGCGATCATCTCGTCGATGACCGACATCGAGCGCCGCAATCACCAGGTGATTAATGGCAGCCGCCGGAAGCGTATTGCGAGAGGCAGCGGCACGAGTGTCGAAGAGGTGAACCGGCTGCTGAAGCAGTTCATCGAGATGCGCAGAATGCTGAAGTCCCTTGGCGTGACTGGCGGGGGTGGCAAGAAGAAACGCCGTGGCGCCCTCGGGATGCCGCGGGTCATGGGACGATAGCCCGCGACACCCGCAGTAGACGTGTGGCGCCGGGACTTCGGTCCCGGCGCGAGAGACGAACGAGAGTACAAGGAGCAACATGCTGGCAATCCGGATGCGTCGGGTGGGATCGAAGAAGCGGCCGTTCTTCCGGCTGGTGGTGGCCCGATCGGAAGCCGCCCGCGACGGCAGCTTCCTCGAGATCCTCGGGAGCTACTATCCGCGAGCGAAGCCCGCGAAGGTTGAGGTGGACCGCGAGCGCGTGGACTACTGGGTGTCGAAGGGCGCCCGGCCGTCTGACACGGTGCGCACGTTGATCGCACGCCACCTGCGGGCGGCGCCGGAGGCCGACGTGGCGGTGGCCGCAGCGACGCCTGCTGTGTCGGCTTCGCGCCGGGCCGCTCCCAGGGCTGAAACGGCACCGGTCGTGGACGCGGACGCTCCGTCAGCGGTCGATGCGGACGCCGCGCCCGCTCCGGCGCCCGGCGAATAGCCATGGCCAGTCCGATGGCGGCGGCCGTGGAGGTCGCCGCCCGCGCGCTCGTCGATCAGCCGGCGGCGGTGCAGGTGACCGAGACGGCGCACCGGGGCGTGACCGTGGTGGAGTTGAGCGTCGCCCCGGGTGATGTCGGGAAGGTGATCGGCCGCCAGGGGCGGACGGCGGAAGCCCTGCGCACGATCGTCGCGGCCACCGCGCAGCATCACGGCGTCAAGGCGACGCTCGAGATTCGCGACCCGGACGTGCGGTAGCCTGGGTGGCCTGGGACGACATGGTGCTGGTGGGACGCATCGCGCGCACCCATGGCCACCGCGGGCAGGTCATCGTGGATCCGGCGACTGATTTTCCCGACGAGCGGTTTGCCGCGGGCGCCGTCCTGCACACAATGCGGGATGGCCGGCTCGGGACCGTGACGATCGCCGCGATGCGGATGCACCAGGGCCGGCCTGTGCTGACGCTCGAGAGAGTCGACACGATGGACGCCGCCGAGACGCTGGCTGGCGTCGAGCTGCGCGTGCCGGAATCGGCGCTCACGCCACTGCCCGACGGGACGTATTACGAGCACGACCTGATCGGCTGCACGCTCGTGACCACCGACGGACGTGAGGTGGGCACCGTGCGCACCGTCGAGGGCGGCGGGGGGATCAGTCGCCTGATCGCCGGCGCGGGCCGCGGGGAGATTCAGGTGCCGCTCGTGCATGCGATCTGCGTCACGATCGACGTCGTGCAGAAGCGGATCGTGATCGACCCGCCCGAGGGCCTGCTGGACGTCAACGCGTGAACGCCACCGGGGTCGCGCCGGGCGGGGCAAGGGCCGCAGCCGTGAAGTTCCTGTCGACGGGCAGCCGCCGATGGTCGGGTTCGACAGCGCGGAGTTCGCGGTCGTGAAGTTCGACATTGTCACGATCTTTCCGCGGATGTTCGAGGCCCCCCTCGCCGAGGGCGTCGTGGGCCGCGGGATCGAGAGCGGGATCGTCGACGTGGCCGTGCATGATTTGCGCGACTTCACGACCGACCGGCACCGCACCGTCGACGACGTGCCGTTCGGCGGCGGGCCCGGGATGGTGCTGAAGGCGGAGCCGCTGTTTCGCGCCGTCAATCGAATCCGCAAGACACGGGGGGAACCCGCGGCCGTGCTGTTGACCTCGCCGCAGGGGCGGCCGTTCACCCAGGCCGGGGCCGAGCGGCTGCGCGCGGCCGGGCACGTCGTGATTCTGTGCGGACGGTACGAGGGCGTGGACGACCGCGTTCGTGAGCACCTGGCGACCGAGGAGATCTCGATCGGCGACTACGTCCTGAGCGGCGGTGAGATCGCGGCGCTCGTCGTCGTGGACGCGGTCTCGCGGCTCGTGCCCGGCGTCGTGGGTGATGCGGGGTCGGTGACAGCCGATTCGTTTGCGCGCGGGCTGCTGGACTACCCGCAGTTTACGCGGCCGGCAGATTTTCGCGGCTGGCTGGTGCCAGATGTGTTGCTGTCCGGACACCACGCCCGCGTCGGTGCGTGGCGCAGGCGCGAGGCGCTGCGCCGGACCTTGCGTACGCGCCCCGACCTGCTGGCGGGTGCGACGCTGGACGAGGACGAGCGGCGCGTGTTACGTGAGTTGAGCGAAGAAGGAGCGGATGATGAACGCGATTGAGGCGATCGAACGGACACAACTGGTGGAGCGGCCCGACATGCGGTCGGGCGACACCGTCCGGGTGCACGTGCGCGTGCGCGAAGGTGATAAGGAACGCGTCCAGGTGTTCGAGGGCATCGTCATTGGCATTCGGCGGGGCAGCGCCCGGGCGTCGTTCACGGTGCGCAAGGTCTCGTTCGGCCAGGGCGTCGAGCGCATCTTTCCGCTGCACTCGCCGACAATCCAGAAGGTGGATGTCGTCCGCTCGGCCAAGGTCCGCCGTGCGAAGCTGTACTTCCTGCGCGAGCTGAAGGGCAAGGCGGCGCGCATGAAGGAAACCGGCAGACGCCAGCCGGCGTAGTTCGATCGGCATGGGCGGGGCCCCCGAACAGGTGCCCTGCGCAATTCGCCGCAGCCGGCGCGATGGGCCGGGGACGCGGCCGTTCACCTGGGAAGGCTCTGCCGGATGGTCCGCACCCGCGCCATGCGCACGCTCGAGAACGCCTGCCGGCGGCTCGGATTCGTACGCGTGGCAGGCGTCGACGAGGTGGGCCGGGGGTGCCTCGCCGGGCCGGTCGTCGCCGGAGCCGTGGTGCTCGACCCCGACTGCCACATTCCGGGGCTGTCCGATTCGAAGCAGGTGCCGGCGGCCGAGCGCGATCGGCTCTATGACGAGATCGTGCGGTGTGCCCTTGCCTGGTCGGTGGCATCCGCCGAGCACCACGAGATCGATGCCATCAACATCCACCGCGCGTCGCTTGCCGCCATGCGCCGCGCGGTGCTCGGGCTCGCGCCGCTGCCCGATCTGGTCCTGGTGGACGCCTTCTATGTGCCGGACCTTTTCATGGCGCAACGGGGAGTCCTGCACGGCGATGCGCGGTGCGCCGCGATTGCGGCGGGTTCGATCCTCGCCAAGGTGACGCGCGATCGGCTGATGCAGGATCTCCACCTTGCCGACCCGCGCTACGGGTTCGATCGGCACAAGGGGTACGCCACGGCGGACCATCTTGCGGCCGTCGCGCAGCACGGCTACTCGCCGGTCCACCGCCGGTCCTTCCGGCCCCACACAATGTTTGACGGGCTGCCCCTGGGCGCCACGGCGCCACTGCCCCCGCAGGACTAGAGCGTGGCTATCAATCGAACGAGAACCCTCAAGGAAGCGGAGAAGCTGCTCCGCCAGGGGCGGCTCGACGCCGCAATCGAGGAGTACCAACGCGTCCTGGCGGAGTTCCCCAACGACTGGACGACCGCGAACATCCTGGGCGACTGCTACTACCGCGCCCAGCAGGCCGACAAGGCGGTCGAACAGTACGTCCACATCGCCGACCACCTGATGCGCGATGGGCTCACGCAGCCTGCCGGCGCCTTGTACCGCAAGATCCTCAAGATCCAGCCCGATCACGATCACGCGCTGCTGCAGGCCGCCGTGACCGCGACGTCACAGGGCGCTCTGGCTGACGCCCGGCAGTGGCTTTCGGCGCTTGCCAGCCTCCGGCAGGCGCGAGGCGATGTGGGGGGCGCCAGCGAGATCCTCCTCCGGATTGGCAGCCTGGACCCCGCCGATCTCGACGCCCGGCTCGCCGCCGCGCGCCAGGTGCTCCCGGCCGGCAGGAGCGACGAGCTCACGCGGGAGATACGCGACCTCGTTGACGCGCTGTTTGCGGCCCGACGGGGCGACGAAGGGATCGCGATGCTCGAGGAGGCGACGGCCGCTTCGCCGGACGACGTCGTCCTCAAAACGCGTCTGGCACGTGCGTGGGTCGAGCGTGGCGAGTTCGACCGGGCCCGCATGCACGCGTCGAGGGCATCGGAGTACCTGGAGCTCGCCGATGCGTGCGCGGCGCGAGGCGACGCCGAAGGGCAGGTGGCGATGCTCGTCGATGCCCGGCGTCTCGCCCCCGATGACCTCTCGATTGCCGTCCGGCTGGTCCGCGCGTGCGCCGAGCGCGGCGACTACGTCGAGGCGTGCGCCCACCTGGATGCGACCGGGGACGTGTTCGACGCTGAGCTCTTTGCGACCGCCGGGGAGGTGCGGGCCAGGGCTGGACAGATGGACGTGGCGCGCGGGGTGTTCGCGCGGCTGCTGGCGCGTGAGCCCCACCGGACCGCTGCCCTGATCGAGCAGGGCCTTCGCATGACTGAACCGGAGCTCGCGCTCGTGCATGTGGAATCCGCGGCCGACTCGCAGCTGGCCCGCGGTGACACCTTCGGCGCGATTGCGGCGTATCGCCGTTTTGCAGAGGGCTTTCCGACGCACCTGCCGGCGCTGCTCCGGCTGGTCGACATCAGCGTGGAATCCGGCCTGCAGCAGGAGACGACGGACGCGCAGGCCCGCCTTGCGGAGGCGCACCTCGCGGCCGGGCGCCCTGCCGAGGCCCGTGTGATCGCGGAGGATCTCCTTGGACGGCACCCGACGGATGCGCAGCACGAAGACCGGCTGCGACGCACGCTGGTGGCGCTCGGCGAGCCGCACGTCGAAGCAGTCATTGCCGAACGGCTGAACACGGGCAATGTGCTGGGTTTCGAGGAGTTTCCGCTCGACCTCGATCCGGTGCCCGGTCAGTTCGAGGGGAGCACGGCAGCCGCCGGCGCCGATTCTGGTTCGGCCGGCGGCTCTGACCGCACCGGCACCGGCGCGGCCTCCGCGGGAGTCGACTCGGAGACCGCGCCGGTGGCCGCCGGTGAGGCCGGCGAGTCGTTCAAGGGCTTTCACGACGACATCACACGCCAGTCCCTCATCAGCATGGCGGAGCAGCACTACAAGCTGGCACTCGCGTACGACGAGGCCGGGATGCCCAGCCAGGCCATCGACGAGCTGCGGGTCGCGGTGCGATCGCCGCGACGGCGGTTCGAGGCCGCCGCGATGCTGGCGCGGCTCTCACTCGCGCGCGGGCGCGTCGACGAGGCCATCGAGTGGTTCGAACGCGCGGCTGAAGCACCGGCGCCCTCGCTCGAGGCGTGTCGCCGGTTGCTGTACGACTTGGGCGATACGCTCGACACCGCCGGCGAGGGGGGCCGCGCCCTGGCGGTGTTCCTCGAGCTGCAGGCAGAGTCGAGCAGCTATCGGGACGTGGCACGGCGAGTCGACCGCCTCAGACGTGCCGGCACCGGCAGCGGAGGCTGATCTGCTCAGGCGTCTGCTCTTCGCAGCCTACTTCTTCGAGGTGGGCTTCCTGCTCGTCATCATCCCGTGGTCCACATTCTGGGACCAGAACGCCGTCATCGAGGCGATCCCCGCCGTCTACCGGTGGACGCGCAGCGAATTCGTTCGCGGGGCGATCTCGGGGCTCGGTGCGCTCAATCTCGGCGCGGGTCTCGCGGAGCTGGTCGCTGCCTGGGTCGGCCGGCGCAGGAACGGCGAGCACCTGCTCAGGCCCGATGTTGGCGGCGCTCCCCAGGGACGGTCATGAGCGTGTTCGACACGCGGCGCGGCATCCTGTGCCTCGTAACGCACGGCGGGCGGATCGCTGCCCGCGCCGGTGCCGTCGGAAGGCGTGCGGAGGATCTCCTGGTGAGGCAGGTGCGCGAGGCCGCCTCCGCCGGAGTGGATCTCGTGCAGATCCGCGAACCGGACCTCGAAACGCGTGAGCTGTGTCGGCTGGTCGAGCGGTGTCTCGAGGCTGCTGCGGGTCAGCCTGCGCGCATCGTCGTCAACGATCGGGCGGACGTGGCACTGGTCGCCGGAGCCCACGGCGTGCACCTGCGCGCCGACTCGTATGCAGCGGATCGGGTGCGGGCGATCGCGCCCTCCGAATTCATCCTCGGCCGCTCCGTCCACGACCCGGACGACGCTGCCACCGTGACGAGTAGCGGGGCCCTGGACTACATCATCTTCGGCACCGTATTCGCATCCGCGTCGAAGGCGGCAGGGCATACGACGGCGGGAGTCGAAGGGCTCGTCGCGGCGGCAGCGGCCGCGCGACACGTGCCTGTCCTGGCGATCGGCGGAGTGTCGATACGGTCAGCGCCGGCGATCCGGGCCGCCGGTGCGAAGGGCGTCGCCGGCATTGACGTCTTCCTGCCGGGCGAGGTTGGCAGCGAGTCGACGCTCGCCGCGACCGTGCATCGCTTGCGCACGGCGTTTGACACTTCGCCAAACCTCGGTTGAGAATGAGCGCGCAACGCCCCCCAAATGGCCGACCGACCCGTGACTGATGTCGGCGATCGCCTCCGCCGGGCCCGCGACTCCCGCGGCATCTCGCTGCGTCAGGTCGCAAACGTCACCCGTATCACCGTGCGCGCGCTCGAGGCCGTCGAGCGGAACGATCTCTCGCGCCTCCCGGGCGGCATCTTCACGCGGTCCTTCGTGCGCGCCTATGCCGCGGAGGTCGGTCTCGATCCCGAGGGGACGCTGCGTGATTTCCTCGCCCAGTGCCCGGAGGGAGGGACAGCGATTCCAACGAGCGAACCATCGACCATCGGCGGGGTGGGTGCTGCGTCGTGGGTCGAACGGGTGCCGCTGCACCCGATTGTCATCGGACTCGTGCTGCTGGCGCTCGCAGTTGCCGCCGCGTATGCGGCGATGCGGTGGAGTTGACCCGCCTGGGCTCTACACGGTCGGAGACCTCGGGATGTAGGCCGGGCCGAAGCGCCCCAGGCTTCAACAGACGTCACGCGCGGCCCGCATCGGGCTTCTTTCCCGGCTTGGTCTTCGTGCCTCTGCGACCCCAGTCCGCTTTCATCTGTGCGAGCCCGTGCATGAACACGGTGGCGCGAGACCGCTCCGCCTCGCTCTCCATCCCCTTCAACAGTTCAAGCGCCTTTTCGAAATCCGCCTCGATGGTCGCGCGAGTCGTCGCGAAGTACAGCCTGCGGATCTCGCCGAGACGATCGACCATCGGCAGGAACTTCATCACGGGGCGGCGGGTATGGCGCGCGGCCGGCTCCGCCGGAGCGATGCCTGCAGCGCCTCCAACGGCTGCGTATTGAGAACGTCTGCCGGTGTCGCCCAGGCACGGCGTGCCACGGTCACACCCCACGCCAACGTGGTGAGCGCGCGTGTGGAGTGGGCATCGCTGGCGATGACCAGCCTCACGCCGCGCTCGCGCGCATGCCGCGCGTTGACGTCGCTGAGATCGAGCCGGTCCACCTGGCAATTGATTTCGAGTGCCACGCCCAACCGTGCAGCGGCACCGATGATCTGATCCAGCCGCGCCTTGTGTGGCTCGCGCCTCAGGAGGATGCGTCCGGTGGGGTGTCCGATGGTGTCGACCCAGGGGCACTCCATCGCGCGTAGCACGCGGTCGGTAATCTCCTCCTCGGCCTGCCCGAACGATGAGTGAATGGACGCGACCACGTAATCGAGTTCTGCGAGGCAGTCGTCCGCGAGATCGAGCGTGCCGTCCGCGCGAATGTCGCATTCGATGCCCGCCAGCAGCGTGATGCCCTCGAGGCGTCTGCTCACTTCCCGGACGCGGTGGGCGTGCTCGAGCGCGCGCTGCTCATCGAGACCGTTGGCCATCGCCAGGGCCTGGCTGTGATCGGTGATGGCGAGGTACTCGAGCCCGACGCCCCGCGCAGCGAGAGCCATCGCCTCGATGCTGTCGCGTCCGTCGGTGGCCGTCGTGTGCGCGTGGAGGTCGCCGCGCAGATCCCGCCGATCGATCAGAGCGGGAAGCGCTCCCTCGTCGGCGGCCTCGAGCTCACCGTGACCTTCGCGCAGCTCGGGCGGGATCCACGGAAGGCCGAGCGCGGCATAGATGCCTTCCTCCGTCTCACCGGCCACGCACCCGTTGTCACTCACCCGGAAGAGGCCGTTCTCGTTCAATTTGAATCCGAGCCGTACTGCCCGGTCCCGAACGGCGATGTTGTGCGGCTTGGAGCCGGTGAAGTACTGCATCGCCGCACCTCGGCTCTCAACCGGCACCAGCCGGAGATCCGCCTGCAGGCCGCCCCGCAGCAGCACGCTCGACTTGGTATCGCCCCGTCCGAGCACGCGCTCGACGAGGCCATAGGTCGTGAACCGGTCCATGACCGCGGAAGACGCCCCGATCGCGAGCACGTCGAGATCGCCGCACGTCTCGCAGCCCCGTCGGAGGCTCCCGACGGCGATGAACTGCACGTCTGGTTCCTGCTCCCGCAGCCAGGCCACCAGCGCCGCCGCCGCTTCAGCGGTGTCGGTCATCAGGTGGCGGCCGGCATGTCGCCGGTGATCGGCGAGCGCCTTGAGCATCGCCTCCTGTTTCCGGGCCCCCATCCCGCGGACTTGACGGATACGGCCATCCTGCAACGCGACTTCGAGATCGTCCAGCGTGGCGATCCCCAGCTCCGCGTGGAGCTGGCGCACGGTTCGCGGGCCGACGCCCTGCAGGCGCATCAGATCGAGGAGCGTCGGCGGGAGCTCGGCCATCAGCTCCCGGTGGTACTCCGCTCCGCCGGTCTCCGCGATCTCGCGCACCTTCTTTGCGAGATCGCGGCCGATCCCAGGGACCTGCAGCAGCCGCCGCTCATCGAGGTCGGCCAGCCGCTCGGCGGCGCTCGCCACGCTCTCAGCGGCGTTGCGATACGCGCGGATCTTGAAGGGGTTCTCCGCCTTGATCTCGAGGAGGTCGGCAATCTCTCCGAGCAGGCGTGCAATGGCGAGATTATCCACGGTTCGGGCCCTTGCCCCTGACGCTGTGCGGCACGCTGCATTATACGAAGTCGCCCAGCCGGCCCGATGCTGGACGCCCGCGTCCATCCGCCCGCGCGGACTCCCGGCATGCGCAGGCCCCAGCGCCGCTATAATGGCTCGTCACGGCCGCGTCCAATCACATGTCCCCACTCGCACTCCGTCAGCAGATCGGCCACCTGCTTGTCGCCGGCTTCGATGGCGCCGAGATTCCCGTCGAACTCAAGGCGCTCGCACGCGAGTTCTCCGTTGGCGGCGTGATCCTGTTCAAGCGGAACGTCGAGGATCCCGATCAGGTCAGCGAGGTGGCCAGGCAGATCGAGGCGCTCGGCACGGGGCTCCCGCCCTGGGTGGCGGTGGATCAGGAGGGTGGTCGTGTCGCGCGGCTGAAGCGCCCGTTCACCGAATGGCCGCCCATGATTGCGCTGGGGCGGTCCGGGAGCGCCGACCTGGCGCGGCGCTTTGCACGGGCCCTCGCCGAGGAGCTCGCGGCGGTGGGTGTGACCCTCGACTATGCGCCAGTGCTGGATGTGCTGACGAACACGAAAAACCCGGCGATAGGAGATCGTGCGCTCGCAGACGATGTGGAGCTCGTGTCCGAGCTCGGTCGCGTGATCGTCACGGAGCTGCAGAATGCGGGCATCGCCGCCTGCGGGAAACACTTCCCGGGTCACGGCGACACGTCCGTCGATTCACATCACGAGCTGCCGCTCGTCGAGCACCCGCCGGATCGGCTCCGCGCGATCGAGTTCCGCCCATTCGAGGCCGCCATCACAGCTGGGGTCGCATCGATCATCACCGCCCATATGCTCGTGCCATCGCTCGACCCGGAATGGCCCGCGACGTTGTCGTCCCGCATCGTGACCGGCATCCTCCGCAAGGAGCTGCACTTCGAGGGCGTCATCTTTACAGACGACATGGAGATGCAGGCGGTTGCGGCGCGCTGGCCGGTGCCGGACGCCTGCGTGCATGCGGTTGCGGCCGGGTGCGACGGCGTCCTGGTGTGCAGCGGAAACACGGCGCTCCAGTTCGCGGCTCTCGAGGCGCTCATTCACGCCGTGGAAGACGAGCGATTGCCGTATTCGCAGATCGAAGACAGCCTCCTGCGCCACCGCCGGATGAAGGAGCGGTTCCTGGCCGCCCGCGCCGGCCGCCCGCCGGCGCCCCGTGCATGGCGGTCTGTGCTCGGCCGCGAGTCCCACGCGGCGATCGCCGAAGAGATCGCGCGCTTCACCTGATGGCCATGCCTTCTGCCGTGCATGGCCGGTGGCGGTTCCCGCTTCGGAAGCCACCCGCAATTGGTCCCGGCGCCCGCCTCGCAGTCGTCGCACCCGCGAGCGCCTTCGACGTGGACGCCTTCCACGCGGGTGTGGCAGAACTCACCGCACTCGGCTTCGAGGCTTCGTACGATGCCTCGGTCTTCGAACGGACATGGTACGTGGCCGGCGAGCCGGCGGTCCGCGCGGCGGCCCTCGAGCGCGCGTGGCGTGACCCGTCGATCGACGGGATTATCGCCGTGCGGGGGGGGTATGGCAGCGTGCACGTGCTGCCGCTGCTCGACCCGGACCTGCCGAGGAGGCACCCGAAGGTGTTCATCGGCTACAGCGACATCACGTCGCTGCACATCTGGCTGGGCCAGCAGGGGCAGGTGGCGTTCCAGGGACCGATGCTCGAGGGACGCCTGGCGCTTGGTGCCGAGCGATACGATCGCGATACGTTCCTCCGCGCCATCACCCTGTCGAGCCCACTCGGCCAGCTGCCGGCGCCGGCGCTCGAAGCGCTCGTGCCGGGGGAAGCCGCTGGCCCGATTGTCGGCGGCACGCTCACGCAGATCGCCGCATCGCTCGGAACGCCCTTCGCGTTCGATCCTCCGGACGGCTGCGTGCTGTTCATCGAGGATGTCGCCGAGCGCCCGTACAAGCTGGATCGCCTCCTGACGCAAGTGCAGTTCGCGGGCATCCTCTCCCGTGCGGCGGCGATCGTCCTCGGGACGTTCCCCGGGTGCGACGATCCGTGCGGCGAGCCCACAGCGCGCACGACGCTCGCCTCGGTCCTGCGGGCGTTCCCCGGGCCCGTCGTGTTCGGCCTGCCCGTCGGCCATGTGGATGGACCGGCGTTCACGCTGCCGCTCGGCGTGACCGCGCGGGTCATCGCCGGGGCGACATCGCGCGTAATCATCGAAGAGGCGGCGGTCGTCTGATGGCCTCATGGAGAACGGACACGAACAGGTGAACGTACACCTCATCGGCATCTGCGGCACCGCCATGGCGACCCTGGCGGCCCTCCTCAAGCGGCGCGGGCACCACGTGCGTGGATCGGACGAGGGTGTATACCCTCCGATGGACGCGTTCCTCGAGCGGGAATCGATTCCCGTGCTCGTGGGCTACAAGGCCGAGCACATCACCTCGGATCTCTCCCTGGTCGTCGTCGGCAACGCCATCTCGCGAGGCAACCCGGAGCTCGAAGAGGTGCTCGGCCGCAAGATCCGGCATTGCTCGTTGCCGGAGGCGATACGCGAGCAGTTCCTCTGGGGCGCGCGCTCGATTGTCATCGCGGGGACGCACGGAAAGACGACGACCGCCGCGCTCGCCGGTTGGCTGCTCGCACGTGCGCAGCACGATCCAACAGTGCTCGTCGGCGGCATCGCCCTGAACTTCGGTGAGGAGGGGTCGAGCTACCGGCTGGGCCACGGGCGCGAGTTCGTCATCGAGGGCGACGAGTACGACAGCGCCTTCTTCGACAAGACGGCAAAGTTCCTGAAGTATCTCCCGGACATCGCGCTCGTCAACAACATCGAGTTCGACCATGCGGACATCTACGCCGACCTGGACGCCGTGCGCCTGGCGTTCCGCCGACTGGCCAACCTGGTGCCCGGAAACGGGCTCCTGCTGCTCGGCAGCGATAGCCCGGACGCTGCGGCACTCCGCGCAGCGGCAGTCTCTCCGGTCGAAACATTCGGGTTGGCCGAAGGCGCCGACTGGCGGGGCTACGATCTTGAGGTCGCAGACGGGATCACGCGCTTCAAGCTGCAGCACCGGAGGTCGTATGTCGGCATGTTCGAGTCGCCGCTGCTCGGGCTGCACAACGTGCGGAATGCGCTCGGCGCGCTCGCCATCGGTAGTACGCTCGGCGTCCCGCCCGGCACGCTGGCCGAAGGGCTGCGGGGGTTTCGCGGGGTCAAGCGGCGGCTCGAAGTGGTCGGCCGTGTGAACGGTGTCACCGTGTACGACGATTTCGCGCACCATCCCACCGCGGTGGCTGAAACGATTGCCGCAGTGCGAGCCGGTCATCCAGGACGGCGCGTGTGGGCCGTCTTCGAGCCGCGGTCGGCATCCTCCTGCCGCCGCGTGTTTCAGAACGATTTCGCGCGCGCCTTCGCGAGCGCCGACGAGACGGTGCTCGCGCGCGTCTACCGATCCACTCTGCCCGAGGACCAGCGGCTGTCAGTCGATCAGCTGGTAGCGGATCTCGGTGGAGCGGGACGCCGCGCGCGGCACATCGACACCATCGACGCCATCGTCGAGACGATTGTCCGCGAGCATCGCGACGGTGACGTGGTGCTCATCATGTCGAACGGCGGTTTTGGCGGCATTCACAGGAAGCTGGTCAGTGCGCTGCAGCACGTCCCGCGCTGACCTCCGGTTGTGTTCGCGCCCGCCGCGCCGTTCCGGCTGCTCCCATGCGAATCACGTCCTTCGGTGATGCCGCGCTGCTCGTCGAGTTCGAGCACACGATCGACGTGATGGTGAACCTCCGAGTGCTTGCGGCAGGGGAACGCGTGCGGCAGGCGCAGGTACCGGGCGTTCGGGATGTGGTGCCGGCATACGGGTCATTTGCCGTGCACTACGATCCGTTGAGCACGGACGTGTCGCTGCTGCGGGAGGTCGTCGCGCGCGCTGCGGCGGCCCCGCCGCCTCGCGCCGGCCCGGGGCGCCGGAGTCCCGTCGAGATCCCCGTCTGTTACGGCGGCCGCTTCGGGCCGGATCTCGGCGCGGTAGCCGCGTGGGCCGGCATGGACGCCCACCAGGTCGTCGCCGCTCATGCTTCCCGGGAGTACCGGGTGTTCATGCTGGGATTCCTGCCCGGGTTTCCCTACATGGCGAGCGTTGACGAGCGAATCGCGATGCCGCGGCGCAGTACGCCTCGCACGCGGGTCCCGGCTGGCTCGGTGGGCATCGCTGGCCCCCAGACCGGTGTGTACTCGTTTGATAGTCCGGGCGGATGGCAGATCATCGGCCGCACGCCACTCGTGCTGTTCGACCCCGGAGCCGAGCCGCCCGCGCTGCTGGCGCCCGGACAGCAAGTGCGGTTCCGGCCGCTCTCCGCTCCGGCGTTCGACGCCATACGCCAGGCGGGCGGCCTGCGATGAGCCTGGTCGTGCATCGGGCCGGCCTGCTCACGACCGTGCAGGACCTCGGCCGCTGGGGTCAGCAGTCCTGGGGCGTGCCCGTGGCGGGCCCGATGGATTCGTGGTCACATCGCCTCGCCAATCGCGTGCTCGGCAACGCAGACACCGCTGCGGTCCTCGAGGTGACGGTCATCGGCCCCCTGATCGAATGCGAGGTCGGCACCCGGATGGCGATCACCGGCGCGCCGTGCGCGATCGCGGTCGGCGGTCAGCACGTGCGATCGCCACTCGTGCTCGAGGCCGCCGCCGGGACGACCATCGATATTGGTGAATGCCAGGCAGGGACTCGCGCGTATGTGGCGGTGGGCGGTGGATTCGACGTGCCGGTCGTGCTCGGCAGCCGGTCAACCGACCTGCGTGGCCGCTTCGGCGGGTGTGCGGGCCGCGCGGTTCACGCCGGTGACCGACTTCATTACACCTCTGCGGCGGTGCATCCGCGCGTGCGCGAATTGCGGGATGCTGCCGTCGGACCCGACAGGGAGGGGTTCACGCGGCTGCGGGTGATGCGCGGGCCGGCGCAGGAGCCAGCCGCGGATCATGCGTTCACCGTGTTGGGGCGCGGATCGTTCCGCATCTCGCCCCAATCCGATCGCATGGGGTATCGGCTCGAAGGCAGCATCGTCGCGGGGGGCCCGACGGCCTCGATGATTTCGACACCGACGACGATGGGCCTGGTGCAGGTACCCCCGTCGGGAGAGCCGATCCTGCTCATGGCCGACCGGCAGACGACAGGCGGCTACGCCGCGATTGCCGTGGTGATTGCCGCGGATCTGCCGCTCGCGGGCCAGTTGGGGCCCGGACACGGGGTGACTTTCGAAGCCTGCACGCCCGAGTACGCGCACCAGGCGTTGAAGCAGATGGAAGCGCAATTGACCGCGGTACGAGAGTCGCTCCCATGACTGGCTCTGTGGCTGACGTCGAGCGACAGCTGTCGATTGCCTTCGGCGGCGGACGCGTGCGGGTGCACGTACCTCTCGCGCCGTTCACCACGTTCAAGGTAGGAGGACCGGCCGACCTGCTCTTCGAGCCGCGATCGGGTGACGAGATGACCCGTGCGCTCATGACGGCTCGCGATGCCGGTGTGCCTGTCACAGTGCTCGGCGGTGGATCGAATGTGCTGATCGGCGATGGCGGCGTGCGCGGGCTGGTGCTCCGTCCCCGCGGTGGCGCGGTGACCCAGGAGTCGCCGCGCCACGTCTGCGCTGAAGCAGCCGTGACCATCAACGAACTCGTGCGCTGGACCGTTGGCCGCGGGCTGGCAGGTCTCGAAGCGTGGGCGGGGACGCCCGGCACGGTCGGGGGCGGTGTGCATGGCAACGCGCATTGGGCTGGCCATCTGCTGAGCGAGCTGATCGAGTCGGTGCGCCTCTGGCACCCTGACGGTAACGTCGTCGACACGCCCGCAGCCGAGATGGACTTCGGGTACGATCGCAGCCGGCTGCAGCGCACCGGCGAGGTGCTGCTGTCGGCGCGCTTCACCGTGCGCCCCGGCGACCCTTCGGTGCTCCGCGCGACGGCGCGCCAGTCGCTTGCCTACCGGAAGGGCACGCAGCCGCTGCATGTGCCCAGCGCCGGATGCATCTTCCAGAATCCAGCCCCAGAGGAGACGCTGCCCGACGAGATGCCGCGCTCGGCGGGCGCCCTCGTGGATCGTGCGGGGATGAAGGGCGCACGTCAGGGCCGAGCGGTCGTGTCCCCGACACACGCGAACTTCATCGTGAACGAGGGCGGCGCCACCGCCCGCGACATCCGCGCGCTCATCGAGGCCTGCCGCGCGGCGGTGCGCGACCGGCACGGAGTCGAGCTGCGAGACGAGATCGCGTACCTTGGTGAGTTCCCCGTCCAATCGGAGGTTTCGCGTGTCCACCCTGCTGATTGAAGGCGGTCACCGCCTGACCGGCCGTGTCGAGGTCGAGGGCAACAAGAACGCCGCCCTGCCGCTGCTGGCCGCTTGCCTGCTCACCGAACAGGAATGCGTGCTGACCAATGTGCCGCGCATCGCCGACGTCGAGGTCATGGCGCGCCTGCTGCTGGATCTCGGAGCCGAAGTCGACGGGATCGGCACGACGACGATGCGCGTGCGGTGTCCGGCAGTGACGAAGGACGAACCGGATCCGGTGCTCGTTGGGCGTTTGCGGGGCTCGGTGCTGCTCCTCGGCCCGCTGCTGGCGCGGCGCGGGCGCGCGGTGCTGGCGCCGCCTGGAGGAGACTTTCCGGCCCGCCGCACCATCAGCACGCACCTGGCCGCGCTTCGCGCGATGGGCGCAGTGCCGGTGGACGTTGCCGGGCATGGGCTGCAGGCACCGGATGGGCTTCGGGCGGTATCGATGTACCTGAACGAGGCATCCGTAACAGCGACCGAGACGGCGCTGCTGGCGGCGGCCGCTGCGCCAGGCCTCACCGAGATCCGCCATGCCGCGACCGAACCACATGTCGTAGAGCTGTGCGAGTTCCTGCGCACGATGGGCGCGGGGATTGAGGGAGCCGGAACATCGCGGATTCGCATCCAGGGAGGCGCCCCGCTCGGGGCCGCGTCTCACGCGATCAGCGGCGACTACATCGAGGCGGGCAGTTGGGCGGTTGTGGCGGCGATCACGGGCGGCTCGCTCGACGTGATCGGTGCGCGCGCCGCAGACGTCGAGGGTGCCGTGGCGGTGCTGCGGCGGCTGAACGTGCGGTGCACGTTCGAAGACGGGCTCCTCCGAGTAGAGACGTCCAATCTGAAGGGGGCCGGACGGATCACCACTGGCCTCTGGCCCGGGTTCCCGAGCGATCTCGTCAGCCTGGTCACGGTGCTGGCTACGCAGGCGGAGGGCCGCACCCTGGTGCACGACTGGATGTACGAGCTCCGCCTGTTCGCGCTGGAGCAGTTGAGCGGGATGCACGGCGACCTGTTCCTGTGCGACCCGCACCGGATGATCGTGACCGGCCCGCGCAAGCTGCACGGCCGGACGCTGGACAGCCGGGACCTGCGTTCGGGCATGTCGCTCATTGCGGCGGCACTGGCGGCAGAAGGCGAGAGCCGCGTCGCGCCTCTCGAGACGGTGGAGCGGGGCTACAGCCGCCTTGTGGAACGGCTGCAGGGGATCGGCGCACGGGTAACGAAGCTGACGTGACGACCGACCTGATCTATATGCGCGAACACATGCGCCAGAGATGCCGCCGGAGTCGGTGCCTGCCTCGACCCGATGAAGCCGATACCCGCGAGCAGCCCCAACGAGTTGCGGGCCGCCATCAGAAACCCGCACGTGATATGGCGACCAGAGTGAAGGTGCGCAGTCCGGCGCTCCGCTCCTTGTGTTCCCGATCCCACGCGATCGGAAGCGCCAACACGAACGCGATGGCGAGCTGCATCAATCGCGAGCCGGTTTCAACAAGAACATCAATATCTCAACTCCACCAACGGCGCCCTCACAGCATGCGGAGCGGGTCTGAGCGCGTTCAGGACACCTGGCCCCTGCGGGGACATATCGAAAAGACCGCATCCACGACGGCGGAGCGGCTGACGGGTTTGGCCACGTGGCAATCGAATCCGGCCGCGACCGCCCGTTGGCGGTCGTGATCGCCTGCGTAGGCGGTGATCGCAGCAGCGGGCAGATGCCGCCCCTTCTGCGCGTCGCGCCGCCGTACCTCCCGGATGAGGACGTACCCGTCGGCCCCGGGCATGCCGATATCCGCAAGCAATGCATCCGGCCTCGCCGCCTCAATCTCCCGCAGTGCCTCCTGAACGGAGGACGCGGTCTCCACGTGAGCACCCGCGCCGGTCAGAATCGCTGTCATCAGCTCACGGGCGTCCGCCTGATCGTCGACAACCAGGAGTCGATAGCCTGTGAGGGCGGCTCGCGGCCAGGCCTCCTGATCGTCGGCACTGCTGATGCTTGCGCGCTCAGCCAGGGACGTGATGGTGACATCCGCCTCCACTCTCGGCAGTTCGACGGTAAAGGTCGCACCCTGGCCTGCGCCCCGGCTGTCAGCGTGTACGGTGCCGCCGTGCAGTTCGACGAGCTGTCGAACGATGGCCAGCCCCAGACCGAGCCCCCCGTGCTGACGACTGATTGAGCCGTCCGCCTGTCGGAATCGCTCGAACACATGCGGCAGAAATCCGGGATCGATACCGGCACCGTCGTCGTGCACTCGGATGTGAATGCCCCGTGCTCCGGCATCGAGCAGGTCGATACTCACCGTCCCGCCCGCGTCGGTAAACTTGACGGCGTTCGACAACAGATTCCAGACAACCTGCTGCAGCCGTTGCGGATCTCCCTGCGTGATCCGTCCCGAGGCAGGGAGGCGCGAGCGCAGCTGCACTCTCTTCGCATCTGCCGCGGGGCGCACCGCGTCCAACGCCGCGCCGATGACCGTGCCGAGATCGACCGGGCGCACATCAAGGCGCAGTCCGCCCGTGATGATGCGGGAGACGTCGAGAATATCGGCAACCAGCTGTACCTGCAGGTGCGCATTCCGCGCGATCACCTCGAGTGCGCGCCTGGTGCTGCCGGTGTCCATCGTCCCGTCCAGCAGCATTCGCGTCCAGCCGACGATCGCGTTGAGCGGCGTGCGCAGCTCATGCGAGAGCATCGCCAGGAACTCGTCTTTGGCGCGATTCGCGGCCTCGGCTTCGCTCCGCGCGGCCGCTTCGCGACGCAGGAGTTGCTCGCGCTCCCGTTCGGCCTCTACTCGTGCAGTCAGATCCCGCACGAATAGCGTGAACAGGGGCGGGTTCTCTTTCGTCACTGGCGTGATAGCCATTTCGACGGGGAACTCGTGGCCATCCGCGTGATAGCCCACGGTCTCCACGCGGCGATCCATGAGAGGTCCAGTACCGCTCGCGAGGTACCTCGAGAGCCCGTCCCGGAACTGGCCGCGCAGATCAGGCGGAACGAGGCGCTCCGCCAGCTCCCGGCCGAGGGCTGCGTCCCGCGAGTACCCGAAGGTTCGGACCGCGGCCGGGTTGAACTCGGTGATGATGCCGCGATGATCCATGCCGATCACCGCATCGAGAGCACTTTCGAGAATTGCCGACGTCCGGCGTTGCCCCTCCGCGACGGCCGCTTCCTCCCGCTTGCGACCGATGAACTGCTCAATCTGACTGCCGATCGTCGACATGGTGCGGAGCAGATCCAAATCGGGCGTCATCACCGTGCGATTGAAGCACTCGATGACGCCGATGACGGTCTCGTTCAGGCAGATCGGGAAAGCGAACGCGCCATGCACGCCAGCGGCGCGCGCGACTGGCGCGCGGGGGAAATTGGAGTCGTGGACGACATTGTCAATCCAGACCGCTTTCCCCGTGGCCCACACCTGTCCGGGCAGCCCGACCGCCCGCGCGAACACCATGCCCCTGGTGACCGCCGCAAACGTTCGCGTCGGCGGTGCGGGTTCGCTCCACACGGCGAAGCATCGCAGGCGCTGACCTTCTTCGTCGACTAGCCAGAGGGCACCGAGCTGCCACTCAAGGTTCTCGCAGATCGCCTGGAGAACCGCAGGCGCCGCGTTCGTCAGGTCGTGCGCGGCGGCGAGGACCTCGCCCACGGTGGACGCAGCCGCGCGGCGGCGCTTCCCCGTTTCACGTTCCGCGATCGCGGCGGCGAGCAGCAATCCCGTGCCGGCCAGTACACCCATGAAGACCTGGAGCAGCACAAGGCTCTGATGCAGCCTGGGACCCGCAAACGGGCCCGCACCCTGGACCGTGTTCCAGATGGTGACTGCCGATGCCCCGAGCACCACAAACGCGGTTAATGGCTGTCCGGCTCGGACCGCTGCGGCAATCACGAACGGAAAGACGACGTATTCGAGAGGATGATTCGCGCTCGTCGGACCGAAGACCTGGCCGAAGACGGCGTGGGTGGCAATCACGGTACCGCCGACGAGGAGCCCCGCTTCGACCCGATCGTTTCGTGACCACGACGTCCGCCGGACCGTCGTCAGGATCACAGGGGCGACCACCAGCGCCCCGAGTGCGTCACCCAACCACCAGTCCCACCACAGATCGCCGAAACGGCTCCAGGACTGAACCGCCGACGCGCATAGCGTGGTCACCCCGACCGTGGCGCTCACCGCCGTGCTCAGGGCGGCGCCGATCAGAATGAAGGCCACGACGTCACCGATTCGCCGGAGCGTCGGGTCGAAGCGGGGGACACGACGCAGCGTCCACGCGGCCGCGACAGCTTCGAGGGTGTTTCCCGTGGCGACGGCCGCCGCCGTCCACGGCGGTGCGTCAGTGCCGGCATTCGCCACAAACGCGCCAAGCCAAATCGCCGGCCAGAGCGCCCGTCCCCAGAGAAGGAGGGCGGCCATGCCGATCCCGGTGGGAGCCCACACGGTCGTGACCTGCTCGGCGACGAACGCAACGCGAAATCCGAGCTTCGCCGCAAGAACGTACGAGACGGACACGGCCACGCCGATCGCAATCAACCGACGAGTGTCAGCGACGGCAGATCGTTCTGTCATGGAGTTCCGCTCGAGCGGCATTCACGCACGACGTGACTCGAATCTGAGGGCGATTCGAGCAGTGTAGCCCATGCAGCGCAGGGCTCTTGCACGGGTACGATGTGAATGACGCGCGCGGGGTGGCCGCGCCGGCTCAGCGTGGCGGCGTGGTCGTCGGATCCTGCGGCGACTCCTGTGAGGGGGGCTGCGGTGGCGGCGTCGCAACCGGCGGCGTAATCGGCCCGATGGGCTGCTGCGTTCCGGGTGCGGCCGGACGCTCCTCGGGCGGCTGCGGCTGATCGCGGGCCGGTGGGGCCTCTGGCGCGGGCAGATCGATCAGCGGCGCGGCTGTTCCGCTGCGCACGCGGAACGGTCGCAGGTCCCCTTCGCTCAGGTCGAGCACGCGCACGATGCGGGGCGTGAGCGTGAGCAGGATGTCCGTCTCCTGCGCCTCTTTGCGGGTGCGCGTGAACAGCCGGCCGAGGCCTGGGATATCGCTCAGCCCCGGAACGCCTTCGAGAAGCACGCGCTCATCGTCGCGAATGAGGCCGGCGAGCACGTTCGTTTCGCCGTCGCGCAGCCGCAGCACGGTGTTGATGTAGCGTGTCCCGAACGTCGGCAGCCCTCCGAATCCGGTACCGGCGATGCTGCTCACTTCCACCTTCATCGTCAGCGACACGTCGTCGTTGTGGTGCGTGCGCGGGGTGATGTCGATGTTCACGCCAATGTTTTCGTAGTTGAACGACGTGATGGGCTGCTGCGGCACGCCGCCCGTCGCGATGGGGGAGAACGTGGTGACCGGGACGGGCACGCGTTGGCCGAATCGCGCCTGCGCGGGGACCCCGTCAGTGGTGCGCAGTTGCGGGTTGGCCAGCGTGCGGGTGTTGTTATCACTCTTGAGCAGCCGGTAGAACAGGGCGGGCACGCCGGTCAGGAACACATCCGACTGGGTCAAGGTGCGGAGATCACGCAACGTGAAGTTGCTGCGGTTGACATCGACGCTGCCGCTGATGCCCGGTGATCCGGGCGAGGCAATCTGGAGCCCATAATCGCGCAGCTTCGTGCGATCCACTTCGAGCAGCTCGACGTCGAGCACCACTTCCGGCCGCGCCTTGTCGATCGCCGCGATGACGCGGCCGGCCGCGGCGATGCGTTCGGGCGAGTCCTTGATGGTGATCGCGTTGGTGCCGGGCATGCCCGCCACGCGGCGCGCGTCCACGACGATGCGCAGGAGATCGATGGTTTCCTTCAGCTCCGCGTTGCTCAGGTAGAAGGTCCTGACGATCTCCTCCTCGTACTCGCGGCGCTTGGCCGGCGTGTCTGGCACGATCGTGATGGTGCGCGGCGCCGTCACCCGGAAGAACGTTCGCGTAGTAGCGGTGACCGACGCAAGCGCGTCTTCGAACGTGGTGTTCCGCACCTCGATCGTGATCGGCGTCTCCCGAAACGCCGGGTCGAAGGTGATGTTGACGTTCGCGAAGCGGGCGAGTGCCGTCAGGACGTCACGGCTGCTGGCGTCCCGGAACACGAGCGATGACGGGAGCTTGACGTCCTTCGGCAGCTCGAGCCCGATCGGTCCGGACTCGCGCGCGTGCTCCATGAGGTTTTCGAGCTTCGTCCTGCCTTCTCTGGATACTGCAATCTTGTTTCGCAACGCCAGCCGGGTCGATCGCAGCAGCTCTTCCACGCTGCCGTTGGACGGGTTCAGTTCCGCGGCCAGCTGCAGCTCTAGAAGGGCCTCCTCGTACTGGCCGATGGCCTCGAGCCTGCGGCCGCGTTGAAAGTGGTCTTGCGACGCCCGAATCCTGGCGCGATCGAGAGCGAGTCTCGCGTCCTTGTCTTCGGGCCGTTCCTTGAGGGCCTGCGTGTACTCGACGACGGCGCGGTCGTAATCCTGTTGTTGCTCCGCCACACGCGCCCGCCCGACAGCGCCCGAGGCGCACCCCGCGACCGAGGCGAGCGCCAGCACGCCGAGCGCCGCGAGCAGGGTTCGGCGCATCGTGTCAGCGCGGCGTGTCGGTGACGACATCGACGCCGCGAGGGATCGTGAATGTGAACTCACCGTCGGAGAGGCCAACGTTCTCCTTCATGTTGGTGAACGTAAAGCTCGATTGACCACCCTGCTTGTCGCCGGCCACGAGCATCCGGAGCTGCAGTGACGGCTCGTCGACGACGAGGGCGAGCCATTCGTAATCGCCGTCGCCGCGCTTCGGCACGAGCTTCAATGCTGCGCTGCCGGTTGGTGCGCCTGGCGGGAGCGCGCCGGCGGTGATGACGAAGTCGCGCAGCAGCTGACCCTTGCCGGCGAGGAACAACGCGGGCGTGGAAGCCTGATCGTCCGCAGGAACGGCACCCACGTACACCTGCTTGTCGGCCGGAATGTAGGAGTACAGTTTCCGGCCATCTGACACGAAGACCTTCTGTTCGTCGCCGGTGTACGCCCAACGCATCTTGCCGGGCTTTTTGACCAGCAGCCGACCCCGCTCGGTCACCGTCTTGCGCAGCACCCCGCCCTGGTAGCTGTGCACGAAATCGGTGGAGAAGTCGCGAACCGTGTCGTACTTGCGTTGCAGCGCCCGGGCGAGCGCCTCGGGCTCGGGCGCGGCAGCGGCCGCAGCCGCCGCCGTCCAGACCACGCCGCACACGGCTACGATCCAGACGCACGCGAGGCGTTGAGCTGGCCGATAGAGTAGCACGGCTGTTAATCCTTTCATGCGCCGGGCGCCGCCCGGATGCGGAACCGTGGTTCCGGTGCGTAAAGACCCGAAGCGTAGCCCGCCAGACGCGTCCGCCCATTCTCGCCCAGGGCGACCACGCTCACGCCGCGTTCGAGGGTGAGCACGTGACGACGGTTCACGATGACGTGTCCGAAGCCGGCCCGCCGTATGGTGTCGGGCGGCAGCCACGACTCCATGCGGACGTCCACGTTCATGTCCGAGACGGACATCCGCAGCCGGAACGGCCGGAGCTCGCTCCGCACGATCGCTGGCGGCTCACCGGTACGTCCTATCATCACTGTATAGACGCTGTCCGTGGGCAGCGTGGCTGTGTGTCCCGTCAAAGCATCCACGATTCCCGTGAGTTCCGCTACATCGAGCGGCACATCACGATAGGCCCTCAGGAGCGCCAGGACGAACGGCGTGCCACGAGGGAGCCGGGTGACCTGTTCGCGGAGTGGTGTCTCACGCCGCTCCTGTTCGATGCTCCACGTATCCCCGAACGCCTGTCTCACCAGCTGGGCGGAGCCGCGCGTCAGCACGATGTCGCGGCCATGCCGCAGATTGTCGTCGATCAGCCACGGCAGCGTGAGCAGCCGGCCGGCGGCCCGGAGGTGCAACAGGTCGGGATTGGTGTGGCGCGCGTAGTAGTCGAGCCCGTTCTGCAGCTGCCAGTTCAGGTCCGCCACCAGGATCGCCCGCGTGGACGGCAGGTCGCCTGCCAGACGGTGCACGAGATCGGAGGGACGCGTGTCGCCGCTCCGATCCGCAGCGGGCCACGTGTCGATCACACGCCAGGCGGGGAACGCCAGGGCCGCGATGGCGAGAGCCGTCATCACGGCACGCTGCCGCGTGGCCGCCGCCTGCAGAAGGAACGCAATGCCGCAGCCGGCCGCGAGCGCCACGAACACGTGGGAGGGCAGGAAGAAGACGTGGGCATCTCCGACGTTGTACGTGTAGGCAAAGAGCGCCGAGACGAGCCATCCCGTCACGATCAGCACAGCCATTCGTGGCTGCCGGACGAGACTTGCCAGGCCAATCAGTGCGGCCGCCACGCCGATCCAGCCGAACTGCTGGACCACATCGAACCAGTACAGCCCCAGGCGCGGCCGCAGCGCCGATTCGTCCACGCCCATGATCATCGTGCTGCGCCAGTCGCTCTTCGTGACGTCGAACCAGAATGTCTGCAGGGCATCGGCGAGGCTTTCGGGGGGGACAAGGCTCGTATACATGCTGCGGAAATTCCACCCGTACTGCAGGGCGCCCAGCGCCGCAATCGTTGCGGCGAGCGCCACGATCCGCGGTCGCAGGAGCGCGCCGGGGCCTCCGGGGAAGGTAGCAGCCAGGAACAGCGTGGCTGCAGGCAACAGCAGCACCATCATCAGGTGATTGCCGAAGCCGAGTGCGTAGACGGCAAAGAACATGCACAGCCGCGTCATTGACTCGGGCCGCTTCGCCCACCACGTCAGTGCGATGAGCGATGCCACAAGCATCAGCACGTGCAGCGCGTAGACCTCCGCGATGACGGCCTGGGACCAGAAGGTATACGAGCCTGCGAAGAGCGCGCCGGTGAAGACGCCGGCCGGGAGTGAGCCCGTGAGATCTGCGGCAAGCCAGGCGAGGAGCCCGCAGGCGAGCGCGGCGCAGAGTGCCGACGCGACGTTCATGCCGAAAGCGGGCTCGCGTCCGGCGAGCCACACGACGAGGTTGCCGATCGCGAAATACAGGGGATACCCCTGGCGCGGCGTAATCTCCAGCGCGCCGCCGGCATCCTGGAAGGCCGCTGTGTCACCGAAGTCGAGCGAGGGGAGCAGGGTGGCGCGGTACATCGCGAATGCACCTGCTGCGACTACCGCGGCCGCGATGAGACGCCGCTGGACTACGCGTGGACAGGCGCGCTCGGCTCCCACGCGCTCAGCTGGCCCGACGCTTCGCTGTGAGCCGCGCGCGTAGCGCCTCGAGCGGAAGCGCGTTGACAGCGTGGCGGGCCTCGACCCACCCGCGCCGCGCGGTGCCGACGGCGAACAGCATGTGGCGGCCGAGGAGATCCGCGCGGTGACAGTCGCCGTCGACCGACACGAGGGCGCCGGCGGCTATCGCGCGGCGCGCCATGGCGCCGTCCATGTCGAGATGGCCGGGGGCGCCGTCGATCTCCAGGATGGTGCCGGTCTGGACTGCGGCGTCGAAGAGGCGCGGCTCGTCCAGCGTGTAGCCGTCCCGACTCGGCACCAGCCGGTTGGTCGGGTGCGTCACGATCTGGACGAACGGATTGTGCATCGCCCGGATATAACGGTCGGTGAGCTGGGCGCCGGAATGTCCGGCCACGTCGTGCAGAGAAGCGAGCACCACATCGAGCCGTTCGAGCACCGCGTCGGGGAAGTCGAGGGAGCCGTCCGGCAGGATGTCGACCTCGGATCCCTGCAGGACGGTGATCGCCGGGTGCTTCTCCTGGGCCGCTGCAACTGCGTCCATCTGACGCTCCAGGCGACCGAGATCGAGCCCGCGGGCAATCGCGGAGGTGTGCGAATGGTCGGTGATGGCCACGTATTCGTACCCGAGTGCTTCGGCGGCCAGCAGCATCGCTTCGAGCGGGTCGCGCCCGTCGCTCCAGTCCGTGTGCATGTGCAGGTCGCCGCGAATCTGCTCGTGACAAAGCAGCCGGGGCAGCTCGCGCCTGGCAGCGGCTTCCACTTCGCCTGCGCCCTCGCGCAGTTCCGGCGCCACCGGCGCGAGATCGAGCGCCGCGTACAAGTCCTCCTCGGACGAGACCGCGATCGCGTCGCCTTCGGCGTCGATCAGCGCGTGGGCCGTGAGGGTCAGTCCCAGGCTGTCGGCGCGCTGCCGCACCTGGGACACGTGAGCCGCCGATCCCGTGAGAGACACCAGCCGTGGCACGAACGACTCGGGCCGCACGATGTGGAGTGTCAGCTCCGCCCGGTCGAACCGGAGCACGACCTTGTCGCGGCTCGCGTGCAGCACGGCGGAGATGAACGGCAACGCCAGCAGACGCGTGTGCGTTCTGGCCGAATCCGACGAGGCCACGAGCACCTGGAGATCGCCGGTGACTGCCGCGAAGCGCCGGAAGCTGCCGGTGGCGACAATGCGCTCGATCTCCGGGGAGGCGTCGCGGATAGCAGTAAGGAGCGGGTCCAGCAGGCTCCACGCGCGACCAAGCGGAATGCGCGGACGCGTGACAGAGGCGTGCGCGATGCCGGCACGGGCGCGTTCCAGCAGCGCCGGATCAAGAGAGGCGGCCAGCTCTGCATCGCCAAGGCGGTCACACAACTGGCCTAGCGAAGTCTCCCCGGTGACCCGGTGCAGTTCGGCGACATCGGTGACGCCGAGGCTCCCGCTGGCGGCAAGCCGCCGGAGATCCTCCGGCACCTCGGCCAACGCTTCTTCAAGAGCCGGTTCCGCGCCGAGGTCTCGAATGCGCGCCAGCGCCTCGCGCACCGCCCCCGTGTCGGTGTCGGCCGGGTCGGCCTCCCCCGACGCCAGGCGCGCGGCAACGCGCGAGAAATCGGCAGCCTCGGCATGCCGTCCGCGCATCGCGGCAATTGCCGCCATCAGTGATAGGGAGTGGGCGAGGGCGACCATCAGCCGGGAGGCACGCGCCCGGTGCCAGAGAGTGCACGTCGGAGCGCGGTCAATTGTGGGTGCGGGGTCCGCACACTGTCAAGGCGGGATCGAGGTCTGGACTCGGGCTCCCTTTTGTTGAACAGCCCTGTATAGTCGCCCGGTATGCGCGCGCGCACACAGCCAGCACGCGACGGGCGCCACGCCGCCTGTAGGTGAAGAGATCCGGACGAAAAGCAGGGAACAGCGTCGTCCGAGCGACGGCTGTTCCCTCCGACTTACACCCGCGCGCGCCTGCCGATGGCCATCCGGTAAATCGCCAGCAGCACGATCGCCCCAATGAGGGACATCAGGAAGCCGGCGGAATCACCCTCGCCGTACCAGCCCAGGGCGCGGCCGAGGAACCCCCCCATTAAGGCACCAGCGATGCCGAGCAGCATCGTGACGATGAACCCACCCGGGTCCCGTCCCGGCATGAGGAGCTTGGCGACGGCGCCGACGATCAGACCGAAGATAATCCACCCAAGCACTCCGAGCATGCTCACCTCCGGGGCTCAGTAACGGCCCGCCGTGCGTGTAGCAAGTGAAAGGCCATCCGGGAAGCCGCCTGGACTAGTGGCCTGTGTCTTCAGCCGATACAGGCCACTAGGCCCCGGTGACCTACCGCCTCGCTCGGGGATGTGCGTTCTTCTGAAGCACCAGAGCGATGAGCACCGCGCATGGCCGCCTACGGTCCCGGTGGTCGCGTGAACGGCGCTGCTACAGGGCAGTTCACGTTCAGCAAACCACGTCACGGCCGCGGCAGACTCAACGCGGCTCTCAGTTGCGGTACGTCGTAGCCGACGATCGGCGCTCCGTCCACGAAAATAACCGGGATCGTCATCAACCCCTGCTTGTCGAGATCCTCCATTGCCCGGTCGGACGCCGTAACATCCCGGTCGACGAAGTGCACCTCGTACTTCCGAAGGAACTCCTTCGTGCGCTCGCAGAACTGTCAACCAGGTCTGGTGTAGACGACAACGCGTGGTGTCATGGCTCGATCCTGTTCTGCCCCGGGCCGATCGGGCGCCACGGCTGCGTCGCCCCGAGGCGGTTCCCGCGAACTGGCGTGCCCTGCCACTGTGCAGCGAGTAAACCTCAGGCGGCTTCTGGTTGCGGTTCTCGCTACAGCTCCACTCGGCGCCTACAGCAGCGACGGACAACGGCGGACGAGCAGTCCCTTCTTCGACCGCGGCTGAACGTCAGGAGAACGGCACAGCGGACATGCCATGCAGGTCACCGGAGGCATGGCGGCGTAATCCAGCAAAACCCGAGCCGAGCAAGTGACTTGCGGAGGCAGATGTAAGGAATGCATGCAGCGTGGTTCAGGCGACTGGACCGCTGGGGACGGCGCCGGCCGGGTGGCAGCAGGAGCGCCGGCGCACACCGCGCGGACGATGTCCGGCACTTCCCGATGCGTCAGCCGCCGGGTTCACGTCCAACGTAACACGGTGGAACCCAGTGGTTCGATTCCGATACCGCTAAGGGCCGAACCCTTCCTGGCCCGGCTTTGGGACCGTCCATACCGCCGCGCAGAGCTCACAACGCACGTACAGCACGCAGGGCGTGCGAAGCAGAACGCGGAGGTCGTCCTGCCCGCATGCGGTACACGGCATCAGCATCATGCGGTGCTGCCGACGGTCGGCCGGAGCCTGTGGCTGTTTTGGTCGTGCGGGGAACAGGGCGTCGTGAAAGGCGCCGATGCGGTCGATGTGAGCCCTGAGACGTTCGCGGTGCTCATTCTGGCTCTGGCGGTCGTTTGGCCTGAGGTGCAGGCGCCCATGTGCCTCGAGCAGCTCCTGCTCTTCGGCCAGCAGGGCGCTTCGCTCCCGTTCCAGCTCAGCGTCAGTCATCGTCCCAGTCTACGCCCGGCCGAGGCAGCGCCGTGATGTCGACACCGAACCGCTCGCCGATAGTGTGCAGTGCGGCATGAACGCGGTCGAGACGCCGCAAACGGCTGCGGAACGTAGTTCAGCGCTGTCACTGTCACAACCTACGAGGGCGGGTTGGAGCGGGCTGCCACGCACACCTAAACAACCAGCGCGCCAACGGCTGAGGATCCCTGCAAGTGGCTTTCTGATGTTTGGATTGGTGGACGGCAGGGGGATCGAACCCCTGACCTCTGCATTGCGAATGGGTTTTGACCCTCTCGCGCCATACACCGCGGTCTACCGCCATAGCACGAACCTGCCGATTTCGTTAGGCTTTCCCATCATCTCAGTGCTACCGTGTGCGATGGTCGTGCATGGCGTATCTGCGACGCCGCACGACCACCGCACGATCGGCCATCCCGCCCGTCGTGCAGACACCGCAAGGGTTGCTGATTCACGAACCGATGCCGCAGCCCCGCAAGGGTTGGCGGCTCACAGGCGGAGGACTGATGCGCGCACTCATCGGCGTCGAATTGCTGCGGAGGCTGCCGGCCGGGCCGGTGGACATTCGCGACACGAAGTTGACCGGCTTCGTGCTCCGCGTGCGGCCGAGCGGCACGCATACGTACTACGCCACATGGACGCCGAAGGGATCCGCAGCGGCGCCGGCAGAGGCACCACGGCGCGCGTCGGCGCGGTGGTATGTGCTGGGCACCCCAGCCGTGCTGAGCGCGCCTGAGGCCCGCGATGAGGCCCGCAAGGTGCTCGCGGACGTGGCCCGCGGCGACGATCCGATCGCCGCCAAGCAGGCCGAGGACCGACGCATCACGTTTGCGACATTTGTAGCGGACCACTACACCCCGTGGCTCACGGCCCAACGGACGCGCGGGGCCGAGCAGGCGGCACGGCTGCGCCGGGTGTTCGGGCCGACGCTCGACGCGCTGCGCCTGGACGAGATCACCGGCTTTGCGATCGAACGCTGGCGCTCCGCGCGGCTCAACGCCGGCACGGCGCCGGCGACCGTCAACCGTGACCTGGCCGTGGTGAAAGCGGCACTCGCGCGCGCGGTCGAATGGGGCTTGCTCACCGCGCATCCGCTGACCAAGGTGCGGCTGGCGAAGCTGGACCGCGGCGGCGATCGTGCGCTACCTCTCGCCGGCCGAAGAGACGCGGCTGCGGGCCGCGCTCATCGCCAGAGACACCACGCGGCGCGCGGAGCGCGCGCAGCGCGAATGCGTGGCGCCGCGAACGGGGCTACGCGCTCTGGCCGGAGCACGGCAGCTATACGGACCACATCACGCCGATCGTGCTGCTCGCGCTCAATACCGGGCTGCGCCGCGGCGAGTTGTTCAACCTGCGGTGGGCTGACGTGGATCTGACGCGCGCGATCGTGACGGTCCAGGGCGGCGGTGCGAAGAGCGGGCAGACGCGCCATGTGCCGCTGAACACCGAAGCCGTGGCCGTGCTCAAGGCGTGGAAGCCGACCGATGCTGACGCCGCGGCGCCGTGTTTCCCGGTGAGGACGGCGCGCCGCTCGCGGACGTCAAGAGCGCGTGGTTGCCGCTCGTGGCGGCCGCGAAGGTGAGGGCATTTCGGTTTCACGATCTGCGGCACACGTTCGCGTCGCAAGCTCGTGATGGCCGGCGTGGACCTCAACACCGTGCGCGAGCTGCTCGGCCATGCCGATCTGAAAATGACGCTGCGATACGCGCATCTCGCGCCGGAGCACAAAGCCGCGGCCGTCGCGAAGCTGGTGCAGGCATGACCGTGCGGCGACTGTCCGCAGAGGCGCGCGCGGATCTCGCCGACCTACTGCGCGGCTCCGACGCGGCGAGCGGGCTCGAGGCGCTCGAGGCGGCCGTGGCGGACTATGGCCGCGCGGTGGACGCTCGCGCGGCCGAGGACGCCGAGATGCGCCGGCTCCGTCAGGGTCTTACCACGCTCCGACGCCGGCTCCAGGGCGCCCTGACGGCGCTCGATGCACTGGAGGCGGACTCGACCGCGGAGTGGCTGCGGTTTGCCCCGTGCGCCCCGCGCACGCGCGCGGCGCTGCGCGCCACGCTGGTGCAGTCGCTCGACGCGGCCACCGAGAATTTCGCGTTGCTGCGGCAGCGTCCTGGCCCGAAGCGACGGATGGCGCTGAATGGCGGGATCGCGCGGGCGCTGCTGGACGCCGGGGTGGAGCTGACGAAGAGCCGCGCGTCGATCACCGGGCGGGTGTTCGCGTGCATCTACGCGGACTTGTCCCTCTCCACCAGCGGCGACGTGTTCGAGGCGATCGCGGAAGGCGTCACGCTGGTGACGCGAGAGATCTACATCCCGCGAAAAGTGAGGCGGAAGATCCGAGCGTATCTTCGCCGCGAATAGACCACCACGCGCGAGGCATCCGGTGGGCGATTCTTGCCCCACCATGCACCGCGACACTCCACAAGCCGCCGCAGCCGTCAACCCTGACGCACCGATCGACGTGGCCGCCGTCGATGTGCGCCCGCGCCCGCGCCGCCCGCGTGGGCCGACCCGTGCCGCGCGTGACGCCCTGAGCGTCGGCGACGGCGCCGGTGGC
The DNA here is from genome assembly GCA_963739995.1 of Vicinamibacteria bacterium. GTDB lineage: Bacteria > Acidobacteriota > Vicinamibacteria > Vicinamibacterales > JAENWD01 > CAVUCH01. The sequence continues at coordinate 305 of CAVUCH010000010.1, read as the reverse complement.
GACGACGACCCGCCCGACCCGCCACGGCCCGACACCCCCAAGCGCCCGCGGGGCCCGATCCGGTCGACCGCGCACAGCCTCACCGAAGCCGACGCGGCCGCCTATCTCGGCGTGAGCCGCGCGTTTCTGCGACAGGGACGCGCACGGGAGCAAGGGAGCGGGCCGCCCTATTGTCGTTTTGGGCGCGCGGTCAGATATCGCCGCACGGACTTGGACGCGTTGATTGCCGCGCATCGCATCGATCCGAGCGCGCGAAAGCGGCCGCGCCTAACAGATGGCGCGAGCCGGGTGAGACAACGCGACGA
>CAVUCH010000009.1:0-92247 GCA_963739995.1 Vicinamibacteria bacterium | reverse complement strand
CCCGGCGGGCGGCGCGAGGGCGGGCGGCGGGCGGCGAGCGATGTCGGTTGGCGCGCCTGATACGCCGGAACGCTACTGCCGGCGTACGAAGCGGCGAGCGCCAGGTTCCGTGACCAGGTTGTCCACGGCGCCAGGAGCCCGTCGCCGAGCGCCAGTCGAATTGATTTCCCTGCGCAGGTCCGAATAGCATTTCTCGCGTGACCCGGTCCGGCCGCATCACGCTCGCGCTCCTGCTCGCTCTTGCGATCGCGGCTTGCGGACGTGCGCCGTCGTCGGCACCAGATGAGCCGGTCGTCGCGCTCGTCATGAAGTCGCTCGCCAACGAGTTCTTCAAGACGATGGAGGACGGCGCGCGCAAGCACCAGGCGGCGCACGCCGACGCATACGAACTCGTGGCCACCGGGATCAAGGACGAGTTGGACGTCGCCCGGCAGATCGAGATCGTGGAGCAGATGATCGCGCGCGACGTGCAGGCGCTCGTCCTCGCGCCTGCCGATTCGCGCGCCCTCGTCGCCGTCGCACAACGAGCGGCGGAGGCCGGCATCGCGGTCGTCAACATCGACAACCGCTTCGATGCCGCCGTCCTGGCCGAACGGAAAATTGCGATCCCCTTCGTTGGACCCGACAACCGGAAGGGCGCCAGGCTCGTCGGCGAGGCGATCGCGCGACGCCTGACCCGCGGGGATCCGATCGCCATCCTGGAAGGCGCCCCGAACGCGTTCAACGGAATCCAGCGCAAGCTCGGGTTCGAAGACGCGGCGCGGGCGGCGGGCCTGAGGATTGTTCGTTCGCAGACGGCTCAGTGGGAGGCGGCACGGGCCAACCAGGTGGTCTCCGCGATCCTGAGCGAGCACCCCGAGGTGAAGGCCATCCTGTGTGCGAACGACAGCATGGCGCTCGGCGCCGTCTCCGCGCTCAAGGCCGCCGGTCGCACGAAGGGCGTACTGATCGGGGGGTTCGACAACATCTCGGCGGTGCAGCAGCTGGTGCGCGACGCGCAGATCGTCGCGACTGCCGATCAGCACGGGGATCAACTGGCAGCGTACGGCATCGAGTACGCTCTGCAGATGCTGGCGAACCGCAGCGCCAGGCCCGCCGACCGCGAGACGCCCGTCGACCTGATCACCGCGGAGACGCTCCGCTAGCCTCCGCCACATCTAGCCTCGCGCGGCAGCTCAACGTTGTCAGCGCAGCCTCTCCAAGCCCTGCGGCGTTGACCCGCCAAGGCATCGAAAATACACTACGCCGTGTCGCGGTCGCGTGTCGTCGCGCCGAGTCTCGCGGCAGTTCGACGCGACCAGGTGCGCAGCGTGGCCGCTCGCGATTCGAGGTAACTGCGTGTCATCCCGATCGATCCGCTGTGCTTCCGCGCGCGCGGAGACAATGCGCTGACCCGCTGGCGCGGCATCCTCGCCGAGTACGCCAGCCTGGTGCTCGTGCTCGTGCTTCTCGTCGCGGCGTTCAGCGTCGCGACCAGTCATTTCTTCACCGTCACCACGCTGCGAACCGTTGCCAATCAGGTGCCCGATATCCTGCTGGTCGCCACCGGCATGACGTTCGTCATCATCGCGGGCGGCATCGACTTGTCAGTGGGATCGATCCTCGCGCTGTCGGGCGCCGTGCTCGGCGTCGCCCTCACGCAGTGGCAGGTTCCTCTCGGCGCCGCAGTGCTGGCAGCCCTCGCAACGGGCGCAGCGTGCGGCGCGGTGAACGGGCTTCTCGTGACCACATGGGCCCTGCCATCCTTCATCGTGACGCTCGGGATGCTGGAGATCGCGCGGGGCGGCGCCTACATTGTCACCGCCTCGCAGACGCAGTACATCGGCGCGGTGGTGGAAGTGGTCAATACCCCGATCGTTGCAGGGCTGACGACGCCGTTCCTGCTCGCCATCGTAGTGGTGATCGTCGCTCAGTTCGTGCTGACGCGGACGCTATTCGGCCGTCACCTCATCGCCGTCGGGGCCAACCCGCAGGCGGCGTGGCTCTCGGGAATCGATCCACGTCCCATTCGGTTTGCGACGTTCGTGCTCGCAGGCCTCGCGAGCGCCGTTGCGGCCGTTGCGCAGAGCGCACGCCTCGCTTCCGCCGATCCGAACGCCGGCGCCGGCCTCGAACTGCAGGCGATTGCGGCGGTCGTCATTGGCGGTACGAGCCTCATGGGCGGGCGCGGCTCGGTCGTGACCACGATGCTGGGGGTCCTCATCATCGCCGTGCTGGGCGCCGGTCTCGCGCAGATGGGCGTGCAGGAACCGACCAGGCGTCTGGTCACGGGAGCGGTCATCATCGCAGCGGCAATCGCCGACTACTACCGCACCCGCGGACGCTTCTCGGCTGCCGGGCTGTAGCTGTGCCTGCAGGGACGGAACGCGGAGCGCTCATGGACAGCAGTGGATCTCCGATCGTGGTTGTCGGGTCGCTGAACGCCGACCTCGTTATTCGCGTTCCCCACTTCCCCAGAGCCGGCGAGACACTGACGGGACACGGGTTCGCGCGCTTCGCGGGCGGGAAGGGTGCCAACCAGGCATGCGCGGCCGCACGCCTCGGGGCTGGCGCTGCGATGGTCGGACAGGTCGGCGCCGACGAGCACGGCGCGTGGCTCGCGGCCCAGCTGGTCGATAGCGGTGTCCACACACGGTTCGTTTTGCGAGACGAGGCCGCCGCGACCGGCGTCGCACTCATCACAATCGACGCCGCGGGCCAGAACCAGATCGTCCTGGTTCCCGGCGCCAATGGTACGTTCACACCTGAGCGCCTCGCCCTCGTCGCGGCGCCCCTGCGGGACGCCCGCGTGCTGCTGCTGCAGCTGGAGATTCCCCTGGACACGGTGCGTGCCGCCGCCCGGGCGGGACGCGCAGCCGGAGCGATCGTGATTCTCGATCCGGCGCCGGCGCAGGCGGTGCCTGACGACCTCCTCAGCCTCTGCGACTACGTCACGCCGAACGAGACGGAACTCGCCACCCTGACGGGAGGGGGCGAGGTATTCGATGCCGACGACGTGCGCCGGCGTGCCGGGCAATTGCTCGGGCGTAAAGCCGCGCGCGTACTCGTGAAATGGGGGGCGCGCGGCGCGGCACTGTTCACCACCGGGAGCGAGTATTGGTGGCCCGCACACCAGCTGGAGGTCGTAGACACGACCGCGGCCGGCGATGCCTTCAACGGCGCCTTCGCGGTCGCCCTCGCGGGCGGCGCCGCCGAGGAAGCCGCTGGACGGTTCGCCAACGCGGTCGGGGCGCTCGCCGTCACGCGGGCGGGGGCCCAGCCCGCCATGCCCCTCCGCGCGGACGTCGAGCGGCTGCTTGCCGGTTCGTGATATAGAACGGCGCGTGTCCACTAGCGTCGCTCTCATCGGAACCGGTGGCATCGCGCTCGCCAACCATCTGCCCGGTATCTCCCGCTGCCCGAACGCGGCGGTCACCGCGCTCTGCGACACGAATCCGGCCGTCCTCGCAGAGGCCTCGCGCGCAAGCGGCATCACACGCACCTGGACGGATCCGCTGGCGCTCATTCGCGAGTCGGGCGTCGATGCCGTCATCGTGGCCACGCCGAACCGATCCCATCACCCGATCACGATGGCAGCGGTGGCGGCAGGCATGCACGTGCTCTGCGAGAAACCAATTGCCCTGACGCTCACAGAGGCGCTGGAGATGGCAGGCGCGGCCGACGCCGCCGGCGTGCGGCACATGACCGCCTTCACCTACCGCTTCGTGCCGGCGATGCGGTTCATGCACCGCCTCGTGGCGGAGGGGTTCGTCGGCGCGCCGTGGCACTTCCGGGCGCAGCGCTTTCAGGACTGGGGCCGCAGGTATCTGGGGTGGCGGCAACGCGCCGCCGATGCCGGGACCGGTGAGATCGGCGACATGCTGTCGCACCGGATCGATTACGGGCACCTGCTGGTGGGGCCCATCGCCCGCGTGATGGCATCGACACGACGCTTCCTTGACACGCGGACGGATACGGGAGGCGTCGAACACCCGTCAGATCTCGAAGACTGGGTGGCGTGCATCGCCGAGTTCCGGGCCGGAACGACAGGCGCGTTCGAGAGCACGAAGGTGGCGACCGGCTACGGCGAGGGAGGACGCAGCCGCGATCGGGTGGAACTGAACGGGCCGGAGGGATCGCTGATTTACGAGCTGGAGCGGCCGCTGCTGCTCTTTGGCGCCCGGCGCGGAGGAACCCTTGTGGAGATGCCCGTGCCGCGCGACCTGCTGACCTACTCGGGCGAACCACTCCCCGCGGGTGTGGATCCGCAGCAGGCGTTCCGCTGGGATCAGAACGCCGAGTTCATAGCCGCGATCCAGGAGGGGCGGCCCGCAGTGCCGTCGTTCCACGACGGCGCCCGAGTCCAGGCGGTGATCGAGGCGATCGTCACATCTGCCGGGGAGGGGCGGAGGGTCGAGGTGGCGTCTGCCTGACGCGCACAGGCGCGCGGGGTCGAGGCTTCAAACCGGGCTCGCCACGGCCGCATACGTCCTCATCGCCGTTGGGTTCTGGTGGCCCCTCCCCCATCGCGCTGCGACGGCCACCATCGCACACCCATTCGGCGATCCGCTCCTCAACGCATGGACGCTCGCCTGGGGCGCGGACCGGCTCCGTCATGGGTTCTCGGACTTCTGGACCGGTCTGTTCTTCTATCCCTACCCGGATACTATCGCCTACTCGGAACACCTGCTCGGGATCGCGATCTTCACCGCGCCGGTGCAATGGCTCACAGCGAACCCGATCCTCGCGTTCAACCTTGCGATGATCGGCTCCACGACGCTCGCGGGCGCCGGCATGTTCCTGCTGGTGCGCGAGTTGACCGGCCGCGCCGACGCGGCGTTCATCGCCGGCGTCGCGTTCGCATGCGCGCCGTACCGTGTACCGCAGTCGTACCACCTGCAGGTGCTCGTGTCGGGATGGATGCCGGTCGCCTTGTACGCCTTGCACCGGTTCCTGGCGACGCGATCCGCGCGCGCCCTGGCGCTGTTCGTCCTCGCGTTCGTGCTCCAGGCATACTCGAACGGCTACTTCCTCTATTTCCTTGCGATCCCCGCGGCCGCGATCGTCGTGCACGGCCTGTGGCGCGGCCGGAACGACATCGCTCGGCTGCTGCCGCGTCTGGTTGCCGCGAGTGTGGCCACTCTCGCTGCGCTCGCGCCAGTCGCGTGGGCCTACGTGCGCGTGCGGCGGGAGCAGGGGCTCGCGCGCACCCCCGGGGACATCCTGCAGTTCTCACCGGACCTGTCGGCATACGCACACGTCAGCCAGAGCGTGCGGGCGTGGCGGCACCTGTTGCCGATTGGTCGCCACGAGCAGGAGCTGTTTCCCGGTCTGATCATCGTGGCACTCGCGGTCGGAGCAGCGTGGCATGCGGCTCGTGCTCCCAGGCCGTCCGCCTCCTCCGCCACACGGCCGGACTCGGCCGCCACTCACGCTCGCCTGTACCTGTTCATCCTCCTTCTCACACTCGTGTTGTCGCTCGGCCCCCGGCCATCAGCGTTCGGCTGGCACCTGCCCTTTCCAGGGCCGTACGCCTGGTTGAGCGCGGTAGTCCCCGGGATGGACGGCCTGCGGGTGCCGGCCCGGATGGCGACCGTGGTTCACCTCGCGCTCGCCGTTCTTGGCGGCATCGGGTTCGCCGTTCTCACCGTGCGCCTGCCGGGGCGCTCCCGGCAGGTGCTCGCGATCGCCGCTGCGGTCGTAATCGCATGGGAGGGCTACGGGGGGCCCTTCCCCATTGCGGCCTTTCCCACGGCGGAGATGACGGCCGACGGACCGGCGTACGCCTGGCTTCGCACCCAACCGCGGGGACCGGCCCTCGAACTGCCCGTCGGCGGCGCCGACGTGGCTACCCGGCACCTGTACCGCACGCTCGCACACGGCAACCGCATCGTGAACGGCTACAGCGGGTACGGGTCGGCCCTGCAGGATTTCGTGGGCGGCCCACCGTTCACCGAGATCGGGCGCTTCGACGACGCCCTCGGGATGGCGCGGGCACTGGGCCTGCGGTGGATCGTCGTGCACCCGCCGCTGTACAAGGATCCGGCGAGTGGTGCCACGATCGTCGAGGCCGTACGCAGCGCGACGACACATGTCGCACGTGTGGTGACGTTCGAGGCCGCGGCAATCGCGGAGTTGCGTCCCGCGGCACTGCCGACGACCCTGTCGGTCGACCCGGCCTGGCGCGAGGTGCCGTCGCGCACGTTCACGGCATCGGCCTCGCACAATCCGGACGGCCTCCGCAACGCCTTCGACGGGAACCGCGACACCCGCTGGTTCACAGGCGAACGACAGCGGGGGCGCGAGTGGATCGAACTCCGGTTCCGCTCATCGGTCGACGTGGCGCGCGTCCGGCTCGAAATGGATCGCCGGAGCAACGGCGACTACCCCCGGGGGCTGGTGGTGGAGGGATCGGAGGACCCGAGCACGCGGCGGTCCTTGTTCGAAGGCGGGATTCTGCCGCTCCTCGGCGTCAGCATCGCGCGCGAGCCGCGCACACCAGGGATCGACCTCGTGCTGCCGCCGAACACGACCCGCGTGCTCAGGCTGCGGACCACCGGCGAGACGCGCGTGTGGTACTGGTCGGTTCACGAAGTCCGCGTGTGGACGCGGCAATGACCTCACACCTGTGGGGCGGGTTCCAGCCGCGCCAGCGCCCTACTGCGTGCCCTGCCTCGCAGTAATCCTCAGTCGGATGGGTATCGACGCCTGCTCTGGCGAGGCCACCTGGTTGGTCTCGACCCGCGCCGTGACGAACAGCGTCTGCTCCGCGGCCGCCGCATTTTCATCGGCGACGATCTCGAACTCCCGGCTGTCCTGCGCCTCCGTGATGAGGATTCCATTCAGCCCGATGTCCGGTACCGTCACCCGGAACGGCAGGTTGAGAACAGACAGCGGAACTCGCCCCTTGAAGCCGTTCTCCCGCGCGATCGTCGCGCGCACCTTCGCGTGACCGCCAGGCGCGAGCTCGATGATCGCGGGTTCGACCGACACCACCCGCACGTCTGGCGGCGCCGCAACGGACAGCACGCTGACTCTTTCGTCGGCACGCGCCTGCCGCACGACCTGCTGGCCGCCGATCCCCGCACGGCCCGTCGCTACCAGCGGAGTCGTACCGGCCGCGGCATCGGTGCTCGCCGCGAGGATGATCGCCACGCTCGAGTGTCCTGGCAGGATGACACCGCTCTCGGCCGACACTCCGGAGGGCAAGCTCTCCAGGCCCACCTCGATCGTCCCGTCGAATCCATCACGGCGGTATGCCGTCACCGTGACAGGAATCCGGCCACCGCGCGGCACGTTGGGGTTGGACGGCGATACGAACAGGTCGAAGTCGGGACGCGGCTTCGCGAGCGTGAGCCGGTACGCGTAGAGCGGGCCCGATTCCCCGCGCGCGTCACGCACCCTCACGATGTAGTCGCCCGCTGCGGGCGCGGTGAACGTGAGCCGCGAGTCCTTTCCCCACACCGGCCCGCCGTCGTCGTTGCGATACGTGAGCGTGAACAGCGGCAGGCCGTTCGGTGAAAACGTCGCCCTGGGTGGATGAAGCTCCACCTTGTACACGGGACGTCCCAGGGCGTGTGCTTCCGAGCTGGTATCCTCGAACGCCACGCGGCGCCCGCGGAAGCTCGCGAACGACACGTCCTCGTCCGGACCCTTCGGCAGCTCGGTCACGCGGATCAGCTCGCGATCCACGTACACCCAGTCGCCGCGGTGCAGGGCCGACCAGGCCAACAGCCGCATGCCGGACGAGGACGAGTTCTGATTTCGCAGATCGATCGACGTTTCCCACACGGGCCGAAGGACGGCTCGGGGTACCTCCCGTCCTTTCGCGTCGAGCACGTCGATGACAGAGTCCAGCGGCGATCCGAGCTGGTTCGCCGCGACCGAGACGACTACCTGCTGTCCCCGCGCGGCAGTGAACCGGAACGAGTCCTCGTCCGATGTCCCGTCCCGGTGGTGAAGCCGCCCGTTGACGGTGACCGGGAGCGTGACCGGCTGTGCCGCGGCGGAGGCGTCGCGTCCGGATTCAATCTCTTCGGATTCGGGGTAGCGGCCCAGGGCGATCTCTACGCGGTTCACCGGCTCACCCGCCGGTGTGACGACCTCGATGGGTGCGAGGTCGGGCGAGTCCGGCGATGAAACTCCGACGACGCCGCGAGCGGCGGTTCCCAGGTTCGCGCCGTTCACGCGCACGCGCCGCGTCGAACCCCTGCGTCGGCCGAGCGGGTAAACGCTCGTGAGGTACGGCAGCTCGCCAACGGTCAGCCGGTAAACGTGGCGTGGGCTGCCGGTGTTCAGCGAGTCCCTCACGCGCACCATTAACGTGCCATCGGTGGCGGGCGTGAAGACGATGAGCGGCTCCCGCGTCTCACCGAAATCATCGTTCTTCGCCAGCACAGCGCCGGCGGTATCGAGCAGCGTCAGGTACGGATCAAGGCGAGACCCGAGGCCTACGGCCAGAGCGCGCACGATCACCTGGCGACCTGCCCGGGCGGTGAAGCGGAAGGTGTCCTCGTCCCCGTCTGTGAAGATCGCGCCATTCACGGTAGCCGGCGCAGCGACGGTGTCAGCCTGGCCTGTGCGATCGTTCGGCTCCAGCTCGCGGGCCTCCGGCAGGTCGCCGACCCAGAGTGCGATCGCCGTGGACGTGCCAAGCGGCGTGCGCAGCCGGAGCACCTGCCGGCCCAGCGGCACCTCGCGCGTCGCTGTCACTTCAAGTGTCACGACGGTCTTCTGCGCCTGGTCCGAGATGGGCGGACCTGTGTCTTCCGGCCGACGCACCGGCACGTCGGGACCGAAATCGGCGAAGCTGAGGATCCTCGCGCTGAGGCCCGGATCGCTGAACAGCACTTCGTCCGCGTTGCCGAGGTTCGTCCCGTCCACGGTGATCGTTGTCGTCGTGCCGCGCTGGATCCCGTACGGGGCCGCGTTGGCGATCACCGGCGGCCGCACCTGTGCGCCTGCCGCACCACCAGCCCCGAGGAAGGCGGCAAGGGCAATGCCGGCAGTCGGCAGAACCGAAGCGGGAAGGGTTCTATCGCGGTGCGCCAACCACACAAAGACCTCCGAGACGCAATCGCGTGTGACTCGAGAACGATTGTGCCGAAGCCACACGAGTTCTCACCGGACGCGTCACTTCCGGGCTGCGCGCGGCGCCTCGCGCGGTCGGCGTCGCCGGCCGGATGGGATCCTCCACCCGCTTCCCCGTAGAAGCCTCGTAGATTGACACGGTGCCGTCATAGCGGCCGACGGCCAATCTGCCGCCGTCTGGCGTCCACTCCAGCGCCTGCGGCCAGTCGCTCTGTCGCTCCAGGGTGCGTACCTCTGCCCACGTGTCCGCGTTCCAGATCTTCACGGTGCGGTCCGCCGCCCCCGAGGCCAGGAGCTTGCCGTCCGGCGAATAGCGAATGGCGAGAACAGGCATCGTGTGCGCGATGACGGACTTCACCTGCTTGCCCCCCGCTGCGTCGAGCGCCCACGTGCGGATCGTCTTGTCGCTGCCGCCGGCGGTGAGCAGCAACGGCCCGCGCGGGCGGAACTGGAGCGAGGTCACCGCCTCGGTCGCGTCGGTGAGCGTATAAAGCCGGACGCCCTTCTGTGCATCCCAGATCTTCACGGAACGATCGCCCGCGCCAGACGCGATCCACGTGTCGTCGGGGCTGAACGCCACGGCAAAGACAGCGTCGGTGTGTTCGCGGAGAGCGCTGAGGACGCGTCCGGTCTCGACGTCCCACACCCGGATGCTCTTGTCGTAGCTGCAGCTCGCCAGGCGCTTGCCGTCGCCGCTGATCGCCAGCTGGTAGACGTAGTCGCGATGCCCGAGCAGCGTGCGGCGGAGCACGCCCGACGCGGTGTCGAAGATCCCGATCTCACCGAACGAGCCCGGTACGCCACCAGCTGCCGCCATCCAGGTGCCATCAGGGCTGTACCTGACGGCGCGCACCACGTCGTGCAGGCCGGAGAAGGCCTTTCCCTGGGCACCTCCAGCGGTGAGACTGCGGCGCACTTCACGATAACCGCCGATGGCGAGCTCGGCCCCGTCGGGCCGAAACGCCAGAGCGGTCACCTGCGGCAGCAAGCCGGCCTGCTGTGCTGTCGCGGGAACCCTGTCGTCGAGCGATGGAATCGGAATCTCCGAATACGGCGCGCCGCCGTCGATCCATACGCGAAGCGTCGCGATTTCGTCCGGACGCAAATCGCTCTTGGGGGGCATTTTCTTCTTGGCGCGGCCTTCGATCATCGCCACGAGCCGGCTGGCGTCCGCGTTCCCCGGCGTGAATGCTTCGCCGCTGTCGCCACCCTTCACGAGGTCTTCATACGTGTCGAGCAGGAATCCACCCTCCTGCTGCGCCGGACTGTGGCACCGGACGCAATTCGCCTCCAGGATGGGCACAACATCCCGTGCATAGTCGGGCGCGGGGGCAGGCTGCTGCGCGAACAGTCCGCCGCCGCCGAGCAGCGCCGCGCACACGAGCAGGGCTGCGACGACACGAGGAGTCCGATTCACATCGTCACCAGACATGCCTTCGGGGATCAATGCGTGAACAGGAACTCGCGGGAGGTGAGCACCGCCCATGCGAGGTCCTCCACGATCTGACGACGGTCGGGCGCGGCCTCGATGCGCGCGGCCAGCGCCTTCCGCTCTTCCATGCTTGGCTTTCGGCTCAACGCCGAAAAGTAAATGTCATCAGCGACCTCGCCCCCCGATTGCCCGCCACCGGCGATCACGGAGATCCGTCCATCCGGGTCCATCAGTTTCGTGTTCAGCGTGTCGCCGTTGATGGCGTGCAGTGCCTGTGGAAGTGTGGGATCCATCTGCCGCTCGGCTGCCGACGTGAGCACCCGCTCGGGACGCCCGAAGACGGTCAGGAAGTACGAGTCGATCTTCGTGTCGGGCAGCTGCAACGCACGGGTACCCGCCGGATAGCCCTCGAACTTCGTCGGCACGCCCGTCACCTGCGAGAACGCGTCGAGGATCACTTCCGCGGGGAGACGGCGGGTCAGGTGGTGCGAGTAGTAGCGGTCGTCCTTCACGTTCGTCTCGTCGGTGTCGGCCGACCGCTGGTAGGTGGCGGAGGTCATGGTGGTGCGAATGAGGCGTTTCACGTCGAACCCGTGCTCCACGAAGTCGGCCGTCAGCGCGGCGAACAACTCCTCGTTCGAGGCCGGGTTGGTGGCGCGCAGGTCATCGACGGGATGCACGAGCCCGCGGCCGAGCAGACTGCCCCACACCCGGTTGACGATCGTCCGCGCAAACTGGGTGTTGGCGGGCGAGGTCAGCCAGGCGGCCACATAGGCGCGGCGATCCTCCCGCGCACCCGCCTTCATTGCCACCCCATCGAGGGGTCGGGGCGGAAGCGCGATGCCAAGACGCGGATGCAGGATCTCCCCGGTGTCGGCGGTATACACCAACGCGGTGTCTCCCTTGGTCGCGAATGCCCGGTCGTCATCCTTCACCGTAACGCGCGCGAACAAATTGGCGAACTGGTAGTAGTCCCGCTGCGTCCACTTCTCCAGCGGGTGGTTGTGGCAGCGCGCACACGTCATCGTGAGGCCCAGAAACGCCTGTGTGTAGTTCTCGGCGATCTCGATCGGATTACGGTGGATGAGGAAGTAGCTCGCCGCGCCCACCTGGTCGGTGCGCCCTGACGCAGTCGTGAGCTCGCGCACGAAGCGGTCCCAGGGCACGTTCGACGCAACAGACGCACGGATCCAGTCGTAGAAGGATTTCACATTGCTGCGGCCGAGCGACCGGCTGGACACGAGGAGCAGATCAGACCATTTGTACGCCCAATAGTCGACATACTCGGGCCGTTCGAGCAAGGCATCCACGAGCCGCGCGCGCTTGTCCGGCGAGGGATCCGCGAGGAACGTCTCCACCTCCATGCGGGTGGGCAGGATCCCTGCCGCATCCAGGTAGGCGCGGCGGATGAACTCCGCATCGGAGCACAGCCCCGAAGGCCGGATGCGCAGCTCGCGGAGCTTCGCGAGCACCAGCCGATCGAACGAGTTGTACTGCGCGGCCCCGTCGAACACGGACGCCGGGATGTCGTTCGGGAACGGGGACCGCACGCGTGCGAGGGCAACCGACGTCAGGAAGCCGACCGACACGGCGGTCTCACCGTGGCCGCGAATCGTGAGTTGCCCCGTGTCGTCGACCAGCGCCACGCTCTGATCGGCCGAGCCGTACCGCGCCCACCGCGTCACGTCCTCTCGCGTGCCGTCGGAGTAACGCGCCTCGACGCGCAGCTGCCGCGTGTCACCGACACCCAGCGTCTCGGAGGCGGGCGTCACCGCAATGTCCAGCAGGGACGCGTCCGTGTCGCGTGGCGCCGTCATCCCGGACGCAATCCAGCGCGAGAGCACCGTGTACTCGGGTGAGCCGACCTCGAAACGCTTCCCGCCCACGTGCGGCACGGCCTCCGTCGGCTTGAGCAGCAGCAGGCTCTTGGCCGGCTCGAGCTTGTTGACGCGCCGCCCGGCGGCGGCGCGCGTGATGGTGTCGTAGTCGGCGTCGGGATCGTACCCGCGCAGCGTCAGCGCGAAGCCATTCTTCCCGGCGGCTGCGCCATGGCACGCACCGGAGTTGCACCCCATCTTCGTGAGCACCGGGATCACGTGCTTGCGGAAGGAGACCGGCGATGCCGCCGTCACGGCGTGTGATGCGATCGGCGTCACCGCCGCCACGGGGACGCGCGCGACCTGCGCCGACGCGGAGAGCCCGATCCCGATCAGGGCGGCGGCGACGATGGCGGCGACCGTCTTGTTCAGGGGCATGTTGTGTGCACGGAGGTTCGCCGGGACCGAAGTCCCGGCACCACATCTGACTAGTGGCGCGTCGCGTGTGCCCGCCCAACGCCGAGCGCCCAACGCCCTCCCGGCAGCCGCCCGACCCACGTGCCTCTTCAGAACAGTTCGCGGATCGGCTCGACGCCGTGATCCGCGGCGCGGATCGGGCGCCCCTGCGGGCCCGGCAAATCGGTGTCGAGCTTGATGCCGAGGCCATGCATCACGGTGGCGGCAACTGCACCCGCGGGAATGGGGCGATCGCGGGGGTAGGCGCCGATCTCGTCGGACGCACCCACGACCTGTCCGCCCTTGATGCCGCCGCCGGCCATCGCCACGGTCCAGCACTGCGGCCAGTGATCGCGTCCGCCGGCCGGATTGATCTTCGGCGTCCGCCCGAACTCGCCCATCGACACGACCATCGTGCTCGTGAGCAGGCCGCGTGACTCGAGGTCCTCGAGCAGCGACGCATACGCGTTGTCGTACATCGGTCCGAGCAGGTTCTTGTACGCCTCGATCGGGCTGAACGGCGCCGAGCCGTGGATATCCCACGTGATCTCGTTGAACACCGTCTCGAACATGTTGACCGTCACGAAACGCACGCCAGCTTCAATCAAGCGCCGCGCAAGCAGGCAGCTCAGGCCGAACCGGTTGCGACCGTACCGATCCTTGACCGGCTCCGGCTCCTTCGAGAGGTCGAATGCCTCGCGCGCCTTGCTCGAAGAGATCAGCGTGTACGCCTGGTCGAACGAGGAGTTCAACAGCCGCGCATCCGGGCTCGATTCGAACTGCTTGACGGAACCGTCCACCAGGTCGCGCAGGTTACGACGCTGGTCGGCACGGACGGCGGTGATGTAGTCGGGCGACAGGAGGTCGGGCACCTTGAACGCGGGATCCGACGGATCGGCGTTGAGGACGAACGGATCGTGGCTCTTGCCGAGGAACCCGGCGGTCTGTCCGTGGGGCATGTTGCCGCCGGTGTTCCCGATTGGCCGCGGCAGCATCACGTGTGGCGGAATGTCTCCCTTGGCGCCCTTCACGAAGCCGAGCACCGAGCCCACGTTCGGATAATCGAGCCCCGGCTGAAACAACCGGCCCGTCTGCATCACCTGGTGCCCGGCGTCGTGGACCGCCACGCCCGAGTAGTACACCGACCGGAGCAGCGCGTATTTGTCCGCGAGCTTCGCCATGCGCGGAAAAATCTCGCTGATCTGTATGCCGGGAACGTTGGTGGGAATTGGTGTGTACGGCCCGCGGACCTCGCGCGGCGCGTTGGGCTTCATATCCCACGTGTCCAGCTGGCTGGGAGCCCCGACGAGCATGAGGACGATGCAGTTGACGTCCGTCTCGGTGTCGACCGCGCCGGACGCCTTCAGCGCGAACAGGTCCGACAGCGAGAGCCCCAGCAGGCCCAGGCCACCCGCGTGCAGGAAATCCCGCCGCCTCATGCCGTCACAGAAGTGGACCGGCCTGGCCGCGTCCAGCTGGATCATTGGGTTGCCCTCCGGTGGCCGAAGAATTCTACACCCAACGGGCCGGCACGGCAGTGGGGCGAGGCATAGTGGGGCGAGACACTGTGTGGGGTCCGCACAGAGGCTGTGCGCTCGTGCACGACCGAAGCGAAGCGGCGTGTTGTGGAGCGCCGCGCCGGATCGGGAGGCGGTGTGGGCCGGGGCCGAAGCGCCCCGGCCTGTAACACGGCCTACTCTCCGATGACGGAGAGAAACGACTGTACGTCGACGAAGTCCTGCGCGCCGTGGGGGCGGAGCGCCTCCAGGAGCGTGCGGCTGTGCGCCATGAGGCTCGCGTAAGTGATCGCGTTCGGGTCGGCCTTGTAATCCCAAGTGAGACCCAGACGATCCACGCCCTTCCGGGTGCCGGCGGGCTTGATGTAGATGAAGCGATCCGGCCGGGCCAGCGCCGGGAGGACGGTGGCCACCGGCCAGGAGTGCGTGCGGGGCGCTCCGCCCGCCGCGAGCACACCGGCGGCGGTGTCGCAGAGCGTCGTGAACGCCGTCAGGTCGTCGTCTTCACCCGACAGGACTCCATCGAGTGCGGCGAAGTAGGCGCGCGACGGCGCGTCTGCCGCCAGGCCGGCGGTGAAGGCGCTCAGTTCCGCCTTGTCGAGCAGCGACTTCCGCCGGGTCTGCACGACCCGCTGCGTGTCGTGCGCGAGCTGCCGCAGGTTCGTCTTGGCCATCTCGGCGAGGCTGCGTGTGCCCACCCGCTCGTGCCACTCGACGTGCTTCTCCCACTTCCATCCACGCTCTACAGTGACATACCGCTCATCGTCGAAGCCGGTCGGATAGCGTTCTTTGAAGCGGGCAATCGCCTGCTCGACGGAGATCGCAGTGCCGGCGGCCATCGGCTTCAGCGCCGCCGCGCGCGCGCTGCGCGCCCGCGGCCCTGCCGCGCGGCCGTTCGCGTCGAGCGTGATGTTCCAGTTGTCGGGTGCCGGATCCGGCTCGGTCGATGTGGGCTCGATGAACGTCCCCCTGAGGCTCACGTCACGCAGGCCAGGATCGGTCGGGGTGCGGCAGGCGGCGAAACCCACCACGGCTTTGGTCTCGGTCAGAAACAGCACTTTCCCGACGCCCCAGGCCTTGTGCGTCACGATCGTTCCAACTCGGATAGCTGACATGAAAGGCTCCTGGAGAGCCGCACGCGCGAGCGGCGGAGGCGCCGTGCGCCTCGTCGATGAGGGGGTCAAGGCGCAGGCCTGTCTGCCTGCGCGGTGACTGAGAGCTACAAGTGTCTCACGAACAGAGGGGCTCTGCCTAATGAATCACCCTGCTCAGCGCACGACCTGGCTCGGGCTGATGTCGGCGGCGCGCCCCAACGTACAGCGCCTCCGCCCCAACGTACAGCGCGTCATCGTCGAATAGAATCCGCAGCTCGGTACGCTCGGCGGATCACCCTTCCACGCCGCCGCCTGCCAACCAGCCGCCGTCCACGATCAACGTCTGTCCGGTGATGTAGGCGCTGGCATCCGACGCGAACAGCACGGCGGCGCCTGCGAGATCGGCCGCCACCCCTGGACGGCCCATGGGAATGACGCGCACGGCGCTGGCGTGGAGTTCGGGATCCGAGAACACGGCGTCGGTCATTGTCGTCCAGAACCGGCCCGGTGCGATGGCATTCACCGTGATTCCGTCTCTGGCCCACTCCAGCGCCAGCGACTTCACCATCTGCTTCAGGGCGCCCTTGCTCATCGCGTACACCGAGACGCGCGGGATCGCGATTTCCGCCGCGACGGAACCAACAGCGATGATGCGGCCCCGGCCTGCCGTCCGCATCACGAGCGCGGCCGCCTGTGCGAGAAAGAACGCGCCCTCCACGTTCACCCGCATCAACCGCTCGTAATCGTCTCGCGTGATCTGACTGGCTGGTTTTCGGATGTTGATGCCGGCCGCGTGCACGACGATGTCCAACCGGCCGAACCGGGACATCACCTCACCGACGATCGCCTGGGGCGCCTCGGGAGCTCCGACGTCGGCGACGATGCCGTGTGCCTGGCGGCCGAGGGCTCGCACGCGCTCCACGGCATCGGCGACCTGCGCGGCCGTGCGGGCGACTATCGCGATGTCGGCGCCCGCATCCGCGAGCGCCAGCCCGATGCCGAGCCCGAGCCCGCGGGCACCGCCCGTGACGAGCGCGAGCCGGCCGTCGAGGCGCAACGAAGGGATGGTGAAATCGATAGACATGTGCGCTGTTTGGCCGGGGCGCGTCGGCCCTGGTCCGGAGGCCTCCTAGCCGTCAGCCTGAGTGTAGCGTCACCGCAGGCTGGGCGAAGGCCCGGGGCCGAAGCGCCCGGGCTACGTGGGGCGACGTCGCGGGCTCCTGCCTGCGCCGCGGGCCTCCCTGTTGGTCGTGGGCGGGAAGCGTGCTACACTCCCGTCCGTCAGGTGGAAGAAAGCCCGCTACCGTAGCCCGCGTCAGAGCCGAGTGTCATACGAGCCTCGCTTCCCGCAACTTCCGGCACAGCCGGAGACTACTTACGCAGCCAAATCCATCTGCGCGGCCCATTCCGGACCGCGATCAGAGTGCTCCCCTTTGGGGGCAGAAGTGCAGGACAGATCAGATGGCTCGAAAACTCTACGTTGGAAACCTGCCGTACGACACCGGTGAACAGGACCTTCAGGCGCTGTTCGGCGAGGCCGGGACGGTTGAGAGCGTCAGCGTCATGCGCGACATGGCCACCGGCCGCGCGCGTGGTTTTGCGTTCGTCGAGATGGCTTCCGACGAGGATGCGCAGAAGGCGATCGAACAGCTCAATAACCGTGAACTGGGCGGCCGCAACCTGACGGTGAACGAAGCGCGTCCGAAGCCGCAGGGCTCCGGCGGCTACGGCGGTGGCGGCGGCACTCGCCGGCGCAGCGAACCCCGCTGGTAGATACGCGACCAGCGACATCGAGAAGGGCGACACCCGCGGGGTGCCGCCCTTTTGTTTTGTGGCTGGCCGGGGTCGATCGGCGGGGGATCTCTCCAGGCACCCTCAGGATGCGAACGACCAGGGCTCGGGAGGCGCAACCACCTCGAGATCATCCCGTCGGTCGATCTCCTCCAGGTACGACTCCGATGCGATGACGTGCTCGAGTGCCAGTGTGTCCCGGATGCGCAGGAGGCGCGCGCGCTCGGGACGGACGCCCGCCAGGCGGCATGCGGCAGCGAGACAGTCCGCGTCCGTGGCGAACTGGAACGGGATGCGCACGGGAACCACCTTCATCGCGGCGAGCGCATTCGTGTAGGTGATCGCCAGGTCCATCGCCGCGACGAGACGCGACGAGACGACGTCGGCCAGCCCGATACCCGAAGCGTTGCCGTGCGACTCGGGCGTCAGATCTCGCGCGTAGATCGCGCGCACGGTCGCGCGGCACATCGTCATGCGCTCGCCGTGTACGCCGCGGCCGATGATATTCGGGTCCATCCCGGCACCGCTGATGTTCTTGCCGATGGCGTCGACGATCAGCACGTCCACCTCGGGGAACGGCAGCGCGGGCATCCACGCGCGCGCCAGCTGCAGCAGTGCGGACTCCTCGCGCGCGATCTCGTGACCGCGCAGCACCGCGATCCGTGCGAGCCGGTGCGTGCCATCCTCGACCAGGCCGACCCCGTAGACGCGCGGCAGCGAAGCGAGCGCGCCGGCGGCCACCTCGGTAATTACCGTCTCGTAGCCAAGCCGCGACGCGCCCTCGTGACACGCGGAGGCCCCGTCAATTTTTCCCAGCCCGATCGCTGCCATCTTCAACAGGCCGCTGCCGAGTCTCGTGCTCTCGAAGTCGGTGTGCGGCTTGATGCGGTTCACGAGCACGACGGCGTCGCTGTCGCGCGCCACCCGCGAAAGGCGGACCGGAATGCCGCTGGCTGTGCGCCCCACCTCGTCGGTGTCCATCTCGGCGCGAACGGGCACGCCAAGCGTCTCGCTCGTGATGCCGTAGGCGGCGAGCAGTTCGCGCTGCCCGTCAGGCGTGGCGCCGCCATGGCTTCCCATGGCCGGGATGACGAACGGCTCAGCGCCGCGCTCCCGGAGCCACTCGACCAGAGTGCGCGCAACAGCTGCGATCCGATCGATGCCGCGGCTGCCCAGTGCGATACCGACGCGGCAGCCGTGCCAGCGGTCGCCCGCGATGCGAGCGAGGTCCTGAACCAGCGTGGCAGTGGGATCCTCGAGCGCGCAACCCGCGAGCCGCTGCCGGAGGCGCACCTGCTGCGTCAGTGGGAATGACGGCATCGTTCTCTCCAGTGCCAGGGGCGCTTCGGCCCGGGCTCAGTGAAGCTGACGGTGTAAGGCCTGAGGCTCACGGTGTAGGCCTGAGGCTCACAGTGTAGGGCTGGGGGCGGAGCGCCCCGGCCAGAAATGGTTCGCGCCCCGGCCGAACAGCCTCCGCCCTGCCGCCCTTCTCCCCACGGGGCTGGTACAATAGGTTAAGCCCGATCAGCAACCGACATGGCCGATAACGCACCGAAGACCGGCGGCGAAGTCAAGGAGCGCACGCGCACCGAGGCCAGGGAGCCGTCGATGTGGAAGGTCGTTCTGATCAACGACGACTACACACCGATGGAGTTCGTGGTGCACCTGCTCGAGTCGGTGTACGACAAGGGTCCCGCCGAGGCGTACCGGATCATGATGCAGGTCCACACGCAGGGCCGTGGTCTCTGCGGCGTGTACCCGTTCGACGTTGCCGAAACCCGCGTCGTCGCCACCGAGCAGCTCGCCGAGACTGCGGGCTATCCGCTGAAGGCGGTCATGGAAGAAGAATAGCGTAAGACCCACATGTTCAGTCCCACTCTGGAAGTCATTCTCACGATCGCCCACCGGGAAGCCGGTTCGCGGCGGCATACACACCTGACGCTCGAGCACCTGCTGTACGCGCTTGCGCACGACGCCGAGGGCGAACAGATCCTGACAGCCGTCGGCACAGATTTGCGGCAGCTCCGCATCGACCTCGACGCGTACCTGTCGAAGTCGCTCGAGCAGTTCAGCCGCGGCCGGAACCGTGAGCCGGAGCAGACGCTCGCCTTCCGGCGCGTGCTGCAGACCGCAGTGCTGCACGTGCAGAGCGCCGGACGTGATGAGGTGCGCGCCGGCGACGTGCTGGCGGCGATGCTCCAGGAACAGAAATCGTACGCAGCGCAGCTGCTGGCGGCTCAAGGCGTCACCCGCCTCGACGTGCTCAACTACATCTCCCACGGGATCGGAAAGGTGCCCCTGCCGCACGACGAAGACTCTGGCGAGCTGCGCCATGCCGGCAAACCCGGTGACGAGGACGAGGACAGCAGGTACTGCGCGCAACCCGCTCGCCGCCTACACGATCAACCTGAGCGAGCGTGCCGCCGCCGGCAAGCTCGATCCGCTGATCGGCCGTACGAAGGAGCTGCAGCGCACGATTCAGATCCTCTGCCGCCGCCGCAAGAACAACCCGGTGTTCGTCGGGGAGCCCGGTGTGGGCAAGACGGCCATGGCCGAGGGGCTCGCGCTCCGGCTGCTCGAGCCCGAGGTGCCGGGGCCCCTGCGGGGAGCGGAAGTCTTCGCGCTCGACTCGACCGCCCTCCTCGCGGGCACGCGATTCCGCGGCGACTTCGAGGAGCGCTTCAAGGCGGTGATCAGCGCGCTCGCGAAGCGCACCAACCCGGTGCTCTTCATCGACGAGATCCACACCACGGTCGGGGCCGGCGCGACAACCGGCGGCACCATGGACCTGGCGGCGCTCATCAAGCCCGTGCTCGTGGCCGGCGAGCTGCGCGTGATCGGTTCGACGACCTTCGAGGAGTTCAAACACATCGAACGCGATCGTGCGCTCGCACGACGGTTGCAGAAAGTCGCCATTGACGAGCCGAGTGTCGAGGAGACCGTCAGAATCCTGAAGGGGCTGCAGCGGCGCTACGAGGAGCACCACCACGTCCGGTACACGGATGAGGCTATCGACGCCGCCGCGCGTCTTGCCGGCCGGCACCTCCGTGACCTGCGCCTGCCCGACAGCGCCATCGACCTGCTCGATGAGGCCGGCGCAATGATGCGGATTGAGGCAGGCGACCGGGCCAGCAGCGCATCGGCAGCTGACGGCGGCCAGAAGAGAACGCCGGCCACCGTCACCGGAGGGGAAGCGCGCGGCACGGACACGTTCTCCGCGCCAGGGGCGGTTCCTACCAAAGGGCCCGACGTCAGTCGGACCGCAGTGACCGCCGAGGCCGCCGCCGCCTTGAGCCTGGAACCGGAGGCCGGCGCGCTGTCGGTTGTCGACGTCCGCGAGATCGAGCGGATAGTCGCGCGCATCGCCAACATCCCCGACCGCCAGGCGTCCGCGTCCGACAAGCACAAGCTGCGTACGCTCGAGGAGTCGCTGGGGCGCGTGGTGTTCGGGCAGGATGAGGCCGTCGGCCTCGTCGCCGCAGCAATCAAGCGGTCGAGCGCGGGCCTCGGCCAACCCGATCGCCCTGCCGGGTGCTTTCTGTTCACTGGCCCTACGGGCGTCGGGAAGACGGAGCTGGCGAAGCAGCTCGCCATCCACCTCGGGAACGACTTCATCCGCTACGACATGAGCGAGTACATGGAGAAACACGCCGTGGCCCGCCTGGTGGGAGCACCTCCCGGGTACGTCGGGTTCGAGCAGGGGGGCCTGCTCGTGGACGCGGTCCGCAACAATCCGTACAGCGTCGTGCTGATGGACGAGATCGAGAAGGCGCACCCCGATGTGCTGAACATCCTGCTGCAGGTCATGGATCACGCGACGCTCACGGACAACAACGGCCGCAAGGCCGACTTCCGTCATGTCGTGTTGATCATGACTTCGAATGCCGGGTCGCGCGAGCTGTCAGCCGGGGCGATTGGGTTCGGCGAGGGCGGCGATCAGGCGCACAAGGACGCGGCGCGTCAGAAGAACTCCGAGTCGCGGTCGAAGTTTGCCGTCGAGAGGATGTTTACGCCGGAGTTCCGCAACCGGCTCGATGCGATTGTCACCTTCAAGCCGCTGTCCCCTCTCGTGATGGAGACCATCGTCGGCAAGTTCATCCTGCAGCTCGAGGCGCAGCTCGGCGAGCGGCGGATTGCCGTCACGCTCGAACCCGAGGCGCGCGCGTGGTTGGGAGCGAAAGGCTACGATCCCGTCTTCGGTGCGCGGCCGCTCGCACGGGTCGTGCAGCGCGAGGTCCGCGACCCGCTGACGGATGAAATCCTGTTCGGCAGGCTGGAGAACGGCGGCACAGTGACCATCGGGTTGGATGCGCCGAGCGACAAGCTGGTGTTTGGGTACGCCGCCACCGAAGTCCAGGCGCCACACTGAAATGGAGCCGGGATATGGCTATCGTCCGAGCAGCCGACCGTAATCGTCCGGCGTGAACTCGACGTTTCGTGCCGCGCCCCGCGCTCCCAGTGGTCTTGCCGGCCCCTGGCCGATCGAGAGCAGCAACGCCCCCGCGTCACCGGTCCGCACGGCGGCGCGCTGATGCATGCGAGCCGTCACGGTCTCGCCTTCCCCCAGCATCCGGTACGCGATCCGGTGCCCATCCACGGTGAACGCAAGCCAGCAGACCCGTTGGGCTCTGAGGTGCACTGGCACACCGTCCGCCTCCATTCCATCCGGCATCGTGCCGATGGTCCCCACGCCTAGTGGCTCATCGATTTTCGGCGGCGTGCGGGATGCAGACACCAGCGCGGCTATCTCGGTACCCGCACCTCGATCGTTCCGCGACGACGGGGGCGTGTCACGTTCGCGCCCGAACCAGGCGAGCGCCAGGACGATTGACAGCAGAATGACGATGGCAGCCAGGAGGTGCCCCTTCGGCCGGGGTTCGGCCGGGTCCGCTGCCATGCGCAACCGCGGGCCGTGATCTTCGGGGAGCTCCGCCCCGGCGGCACCCGTCACGACGCCGGAGGGTCTCATCTCCTCCTGATAGTGCTCCGTCAGGTCCGCAGGATCGAGCCCCACCGCCGTTGCTGCCGCCCGGATGTGCCCCCGCACGAAGATGCCGCCGGGCAGCGTCTCGTACTCCTCGGCCTCGAGTGCCGCGAGCTGCCGAACGGGAATCTTCGTGCTGGCGGCGACCTGAGTCATCGATAATCCCCTTGCCTCGCGTGCCTGCCGCAAGCGGCGTCCCACTCCCATTGAGCATCTCCTTCCGGGGCATCATGCGCGTGAGCGCGACGTCCTTACAAGCTGAAGCGTTTGCGCCGAGTCAATCCACAGTAAATCAATCGCCGGCCGAACGGGCGGACGCCGGCAACACACGTGGCGCTGCAGACACTCGGCCCACCCGGGTCGAAACCGCGGGCCAGCCGCTCATGATACGTTCAAATCCATGTCTCGCACGCTGCTTACCAGCCAGCACGGGTTTGCCATGCCCGCGGAATGGACGCCGCACGTGGCCACCTGGATGGCGTGGCCCTGCGACGACGAGCTCTGGGTCGGTGAGCTCGAGCCTGTCCGCCGTGAATTCGCGGAGCTGGTGCGGGCAGTCGCATCGTTTGAGCCTGTGGAGCTGCTAGTCCGCGACGCCGCCGCCGAAGCGGACGCCGCCGCCCGTCTTTCGGGCACCAACGTCCGGCTTCATCGCGTCGCCTATGACGACGTCTGGCTGCGGGACAGCGGTCCGATCTTCGTCGCGCGCGAAGGGCGTCTGCGATTGGTGAACTGGGAGTTCAACGGCTGGGGCGGCAAGTACGACGCCGCGACCGACAACGACGTGCCACGGCAGGTTGCGCGGATCCTCGGCACCACCGCCATCGACACGGGCGTGGTGATGGAAGGCGGCTCCATCGAGGTAAACGGTGCGGGCTGCGTCCTGACGACGAGGCAGTGCCTGCTCTCCCCGAGGCGAAATCCCAGTATGTCGGAGGCGGAGATCGAGGCCGCCCTCGCCGCGTACCTGGGCACGCCGCGCGTGCTCTGGCTGGATACGGGCCTCGAAGGCGATCACACCGACGGCCACATCGACACGATCACGCGCTTCACCGATGCACGGACGATCGTCACGGTGACGTGCGAAGACCGCGCCGACGCGAACTACGACCCGACCGCGCTGAACCTGGAGCGGCTGCGCGGCTTCAGCGATGGTGAGGAACAGCCGTTCCACATCGTGGAGCTGCCGCTGCCTCGCAGGCGCGCGGAGTTCGGCGGCCAGCGACTGCCTCTCACGTACGCCAACTTCTACGTGGTGAACGCAGGCGTGATCGTGCCGGTGTATGGCGACACGAATGACGCCTGCGCGCTCGAAATCCTGCGGCCCCTGTTCCCGGGCCGCGAGGTGCGTGGGGTGATGGCACGACACCTCATGACGGGAGGGGGCGCGTGCCACTGCGTGACGCAGCAGCAGCCGGCCGGCGTCGTGACCAGGGACCCATGACCGCACGCACGCTCTCCATCGCCGTCGTGCAGATGACCATGACGGACCGCCTCGAACACAACGTGGAGCACGCGATTGCCTTCGTCCGCGAGGCGGCGGATCGTGGCGCTCGACTGGTCCTGCTCCCCGAGCTGTTCGAAAACCTGTACTGGTGCCAGGTGCAGCGGGAGTCGTACTTCGCCAACGCGCATCCGGTCGAAGGGCACCCGTTCCTCGCGCAGTTCTGCGCCCTCGCCAGGGAGCTGGGAGTCGTCCTGCCCGTCAGCTTCTTCGAACGGAGCGGCCAGGCCCACTACAACAGCCTGGCCATGATCGACGGCAGCGGAGACATCCTTGGTGTCTACCGGAAGTCGCACATCCCGGACGGCCCCGGCTACCAGGAGAAGTACTACTTCAATCCCGGCGACACGGGATTCAAGGCATTTCCGACGGCGGCGGGGACGGTCGGCGCGGCGATCTGCTGGGACCAGTGGTACCCCGAGACCGCACGTGCCATGGCGCTTCAGGGCGCCGAGGTGTTGTTGTACCCGACGGCGATCGGGTCCGAGCCCGAGGAGGCCGGAGCAATCGACACCTCCGTGTTATGGCGGCGCGCGATGATCGGCCATGCCGTATCGAACTCGTGTTTCCTCGCCGCGGCAAACCGCGTCGGCACCGAGCGCATCGAGGCGCACCAGCAGACCTATTACGGCACCAGCTTCATAGCCGATTACCAGGGCGAGATACTCGCCGAAGCGAACCGTTCGGACGAGGCTGTGGTCATCGCCACGCTCGATCTGGATGCAGCACGCAGCTTCCGCGCGGGCATGGGGTTCTTCAGGGATCGCCGCCCGGACCTGTATGCCCCGCTCACCACCTACGACGGGAAGACACAGAAACGGTAAACGAAGCGCGAACGAGAACGAAGCCGCTCATGACACAGCCACCTGCTGGTCGGTGCCCGCGGAGGTGCGGCCAGGGGGCGGAGTGACCGGTGCTTCGGGTGGATGATGGTTCGTGATCAGCAGATCGTACACGTATCCGCCAAGGACACCTCCGATGGACGGTCCGACGACCGGCACCCACCACCAGCCGTTTCCGGCCGTGAAAACGCCGCTCCCCCAGCCCGCCAAGGCCGTGAAGAGGCGCGGCGCCAGGTCGCGGGCCGGATTGATCGCGTAGCCGGCGTTGTAGCCGAACGTGGCGCCGATGAGCGTGACCACCAGGCCGACGAGCACCGGCGTGAGCCGTTGCGGCGGCGCGAAGTTCCGGGCGTCGGACAGGGCGAAGAGCACGCCGACCAGCAGGGCCGTGCCAACGATCTGATCGATGAGGCCGCCGGGAAACGTCGAGAGGAACGGCTGCGGGTAGGTTGCCCAGATGCCCGCGGTGCCGAGGGTGCCGCCGATCTGTCGAACGCCGCCGTCGAAACGGTCGAGCGCCTCGCGGTACGTGACGAACACGAGGGCCGACGCCAGGAACGCGCCCGCGAACTGCGCCCCGATATAGGGACCCACCTTGCTCCAGCTGAACCCGCGCCGAAGCGCGAGCGCGAGCGTCACCGCCGGGTTCAGGTGTGCACCCGAGATGCCGGCCGACACGTA
The DNA here is from genome assembly GCA_963739995.1 of Vicinamibacteria bacterium. Taxonomy (GTDB): domain Bacteria; phylum Acidobacteriota; class Vicinamibacteria; order Vicinamibacterales; family JAENWD01; genus CAVUCH01. The sequence continues at coordinate 67,060 of CAVUCH010000009.1, read as the reverse complement.
GATGCCCATCGTCACCGCAAGACCCCAACCCAGATTCACCGACAAATACTGACCGTTGGCCCCGCCGCCCAGCACGAACTGTGCGACGACACCGATGCCGAACACGATCAGCACGAACGTGCCGAGGAATTCGGCAGCGACCTCCCGGGCAGTACCCTCGAAGCATCAGCACTCCTCCTCTGGAGCCAAGAGACTACATCAGGCCCATCTAGGGCGCTGAACCAGGTTCCGTCTCAGCAGGTGGGCTCCGAGCGGGCGGCGCCGGGTGCACCGCTTCAGCGTCTCGCCTGCGCGATGGCGGCGTCGGCCAGCGGCGCCATGATCGCATAGCCCCGTTCGTTGGGGTGCAGGTCGTCTTCGCTCAACTCCGCGCGCAGCAGGCCCTTCTCATCAGCTACGGCGGAGAAGTAATCCAGATACACATGCTTGTGCGCGGCAGCGTAGGCCTTCAGCCACGTGTTGAGCGTGTTGATCCGGGCAGGCGGACGCCGGACGGTCTGTGGCGGAGCGCCGGGAGAGACGTGGTACGCGCTCACCGGCAGGACGCTCGCGAGCACCATCCGTGCGCCGTTCGCCGTTGCGAGCTCCGCGATCGCGGTGATGTTGCGCTGAATGTCTTCGTCGGTCTGGGGTCCCGTGTTGCCGGCGATGTCGTTCGTGCCAGCGAGCAGCACGATCACCTTCGGCGAGAAGGCCAGGACGTCGGGCTTCATCCGCACCAGCATCTGCGGCGTCGTCTGGCCGCTGATCCCGCGATTGACGTACCCCTTGCCGGGGAAGAACCCGCCGAACCGCTCGTTGCTCCAGCTGTCCGTAATGGAGTCGCCGAGAAACACGACCTCGACCTTGGGGCCCGTGCGCAGCAGATCGGCATTGGCCATGCGATAGCGTTCGAGCTGCGGCCAGTCGCGAAGCCGGGCGTCGTTGCGCATCAGGTCCTGCATGGCGCGCGTGACCTCGGGGCAATCCATGGGCGCGACGGGCGTCTGGGCGGCGGCTGGACCGGCGAGGGCGAGGACAATCAGGACGAGTACGCTGCGCATGGATGCTCCTCTGGGTGAGGGTGAGTGAGCCGGCGGTCACTTCGCCGCCGGGCGGGACGCAGGCGCGCCGCCCTGTGACGTGTGGGCGACAGGCCTGAGCTGCGCCGCGCCGCGTCCGGCGATTACCGGTCTATGAACGTCATGGCCGCGGCCGAGTACCGATCACCGGATCCAGCGCCACGCGGCGCGACTTCATTCAGCCGCGCGAGGGCCGACCGGTCGAGGTGCACGTTCAGCGCACCGAGGTTCTCTTCAAGGTAGGTACGCCGCTTTGTGCCGACGATAGGGACGATGTCGCGTCCCTGGGCGAGGACCCATGCAAGCGCGAGCTGTGCAGGGGTGCAGCCCTTCTCCCGCGCAATCGCCGCGACACCTTCGGCGAGTACCCAGATTCTTCTGCAGGTGCTCGCCCTGAAAGCGCGGCGTGTTGAGCCTGAAATCACCCGGCTCGAGATCGTTCTCGCTGCGGATGCGGCCGGTCAGAAAGCCGCGGCCGAGCGGGCTGTAAGCCACCAGGCCGATGCCCAGCTCGCGGCATGTGGCGAGCACGCCGTCTTCCGGCTCGCGCGTCCAGAGCGAGTACTCACTTTGAAGCGCGGCGATCGGGTGGACACGCGACGCGCGGCGCAACGTTTCGACGCCCGCCTCGGACAGGCCGATGTACCGCACTTTCCCTTCGCGCACGAGGTCGGCCATCGCGCCGACCGTATCTTCGATCGGGGTGTTGGGATCGACGCGATGCTGGTAATAGAGGTCGATCGCATCGATCGCCAGCCGGCGCAGCGACGCCTCGCAGCTCGCGCGCACGTACTCGGGCCGGCCGCTGACGCCCCGGTAGGCCGGGTCGGCCGACCGGACGATCCCGAACTTCGTCGCGACGATCACACCTTCGCGGCGGCCCGCGAGCGCACGGCCCACGAGCACCTCGTTGGTGTGCGGGCCGTACACGTCCGCGGTGTCGAGCATGGTGACCCCGAGATCGAGCGCGCGATGGATCGTCGCGATCGACTCCTGCTCGTCGGTGGCGCCGTAGAACTCCGACATCCCCATGCAGCCGAGGCTGAGGGCTGATACCGAGAGGCTGCTGCCAAGCGTGCGGTGTTCCAATGAGTTCATCGGCTCCAGGCTCCAGCCGGAATGAGATCGGGAGGTATTTTCAATTTCTGCACGCTCAGCAGTCAATCTGCTGTGCAGAAACTGAAAATACCTCCCGATCTCATTGTCAGCTCACCAGACGAAACGCGATCAACTGCTTGGCGTCGCCCGCCTCACCCTTCGCGTTGATCTCGACCAGATACTCGGCAGGCGCCATGCTGGCCAGCGGCAAGTCGATCTGGTGCGTGGATCCTGTCGACTGTGTGCTCACCGGGACGTCGAGCATCGCCTGCCCGGCGCGGTTCAGCAGCTTGGCGCTGACCTCTGGCGCCCCTGCCGGTGCGTACGCATCGAAGCGGATCACGAGCCGGTCGGTGCGCCGGAACTCGCGCGCCGCGCTCGGTATCGCGTGCGCGTTCGCACTGATCTCGCGGAACTCCTTCACGGTGCGTGCGCGCAGCACGTGCGGCGTGCTCAGCTGCACTTGAGGCGCCGTGAGATCTGGCACCGCAATCTCGCGAACATCGGTGTCGATGACACCTGCGTTCGCGTTCTCAACCGAGTAACGCAGCTGCATCGGGCCCGGCGGCGCCTCGAAGACCACCTGCGCCGGTCCTCGCGCCGGCACTCCTCCGCCCGACGCCGCCGCAGCCTGTGGTGCCGCCGACGCGACCGTCACATCCGGCACACGGCCGCGGAAGTACGCGGAGCCGTCCGGCGCCATCGCGGTGACGCTCACGCGGGCGGCTTCCTCGCGGCGCACACCCGGCGGCGGTGGCGCGGGCTCCCAGACGAACGTCACGCGCGTCTTGCCGTTCTCCCCGCGCGCGGTGCCGATCCAGGTGCGAACCGACGACGCCTGTGCTGCCGGTCGTGGGGTGATTGATGCGAGCGCCGTTTCGAACTCCTTCGGCGGCTCCGGCGCCGCGGGAGCGAGGGCACGGGCCGACTCCTCGGCCGTCAGCGCCCAATAGCCTTTCCGGTGACGCACCTGCACCCCGGACCGCTTCACCTTCACCTTGATCTCGTGGAACTTGCCGTCCTGCGGCGCCTGCGAGGAGTTGTAGCCGATCAGGTAATACACGCTCGAGTCGCTGACGATCTGCCGCAGACCCTTGTCGAGATCGTTCTGGTTCACGATGGCGCGGCCGTCGGTCTCATCCGCGAGGATGCGAAGCGTGTCCTGCGTCATCCGCAGCGACGCCGCGTCCACGCGGGTGTCACCGACGCCCTCGTTGATGTCGAATTCGAAGGGGGCGAGACCACGCGGATCGAGCGCATAGATCGCGGTATTGTTCCTGTTGGCGACGTCGTACACCTGCCGGAGGTCGCCGATCATCTCCGCACCGCTGAAGAACCGCTCGCGATCCTCGCCGGCGCCGGCACTCGGGGACTGGCGTGCCGGGTTGCCGAACCCGGGCATCGATGCGATTGGGTCGCGCAGCTGCGGCGGCAGGTAGTTGGAATAGCCCTCGCTGACGAGGATCACCGCCTTGCGCCCCTCTCGAAGCGAGCCCATGTGTGTGACCAGCGACCGCAAGGCCGAGAGCGACACCTCGTTGCGCATCCGCTCGACCACGCTGGCCGGGTAGTTCGCGTACTTCTCCTCGAACTGGTTCCTCGGCGTGTAGTCGAACTTGCGGCCGTCGAACCTCTCCACCGCGCGCGCCAACGCCTCGTGGTTGCGCGACATCACCACGTCGCTCAACGGAGTCAGGGGATACATCAGCGCCACCATGTCCGTGGGTTGCAGCTGGTTGCTCAGGAACCGCATGATCGGCTGCCTCGCATACATCGACGCGCCCCGGCGCACGTGATAGTCGTCCAGGAAAATGGCGAACAGGCGAACGTCTTCGCGCTGCGCTTCGGACTCCTCATCGAAGCTCGTGCGAATCTCGCGCGGCGGCGTCGTGTCCTTCCGCTCCGTGACCTTGATCAGCTTGAAGGACTCGATGGCCTGCGGCTTGCCATCCTCGGTAACCGCCAGGTCTTCCGGCTTCAGATCCAGGATGGGGTTGCCCTTGTTGTCTGTCGCGATCACGTCCACGCGGACGAAGTTGATCCCGGCTCGGAATACCGGTTGGCCGGGCGGTGGTTCCTGTCCAGCAGCGCGCGCGCCTGGCTGCCCCGGATCCGAGGGCTCGGGTGAAGCAGTTTCCCCCTGATTGGGGCCCGTCGGAGCTCCGCTGCCCTGCTGCTGGGCCGCCACGCGTCCGCCGGGCGACAGCGTCGACGCGGTCCACACAACGAGCATGGTGATGAGCGCGAGACGCTTGAACATGATTTTCCTAACCTGCCGCCGCCACGCATGCGTCCGCGGACGGTCCCCAGGCGTTGATGATAACATTCGCTGATTTTGACGAAGGTTCCGCGCGGGCGGCCTCTTCACGACCTCAGCGACGCGCCCCGCAACCCAGTCGAGGCTCCCGTGACCAATCAAGCGACCGCCCCGGCCAGCCGGGCTCTCACCACCCTCGAGGAAGACGAACTGCTGTTCCGCGAGAGCGTGCTCGAGTTCGCCCGAGGCGAGATCGCTCCGTTCGTCCGCGAGATGGACGAGCAGGCGACGTTCCCGCGCACGCTGGTGGACAAGCTGTTCGACCTGGGCGTGATGGGCGTCGAGATCCCCGAGAGCTACGGCGGCTCGGGGGGAACGTTCTTTCACGCGGTGCTCGCGGTCGAAGCGCTCTCGCAGGTCGATCCCTCGGTGGGGGTTCTCGTCGACGTCCAGAACACGCTGGTGGTGAATGCGTTGTCGCGCTGGGGCAGCGAAGACGTGAAGCGCCGCTACCTGCCTCAGCTCGCGGTGCGTGTGGTTGGGGCGTATGCCCTGTCGGAGGCAGGGTCCGGCAGCGATGCGTTCGCGCTCGCCACGCGCGCAACCGCGGACGCCGACGGATTCGTCCTGAACGGCCGGAAGCTATGGATCACGAACGGCAATGAGGCCGACGTGTTCATCGTGTTCGCCACCCTCGATCCCGCGGCCGGGTACAAGGGCATCACGGCGCTGCTGGTGGAACGGGGGTTCGCCGGGTTCACGGTCGGGAAGAAGGAAGACAAGCTCGGCATTCGCGCGAGCAGCACGTGCGAACTGATCCTCGAAGATTGCCGCGTACCCGCGGAGAACGTGCTCGGCGAGGTGGGCAAGGGCTACAAAGTGGCCATCGAGACGCTCAACGAGGGGCGCATCGGGATAGGCGCCCAGATGATCGGCCTCGCGCAGGGCGCGCTCGATCACGCCCTCCGCTACACGCAGGAGCGCCGGCAGTTCGGGAAGGCAATCAGCGACTTCCAGGCGGTGCAGCACCAGATCGCGCGCGCGGCCACGGAGCTCGCCGCCGCGCGTCTGCTCGTCTACAACGCCGCGAGGCTTCGCGACGCCGGGCTGCCGTTCCTGACCGAGGCCGCCATGTGCAAGCTGTTCTCGTCCGAAGTCGCGGAGCGCGTATCATCGCTCGCCGTGAACTTGTACGGCGGCTACGGGTTCGTGAAGGACTACCCCGTCGAGAAACTGTACCGCGACGCGAAGATCGGACAGATCTACGAGGGCACGTCGAACCTGCAGCTCCAGACGATCGCGAAGCAGATCATCGGTTAGGCGCGTCCCTCCCGCCCTGCTGCTACACTCCTCCAGGGGGAGACGATTTCACATGACGGAAATGCTGCAGCTGACGGTCACCGGGATGACGTGCAGTGGCTGCGAGACGGCAGTGACCAAGATGTTGTCGAGGGTGGACGGCGTGGAATCCGTGTCCGCCGATCACACGGCCAACATGGTGGGCGTCACATTTGACCCGGAGCGGGTCACGCCGACAATCATCCGGCAGGAGATCGAGGGGTTGGGCTACGACGTGGCGCCTTGACGCGCCTCTGCAATATTGGCGGGGGCCACTAGTCCCCGAGGACCGCAGCGGCGATAATCATGCGCTGCACTTCCGACGTGCCCTGGTAGATCTCGCTCGCACGAATGTCGCGGAAGAGGCGCTCGACCGTCGAACCACGCCTGTAACCCGCGGATGCGAGCACCTGCATCGCCTTGTCGGCCGCACGATGCGCCGCCTCTGACGCCGCCAGCTTTGCCATCGCCGCTTCGGCGCCGAACCCCGCGCCGGTGTCCATGGCAGCGGCGGCCTTGAGCGTCAGCATCCGGGCGGCCTCGAGGTCGGTGGCCATGTCGGCCAGGAACCACTGGACCGCCTGATACTTCGCAATCGGCCGCCCGAACGTCCGGCGCGCCTTCGCGTGTGCCAGCGCCTCGTCGAGCGCGGAATGCCCAACGCCGAGCGACTGCGCGGCGATCGCGACCCGCCCGGCCTCGAGCGCCGCGCGCGCCACCGCAAACCCGGCGTCGACGTCGCCCACGACGTCGCCACGCTCGACCCGCACGCCCTCGAGCACCAGATCCATACACCCCAGCCCGCGCACGCCGAGCGAATCCGGGCCCGGCTCGCGCCGGATGCCGCCGCGATCGAACGGCAGCAGGAACGCCGTGATGCCCCGGCCCCGCGCTCCCGGCTGCGTGGCGGCAAAGACGACCCCGAGGCTCGCGCCTTCGGCATTGGCCACCCAGACCTTGCGACCCGAGAGCCGCCAGCCAACTCCGTCGGGGGTGGCAATCGTCTCCTGGTTCGCGGCGTCGGTCCCGGCGTTCGCTTCGGAGAGCGCGAACACGCCGAGCGCGTCGCCGGTGGCGAGCGGGCGCAGCCACCGCCCACGCTGCGCGTCGGTGCCGAAGCGCAGGAGTACTTCTCCGACGAGCGAGTTGCTCACGCTCAGAATGACCGCCACGGTCGCACTGGCCCGTGCGATGGCCTCGATCGCCACCGCGTACGCCACGTGATCGTGCCCCAGACCACCATGCTCGCGCGGGATGGTGATCCCGAGCAGCCCCCGCGAAGCCGCCTCCCAGACCAGTGACACGGGAAAGGCATTCGACTCGTCGATCTCGGCCGCCTTCGGCGCAACGCGTTCACGTGCGAAGGCTTCGACCTCCGCGCGGAAGGCCTCCTGCGCCGGGGTCAGTTCGAGGTGCATGGGAGCAAGGATACAGCGGCGGCTACGCGTCGCGGCCGAGTCTCTCGAACACCGGTCGTAACCGCTCCGCGCTCTGCCCCACTTCCTCGGGCAGCACCCGCACGTTCCCCACCACGGACATGAAGTTTGTGTCGCCCGTCCACCGCGGCACCAGGTGCACGTGGAGGTGATCGAGCACCCCGGCGCCCGCCGGCCGGCCAAGGTTGATCCCCACGTTGATGCCCTGCGGCTGATACACCTCGGTGAGCGCAACCTCGCAGCGTTGCGTGAGCAGCATGATCTCCGTGAGCTCGGCTGGCGTGAGCGCGGCGAGGTTGCCGACGTGTCGCGTGGGCACGACCATCAGGTGGCCACTGTTGTACGGGTAGAGATTGAGGATCACGAACGCCGAGTCGCTGCGCGCGACGATCAGCGGCTCGCGCGTGCGCAGGGACGCCTCACAGAAGATGCAGCCGTGCGCGCCCGAGGTGCCGGTCACGTAAGCGAGTCTCCACGGAGACCAGAGGCGTTCCATACAAAGAAGGCGCAGGCGACAGGCTCCAGCCCGCAGGCAGCGTCGGGCTCCGGGCCAGGCACCGCCTGCAGGCTGCAGCCTGTCGTCTGCAGCCTGTGTGTCTACACCCCGAGCACGTCGGGGTCCGGGATGGGGGCAATCGCCGGGGCGACGGCGGCGGTGGGTGTTGGCGCGACGGGCACGGTTCCCGGCGCCTCGAGGTTGATCAGTTCCTTCAGTTCCTTGCCCGGTTTGAAGTACGGCACCTTCTTCGGTGGCACGTCCACCTTGTCGCCAGTCTTGGGGTTGCGGCCCTTCCGCGGCTCGCGCTGGCGCAGCCGAAAGCTCCCGAACCCCCGCAGCTCGATCTTTTCCCCGCGCTGCAGGGCCTCGATGATGCTGCGGAACACGGTCTCCACAATGAGCTCGGAATGCTTCTTCGTGAGGTCGGAAACCCGCGAGACTTCTTCGACGAGTTCAGCCTTCGTCATGCTCCCGCCGTTGATCGACATGGCAACCCCACTGGGAATTTCGGAGTGCGGAGCTCGCCGTGTGGCACGCAGTCGGCACCCGGCGTTCGGGATTCGGACCGCGCAAGAAGGGACGAATTCACACCTTCCCCGTCTTGCGCACCCCGAACGCCGAGCCTCCCGATTGCCCCGTGCCGCACGTCGAACTTGGACTGCTAGCTCTTGAACCGGATGTGTTCGCCGAGCGTCGCTTCGCCGGTTCCGGAGCTTTCCTGGTAGCTCTCCCAGTCGGTCCGGAACTCTTCGCTCTTCAGCGCGCGGATGCTCAGGCCGATCTTCCGCTCGGCCGGGCTGAGCTTGATGATCTTCATGGTGTAGTTCTCACCCACCTGCAGATCGATCTTCTCGCCTCCGTGCGTCTGATCGTCGAACTCCGACACGTGAATCAGTCCCTCGATGCCCTCGTCGAGCTCGACGAATGCACCGAAGTTGGTCATGCGCACGACCTTGCCCTCGATCGTGTCGCCCAGGTGCCGCCGCGAGAAGAAGTCGTCCCAGATGTCGGTCGCGAGCTGCTTGAGCCCGAGGGACAACCGCTGGTTCTCGGCGTCGATGTTGAGCACCATCGCCTCCACGACGTCGCCCTTCTTCAGGACCTCGGAGGGATGCTTGATCCGCTTGCTCCACGACATGTCGGAGATGTGGATCAGGCCGTCGATGTCGTCCTCGACCTCGACGAACGCCCCGAACTCGGTCAGGTTGCGCACGCGGCCCTTGATCTTCGTGCCCACCGGATACTTGTCGGAGAGGTCGTGCCACGGGTTCTGCTCGACCTGCTTGAGGCCGAGCGAGATGCGGCGGGCCGCCGGGTCGACGCCGAGCACCATCGCCTCGACGGTGTCGCCGACGTTCAGAATCTTCGACGGGTGCTTCACGCGCTTGCTCCACGACATCTCGCTGACGTGGATCAAACCCTCGACGCCGGGCTCGAGCTCGATGAACGCGCCGTAGTCGGTGAGGCTGACCACCTTGCCGCTGACGCGTGCGCTCACCGGGTAGCGGTCGGTCACGGCGCTCCAGGGATCGGGCACCAGCTGCTTGTGGCCGAGGGAAACGCGCTCGGTCGCCGGGTCGTATTTGAGGACGACCACGTCGACTTCGTCGTTGACCTTGAAGATCTCGGAGGGGTGGCCAACGCGGCCCCACGACATGTCGGTGATGTGCAGCAGGCCGTCGATGCCGCCCAGGTCGATGAACGCGCCGTAATCGGTGATGTTCTTGACGACGCCCCGGAGCACCTTGCCCTCGGCGAGCGTCTCGAGCGTGTGCTTCTTCTTCTCGGCGTTCTCCTCCTCGAGCAGGACCTTACGCGAGAGCACGATGTTGCCGCGCTTCTTGTTCACCTTGATGACGCGCATGCGCAGCTCCTGGCCGCGCAGGGCGTCGAGGTTGCGCACGGGGCGGACGTCGATCTGGCTGCCGGGCAGGAACGCCCGCACGCCGATATCTACGGCAAGGCCACCCTTGATCCGTTCGATCACGCGGCCGATCACGACCTTCTTGTCCGTGTACGCGCGCTCGACTTCGTCCCAGATCTTCATCTTCTCGGCTTTTTCGCGCGAGAGGACGACATAGCCGTCGCGGTCTTCGGTCTTCTCGAGCAGCACGTCGACGGTATCGCCGGGCTGCACGGTGATCTGCCTGTGTTCGTCGAGAAACTCCTCGATCGAAATGATGCCTTCGGACTTGAATCCGACATCGACCACCACTTCGGTGTCGGTGACCTTCAGCACTGTTCCCTTGACGACCTCGCCTTCCGCGATGTTGCGGAAGCTGTTATCGTAGATGTCCAACAGGCGGGCATATTCCGCTGGATCTACCTGGTCGTCGTCGAGGATGGGATTGGTTCCCGTACTGGTCGGCGTGGCACCTCCCTTGGTCTGGTCGTCCGGCATCTCGCCAGGGACCAGAACTGCTTGTGCGTGCTCTTGTTCGACGTTCGCCATGTGATTGCGCGTCCTCCGTGATTCAACATTGCCGGGTCTTGGGGTAGCAGGGGCCCGGCGCCCCGCGGGTCTCGCACTTGTCCGGCACGCTGCCTGCAATCGCGATAAGCACTAGAGGATAAGTTACTTATCGTCAAACTGTCAAGGTTCACCAGAAAGGGGACGCGTCATGGCCAAGCGCAAGACGGCCCGCTCTGCCTCCCGCACGCGCACGCCTGGCGCCACCCGCGCCGTCAAAGGGGGCCGCGGCGGCGGCAGTACCGCACGGAAGACCGCGACCCGCCGTCCGGCCGCGGCACGGAAGGGACCCGCACGGGCGAGCACGGCGAAGAAAAGCGGCGCAAAGAAGAAGAGCCTCGCGAGGAAGATCGTCGCGAGGAAGAACGCCGCCGCCACGAGCGCCGGCACCCGGGGCGCCAGACCCACCGCTCGGTCGGAGAGCCCGACAGTTCGCGGCACGAGGACACTCGTGGCGAAACGGACGCCCGCACGGGCCGCCCCCCGGCCCACGCAGGATCGAAGCCCGTCTGCCACCACGCCGCCGCGCCGCGACTACGGCAAGCGCGGCCCGGCGGACCGACTCCGGCAGATCGAACGCGATCGGCGCATCGTCGAGGAGGACGTGCCAACGCCCCCCTCGTCCCTGGATCTCGATCGGCGTCCGTCGGCCGCCCGCACCGGGCGCGCGGAGATGGAGGAGCGGCTGCAGGAGCACACGGCCGCTGGCCCAGAACTCACGGCCGGCGACGTGGATGCGGACTGGGAGGCGGCCTACAGCACCGGAGACGAAACGCCGGGTGGCGACATGCCGACGCCCGACCAGGCGGTTGTGGCCGAGATCGGCACTGCTATCGGCGTTGAGTACGCAGACAACGAAGAACTGAAAGCCGTGCACAAGATCGAGCAGCGCGATCGCCATCGCTGGGAGCTCGACCCCGCGTCCTCCGAAGACTACGAGGAACGGGCGCGGGAAACGAAGAAAGGCTGAAGGCTAAGGGCTAACGGCTAAGGGACTAACGGCTAAGGGCATGGCAAGACCCCGAGATTTGGCGTTTCAGCCGTTGCCCTTGGCCCTTAGCCCTCAAACCCTTTAGCCCTTAGCCCCCGTCCGCTCCTCCACCACCGTCATCACTCGCTCTACGACCTCCTCCACCGGCACTCCGGTCGTGTCCACGTGCACGGCGTCGGCCGCGATGACGAGCGGTGAGGTAGTGCGTGTCGCGTCGGTGCGATCACGGTCGGCCATGGCCGTGGCCACCTCGGCCAGCGCAGTCCGGCCGCCCGTGTGCGCCGGGTCGCCGGCGCGCCGCCGGGCGCGCTCGGCAGGGTCCGCGTCGAGATAGATCTTCACGTCGGCGCGCGGGAAGACGACCGTGCCGATGTCGCGCCCTTCCATCACAATGCCGCCGCCTTTGCCGAGCGCGTGCTGGCGTGCGACGAGCACCCGCCGCACCGTCGGCATGCGCGCCACCGCTGCCGCCGCGCGGTCCATGTGAACGGTGCGGATCGCGGCCGTCACGTCGTGACCCTCGACAACCACCCGGTCCCCGACATCGAGCTGGGCGGATTCGGCGAGCGCCGCGATTGCGCTCTCGTCTTCCGCCGGCACCTGCCGTTCCTGCGCGAGCCACGCCACGGCGCGGTACATCGCGCCGGTATCCACGTGTCGGTAGCCAAGCTGGCGCGCCACGGCGCGCGCGATGGTGCCCTTTCCCGCGCCGGACGGACCGTCTATCGCGATCACCAGCCGTTTCTGCCCGCCGATTGTTCCGTTCGCCAACAGCCGAGTGTAACATGCGCTCATGCGGCGGCTGAGTACGCGGATCTTCGTCGTGGTGTGCCTGATCGTGGCCGCGGCCGCCATGATCTGGGGGCCTGCGTACGCGCGCAGTGCAAGCCTGGTGATCCGCGCCGCGCAGCTGCAGGGCTTCCTCCTCCGCGCCGCACAGGTGCAGGCGCAGCACTACACCATCGAGCCCGTCGCCCCGATTCCCACACGGCACGGCGATGTCCGCACGCGACTCTACCGCCCCGACACGATCCGCCGGCTGGTGTTGCTCGTGCCCGGCGTGCACGCCATGGGGATCGACGAGCCGCGCCTGATCGGCCTGTCGAACGAGTTGGCGGCCACCGGCCTCGGGGTCCTCACCATGGAACTGCCGGATCTCGCCGGGTATCGCTTCACGCCCGAGACGGTGGACATCATCGAGGACGGCGCACGCCTGTTGAGCGCGCGCCGGGATCTGACGCCGGACGGAACGATCGGGCTGATGGGCATCAGCTTCGCCGGCGGCCTCTCGATGGTGGCGGCCGGCCGGCCTTCGATCCGCGATCGGCTGGCGTTCGTGTTCTCGTTCGGCGGCCACGGCGACCTGCCGCGGGTGCTGCGATACCTCTGCACGGGCATCGAGCCGCTCCGGCCAGACGATCCGGCCGGCACGCCGGCGCACGTGCGCCCTCCGCACGACTATGGGGTGGCGGTCATCCTCGTCGGCATCGCCGACCGCATGGTGCCTCCGGCGCAAGTGGAGCCGCTGCGCCGCGGGATCGTGACCTTTCTGACCGCGTCGCAGCTCGATCCGATTGACAAGGCAAAGGCTGCGACGGTGTTCGAGGAAGCACGAGCCATCGCCGCTCAATTGCCGGAGCCGGCCGCGTCGCTGATGAAGGCGGTCAACGCGCGCGACGTGAAGGGACTCGGGGCACGGCTGCTGAGCGTCCTGGAGGGCATCGAGTATCCCGACTCGCTCTCACCCGATCACTCAGCGCCTCCGCGCGCGCCGGTGTTCCTGCTGCACGGGGCCGACGACACGGTGATTCCATCGGTCGAATCGCTCCTCCTGGCACGGCACCTGGAAGGCAAGACGCAGGTCCGTACGCTCCTCAGTGGGCTCATCACGCATGCGGAGGTCGACCGCGGCGCGGCGGCGGCGGAGGTGATCAAGCTGGTTGGATTCTGGGCGGAGCTGCTCAATGAATAGACGGGAGGTCAGGCAGGCCGCGAGCGCCTGATTGCATGTCGCAGATCCGTCTCCAAAAGATCCTCTCAATGGCCGGCATCGCGTCCCGGCGCGCGGCGGAGACGCTGATCTCCCAGGGCCGTGTGAGCGTCAACGGGCGCACGGTCGCGGAGCTGGGCTCGAAGGCCGATCCGGCGGCGGACGACATCCGCGTGGATGGCCGGCGCGTGAAGAGCGCCGAACCGCTCCGATACCTGCTGTTGCACAAGCCGCGGGGGTACGTCACAACGCGATCCGATCCCTCGCGGCGCCCCACGGTCATCGACCTGCTGCGCGGCGTACGAGAGTACGTCTACCCGGTCGGCCGCCTCGATTATGAGTCGGAGGGGCTACTGCTGCTCACGAACGACGGGGATCTTGCCGCCGGCCTCACGCATCCGCGTCACGGCCTCGAGCGCGAATACGAAGCGTGGGTGCTGGGCGCGCCCGACGAGCACGATCTGGAGCGGCTGCGGCGCGGCGTCCTGATCGATGAACGGCGGACCATCCCGGCGACGGTGGAGCTCGTGCACCAGGGGCGCGGCAAGCGCGCCGGTCAGACGCTTGCTGTCGATCACGATTCGCGAGGGCCGGAACCGGCAGGTGCGCAGGATGTGCGAAGCCATCGGCCACCCGGTGGAGTCGCTGACCCGCGTGCGCATCGGGCCGATCCGCGACGCTAAGCTGCCTGCGGGCCGCTTCCGGGATCTCACGGAGGAAGAAGTGCGACGCCTGAAGGCGGCGGTGGCGAAAAACGCGTCTCCGCGCCGACGCGGCAGCGAGCCGGCCACGCGCGGCATCCTCCCGCTGATCGCGAGCTGATGGCCGCCACAGCCCACTCGCGCCCTCGAGCCGTTCACGGATCCGGCCCGAGCACCATGCCGTCCTTGTGGCCGGCCGTCATCGCCCTTGCCGCGCTCATCCTGTGGTCGATGGGCCGAGTGCCCATCTGCAAATGCGGCTACGTGAAGCCGTGGCACGGCATCGTGCAGAGCGCCGAGAACTCCCAGCACCTCACGGACTGGTACACGTTCTCGCACATCATCCACGGCTTCCTCTTCTACGGACTATTGTGGCTGACGGGACGCCGCTGGCCACTCGGCGCACGGCTCGCCGCGGCCACACTGCTCGAGGCGGGCTGGGAGATTCTCGAGAACACCGACATGGTGATCAACCGCTATCGCGAAGCGACCATCGCGCTCGACTACTACGGCGACAGCGTCATCAACTCGGTATCGGACATCCTGGCGATGGTGGCAGGGTTTCTGCTCGCGTCACGCCTGCGTACCTGGCTGGTGGTGGCGCTGGCAGTGACAATGGAGCTGGTCGTCGGCTATCTGATCCGCGACAACCTCACGCTGAACATCCTCATGCTGCTGCACCCGATGGACTGGCTCAGGGAGTGGCAGGCGGGTGGGTGAGACACCGAAATGCAGAATGCAGAATGCACAATGTATAACGGGAACAGGGCCTTACATTTCTTACTTTTCATCTTTCATTAGACGCTCCTGCTAAGTGTCTTCTTCCTCCCCGTCCTCCACTCCCCCTCCCTCTCCGGTCATGACGGCCACGTCCTCCACCGTCGCGGGTTCATCGGCAAGCAGCGTTTGCGCCGTGTCGGTCGCGAAGCCCGCGGGCACTTCGAAGCCGAGTGCGGCGGCCATGTCTTCCACCTTTGGCAGATCATTGAGGTCACGAAGGCCGAAGCGGTCGAGGAACTCCCGCGTCGTCGAGTAGAGGAAGGGCCGCCCGACAACCTGCCTGCGGCCGCTGATCTTCACGAGGCCCCGTTCGAGCAGCGTACCGATCACCCCGGACGTGTTCACGCCGCGGATCTCGGTGATTTCGGCGGCCGTGATCGGCTGCTTGTAGGCGATGACCGCGAGCGTCTCGAGCGCCTGCACCGACAGCTTCTGCGTGGTGCGCTCGTCGAACATACGGCGCACCCATTCGTGCAGTTCCGGGCGGGTGACAATCTGGTAGCCATTGGCGACCTCCACGAGCTGGAGGCCGCCGGGACGATCCTCGTACCGACGCTGCAGTTCCGCGATCGCAGCCTGCACCTGCTCCTTCGGTTCCGCATCCAGCAGCTTGAGAATGGCTCTCAACGTGATCGGCTCCGGCGAGGCGAAGACGATGGCCTCGATCACGACGACGAGCTGCTCGTTGAGCGGCTGTGCGATTCCACCGGGTGTGGCGGCCTCCATCACGGCGTCCACCGTCATCACATCGGGCGGGTCCGCGACCACATGCTCGGCTGCTGCGCCCGCCTGCGCCTCGGCGACGGCGCCGCCATCCCTGACGCGGTCGTCGCCAGTGGCGGTGTCCATCTGTGCGGCCTCTCCGTCTCCCGTCCGAACATTCGAAGTCGGCGCATCAGTCGCTGGGTCCTGCTGATCGTTGTCCATCGGCATGTCAGTCCGCTCTGGCCCGCTGGAGCCGCAGCGTTACTCGTCGTCGGTCCGCGCGGGAGGGCCGGCCGCATCCGGCGCCGGCCTCGCGTGCGCATGCGCGGCGTGCACGTCCTCGGGATCCATGATCGGGTGCGGCGCGTCTGCGGGCCGTGCGCGCTTGTACACGCGAATGGGGCCGAAGGACCCCGACTGGAAGATGCGCACCAGCTTGAGCCGGATCATCTCGAGGAGCGCGAGAAACGTCACGATGAGGTCGCCGCGCCCGGACACGTCCCCAAACAGGTCCTCGAAGCCGCAGGCCTCCGTCTCGGAGAGACGCGTCAGCAGGACCTCGATCCGCGATTCGATCGAGATCTGCTCGGGCGGCAGCAGCACGCGGGGCCGCTGCCGGGCCCGTTCGAGCACCCCGCGGAAGGCCGCGAGCAGGCTGAAGAGATCGACCTCCAGTTCGGGCTCGACGCCCTCGCCGGCGATGTCGGCCACGGCAGCATCCGAGCGCGGCCATTGGGCGCTGCGCCACGTCTCGCGCTCGTGCAGCAGCTCCGCCGCCACCTTGAACCGCTGATGTTCGATTAAACGGCGGACCAGCGCCTCGCGCGGATCCTCTTCTTCCCGGTCGAGCTCCGCCTCGGTCGGCGGACGCGGCAGCAGCATGCGGGACTTGATGTGGATCAGCGTCGCCGCCATCACCAGGAACTCGCCCGCGATGTCGAGGTTCATCTCCTGCATCAGCTCGATGTATTCGAGGTACTGATTCGTGATGAGTGCGATCGGGATGTCGTAGACGTTCACCTCGTTCGTCTTGATGAGGTGAATGAGCAGATCGAGCGGTCCCTCGAAGGATTCGAGCTTGATTGGGTACGCCTCGAGCGACGACTCGAAGTCCTTTGGCAAATCCACAGTGATTGGCGCCTCGCGTCCGGATGTCTGCAGTACCGAGCTATGGGTGGAATCGACCGTGCAGCCGGCCGGATTCAGCGATACGCGATCTTCATCGCCTCACGCACGCGCGCCATCGTCTCCCCGGCGTGCACGCGCGCCCGCCTGGAGCCTTCGAAGAGAACGTCGTCAACGTACCCCGGCCGAGCGAGCACCTGCGCGCGGCGTTGCCGCATCGGCTCGAGCAGCGTGTTCAGGGCCGTCGCCAGCTTCGTCTTCACTTCGACATCGCCGACCCGCCCCTCGCGATAGCGTGCCTTCAGATCCTCGACTTCGGCCGTGCAGGGGTTGAACGCCTCGTGGTAGATGAAGACGGGATTCCCCTCGACCGTCCCCGGGATGTCGGCGCGGACACGCTTCGGGTCCGTGTACATCATGCGCACCTTCTTGATCACGACGTCCGCCGGGTCGGCGAGATCGATCGTGTTCTGGTAGCTCTTGCTCATCTTCCGGTTGTCGAGCCCGGGCAGGCGCGGAACCGGCGTGAGCAGCGGCTGCGGTTCGACGAACACCTCCCCGTACAGGTTGTGGAAGCGGCGCACGATCTCGCGCGACAGCTCCAGGTGCGGGACCTGATCCTCTCCCACCGGCACATACCGCGCGTTGTACATGATGACGTCGGCGGTCTGCAGCAAGGGATAGCTGAGAAATCCGACGGACGACAGGTCCTTGTCCGAGAGCTGATCGATCTGCTCCTTGTAGGTCGGCACCCGCTCGAGCCACGGGATCGGGATGATCATCGAGAGCAGCAGCGCGAGCTCCGCGTGCTCGGGCACGAGCGACTGGACGAACAGCGTGCTCCGCTCGGGATCGAGGCCGGCGGCGATCCAGTCGGCGGCGTTGTCGCGCGCGTATGCCGTCAGCTCCGACGTGTCCGCAAAGCCGCTCGTCAGCGCGTGCCAGTCCGCCACGAAGTAGAAGCAGTCGTACTCCGCCTGGAGGTCGACCCAGTTCCGCAGGGCACCCACGAGGTGTCCGAGGTGGAGCCTGCCCGTCGGCCGCATCCCGGAGACGACGCGGGCGCGGGCAGCTACAGGAGCCATGACAGGATCAGTTGCGCCGGGGGGCCGACGATGACGCTCAGCATGCCCGTGAGCATCAGCGCATAGAGCAGCAGGAACCCCCAGGGTCGCAAGCGGTCGTACTGCTCGGCCAGGGCGGGGGGCAGAAGGCCCGCCAGCACGTTGCCGCCGTCCAGCGGCGGTATCGGGATCATGTTGAAGACGGCGAGCAGCACGTTGATCAGCAACATGCGCTGCAGCACGGTCACGACCAGTTCCGGCACGTCGGCGACATCGACCGCGCCACCCGACAACAGGCGCCACACGACCGCCGCGATCGCCGCCAGCACCAGGTTGCTCGCCGGACCTGCCGCGGCGATCAGCATGAAGTCGCGCCGGAAATGCCGGAGGTTCCGCCCGTCAACCGGCACCGGCTTGGCCCAGCCGATGACGGGAAGGTTCGTCGCAATCGCGATGAGCGGGAAGAGCACGGTTCCGATTGGATCGACGTGCACCGCGGGGTTGAGCGATACCCGCCCGAGCAGACGCGCCGTGGGATCGCCGAGGCGGTCGGCCGTGAACGCGTGCGCTGCCTCGTGCACCGTCAGCGAGAACAGCAGCACCGCGAACGCAATCAGAATCTGCGTGATATCCAGTGGAGGCAAGACCCTACAGGTTAGGCCAACTCGGCGCGCCTAAGCAAGGGAGGGACACGGCGGTGGTGGTCAACGTTTGAACAAATCTTCCGGCGCTGCCCAAGAGCGCTCCGCCGCGCGCCCGAGGGGCCAAGGAATAAGCGGTCCGCCCAACGTGCATTTAGCAGAGGCGGTGAGGCGGGAACTGTGATAGTTTCCCACGACGTTTACTGTTCGCGAAGATCCACGACACGATTGAGGTAGCCAGGCAATCTGCCCGCGAGCAAGTCACGGAGGTGTTGCAATGAAGCACCCTTTGGTTGCGGCGGTTCCGCTGATCCTCGTCTGGGCGTGCGGCGGCGGCGCGCAGCCCTCGCCGACTGCGCCGAGCGCCCAACCTCCCCCACCGGCAACGCCCACGATTCAGATCCTCCGTATTACTGTCCCTCCGACTCTGGAGGCGGGCACGACGGTGCAATTATCCGCTGTGACCGTGCTGAGCGATGGCGCGGCGCAGACGGTCACGCCGGACAGCGTCAGATGGCAGGTGTCGAATACCGTCGTCGCCACCATCTCGGCGACAGGCGTGTTGTCGGCGCTGCAAGCTGGCGTTGTGGATGTCAGGGCCTCATACCAGCAATTGACATCTGAGGCGGCCAGCGTAACCGTTGAAAATTCGAGCGGGGTGGGGTGGTGGGACTACTGACCACCTGCCGAAACGGTCCCCGCACTTGCCAGTCACCCCGCCCGCCCCGGCGCCCGCCTTCAGCCCTGTCTACTGAAGTACGAGAGTACCGCGTCGGCCACCTTCGTGCCCACGGTCGACACCAGCTCCTCACGGGTGGCACGCCGGACGCCGGCGAGACTGCCGAACGTCGTCAGCAGTGTCTTGCGTCGCCGCGGCCCGATTCCGGGCACGCCGTCGAGCTCGGATCGCAGGTCGCGCATGCTGCGGGCCTTCCTGTGAAAGGTCACGGCGAAACGATGCGCCTCGTCGCGAATCTGCTGCAGGAGCAGCAGCGCCGGATCGTTCGCTGCGAGCCCAATCGGATCCGGGTGATCGCGGGTGAAGATCAGCTCCTCCTTCTTCGCAAGCCCCACAGCGACGAGGTTTGCTAGACCGAGCGACTCCAGAGCCTCGTACGCGGCCGCCAGCTGACCCTTGCCGCCGTCGATGACGATCAGGTCGGGGAAGGGGCCGCCGGCTTCGAGCAGCTTGCGGTACCGACGCGTGACCACCTGCCGCATTGCGGCGAAGTCGTCGAGGAAGCGGGGGGCGTCTGCAGGGCTGAAGCCCTGCCCCACAGGGGCGTCTTCCCGCGCAAGGTCGGGACGGACGCGGAACTTGCGGTATTCATTGCGACGCATCCGGCCATCCTCGCACACGACCATCGACGCCACGGTTTCCGCACCCTGGATCGTGGAGATGTCGAAGCACTCAATCCGGCGCGGGAGCGCCTCGAGGTGCAGCACCGAGCGAAGGGTTTCGAGCGCCTCGTAGTTCGCGGTCGTGCCGCCGCCGAAGCGGGTCTGGTAGGCCAGCGTTGCGTTCCTGATCGCCAGGTCCACGAGCCCGCGCTTCTCGCCACGCTTGGGCGACAGCACCTGCACTCGGCGTCCCGCACGCCCACTCAGCCACTCGGCGACCGTGTCCGCATCGTCGATGTCCACCGGCAGGTGCACATCCGGAGGAACTGCGCGCATCTCGTAAAATTGCGGGATTGCCGCCTGCAGCACCTCGGCCTCGCTCGTGGCCGCGCCGGCCTCGCTTTCGGTCACCAGCTCGATGCGCTCGATCACGCGCCCCCGGCGCACGAGGAACACCAGGATCACCGCGCCCGCTGGGCCGACCTTCAGGCCAAAGACGTCTTGGTCGCCCAGCTCGGCCCTGGCCATCTTCTGCTGCTGCTCGTGCAGCGTCTGCACGGTGCGCATCGCATCACGCAACTGTCCCGCGCGCTCGTACTGCTCCGCCTCGGCGGCCTCCACCATCCGTCCGCGCAGCTGCTCCGTCAGCTCGTCGCTCCGGCCCTCGAGGAAGAGTCTGGTGTCCTGCACGGCGTGCTGATACTCCGTTTCGGAGCAGAGGGTGTCCACGCACGGAGCCAGGCACCGGTGGATGTCGTACTCGAGGCACGGACGTGCGCGCTTGCCCGTGATGACCTCGTTGCACGAGCGGATCCCGAAAAGGCGGTGCGTCAAGGCCATCGTCTTTCGCGCAAACCGCGCGGGCAGGAACGGGCCTGCGTAGGTGTGGCCGTCCCGTTCGACGCGGCGCGCCACGAGGACGCGCGGGAACGTCTCGCCCGTGGTCAGCTGGAGGTACGGGTAGCTCTTGTCATCGCGCAGCAGGATGTTGTATTTCGGCGCGCGCTGCTTGATGAGGTTGTTCTCGAGCGCCAGCGCCTCGACCACGGAATCCGTGACGATGACCTCGAGCCGATCGGCCTCATCGAGCAGCGCGTTGGTCTTCGGGTTGACGCCGTACGCACCAAGATAGCTCCGGACGCGGTCGCGCAGGGCTCGCGCCTTCCCCACGTAGATCGTGTCCCCCGCGGCATTGAAGTACAGATAGACCCCTGGCTGCTCCGGCAACCTGCCGATCTGGGTCTTGAGATCACGGATGGGCATGGGCTACTATGCCGCGTCTGCGGCGCGCTTCCGAACCCCCAATTATAGCGGACCGATCGCCCGCCCACGGGCGCGCGGCCACCAGCGACCGGCGCGACACGAACGGCTCGGCTCACATGACCTTCACCGGCGCGATCGGCGCAGTCTGCATGTTCCCGCTGCGCGCGATCATCCGCACGAGCGTCGCGCTCGGCATCCACCCCAACGTCCTCACGCTCATCGGAGTCCTCATCAACGTGGGCGCCGGTATTGCGCTCGCTCGCGGTCACTTCATCGTGGCCGGGCTCATCATGATCGTCGCGAACATCTTCGATTTCATCGACGGCAAGGTGGCGCACATCACCGGCAAGCAGTCGGCGTTCGGGGCCTTCTGGGACTCGACGCTGGATCGCTTCTCCGACCTCGCGCTGTTCACGGGGCTCGTCTATCTGTACTCGCGGCTGGGCAGCCACGATTACGTGCTCATCACCACATTGACGCTCATCTTCGCCACCATGACGAGCTACTCGCGGGCGCGCGCGGAGTCGCTGGTCGAGCGGTGCAAGGTGGGCTTCATGGAGCGCCCTGAGCGGATCGTGCTCTTCATGATCGGGGCGTTCACCAACCGGATGGCGGCGGTGCTCTGGGTCATTCTGATCCTGTCGGTGATCACCGTCGCGAACAGGATCTACTACACGTATCTCGCCCTGAACCAGCTGCCGATGCCCTCACAGGCCGGCGCGACGGGACTCCTCTGGCACGCGTTCTTCTGGACTGACGAGCGTGCAACGCTCGGCTACGATTTGTGGGTGCTCGCCATCCTGGCGTTCGTCTGCATCACGCCGCCGGAATGGATCGGAGACCCGGTCGCGACGGGGCCGGGATTGCTGGGGCTGCTCGGCCGAACGTTCTGACGCTAGTGGCCTGTATCAGCTGAATCAGTAGTGCCTTTCGGGCGGGGTATCCCGGCTGGCGGCGTTGCTCCTCCCTCGAATACTCCCGGTCTGCTCGGTCGTCGCGCCTTGCCAGCCAGGCGCCGCGCTCGAAATCCACTACCGCTTCAGCCGATACAGGCCACTAGGCCCGCCTGCGTCTGGGCTCGGCTTTGGCGGCTGGCGCCTTCTTGGGCAGATCCGCTTTCGCCGTCGGCTTCTTACCGGCGCTCACCGCGTCGAGACTCTTGCGGAGCGCCGCCATCAGGTCCACTACATTGCTCGGCGCTTCCGGAACCTCGGCCGCGACGACCTCCTCGCCGGCGACCTTGGCGTTGATCACGCGACGGAGCTCTTCCTTGTACTCGTCCTTGTAGTCGTTCAGATTCAGATCGCCGCTGTACATCTCCACGACCTGCTGCGCGAGCTTCAGCTCTTCCGGCTTCACCGTCTTCGGCACGCTCCCGAGCTCTTCAATCTGAGCGATGCCGCGCAGCTCCGCCGCGTGATGCAGGGTATACATCACCATGCCGTGTTCCTGCGGCTTCACGGCGACGAGGTACTCGCGGCCATAGAGCGCCACCTTCCCGATGCCCGCCTTGCCCCGCATCCCTTCGCGCATGACCGCAAAGGCTTCGGCCGCCACGGCGCCATCGGGTGCGAGATAGTACGCCTTGTCCACGTACATCGGGTCGATGGCAGACTCGTCCGAGAACTGCACCATGTTGATGACGCGGGTCGACTCGACGGTCACCTTCGAAAAGTCGTCCTCGGTCATCACCACGTAGCGGCCCTTCTGGAACTCGTACCCCTTGGCGATTTCCGTGTTGGGCACTTCGCGGTCACACGATGGACACCAGCGCTTCTGCTGGATGCGCGTCTGACACACGCTGTGGAGCTGGTTGAACGAGAGCAACGCGGCCGATTCCGTCGCCGGAAACACGCGAATCGGGATGTTCACCAGGCTGACTTTCAGGAATCCTTTCCATGTGGATCGCGCAGCCATGCCTCTACTCCTTCAGAACACGAGCCGAAAATGCGTCAGCGACTCTAGTATATCGCGGCCGGCAGGGCTTGCAGTCTGCCGGCTTGCGGGCTCGAGCCGACCTGTCAGGATAGTGGCCTGTCCTGGTCGTCTGTAGAGAGCGTCTAGACTTCTTCCCGCAAGTCATAGCCCAGGTCGATACCCGCTCCGCTGAACTGGATATCGTGGGCGGCAATCTTGTCCCGGAGCAGCCGGCGCACCGCCCCGTAATAGGCGGTCGGGACCACGAGCGGCCGTGCCATCTGCTTCAACCGGGAGATGAGGAGCAAGGTGACCTGCTCGCCTTCCCGCCAGGCGATTCCGCCGATCTGCCGGTACGGCATGAACCCGTTCTCGGCCCAGATGCCGTCGGCGTAGAAACCACGCCCGATTCGCCGCGACAGCGGCACCGCGTAGGCGTAATACAGGAACATCATGCCCTCGCCGAAGAGCTGCGTCGGCGACCGCTGCAGGAACACAACCTTGACGAGCAGCAAGAGCCCCAGCGTGACCCCTAGAAAGAGGATGAGTCCGTAGTACGGCGGCTGCCGTCCGGGCCAGGTCAGCAGTGCCTGGCGTCGGCGTCTCCAATACCGCAGCAGGTCCAGTCCCGCGCGCAGATTGGCGATCAGGAAGCCAACGCCGAAGAGCAGCAGCACGTGCGGCAGGAGAGCACGGATATCCATGACCGGACGGATCGATCATACAAGCGCGCGCACGCGTGGCAAGTCACGCGAGCAGGTTTCAGAAGGTGAGACCCGCTGAAAACTCTGGCGTCACGGCCGGGGCGCCGGTGCATCGGCCTGACCGAGGCGCGGATCGAAACACTGCCGGCAGCGTGCCTCGTACGTGCCCTGCGCACCGAGAAGAACGCGCTCGCTGTTGGCCACCAGGCGCTGGGTGTGATTGGCGGGGTTGCCGCACACCATGCAGATGGCAAGCGTCTTCGTGATGTATTCGGCGATGGCGAGCAGCTGCGGCATGGGCTCGAACGGCTTGCCGAGGTAGTCCTGATCGAGCCCCGCCACGATCACGCGCTTGCCACGATTCGCGAGAGTATTGCAGACCATCGGCAACTCGAGGTCGAAGAACTGTCCCTCGTCGATCCCGACGACCTCGGTGTCTGCCGCTACCGCCTCGAGCAGCCCACGCGAACTCGCCACGCTGCGCGACGGCAGACGGATGTCGCTGTGGGACACGATCTGATCGTCCCCGAAGCGGTGGTCGAACTCGGGCTTGAACACCTGCACTCGCTGCCGCGCAATCTGGGCCCGGCGCAGGCGGCGGATCAGCTCCTCGCTCTTGCCGCTGAACATGCTGCCGGTGATCACCTCGATCCAGCCCTGGTTCGGTCTCCGGCTGACGACGTCCATCGCGACTGATCTTCCCCCAGCGACCGCTACGCGCGCGCCTGATACTCACCTGTTTCGGTGTTGACCCGCACCTTGTCACCAGGCGAGATGAACGGCGGCACGAGCACGGTCAGGCCGGTCTCGAGGATCGCGGGTTTCAACTGCGCGTTGGCGGTCGCGCCCTTGATCGCGGGCACGGTGTCCTTCACGAGGAGATCGACAGTGGGCGGCAGCTCGATGCCGACCGGCTCTTCGCCATAGAACTCCACCTGGATGACCATCTCGGGAATGAGATAGTTCACAGAGTCGCCCAGTGCTTCGCTCGAGATGTGCACCTGGTCGTAGGTCTCGGTGTCCATGAAGTAATGATCCTCGCCCGAGCCGTACATGTACTGCATGTTCTTCTCGTCGAGCGTCGCCCGCTCCACCATGTCCTCCGAGCGGAGCTTCTGATCCGCGAGCGCGCCGCTGCGGATGTTGCGGAACTTCACCCGGACGAAGCCGCGGAGGTTCCCGGGCGTCACGTGCTGCAGCTCGAGAACACGGAAGAGATCGTTCTCCATCTTGACGAGCATGCCTTTGCGCATGCGTGTGGCCTGAATGGTGCTCATGCTTCCCGTCCAGCGGGGTTCTTGAATGCTGACGATCCCGGGTCGGGATCGCGCGCGAACGCAGCCGCAGGGTGCGGCCGGTCGGAACCTGTAAAACCTTGAAAGCCTAGCATATATGGCTGAGCGACGGTAATCGTGCTACGATTTTCGCGTGTCGTTTACACGCTGGGATCCGCTGCGCGACCTGTTCGCGCTCCAGGAGCGGATCGAACGGATGGCCGACGCGGGCGCCGCGGGCTGGACGCCGCCGGTCGATCTCTACGAGACCACGGACCGCTACGTTCTGATCGCCGAACTCCCGGGACTCACCCGCGACGACATCGACATCCACGTGCAGGACGGCACGGTCACGCTTCAGGGCCGGCGCCGATCCGCGGCCGTGCCCTGCGAGCGGTACCATCGCGTCGAGCGCGGCCACGGCGCGTTCAGGCGGCGCTTCTCGGTCCCCGTTCCGATTGACACGCAGGCCGTCAGCGCAGACCTGAAGGAGGGCGTCCTCACGGTCACGCTGCCGAAGTCTGCCGACGCGGTGCCGCGGCGCATCGAAGTGTCGTGACCCTGGTCCGTCGCTTCTCGCTGGTGGTCGCCGTCCTCGTCGGCTTTCTCGCAGGGATGGTGCTGACCGGCCGGCTGCGATCGGCCGAGCCTCCCGCCGAAACGCGCGTCGCCGGCGACTCCGCGGCTCTGCCCAACGCGCAGGTGGGCGCACCACAGGCATCGCCGCCCGCCGCCGCCGTGCTGCCGCCCACGACGGCATTGCCCGACTTCACCGCCGTCGCCGCCCAGGCAGTCAAGGCCGTCACCAACATCTCGTCGCTGCAGTACGTGCAGCGTCAGAACTCCCCGTTCGCGAACGATCCGTTCTTCCAGTACTTCTTCGGGAGCGGCGACATGTTCGGCGAGCGCAGCCGGCGCGAATTGAGCCTCGGGTCCGGCGTGGTGGTGTCTGCGGATGGATACGTCCTCACCAACAACCACGTGGTGGGCCAGCAGAGCCGCGGCACGGTCGTGACCGTGGCACTCGGCGACAAACGCGAGGTGCGCGCCCAGGTCGTCGGGGTGGACGACGCAACGGACATCGCGCTGCTGAAGCTCGATCTGCGCAACCTGCCGGTGATTCCCTGGGGCGACTCGTCGAAGCTCAAGGTCGCCGAGTGGGTGCTCGCCGTCGGCAACCCGTTTCAGCTGAGCCAGACCGTAACGCTCGGGATCGTGTCGGCGCTGGGCCGCGCGAACATCGGGGCGGCCGCATACGAAGATTTCATCCAGACCGATGCCGCCATCAACCCGGGCAACTCCGGCGGCGCACTGATAAACGGGCGCGGTGAGCTGATCGGCATCAACACCGCCATCTACAGCCAATCCGGCGGATACCAGGGTGTGGGCTTTGCCGTACCAAGCAACCTGACGCGCCGGGTGATGGATGATCTCATCCGCTATGGCGAGGTCCGCCGCGGCTCAATCGGCCCGCTCGAAACCATCCCGCTGACCACGCAGCTTGCGGAGGAACTCGGGGTGTCCACAGACCGCGGCGCCGTGGTGGCGCGGATGTCCCGTTCGGGTAGCGCCTACCAGGCCGGCATGCGGCCTGGCGACGTGATCGTCAGCCTCAACGGTAAGGCGATCCAAGACCCCGGGCAATTTCTCCGAATGCTCTCGGACACGCCGATTGGCAGCACCGTCACCATTGGTGTGCTGCGCGGCGGCGCGCGCGAAGATCTCAAGGTGCGCGTCACCCAGCCGGAACCGCGCCGCCGCTAAGCCGAGAGCGGACGCGGCGTCTCACCTGAGGCATACTGCGTCGCATGGCTCATCTCGCGGCTGCCGGACGTTCCATCCTCGCCTTGAACTTCTTCGATGACCGTGCGGACTGGCCAGAGATCGTTCTCGCCCTCGGCGTTGCCCTGATCTTCGCGGGCCTGGTGTCTCGCGCGATCGGCCGCATTCTGACGTGGGCCGCGCATGGGGCACTGGGCGCCCACGTCCCCGAGGCGTACCGCACGGCGGCGCGGCGTCCGCTGGTGCTGGCGCGGCTGCTGATCTTCATCGTGACCTGGATCGTCCTCGCGATCCCCATGCTCGATGTCATCGGGGTACCGCTCCCGGTGGGTGCGAACCGGCAGGCGACGCGGCAGTGGCTTCTCGCCTCCGGGATGCGCGTCGCCATCATCCTCATCGTCGCCTGGCTCGTGCTCCGCGCGGTGCTGGTGATGACCACCCGCATCGAGCGCGAGCTGTCGCAGGGCGAGGGCCTCGATGTCCTGGAGCGGACCAAGCGCGCACAGACGCTCGGACGCCTGGTCCACAACGTGCTGGCCGTGCTCATCGGATCGATCGCCCTGCTCATGGTACTGAGAGAGCTCGGCATCGACATCGTGCCGATGCTGACCGGGGCCGGGATCGTGGGCGTGGCCCTCGGCTTCGGCGCGCAGTGGCTGGTGCGGGACGTGATCGCCGGGTTCTTCGTGATCCTGGAGAACCAGGTGCGCGTCGGGGACGTAGCGGCGATCAATGGCGTGGGCGGCGTCGTCGAGGCCATCAACCTGCGGACGATTGTGCTGCGCGACGCCGAAGGGGCGGTGCACGTGTTCCCGAACGGGGGGATCACCACGCTCGCGAACCGCACGAAGGACTTCTCCTTCTACGTGATCGACGTCAACGTGCTTTACAACCAGGACGTGGATCGAGTCATCGAGATCCTGCGCGCGACGGGGCAGCAGTTCGAGCAGGATCCCGCGTACCGCGACCTCATCCTGGCGCCGCTGGAGATCTTCGGTGTCGACGCGTTTCTCGACACCAAGCTCACGGTCAAGATCCGCATCAAGACCGTGCCGCTGAAGCAATGGGACGTCGGACGGGAGCTGCGCCGGCGGATCCTGCGTGCCCTCGAACAGAATCATATTCCGTTGACGGCTGCGCCGACGCCGCTGTATGTCACGAAGGGGGACGCGTAGAGCGGCTCCGGGCTCCCGCCTCCAGGCTCCAGGCCTTGTCTACCTGGCCCCGGAGCCGACGAACCCCTGAGCCACGAGCCTGGACCGATCCCCAGCCCCGCGCTACCCGCCGCGCCTCCCCGACACCGCCCGGCTCCCAACCACAAAGCACCGCCACGCGTGTTCGGTCCCGACGGTGATCCCGACTCGCGGGCTCCAGGCGATCTCGCCCGTCGCGTGTCCGCGATCCTCGATGAACAGGCAGTCCCCCTCGAGGTCCATCCAGTTTTCAGACAGGCTGATGCCGAGCGCTCGCGAGAGGTTGCCCGGCCCGCGACAAAGGTCGTGCGTGGTGATGGCGTTCGGATCCGCGCCCGCCTGGCTGCGCCTCTTGCGCATGACCGAGATCCCGTCAACCGGTTCGAGCGCCCGCAGCAGCACCGCCGCAGGTGCGCCTTCGCTCTCGGTCACGACGTTCGTCAGGAAGTGGATCCCGTAGTTCAGGTACACGTAGGAGAACCCGGGCGGGCCATAGAGCGGTTTGTTCCGGTGCGTCGGGCCTGGTGCGGCGTGACAGGCGGGATCGTCTTCCCCGATATACGCTTCGGTCTCGACGATCAGGCCTGAGGTGCGGCCCTCGGCTGACTGGTGGACGAGCACCTTGCCGATCAGGTCCCTCGCAACGGTCAGCGTGGCACGATCGTAGAAATCGCGCCCCAGCCGGCGCACCTTCACCGCGTGCGCGCGCCGTGCGGCAGCGCGCGTAACCGGAGGATCGCCTGCCGGGCCACGTCGGCCACCGCGCGGTCGCTGTCGCCCCGGGCCACCTGCTGCAGCGCCGCCTCGCTCGGGGCGTGACCGCTCAATCCGAGCACCTCCACCACCGCCGTGCGGAGAGCCGGATCGTTCTGCTGCAGCCAGGTGTGCAGCTCCGGGGCCGAGGCTGCGCCCAGCTCGGTCAGATATGCCCGTGCCTGGCGGGCTACGTCCGGCACGACAAGGGCCTCGACCAGCCGCTGAAGGTTCGAGCGTTCCCCGAGCAGGTAGAACGCGAACGCTGCCGCGACCAGCACGCTCGGCTCGCGCTCGCGGTCCGCCGCGGCCGACAGCGCCGGCAGCGCTGTGCGGTCGCGCAGCCGGCCCAGGCCTTCGGCCGCCAGGAGTCGATGCGCAGTCTCACGGCTCGTCAGCGCGCGACGGAACACGGCCGCACTGGCCGGCCCGGCCATGCGGGCGAGCGCATGCAGGGCAGCCTCCGCATCAGGGCCTTCGCGGAAGAACGCGAACCGATCGCGCAGCGCCTGTTCGGCGCGCGCTTCCCGCACCCACCCGAGCGCTTCAGACGCCGCCACGCGCACCGGGCGCTCAGGGTCGTTCATTGCCGCGATCAGTGCGTCGCCAATCGCAACCGACACGGACGCGGCCGGCGGCGGCGTGAAGATAGCGCCGGCCGCACGCGCCGTGGCCTCTCGCGTGTGGACGTCTCGGCTGTGCAGCGCGTAGATGATGTCCACCGCAAGCGCGTTCAGGGTCTCGGCCGAGGGCGCCGACACTGCCGGCGAGGCGATCACCGCGAGCGCCCCGGCCGCCGCGGCTCTCACCTGCTCGTCCTCGTCGCGGAGGGCGGCTCCGAGGCTCGTCAACAGCTGCGGTGGCCACGTGCGCGGCAATACCGCGAGCGGACCTGCCTCGAAGACGCTCCACGCGATGCTGCCACGAACTCGTTTGAACGTCGTGGCGGCGTTGGCTCCGGGGGCAGACACGAGCGCTGTGCCGACGACCGCATCGATGGCCTCCAGCTGCACGGGGTCTGCGCGGTCGGTCAGGAGCGGCACGAGCGCGGATGCGACATCCGGGTAACCGGACGCGGCGATGGCGCGCACGGCCTTCACGCGCGTGGCCTCGTGCGGGCTCTGAAGGTTGTAGAGCAGCTCCTGGAACGCCGGCTGCGCGCGCGCTACCGTTGCGACCAGCAGCAGCAGCGTCGCCAGCCCCATCCGCGCCTGGTCAGTCATCGTGCCGTCCCGCATAGGCGTGCGCCCGTCCGGCCTCGAGCACGCGCTGGAGGAAGCGGCCCGTGTGCGACGCGGGCTGTTGCACGATCTGCTCGGGCGTGCCGGCGGCCACGACGTACCCGCCGCCTTCGCCGCCCTCGGGGCCGAGATCGATCACGAAGTCGGCGGTCTTGATCACGTCCAGATTGTGTTCGATCACGAGCAGGGTGTGACCGGCCTCGAGCAGCTTCCTGAAGGCTGCCAGCAGCTTGGAGATATCGTCGAAATGCAGGCCCGTCGTCGGCTCGTCCAGGATGTACAGCAGACGGTCGCCGCCGTGAGACGACAGATGGGCCGCGATCTTGATCCGCTGCGCCTCACCGCCCGAGAGCGTGGTCGCAGGCTGTCCAAGACGCAAGTAGCCCAGGCCGATCTCGTCGAGCACGTGAAGCCGGCGCAGCACCTTCGGCGAGGCGCTGAAGAAGGTGAGCGCCTCACGCACCGTCATATCGAGCACCTGGTGCACGTTCCTTCCGCGGTACTTCACATCGAGCACCTGGGGCTTGAAGCGT
Source organism: Vicinamibacteria bacterium (assembly GCA_963739995.1). Taxonomy (GTDB): domain Bacteria; phylum Acidobacteriota; class Vicinamibacteria; order Vicinamibacterales; family JAENWD01; genus CAVUCH01. The sequence continues at coordinate 36,903 of CAVUCH010000009.1, read as the reverse complement.
CTGCCGTCGCACTGCTCGCACGGGACGAAGACGTCGGCAAGGAACTGCATCTCGACCTTCACCTCACCCTCACCCTCGCACGCTTCGCACCGTCCGCCCGGTACGTTGAACGAGAAGTGGCTCGCCGTCAGCCCCCGGCTGCGCGCATCCTTGGTGGTGGCAAACAGCTCGCGAATCGGGTCGAAGGCCTTCAGGTAGGTCACCGGGTTCGAACGGGGGGTCCGCCCGATCGGTGTCTGGTCCACGAGCACGGTGTCGGTGAGGTACTCGGTCCCCTCGATCGCGCGGAATGCGCCGGCGCGCCGTTCCAGCCCGCCCTTCGCGCGCTTCACCGCTCCGTAAATGACATCGTGCACGAGGGTCGACTTGCCGGATCCGCTCACGCCCGTCACGCAGGTCAGCGCGTTCAGCGGGATGGCCACGTCGACGTTCTTCAGATTGTGCTCGGTCGCGCCGAACACGCGCAGGTGCTGTCCGGTGCCGCGCCGACGGGATGCGGGGAGCGGAATCGTGAGCTCATGGCGCAGGTACTTCGCCGTGAGCGACCGCGGGTCGACCATCAGCTCGGGCAGTGTGCCGGCAAAGACGATGCGTCCACCCTGCTCGCCAGCGCCGAGCCCGAGGTCCACCAGGTAGTCGGCCACCGCGATCATGTCCGCGTCGTGCTCGACGACCAGCACCGTGTTGCCCTGATCGCGCAGCTGGCGCAGGATCGCGATCAGCCGCAGGTTGTCCCGCGGATGGAGTCCGACCGACGGCTCGTCCAGCACGTATAGCGTGTCGACGAGCGCTGATCCGAGCGAGGTCGCGAGGTTGATACGCTGCGCCTCGCCGCCGGAGAGCGTGGACGAGAGTCGATCGAGTGTCAGGTAGTCGAGCCCGACGTCGCCCAGAAACGACAGGCGCCGCCGGATCTCCCGTAGCACCTTCTCCGCAACTGCGGCCTCCTGTTCGCTCAGCGACAGCTCGCCGAAGAAGCGCTGCACGTCGCTCACCGTCAGCGCCGCTACCTGATCGATCGTGCGGCCGCCCACGCGCACGTCGCGCGCCTCGCGCCGCAGGCGGGCGCCCCCGCAATCGGGGCACGTCAGATAGCCCCGGTACCGGCTCAGGAATACACGGACGTGTACCTTGTACTTCTTGCGCTCGAGCCACCGGAAGAAACCGCGGATGCCATCGAACTCGAGGCCGTCGCCCTCAATCACCAGGCGCTTGTGCTCGGGCGTCAGATCCTGCCACGGCACGTCGAGCGGGATGTCGAACTTCTTCGCCGCTCGTTTCATCTCCGCGAGCTGCGCCTTGTAGTGCGGCTTGGTCCATGGCTCCACTGCCCCCTGCCGCAGGGTTTTCGACCCATCGGGCACGACCAGGTCCATGTCGAGCTCGATGACGTTGCCGAAGCCATGGCACGAGGCGCAGGCGCCGAACGGATTGTTGAACGAGAAGAGCCGGGGCTGCGGGTCTTCGTAGGCGATGCCGCACCGGCGACACTCGAAGCGCTCGCTGAACACATGGCGCGCCACCGGCCGCGCATCCTCGCGGGCAATCTCCAGCGCAAAGGCCGCGCCGCCGCCCTCCGCGTAGGCGGTCTCGATCGAGTCGGTCAGACGCGTGCGCTGGTCGCCGTCGATCTGCACCCGATCCACGATCACCTGCAGCATCGTCCGCCCGGCCAGCGTGCGGCGGTCCAGGTCTTCGAGGGTGACCGCCCGGTCATCCACGAGCAGCCGCCGGAAGCCGCGCCTCGCCAGACTGTCGATCGTGGCGCCGATCGCGTCAGTGGCGGCCGACGGCTGGTCGCGCCGCAACTTGCTCTCGGGCGCGCCCAGCGGCAGGCGATCGTCCTCGAGCTCAGGTGTGTCGGATTCGTCGAGCCCGGACGCCGGGATGGCGTCGGGCAGCGCCACGACGGGCATATCGAAGCCGATCAGCAGGCGCGTGCCCGGTGAGAGCTCGTTCAAACGGCGCGCGACCACCTCGGCCGTTTCGCGGATGACCTCTTCGCCGCACTGCCGGCATATCGTCCGGCCGACGCGCGCCCACAGCAAGCGCATGTAATCGTGGATTTCAGTCGTGGTGCCCACGGTGGACCGTGGGTTGCGGATGCTGTTCTTCTGGCGGATCGCGATGGCCGGGCAAATCCCCTCGACGCGATCGACGTCGGGTTTCTCCATTCGCTCGAGGAACTGCCGCGCGTACGCGGAGAGCGACTCGACATAGCGCCGCTGGCCTTCCGCGTAGATCGTATCGAACGCGAGCGACGATTTCCCCGAGCCGCTGACGCCCGTGACGATCACGAGACGGCCGAGTGGCAGCGACACGTCCACGCTCTTGAGGTTGTGCGTCCGCGCGCCGCGAACGACGAGGCGCGTGGCCGCGGTCACCTGAGTGTCAGGCATAGCACGAAGCTGGAGACCTGGTTGGAGCAGGACCACACTGCAGGCTCGCCCGCACAGGTCCCAAACTGTTGATGGTACCCGATGGGACGCACCGGGGCAAACCGGGGTGCCCTTGAACGGTTCCAGTGACCGCCCAGTCCGCGGGCCGCCGGCGCACCTCCTCCGCACTCTCGCACCCTGGCAGCCTCCCTGGTCGCCCCCAGGGGGCACACTTCCTGCACGACCGGCGCACAGGCGGCCAGGCAGGCCGACGTGCCGCGTCGGGAGGACCCATGGACCACTCGCATCACGACGATCACCCGCCCGAACACCGTTCCCACCGCGTCGCGCCCGACGAAGCGCCGGATCCGGTAGAAACTCGTGACCCGGCGTCTCACCCTACGCCGCGGCGGAGCCGCGCGTGGCTGTTCGCGCTTCCCCCGGTTGTGCTGGTGCTGCTGGGCCTGCTCTGGATGCTGCGCGCAGAAGGAGCGCGTGAGGGCGGCCAATCCGGCCCCTACTCCGTAGCCGGTACCTCAGGAGAGCGGGAGAACGATCCGGAAGGACTCGGCCGCGGCGACGACAAGCCGCTGAATCCCGTCGGCGACGGACCACGGGTCATTGGCGACATGGAACTGCTGACGGCCAAGAAGGATTACGTGGGCCGGGCGGTAGCTATTCCGGCCATCCCGGTGATGGGCACTCCCGGGCCCCGGACGCTCTGGGTAGGCAGGCCGATGAATCGCACGCTGGTGCTGCTGGACCGGAACATCCAGGCCGGCGTCGGTACCCTGCCCGCGGGGCAGCCGGTGCAGGTGAGCGGGCGGCTCGAGAAGCGGCCCGACAAGGACGCGATCGACCGCGCGGGTCTTCACGAGGACGATCGCAAGGCGCTCGAAGGTGTGGACGTATTCATCCGGGCGACCGCCATCGAGCCCCGGCAGCGGACCGGCCCGACCGACGCGCCGACCCGGCAGTGAAGGCAGTCACAGCGTAGGGCTGGACTTCGATCCGGCTCTACCTGTCTCCCCGTAGTACGCCGCGCGTTTCGCCTTCAGGAACTCCACCGATCGCCTGAGCTCGTCGAGCCCATTCATCCCGTCTTCCACGGAGATCCACCCGGCGAATCCGGCGCCGGCGAGGATGCGGAAGATCGCGTCGTAGTCGTTCATCCCCTTTCCCGTCTCACCGTGCCGCAGCTTGTCCGGGTATCCGACGGTGCCGTCCGACGACTTGATTTCATCGATGGTCGTCCCCGGCACCAGGTACCTGTCGGAGGCGTGCATGGTCACGACCCGGTCCTTGACCTTCTTGAGGAACGCGATCGGGTCGAAGCCGCCGACGACGGCGTTGGACGGGTCGTACTGGACCCCGAAGTGCGGCGAGTGAATCTGGTCGATCACCTCGAGGAACACGTCTTCCATCTGCGCGAACTCCGGGTAGAGCCAGTCCCCGACCTTGTAGTGATTCTCCAGGCACAGGATGACGTCCCGCTGCTCCGCATACTCCAGCGATCGCTTGATGCACTCGACGGCCCGACGGACGCCCTCGCCGCGCTCGAGCTCCGGATACCGCTGGCCGGTCAGCGTGCGGCAGTACCGGGTGCCGAGCCGTACCGACAGATCGATCGCGACCTTCTGCCGTTCCACCTGGCGCGCGCGCTCATCCGGATCCGGGTGGGTGAAGTTGGGTGAGAAACAGAGCAGCGACGTGATCTGGCCGGTCTCCCGCATCGCGTCGAGAACCGGGTCCACGTGCTCGGGCGCCGGGCTGCGGAAGAACTCGTCGTAGTGCTCCACGCCTTCGCCGCCCAGCGTCGCCGCGTCATGGATCCACGACACGTAATCCATGCGGCCGGAGACGAGCTCGTCGAAGTAGCACTTGGGAAAAACCGAGATGCGGGGACTGGTGGGCATGCGTGCTGTCAACCGACCTGGGCGTTACGGAGCGTTCACGGCAAGCGAGGACAGCTCATTTCCCGCCGGCCGCGATTCTACCTTCTTCTCCAGCAGGCGGCGCGGATCTCATCCACATCTGACGAGTCCCTCATCACTCCCTCATGTCTCCGACGGGCGCCTCCGGCCATGCTGTTCGCCAGTCGTCCGCGCATCCCGCGCGGACCGGACATGGAGAACGCATGACCACTGCCCGTCTGCTTGCCATCGGTTTCATCTACGTCTGTGCGGCGCTGGCCTGGGGGGTGCTGGGCGGCACCCTCGTCGCCCGAACCGGGGAATTCGACGACCGCCTGTCCCGGGACGTGGCGTTGCTGTGGGGCGGCAAACACGTCCAGGTGGCACCACAGGCGCGCCTGGAGCGGCCGACTACCGTGACCGAACGTGTCCAGGAGCGCGACGACCAGGGCCGTCCGCTCATTCGCGACGTCTCCCGGCAGTCGGTCGAGCGTACGGTGCTGCCGCTCGACGCCACCCGCGTGTCGGTTGTGCTCGACCTCGACCAGCGGCAGAAAGGGCTGCTGTGGTACGACACCTACGCCGTGCGGTTCAGGGCAAGCTGGCGCGTGCACAACCCGGACGCCGTGCCCCGGCGCGTGATTGTCAACTTCATGTTCCCTTCCCCGGACGCCATTTACGACGGGTTCGTCTTCACCGCCGGCAGCCAGCGATCAGCAGCGATCACCGATCTGTCCCGGGGCGTGGATGCCGTCGTGGACGTCCCGGCCGGCGCCCATGTGCCGATCGAGATCGCCTACACCTCGCGGGGACTCGGAGACTGGACCTACGCCTTCGCACGCGAGGGTGTCACGCGAGCGCAGGATTTCAGGCTCGAGATGAAGACCGATTTCGAGGCCATCGACTTCCCTGCCGGCACGATGTCTCCCACGGAAAAGCGGCCGGACGGCGCTGGCTGGCTGCTCACCTGGAAGTTCGACAGCCTGGTGACGGGTCAGCGGATCGGCATGGATCTGCCCGACCGCACCAACCCCGGTCCGCTCGCGGCGCGCATCACCTGGTTCGCCCCGGTATCGCTGCTCTTCTTCCTGGCAGTCATGGTCATCCTCGGCGTCCTGCGCGGACGCAGTCTGCACCCGATGAACTACGCCTTCGTCTCCGCCGCGTTCTTCGCGTTCCACCTGCTGCTCGCCTACCTGGTAGACCATCTGGACCTCCACCTGTCGTTCGCGATAGCGGCGGTCACCAGCGTCGCGCTGGTGGTGTCCTATCTCCGGGTAGTGGTTGGGACGCAGTTCGCGCTCCGGGAAGCGGGACTGGCGCAGCTCGTCTTCCTGGTGTTCTTCAGCTACGCGTTCTTCTTCGAGGGGTATACGGGGCTGACCGTCACGGCGGGAGCGATCGTCACGCTGTTCGTGCTGATGCAGCTCACGGCAAAAGTCGACTGGGGCGTCGTGCTCGCCCGGCGCGAAACGGCGTGACGTGACGCCTACCAGTTCGGCGGCGCACCCACCGGGTACTGCTCCATGTCCATCACCGAGCCGGTGATGCAGGCGCTCTCGTCGGATGCGAAGTAGGCCGCCGCGTAGGCGATGTCCTGTGGCTCGAGGAGACGACCGAACGGGCGCGTGCTGACGGCGTCCTCGAGCCAGCCTTCGCCTTTGCCTTCGAGGAGCTTCACGCGATGCTCGCCCTCCGTGAGGGTCCAGCCGACGTTCAGCTGGTTGACGCGGATCCGGTATTGGTTGAGGAAGGCGGCCGCGTTCTTCGTGAGCGTCATCAGGCCGCCCTTCGACACGGAATACGGGCACAGCTTGGGTTCGCCGATGTACGCGTTCACCGATCCGATGTTCACGATGCTGCCGCCGCCCCGTGCGCGCATGTGCGGGATCACGGCCTGCATCAGGATGAACGGCGCCCGCAGGTTCACCGCGAGGATCCGATCCCACAGCGCAAGCGGCACCGTCTCGATGGTCCCGCGCGACACGTCGCCCGCATTGTTCACCAGCACGTCGACGCGCCCGAACTCCCGGGCCGCCGTCCTGATGATCCCTTGGCATTCGTCCGTGTCCGACAGGTCGGCCGCGATGAACAGCGCCCGCCCGCCGGCCCCGCGAATCCCGGCGGCGACGGCCTCGCCATGGGCCGTGTTCGTGCCGTGCACGACCACCGCGGCGCCGAGCTGCGCAAAATGGACGGCAATCCCGCGGCCGATTCCCGACGTGGATCCTGTGATGACGGCGACGCGATCAGTGAGCGTGGGCATCGGGCAGCAGCACCGACTTGATCACCCGGCCCTCATGCATGGCATCGAAGGCTTCGCGCCATTCCGAGAGGCCGGCGCGCAAGCCGATGATCTGTTCAGCACCGGTGACGCCCGAGGCGAGCAGGTGCAGCACGCGCTCCCAGATCGGCCAGTTGTGGCTGAACGATCCCTGCAGACGCACGTTTTTCTGGACCAGCGGGTTCAGATCGACGCCGAGCGGCTCAGGGGACCAGCCCACCTTCGTCACCTGTCCATCAGGCCGCACGAGGCGCAGCGCTGCGGCAAGCGTCCGGCTCGATCCTGACGCGTCGCACACGACATCGGCGCCGAGAGGGTTCAGGTCGCGCACGATCCCATCCAGATCGTTCGCCTGCGCGTCCACGACGTGCGTGGCGCCGAGACGCCGTGCCATCTCGAGGCGCTCGACGTCCGCCGTCAAACCCACCATGACGAGGGGGGTGGCCCCGGAGAGGGCGGCCATTCGTGCGCAGAGCAATCCGATCGGTCCTGGTCCGAGCACCACCACCATATCGCCGGGTCGGATCGTCACGTTCACGCACATCGCGTTGTAGGCAACGGCATGGGGTTCGGTGAGGCACGCGAGGTCGAACGCCAGCGAGTCCGGCACGTGATGGAGGCACCGCCCCGGAACCTTCACAAACTCGGCCATGGCCCCGTCGACGCCGTACCCGAAGCCCTTGCGCGTGGGACAGAGGTTGTAGCGCCCGCTGCGACACATCGCGCACGCGCCGCAGATCACGGCCGCGGTCTCGCTGACGACGCGATCGCCCTCCCGAAAACCCCGAACAGCACGCCCAAGCCTCGCGATCGTGCCACCAAACTCATGACCCAGCGTCACCGGCACGTTCACCGGCCACGAATGCGTGTTGTACGCCTGGTGCACATCCGATCCGCACACCGATACCGCCCCCACCGCGAGCAGGACATCGTCGTCTGTAATCTCGGGGACGGACACCTCGCGGATCTCGACGGCCATCGGCTCGAGGGTGTACTGGACTACGGCTGATTGGGTCATTGGACAGCGACAGAAATGAAAAGTGAAGAATGGAAAATGAAAACTGGAACAAGAATGTCCGCCAGCCCGCGGCTATGCGATCAGGAGTTCGCACATGTAACGCGCCGCCTTTTACATTGTGCATTCTACATTTTTCATTCCGCGGCGAAGCGCGGAGGCGGCCAGTGTGCAGGCCGCTGGAAAGGAACGCGGCGGATCTCGCGGCAGATCTCGCTCAGCACATCGTGCAGGTTGGTGCTGGCGGTCTTGAACTCGTCCGCATCGATCACCAGCGGCGCGCCGAGGACGACGAGGGGGGCACCGTGGGCGGGACATTCGATCGCCTGGCGGATCGAGAGGCCGCCGACCGCCTGCACCGGGATACTCACCGTGCGCACGACCTCGTCGAGCTCGTCCATCGGGCTCAACCCCGCGATCATCCGGCGCTCGTCGTAGCCGATGTGGTGGATGATGTAGTCCACACCCAGTCGCTCCATCCACCGCGCGTTGGCGACGCGATCGTCTGCCGCGAGGTTGTCGCCCATCACCTGGATCCCGAAGTCCCGCCCGGCATCCACCACGCGCCGGATCGTCGCTTCGTGCGCCCGGCCCATCACGACGACGCAGTTGGCCCCGGCCTTCGCCATCATCTCCGCCTCGAGGTATCCACCGTCCATCGTCTTCAGGTCCGCAACGATGGGGTGATCCGGGAAGCGCTTGCGCAGGCCCTCCACCGCACGCAGCCCCTCGGCCAGTATGAGCGGGGTCCCGGCCTCGAGCCAGTCCACGCCGGCTGACACGGCAATCTCCGCTGTCTCGAGCGCCTCTTGCAACGATGTGAGATCGAGCGAAATCTGAACGATCGGGAAGTCGGGCATATCTCTCGCACCCCGCACGCCGCGTCACGTCAGACCCCTGCGTCCGGCTGCAGCCTCTCGACCTTGTACCCGCCAACCGCCCGATCGCGCATGTAGATGGCCAGAAACATCACCGTGATGACGAGGGGCAGGATGGCCCAGATGGCGAGCATCTCGCGTGGGCCGAAGCGATCGTTCAGGTAGCCCATCACCGGGCCCGCGATTGCCGTGGCAAAGCTGCCGGTGCCGCCGATGATGGCGAGGGCCAGCGCGCCACCGCGCGGAAACCGTTCCGATGTGATGCCCAGCATCGTGGGCCACCAGAACGCCGTGCCGACCGCGAGGAGCGCGGCCGCCGCGAACGCCGTGATCGGAGACGCGGCGAGGCTGAACAGGTAGAGGCCTGCAGCGGCGGGTATCGCGGTGACAGCGATCAGGGCCACCGGTGACATGCGGTGGGACACGCCGCCGAAGAACTGCCGCATCACCCACATGATCCCGTTCACCCATACGAGCACGAGAATGCCTGCCCGTGCCGTGCTCCCCATCACCTCGTTGAACACGTTTGCATACCACTGGCCGGGACCGAGCTCAGTGGCCGCCGTGAGGCACATCGAGATGAAGATGATGACGAACAGGGGGCGCGCCAATTGCCCCAGCATCTCGCCCGAGGAGACGCCGGCGGCCTTGCGCTCCGTTTCGGGAAACCGCTGCCCGACGAACATCATCGTGTAGATCACGGAGGGGATGAGCATCAGCAGCATTTTCGCCTGCCATCCCAGGCCGATCTGGGTGAACAGAAAGCTGAGCACCCCGCCGATCACGATGCCACCCGGAAACCAGGCGTGCAGCGCGGTCAGCCGCCGGGTCTTTTCGTCCGGGTAGATGGTCGCCACGAGCGGGTTGATCGCCGCTTCGACCAGCCCGTTCGCGATGCCGATGATGACCGTCGCCGCGAAGAGCACCGGGAAGCTCGGCGCGAATATCGTGAGCAGCGTGCCGCCGATGTGCCCCGCGGCGGCCAGTCGCATGATGGTGCCCATGCCGAGCACGTCACAGAGCGGTCCGCCGATGTAGATGGACAGCCCGAAGCCCCAGAACGCGGCGCCGGCGATCCAGCCGAGATTCGTCTTGTTCAGCGCAAAAATCTGCTCGAAGTCGCCCATGATGTCGCCGCGGATCGCGAACGACATGGCGGTGGCGATCAGGGCGACGCAACTTGCGAGAAAAAGGCGCTGCTTGTTCATGACCGTGTGTGCTCCTCGACGAAACAGACGCAATCGGGGCGCGAGGGACTATAGGACACCCCGCGGGCTTCCACAAGCGCGGGGCGGCGGTGGGCGACGGCCGTGTGGACCCACCGGCCGGACGGCGCCGGCAATCCCGCCTGGGAAGGTCGCGCCTACCTGCCACGTGCGACGATCAACGTGAGATCGTCATACTGCTGCGTTCCGCCGTGCTCGTTGACTGCCGCCACGATCGCATCGAGCAGGGCCACCGCTCCGGCGTTCGACTGCCCTTCGACGATTGCCGCCAACCGTTCCTCCCCGAACTCCTCATCGGCCGCGTTCACCGCCTCGCTGGCACCGTCACTGAACACCACGAGCGTATCGCCAGGGGCCAGGGCCGTCTGCGCGGTACGGCAATCCCACTCATCGAAGAGGCCGATGACCGTCGCTGTCGGCTGGAGACGTTCGAGAAGGCCCGAGCTGCGGAGCAGGATTGGCGGCAGGTGTCCGCAGTTCGCGTACTGCAGCTGACGGGTGGTCTCGTCGTACACGCCGAAGAAGAGGGTGGCGTAGTGGTTCGTGGCCGTCGATCCGTAGAAGACGCGATTGACGGTACGGAGCACGGCCCTGACGTCAGCCGGGGCCACGGTGTACTGCGCGCGCAGACTGGCCTGGAGACTGGCCATCAGCAGCGCGGCCGAGATGCCCTTCCCGGAGATGTCCGCCAGCACGAAGGCCAATTTGCCCTCTCCAACCGAGATGAAGTCGAAGTAGTCGCCTCCAATCGACCGCGCCTGGATGCAGCGCCCGGCGTAGTCGAGGGTCGTGAGGACGGGGGCCGCCTGTGGCAGCAGCTTGGCCTGGACCGCCTTCGCGATTTCGAGTTCCCGGGCGCGCCGGCGGCCAGCGTCGAGCTGCCGCGCCATGGCTTCGGCGAGCCGGATGTTCTCGAGCGTCAGTCCGGCCTGCGCCGCGGCCGCCCCGACGAGCGCGCGATCCTCACCCGAGTACGGCTCCTCCGACAGTCTCGTCGCGAGCACGAGCAGCCCTTCGAGATCGCCTGATCTTCCCAGCATCGGGACGAGCAGCTCCGGCCGCAGCACCGCGCAGGCCTCGAACGCGCCGCCTGGTCCCAGGTCTTGGGGTTCGAGCACCACCGGCTGCCCGCGTCTCGTGAGCTCCAGCAGGCCCGGCGTGGTGAGGGGCAGCGGAACACCGGCCAGCGCCGCTGCGTCAGCTCCTGCGGCCACCAGGCGTGCCGGCGCATCGGGCGCGCGCAGGTAGACGTACAGGGCCTCCGGCTGCAGCGCCGCCTCGAGCGCCGTTTCGATCCCCCATGCGAGCGCGTCGCGGTCGGTCGCCACATGACTGTCGCGGGCGAGCTGCTCGAGAATGCGCCGCGCATCGTAGGCCCCGCGGAAGAATGCGCGGTCGATGCGCTCCTGTGCCGGCCGCCAGAGTCGGGGTCCCGCGGTGGCCAGCACGCCGCCGAACAGCGCGCCGACGACCAGGCCGGCGCGCTGCGCGCCCTCGCCCACATCGGTGAACACCCGTGACGAGATCGCGGCGAAGAGGAACGTGACCAAGATCCCCAGGAGGACGGCTACCGTCACGGCGCCCCGGCGGACGAGCACGTACCGCGCACTCCGCCGCAGCAGCACGGGGAGTTCCATCACGCGGTGCTTCACGACCGCGTAGGCGACCGACAGCGGCACCAGGCTGATGGCCATGGCAGCCAGTGCCCAGACCCAGAACGGCACGATCTCCTCTGGTTGCCTGGCTCTCCCGACCGCCAGAAGCACCTGCAGCGTCATGACCGGGCCAAAGCCCAGCACGGCGCCCGCCAGGATTACGCGCGTCTTACGTCGCGTTCCCTGGTCCCCGAACGCGTTGGTGACCAGCGAGGCGAACGCCAGCACCACACACAGGATGCTGTAGACGCGCAGAATCCAACCGGCCGTCCCGGCCGACACGCGCTCGGCCATCCACCAGAGCCCTTCGCTGTCGCCGAACGCGACGCAGATGGCGGCTGTGATGGTGCCCGCGGTCATGGCGGCCCCACCCAGCACCCGCTTGAGCCACGGCAGGCGTCGATCCACTTTGGAGGCCGCCGGGAAGACCGCGAAGAAGTAATAGAGCGCTGCCGGCATGGTGGACGCGAGGAACCCCCACACCGGCACCATGAACCGCCGGAGCGGCGGAGGCATCTGCGGCTCGATCATCAGCAGCGGCGCGCTCGCGATGAGGCCACCGAAGGCGAGCGCCATCACCCAGGCGTCGCGGTCACCCGGACGCTGCAGCAGCACCGCGGATGCTACAGCCAGGAAGACCAGCGGATATCCCGTGATCACGATGGCGAGCACCTGCGAGGCTGGGGAGTCGCCGCCGGGCTGTGCCTGTGCGATGTCGCGGTTGCGGGTCACCGGGAAGCCAATCGTACGAACGCCGCCAGGCCCGTCGACCTGTAACGACAGGGAGCGCCCCGGCGGCGTGCGTCCGAACGCGTCGAGGAGACGATCGTACGAGTCCAGGGGCTGCCCGTCGATCGCGACGATCTGGTCGCCCGTCCGCAGCCCGGCTCGCGCGGCCACTCCGGTGGGCCGCACGGCGGTGACCGCCGCCGCGCGCGCGGACGGCCGGAACTCGTGCTCGAAACCGCGTGCGTTCGCGGACTCCTGCGCGTGGATGTAGTACATCCACACTCCGCTGTAGGTGGCGAGCACCGCCACGAACGCAATCGCAAGAAATCGCAGGCTGCGGAGGCCGAGCATGTGGCTCAAGTATAGAAGGTGCCGCGTCCTTGCCGCCGTCGAAGCGCATCCCGTACACTCCACGGGTTGCTCCCGGCGCAACCTGCGCGCGGCCTCGAGGATCCACCCTGATGAGCGATACGACCAGCGAACCACCACGGCCCGCGCGCGCGCCCCGCACCAAGAGAGCCCCCGCCGCGCCGCGCGCCACCGCGCCCTTGCCGGAACGCCTCGCACAGCGGGTGGTCGTGGAGCACGTCAGGCCCGAGATTGACGCCGGCCGCTTTCCCATCCAGCGCACGCCGGGCGAGCGCGTTGTGGTAACGGCAGCCATTTACGCGGACGGCCACGACGCGCTCGCGGCGTCCTTGTGGTACCGCACCGTCGCGCATGACGCCGCGGGGGTGCCAACCCCGCCCTCCGCGCCGTTCGACACGGCCGCCGGGTGGCAGGAGGTCACGATGGTGCCGCTCGGGAACGATGAGTGGACCGCGGCCTTCATCGTCGGCGGCGGCCCCGGCGCCGCGGAGTACACGATCGAGGCGTGGGTCGATACGTTCGCATCGTGGCGCAAGGGATTGGTGGCCAAGGTGCAGGCGGGCCAGGACGTCTCGAGCGAGCTCCTCGAGGGTGCCGCCCTGCTCCGGGATGCCGCCTCCCGATCGCCGCGCCCCGACCTCCTGCTCGAGCGCGCCGCGCTCCTCGCCAGTGATGCCGACGCACGGGACCGCGAGACCGCGGCCCTCGATCCGATTGTGGCCGATGCGGCGTCGGCCGCGGCCGATCGCAGGCGCGCCACCGTGTACGACCGCGTGCTTCGCGTGCTCGTGAATCGCGAGCGCGCGCGCTTCGCGGCCTGGTACGAGATGTTTCCACGCTCTGGCGGCACGGATCCGACCCGAAGCGCCACGTTCCGCGAAGCCGAGTCCGCGCTGCCGCGCATTGCGGCGATGGCCTTCGACGTGCTGTATCTCCCGCCCGTGCACCCGATAGGACACACCCATCGCAAGGGTCGCAACAACACGCTCACCCCGGCCCTCGACGATGTGGGCAGTCCCTGGGCCATCGGCAGTGAGGCGGGTGGCCACACCGCCGCGGACCCTGGCCTTGGCACGCTCGAGGACTTCGACCATTTCTTCGCGGCCGCGCGTAGCCTCGGCCTGGAGGTGGCGCTCGATCTCGCGTACCAGTGCTCCCCCGATCACCCCTGGGTACGTGAGCACCCGGAATGGTTCCGCCACCGGCCCGATGGCACCATCAAGTACGCCGAGAACCCGCCGAAGAAGTACCAGGACATTTACCCCATCGACTTCGAGTGTGCCGAGTGGCGCAGTCTCTGGGTGGCATTGAAGGGCGTCGTCGAGTTCTGGTGCGCCCGCGGCGTGCGCATCTTCCGCGTGGACAACCCGCACACGAAAGCCTTCCACTTCTGGGAGTGGATGATCGCCGATGTGCGCCGGCAGTACCCCGAGACGATCTTTCTCGCCGAGGCCTTCACCCGCCCGCGGATCATGAAGTACCTCGCCAAGCTGGGGTTCGACCAGTCCTACACCTACTTCACGTGGCGGAACACGCGTACCGAGCTGATGGAGTACTTCACCGAGCTGACGCAGACCGACGTGCGCGAGTACATGCGCCCGAACCTCTTTGCGAACACACCCGACATCCTGCACGAGTACCTGCAGGCGGGGGGGCCTGCCGCGTTCCGGATCCGATTGGTGCTCGCGGCGACACTCGGCGCGACATATGGCATTTACAGCGGTTTCGAGCTCTGCGAGCGCGTGCCGGTACGTCCCGGCTCCGAGGAGTACCTGGATTCCGAGAAGTACCAGGTGCGGGTCCGGAATTGGGACGCTCCCGGCAATCTGGCGCCGCTCATCACGCGCGTGAACACGATCCGGCGGCAGCACCCGGCGCTGCAGTCGGACTGGAGCTTGCGGTTCTTCGCCACTGACAACCCGGAGATCCTCTGCTACGCGAAGAGCACGAGCGACAACACCGACCTCCTTCTCGTGGTCGTCAGCCTGGATCCGCACCACATGCAACAGGGATGGGTGCAAGGACCCGTCGCTGACGTGCAGAGCGGGCCTGACGGCGGCTACCCGGCGGAGGACCTCCTCACGGGCGCCCGATATCTCTGGCGAGGCGAGTGGAACTACGTGCGGCTCACGCCGGAGCACCCCGCGCACATCCTCCACCTGCCGTCGGGTCGTTCCGTCACCCGCTCCTGATGGCTGCAATCCCGGTCCTCGGGGCATCGCGCTTCGAATGTGTGTTCGAGGGTGCCTCGCGCACGGTGCTGGAGGCGACGGCGCTGCCCGCGTTTCTCGCTCGACAGCGATGGTTCGGCGGCAAGGCACGGCCGATCGAGCGCGTCCGCGTCGTCGACGGCGGCCCGCTGCAGCCGCCGCTCACCCCGTTTCTGGCGGTCGCCGATGTCCAGTTCGCCGACGGGGGCACCGAACGCTACGCCTTGCCGCTCACCGTCCTTGCGGAGCCTGAAATCTCGGCGCTCTGGACGCAGCGGCCGGCCGCGGCGATCGCGTGGATCGATGCGGAAGGCGGACGCCTGCTGACCGATGCCCTCGCGGACGACAACGCCTGCCGCGGGCTGCTCGCGGCAATCGACGCGCGGCGGCAATTCGGCTTCATCGAAGGCAGCGTCGTCAGCGTGCGCGACGTGCCGTCGGTCGTCGCGTCTCCGCTGGCCGACATCGCCGTGCGACGCAGCGGCGCCGAGCAGAGCAACTCATCGGTGATCTTCGGCCGGTCGTCGATCCTGAAGATCTATCGCCGGCTCGAGCCGGGTCCGCATCCAGAGCTCGAACTCGGTCGCTTCCTGCGGAAGGTCGGCTTTGCGGACGTGCCGGCGGTGCTCGGCTCGATGGAGTACACGACGGGGCTCGAGAGCTCCGCGTTGGCCGTGCTGCACGCGCTGGTGCCCGACAGCACCGACGGCTGGGAGCACGCCCTCGAACACGTCGGGCAATATTACGCACGCGTCGGCAGCGGCCCGACGGACCTCGCGCGATCTCTGATGCCGCCGGGCACGCTCCTCGAGCTCCCACACCATGATCTGGCGGCAGCGGCCCGTGAGCCGATAGGCGCGTACCTCGAGGCCGCTCACACGCTCGGCCACCAGACCGCCGCGCTCCATCTGGCGCTCGCCCGCGGTACCGAGGAAGCGCTCGCCCCGCAGCCGATCACGGCAGACGATGTGCTCACCATGGTGGAGGGCACCCGCGCACGCGCGAGCCGTGCGTTGGCCCTGACGGCGACGCGGGCACCCCTCCTCGCAGGCCACACGGCCGAGCGCGCGCATGCACTGCTCGCCCTGCAGCCCGCGCTGTTCGCCCGGCTCGACGTGCTGGCCACCACGCGGCTTGCGGCGACCAAGACGCGCTGTCACCAGGACTACCACCTGGGCCAGCTGTTGTGGAGAGGCGCCAGGTACGCGCTGCTCGACTTCGAAGGCGAGCCCGCGCGGCCGCTGGCAGACCGGCGCCGCAAGCGCTCGCCGCTCACGGACGTCGCCGGCATGCTGCGGTCCTACAGCTACGCCGCGTGGTCTGGCCTCTTCGCCTGGAGCCGCGCCTACCAGGCGGACCCGCTGGAACGGGCGCCGTGGGCCACCCTCTGGGAAACAGCGGTGACGGCAGCGTTCCTGTCGTCCTACTTCGCCGACACACACGGCGCGTCGTTTATTCCCTCGGACCACACCCAGCTCGCCGCACTGCTCGAGCTGCTGATGCTCGACAAGGCGTTGTACGAGCTGGACTACGAGTTGAACAATCGCCCGGACTGGTTGCCAGGACCCGATTGAGGGGCTGCTCCGTCTGGTTCGCTGACAGCCGCTTCGCGCTTCGCACCTGACCTGAAGCGACACCATCCCGACCAATGAAGTCCTTTCGCCCTTGGTGCCTTGGTGTTCTTGGTGGACCGCGGACGCGCGAAATCCAAACGAACCCGCGCGACGCGTGCTAGCGACTGACGACCAACGGCACGTCGGCGACAGCGACCGGGTCGTGCACCCGGGAGACGAGCAGCGCCGCCACGGCGAGACAGCAGCCGCCGATGAGCACGACGTAGACCGGCGCATTCGGATTGCCCTCACCGAAGGCCGTCCGGATGAGCGGCCCGAACGTGAGCGCCTGCAGAATCTCCGGCAGCACGATGAAAAAGTTGAATACGCCCATGTAGAGCCCGACGCGGCCCGCCGGAAGCGAGCCCGCGAGGATCGCGTACGGCATGGACAGGATGGACGCCCACGCCACGCCCACGCCGCACATCGACAGCACCAGCAGCCACGGTTCACGGATCACCCACACGGACAGCAGGCCAACGCTGCCGCAGAGCAGCGCCGTCGCGTGGACCGTCTTCCGGCTCGTCGCCGCCGCGAAGCGCGGGAGGGCGAACGCCACCAGGAAGCAGACGATGGAGTAGATGGAAAAAGTGAAGTTCCCCCACTCCACCCCGCGCGTGTAGATCTCCGACTGCGCATCCACTGCCCCGAACACGTGCCGGGCGACCGCCGGGACATAGAACAGCCACATGCAGAACAGCCCGAGCCACGTGAAGAACTGCACGGCCGCGAGCTGCTTCATCGTGCGCGGCATCTCGCGCACGGCCGCGACGATCTCCTGCACACCGGCGGCAAGCCCTCGCCGCTCGCGCTTCATGCGCTCGAACGCCGCCATGTCCTCCGGCGGATACTCGTCGGTCGTCACAACCGTCCACAACACGCCCAGAAGGAACGCGAGCGCGCCCACCTGGAAGGCGTACTTCACCGTCAGCGGGATACCACTCGGCGTGGTGCCTTCGACGCCGAGGTAGCGGAACAGGAGCGGCAGGGTGCCCGCGAAGGTGGCGCCGAGCCCGATGAAGAAACTCTGCATAACGAAGCCGGTGGTGCGCTGGCGATCGTTCAGCTTGTCCGCCACGAACGCGCGAAACGGTTCCATGCTTACGTTGATGCTGGCGTCGAGCATCCACAGCAGTCCCGCCGCCATCCAGAGCGAAGAGGACGTGGGCATGATGAACAACGCGATGCTGGAGCAGATGGCACCAGCCAGGAAGTATGGACGCCGCCGCCCCAGCCGCCCCCACGTGCGGTCGCTGAGGGCGCCGACGATTGGCTGCACCAGCAGACCGGTCAGCGGTGCCGCCAGCCAGAGGATCGGGATGCGATCGGGCTGCGCGCCGAGCGTCTCGTAGATGGCGCTCATGTTCCCCATCTGCAGGCCCCAGCCGAACTGGATGCCGAGGAACCCGAAGCTCATGTTCCAGATCTGCCAGAAGGAAAGTGTCGGCTTGGACATAGGCTTTTTCGGTTACCCGGCTTCAGGCTGCCAGGCGGCAGGCTGCAGGCGGTTCTGGCTTCGGGCTCCCGGCCCACGGCCGCGTCTCACAGTAAATCAGTCACGCGCTCGCGGATGACTCAGCGCCCCGGGCCCGCCGCCCGCCGCGAGACGTCTCACTCGGGCACGAGTATGGCTGCCGACCTCGCGGGCAGCGTCACGGTCAACTGGCCGTTCTTGACCGCCGCAGTCGCGATGACGCCGAGCCGATCCTGCAGGGGCGCGTCATTCGGGAGCCGCGTGCCCTCCATGCTGGCCGTCCAGGTTGCGGGCTTCGTGTCGTTGTTCATGGCGACGAGCACGGAACTGGTGTCGTCCGTCCGCGCAAAGAGGTATTGCTGGTCCGCGACGTAGAGGTGCTGCAGGGCGCCGCGACGCAACGGCGCGAGCTCGTGGCGCAGGTGGATTACCCGGCGCAGGTGATCGAACACGTCCTGCTCCTGCGGCGTCCGGCCGTCGGCGGTGAAGGCATCGCGCGGGTCGCCGGCGAAGGCGCCCGGCAGGCTCCGGCGGTTGTCGGGGTCGCCGCCGCCGGAAATTGCGATCTCGTCCCCGTAATAGATCTGCGGCGTGCCGCGGGTCGTCATGATGAAGGTCTGCGCGAGCTTCAACCCCGCGGTGGTCGCGCCGGTCTCGTGCATGAAGCGCAGCATGTCATGGTTGCCGAGGAACACCACGAGGCGCGACGGGTCGGGATACAGGTGGTCGCGCGCCAGCATCTGCGCGACCTCCCGCACCGGCTTGCCCTCGGCAAACGCGTGGCGAATCGCAAAGAAGAGGGGAAAGTCGAACAGTGAGTCGACCTTCGTGTCCACGCCGTCGAACCCCGCCCTGCCGCCCGCGAAGAACGAGACGAGCGCGGGATCGGCGTCGTACAGCTCGCCGACCGCGGTGAGCTGTGGGTACTCGCGCTCGAGCGCGTCCATCCAGCGGCTCCAGAACGCGCGGGGCACATAGGGCCACGTGTCCTGCCGGATGCCGTCGAGGCCGAGCACACCCACCCACCAGAGCGAGTTCTGGATGATGTACCGCGCGGCTTCATCGTCTTCCTGGTTCAGGTCCGGCAGGATGTCGATGAACCATCCGTCGAGCGTGGCGCGCCGCGCCTGAGGCGTCGCATGGGGATCCTGCAGGGTCCACGTCTGCCAGGTGTTCGCGAGGTGCCTCGCTGCCGTGCCGTTGAACCACGTAGGTGTAGGCGGGTCGGTCACCCACGGGTGGTAGGGGCCGGAGTGATTGGCAACCTGGTCCTGGATCACTTTGATCCCGAGCGCCTGCGACGCCTGCACGAGCGCGGTGAGATCGGCCATCGAGCCGAAGTGTTCCTCCACGCCATAGAAATCCACGGCGCCGTAGCCGTGGTAGTCGGTAATCGGCAGATCGTCGTACCGCTCCTTGTCGTTCAGGTGATTGACGTTGTCGTACCACGGGTTCAGCCAGAGCGCGGTGATCCCGAGATCCTTCAGGTACGGCAGCTTCTCGATGACGCCTTTGAAGTCCCCGCCGTGGTAGTAACGACCCTTGCTGCGATCGAACAGGCCGGGCGAGAGCGGTGGATCGTTGTTGGAGGGATCGCCGTCCCGGAAGCGATCCGGCATCGCCAGATAGATGACGTCGTCGGGCGAGAAGCCCTGAAAGCGGCCGGTGCGCGGGAGAGGCGCCGAGATTTCGAACGGTGCCTCCGTGATTCCCGATGGTGTGACTACGCGCAGTCGACGGGCACCCGGGACGGCGCCGGGGGCAATCGCGACATCGACGAACAGGTATGAACCGGCCGCATTCACGCGGACGAGTCCGATCGTGAGACCCTCGCCGATCAGATCGACACGTGCGCCGTGCAGTCCGGTGCCGCGCATCAGCACGCGGACAGGGTTCCACGTGTGACCCGGCCACCAGTTCGGCGGCTCGACCTTGTTGACGCGGGGCTGGGCCGCAGCGAGACCGGCGGCCGACAGCATCGCGACGACCGTGACCGCGAACGGGGCGCGCCGGGGCTGCATGGCTGTTGGGAGCGCTACTGTTTCACCAACCGGCCGTCCAGTCAATTGCCGTGGGCGAGAACTGAAGTCTTGGCTCCAGCATTGATTCAGGAGCCGATCGCTGTCCGCCGGGACTACTGAAGTCCCGGCTCCACATACCTCGCGCGGCACTGAAGTCGGGGCTCCACACTTCTCACGTAGGGCTGATTCGCGGCTCCACATCCATCGTGGGAGGCTGAAGGATCGGCCATCCGCTACCTGCGCTCCCACGGGTATGGCGCCGGGCCGGCGGAGTCAGCGAGACTGCCCCCGGCTACAGCGCTTATCGTCGAAGAAAGGCCATGAGGTCCGCCATCTGCTGCGGAGTGATCAGTTTGTCGAGATCGGCCGGCATGGCCGATTGCGGCGAAACGGTCATGGCGCGGATTTCGCCGCGCGGGATGGTCACCTGCTGCGTACCGCCCTGCCGTAGCGTGATGGACGTGGGCGTCTGGTTCGCGAGCACGCCCGTTTCCGTCGTCCCCGAGGCACGCTCGACGACGTAGGTTTCGTACTTCTGGGCGATCGACTGACTGGGCAGCAGGATGTCTGCCAGCAGGAGCAGCGGCGGCCGATGGCGCACGGTGGCGAGGTCCGGCCCGAGATCGCCGCCCGTGCCGTCGGTGGCATGGCAGGCCGCGCACACCGCCGCGAACACCTGCGCGCCGCGTGCCGAATCCCCGGCCATATCCAGCGCGGCAGCGTAGCGCGTCACCGTCTGTCCTCGCCGCCGCGGATCCTCCTCGAGCAGCGCGCGAGCAGCTGCGCGGATCTCCTCGCTGCGGTTCATGATCAGCTGGCGCTTCTGGTGGAAGTCGAGCGCCCAGGGGCGCACCGCGCCGGATTTGAGCGCGTCCACCAGCAGCCACGTCCGGGACTCATCCGCCAGCAGCGCTCCAGCGGCGTCGGACCGCGCCGCAGGCGTCAGCTGCGGCCACTTTCCGAGCAGAAACGTGCCGATGGCCCGCCCCGGCCGCTGCCCCAGCGCCTTGATGGCAGCAGATTGCACCGCCTCCGGCTCTCGCGGATCGACGAGCGCCTGCAGCCGCGCCGTGCGGTCGGTCGCGCGATCGAGCGCCAGGAGGCTCACGGCATCGGCGCGGCGCATGTCGTCGCCGGTCTTCGACGTCGCAACACGCTCGGCGCGCACGAGCGCCTGGCGCGCAGCGTCGCTGCCGTCGAGATCGACCATGGCGAGCAGGTGCAGCACGCCCGCCCGAACCGGCGCCGACGGGCTATCCATCAGCCACAGCAGTCGATCGCGGCTGCTCTCCAGGGACGCCCGCGCCGACGGCCGTCCGCGCCCCCCGTCAGCCAACCCCTCGAGTGCCGCGGCTCGCCACCAGGCGCCCTCGCCCGTCGTCGCGGCGCCGGCCGGTTCCGCCACCGTGGCAATCACGTGACGCGATCTCCGGTGCCTGCTGTCGCGCACCGATCACGCTGGCTACCTGCCGCACGAAGCGGGCATGCCCCTCGGTCTCCTCTGCCGTGAGCGCGTCAGCGCCGGTAGTCGCACGCTCGAAGTACCGCGCGGCGCGTTCGGACCCGGCACTCAGCCCCGCGATCTGCATCCACTCGTCGGTGAGCTCCGCGAACAGCAGCTGCTCGTGCGCTGCCGTTGCGGTGGGCGTGTGGACGCTGCCGAGCGTCGCCAGCACCTGGAACCGCACACGCGGGTCGGGGTCGGCCGCGAGGCTCGCCAGCCGCGCGTCCAGGCCCGAAATCGATCCGTTCTGCTCCGCCAGGAGCACGGCGTTCTCACGCACGCCCGGGTCGGTGTCGCCAAGCGCACGGGTGATGGTCACTGCGTCGAGCGCGCCGAGGCCGTGCAGCGTCCACATGGCATGCAACCGGCCCGGTCCGGTCGGAGCATCAGCCGCCGCCTTCATCAGGCTCGGAACCACGCTTCGGTCTGCGCGCGAGACGAGCAGGCGCTGTGCCGTGCGCCGCCACCAGGCATTCGGGTTCCATAGCTCGGGCACCAGCTGCTCGCCCGGGACGGAGCTCAGAGCCGGACGGCCCCGCGATCCGGCACCAGCCGTATCGCGCACGACGCGGTAGATGCGTCCCCGATCCTGGCCCGCATACATCGAGCTCGGATCCCGCTGCGTGTCGCTCGCGGTCCACTCGGGATGCTCGATGCGGGCCCGGTAGTAATCGACGACGTAAAGCGCGGCGTCCGGACCCACGTAGAAGTAGACGGGCCGGAACCAGGCGTCGCCGGCCGCAAGGAACTCGCGATCCGGCTTCCCGCGCCGCGCCGTGAACGTCGGCCCGGCCTGCGCCAGCACGTCGCGGTGCACCAGGTTGTGCACGGGCTCCGCCTCGAAAACGGATCCTTCGTACTCTCCGCCGAAGGCACCTCCCAGGTACAGCGTCGGAGCGCACGCCGAGGTGAACTCCCCCGCCTCCGTCAACAACTCGAAGTTCGGCCGCTTCGTGATCGGAAACACCTGCGCCGCTGCACCGTGGTCTGGCACGTCGTGCATCACGCGGCGGACGAGCAGGTGCGGGTTTCGCTGCAGGTACCGCGCGCCGATGACCTCATGCCACAGGTGGTGCGAGTTGTCGTTGCCGAAATAGCGGCCGTATGCGTCGAACGAGTGTCCGTACTGCGACTCGCCGCCTATCGCTTCGGCCTCGAGCGTGTCCGGCCGGAAACGGACGGTGCTGTCTTTCGGATCCACCGGCTGTCGGTCCGGGGCATCCGGAAACGTCAACGGCTTGCCGCGATCGCCGAAGAGATCCTTGTAGATCACCGCGCCAGCCGGACCCTGATGCGCCACGTACACCCAGTTATCCAGACCGTAGATCGGCGAGTTGACCGTGTGCTGCGGGTTGCTGCGCGCGAACCCCGTGAGCACGACCGTGCGGACGTCGGCTCGCCCGTCGCCGTCGGTGTCTTCGAGGTAGAGGACGTCGGGCGCCGCGGTGACGAGGACGCCCTTCTTCCACCGCATCACGCCTGTCGGCAGCACGAGGCCGTCGGCGAATACGTGGACGCGGTCGAACCGCCCGTCCCCATCCCGATCCTCGAGCAGCTTCACCTTGCCGGACGGCGAGACGTCGAGCGGATATCCTGGCATCTCCACGACGAAGAGGCGTCCGTCCTCGTCGAAGTCCAGGCGACGGGGCTCTGCACGTCCGGCTCGCTGACCACCAGCTCCAGCCGGAAGCCCTGTTCGATCTCCATCGTCCTCATCGAGTCCGCGGGCGAGTACGGCGGGCCCGCCGGGCTCGGCAGTGGTCGCGGCCGCCGGACGAACGCCGCGAGCGTCGATGACAACATGCTGGACGCGATGCAGGCGGCGCGCAGGCGGCGAACTGGCATCGGACCTCCCGGAACGGGGAGAATATAGCAGCACCAGACGCGCGCTCGCGTCGCCACCTCAACGATGTTCAAAGGAGCACTATTTATGGCAGCACGACAGGCAACCGCCGAATGGCAAGGCACTCTGATGGAAGGGTCCGGTCACATGCGGTCGGCAGCGGGCGCCTTCGACGGCGCATACGACTTCCGCTCCCGTTTCGGGGACGGCGCGGGGACGAACCCGGAGGAACTGATCGGCGCCGCGCACGCGGGCTGCTTCTCCATGGCCCTCTCGGGCATCCTGACGCAGGCCGGCCACCCACCGCAGTCGATGCGCACCACCGCGAAAGTCCACCTCGAAAAGCAGGGCGAGGGGTTCGCGATCACGCGCATCGATCTCGACACCGAAGCGGTCGTGCCGGGGTTCGATGACGCAGCCTTCCAGGGCCATGCGGACGCAGCCAAGACGGGCTGTCCGGTGTCGAAGGCTCTCGCGGGCGTGCAGATCGGGCTCACCGCCCGACTGTCGCAGTAGAGAACGAAAGCCTGTCGCTCCGACCGGTGTCAGGGCGACAGGCCCGTACCCGCCGTCATATCTGCCGTCAGCGCCCGGGAGCCTCGCGCGGGTGCGGCCGCCCGAATCGCTGGAGCCCGGAGCCCGGAGCCCGGAGCCTGAGAACATGTCCGCCATCTCTCGCGAAGCCGCAACCCTCATCCGCACGCAGCGGTGGGCTGCGCTGGCGACGTCGACGCCGGCGAACCGCTCGCCTCGATGGTCGCGTACGCCCTCGAGCCGTCGTGGCGGCGCGCTGTTCTTGCACGTCAGCCAACTCGCGCAGCACACGCGCAATCTCCTCGCGCACCCCCGCGGTTCGCTGGCGATCACCGAACCCGACGCGCTCCGAAGGAGATCCGCAGCGGCTGCAACGCGTCACGCTCACGGGCACCGCGTCGGTGCTGCGCCAGCCGACCCAGGCGGACTACCTCGACACGGCGGAGGCCTACATCGAGCGCTTCCCCGACGCACAGATGCGATTCGAGCTCGGAGACTTTCTCCTCTTCCGGTTCATGCCGGAGGACGCGCGTTACGTCGGCGGCTTTGCCCGCGCGGCGCGGTTCTCCTGGCAGGAGATCGTGGACAGCGGGCTGATGTGATGACCTTATGTGTTGCAGGGCTGAAGCCCTGCCCCACGACTCACGGCTCGGAGCGCACCACCCGCACAGCCTCACATCTGTCGCATGTGGGGCAGGGCTTCCAGCTTTCAGACCTGCATCTTGCACTCATGCCATACTGCGCCGCACCCGGAGGACGCCACCCATGCCTCGCAACGTTCGCTGCGGCCTGATTCAGGCACGCAACGTGCTCGGTCCGGACGCGCCGCTTTCTGACATCAAGAAGGCGATGATCGATCGGCACCTGGTATTGATCGAGGAAGCCGCACGTCTCGGGTCGAAGGCCCTGTGCCTGCAGGAGCTCTTCTACGGTCCCTACTTCTGCGCCGAGCAGGAGACGCGCTGGTATCAGCTGACCGAGCGCGTGCCAGACGGCCCGACGGTGCGCCTCATGTGCGACGTCGCGCGGACGCACGGGATGGTGCTCGTCGTCCCGATCTACGAGGAAGAACAGCCGGGCGTCTACTACAACACGGCGGCGGTGATCGATGCGGACGGGCGCTTCCTCGGGAAGTACCGCAAGACGCACATCCCGCACTGCAAGCCGGGATTCTGGGAGAAGTTCTACTTCCGGCCCGGCAACCTCGGATACCCGGTGTTCGAAACTGCCGTGGGCCGGATCGGTGTCTATATCTGCTACGACCGCCACTTCCCCGAAGGCGCGCGCGCCCTGGGACTGAACGGCGCTGAGATCGTCTTCAACCCGTCGGCCACCGTCGCCGGCCTCTCTGAATACCTGTGGAAGCTCGAGCAGCCGGCGCTCGCGGTGGCGAACGGCTACTTCGTCGGCGCGATCAATCGCGTGGGCCTCGAGGCGCCGTGGAACATCGGCGAGTTCTACGGCACGAGCTACTTCTGCGATCCGCGCGGCCAGACGGTCGCGGAATCGCCGCGCGACCAGGATCACGTCCTCGTCGCGGATCTCAATCTGGACATGATCGAGGAAGTCCGATCCGTGTGGCAGTTCTACCGCGACAGGCGGCCGGAGGCGTACGGCGCGCTGGTCGCGCCGTGAAAACGCTGACGCGTTTCAAGGCGCCGGGCGCTGGGCGCCAGCGTTAGGCGTGCCGGGACGCCCGACTGACGTCGTCCGCTACGCCATCCAACGCCTACCGCCTACCGCCCACCGCCTGCGGCCTACCGCCTACCGCCTACGCCTACCGCCTACCGCCTACGACCTACCGCCTACCGCCTACGACCTACCGCCTACCGCCTACCGCCTACCGCCTACGGCCTACCGCCGAGCGCCGAGCGCCCAACGCCCAGCTCGGCGTGCCGCCGGCCCCCCGCCAATCTGCTATCCTCGCCGGCAAAGGCCTTGGCGCAGGAGGACATATGCGCATCGACCTGTCGGTGTCGTTCACGGGTATTCGGTTCGAGAATCCCTTCATGCTGGCATCCGCGCCCCCGACCGAGTCCGAGTCGAACATCCTCCACGCGTTCGAGGCTGGCTGGGGCGGTGTCGTGACGAAAACGATCGGGATGCATCCGGTCGTGAACGTCGCCGGCCCGAAGACGAAGTTCCTCCGCCACAACCCCGAGTCCTCCACGCTCTCGATGAACCGCGGCCGCACGGGCGTGCTGCACTCGTCGTGGAACTGGGAGCTCATTTCTGACAAGCCGCTCGACTGGTGGCTGCCGCGAATCAGGCGCATCAAGACGGCGTTCCCGCACAAGGTGCTGATCGCATCGATCATGGCAGGCTCAGGCAGCGATACCGAGCTGGATCACTGGCGGACGCTCGCCACTGCCTGCCAGGACGCGGGTGCCGACGGCCTCGAGTTGAACCTCTCGTGCCCGCACATGGATCGGCCCGACATGGGCTCGAACATCGGCAAGGACCACGCGATGTGCTCCTTCGTCACCCAGGTCGTGAAGGAGGTGGCGACGGTCCCCGTCTGGGCGAAGCTGACGCCGGCGACCAGCGACATCGCCGAAGAGGCCGGCGCGGTGTTTCGCGGCGGCGGGGACGCCGTCACATCGTCGAACACCTTCCCGTCACTCCCGCTCGTCGATCCCGAAACGCTCGAGTTCGAGATGCACGTAGACGGCTTCGTGTCGAGCGGCGGGATGGGCGGCCCCGCCATCCTGCCCCTGTCGCTCGCGAAGATGGCGCAGCTCACGCGCGCCTTCCCTGAGAAGGCGTTCTCCGGGATTGGTGGCATCAGCGACTTCGCGCACGCGCTCAACTATTTCCTGCTCGGATGCGGCACCGTCCAGGTGTGCACGGCAGCGATGCTCGACCAGGCGGTTGGACGCACGGTCATCAGGCGCCTGACGTCCGGCTACCAGGCATTCCTGGAGCGGCACGCCGGCCGTGGGTGGGCAGGCCTCGAGGACTTTCGCGGGCTGCTCCGCGATCGTGTGGTCGCACAGTCCCGGATCCGCAGGCCCGACCAGTCCGGCTACCAGGGCGGATACGACGCGCAGGAAGGCTACGCGCGGGCAGAGGGTGCGGTCGTGGTCGACGAGAAGGTCTGACGGACGGAGACAGCGCACGGGACGATGTCCACGACCCTGGTGAAGAACGGCACGATCGTCACCGCCGCGGATCACTACGCCGGCGATCTCTATATCGACAAGGGCGTGATCACTTTGATCGGCAGCGGCCTGAGCCTGCCCGCCGACACCGTGGTGGACGCGTCCGGCATGCTGGTGATGCCGGGCGGCATCGACGTGCACACGCACCTCGACATGCCGTTCGGCGGGACGCGGTCGGCCGACGACTTCGAGTCCGGCACCGTTGCCGCGGCGCACGGCGGGACGACGACCCTCATCGACTTCGCGATCCAGGACTTCGGCGGGGGTCTGTATCCCGCGCTCGACGCCTGGCGGCAACGGGCCGAGGGCAAGTCGGTCATCGACTATGCCTTCCATATGATCGTCCGCGAGCTGAGCGACCAGGTGGCGATCGACATGGACCGCATGGTCCGCCACGACGGGATCACGTCCTTCAAGCTGTTCATGGCCTACCCGGGCGTCTTCATGGTGGACGACGCCACCATCTTCAAGGCGATGTTGAAGACGCGCGAGAATGGCGGGCTGATCTGCATGCACGCCGAGAACGGGGGGGTCATCGACACGCTGGTGCAGCAGGCGCTGCGCAGGGGCGAGAAGGCACCGAAATACCACGCGCTCACGCGGCCGACGCGCGCCGAGGGTGAAGCCACGGCCCGGGCGATCGCACTCGCCGAGATGGCGGGCGTCCCGGTCTACATCGTCCACCTCTCCTGTGCTGACGCGCTCGAGAAGGTGAAGCAGGCGCGCGACATGGGCATCCCGGCGTACGCCGAAACCTGCCCGCAATACCTGTTCCTCTCGTACGACGACTACGAGCGCGAGGGATTCGAGGGCGCCAAGTACGTGATGTCGCCCCCACTCCGGGAGAAGTGGCACCAGGACGTGTTGTGGAAGGGGTTGCTTCGTAACGATCTCCAGGTGGTCTCGACCGACCATTGCCCGTTCTGCATGAACGAGCCGCCGCAGAAGCAGCTCGGCGCCGACGACTTCTCACGGATTCCGAACGGCGCCCCCGGAATCGAAACGCGGCTGCTGTTGATCTGGGAAGGGGTCCGTGCGCGGCGCATCAACATCCACCGGTTCGTGGAGCTCGTCTCGACGAACCCGGCAAAGATGTTCGGCCTCTGGCCCCGCAAGGGCACCATCGCCGTGGGCTCGGACGGCGACCTGGTGGTGTGGGACCCGGCAAAGCAGGCGACGCTCTCGGTGACGACGCATCACATGCGTGTGGACTACAACCCGTACGAAGGCCGCGTTGTCACCGGCGCGCCCGCCGTGGTTCTCTCGCGGGGCGAGGTCATCGTGGATGGCGGAGAGTTCAAAGGGCGCGTCGGCCGCGGTGAGTTCGTCAAGCGTGTCGCCGGACCGCCGCTCGTCTGAAAGTCATCGTCGTTCGCACCGTCGTCCGCCCGACTGCCGTCGGATCGCGCGCTACAGCCCAAACCGCCGCCATGCCGCAGACCCAGCCTGGCACGGCCGTCCACCCCGGCATGCGCCGGGCCGCCGGCGATCTGTACGAACTGACTGTCGATCCGCCCGATCCTGAACTGTCGAATGCGGACCTGGCGCCCACGACGATCGCCCAGCGGACGTGGTCGACCTACCACGTTGCCTCGCTCTGGGTCGGCCTCTCCGTCTGCATCCCCACCTACATGCTCGCGGCGGGCCTGGTCGGCGCCGGCATGGACTGGAAGCAGGCCATCGTCACGATCATGCTCGGCAACCTGATCGTCTGCGTGCCCATGGTGCTCGTGGCGCACGCGGGGACGCGCTACGGGATCCCGTTCCCCGTCCTCGCCCGGGCCTCGTTCGGCATCCACGGATCGAACGTGCCGGCGCTGATGCGATCGGTGGTGGCCTGCGGCTGGTTCGGCATCCAGACATGGATCGGTGGACAGGCCATCTACACGATGATGAAGGTGATCGTCCCGCAGCGGGAGCTACCGTTCGCGGTGGCACTCGGCTTCCTCGCGTTCTGGCTGCTGAACATGATCGTGATTGTCCGCGGCAGCAATGCCATCAAGGCACTCGAAGCCTGGGCCGCACCGTTTCTGATCGTGTCGGGCCTCGCCTTGCTCGCCTGGGCTGTCGCTCGCGCGGGCGGCTTCGGACCGGTGCTCTCGCAACCGAGCCGCTTCACGTCGAGAGGGGCCTTCCTGGCGGTGTTCATCCCCTCCCTCACGGCGATGGTCGGCTTCTGGGCCACCCTGGCGCTGAACATTCCGGACCTGTCGCGCTACGCGCGGGATCAGAAGGCGCAGGTGTGGGGACAATTCCTCGGCCTGCCGACGACGATGACGCTGTTCTCGTTCATTGGCGTGGCGGTCACCTCGGCGTCGGTCGTCATCTTCGGCGAGCCCCTGTGGGATCCCGTGCAGCTGCTCTCGAGGATCGAGCACCCCCTGGTGGTCCTCCTCGCGCTCTTCGCCCTGCTCATCGCCACGCTCACGACGAACGTGGCCGCGAACGTGGTGGCGCCGGCGAACGCGTTTGCGAACCTCTGGCCGGCGCGCATCAACTTCGCGCGTGGCGGCATCATCACGGGCATCATCGGGATCGCCATCATGCCGTGGCGGCTGCTCGAGAATGCGGACCGTTACCTGGGCTGGCTCGTCGCGTACTCCGGGTTTTTGGGGCCCATCGCCGGCATCTTCATCGCGGACTACTGGGTGGTGCGGCGCAGGCGGCTTTCGCTGCCGGACCTCTATGACAGCCGCGGCATCTACGGCCGGTGGAACGTGCACGGCCTCGCGGCACTCGCGACCGGCATTGCGCTGGCGCTGGTGGGGCTGGTCGTGCCGGCGCTGCGATCGCTGTACGATTATGCGTGGTTCGTCGGGTTCGCCGGGGCGTTCGTGGCCTACGTGATATCAATGTGGCTGGCGGCAGGCGGCGGGCCGGACGCGGTTCCGATTGAGAGAGACTGAACACATGACGATGGTGCCGGTACGCACGATGTCGGGCGCGGAGATGGTCGAGCTCTGCAGGCGCCACACGATCTATGAATGGTCGGCGCAGGCGACGATCGATCCCATTCCCGTCGCCCGCGCCGAGGGCGTGTACTTCTGGACGCCCGAAGGCAAGCGGTACCTGGACTTCAACAGCCAGTTGATGTGCAGCAACATCGGGCACGGGCACCCGGCGGTCATCCGCGCGATCCAGGAGCAGGCCGCCACGCTCGCGTACGCGAACCCGTTCATGGCCACCGAGGCACGCGCCAGGCTCGGCGTGAAGCTGGCCGCGATCGCGCCAGGCGACATCCAGCACTTCTTCTTCACGAACGGCGGCGCCGAGGCCAACGAGAACGCAATCCGCATCGCCCGGGCCGTGACCGGCCGGCCCAAGGTGCTCGCACGGTACCGCGCGTACCACGGCGCCACCGCGGGCGCGATCTCGCTGACCGGCGATCCGCGACGCTGGGGCGCGGAGCCGGGAATTCCCGGCATCGTGCGCGCGCCAGAGTTCCACAAGTGGGGCCGCAAGGACCCGGAGCCCGTCGAGAATGCGCTGGCCGATCTCGAGGACGTCATTCGCTACGAAGGCGCACACACGATCGCGGCGTTCATCATGGAGCCGGTCGTCGGCACCAACGGGCTCCTGATACCGCCCGACGGCTACTTGCAGGGTGTGCGCGCCCTCTGCGACCGGCACGGCATCCTGTTGATCGTCGATGAGGTGATGTCGGGGTTCGGACGCACGGGACGGTGGTTCGCCGTGGATCACTGGAACATCGTGCCCGACCTGATCACGATGGCCAAGGGGTTGACGTCCGCCTACGTGCAGCTCGGCGCGGTGGGGATGCGGCCGGAGATCGCACGCGCCTTCGAGAACCGGCCGTTCCCGGGTGGGCTCACCTACAACAGCCATCCGCTTGGATGCGCGGCGGCGCTCGCGACCATCCGCGTGTACGAGGACGAAGGCCTGGTTGAGAACGCCCGGCGCATGGGCGTGCTGCTCCGAGCGCGCATGCAGGAGATCGAGCGGCGCCACCCGTCGGTGGGTACGACACGCTCGATCGGGCTCTTCGGGCTCTTCGAGCTCGTGCGGAACCGCGCCACGCATGAGCCGATGGCTCCGTTCAACGGCACGTCCGACGAGATGGGCGCGCTCGGCCGCGCGTTTCGCGAGCAGGGGCTGTATACGTTCGTGCGGTGGAACACGTTCTTCGCCAATCCGCCGCTCGTCATTTCCGAATCGCAGATGGACGAGGCGTTCGAGATCATCGACTCGGCGCTGCAGATCACCGACCGCGCGGCCACGGCCTGATCCGCGCGAGGTACAGGCGAACACACATGGCGACTACATCAGAGACCAGCGTTACTCCGAGGGCTCTCACGCACTGGATTGGCGGCGCCTCGTTCGAGGGTGCCGGCGATCGTTGGGGCGACGTCTTCGATCCCGCCACCGGCGTGCGGACGGGGCGTGTCCCGTTTGCGGATCAGGCCGTCGTGGACGCCGCGGTCGCGGCGGCCGCACACGCGGCCGATGCGTGGCGGGACCAGTCCATCGCGGCGCGCACGCGCGTCATGTTTGCGTTCCGCGAGCTGCTCGAGCGGCGCAAGCGCGAGCTCGCCGAGATTCTCACGAGCGAGCACGGCAAGGTGCTGCCGGACGCGCTCGGCGAGGTGAATCGCGGCCTCGAGGTGGTCGAGTTCGCGTGCGGGCTCGCCCAGCTCACAAAAGGCGAGTTCTCCGAGAATGTGTCGTCCGGTGTCGACAGCTACTCCATCCGCCAGCCGCTCGGCGTCGTGGCGGGCATCACGCCGTTCAACTTTCCGGCGATGGTGCCGATGTGGATGTATCCGCTCGCGATTGCGTGCGGCAACGCCTTCATCCTGAAACCGTCGGAGAAGGATCCATCGGCGGCGCTGTTCTGCGCCGAGCTGCTGGCCGAGGCGGATTTGCCTCCGGGCGTGTTCAACGTGGTGCACGGCGACAAGGTGGCGGTGGACGCGATTCTCGCGCACCCCGGCATTGCCGCCGTGAGCTTCGTGGGCTCCACGCCCATCGCGCGCCACGTGTACGAGGCCGGCACGCGCAGCGGGAAGCGTGTGCAGGCACTCGGCGGCGCGAAGAACCACATGGTGGTGCTCCCCGACGCCGACATCGATCTCGCGGCGGATTCGGCCATCAGCGCCGCCTATGGATCGACCGGCCAGCGCTGCATGGCCGTGTCGGTGATCGTGGCGGTCGGCGGCGTAGCCGACGCGCTGGTCCCCCGCCTGCATGACCGCCTGAAGCGCCTGCGGGTGGCCCCAGGGCGCGAGACCGGCGCGGACATGGGGCCGCTCGTGACGGGCGAGCTCCGCCGGCGGGTGGTGTCATACGTCGACCGGGGAGAGGCCGCCGGCGCCGAGCTGGTGCTCGATGGCCGAGGGGTGAAGGTCCCCGGCCACGACGGGGGCTTCTTCGTCGGACCGTGCCTGTTCGACCACGTCCGGCCGGAGATGGCCATCTACACCGACGAGATCTTCGGGCCCGTGCTCGGCATCGTCCGCGCGGAGAGCTATGAAGAGGCGCTGGCGCTCGTCAACGCGAGTCCGTACGCCAACGGCGTCGCGGTGTTCACCAACGACGGCGGCGCGGCGCGGCGCTTCCAGCACGAGGTGCAGGTTGGCATGGTCGGCATCAACGTGCCGATCCCGGTGCCCATGGCCTACTACTCCTTCGGCGGATGGAAACAGTCGCTGTTTGGAGACGCGCACGTGCACGGCCGCGAAGGCGTCCACTTCTACACCCGCGGCAAGGTCGTGACCGCCCGCTGGCCCGACCCGAGCCACCGCGGCGTGAACCTCGGCTTTCCTCAGATGAAGTAGGTGTCGAGCCGGAAGTAGATGTAGAGCCGGGAGATGTAGAGCCGGAAGTAGCGATTGCGTGTCGGCTTGATCAGATAGCATCTCCTTCGTGTCTCCCCCGTCGGATCCAGGCCCCGGCGTCCACTACCGCTTCGGATCGTTCGTGCTCTCGCCTGCCCGGCGTGAGCTCCTGCGGGACGGCGTCGAGGTGCGTCTCATCCCCCGTTACTTCGATCTGCTGCGGCTGCTCGTCGAGCGCCGCGACGAAGCCGTGCATCGCCAGGAGATCTTCGACCGCGTCTGGGCCGACGTCATCGTGTCGGACGGCGCGCTCAGCCAGGCGATTCGCACCTTGCGGCGTGCGCTCGGCGACGACCCGCGAGAGCCGTCGTTCATCCGGACGGTGTCTCGATACGGCTACCAGTTCGTATATCGCGACGTGACCGTCGAGCCCGCCACTTCGCTGCCCCAAGGCGGCGAGCACAGCCGAACGGGCTCAGGCTGGCGGCGGCACCTTCACGCGGGACGCTCCGGTGGCCAGGACGGAGGACCGGTCGCCGGCCGGTACGGCCGACGCGTTCGACGCGCTGATCCTGCGCCTGTTGGACCAGCGCGCCACGGACGAGGAGCGTCGCGACGCCGCGGAGCAGCTGCATGCGCTGGGGACAGCGAAGGCACTCCACCGTGTCGCATCGCAGCCGGGGAATGGCCGCGCGCTGGCGATCCTCCGCGACGCACGCTGGGATGTGCCGGGCGCCGGCGACGTCCCGCTTGGGTCTGGGGCCGGCTGGCTTCGTTCCATCATGGCCATCGTCTCGCTTCGGCTGAACCGTGCACGGCGGCTCGCCGCCCGGCGGTGGGCCGGGGCTGCGGCGGGCGGTGCGGTGGCCGGCACCATCGGCGGGGCGCTTGGCGGGCTGGCGCTCCTGCTGCTTCCGGCCTCGCTCGCCCCGGCTGGGGTGGTCATCTCGCTCGCACTCCTGGGCGCGCTCGCAGGCACAGTCGGGGGAGCGGGCGTGGGCGCCGGGCTCGCCGCGGCGGAGGCGCTGGCACGCTCACGGCGCGCGCTCGCCCTGGTCGCGTGTGGCGCGCTTGGCGGCGCCCTCGCGGGCTCGCTGGCGCACGCGCTCACGCGCATGGTGCTGACCACGATGTTTGGCCGGGATCTGCCGTCGCTAGGCGGCGGCCCGGAAGGACTTGCCCTTGGGGCCGCTGCCGGCCTCGGGTACGCGGCGGCCACCGCGCGCGTCCACGGCGGAGGCATGGCCACGCCGCACGGCGCAGAACGGATCCGCACGGCGGTGATCGCTGGCGCGGTGTGCGCCGCTGCGGGGCTGCTGCTCGCGCTCGCCGACCGCCACCTTGTCGCCGCCAGCCTCGATGTGATGGCCGACCGCTTTGCCGGCTCGAGCGTGGGCCTCACTCCGATTGCGCGGGCGCTCGGAGAGGG
Organism: Vicinamibacteria bacterium; assembly: GCA_963739995.1. Classification (GTDB taxonomy): domain Bacteria; phylum Acidobacteriota; class Vicinamibacteria; order Vicinamibacterales; family JAENWD01; genus CAVUCH01. Next base: position 2,872 of record CAVUCH010000009.1, on the reverse strand, counting down.
CGACCTGCGCCCTATCACGCGCACCGCGGCCAGCGCCTTCGAGGGGTTCCTCTTCGGATCCGGCGTCGTGCTCGGGCTGACCCGGCGATCGGTTCCGCGAGGCTGAAGGGCGCCCGCCGCCCGGACCTCCCCAGCGGCAGCCGGCCCGCCGTCTTCCCGCCGCTCCGCCCGCCGTTTGTCCGACGCGCGTATCTCAGAGACATCTGACCCCACCGTCACGATTCGCTCATGTCTTCTGGCGCGGCGCCGGTCATCGTTGCGGCATGCACAGACACGCACACGTCACCGCCTCCGTCAGCGCCGCGCCTCCGGCCGCAATGGCCCCGGCTTCAGACCGGATTCACGTGGCCCTTATTCTCGACGGCAACGGCCGGTGGGCCACGGCACGCGGGCTTCCGCGTTCCGCCGGACATCAACAGGGCATCCGCAGCGTGCGCCGCTGCGTCCGCGCTGCGCCCGCGCGGGGTATCGGCACCTTGACCCTCTACTGCTTCTCGTCCGACAACTGGCAGCGACCGGCGGGCGAGGTCGCGTGCCTCATGCGGATCCTGGACGGATTCCTCCGGCGGGAGACGGCGCAGTGCCTCAGGAAGGGCGTGCGTGTCAGCGTAATCGGACGCCGCGACCGCCTGGCGTCCGCTCTCGTCGAGGGAATCGAGGTGATCGAGACCGCCACCGCTGCAGCGTCCCGGCTGCACGTGCGCCTCGCGATTGACTACTCGGCGCGCGACGCGATCTGGTACGCGGCTGAGTGCGCGATCCGCGATGGCGTGAACAGCCGAGAACATTTCGCGTCGGCCGTACGCAGCGGACGGGGGGCGCCCGCGCACGTTCCTGACGTGGATCTCCTCATCCGCACCGGCGGCGAACGCCGGCTGAGCGACTTCCTGCTGTGGGAGCTCGCCTATGCCGAGCTGTACTTCACCGACACCATGTGGCCGGATTTCATGCCGGCAGACCTGGACGCTGCCCTCGCCTGGTTCCGCATGCGGAACCGCAGGTTCGGCCGCGTGGCCGCGGCGCGTTCAGCGTAGGATCGGGGTGAGTCTCACGGTGGCTGTTGCATTCGGCCAGAGGCGACACGCCGCAGGCTGCACGCATGCCGGGCCGCGGAGCCCGCACGTGGAGCGAGCGAACGAGCGGCGTCGCTGCAGAGCCGAACGGATGTCAGCCGCAAGTCACCTTGAGACTCGAACGAGGTTTACCGTGATCGGTCTGCTCACACGTGTCGCAACGTTCACGGGAATACTCGTCGGCGTTGCGCTCGGTGCGCAGGAGACCCGCCGTCCCGGCCCGCCACCGAACGTGATGCAGGCGCCATCGAGTCCGGAGAGCGGTGGACGCGTAGTGAAACATGCTCCCTACTCCGCCCGGACAGTGACCGAGACGACCCAGACGCTTGCGGACGGCAACCGCATCGTCCGGCGGACCGAAGGCGCCGTATACCGCGATGGCGAGGGCCGCACGCGCCGCGACGACGGGGCTTTCGGCATCGGTCCGCGCCCGACTGGGCCGGCGATCCGGGATGGGCGGATGATCAGGATCGATGATGTCGTGGCGGGCGTACACTATGTGCTCGACCCTGAGGCGAAGACCGCGTGGCGAATGCCGCGATGGAACCGCGGCCCGCGCCCTGATGGTGTGACGGGGCAGCCGATCGATCGGATAGAGCCGCCCGGCGGCGAACGACAGGGGCCGTTGCCTGCGCGCGAGTCGCTCGGCACCAAAATCATCGAGGGACTCGAGGCTGAGGGCACGCGCACGACCGTTACCGTTCCCCCGGGCGATGCCGGGAACGAGATGGCCATCGAGATCGTCACCGAGCGGTGGGTGTCCACGGAGCTGAAAGTGCCGGTGCTCATGCGGTTCGCGGATCCGCGCATGGGCGAACGCGTGTACCGCCTGACCGGGATTTCGCGAGGCGAACCGTCCCCACAGCTCTTCGTCGTTCCGCCTGAGTTCACGATGGTGGATGGGCCGGAGCGTCTCATGAAGAAGCGCGTGCCGTAGAATGGCTGTATGAAGCTCTCCACCTCTCAGGCGCTGACCGTGGCGCTCGTAGCCGGTGTGCGCTATCGCTCCCGGGCACTTCCCTGCGTCGCTAGGAAACCGGTTCGTCACGAACCTCTCTGCCGCCGAGCGGCAGGGCGACCTGCAGGGCACGTGGATTCTCAACAAGGAGCTCGGCTCCGACCCCATCGGCGAGCTGGAGACCCGCCGGCCAGGACGTCCGGTCGGTGCGGCTGGGATGGGCGGTCCCGGCGCCGGCGGCGGGCTTGGCGGCCCGCTCATCGGGGGGCAGCGGAGGATCGACCGTGCCGACGCCGAAGAGATGGCGCGTGTCCGTGAAATCTTGCGGCTCACGATGGCGGCGCCGACAAAGATCACCATCACCAGCGAGGGATCGCTCATCGAGATCGCGGGAGACGATGGCAGCGTGCTGCGCCTGCGTCCGGACGGCAAGAAGGTCCCCGACCGCACCTACGCGGGCCTGGAGTTCGAGCGCAAGACGAAGTGGGATGGCGAGGTGCTGGTGACGGAGTTCGAGCTGAAGGACAGCGAAGCGAAAGCGCGCCAGACCTGGACGCGCACAGGACCGCAGCTGAAAGTGTTCACGAAGCTCACGCCCCCGCACGGTGCGGAACCACTCGAAGTGCGGCGTGCGTACGACCTGGAGGCGCCGGCGCAGTAGCGCTGTGCGCCTGCCAGGCGGCGGCAGGCGCTCGCAGGTGCTGTGCTACAATTCACCCCGCCTCTGACGCTTCGGTCGTATTGCGTCAGACCCCCCGCCAGCCGGCCGGCGTAGCTCAGTTGGTAGAGCAGCTGATTCGTAATCAGCAGGTCGTCGGTTCAAGTCCGACCGCCGGCTCCA
>CAVUCH010000008.1:0-76654 GCA_963739995.1 Vicinamibacteria bacterium | reverse complement strand
AGGGCCTTCCGATCTGTTCGCCGACGGTTTGGAGCGCCGGCGCTATCGGACGACATACCACGCCTCCTGGCGGGGCCGGAAGAACCGGTATCCCTCGTCGGTCAGGAACGCATCGTCCTCCATCATCACGAACACCTTCTGACCATCCCACTCGGGCACGGGCGTGGCCGTGTTGAGCTCGATCGACATGTAGGAGCCCTTGCGCACGCGTGACGCATGCGTGGCGCCGATGTCGTCGCGCTGGGCGGCTCGGAAGTCGATGCTGGCACCGAGACCGTGGCCCTGGTTGCCGATGGGGTGCGAATAGATCTTCGCCTCGATGCCGCGATGTGACATCTCATCCATCGCGAGCTGATACACCTCGCCTCCGGTGCGCCCGGGGCGTGCAGCGCGCATCACGGCGTCCTGCAGTGCGTTTGTGTGCGCCATCGCTTGCTTCAGGCCCGCGGGCACGTCGGGTTCTCGCTCCCGCAGCACGTACGCCATCTTCTGCCAGTCGCTGTTGAGACCCATGTACGTGATGCCGAAGTCGACGTGCAGGACGTCCCCGCGTTCAATCACGGTGGACTCGGGCGCAACGGCGAGAAAGCCGCGGGACGTCGCGCCGGACGTTCCCTTCCGCTGCACACGGAGGTCGGGCTGGAACCACGTGCGGACGCCCCGGGCGCCGAGTGCGTCGAAGAGCCATCGCCGCACATCGCCGACGGTGGTCCGACCCGGCACGATGACCTCGTTCGAGAACGCCCGGCGTGTGAGCACATCCGTCAATTGCACGAGGGCCGTGTAGGTCTCGAACTCCTCGGGAATGCGGGTGTCCAGGTACTCCTCGATCAGGTCGGCCGCCGGCACGAAGCGCGACGCGGCCTCCGGGCCCATGTGCGCGGCAAGGAATTCGTACGTGTCCTTGGTGAGTGACCGCTGGACGCCGCGGCGTCCACCGAAGCCGAGCGCAATTTTTTCCGGCTTGAAACGGGCCCAGAGGTCGGCGAGCGCCTTATCTGGAGGGGCGGGGTCGTCCGGCGACTCGAAAAAGGCCTTCAGGGCCTCCTCGGCGTATCCCGTGATCGCCAGCCGCCGCAGGCCGGCCTGACCTGCATCCACGAAGACGAAGATGTCGCGGTTGCCTGCATAGGGCCGCGGCGGGGCAACGAATTCGGTGAGCGGGTCGTCGTGGAACTCTTCGTTCACGACTATCCACATACCGATCCCGTGCGCCCGCATCATCGGGAGGAGCAGTGCATGACGCTTGTGCAGCCAGGCTTCACGGACGGCGATCTGCTGTGACCACGGCAGCAGTGCCGGCTCCCGCAGATCCTGCGCTCGAAGTGGCAGGACGAGCACACACGACATCCACAGGAACGCGACACAGCGCTTGCGCATCGATCCTCCTCGTGCGCAAGGATAGCCGGGTTGCCGGAACGCCGCGCGGCGACGCCCCGTCGGGGCGCCCTGGCGATTTCGCGGGCTCCTGTCGCGCGGACGCGTCAGCGCTTCTTCGCGGCGGCCTTGCGACCGCGCGCCGGCGGTGACTTGTGGCTTGCCGTCGCCGAGGAGCGGCTGGCCGATGTAGCGCTGCCTCTGCGCGATGACGCCTTCTTCTTACCGCCTGAGGCCTTGCGCCCGCCGCGGGCCGCCTTCGTCTCGCCGCTCTGGGCGCGCTGCTTGTTGACGGTGCGTGCGGCAATCTCCTCGGCTCGATCCTCACCGACGCCGCGTTCGAGCTCCGACTCCTTCACGTGCTTGTACTGTCGCTTGCGCTTCGTGCTCGTGACCCCACGTGGTGGCATGTGCTGACCTCCCTGGCCTGCCCGGCAGACCGGCAGCACAGCGGAGCAAGACAACGGCCAGTCGCACCCCTTGAGGCGCCTCGGGGCTCCCGGTCCCGCGTCCAGGTTCCCCACCAGGAACCCGGACGGCGACCGGAAGCCTCCGAACAGGCGTCTTAGAAAGGCCAGCGGCTATTCTGTGTGCGGCCGACGCGCGAGTCGCGGTAGCCCTGCTCGTATCCCAGCCTGAACCCCTCGCGGTAGTCGATCTTGTAGCGATCGCGTGAGCCGTAGCTGCCCTTGTAGCCGCGGTCTCCCTCGCGATACCACTTGTGCTGCTCCGGCGCGAATCGATCGCCGTCGTTCCCGTCGTCGAGACCCTTCTCGTACCCCTCGGCAAGGCCCTTCTCGGAGGCTGGCGAGTAGCGGCCGTAACCCCCGCGATCGCCCGGGTACGACGGAAGGCGTCCGCTGTTCGGATAGCGCGACTCCGGATAGCGCCGGTAGTCCGGGTAACGGCTTACGTCTGGGTACCCGTAGCCGCGCTCGCGGGGAACTACGCGACCCGAGCGGCTGTACTGCGAGTAGCTCTCACTGTAGCCGCGCTCGAAGCCGCCCCTGAACGCCTGCTTGTACTGCCCGCGGTTGCCGTAACGCCGGTCATATCCACGCTCGCCATCCCGGTACACGTCGTGACGCCTTGCGTTCCCCGCTCGACCATCACGCGCATCCCGCGCGCCTTCGGCCAGGCCCTCACGGTACCCGTTCTCGTAGGCCGAACCCTGGACGCTGTATCCGCCTCGCTGTCGCTGGTCCCACTGCGCCTGCGCGTCGGCGGGCGCTGCCCACGAGAGGCCCGTGACGAGCAGCGCGGTGAGTGTGGAGGAAACTGTTCTCATGGCTGATCCCCCAGGGCAGTCAGCTGGCACCAGACAATCGAGCAAGTGCCACGCCACGCGGGAACAGCCGATTTTTCCTCCCATTCACCCGGGCAAGAGCGGGCCGTGCGCTCGGCCGAGGACAGTGGCTGACCGGTTCGTGAGACCTCAGCGGCGGTGCGTCGAGCACGCGCGCGGACGGCGTCGATTCCCTTGGGCCTGAACACGGATCAGGGGTCACCTGGCGGGAGGCGCGCACGGAGACGTCGTGCTTCGGCGGCCGTGACGGGGTCCCGGCCGAGGTCTCCCAGCCGCGCCGCCGTATCGTAGGCGGGACCCGCGGCGGCGCGGTTGCCGGTGCGCTCCGAAAGCTTGCCGAGTGCCAGGTGGGTTCGCGCACGGACCCATGTGCGTGCGTCGCCTCGCAGCGCCTGAACGAGGCTCGCGCGAGCTCCCGGCAGCTCGCCCATCTCGAGGCGCACGATGCCGCGCGTGTAATGCCACAACGCCGCCTCGCCGAACGCGCGCGGGCGAGGGTCGCCGGCAAATCTCCGTTCCGCTTCGGCGAGAAGCACCTCCGCGTCCTGTGCACGCCCGCCCCTCCGCGCTGTGGCCGCGCTCTCGAGCCACAGTAGGCGATTGCGCGGATACCGGGTGCGCAGGTCCGCCAGGACGCGCAAGGCGCTGTCGTAACGCCTCTCGCGGTTGTAGAGCAGCACGAGGCCCAGCTTCGCTTCGGTCTGGGCGTCCGAGGGATGCGCCGCGGCACTCTCGAGCAGGGCGATGCCGCGCTCACGGCCCCCACCGAACCCGGCCAGGTAGGCGATGACACGGGTCGGGGCCGATAGCGTCGACACGAGGTATCGGTACGTACCGACGATCAGGCCCGCGTCCTTCCGGCGCGGATCGAGCGCGAGCACACGTTCGTGCTCGTCGTACGCGCGCCGCCCCGCCCGGAACGCCGCGACGATGCGCCCTTCGATGGTGGCCGCGTACCAGGCGCGCAGGCCCACAACCGCGCCAAGCTCGTAATGGGCCTCGGCATCATCCGGCTGCTCGCGAGCCCGCGCCTCGGCGAGCTGGAGCGCGCGATCGGCATGATGGTGGAAGGCGCGTGCGCGTTCTGGCGATACCGGCGGCGGTTTGCCGGCGGGCCTGGCGTCGCCGAGGAACTCGTCGACCGAGATCGTGCCGCGCGCAAACGTGATCTCCAGCCACTGGACGGTCGCAATCCCGCGGTGTGCCGCGATGTCATCCGGGGCGGAGGCGAGCACCTCGCTGAACAGCGCCACCGCACGGTCGTGATCCAGGTTGTAGGCCGCGTCGAAAGCCCGCGCCCGCACCGCCGCTGCATGGCCAGCGTCGCTGCCCTGCGGGGACGCCCAGGAGAGCAGGCTGAGGCACCAGGCAAGCAGCGCGGCCCTCATCGCACTGGCCGTGTCGCCGCACGGCTCACGGCGCTCGCGACTGCCATGCGGATGGTGTTCGCATGAATCGTGACGATCGCGTCCACATCGCGCGCGTATCCTCCCGCCATCGTGACGGCCACCGGCACGCCGCCGGCTCCGCAGGCATCGAAGACGATGGCGTCACGCCGGCGCAATCCTTCGATCGTGAGCTTCAACCGGCCCCAGCGATCGCCTTCGTACGGATCCGCACCCGCCAGATAGAACACGAGATCGGGACGGTGCCGAGCAAGCACGCCCGCGACGTGCTCCTCGAGGGCAGCGAGGTATTCGCCGTCTCCGGTACCGTCGGGCCACTCGAGGTCGAGATCGCTGGCCTCTTTCCGGAACGGATAGTTGTTGCGGCCATGCGTCGAGAACGTGAACACAGCCGGGTCGTCGCGGAAGATGGCCGCCGTCCCGTTGCCCTGATGCACATCGCAGTCGATCACGGCCACCCGCTGCACCACGCCTTCGCCTGTCAGCAGCCGCGTCGCGACGGCCACGTCGTTGAACACGCAAAACCCCTCACCGCGATCCGTGAAGGCGTGGTGCGTGCCGCCGGCCAGGTTTGCGGCCGTCGCGGACGGGTGCGCGAGCGCGTGCCGCGCCGCCGCTATCGTGGCGCCCACGGAACGGCGTGACCGCTCGACCATCTCTGGCGACCACGGGAACCCGATCCGCCGTTGTGCGTCTCTCGGCAATGTTCCCGTGCGCACCGCGTCCGCGTAGCCGCGTGTGTGCACCAGGCGGAGCGTTTCCCAATCCGCCGCCGGAGCCTCGACGAGGTCGGCTGGCGGGAGGATGGCATCAGTGCCGAGCCGCTCCCGCAGCAAGCGGTACTTCGCCATCGGAAACGAGTGCTCCGGCGGCAGGGGTAACACGAAATGGTCCGAGTAGAAAGCCTTCACCGGGTTCAGGTGCTCTGTTCTAGCCTGTGCCACGCAGTGTCGCGCGTGCAAACACGAGCGGTCCCCGATCGTTCTTCCTGCGCGCAATAATGCGCAGACACGATGCCCAGGCCTGCTGCCGTCCGCCTCGCCGCCACTGACGCGCATGCCGCCGGGGGAGTCGTTCGGCTCGTCACGGGAGGCTTCCCCGTCCCGCGCGGCCGCACGATGGTCGACAAGGCGAGGTGGCTTGTCCGTCGACACGAGGGGCTCTGTTCCGCGTTGATGCTCGAACCGCGCGGGCACGACGGCATCGTGCTTGCGGTCCTCTGCGAGCCGGTCACGAGCGGCGCCGATGCAGGTGTCCTTTTCCGGCACGGCGCCGGGTACATCCCGCTCTGCGGCCATGGGCTCATGGGGGCAGCGACGATTGCGATCGAGCGGCGTCTCATCGTGCCCAGCCATCCCCGTCGGCTCGCCCTCGATACGGCCGCTGGACTCGTGTCGCTCGAGTTCGACACGCTCGAGGCAGAGGATCGCACGCGGGTCGTTCGCGTCCGGTATGTCTCCCCGCCCTCGTTCGTGGTCGCGGGCGGCGTCGCCGTCAAGGTCGGCAGACGGGTCATCCCTGCCGACATCGCCTTTGGTGGGGCGGAGTTCCTGGCGATTGTCGACAGCGAGGCGGCTGGCGTCCCGCTGGCGCGCCCGCATCTGCCGGACCTGCGGAAGGCGGCGCGCTTACTCCTCGACGCCGTCGTGGCGTCGATCCCCGTGGCACACCCCGTCGACGCCGCGATGCACGGTCTCGCCGGCGTCGTGTTCACCGGCCCGCCCGAGAGAGAGGACGCGCAGCTCCGATGCGCGGCGATTTACGCCGACGGCACCGCCGATCGCTCAGCGTCGGGCGCAGCCGTATCGGGAGTGGTCGCGGTGTTCGACGCGATGGGCCTCGGCGGTGCAGGCTCCGTCACCATCGAATCTCTCGCCGGAACCACCATGAGCGGACGCGTGGTCGAGCACGTGACGGTGGGCGATGTGAACGCGGTGCGAGTGGAACTTGAGGCTGCTGCGTGGATCGTGGCGGATCATGAGTTCTTCCTGGAGCCCGATGATCCGTTGGTGCACGGAATCTCCTGGTGAGCGAGGCGCGCAGTGCCGTTTCGCAGACTCGACAGTCGGTAGTCCAGGACTCTTGCCGTCCGTCGTCCGTCGCTCGGCGTTCGCGGCGTCCGGTGTGCGTGACGCGTCCGCCTTCTTGACACGCGCAGCCGCCGGTCCTATAGTCCGCTGACCCCTCGCAAACAGACTGGCAGAGGATCATGGGCCTGAGGTGCACGCTCCCGGCTATCGTCGCGGCGTCTATGCTGGCGTTACCGGCTGCGGCCGATGTGGGCCAGGAGCCCTTCTGGGACTCGAAGCCTCTCAGCTACTGGGTGAGCGCGCTGTCGAGCCAGGATCCGCGATGGTCGTGTTCGCGCGGCATCGTCGGTGGCGGAGATGGCGATTGCGCACGGCGGCAGCGCGGTTGCACCCGCTGTTCCCGGGCTCCTGCCGAACCTTGCCGATCCTCTCGCGGAGGTGCGGGAGTCGGCGGCGCACGCTCTCGAGCAGATCGGTGCCCCCGCCGCACGCCCGGCCGTGGCCACGCTGCTCGGGCTGATGAGCACCGACGCGACGCCACAGGTGCGGCGCCGCGCCGCGCTCGCGCTCGGACGTATCGATCCCACCGCGGAGGACGTCATCACTGTCGCCGCACGCACGCTCCGCGGCGATCAGGACATGTCCGTTCGGGAGTCAGCCGCCGTGCTGCTGATGGCAAGCGGGCGATCGGCGGGCCGTGTTTCGAACGCCCTGAGTGCGGCGCTGACCGACGACAGCCACGCCGTGCGTCTCTATTCGGCCGCGGCGCTGATCAAGACGGCGGAAGGACACTCCGCGTTTCCCCGGCTGCTCGAGGTGCTGCAGGATGATGACGCGGCGTTACGGGCGGAAGCCGTGGGCCTGCTGGTCGAGGCCGGTCGCGGGCCTGAAGAGGTGATGCCCGCGCTGGTACGAGCGCTGGGCGACAGCGACGCGGAGGTGCGTGGTGCAGCGGCGGACGCGCTCGGGTCGCTCGGCAAGCCCGCGCGTCCCGTGCTGCCGGCCCTGTGGCCCCTGCTGCGCGACCCGGACGAAATGGTCCGCGAGCGCGTGCTGCGGGCCGTCCGCGCGATCAGGCGCGGATAGCCGCCCGCAGCGGATGCGCCTCGCGGGCGCGGCCGAGCGCCTCGACGTATTGCCGCGCCAGCGCCGTAATCCGATCAAAGGCTCCGGCCGCAATCGCGCTCTTCAGCACCAGCTCGCCTCCAACGCCCACCGCCACCGCCCCCGCTTCGATGAACCCGAAGATCGTGTCCAGGTTGACGCCGCCTGTGGGGAGGAGATCGATCTGCGGGAACGGGCCCTTCAGCGCCTTGAGGTAACTGGCACCACCTGCGTGGCTCGCCGGGAACACCTTCACGATGTCGCCGCCCAGGCTCCACGCCGAGAACACCTCGGTCGGCGTCATCGCCCCCGGCAGCACGGCCACGCCGAGCTCGTGCGCAGTCGCGATCACCTCCGGGACGAGGCAAGGCGAGACCAGGAACTCCGCTCCTGCGTCGAGCGCACCGAGCGCCATCCGCCGGTCCGTCACGGTCCCTGCCCCGAGGAGGATCTCCTGACCGAACCGTGACGCGACGGAGCGGATCGCCAGCAGCGCATCGGGCACGGTCATCGTGATTTCGATGGTACGGATGCCGCCCTCGACGAGCGCGCCGGTGACCTGCACCGCTACGTCCGCAGAGTCGGCCCGTATGACGGGTACGAGCCCACCCCCTTTCAACGTGTTGAGGACAAGGGCTTTAGCACGGCGAGTCATGACAGGGCTCCAGGTCGCGGTGTGGTCCGCGGCGGGGCTGGCACGATCCCGGAGGGAACCCCTGCCCCCCGACGCTGCGTCTAACCACACGGAGGATCAAAATGAATCGTTTCGATTGGACGTTTTCCGGTAGTGCGGAAGTGGTAATTGGAGCTGTGCTGGTGCTCGTGATCTTGGCCGCCGCCTTCGCCTGACCTGCCCTCACAAGCTGACTCCCCCCGGCCGTGCCCACGCCGACACACCGAAGCGGACGTCTGGAGACGAAGCGTGCATTCACCTGCACGCTCAGACCGACTGATCAGACCGACTGAATAGTCTGGCCGGCTACTGAGTCTGCGGCGCTGGTGCCTGGTAACTCTTGCGCGCGCGCGGATTCATGCCCGGCTTCTTCACAACGACTTCGAGCTTGTGCACGCGTCCGTCGGTGGCGGGCGTGAAGGCGAGTGAGTACTGGCTGTGCAGCTCCTGCGCCACGCGGCTGAAGGTCGGGCCGAGCTCGTCGGTGCGCTTCAACTCGAAGTAGCCGCCACCGGTTTCTTCAGAGAGCTTTCGCAACCCCCGATCGGGGCGCGTGCGAATGCGCTGCGTGCCGATCATCATGTTGCTCTCCAGCCCGATCGAATAGATCATCACCTCGTCGGTACGTGCTTTGTCGAGCACGCGACCCATGGAGGTCTTGCTGAAGGTGTCTTCACCGTCGGTGAACACCAGAATGGCTCGCCGCCCTTCCTTGCCTCGAAGCTGTTCGAGCGACGAGTCGATCGCGTCGAAGAGCCGCGTCGGGTTGCCATAGTCGAGGTCCCCCAGCGAGCCGACCAGATCGTCTCTGTCCGACGTGAACGTTCCCGCGAACTGGATCTTGTCGTTGAAGGCGCCGACCACCGCCTGATCGGCGGGAAGCAGACGGATCACGAACTGCTCGGCCGCCGAGCGCAGCAGATCGAGGCTGCCGGTCATGCTGCCGCTGGTGTCGAGCATGACGACGACCGTAATCGGCTGCACCTCCGCGTCGAAGAGCACGACCGGTGTCGGCTTGCCGTTGTCGAGGACCTCGAAATCCTCCTTCACGAGGCCAGGGACGAGCCGTTTCTCGGCGTCGGTGACGGTGACGAACACCGGTACCAGCTGGGTTCCGGCTTTGAAGGTCGGCTGCTGGGCCGCCACTGTCAGACTGGCGACCGCGAGCACGACCGGAGTGGCCAGATATCGAGCCCAAGTCATCAATCGAGAGTAACACGATGTCAGGAAACTTTCGGCCGAGGGCTGAAACGCTCCGCAACTCGTGAGCGTCCTGTGCCAAGTCTGCAGCCGCTGGATTACTTCCTGGCGCCGGGTTTCGTCTCGTCGAGCCCCTCGATGGTCGCCGTTGACGCCGGACGCTCCTTCTGCAGCGCCGCCGCTGCGCGCTCCGCCTCGCGCATCACGCGCAGGACATTCTGGCCGAGGACCTTCTGGAGATCCCCTTCCGAGTAGCCTCTGCGCAGCAGCTCAGCGGTCAGCGCGGGGTACTTGGAGACGTCCTCGAGACCTACAGGCGCCGACTGGATCCCGTCGAAGTCGCTCCCGATGCCAATGTGATCGATGCCGGCGACCTGCCGGATGTGATCGATGTGATCGGCAACCATACCCAGCGTGGCGACAGGGTCGGGATGCGCCTTGTACCAGGCCTGCATGCCAGCCTCGACCCTGGCCGGATCGTTCGGATGCGCTGTTCGGAGGCGCTCCAGCTCCGCACGCTGCACGGGATACCGTCGCCCCCCTTCGGGTGCGACGAAGCTCGGGACGAAGGTCACCATGGCCACGCCGCCGTTCGCCTTCAACTCCGCGAGGATGTCGTCGGGCACGTTGCGCGGGTGGTCGCAGATGGCGCGGGCGGACGAGTGCGAGAAGACGACCGGTGCGCGGGAGACCCGGAGGGCATCGGCCATCGTGTCCGGCGAGACGTGGCTCAGGTCCACGAGCATGCCGAGCCGGTTCATCTCGAGCACGACTTCCTCGCCGAACTTCGAGAGCCCGCCGAGTCGTGGCGTATCCGTCGAGGCGTCGGCCCAGGGCACGTTGTCGCCGTGCGTCAGGGTCATGTACCCGGCCCCGAGCGCGTGCATCATCCGCAACGTGCCGAGGGAATTGTCGATTGCATGGCCCCCTTCCACCCCCACCATCGACGCGATCCGGCCGGCCTTGACGATGCGGTCGATGTCGGCCGCGGTGCGAGCCATCTCGAATGTATCCGGGTAGCGCGCGACCATGCGGTGCACCAGGTCGATCTGTTCGAGCACGGTCCGGGTTGCAGCCTGCCCCTGGAGTGACGCCGGCACGTACACCGACCAGAATTGAGCGCCGAGCCCTCCCGCCCTCAGGCGTGGGATGTCGGTCATCGTGAGGGGTTGCGGGCCACGGATGTCGACGGCCGCGAGGTCGAGCGTGGGCGCCTCCTCACGCACGGCCCAGGGGTAATCGTTGTGGCCGTCAATCAGCGGGGCGGAGCGATTGAGCGCGAGCGCGCGCTCGAGCAGGTCGTCGGCCGGCGCGGGTTGCCCGGCGGCCGCCACGAGCGCGAATGCGGCAATCGTCACGGCGGACACAGCTGAGGAGAGGATGCGCATCTGCTGCGATTCTATGCGAACGCTGCGTATTACAATCCGCGCGTTCCCGCGCGCGAGCGGCACCCCCGCGCATCCGGAGCCATCATGAAAAAACCACCGACGTCGCTTGCGCTTACATGGACCGAGGGCCTCGCGTTCCAGGTGGAGACACCGGGCGGCACTGCACTGGTAACCGACGGCGACGGCGGGGCGGGCCTGTCGCCGGTGGAAATGCTCGCGGCTGCCACGGCTGCCTGCATGGGCGTCGATCTGGTGCACATCCTCGGCAAAGCGCGACAGCCACTCGAAGGGCTGCGCGTGAGCTTCACCGGCCAACGCGCGCAGACGGAGCCGCATCGGTTCACCGCCATTCGTCTCGAGTTCACGATCGCGGGTGCCGTTGGTCAGGCGCAGGTGAATCGGGCGGTCCAGCTCTCGCGCGACAAGTACTGCTCCGTGTGGAACTCGCTGCGCGAGGACATCACCCTCGACGTTGTCACCCGGATCACCGTGGGCACCAGACCCTGAGCGCGGAAGACGCCATGTCGGGCATGCCTCAGACTGCCCGCGTGTGTCCGGCGTCACCGACGCGGCACACGTATCTCGACTGGCTCAGGGGCGTCGCCGTCCTCATCATGATCGGGGGGCACACGTTCGACTCGTGGACGTTGCCCGCAGATCGCACCCGCCCGGTGTACGGTTGGGCGGTCCTGGTCTTCGGCTTCGGCGGGCCGCTCTTCCTCCTTCTCGCTGGCGTGTCGGTGTCGCTCGCCGCGAGCGCCAGGGCGGCCAGGCTCCGCAGCGATGCGGCTGCCGTCAGGACCGTCCGCCGCCGCGGATGGCAGATCTTCCTTTACGCCTTTCTCTTCCGGCTCCAGTCGTTCGTGCTCAACCCGGGCTCGCCGCTCTGGACTCTGCTGAAAGTCGACATCCTCAACGTCATGGGCCTGGCAATCGTCGCGTCCGCCAGTTTGTGGGGCGTGGCGCGCCGTACGACGGGCCGCGTGCTGGCGCTCGGCGGGGCAACGGTCGCAGTTGCGATGCTCACGCCTCTTCTGCGCGAGGCGCCGATGCTGGGCATCCTGCCGGACCCGCTGGAGTGGTACGTTCGTCCTGTTCCGGGACGCACCAACTTCACATTGTTTCCCTGGAGCGGGTTCGTCACTGCCGGCGCGATCGTGGGGCTCGTGCTCGAGCGCGCACCGGATCCGCAACGCCTCCGGCGGGCCATGGCCGGCATTGCGCTGGCCGGACTGCTACTCGCCGTGGGTGGCTATGGCGCGTCGTACCTTCCGCCGCTGTACCCGGCCGTGAATTTCTGGACGAGCTCTCCCACCTTCTTTTTCCTGCGCACGGGTGTGGTGCTGATTGCAGTGGGTCTTGCGTGGGCCTGGGCGCAGCGGCCGCGGGCGGCGAGCCGGTGGAGCCCGCTCGTGCTTCTCGGCGTGGAGTCTCTGTTCGTGTATTGGATCCATGTGGAGATGGTGTACGGCGTCCTGACGAGGCCGCTGCACTGTCAGCTGCCGCTGCCCTGGACAGTCGCAGCCTTCGCTGCATTCACCCTCCTGATGCTCGGGGCGGTCGTTCTGAAGCGCCGCGGGGAGGCAACCTGGCGGGCGCGCCGGGCGCGGGTGAGAATGGCGTGAAGATGTTGTCGCTCGCCGTAAATACCTGCAGTGGGACGGCTTACGCATAATCACCCGGTGCCGGGGCGCGCGCCGACGCAAAAAGCATTGAGATCCGGCAAAGACGGCCATTAGAATCGGCCGGTTTGCGCGCCTTTCCCGCGCGCCCTGCTGACACGAACCCCATGATGAATGTTGCCGCGATCCGGATGCACCAGTTCGGCGTGCAGTTCTACCAGGCAGCGCTGACGGCCAATGACATCGACAAGCTCGTGCGTTTCGAAGTGTTGCGCTACGGCGACCAGGGGCACCAACCGGTGCGCGGCGGACGCCGCGGCACGCCCGCCCCGAAGATCAACTGGGACCTGCTCGAGCGCCGCATCGGCTCCAACGAGAAGGCGTACCAGCGGCAGATCATCCGCCGCAAGATCGAGGAACTCGTTCAATACTACGAACAGTGCCGGCAGGCGCGCGATCTGCCGTCGATACCAGGCGCCGTGATCATCTCCTGCGACGAGCGCCTGCGCTTCGAGCCAGTCTCCGAAGACGGCCCGATGGGCACGCTGAAGGTGCCCGAGCGCGAGGGGATCCTCCGCGCGATCGATGGGCAGCACCGGCTGCTGGCGCTCCACGCCGCGCTCGACACATTCGGAGCGGATCAGTTCACGGTGCCCGCCATCATCTTCGATCAGTTGCCCGAAGATCATGTCGTGCAGATGTTCGTCACGATCAACGCCAAGCACACGCGCCTGAACCCCTCGCACCTGGTGTCGCTCTCCGGCCGGCAGCTATACCGGGACGAGAATCTCGCGGCGGCGCACGATATCGTGCGCGCGCTCAACGAGCGTGACGACTCGCCGTTGTTCAAGAACATCAAGCTGCTCGGAGTGGGGAAGGGCAAGGTGGCGCAGGCGCCGCTCGCGCAGGAGCTGAAGAAGCTGTTTGAGGCCGACGCCTTCGGGGCCGGGCGGAAGGGGAGCGAGTTCCTCGAGGAATCGAAACGCTTCTACGTGAACTACTTCAAACAAATCGCCCTCGTGTTCGGGGCCGCCTGGAACGGCCGCAAGTACAGCATCCGGTCCGCGCCGGCGCTGCGCGCGTTCGTGCGCGTGGCGCCCGACGTCGTGCGCCGGCTCGATCAGGAGCATGCCGAACGGACCGACTTCCGGGCCATCGGCCGCGTGATCGCGCCGTGGGGCCGGCGCATCGGCGACCTGCGATTCGAAACCGACGGCGCCTGGAAGGGCAATGGTGGTTCGGTCGAGGGGCTCGCTCGCGAGCTGCGCCTGGCGTTGCAGTATCCGGAGGGCGCAGCCGTATAGTGCGGCGCACGGCGCCAGAGGCCGTGTAACTTGTCGCCGGTGTGTAAATTTGGCGTATGGTTTTGCACGTTTCGTGAGCGCCCGCACCCGGCACGATCGCCGTTTCCGCCGCAATCGCCTGCCCGTGCGAAGCCCATGCACGGCACGTACATTGCTCTCTCTCGAGCCGTCGCTGGTCCGAAGATTACGGCAAGGGCGCCGTGATTGTGCTGGGGAGCCGGGCCGGGCGATAGGTCAAGGGCATCGCGTCACGCGATGCCCTTTCCTTTTTTGGGCGCCCGGATGCGCGTCGACCTGAACACAGACGCCGGCGAGTCGTTCGGGGCATGGGTGCTCGGCGACGATGCGGCGCTTCTCGCCCACGTCACCTCGGTAAACATCGCCTGCGGTTTCCACGCGGGTGACCCTTCCGTCATTCGCCGCACAATCCGCCTGGCTGCCGAGGCGGGCGTGCGCATCGGTGCGCATCCCGGGTACCCCGATCTCCAGGGGTTCGGCCGTCGCGCGATGGCGCTCCCGGCGCGCGACGTCGAAGACCTCGTGCTCTATCAGGTGGCGGCGCTCCTCGGCATTGCGCGGGCCGAAGGCGTGCGACTCGCACACGTAAAGCCGCACGGCGCGCTCTACAACCAGGCGGCGAGGGACCCGGCGCTCGCCTCTGCGATCGCGCGGGCCGTTGCGTCTCTGGACCCCAGCCTCGTGCTCGTCGGCCTCGCGGGCTCCTCGATGATCGAGGCCGCAACCGACGCGGGATTGTCCCCCGCCGCTGAGGCGTTCGCGGACCGCGCCTACCTGGCCGACGGCTCGCTGGCCCCTCGACACGTGGCAGGTGCCCTCATTCACGATGCGGCTCTCGTCGCCCGCCGGGCGATCGGCATCGTCCGGGATGGCCACGTGCGCAGCCTCGACTCGGATCGTACTGTTCCTGTGCGTGCCGACACGCTCTGCATACATGGCGACACCCCTGGCGCTGCGGAGCTCGCCCGTGCCGTGCGCGCCGCCCTCGAGGGGACCGGGGTGCGAGTGGTGGCCCCCGGGGCGTGATCTGCCTCGCCGCGTACCCTTCATTGCCATACGGGGGCCTGCGGCTGAGTCACCGGACGGCCGCTCCACCGGGCGCCACGACGGGCACCTCCAACTTACCGTGAGGATCGACAACTGACAGCGAACTGGTGGCGTTCGGCACCGGCATCCGCGCGGAGAGCACTCGTGGCGGCCTCGCTCGGGTGGATGCTGGACGCGATGGACGTCCTGCTGTACTCGTTCGGTACTGGACGACATCCGGCGCGAATTCGCGCTCAGCGATCGCGCCAGCGGGCTGCTGATCGCGTTGCCGCTGGCCTCCTCGGCGTTGGCGGTGCGCTGTTTGGGTGGCTGGCCGACCGTGTCGGCCGGACCCGCGCGCTGACCGGGTCCATCGCGGTGTACTCCCTGGCGACGGCTGCCTGCGGACTTGCGCAGTCCGTCGAGCAGCTCGCGTTGTTCCGCATCATCCTCGGCTTGGGCATGGGGGGCGAGTGGGCGACCGGCGCTGCGCTGGTCGCCGAGACCTGGCCGGCGCAGCACCGAGGCAAGGCCCTCGGCGTGATGCAGAGCGCCTGGGCGGTCGGCTACGCGGCCGCGGCTGCGGTGAACGCGGTGGTGCTGCCGGTCTGGGGCTGGCGAGGGGTGTTTCTGGCGGGCGTCGCCCCGGCGCTGCTCACCCTGTGGATCCGCCGGTCGGTGGAGGAGTCACAGGTCTGGCGGGACGGCCGCGCGCGCCCGGCCACGGCCAAGGGCCTCCATGACGCGCTCGACGGCCCGCTGCTGCGCCTTGGGCTGATTGTCGCCGCGATGAATGCCGCGACGATGTTCGCCTGGTGGGGACTCTTCACGTGGATCCCGGCGTACCTCGCGCGGCCGGCGGCCCAGGGCGGCGCCGGGCTGTCGCTTCTGCGCTCGTCCACATGGATCGTCCTCATGCAGGCCGGGATGTGGCTCGGCTATGTGAGCTTCGGGTTCCTGTCGGACCGGTTCGGCCGCCGCCGCACATATGTCACCTACCTGCTCGTGGCCGCGGTGCTCGTCCCGATCTATGGCGCCACGCGTGATCCGCTGGCACTGCTGCTGCTGGGTCCGTTCGTGGCATTTTTCGGCACCGGCTACTTCAGCGGCTTCGGCGCGGTGACGGCTGAAATCTTCCCGACCGCCGTTCGCGCGACTGCGCAAGGGGTGACATACAACATGGGCCGCGGGCTGTCGGCGTTTGCGCCGTTCACCGTTGGCACGCTCGCCGTGCAGTATGGCCTTGGAACGGCGTTCTCGATTACGAGCGGCGCCTTCGTGCTCGCGGCTGTGCTGTGGATCTGGATCCCGGAAACGAGAGGGCGCAGCCTGTCATCTGATCGCCGGGACTGAAGTCCCGGCTCCACAGACGTCCCGGCTCCACATGATTTCCATCGCCGTGTCGAAGTGCCCACCGCCTACCGCCCTCCGCCTACCGCCCACCGCCCACCGCCCACCGCCCACCGCCCACCGCCTACCGCCCACCGCCCACCGCCCACCGCCCACCGCCCACCGCCTACCGCCCACCGCCTACCGCCCACCGCCACCGCCCACCGCCTACCGCCTACCGCCCACCCGCCCAGCGCTCACTTCCGCCTGCGCTGATAGAGGAACGAGACGAGCAGCAGAATCGTGCCGACTACCAGGAGCCCGAGGACGCGATAGATGCCTTCGAGGCCGGAGAGATCCGCGACGAACACCTTCACGACGGTCAGCCCGAAGAGCACGATCGCCGTATACCGGATCGGGCGATATCCGCGACGGATGCCGATCACGATGAGCACCGCAGCGTAGCCGGCCCAGGTCAGCGAGAGCGCCAGTTGTCCGGCGAACGTCGCGTCCGCGTTCGAGGCCCCCTGGATCTCCCAGTACGCATGGTTCTGGGCCGTCAGCAGGATGGCCGTGGCCACGCTCGCGCTCACCACGAGCCCGGCGATCGTGCGCGCGTACGTATGTTCGGGCGAGCGGTTGGCCCGGTGCAGCCAGGCCAGGCCGTAGCACAGGGCGATGAGCAGGACGCCGAGGGCGGTGGGCTCGTTCACGAACAGCCGGAAATTCGCGGGGACCGGCTGCAGCATCGAGAGCACCAGCCAGCGGCCGCACGCCACGGCCAGCAGCGCCCCACCGGCCGCACGGAACCAGCCGCGCCCCACCCGGAGGCCGATCCACATCACGGCTGCCCCTTCCGCCGCCCACGCCGCCGTCAGCCAGCCTCCGTCGAGCTTCACGCCCACCGTTGCCGCGAGCAGCGCGAACGCCACCGCGAGACCGTGCAGGGCGGCGTGCCGGTGGCGCGGGCGCAGCCACCACGCGATTCCCGCATGCAGGGCGACGAGGGCAAGGCCGATGCGCGGCACCCAGGCGACGGCCTGTCGATCGAGCAGCTCGTAGACCCCGAAAAAGAGGCCGAGACCGTTCAGATGCAGCAGCAGCAGGTCGCTGTGGCCGAGGTCATCCTCCGTCCTCGCGAGGCGGTCCATCTGCGCGAGCAGGTGCAGCGCGAACACGGCCCCGAGCGTCACGAGTGACGGCGCCATCCACTGGCGTGACTGGTGGACGTCGATCCACCCGAGCAGCGGCAGCGTCACGGCCGCCCAGAGCAGCACCCGCACCTCGGGGGGCGCGCGACGCGTGGCCCAGCCGACCGCGCCGACGGTGAACGCGATGACGTAGATCAGGAATGCCACTCCGTGCGGCGCGAGGATTCCGAGAGAGACGGCGTGGTAGAGAACGGGCGCGCTCACGAGCACGAGTGCCACGAGCCGCCCCCCGCCGGTACCCAATCGGCGGGCGTGCAGGAGAGCGATCAGGAACAAGGCGCAGAAAATCGTGAGGAAGAGCTCGGTGCGCAGGTACTTCGAGCGGGCGTAGTACGCGTCGGCCCATGCGGCCACGGTCAGAATGGTGAACGCGTAGCTGAGCACGTTGAGCCATGGCCACTTGCGGCGCCGAGCGAGGTAGATCGTGCCGAGCACGAGCAGGCTGATATACGAGAACAGCGTGACCTGCGCGTCGGTGGTCCCACCCACCAGGAACGGCGTGAGGAAGCCGCCGCCGATGGCCATCACCGCCATGGGTTGCGAGTCCTGGCGATCGGCAAGCAGCGCCGCGCCAGCAGTAACCACCGTGAGCAGGACGAAGGCCACGGCCGATCCAATGAGGCCGTAGAACCCGAATGCGGCGTAGACCGCCAGGTACAGCACGGCGAGCCCGCCCCCCGTCAGCACCTGGCCATAGGCGGCGTAACCCGCGCGCCCGAGCCGCAGACCTCCACCGACCAGAGCCATGCCCGCGACGCCGCCAAGGACCACGCGCATGGATTCCGTGATCCACTCCCGATCGAACGCGTACTTCAAGAAGAAAGCGGCGCCGAGCACGACCACGATCGTCCCGACGTACAGCAGCAACCGCCCCCCGATTGCCTCCTCGAGTCCTCGCGCCCCGTTCTCCGCCTGCGCGTCTTCGGTGAACGCAGCATCGACGCCAGGCTTAGCTGCTTCTTCGCCAGGCGCAGCCGCAACCGCAGCCGTGCCCACGAACGTTGAGGGCACCGGCTCGATCTGCGGAGCACTGTCGTGTGGCAGGGGTGGAACGACGGCTGGGGCCGGGGCGCTGTGCGGCGCGCCCTCCGGCTCCCCTGCCGCATCGATGGGCGGGGCTGCAGCCGTCCTGTCATGCACGGCGGCCAGATCGCGGAGGTGCGCTTCGAGCGCCGACACCCGACCGCGAAGCGCCGCCGCTTCAGATGCCGCCCGCGACGCCCGCAGGAACGCGACGACCGGCAGCACAAATGTGATGAGCAGCCACACGCCCGCCGCCATGAGGCCGAAGAGAATTGTCATTTCGGACGTCAATTCACAGGAGTGGCGGATGGCGTGGGGGGTTCCGTCGCCGTCAACATGCGCCGGAGCACTTTGCCGACCATCGATTTCGGCAATTCGTTCCGGAACTCGACACTCGCTGGCACCTTGTACGGGGCCAGGCGTGCCTTGCACCACGCGCGCAGGTCATCGGCGGTTGCCCGGGTGCCGGGTTTCAGCACCACCCACGCTTTCACCACTTCGCCCTTCGCGGGATCGGGCACGCCGGCGACACCCACTTCGAGCACCTCAGGGTGAGCCGCGAGCACTTCTTCGATCTCACGCGGCCACACCTGGTAGCCGCTCGTCTTGATCAGGTCTTTCTTGCGATCCACCAGGAACAGATACCCATCCGAATCGAGGTACCCGAGATCCCCGGTGTGCAGCCACGTGCCGCCCTCGGGCCGCGGTCTCAGCGCGATTGCCGTCTCTCGCGGATTGTTCCAGTAGCCGTCCATCAGCTGCGGCGCACGCATGAGGAGCTCGCCGACGGCATCGGTCTCGAGCACGCGTGCGGTATCGTCCGGGTCGACGATCAGCACGTCGACGTCGGGGAGCGGCATGCCCACTGACCCGGTCTTGACGGTGCCGCGTACGGGGTTCACGACGCACGCCATCATTCCTTCTGTCAGCGAGTAGCCCTCGATGATGCGGCCGCCTGTCAGATCCTCGAACCGCCGCCGCGTCTCCGCCATCAGCGCGGACGCACCCGAGAAGCACACCCGGATGGAGCTGAAGTCGGCCCGGCCCTCCTTCACGTCGGGATGATTGAGGAGAGCGGTAAAGAGGGTCGGGACCCCTGTGAAGAATGCGGGCCGCACCTTGCGAATCGTGGCGAGCACATCGTCGATGTCGCGCGGGTTCGGCACGAGGGCGAGCGGGTTGTGGCCCATGAACGCCATCCCCTGCACGCCCACGTTCGCGTACACGTGGAAGAGGGGCAGCGGCAGCATGATACGGTCGACCCAGGGCGCGCAGAGCGCCTCGATCCACCGGCGCAGCTGCAGCCCCGCCTGCACATAGGCGCGGTGCGTGCCGACGACGCCCTTCGGCGTTCCAGTCGTGCCCCCGCTTGCGAGGATCACAGCCGGGTCGTCGGCCGACACCTTGACGTCCGGAGCGGGTTTTCCCGCGCCCGCCGCGAGCTGGTGGCTGAACCACGCGTCGCCGGGCGCGAGGGTGATGCGGTGGCCCTCCTTCCTTTCGCGAAACAGGGTGAACAGCAGCGCAACAATCGGCGGGAGGTACTCCTTGATGCTGGTCGCGATGACGCGACGCACCCTGGTGTGCGGCTGCACCGCTTTCGCGCGCGAGTACAGCCGCGTCAGGGCGACCACTACTTCTGTGCCCGTCTCCCTCAAGGGCAGCTCGAGCTCGCGCTCGGAGTAAATGGGATTGACCGCCACCACGATCCCCCCAGCCTTCCAGATCCCGAACTGCGCGATCAGGAACTGCGGGCAGTTCGGCAGCAGGAGGCCGACGCGGTCGCCTTTCCGCACGCCCTCGGCCGCGAGGGTTGCAGCAAATGCGCTGCTGAGCCGATCGAGACTGCTGTACGAGAGGGTGCTGCCCTTGAAGAGGACGGCCGGGTGGGTCGGACGCTCCGCCGCCGTGGCGCGGAGAACGTCCACGAGTGTGCCGGGAGGGTACTCGAGCGAGGGGGGCACGCCCTCGTCGTACCGTTCGAGCCAGGGTCGATTCATGACGTCAGCCTCGCCGACGTCAACTCTATGTCCCCCGGCGCAAGAGCAGCAACCCTGGCCCGAACCGGGTGCGCAGGACGGGTCGCCTGATGTTCACGCGTGCGACGGGGCCAGCAGGGTCAGCAACAAGGCCTTCTGCGCGTGCAGGCGGTTCTCCGCCTGCTCGAACACCAGCGAGGCCGCTGATTCGAACACGTTCTCAGCCACCTCCTCGCCGCGGTGTGCCGGCAGGCAGTGCATGAACGACGCACCCGGCGACGCCAGCTTCATCAACGCGGGCGTGACCTGGTACGGCGCAAACGTGCGCCGCCGCTCCGCGAGCTCATCCTCCTGACCCATTGACGTCCAGACGTCGGTATAGATCGCCGCTGCGCCGCGTACCGCCTCGCGCGGGTCTTCGACCTGCACTACCTGTGCACCGAATTGCGCAACCGCTCCGCACTGGTCGATGACGCGGTCCGGCAGCTCGTAACCGCGCGGCGACGCGACACGGACGGTGACGCCGAGCATCACGCCGGCGTGTGCGAGAGAGGTTGCCACGTTGTTGCCGTCACCGACGAATCCCACGGTGCGGCCGGCGAGCGCCCCCACCTGCTCCTGCAGCGTCAGGAAATCCGCGACCGCCTGGCAGGGGTGCTCTTCGTCGGTGAGTGCGTTCACGACGGCGAGCCGTGGCGCCGCGGCCGCGAAGTCCTTCACCGTGCGCTGTGCAAAGGTGCGGATGACGACCGCGTGCACCCACCGCTCCAGATTGCGTGCAACGTCCGCCACCGGCTCGCGCCCGCCAAGCGCGACTTCCGGCGGGAGCGTCAGCACATCGCCGCCCAGCTCGCGCACGGCGACCTCGAAGGTCACCCGGGTGCGCAGCGACGGCTTGTCGAACAGCAGCGCCACGTGCCGCCCGGTCAGTGCCCGCGAGGTGGGGGCGCACGAGCCAAGGGCGCGTTCACGCTTCAGGCGCGCAGCGAGCGCAAGGGCAGCCTGCAGTTCCGTTGCGGTGACGTCGAGCACCGAGAGGAAGCTGCGGGCATCGCCCGGCTGGCGGAGGCTGGGCGACGGGACCGCGCGCAGCGCGGCCGGGGCTGAAGGGCTCATGTGCGGTACTCCCCGTTGATGCGCACGTACTCGGCGCTGAGATCACAGGTCCACATCGTTGCCTCGTGCGAACCGCCGGTGCCAAGGTCGATTTCGATGTCGATGTCCGTCCCGCGGAGGTATTCGGCGGCACGCGGCGCCTCGCCATCGAACGGCTGCCCGGCACGGAACAGGACGGCCGGCCCGATGCGCACGCGAGCGCGCGCGAGATCGAACGGCACGCCGGATCGCCCGGTAGCCGCCACCAGGCGGCCCCAATTCGGGTCTCCCCCGTGCACCGCCGTCTTCACGAGCGGTGAGTTCGCGACGGTCCGGGCCGCCTGCTTGGCCGCCGCCGCGCTCGCGGCGCCCGTCACGCGCACGGCCACCAGCTTCGTGGCCCCTTCGCCGCCACGCACAATCATCAGGGCCAGCTCTCGGCAGACGGTCTCCAGCCCGGCGATGAGCGCATCCTCTCCCTCCCCGTTTTCGATCGTGACGCCGCTCGCCCCGCTCGCCAGCGCGAGGACCGTATCGTTCGTAGAGCACTCGCCGTCCACCGTAATCGCGTTGAACGTGCGGTCCACGACCGACTCCAGCAGCTGGTGGAGCAGCGCCGGCGTGACGTCCGCATCCGTCGTGACGAACCCGAGCATCGTCGCGAGCAGCGGCTCGATCATCCCCGCACCCTTCGCGATGCCGCCGACATGGAAGGCGCCGTGCGGCGTGTCAACCCGCACCGCGTATTCCTTCGGGCCGATGTCGGTCGTCATGATCGCCAGGGCCGCGGGATGGCCGTCCGCAGAAAGTGCCGCATGGGCCCGCGCAATCCCGATGCGAAGCCTGTCGAGGCTCAGCGCGACGCCAATCACGCCCGTGGAGGCGACCAGTACTTCGCCGATGGGACAGCCCACGCGATCGGCGAGCGCCCCGGCTGATTCGCGCGCCACGACAAGGCCATCCGGTCCAGTACATGCGTTGGCGCACCCGCTGTTGACGAGCACCGCCGACACGCGTCCGCCCGACGCTCGCAGGTGCTCGCGCGACACGGTCACGGGCGCCGCCTGTACCTGGTTCGTCGTGAACAGCGCCGCCGCCGCAGCCGGCGTTTCCGGCACGATCAGGGCGACGTCGAGCGCCCCGGACGCCTTGATCCCGGCGCTCACGCCGGCAGCCCGGAAGCCCCGTGCGGCCGTAATGCCGCCCGCGATCGGTTGCACCTTCACGCGACGCGCTCTCTGGTCCCGTTCGCCAGCCGCATCGTCGTCTGGCGGAGCTGCCGCTCGTCGAGGGCGAGGACCACCGCGTGCTGTCCGCACGTGCGGAACATGGGGCAGCCGACGCAATCCGAGAACACCTTCTCCGGCACCCAGAGGTGCGGGACGATTGAGAATCCGAGCCGTATGAAGTACGCGGGACCGTGTGTGAAGGCGCACAGGCGCTGGTGGCCGTTGGTGACGGCGTGCCGGACGAGCGCGTCGAGAATCAAACGCCCAACGCCCATGCCACGGACGTGCTCCGCCACGACGAGGGAACGAACCTCCGCGACTTCTGCGCTCAGCGGCGCCAGCTCAGCGCAGGCGACGACGACGCCCTCGGCCTCGCCGACAACGAACCGGGCGATGCGGCTTTCGATCTCCTCGCGCGTGCGCGGCAGCAGGTGGTCGGAGGCGACGTGATCCGCGATCAGCTGGTAAATATCGTCGAGATCGCGAGCGGCGGCGGCGCGCAACTCGACGGCGAGCGGACCGTCGGCACGATCCAGGGCGGAGTGCGTCGCCCGCGGCGTGAGCGGGACGGTAGCAAACGTCATCGTGGCGCTCCAGCAACCTCGGCCAGCGCGGCGTCGAGCCGGTCGATGGCCTGATCGATTTCCTCTTCGGAGATGGTCAGTGCCGGCAACATGCGGACGACGGTCCCCGCGGTGCCGTTGACGAGCAACCCGCGTGAACGCGCGGCGTCGATGACGGGCGCGGCAGGCCTATCGAGATCGATGCCGCGCATCAGACCGCGGCCACGCACCTCGCGCACCATCGCGTGCGTGCGCGAGAGGTGGAGGAGGCGTGCTTCGAGGTGCGCACCCACCCGCGCGACGTGAGGGAGCAGCCCGCCTTCGAGCAACTGGCTGACGAAGTAGAGCCCCGCACGGCAGGCCAGCAGGTTTCCGCCGTAGGTGCTCCCGTGATCGCCGAAGTCGATTCGTCCGGCGACATCTTCCGCGACGAGCGCCGCACCTATTGGAATGCCGGCGCCGAGGGCTTTGCCGATCGCCACGAGTTGAGGACGAAGTCCCAGCACCGGGAACAGAAACGGATCACCGGTGCGTCCGAGGCCGCACTGCACCTCGTCGCAGATGAGCAGCGCGCCCGTTCGATCGCAGCCTGCCTGCACCGCGTTGGCGAACGCCGGCGTCAACGGGCGCACGCCGCCCTCTCCCTGGATCCCCTCGAGCACGATCGCGGCCGTATCCGCGGTGATCGCGGCCTCGACTGCCTCGACGTCGTTCGCCGGCACGAACGTGACGTTGGCCAGCAGCGGCGCGAACGGATCCCGGTAATGCGGGTCCGCCGTGACCGACAGCGATCCCATCGTGCGGCCGTGGAATGCGCCCTCGAGCGCCACGATTCGGGTGCGGCACTTCTCGCCGGCGGAGTACCAGTAGCGGCGCGCGAACTTCAGGCACGCTTCCATGCCTTCCGTGCCGCTGTTGCAGAAGAACGTCCGGTCGAGGCCCGACATCGTTGCGAGCCGATCGGCGAGCTGTCCCTGGTACGGGTGGAAGAACAGGTTCGAGGAGTGCAGGAGTATCCCCGCCTGCTCGGCAACGATTCGCGCCAGCTCCGGGTTGGCGTGCCCGAGCGAAGCCACGCCGACACCGGAGATGAGGTCGAGGTACTCGCGGCCCTCGCTGTCGTACAGATACACGCCCGTCCCGTGCGTCACGACGATGGGTGCGCGGCGATAGACCTGCACGACGCGCCTCGCCTCGAGGGCGGGCACGGCTGTCGTCAGGCTCTCTACGCGTGTGGAACTCATCATCACGCCACCATTCGTGTGAGGAAATCTCCGGCCCGCCCGCAGTCGGCGTCCGTAAGCACTGTTTCGATCGCCTGCGCCCGGCGCCCATCCATCAGCAGGACTTCGGCCGCGCCGTTCCCGACCGCATCCTGGCAGGCCCGCAGCTTGGCGACCATGCCAGCACTCGCCGTGCCGCTCGCGATCAGCGCGCCGGCGGCGGCGCGATCCAGCTGCTCGATCGTGCGCCCGTGCTCGTCGAGCACCCCGGGCGTTGCACCCGCAATCACGAGCCGTGCCGCTCCGAGCCGTGCGGCCAGGTGCGCCGCCATCGTGTCGGCATTCACGTTGTACAGCGCCCCATCGGCGCTCATCCCGATGCTCGCCACCACCGGGAGGTAACCCTCCGACCCGAGCGTGGTGAGCAGGCGCGGCGGGCCGCTCGCTATCGGCCGCCCCACGTACCCGAGCTCCGTCACGGTGCCGTCAGCACCGGTGTGCGGCGGCGCCGCGTCCACGACTGCGACACCCGCGTCTGCACCCGTCAGACCGACCGCCTGTCCGCCCGCGGCATTGATCGCGGCCACAAGCCGCGTGTTGATCGCTCCGGCGAGCACCTCCACGACGACCGCCAGCGTGGCCTCGTCGGTCACACGCACGCCGTCGACCTGCCGCTTCCCGATGCCGGCGCGCGTCAGGGCGGCATCGATCTCGCGCCCGCCGCCGTGCACGACGACGAGCGGGACGACCGCCGCCGCGCGGGCGATCGCCGCTGCCAGCGCGCGCATGCGGCCAGGCTCCTCCATCAGCTCGCCTCCGAGCTTCAGCACCCTCCAGCCGCGGCTCACACGAGCAACCCCGCGCGCTCGTCGAACCCGAACGCGATGTTGAAGCCCTGCACGGCCTGACCGGCGGCGCCCTTGAGCAGGTTGTCGAGGACCGAGACCACCACGAGGCGGCCACTCGCCGCGTCGAGCTTCCAGCCGATATCGCAGAAGTTCGTATTCGCCACCTGCTTGATGACCGGCAGCGTGCCGCCGGTCACCCGCACGAACGGCGCGCCGGCGTACGCAGCCCGGTAGGTCTCGGCAATCGTGTTCTCCGTCGTGCTCGCGCCCACTCGGGTATAAATCGTCTCGAGAATGCCGCGGTCGAGCGGCACCAGGTGCGGCACGAACGTGACCTCGAGATCCAGCTCCTGCTCGATCTCGGCCGCGTGCCTGTGAGCGAAGACGCCGTACGCCGAGACGCTGCCGTGACACTCGGAAAAGTGCGTCCGTTCGCTCGGTGCCTTGCCCGCCCCGGACACGCCCGACTTCGCATCGATCACGATGTCACCGGCGATGAGGCCCGCCCTGGCGAGCGGTCCGAGGGCGAGTGCCGCCGCCGTCGGGTAGCATCCCGGGCACGACACCAGCCGGGCTGCCGGCAGCTCTCCGCGCCGCAGCTCCGGCAATCCATACACGATGTCGGGCGGAACCGTGCCGGTCTTCGGGTACCACTGCGCGCGCGTGGCGCCGTCGCGGAGACGGAAGGCACCCGACAGGTCGAACACCCGCAGGTTGCGCGCGAGCAGTCGCGGAGCGATTTCGGCAGATGCTTCCTCCGGCAGTGCCAGGAACACCGCGTCGGTGCCATCCGCGAGCGCTTCGACGTCGAGCGGGACCACCGTGCCATCCCACAGGTGGGCAAGGGCGGGGAGGTCCCGCCGCGGGCTCGAGGCGCTCGACGCCATCGCGCGGGCGAGCCGCGCGTGCGGATGCCGGGCCAGCAGGCGGACGAGCTCCTGTCCGGCGTAGCCCGTCGCCCCCGCCACCCCGACCCGCACCTGATCCCGCTCCTGCACACCTACCATGTTTTTATGCAACCGAGCGGATGATTATACGGGAGGGCGACTTAGAGGTCAAACCTGGTCGCGCTGCGGCTGCAGGCTGCAGGCGCCAGCCTTCAGCCATCGTCTGGCCGACAGGCCCGCAGCCCGGCGCCTGCAGCCTGTGGCCAAGAGTGTATAATTACCCGTCCGTCTGCATAAACAATGAAGACACGGCGCCAGTCCCTGATCCTCCAGCTGCTCGACCGGGAGTCCATCCGCAACCAGGAACAGTTGCGGCGGGGCCTGCGCGCGCAAGGCGTCGTGGCCACGCAGGCGACGATTTCGCGCGACATCAAGGAGCTCGGCCTCGTCAAGCGCGCCGTGGATGGCGCCTACCAGCGCGCCACCGCGCCTGCGCCGCCGGCGGCCACGGGTACACCCGCCCTGACCCGGGCGATCGGCGATTCGGTGATCGAGGCCGACCGCGTGCAGCAGTTCGTCGTGCTCAAGACGCCGCCCGGGCAGGCGAACGTGACGGCGCTCGCGATCGACCGCGCGCACCTCGTCGAGGTGGTCGGCACCATCGCCGGCGACGACACCATCCTCGTCATCCTGCGCGACCCGAGGCGGGCGACTGTCTTCGAAACGCGCGTCCGCGACATCATCGGCCGCTGATCACACGCACGACGGACGCGAAGAGCGCCCCGGGGCCGAGCCCGCGGCGCAGGAGACCTGCACGCATGGAACGCATCGTCCTGGCCTACTCCGGCGGGCTCGACACGTCGGTGGCAATCCCGTGGCTCGCCGAGACGCGGGGCGCCGAGGTCGTTGCGGTGACGCTCGACCTCGGGCAGGGCAGCGAGCTGAACCAGGTAAGAGAGCGCGCGCTCGCGGCGGGCGCCGTGCGCGCGCACGTGCTCGACGTGTGCGAGGCGTTCGCGCGGGGGTTCGTCATGCCGGCGCTGCAGGCGGGGGCGCTCTACGAGGGCCGGTATCCCCTCGCCGCCGCCCTGGCACGGCCGCTGATGGCGCAGAAGCTCGTCGAGCTCGCCGCGATGGAAGGCGCCACCGCGATTGCCCACGGTTCGACGGGCAAGGGCAACGGCCAGGCTCGGCTCGATCTCGCCGTGCGGGCGCTCAACCCCTCGCTGCGCATCCTCGCACCCGCGCGCGGATGGAGCATGACGCGCGCGCAGGAGATCGCGTATGCCGACGCCCGCGGGATCCCGGTGGCCGCCACCGTTGAGCATCCGTACAGCACGGACGCGAACCTGTGGGGACGGTCGGTCTCCTGCGGAGCCCTCGAAGACCCCTGGGCGGAACCGCCCGCAGACGTGTTCACGCTCACCCGCCGCGTCGAGCTCGGCCCGGCGGACCCGGCGTACGTCGAGCTGACGTTCGAAGCCGGCGTGCCCGTTGCGCTCAACGGCGTCCGGATGTCGCTCGTGGAGCTGATCGGCGCCGTCGCGACGATTGCCGGGCACCATGGCGTCGGACGCGTGGACATGGTGGAGAACCGGTTGCTCGGCATCAAGTCACGTGAGGTCCACGAGGCGCCCGCCGCCGTCGTGCTCCACGCCGCGCACCGCGACCTGCAGGCGTTCGTCACCACGCGCGAGCTCGATCGCATCTCGCGGCATCTGGGCGCCGCCTACGCCGACCTGGTGTACAACGGCCTCTGGTTCACCGACGCCCGCGAGGCGATGGACGCGTTCGTCGCCGCTGTGCAGCACCGCGTGACCGGCGAAGTGCGGGTGAAGCTGTTTCGGGGCGACTGTCAGGTCGTGGGACGGCGGTCGCCGCACGGCGTGTACCGATCCGAACCTCAGCACCTACGGGGACGGGGACAGGTTCGATCACTCGGCCGCCGACGGGTTCGTCCGAATCTGGGGTCTCCCGGTGGAGACGTTCGCCCGCACGGCTGCGCGCGTGGCAAACCCGGCACCCTCGCACGCCGAGTAGCCGTCAGGAGACACACCGCCCATGTCGCATCTCTGGTCTGGCCGCTTCGACGCCGAGCCGAACGCTGCCGTGTTCGACTTCAACGCATCCTTCCGCTTCGACCGGCGGCTCTTCGAGGATGACTGCGTCGGAAGCCTGGCCTGGAGCGAGGCCCTCAGCGACGCCGGTGTGCTGTCGGTGGAGGATGCCGATGCCATCCGGACGGGCCTGGCGGACATCCTCGAGCGTGGGCGCCGCGATCCGGCATTCGTGACCGGCCCGGACGAGGATGTGCACTCGTTCGTAGAACGGCAGTTGGTCGAGCGTATCGGCGATGCGGGCCGCCGGCTGCACACCGGTCGCTCACGCAACGAGCAGGTGTCGCTCGATCTCCGGCTGTACCTCCGGAGGCGAACGGCGGTGCTGCAGGGGGGCCTCGCCGCGGTCATCGGCGCGCTGGCCGATCTCGCGGAGCGGTGCGGGACGTCGCTGATGCCGGCGTACACACATCTGCGGCGGGCCCAGCCCGTGCTCATCGCACACTTCCTGCTCGCACACGCCGCCGCGCTGCGCCGCGACCACGCACGCCTCGATGCTGTTGCCGCTGAAGCCGACGCGCTGCCCCTCGGATCGGGCGCCGTGGCAGGCACCAATTATGCGATCGACACCTCCGCCCTCGCGGCTCGCCTGGGCTTCTCACGCGTCGTGACCAACAGCATCGATGCTTCGTCGGATCGTGATTTCGTGTCGTCTTTCCTGCATGCGTGCGCGCTCGCGATGGTCCACCTGAGCCGCCTGGCGGAGGACATCATCATCTTCAGCGGCGAGGAGCACGCGTTTTTCGAGTTGTCGGATGCGTCCTCCACGGGCAGCAGCATGATGCCGCAGAAGAAGAACCCCGACCCGCTCGAGCTCGTGCGCGGGAAGACGGGCCGTGCCATCGGCCACCTCGCCGGCTGGCTCGCGACGATGAAAGGGCTGCCGAGCGGGTACAACAAGGACCTGCAGGAGGATAAGGAAGCGGTCTTCGACGCGGATGCGACGCTCGCAGCCTCGCTCGAGGCAGTTGGAGTGGTCGTGGACGGGCTGACGGTGAACCGCGACCGGGCCGCTCGCGCCGCCAGCGGCTTGTTACTTGCTACCGATGTCGCTGACTACCTCGTGGCCCGCGGCGTCCCGTTCAGGCGGGCGCACGAGCTGGTGGGTGCGATGACGCGACGGCTGCTCGCCGAGGGGCGGTCGTTCGAGGAATTGAGCCCGGCCGAGTGGCGGGGGTTCAGCGATCTGTTTGGGGATGACATCGTGCCGCGGATTACGGCGGCGGCCTCGGTGGCGGCCAGACGGACACCGCAGTCGACACGTCCGGAAGCGGTCCTGGCGGCCCACGGCGAGCTATGCACATGGCTGCGTTCACGTTGACACGATGGTGTTGCGCATAACTTTGCGGCTCTGTTAGACTTTGCGGCGCCCGTCCTGCGTGTGACCCCTACTTCTCACTCCCGTCTGGAGGGTTGATGCAACAGCGTCAGCTGCGACTTGGCGATATCGTCGATGACTACTGTCCACGCGAGCGACGTGTCACCAACCACGCCATCGTCGCCATGGTCGATCAGGACGTGAAGCAGACCCGCTGCTCGACTTGTGACACCGAGCACGAATTCAAGCACGCCAAGGTGCCGCCACAGCGGAAAAAGAAAGCCGCACCCGGCGCGCTCTATCAGGAGGTTCTCGCCGGGATGCCACGCAAGCCCAATACATCCGGGTCCGAGCAGTCGGACGGGTCCTCGCCCGCGCACGAATCCGAGGCTGCCACTGACGCCACCGCTGACGTCGTCGCGGCGGCCGCGGTGGAGCCGAAGCCCGACCCGGTGGACGAGGTGGAAGGCCCCGTACATCGGCCGCTGATCCGGGCCACACTGCCGCGTCCCGTCGGGGAGGCGCCCACCCGCCAGGCTCCGGAGTTCACGATTCGCCAGCCGCTCGCCAGACCTGGGCGCTTCCGGCCCGGGGGCGGGGCGGGCCGCCGCGGTCCGGCCGGGCAGGGCGCCAACGGCGGAGGCTTCGAGTTCGGAGGACGCCGCAACGCCGGCGCAACCCCCGGCGGGCCGCACGGACACGGCAATCGTGCGCGTCCGGCGCAGGGCGAACGCCAGGGCCCACCACAGCATCGACGGCGCGGTGGCAAGAAGCGCACGAAGTAGCCCTGACGCGTGATCGTCGCCCCGTCCCCGACGGGTCACGGCCCTTGTGGCACCCGCGCAACAGTCCATCACGCGCATCCGTCCTTAGTGAATCGCCGCACGTGTGCATCTACCGGCGCAGGCGTGTGCCCGCCGGGCGCCTCGTAGTAACGTGTGCCCGACACGCGTGGTCCATGCCTGCCGCGTGCGGCGCAACATCCCCGAGGCGATATGAGTGAACTGACCGGTAAGTTCGGGCTGATTGTTGGCATCGCCAACAAGCGATCGATCGCGTGGGCGATTGCGAAGGCGGCCGCGGCGGCTGGCGCGCGGCTCGCGGTGACCTATCAGGGCGAGCGCCTCGAGGAGAACGTGCGCGAGCTCGCGAGCGAGCTGACAGAGCCCCTGATCCTGCCCTGCGATGTGACGAACGACGCGCAGATCGCAGATCTCATGACCAGCGTGGAGCGCGAGTTCGGCGGCCTCGATTTCCTGGTGCACGGCGCCGCCTTCGCGCCGCGCGAGGAGATCACTTCGCCCTTCCTCAACACGTCGCGCGAGGGGTTCCGGATTGCGCTCGACGTGAGCGCCTATTCCCTGATCGCGCTGACGCGGGGCGTTGCGCCGCTGATGGCCGCGCGCGGTGGCGGCAGCGTGCTCACCCTCACGTACCTGGGCAGCGAACGCGTGTTCGAGAACTACAAC
Organism: Vicinamibacteria bacterium; assembly: GCA_963739995.1. Taxonomy (GTDB): domain Bacteria; phylum Acidobacteriota; class Vicinamibacteria; order Vicinamibacterales; family JAENWD01; genus CAVUCH01. Next base: position 45,909 of record CAVUCH010000008.1, on the reverse strand, counting down.
GTCATGGGTGTCGCAAAGGCCGCCCTCGAGGCGAGCGTCCGATACCTGGCAAGTGAGCTGGGACCGCAGAACATCCGGGTGAACGCGATCTCGGCGGGGCCGATCAAGACGCTGGCTGCGGCAGGGATTGGCGGTTTCTCGAAGATTCTGCAGGTCTACAGGGAACGCGCCCCGCTGCGGCGAAACGTCGAGACCGCCGAGGTGGGCGACACCGCGCGATTCCTCCTCGGTCCCGCCGGCCGCGGGATCACCGGCAGCGTGATCCCCGTGGACGGCGGATTCAACATCATGGGAATCTGAAACCGCCTGCCTGCGCGGACAGACTTGGACCTGAGCTGCCTCATCTGCCGCCGTCCGGCATTTCCTTTGCTCTGTTTCAGCCCGGAGGTTACTGGATGACGACAGGGACCAAGTGGACGAGCGTGCTGCTCGCGATCGTGCTGGTGGCGCCGCTGCTCGCGGGCGCCTGCGGCAAGAGTGTGGGTGACACGATTGACGACGCAACGATCACAGCGCAGGTGAAGACGGCGCTCCTGAACGACCCCGCAGTCGGAGGCCTCAAGATCGACGTCGATACCTTCAAGGGCGTGGTGACGCTCTCGGGTGGCGTGAAGACGCGTCAGGAGGAGCAGACGGCGATTGCGCTCGCGCGCAAGGTGACCGGTGTCACGGACGTGAAATCCACGTTGCAGGTCTCACCTTAGCAACCCCTTCGCCCTCGATTAGATCGGCCCTGGCTCAACCGCCCCAGTCTTCGGTTCTGATCCGGTCCGGTTGCACGCCGGCCTGCTGCAGCAGCCGTGGAACGTCTTCGACGAGCGCGTGGGGTCCACAGACGAAGCACAGTGTCTCAGGATCCTGCACCATCTCCTGAAGGTGGTGCAGGGCAATCCGTCCCCGCCAGCCGGTCCACGCCTCCGCCGGCTCCCGCGTCACCGTCTGCCAGAGCTGGATGCGCCGTGCCTTCGCCAGCGTGCGCAACTCATCGCCGTACGCGAACTCGTCGCCGGTCCGGGCGCTGTACACCAACGACACGGTCCATTGTTCTCCGCGTGCGAGCGCATCGTGCATCATCGCGCGCAGCGGCGCGATCCCGGTTCCTCCGGCGACGAAGAGGAGGTGACGCTCGCGCGGATGTTCCGGGAGCTGGAATGTTCCAATCGGACCGTCGACCTCCGCGCTCATCCCAGCCCCGAGGCCAGTGAGGTGAGGCCCCGGCGACCCCTCGGCATCGAGCCCCACGAGCAGTTCGAGTGCGCCGCTCTCGCGTGCTTCGTGCGGCGCGAGCGCCAGGGAGTACGGTCGTTGGAGGGGCTGGCCGCTCTGGCCGACGAGCACCGCCTGCCCGGCGCGGTACTCGAGCACGGCCCCGGCGAGATCCAGTTGCACGATCAGGGAGCGTGGTGTGGCCTGCGCCACTTCCCGTACGCGGAGTGTCGGCATCGAGGGCACGGGCAACCCGCTCGGACGCTCCAGGCCATGGGGACCGGAAGCTCAGAACATGCGTTGGGCGGAGGCGGGTCTGTCGATCTTAGCAAACGCGGTAGCCCCGTCGTTCGCATCAGCCGGCGGCGGCGCGGCGGTTGGCGCCGGTTTTCGGCGGGCCTTGTCCTCATACATACGGCGGTCGGCAACCGCGAGCAGTGCTTCGTGCGTGTCGCCATCGATGGGGAACGAGGCCAGCCCGACGCTGCCCCCGAGCTCCACGATGTTCCCGGGGGAGGCCTCGAAGCGCAGTTCCTCGAGGAGCTGCTGCAGCTCGCGGCGCTTGAGCTCCGCGACGGCGGGGCCACACCCGGAGAGCACGATGACGAACTCGTCACCGGCATACCGTACACAGCTGTCGTACGGGCGGATGGCGCAGCGCATGACCTGCGCGACCTCGCGGAGCGCGCGATCCCCGACCGGATGTCCGAAGCGGTCGTTGATCGACTTGAACTCGTCGATGTCCATCACCAGCACCGAGACCTCGGACTGCAGTCGCGCCGCGCGCGCCAGTTCGCGTGCGAGATGCGCGAACATGAAGCGTGCGTTCGGGAGGCCCGTCAGCGGATCGGTGAGCGAGTCGTGCTTCGCCTGCTCGAAGACCAGCGCGTTGCTGATGACGCCCGCGGCCTGCTCCGACACCCGATCGAGCAGGCGCCGGTGATTCTCGGTGAAGGTCGTCGCGCGGGTGGCGTACACGGCCAGCGTGCCCACCAGGCGATCACGAACGGTGAGCGGCGACACCAGCGAGCAGACCAGCGTCGTCTCGTTCGAGATACCTGCGGCATCGAAATCCGCGGCGGGCCGTCCGTTCAGGAGAGGAAGGCGGTTCGCCCCCACCCATCCGACGACGCCCTCGCCCTGCCTGATCACGAGGCGGCGCAGCAGCGCCGCGTCGACTCCGGTCGCAAAGCGGCATCCGAACGTCTCGGTGGTGGCATCGTAGAAGAAGAGCGCGCACGATGCGAACGGCACGACGTGCCGCAGCTTCGATGCGATGAGCGCCATCGTATCCGAGACGCCGAGACCGGTGCCCATCGACTGGGCGATATCGTAGAGGGCGTAGATCTCCCGGTGCGCGTGGGCGATCTGCCGGAACACCTTCGCTTCGTCGCGACCGTCCAGGGTGGTCGGGGCCAGGTACGTCCCGCCGGCGAACGAGAAGTGGCGGGTCAGCTCGGGCTTGCGCGCGGCATTGGCCCGCAGCTGCGGGAGCATGGATACGAAGAGCGTCACGACCGCGGGATCGAGCGCGGCGGACGCCTCGCCGCGGATGATTGCGAGGGCCTCGGAGTCACTGAGGGCGGCGTGATAGGGCCGGTCCGACGTCAGTGCGTCGAAGTAGTCGACCACCGAGAGAATCCTCGCCCCGAGCGGGATCTGCTCGCCCTTGAGACGCTTCGGATAACCCTTTCCATCCCAGCGCTCGTGATGCGACAGGATGAGCGGAGCCACCGGGTACGGGAACGGTACCGCGCCGATGATCTCCGCACCGATCTGGGGGTGGATCTGCACCTTCCGGAACTCCTCGTCGGTGAGGGGACCCGGCTTCGCCAGGATGTGTTCGGGTACGGCGAGCTTGCCGATGTCGTGCAGGAGGGCGGCCATGCGCACGCCCTGCACCTCGTCGGGCGTCATTCCGATTGCCTCCGCGACGGCGGCGGCGTATCGCTGCACCCGGCGGATGTGCGAGGTGGCCGTCTGATCCTTGGCGTCGATCGCGAGTGCCAGAGCCTCGACTGTCGACAAGTGGAGCTCGGAGAGCTCCTCGAAGTGGCGCCGGCTCGACTCCGTCCGTGCAAGCGACTGCAGATGCGTGCAGTACGCCAGATACAGGGGGGCCGCTGCGACGATCAGGAGCCAGATTGCGGATCTTTGGGACACCAAGACGACGGCGATGGCGGTCACAGCGGCACTGATGACCGCGACGGTGATGAAGGCGCGCCAGCCCGCCACCGGCGTGTCCAGGGGCGTCGGCAGCCACCTGCCCGTTCGGATAGGAATGGGACGGACACTCGTCCTGCGGACAGGCGTGTGACTCATACGAGCGCGATCTCACGTGACGGTGCCTTGCGCGCACCCAGGCTCACGAGGAGCCCGTGTACCGGGGAATCCAACGTCGAACTCACGCAACGTTCCTGCCACTGCGATGTTGCCGAGAAAGCCGCTGACGGGAGGTATTTGGGCGAGATTTGCTCCGTGGTACGGCGAATGATGCTTCCGCCGGTCCGGGGCTCGCGTGCAGAATTCGTAGCCGTCTGACGAAACGGGCTGTCTCAGCCCGCCCGGCCGTGCGGCGTCAGGATGGGAGGGGAGACCGCGTCTGCGGCGCGTCGGACCGGTAGTACTCCGACTGGTAGCGTTCGATCTGCTGTTTCATCAGGTCCGCGTCGGCTTTGCGGTGACCCGTGCAGCGGATACCGCCGGTGCCTCCGGTCGTCTCGATGAAGACGTCGGAAAACAGCATCCTGCTGTCCACGCGGACCGATGCGATGTGGGCCATGTGGATCGAGTGCTCGTGCGCGCCGATCCAGTGGGGCGTGTAGTGCACGACGCTTGTCGGTGTAACGGCCACCTGCGTCGGGAACAGTCGATTGCCCCGGCTCAAGCGGCTTGCCCGGAACACAGTGCCATCCGCGAACGGCAGGTTCCGGAAAACCACCCACATGACGAACGTGAGCAGCACAACCAGAACGACCGCCCCGGCGAGCACGATGATGGTCGTGGAATCCATGTGAGGACGCGCTAACCTTGGCCCGCGCTCAACCTCGCTGTCAAGCAGCGGTGGTAAGCTACGGCGGGAGGCAAAGAACACGCGTGCCGCATCGTGCGCCGGGAGCGTCTGGTCCTTCGACGCCGCAGTATCTCTCCGGCAAGCCCATCACGTACTACCGGCCCCGCGGCAGTGCCGACGTGCGGGTGCTCATCGACGAGGGGTTCCAGGCGTTCAACGCCGCGCGGCTCTCGGAGGCCTGCCGCATCTACACCGACAAGATGCTCGCCCCGGAGAGCGACACGACCATCGGACTCACCGTCGCTGGTGCGCTCACCCCCGCCGGTCTCGGCGGGTGCATCGTCGAGCTGATGGAACGCGGGCTGGTCGACTTCCTGATCAGCACGGGCGCGAACCTGTATCACGATCTGCATTACGCGCTGAACTTCACGCTGCATCGCGGCTCGCCCTTCGTGAACGATGTCGACCTGTACGACCAGGGAATCATCCGCATCTACGACGTGCTGTTTCCGGCCACGGTGTTGCTCGAAACCGACAGCTACGTCCGAGACTTCCTCGTGCGCCTTGGTGTGGACGAGCCGATTGCGAGCTCCGAGCTGCACTACCGGCTCGGGCTCGATCTTCTGGAGCGGCAGCCCGGGTGCCAGGAATACTCCGTCGTCGCGGCGGCGGCGAAGTACGGCGTGCCGATCTATACCTCGTCGCCCGGCGACAGCTCGATCGGGATGAACGTCGCGTACCACGAATTGATCACCGGCAGCCGCCTGATGATCGATCCGAACCGCGATGTCAACGAGGTGTGCGCCATCGTGCTCGCCGGGAAGCAGAACGGGTGCGTGATCCTGGGCGGCGGGTCGCCCAAGAACTTCTACCTCCAGGCACAGCCCACGCTATGGGAGGTCTACAGCATCCCCAAGGGTGGTAACGACTACTTCATCCAGTTCACGACCGACCAGGTCGTCTGGGGTGGCCTGTCAGGGGCGACGCCAGCAGAGGCGGTGAGCTGGGGCAAAGTCAATCCCGGCGTGCTGCCCGACACGGCCGTCTGCTATGCCGACTCGACGATCGCGTTTCCGCTGTTCGCGGAGTACGCGGTCGGGTCGCGGTGGAACCGCCGCGAGCGGCGCGAGTTGGTCCACAAGCGCACCTCACTGGTTGAGACGTTGAAGCAGCAGGCCGTGGAAGCGCGTACCCGGCCGAGAGCGGCGGAGGGCGATCAGACGACGATGCCGGATCTCGAACGGCATCGCTGACGGGCATCTTCGAGCCGGTCGTGATGACCATGGGCACTCTCTTCAGCGAGCTGGCGCCGCACGCGGAGCGACTCGCGGGCCCGCGTGTCTATGCGGATGCCAACATGCCGGCCGGCATCGTGGCCTTCATGCGCGAGCGGCTGCACTGGGACGTGCTCTTCGTCATGGAGCACGCCGACCTGCGGCGCGCCGCCGACCTGCATCATTTCCGCCTCGCGCGGCAGTTGCATCGCACCCTGGTGACCCTCGATCGTGATTACCTCGATGACCGGCGCTTTCCGCCAGACCAGAGCGCGGGCGTGCTCGTCGTATGGGCGCCGAACGAGCACCTGCTCGCGCGCACGCTACGCAAGGTGGACGCCGCGCTGTTCAAGCCCACGGGCGACACGCCATCCGCGGCGATGCCGCTCGAGGGACGCAAGCTCATTGCGGATCCCGGCTGGACGAGCGAGACCGGCCGGCCCCTGTGACTCTGACGAGTGCGGGTGAGGCCACTGGTTCCGCCGGCCGTGTCCTTCGTGTTCGGCCGCCTCCGATGTGGCGCCGGGACTTCAGTCCCGGCGGATACAAGAATTCAGCGGCGGACCTTGTAGCGCGCCGGGTCGGCGAGGCCGGCGGCGGTGAACGCCTGCTGCCGTTCGCGGCACTTGCTGCAGGCGTTGCAGTGGACGCCCCCTGCCGGGTTCATGCACGAGAGCGTCAGTTCGAACGGCACGCCGAGTGTCGCGCCGAGCGTGATGACGTCTTCCTTGTGCATCGCTTCGAACGGCCGCACGATCGCGAGCGGGTGCTCGAGGCCGAGCGAAAGGGCCTCGGCCATGGCCGCGAAGAATGCGGGCCGCGCATCCGGGAACGGGTTGCCGGCGAGCGGACCGAGCGCGATCCGGCCGATGCCTTGTCGCGCGCAGAGGATGGCCGCCTTCGCGAGCAGCAGCAGGTTGCGGCCGACGAGGTACACGTCCTGGTCCGGCGTCTCGTAGGCCGGCGGGTCGCCGCGAATGGCCCAATGGCTCGACGGGTAGACGTCGCCGATCGGGATGGACAGCGTCGCCAGCGGCCGCGTCCGGCCGGCGAAGAGCGGATGCCCGAGCAGGTGCTCCGCGACCGCGCGCTCGGCGGGTTCCCACGCCAGACCAACGCTGACGTAGATCGGGAGCACTGCGAATCGCTGTGCCTCGAGAGCGAGCAGCACGGCCGAGTCGAGCCCGCCGGAGAACAGCACCGCGGTGCCGGCTGATGAACCGCTGGCCTGCCCGGTCACCACGATATCGCCTGTACAATCGACCCCATGTATTCAGTTACCAAGAAGATCGAGTTCTGCTACGGTCACCGCCTGCTCGACTACGACGGCATCTGCAAGCATCCGCACGGTCACAACGCCGTCGCGGAGATCGAAGTGCGGACGGGATCGCTCGACAATCGCAACATGGTCTGTGACTTCAGCGACATCAAGCGCATCGTCAAGGGCTGGATCGACGAGACGATCGATCACCAGATGGTCCTGCGCCGTGACGACCCGCTCGTGGCGCCCCTGCAGGCACTCGGGGAACCCATCTTCCTCGTAGACTCGAATCCCACCGTCGAGCATATCGCGAAGGTCATATACGATCACGCCGCCGGAGCCGGTCTCCCGGTCGTGCGCGTCACCGTCTGGGAAACACCCACGTCGTTTGCCAGCTACAGCGGGGACGAGACACGCCACGAGGGTTGGCGGTGAGCGTTCGGTTCAACTGACGAACCAGCCCCATGCTCCTCGTCTTCGATCTCGACGGCACTCTCGTGGATTCGAGCCGGGATCTTGCGGACAGCGCCAACGCATTGCTCGTGAGCTATGACGCAGCGCCGCTCGATGAGCCGAGCGTGATCCGCATGGTGGGGGAAGGCGCTGCCGTGCTGGTCGCCCGGTTGATGGCGGCGCGCGGCATTCAGGCGGACCCGGCACAGGCGCTCGCCCGGTTTCTTGCGTTCTACGATGAGCGGCTGCTCGTGCACACACGGCCGTACGCCGGTATCCCGGAGGCGCTGGACGAGCTGCGGCGGTGGGCGCGGCTTGCGGTCCTCACGAACAAGCCCGGCGCAGCAACCGCACGCATCCTGGAGGGTCTCGAGCTGCGTCCGGCGTTCGAATGGGTGCTCGGCGGCGACGCGGCCATCGGACCCAAGCCGGATCCGGCCGGCCTCCGGTGGCTGGTGCGCGAAGCTGGGGCCGATGCGGAGCCGGCGGTGATGATCGGCGATTCGCTCGTCGATCTGCGCACCGCTCAGAATGCCGGCACGCACGCGTGTCTGACGCGGTACGGCTTCGGTTTCGCGGGTTGCCCCGCCGACGCGTTCCGGGGCGACGAGCTGTTCGTGGACGCCCCGTCGGAGCTACCGCACGTCCTGCGCAGGTTCCTCGGTCCGGCGGCGCTCGCGGGTCAGCGGCGGAAGGGCAGCTCCCAGGACGCGTAGCCAAATACACCCGTGTTGGTCTCGCCCGAGGCGTGCTCGAATGGCACCGCGGCCCCGAGTATCAGCTGGTGATCGCCGAGGTTCCAGCCGAACCTCGTTCCCGGCGAAAGGATCACCGTGGTGTCGTGAGCCGTCTTGGCGCGCCCAACGATGCTCTCCTCGAAGAGCACGACACTCTCGAACATCAGGTTCAGCATCGGCTTCACTCGCAGGATCGCGCTACCGGCAAGGAACGGGTTGACGAGCGTGACGTCGTGCGGCGCCGGCAGTTCTACCGGGGAGGGAAACACGCTGCTCTCCACCTGCGGATATATCCGCACGCCCGCATTACCGTGGAGATAGATGTTGCCGAACTGCCGGCTTGCAGGAAAATTCAGTTCCAGCCCGACACGCGCCGCCTCCAGGCTGTGTTCCCGGCGCGCCCGCAGCAGCAATGAGATCCTGGGGGACAGGGCCGTCCCGCCGCCCTCGCCCGTTCGCAGCTGGTACCGATAGTTGATCGCGACGTCTCCCATGCTGCCGCGGCCCTCGTTGTCGAACACGAGCGCGTATGAGAGCTGGTGCCGCACGCTCGGCGCCGGCCACTCCTGGGTGAACGTCGCAGCCCATTGCCCGCCCTCGTTACGCAGCGCCCCGAAGATGTTCTGAAAGATCCCGGCCTCCTGGTTGTAGGCCTCCTCGACGAGAAAGGAGTTGTCGACGATTTCGAATGGACGTGCGGACGGCGCGGCGGCAGTTGGCTGCTGCGCGCCGGCGGCTGCGGGCCAGGCGACGGCCAGCCCCAGAAAAAGGCTCTGAATGGAACGCACGAATGTCTCCCGGCAGTGCGCCGATGCGGCGAGAGCGACGAGATGCACGCGCGGATCTTACGTCAGGTCGGCCAGCCTGCACGGTATGCTCGGAACGTGACGCGGCTGCGTGACACCATCGCGACCCCTGCGGGCAAAGCCCCGCACGTGCGCCGGCTCTTCGCAACCATCGCGGATCGCTACGATCTGATCACGGTCTGGCTGTCCTACGGGCAGGATGGGCGGTGGAAACGGAGGCTTCTCGCGCGTGCCGGGGCCCTGGCCGGCCGCGGGCTGCTCGACCTCGCGTGCGGCACCGGGGACATCACCTGGCTGGCGGCGCGCCGCGGGGCGCACGCGGTGGGACTCGACATCACGCCGCGCATGATCGAGCTGGCCCGCGCCAAATCGGAGATGGCGCAGAACGGTCGGGAACGTCCGCGCCCGCACTTTCTCGTGGGGGATATGTGCGCCCTGCCGCTGCCCGCGGCCTCGTTCGACATCGTCACCACCGGGTACGGCCTGCGCAACGTGCCGGACCTCCCGCTCGCGATCCGCGAGATCGCGCGCGTGCTGAGGCCCGGCGGCCTGTTCCTGTCGCTCGACTTCAACCGGCCGTCCAATCCCGTTGTCCGGACCGCCTATCACGTGTACCTGTCGGTGGTCGGGAGCGCACTCGGGTGGGTGCTGCACCGTGATCCGGACACCTACCGCTACATCCCGGAATCGATTCGCGTCTACCCCGGGGCGCCCGCGGTCGTCGAGCTGCTGCAGGCGAGCGGATTCACCGCGGCACGGTGGCGCCGGGTGCTCGGAGGGTTGATCGCCATTCACGAGGCAAGGAAGGCCTAGTGTCCCGGCCGGACACTAGCGCGCGATGTAGAGCCGGGACTTCAGTCCCGGCGGACAACTCATCTCTCGAGGAACGGACCAAGCACGCTGGCGAAGAGATCCAGCAGTCTCTCATCGCTCAGCCCTGGAATGGCGTCACCGGAGGCAACGATGTGCTCGTCGTTGAATTGCTCGCGCCCGCGCGTGCGGTTCACGCGGGCGACGACAACGGGCACGGGTCCTGAGGTGTCCATCCCCACCTCGATGTAATCGTCCGGGGAGCGTTCCGATGTCAGGCGAACGGTGCCGGCAGGCGTGATGACCCGGAAGGCGTATCCTTCCGACTTCAGGACTTGTGACACCTGCTGCAGCAGGGGGGTCACCACTCGTTCGAGCACCTGCTCCCACGCCTCGGTTGCCGCCTGGTTCGCAGCCCGCCGCGCCTTGGCATTCTTCTGCGCCTCCTCGATGCTGTCGCGCAGGCGCTTGCGGACGAGCGAGATTTCCATGTGCGGCAGCTTACCAAATCGTTGTGGTCACACGATGCCGGCGGCTCGCAGCCGTGCGATCTCCGGCGGGGCGAGACCGAGGTCGGCCGCGAGCACATCATCGGTGTGCTGGCCGAGCGTCGGCGGCGGCCGCGTGATCGCTCCCGGAGTCCCGGAGAGCTTCACTGGAATGCCGAGTTGCCGGATAGTGCCAGCGGTGGCGTGGTCGATGCTTTCGATCATCGCGCGGTGGAGGAGTTGCGGATCGCGCAGCACCTCACCGACGTCACGCACAGATCCTGCGGGCACCCCCGCCCGGGTCAGCGTGGCGATCCAGTCCCCGCGCGACCTCCCGCGGAAGGCGGCGGCGAGCGCGGGCAGCAGCTCCTCGTAGTGCCGGACGCGGCCGGCGTTCGTCGCAAAGCGCGGATCGCGTGCGAGCGCATCGAGCCCCGTGACCTCGCAGAGCCGCGCGAACTGCGCATCGTGACCGACGGCGAGGACGAACTCGCCGTCCCGCGCGTCGAACGTGTCGTAGGGCGCGATGGACGGATGGCGGTTTCCCATGCGACCCTGCGGTTCGCCTGTGGTGAAGTAGATTGATGCCTGATACGTCAGGAGTGCGGCGGCGGCATCCAGCATTGCCACGTCCACCTGCTGGCCGCGTCCCGACCGGCCACGGGCAATGAGCGCCAGCAGGATGCCCTGCATCGCGAACATACCCGTCACGAGATCGGCCACGGCCACGCCGAGGCGGTAGGCGGGCCCGTCTCCCGGTCCCGTGATGCTCATCAGACCGGACTCGGCCTGGACGACGGCGTCATAGCCCGGTTCGTCGCGTCGCGGGCCGCTCTGTCCGAAGCCGGAGATGGACGCGTAGACCAGGCCCGGATGCCGTGCCCCGAGCGTCGCGTAATCGAGTCCGACCCGTGCGAGCGTGCCAGGCCGGAAGTTTTCGATCAGGATGTCGGCCTCTGCTGCAAGGCGTTCGATCAGGGCCCGGCCGTCTGGCGCCTTGAAGTCGATCGTGACGCTTTCCTTGTTGCGGTTGACGCTCAGAAAGTAGGCACTCTCGTCGCCCACGAACGGCGGCCCCCAGGCGCGCGTGTCGTCCCCGCGTCCCGGCTGCTCGATCTTGATCACCCGTGCGCCCATGTCGCCGAGCAGCATGGTGCAGTAGGGCCCTGACAGCACCCGGGTGAGATCGAGCACCGTGATTCCCGTGAGCGGCGCATCCCGGAGCGCCTCGGGTAGGATGGAAGCAGGCATACGTGATTCTAGAGGACGAAGCGCGCCCGATCGTCGTGTTTACGGGGGAAGGTTGACGCGCCTGTGAGCAGGTGAAGGAGTTTCTTTCACGAGCCGGCCGAACGTTCGTGGAACGGAACGTCGACACCGACGAAACCGCATACGACGACCTGCTCGCCCGCGGGTGCCGCACGGTGCCGATGACCTTCGTGGGCGATGCGTCGGTGCGCGGCTTCGACGAGAGCGGCCTGCGCGCGCTGCTGGATTGGGAGTAGGGAGCGTGAGTGCCGGAGGCTTGACGCTCCGGGCCGCTACACGGGCGCCGCACGGTTACGGGTCACAGTCGACGGACAGACGAAAGGACGATCGGATGCTGCTGCAATGGTCTCTCCCCGTGCTCGCACTCTGTCTCGGGGCTGCAGGATCGGTGCACGCCCAGGCGCCCGCTCCCGGTGCACCGGGTCAGCCACCGCCGCCGCCCATCCCGACGGTCGTCGCGGCGGGGCAGGCGACCGTCCGCCTCCCGCCCGATCGCGCCTACCTCACGCTCTCCACGGAGACGCGGGCGCCGAAGCCGGCCGAGGCCCAGCAGCGGAACGCGCAGGCCATGGCCGCCGTGCAGCAAAAGCTCGAGGGGGCGCGCCTGCCCAGGGAGAGCCTGCGGACGCTGGCCTACTCGCTCGACGAGGAGTACGACTTCGTCGACAATCGCCGCCACTCGAAAGGCTTCCGGGCGGTCAACACGATCGAGGTGCGCCTGGACGACATCACCCGTGTCGGCGAAATCCTCGACCTCGCCGTGGCAGCGGGCGCCACCAGCGCGCACCACATCCGCTTCGACCTGAAGGAGCGCCAGACGGCCGAACGCCAGGCGCTGCGGCTTGCCGTGACCGACGCGCGCGCGCGCGCCGAGGCGGCAGCGGCCGGTGCGAACGCCACGCTCGTGGCCGTGATTCGTATCGAGGAACAGGAAAGGGCAGTGCCCGTGCCCCGCCCGATGATGGCGACGATGCGCGGGTCCGCTGCGGACGCTGCCGTGGAGACGCCCGTGACCGCCGGCGAAATCGAGATTGAGGCCTCGGTGCTGCTGACCGCGACGATCAAGTGAGCACGCGCAGCCTCACGCCCGCCGGCTACCGGCGGGCCCAGCAGCACCTTGCGGGACGGGACCCCGTACTCCGGACGCTCATCGCCGCGTACGGCACGTGTGGGCTTGCCCGATCGCAGCGTGAAGACCCGTTCACGGCCCTGGTCGAAGCGATCGTGTGGCAGCAGCTCTCCGGCAAGGCCGCGGCGACGATCTACAAACGCGTGCTGGCCCTGCTGCCGGAGGGTGGTCCGCCGACCCCGGGGGGGATCCTCGCTCTCGAGGAGGCCGACCTCCGGGCGGCTGGCCTCAGTCGCGCGAAGACCGCCTATATCCGTGACCTCGCAACGCGCGTCCGCGAGGGCGACGTGCCCCTCGACGCACTCGGAACGCTCGAAGACGATCCCGTGATCGCTGAACTGACGAAAGTGAAGGGAATCGGCCGTTGGACCGCGGAGATGTTTCTCATGTTCCGGCTCCACCGTCCCGATGTTCTTCCTGTCGACGACGTCGGCATTGCCAATGCCATACGGCGGGCGTACGGCCTTCGGAAGATCCCGTCACCGGTGCGAATGCAGAAGATCGCGGAGCCCTGGCGTCCTTACCGGTCGGTGGCGTGCTGGTACCTGTGGCGGAGCCTCGACGCGGTGCCCGGGAAGTGACGCCGGCGTGCAGGCCGGGCCTTCCCCGAGGCATGACCTATGCCACACTTGAACGAGAGGCTCGCAGCAAACCGGCTCGAATACCTGCCGTTTGCGCGGCGGCCGCAGGTCGCCATCACGGTGACAAAGGTCAAGGGTGAGAGACATGATCAGACTGGTCCTGATGACCTGCACGCTGCTCGCCGCAGCCATGCCGGCCCTCGCGCAGACGCCGACCGTCGAGGACCTGCTCGCGAAGAACCTGGAATCGCGCGGCGGCGCGGAGAGGCTCAAGGCCATCTCCACCCGCAAGGTCGCCGGGATGGTGACGGTGCAGGTGCAGATGCCGCCAGGGGCGCCGCAGTCGGCCGAGCCGGCGCCTCAAACGCTGCAGATGCCGATGCAGGTGCTCGCCAAGCGCCCGAACCTGATGCTGCAGGAGATGAAAATGCAGGACCGGCGTGTGGTCACGGCTTTCGACGGGCAGCAGGCGTGGGCCATCAACCCGATGATCGGGGCGTCGGCGCAGTTGCTCCAGGGCGTGCAGGCGGATCTGATCCGGGATCAGGCGCAGTTCGACGGGCCGCTCTCCTACGCCAAACAGCGGGGCGACAAGATGGAGGTGCTCGGCAAAGAGGAGATCGACGGCGCCCCTGCCTGGAAGCTCGCCATCACGCACGGGGACAAGATCACCACCGTCTACCTGGACGAGAAGACGGCCCTCGAGCGGAAGGTTTCGGCGTCGGTGAACCAGGGCGGCACGCAGCTGCTCGTCGAGAGCATCATCTCCGACTACCAGCCGGTGGACGGGATCATGGTGCCGCGCAAGGTGCAGACGCTCGTCGGCGGCCAGACGCAGGCGACCGTAACCATCGAAAAGGTCGAGTTCAACCTGCCGATCGAGGACACCGAGTTCAAGATGCCCGCGGGGCAGTAGCCGCACAGTGCACGATGCACGATCCACGATTCTCAAGGAATAGCCAGCCGGAGCACCGACGCAGTTGACGCCCCCGCACCTCGCACCGCACCGTGCGTCGGCGTGGGCGAACGGTGAGACCGCGGCCTACACCTCGAGCCCGACGGCCCGCATGAGCGCTAACGCGTTGCTCGTCTGCACGACTCCTGGCCGCATCCGGTAATCGAAGACCAGCGTCCCCGCGTCGAGCACGTCGGCGAAGTGTACGTTCTGCGCGCGGGGGGCGAGGCGGTCGGCGATCGCCGACAGTGCGAGGTCGTGTGTCGTCACCAGGCCGATCGCCTGGCGATCGAGCAGACCCCGCACGATCGCTTCGGCGCCGTGCTCGCGATCGTGCGAGTTGGTGCCGCTCAGCAGCTCGTCGAGCAGGAACAGCACCGGGAGCTCCCCGGCGGTGAGCGAGACAATCGCCCGCACGCGGGTGATCTCCGCGTAGAAGCGCGATTGCCCGGCCTGCAGCGAGTCCTGCACGCGCAGCGTCGCCCCGATCGCCAGCGGCGAAATGCGCAGCCGTTCGGCCCGGACGGGCGCGCCGGCCAGCGCCAGCACCGCGTTGGTGCCAACGGACCGCAACAGCGTGCTCTTCCCCGACATGTTCGATCCGCTGACGAGCAGCATCTGGAGAGCGCCCCCCAGATGCACGGTGTTGGGGACGGCCCGCGCCGAGGGGAGCAGCGGGTGCGCGATGCCGTCGCCTTCGAAGCAGGCGCCCCCGTCCACGACCACCGGGAAGGGATCGCCGGGGTGTTCGTAGGCGTACCCGGCAATCGAGCACAGGGCCTCGAGCTCGCCCAGTCCTTGCAGCCATTCGCCGAGGTGCGGGCCCGAGGCGAGGCGCCAGCGCTCGATCGCGAACCCGACCTGCGCGCCCCACAACAGAAACGCCGCCACCGGTGCGAACAATTGGTTCCGGCGCGAATTCAGCAGATCGATCAGACGCTGCAGCTGCACAATCCGGCGGGACGGTGGCACACCCGCCGTCTTGAAGCTCTCGACGATTTGCCGGAGCCGCGGCGCGCTGAACGCTTCGCGCTCGAACCGCGCGAAGACACCTGCAAGAAGCGCGAGATCCTGGGCCGGCGCTTCGACCCCGCCCAGAATGGCGCGAACCGGGCGGAGCACGGCGAGCGAAAACAGGATCTCGGCGATCACGACCAGCGCGAACGGCAACGGTCCCACGTCGCCAAGCGCCCAGGCGGTGAGGGTCACCACCGCGAACCCGGCGAGGATTGCGGCACCGATCTGGGGCCATCGCCTGTTCATCAGAGGCGGCGCCCCGCCCCAGCGCGTCAGCAGGTCTGGTCGCCCCCCGGCACCCACTTCGTCGCCGAGCAATGCCAGATCCTCCCGGAGATCGAGCAGCGGCTGCAGCTCGAGGACGGCCTCCTGTCGGGCGCGCACGTCGGACGTCGCGGCAGGTGCCAGCAGCCATCGCGCCAGGGTCTCTTCGCCGGCGCGGATTCGGGCGGTCGTCAGCAGCTCGAACAGCGACCCGCGGCCGAAGAGGTCCAGGTCCGCCGCGTATGGGTGGTCCGCAACCAGGAACCGCTCACCTGACTCGCCCGTGCCGGCCCATGTGTCGGTGACACGCGCGATGCCTGCGTCATAGAACGCGGCCGCCCGGCGCGCGCGTGAACGGTTGCGAAGCACGCGATCGTGCAGCACCATCAACACGACGAACACGCCGACAGGGGCGATCAGCCACCCCGGCGCCAGAACGCCTGACTGATAGACCAGCCACAGGAGGACGGCGCCGGCCGCAAGCGTCACCAGTCTGGCATTGCCCAGCGCCTGGTGGCGGCGTTCCTGCACGGCTTCCGCCGCCCGGCGGTCGGTCGAACGCCGGCGGTATTCCTCGAGAGGCGACGAGTCTGGGGTTGGCACGGCCGTACGTTAGGGGCCGCTCGTGTCGACGGTCAAGCTGGCACGGAACCCGGAGGGGCATGACCGGGCTTTCCGATGACCCGCTGGCGGATCTCGATGGAGAATGACCGCTGGCGGGCCGATGCGGACCGGCTCCAACTGGATTGTCACGGCTTCCGTCGTACGCATCATGCGCATAGGCATTCTCCACGAGCATCCGGTATGGTTCCTGCCCCTCTTTGCGGCCCTGAACAGGCGCGGCATCGAATACGTCCGGATCGATGCTGCGGCGTTGCGCTGGGACCCCACGGAACGTCCAGCCTACGACCTGCTGGTCAATCGCATGAGCCCGTCGGCGTACCTGCGCGGCCATGCACACGCGATTTTTGCCACCGGCGCCTACCTCCAGCACGTGGAAAGCTGGGACGTGCCCGTCGTCAACGGTTCGGCGCAGTGGCGGCTGGAGATCTCGAAATCGGCGCAGCTCGATCTGTTCGACGCGCTCGGCGTCCCGTGCCCGCGCTCGCGCGTGATCAATCACGCATCCCAGGCGGTCGCGGCGGCCGACCGCCTCCGCTATCCAATCGTGGTCAAGCCGAATATCGGGGGCAGCGGCGCGCGCATCCAGCGGTTCGACGCCGTGCAGGCGCTCGAGGCGGCGGTCGCCGGCAGCACCCTCGACCTCGGGATCGATTCGACTGCGCTCGTGCAGGAGTTCCTGCCGGCCGCCGGCGGCAGCATCACACGGCTGGAGCTTCTGGATGGCCACCTGCTGTACGCAATCCGCATCACGCCACCTGAGGACCACGGTTTCAACCTGTGCCCGGCGGACATCTGCCAGGCGCCCGATGGGGCCTCCGAAGACGCGGCTCTAACTCCCACGGCGGCCCGGCAAGCCGGGACGATTCAGGGGATGTGTGCCGTGAAGCCGTCGATGCAGATCGAGGCGACCGATGCACCCGATGAACTGGTGCGCATGGCGCGGCGCCTGGCCCGGCGGGCCGGGCTGGACGTATGCGGAATCGAGTATCTGGTCGACGCGCGTGACGGGCGGCCCTTTTTCTACGACGTGAACGCGCTGTCGAACTTCGTCACCGACGCGCCCCGCATCGTTGGCTTCGATCCGTTCAGCCGGTTCGTCGACTACCTCGAGGGCCGGCTCTCCGTCCTTTCGTAGCTCGAGAGCCGCCTCGACTCCCGGTACCTCTGGAGGGACATGGACGAGCGGCTCAGGCCCGGCTGCCGGCGAGGGAAGGCGTGAGGCACGCGACGACGAGGCGATAGAACTCCGGATGCGACTGCCAGGTCTGACCCGTCACGATGCGTCCGTCCTGCACCGCCTGCTCGTCGGAAACGTAAGTGGCGCCGGCGGCCTCGATCTCCCAGCGGCAGTTCTCGTATGCGGTGACCCGCCGGGCGCGCACCAGTCCCGCGGCGGCCAGGATCTGCACGCCGTGACAGATGGCAAACACCCACTTCTGTGCGCGGTCGAAGGCTCGGACGATGTCGAGCACGCGCGGATCGTGGCGCAGGTATTCTGGCGCGCGGCCCCCGAGCACCAGCACCGCTTCGTACTCGTCGACCCGAACGTCATCGAAGGTGAGATCGGCGTCGGCGCCATAGCCCGGGCGCTCCACGTAGGTGTCCCACCCCGGTTCGAAGTCATGGATCACGAGGTGCAGGCGTCGCCGGCTCGGTGCCGCCAGACGTGGCGTGAGGCCGGCCTCGAGCAGACGATGGCGGGCGTAGAGACATTCGTAGCTCTCGCCCGCGTCGCCGGTGATGATGAGGATGGTTTGCATGTGCTGGATTGTTCACGGGATGGCGACTACGATCAACCGGCGACCTCGAGCGCGTGCCGCGGCGCTCGTCCCCAGGCGACGGCAGGCACCTCAGCCGAAGTTCCGGCTCCCCAGCACGTGAGGTCACGGCCAGCGAGCGCCGTCCGGCGCCGTGGGCCGGAATCAGGGGGACCGGCGACATCGCTTCTCCGTCCCGCCCATCGTACAATAGGAACTTCGTTCATTTTATGCAGCCTAAGGTGAGCGCCGCTCCAGCGGCCGCGACGGACTCGATTCTCGACCTGATTGGCAACACGCCCCTCGTGCGCCTTCGCCGCTTCGAGCGGGAGGTGCCGGAGGGCATCGAGCTGTACGCCAAGGCCGAATGGAAGAACCCGGGTGGTTCGGTGAAGGACCGGGCCGCGCTCCGGATGGTGCTCGAGGGCGAGCGCGCCGGTCTCCTGCAGCAGGGCCGCACCATCCTGGACGCCACGTCCGGCAACACCGGGATTGCCTACGCCATGATCGGTGCAGCGCGTGGGTACGGCGTGCGCCTCTGTATCCCCGAGAACGTCACGCCCGAGCGCAAGCGCATCCTGCGTGCGTATGGCGCCGAGATCGTCTTCACCGATCCGCTCGAAGGGTCGGACGGCGCGATCCGCCAGGTCCGGCGCATCTATGAGGCGGATCCGGGGCGCTATTTCTACCCGGACCAGTACAACAATCCGGCCAACTGCGAGGCGCACTACGACACGACCGGACCGGAGATCCTCGCGCAGACGGGCGGGCGCGTGACGCATTTCGTCGCCGGCCTGGGCACGAGCGGCACCTTCATGGGCGCCGGACGTTACTTCCGTGACGAGAAGCCGTCCGTTCAACTCGTGTCGGTGCAGCCCGACGCCCCGCTGCACGGTCTCGAGGGGCTCAAGCACATGGAGTCGGCGCTCGTCCCGGGTATCTATGATCCGAGCCTCGCCGACCTGGACATGCGCGTCGCCACCGAAGAGGCCTACGACGCCACGCGGCGTCTCGCGATGGAAGAGGGCCTGCTCGTCGGAATCTCGAGCGGTGCCGCCGCAGTCGCCGGCCTGCGGATCGCACGCACGGCTGACCGGGCCGTGGTCGTGATGATTTTCAGCGACGGTGGGGAGAAGTATCTTTCGGAGCAATTCTGGGAAGAGCCCGCGGAGGGGTATCTCGTCGGAGGCGTGAACTGATGGATGCCGCGCCTTTGGAGCTCCGTCCCGGGGTCGAGGACGGCATACGCGCGCATGCGCGTGAGGCGTATCCATACGAGTGCTGCGGGGCGCTGATCGGCCGGGACGGTGCGGTGCAGCGTACGTTCGCGCTGCCGAATGCGACCGACGAAGGACCGCGGCGGCGTTTCCTCGTCCGGCCGGACGATTATCGCGAGGCCGAGCGGCACTCGCAAGCGCTGGGCCTCGAGCTTCTCGGGTTTTACCACTCACATCCCGACCACCCGGCGCGCCCATCCCAGTACGACCTCGACCACGCGTGGCCATTCTTCTCATACATCATCGTTTCGGCGACCGCTGAGGGAACCGGCGCGCTCACGTCGTGGCGCCTCCGCGAAGACCGCAGCGCCTTCGATGAAGAACCAATCGCCCGTTCGACAGATGACGCGACCCTCACGGCCGATCGCGCGGCCGGCGTCGCCGGAGACCGCTGACCATGTCCAATCGCGTGCTCATTCCCACACCGCTCCGCCCGTTCACCGGCAAGCAGGAGGTCGTCGAGGTCTCGGGTGCAACCGTTGCCGAGCTGCTCGCCGACCTCACGCGTCAGTTCGACGGGCTCAAGAAGCACCTCTACACGGATGAGGGCCGGCTCAGGAGCTTCGTGAACATCTACGTGAACGACGAGGACATCCGCTACCTCCAGAAGGAAGGCACGCCGGTCAAGAACGGCGACACCATCAGCATCATCCCTTCTGTCGCGGGAGGCAGCAGTGCTGCCGTCGACGAGGAGCTGCCGTCGCTCACGGCCATGGAGATCAAGCGCTACAGCCGGCATCTGATTCTCCCGGAAGTGGGAGTCGACGGGCAGCGGAAGCTCAAGGCCGCCAAGGTGCTGTGCATAGGGGCGGGCGGCCTCGGCTCGCCCGTGGCGCTCTACCTTGCCGCTGCCGGCGTGGGGACCATAGGAATCGTCGACTTCGATGTCGTGGACTACAGCAACCTGCAGCGGCAGATTCTCCACGGCACGAACGACGTCGGCCGGTCGAAGCTCGACTCCGCGCACGACAAGCTCGTCGCGCTCAATCCCGGGGTGAAAATCGAGCTGTTCGACGCCGCGCTCTCGTCGGCGAACGCCCTGGACCTGTTCCGGCCGTACGACGTCATCGTGGACGGGACCGACAACTTCCCGACGCGGTACCTGGTGAACGACGCCTGCGTATTGCTTCGGAAGCCGAACGCCTACGGCAGCATCTTCCGGTTCGAGGGGCAGGCCTCTGTGTTCGGCCTCGAGAAGGGCCCCTGCTACCGGTGCCTCTACCCGGAACCGCCGCCGCCGGGTCTGGTCCCGAGCTGCGCTGAAGGGGGCGTGCTCGGCGTGCTGCCGGGCCTCGTCGGTGTGATCCAGGCGACCGAAGCGCTGAAGCTCATTCTCGGTGTCGGCGAACCCCTGATCGGCCGGTTCCTCATCGTCGACGCGCTTCGCATGAAGTTCCGCGAGCTGAAGCTGCGCAAGGATCCCGACTGCCCGGTGTGCGGCACCCATCCGACCGTGACCGAGCTGATCGATTACGAGCAGTTCTGCGGCGTGGCGCCGGCGGCTTCCGAGGGCACGCAGCCGGGCGACGACACGCGTGAGATCTCGGCCGTGGAGTTGAAGGCCCGACTCGACCGAAGCGACCGGCTGGTCGTCCTCGATGTCCGCGAGCCGCAGGAGTATCAAATCAATCGCATCGACGGCTCGGTGCTCATTCCCCTCGGAGAGCTCGGGCAGCGCTACGGCGAGCTCGATCCGTCGGTGGAAGTCGTTGCTCAGTGCAAGACAGGCGCGCGGAGCGCGAAGGCCGCGGACTTCCTTCGAGAGAAGGGGTACCGCGTGAAGAACCTGAAGGGTGGCATCCTCGACTGGATCGACAAGGTGGATCCGTCGCAACCCAAGTATTGAGCCGCTCACCGGGGCTGGAGGCGGAGAGCGCGCGGCTCACCACCTCACGCGTTGCGCATCCGCATCCCGCGATCTCTGACGTGGGTCACCTATGCCCCTGACACTGCCGATCTATCTCGACTACCACGCCACCACGCCCGTGGACCCGAGGGTGCTGGAGGCGATGCTGCCGTACTTCAGCGATCGATTCGGCAACGCCGCCAGCCGCAGCCACAGATTCGGATGGGACGCAGACGCAGCCGTTGAACGCGCGCGCGAGCAGGCCGCCTCGCTCATCGGGGCAAGCGGCAACGAGATCATCTTCACCAGTGGCGCCACTGAGTCCAACAACCTCGCCATCAAGGGCGTGCTCCACGCGCACGCCGGCAGTCCGCGTCACATCATCACGACTGGCATCGAGCACAAGTCGGTGCTCGACACGTGCAGGAGCCTCGCGGCCGCGGGCTGCCGCGTGACATGCCTGCCTGTCGACTCCGCCGGCCGCGTCGATCCGGACGACGTGCGGCGGGCGATTGCGGACGACACGGTGCTCGTCAGCATCATGGCCGCGAACAACGAAGTTGGAGCCGTTCAGCCACTGGCCGAGATCGGGGCGATTACAACGGACCGCGGCGTCCTCCTGCACTCCGATGGGGCACAGGCGGCGGGGAAGATCCCGCTGGACGTGAAGACGCTCGGCGTGGACCTCCTCTCGTTCACCGCGCACAAGATGTACGGACCGAAAGGGGTGGGTGCGCTGTACATCCGGCGCCGCGCGCGCATCGCGCTCGCACCAATCCTCGAAGGCGGCGGGCAGGAGCGCGGCCTGCGGTCGGGCACGCTCAACGTGCCCGGCATTGTGGGACTCGGTCGCGCCGCCGAGATTAACAGAGCGGAGTTGCCGTCGGAATCCGCGCGTCTGAAGACGCTCCGCGACCGCCTCTACCAGGCGCTCTGCAGCAACGTGCCAGGGGTGGGATTGAACGGCTCGCTCGATCGGCGCCTGCCGCACAACCTGAGCGTGCACTTCACCGGCGTGACCAGCGAATCGATCCTGCTCGCCATAGACGACATCGCGCTGTCGTCGGGGTCCGCGTGCGCATCCGGCACGGTTGAACCGTCGTACGTGCTGAAGGCCTGCGACATCGCTGACGACCTCGCGCTGTCTTCCGTCCGCTTCGGCCTGGGCCGCTTCACCACCGACGAGGAGATTGATTACGCCGTCGAGAAAGTGGGAGCAGTCATCCGGCAACTCAGACGATCGGCGCACTAATGAGGCGAGAATGAGATCGGGAGGTGTTTCGCTGAGTCACGGAAACACCTCCCGATCTCATTCTCGGCCGATCTCGCCTGCCCGCACCAGAGCCGCGCGCAGCAGGACCGGTCCGATCACTTCATGGATGGCGATCATCGAAACCACGAGCGTCTGAAGCGCGTTGCCCCACCCTGGGTATTGATTCGCCACGATCACGGCGAGCCCGAGCGTAACCCCTGCTTGCGAGACCAGCCCCATCCACACGAGGCGCTGATGATCGGGCCGCAGCCCGCTCACCCGGCCTCCGATGGCGGTCGCGGTGCGGATGCTGAAGATGCGGAACGCGGAGATTGCCACCGCGATGATCCCGAGTTGCGCAACGGCGTCGAGGCGCAGTGACGCTCCGGCGGCGGCAAAGAAGATGACGAGCACGGGCAGCGCGCCCGCCTCCACGGCGACGCGCAGGACGTCGCCGCGCGGCGGCGCGATGTTCTCGACCACGAGTCCGGCGGCCAGGGCGGCGAGCAACGGTTCGAACCGCAGGTACGTGCCTCCGGCGCTGAGCAGGACGCACAGCGCAAGCAGCACCAGTGTCAGCTCGCGCCCAACGAACCGGAGGTACAGCGCGAAGCCGGCGCCGAGTGTGGCGCCGTAGGCCAGCGACCCCGGAATTTCCCAGAGCAGGTGCACGGCGATTCCGACATCATGGCTGGTCGCGTGTCCCGTCGCCCACGCAGCGAACTGCATGGCCGCCGTGAACGACAGAATCAGCACCAGGTCGGCAAAGATCACCGTGGTCAGGATGACATCGCTCAGCGGTCCGCGTGCCCGGTTCTCGGTGAGAACGGCGATCGTCACCGTGGGCGAGAAGCTGATGACGACGACCGTAAGGACGATCGCGAGCGCCAGGCGCCCGAAACCGACTGCATCGGGTGCGATGCCGAGCCACGGCCAGGCGGCCCACAGCACGGGGAGGAGCAGCACGTACATGATGGCCAGAATCGTCAGGGTCAGCGTGACCAGTTCCCGGAGCGATGACCTGAGCCGTTGCAGGTTCATCTCGAGGCCCGCCATGAACGCGATGATGGCGACCGCCAGACCGTTGAAGATCCCCAGCTCCCGCGCCATGTCGTGCGTGATCAGGTTGCCAACGTGCGGTCCGCAGACGAGCCCGAGCAACAGGTAGCCGGTGACGCGCGGCAACCCCACCCGCTCGGTGAGCTCAGCGACGAGCACCGCCGCCACGAGCGCAAACCCGAGTGCCAGCGCAACGATGCCTCCAATCGGGGGCTCGCCGGCGCCGGCGCGCTGCACGACGGCCATCAGGAGCAGTACGATGGCGAGGCCGAGCACTCGCCGCATCACTCGTTCGGTGGGGCGGGAAGCGCTACCAATGCCAACGCTTCGGAGATGAGCGTCCCCAACGCGACCGCCGTCGCGACAGCAGCCGCAGTCTGCGTGGCGCTGACCAGCAGAAAATTGATCGACAGGGCGATGCCGATCAGGCCCGGCGGCACGAGATAGGCGGCCAGGTCACCCGCCTGAATCGGCAGCACGCGCGCGGCGGCCCACGCGCCAAGCATCTTGCCGGTGAGACGGAAAAGCACGAACGGCGCCAGCAGCCAGAGCGCGAGAGAGGTGACGTTGATCAGTGCACCGGCGCTGATCAGAAGCAGCAGCACCAGCGGATGCTGGAAACGGGTCACGTCCGCGCGCGCGAGCCCATCCGCGCGACCGGGCAGCAGCGTCCACGCGAGTCCCGCGACCATGCCGGCCAGCAGCGGCGAGCAATGGATGTAGTGCGCGCCGCCACCGAGCAGCGCGAGCGCACCGAGCACGAAGACGCCCCGCTCCGCGTTCGAACGGGCGTGCTCGAACAGCAGCCAGCCAGCGGCACCGGCCAGCAGGCCGACGAGCACGGTCAGCAATACGCTGGCTGCGGCATCGATCGGCGCCCCGCTCGCCATGGCGGCGACGATGCAGGCTCCCGCGATGACGACTCCGGCATCGTCGAGATCCGCTACGCGGGTCGCGACGCGCTCGAGCGCGCCCGCCGACTCGCCAGGCACGCTCGCAGCTGACGCGGCTGCGGCGGCTGCAAGCATCCAGGCCACGAGGCCCGTGCCCGTGTCAGGAGGCAGCGCCCACCGGTGCAGCAGGAACATCATCGCGCCGCCGAGCACCGCCATCGTCGTGAGGCTTTCGAGGCTGGCCGCCACGAACAGTCGGCGCGTGACCCGGCTCCGCACGTCGAGCGCTGTGCCCACGAAGACGCCAAGCGTCGCGAGCGCGACCGCGATGACCGGCTCGAGATGTCCGACGAGGGAGGGTGTGATGAGCCCCAGTCCATAGGGGCCCAGGCCCACGCCGATGGGCACGAACAGCAGCGCGGGCGCGGCGAGGGGCTCGAGTCCGAGCGCTGCACGTGTCCGGAGGAGAAGGTCCAGGCCGCGGAGCTGTGTGGGCGCGGCGCTGCCGTGCAGGCCCGCGTCGATCGAGTCCTGGCTGCCCGCTTCACGCGTCCTCATCGCGGTGGCCTGGTCAGGGCGAGGAGCAGCGGGGCTCCAGTGCGCTCGATCCCGAGCACCACGTGGGTTCCAGGCTGCAGCGCCGCATACGCCTCGATCACCTGCCGCGGCGCCACCGGGGCCGTGCCCGCAACCGAAGTGATCGCATCACCGGTCAACAAGCCGGCGCGGTGAGCCGCAGACCCCCGCTCCACATCGAGCACCATCGCGCCGCGCGATGATGATCGGAGCGACACGCCCAGGCTGGCCTTTGGCACCAGTCCGTCGCCATTCTGCAGCGGACGCGGCCTGACCGCCGCGGAGAAGGGCCGGCCCGACCGCAGCCCCTGCACCACGGCCGGCCTCGAGACATCCAGGCCTGCGATCAAGAGCAGCGCACTCTCGGGTGTGCCCGCCGCCCGATCCGCAATCGCGGTGATCACGTCGCCGGGCCGCAGCGCGCCTGACGCGGGGCCCCCCGGGTCCACCGCGCTGATCGCCACCCCGTAGTCGGCGCCGGTCGCCGCCGCGAGCATTGCGTCGAGCGCCTGCAGGTGAACGCCGATCGTCGCGGGCACGCGTGGCGGCGTATCGGCGGCCCGCGTGGCGGCTGCGAGCAACGGCTGCGCCGGCACGAGTGCGCTGCCGGTTCCCGCGCGCACGACGGCACCGACGAACGATCCATCGAGCGCGAAGACGAGCGCCCCGGGCGCGGTCTGCACCTGCCCGAGCGCGAGCAGGGGGACATCCCAATGCGCGCTCGTGACCTGTCCGCCCGGACTGCCGAACAAGGGTCGCATGGCCAAATCTGCTGCGGCGGCCTCGGCCACGAGGAGGTACTGCGGCCCGGGGCTCGTCGCGACATCGAGGGGCTGCCAGTCTCCCGAAGGCGGCGGCACACGGATGATCGTGAGTCCCCTGAGATCATCGCGCCGCCGCACTTCGAGGAGCCGCGCGTCAGCCGCACGCAATGCGAGCGGCCGGCCGGCGGACACGACGACGGCGAGGTCGGGGCGGAATCGCAGCCCCAGCACGTAATCGGCCGAGGCCTCGGCTCCGTCGTGGCGAAGAACGTCTTCGAGCGACACGCTGCGCGCGATCTCCTGCGTCGGCGCCCGGGCGACGACCACGAGCGACGGACGCACACGCGTCACGGCCCGCGTGACCGATGCGCTCAGGTCGTCGAACGCCGCGCGCGCGGCGAGCTGCTGGAGCGGCTGCACGGGCAGCGTGAGCGGTTGTTCGGCGGGGAAACGGAACCGGGCGAGCGTCAGCAGCACGGCGAGCGACAGCACGATCGTGACGACCAGCAGGCGTGTCTCCCGGGGCC
Organism: Vicinamibacteria bacterium; assembly: GCA_963739995.1. Taxonomy (GTDB): domain Bacteria; phylum Acidobacteriota; class Vicinamibacteria; order Vicinamibacterales; family JAENWD01; genus CAVUCH01. The sequence goes on along the minus strand of CAVUCH010000008.1, from coordinate 20,071 downwards.
AACGTCGCGGGTCGAGGATGCGGGGGCGGTGCATGGGCGGTCAGCGAATTATCTGTCGGTACCGCGTGGCGCGGCGACCAGGACCCAGCACGACCGTGTGGTACACTGCCAATCCGGCCCGACGGACTTCAGCGATTTACGGCCCGCCGCCCGTCCTGGCAGGCATCCACTCCCACTCATGCGCATCGCCATCGCTCACAGCCCCGACTCGGACGACGCCTTCATGTTCTATGGCCTGGCCAGCGGGAAGGTGCCAACCGGTGGTCTCGAGATCGAACACGTCCTCTCGGACATCGAGTCGTTGAACCACGCGGCGTTCGAAGGACGCTACGAGATCAGCGCCATTTCCTTTCACGCCTACACGCACCTTGCCGACCGCTACATGCTCCTGCCGCACGGCGCCAGCATGGGCGATCGCTACGGTCCGGTGGTCGTCGCGCGCGAGCCGCTGCCCGCGTCGCTCGAAGGCGTGACGGTCGCCATCCCGGGAGAGCTGACGACCGCGTTTCTCGCGTTGCGCATGTACCAGCCGGCCGTGCAGCACGTGGTGATGCCGTTCGATCAGATTCAGGAAGCGGTGCACGACGGCCGCGTGCAGGCCGGGCTGATCATCCACGAGGGCCAGCTCACCTACGCAGCCGAAGGACTGCACAAGGTCGTGGATTTCGGTGAATGGTGGGCCGACCGCACCGGAGGCCTGCCGCTGCCGCTCGGCGGCAACGTGATCCGCCGGGATCTCGGGCCCGGGTTGATCGCCCGCATCTCGCGCCTGCTGCGCGACAGCATCGCGTACGCGCTCGACCACCGCGACGAGGCGGTGCAGTACGCGATGGGGTTCGGACGGGGGCTCGATCGCGAAAAGACCGATCGTTTCGTCGGGATGTACGTGAACGAGCTGACCCTCGACTACGGTGACCGCGGACGCGAGGCGGTGCGGCGCCTGCTCACCGAAGCCGGCGAGCTGGGGCTCACCCCCAGAGTATCAATCGAGTTCGCGGAGTAATGTGGAGCCGGCACTTCAGTGCCGGCGGGCACGCGTCACCGCCCCCCGCGAACCGCCGCCGCAAGTTTCTCGGCGGCCTTCCCGATCCGCGGCCCCGGCACCACGAATTCGCTCCCCGAGAGGAAATGCAGGCGGGCGTTGCGCACGGCGGGTACTGACCCGAGCGTCGACCAGGCCGCGCGCTCCGCCGCCTCCCGCGAACCATCCGAGAACCCCTCGGGCCGCAGTTCGATGATCACGTCGGGCGCCCGCGCCAGGATCAGCTCCGTTGTCGCCTGCACCGATTCGCGGCTGACATCGGCGAACACGTTCCTGCCGCCCGCGACCTCGATGAGGTCGTGCAGGAATCCCACCCCGCCGCTCGCGTAGATGTTCCGCAGCGCCAGGGGCTCGCGTCCGAACACGAGCAGCACGCTGGGCCGCGTGCTCCCTGCATCTCTCGCCCGTACGTCGTTGATCTGCCGGTCGATGGAAGCGGCAAGCGCGTCCCCCTCGCGCGCGTGACCGGTGAGCGCGCCGATGGCCGTCGTGATGCGCGCCACGTCCTCGAGCCCTGCGTGCGCAAACGGCCACGTCGCGATGCCGGCACGCCGCATCTGCTCCCGGAGGTCGGCCTGGCTGGCGTACACCACCACCAGGTCGGGCCGCAGCGACAGGATGCGCTCGACGTCCGGATCGATGAGGGCCCCCACTCGCGGCAGCCCGGTCACCTCCGGCGGCTCACGGTCGTAGCTGCTGACGCCGACCACCTGCGGCCCGGCGCCGATCGCGAACAGCGTCTCGGTCACCGACGGTACGAGCGACACGATCCGCTGCGGCGGGTCCGCGGCGCGGCCTGGCGTCAGCGCAGCCAGCCACAAGACCATCCCCAGCAGCACGCCCCACCACACCGGACGCCGGGCTGAAGCCAGGTCACCCGAACGGGCGCTCACGCGCGACTCAGCCAATCTAAGGAACGGTCGCATGGCGGCTCTCCCGGAAGGCGTGTCGGAACGGTTCACACCCATTCACGTGCGGCGGATCAGGAGCCAGAGGAAGAAGGGTCCGCCAATCATGGCTGTCACGATCCCGACCGGCAGCTCGATAGGCGCCATGATGGTGCGGGACACGAGATCGCAGCCGACCAGGAACGCGGCGCCGAAGAGCGCCGATGCCGGGAGCACCACGCGATGGTCGGCGCCCACCAGCAGCCGCACGAGGTGCGGCACGATGATGCCGATGAAGCCGACGGGCCCGCCGAGCGACACGGCGGCGCCGGTGGCGAGCGACGCACTGAAAAACGCGAGACGCTGCGCGTGCAGGACGTCGACACCACGCGCTTCGGCCTGGTCGGGCCCGAGCGCGAGCAGGTTGAGCGGGCGCGGAAGCCAGGCGAACATGGCAAACGCGGCGATGCCCAGCGGCAGCGCCGCCACGATGGGCATGTAGCCGGCTACGTCCAGGTCACCCATCAGCCACCGCAGCGCCCGCGTTGCCTGGCTCATGTCGGCGAAGTACTGCACGAAGAGAATCACTGCCGAGAAGAACGAGTTCATCGTCACGCCGGCGAGCAGCATGACGTTGGTCGAGAATCCGCGGTGCCGCGCCGTGGCGAGCGCGTAGACGATCGCCACCGCAGCCATCGACCCGGCGAAGCTTGCAACCGGCACGCTCACGATTTGCGCGGCCGACAGCGCGCCGCTGAACGTGATGGCCAGCATGGCCCCGAGTGCGGCGCCGGCCGAGACCCCCAGCGTGAACGGTGTTGCCAGCGGATTGCGCAGGAGCGCCTGAAATACGACGCCAGCTGTGGCCAGCGCGCTGCCGACGAACGCTGCCGCCAGCACGCGCGGCAGCCGTGCCACGAAGAAGATTTGCGCGTCGACGTTCTCCGCGAAGGCGATCGACGGATCGAACACGCGCCTCAGGCTGATCGACGTGCTGCCCACGACGGGTGCCAGCAGGCAGGCGCCGCACGCCAGCGCGCCGAACCCGAGCATCGCGCGGAGCAGCGCTCGACGCACGGGCGCGCGGCGCGTCATCGCTCCGGTCGCCGCCTCGCCCCTCACGCGCTCGCCCCGGGCCGATGGGGCAGGGGGACCACGACGAGGTGGCCGGCGGCGTGATGGTGGCTCACCTCCGCCTCGACGTCGAACGTGCGCCGGATGTTATCGCGCGTGAGCACATCGCCGGTCCGCCCCGACGCGAGCGTCCGCCCATCCCGCATGAGCACCAGGCGGTCGCAGACGGCCGCGGCAAGGTTGAGGTCGTGAGTCGAGAGCACCAGGGTGCACCCGCGCTCGCGGTTCAGCTGCGTGACGAGCGCCGCGACTTCCAGTTGGTACGCCAGATCGAGAGACGCGGTCGGCTCGTCGAGCAGCAGCACGTCCGCGGACTGCGCGAGCGCGGCGGCAATCACCACGCGCTGCTTCTCGCCGCCGCTGAGCGTGTCGAACGATCGCGCCTCCAGGGCGGCCGTCCCTGTGGCCGCGAGCGCCTCACGCGCAAGACGCAGATCGTCCGGCCCTTCGATCTCGAATGCCCCCAGATGCGGGTAGCGGCCCATCAGCACCATCTCGAGAACCGTGTATTCGAATGCGGGATGCGTCTCCTGCGGAACGATGGCGATGCGCCGGGCCAGCGCGGCCCGCCGGATCGCCGCGATCGGTGTACCATCCAGCCGAACCACGCCGGCGTCCGGCCTGAGCACGCCGGCCAGCATTTTGAGGAGCGTGGTTTTTCCGGACCCGTTCGGCCCGAGGATGCCGATAGCCGCCGTACGCTCGACCGAAAGGCTGACGTCGTCCAGGACCGAGGTGCGCGCGACGCTCCCGGGATAGGCGAACCGGAGATTATCGGCCGACAGCAACACGGACCCCGATCATCCCGTTGCGCCCGAGCGCAGGGAACCCGAGGGTTTCTTCGTAGGAGCGATCGAGCAGGTTGGCTCCGCGGGCAAAGACCTCTACGGCGCGATGCACGCGAAATGCGCCGCCGGCATCGACTGCCGTGAAGCCAGGCACCGTGAACAGCCCGCCGAGCGCGCCGAAGTTCGGCTCGATATCCAGGGCACGGCCGCGTCCGCCGACATCGATGAAGCCCGTCACGCGCGAGCGCGCGTAGAGCAGCCCCAGGCTGCCCTGGTGCCGCGGCCGGCGGATCAGGGGGTCGCCTGTGCTGAACGGCGGCGGCGCCGCACCCGTGCGATCGACCGCGAGGATGGCCGTATCGAGCCACGTGTATGATGCCCGCGCGCTCAGCCCCCAGCGGCTGCGCCAGGCCGCCCTGAGCTCCACCCCTTGTGCGCGCGCGTTCGAGATGTTGTCGGTCCGGAAGCGGCTCGCGTCCTGCAGCGCGCGCGAGACTGCCACGATCAGGTCGTCATACTCGTTGTGGAACGCCGTGACCTGGAGATCGGCGGCGATGCCCGTAAACGCGTGCGACAGGCCGCCCTCGACGCTGCGGCTCCGCTCGGGTTTGAGCTCCGGATTGTCCGTGAACGCGATCTCGTACGCGTCGGGCGGGCGAATTCCCGTCCCGGCGCCGGCGTGGAGGCGAGTCACCGCGGAACCGGAGCTGTCACGCCGCAGCGCGTACACCACGCCCACGCGCGGGTTTGGCGAGAGCTGCGAGTCTCTCCGCGAACGCAGGCCGCGGCGCAAACGGGTTGGGATCCGGCGCGAGGGCCTTGCGGTGCAGCGACTCGAGTCGAACACCCGCCGTCATGGTGGCACGAGATCCGAGCTGCTGGCGCAGCTCGCCGAAGTAGCCCACGTCCGTGCGCTCGATCGGCACTTCCTCGAACGACGCGCCGGTGATGTAGGTGCTGCGCGCCCGTTCCTGGTGCCCCTCGATGCCGACCGAGAGGCTGCCCGTTGCGCCGATGGCGACGTCGCCCTGCGCGCGCATCGACAGGCGCTGCGTTCGGAACACCGAGGGACCGAACGGGCTCTCGAACTCGCTGCGCAGGTCGCCGTATGTGGACGACAGCCGGAGCCGGATGCCGCCGTCGAGCACGCGACCGAGCGGAGTCATCGCGGCTATCCCGGCCTGCCGATTTTCATTGCGTCCGCGCGAGATGCGATCCACACCCGGATAGGCGCCGATGGGATTCGACCCATAGGGTCCAGGAAACCCGCGCTCGTTGTCGAACGCTCGTGCGGATCCCCGGAGGGTGGCCCCTGTGTGGCCCTGCCAGCCCAGCGCCGTCGACAGCCGCCGGTACCAGCTGTCATCGTTCGAAACATGCTCCCCGGACGCGGGGGCCAGGCCCGTGAAGCCGCGCGACTCGCCGCGCTCCACGCTGCCTCCCCACGTGAACGCGCCCGCAGAGCCGGACGTGTTGGCCACGGCCCGCGACGATCGCTGGCTCCCTGCTTCCACCAGCCCATCTCCGCCCGGCCTTCCCCCACTCCTGGTGATCACCTGCACCACGCCGCCGATCGCATCGGCCCCATACAGCGCGCTCTGCGGCCCCGGCGCATATTCGATGCGCTCGATGTTGCCCACGTCCATCAGCGCGAGATCGACGCCGCCGCCGAACGCGTTCATGCGCACGCCGTCGACGAGCACCAGGGTGAAGTCGGACTCTCCACCCCGCGGGAACATCGAGGTGAGCGCCCCGCGTCCGCCGCTGCGGCTCACCGTCAGGCCGGGAACTGTGCGCAGCGCGTCGCCGAAGCTCTCGACCTGGCGGTCCCGGAGCTGTGCCGACGTGATCACGGTCACGCTGCCGATCACGTTCTCGATCGGCGTCTCGATCTGAGCCGCCGAGACCACGACGGACTCGGCCACGGGGCTGATTGCCAGCGCCACGTCGATCGCGCGAATCTCGTCGCCGACGAGCGGTGCCGCCTCCGTGGCGCCGTGCAGGCCAGGCGCATCGGCCAGCAGCCGATAGATGCCCGGCGGCAGGTTGGGGACATCGAACCGCCCGTCGGCGTCTGTATACACGGTGCGCGCGCCGAGCGGGCCGACGACGGCCACGCGCGCGGAAACCACGGGGCGACCCTCCGGGTCGGTGACCAGGCCGCGGACGCCTGCCGCCTCTGCCGGAAGGATGCTCGCGGTGAGCACGAGCGTGGCGAGCAACACAGGTCGGAACCAACGCGCGACCAAAGACGAAGTATGGGCCGGTTGCCCGACAGACAGGACAGCAGGGTGCACGGGGACTCCTTCCGGCGTGCGCACGCGCCGGGATCTCCGGTGTGGAGATCGAGAAAGGACGGCCCGGGACCAGGTTTCCTGACTCGCGGATCGCGGCGCGTCGCCCTTCGTCTTCCCATGTCCTGTGGAGCACAGTGACGGAACGCGCGGGCCCTGCGGCCCCGGTTCGTGAGGGCGGGCGCTCCCCGCTTACAGTGGCGGCACCGTGTGGGTCTCACACCCAACTTCCGTGGTGCCCGGGTGAGCGTCGTTACCGGCGCGCAGTATAACACGCGGGATCTGGTGCTTTCGGCGCCGGGCGCTGGGCGCTGGGCGGTGGGCGGTGGGCAGTGGGCGGTGGGCGGTGGGCGGTGGGCGGTGGGCGGTAGGCGGTGGGCGGTGGGCGGCGGACAGGCCGCTGGGCGTTCGGCGCTCGGCGGGGCTCAGGGTCAGTCTTCAGGGGTGCCACACAGAGACTCCAATCGAGTGGCCTGCTTCAGCCCGTTCGCATAAGATCCGTACCTGCGAAGCCGAGAAGCGATGACGACATTGCACATGAGCAGGACCAGTGCGCCGCGGGTGAAAGCTGCTGGCCTCGCGGACATCGCCGCCAAGCTCGACTCGGGCGGGCGCCTCGACGCGTCTGACGGGCTCCGCCTCTTCGAGGCGCCGGACCTGCTCGCGGTTGGTGCGCTGGCAAACCGCGAGCGCGAGCGCCGCCACGCCGGCCGCACGTATTTCAACCACAATATCCGCGTCGAGGCCACGAACGTCTGCGTGGCCAGCTGCCTCTTCTGTTCGTTTGCGCGGCTGAAGCCCGGCGACGAAGGCGCCTACACCTTGTCGCTCGAGCACGCCTGGGACAAGCTTCGGGCCCGCGCGCACCAGCCGCTTACCGAAGTGCATGTCGTCAATGGCCTGCATCCCGATTTGCCGTTCAGCTATTACACGGATCTGCTGCAGGGCTTCAAGCGGATCCGTCCCGGAATCCACCTGAAATGCTTTACGGCCGTAGAGATCGCCTTCTTTTCCGATCTGTATGGGATGAGCGACGAGCAGGTGCTCCGTGAGCTGATGCAGGCCGGATTGAACTCGCTGCCCGGGGGCGGGGCAGAGGTCTTTGCCGAACGCGTGCGGAAGAAGATCTGTCACGACAAGTGCGACGGCGAGCGGTGGCTCGCGATTCATCGCACTGCCCATCGCCTGGGCATGCGCTCGAACGTGACCATGCTGTATGGGCACATCGAGAGGCTCGAGGAGCGTGTCGACCACATGCTCCGCGCCCGCGCGCTGCAGGACGAGACCGGCGGCTTCCAGGCGTTCATCCCGCTCGCATTCCATCCTGACAACAACCAGATGCGCGCGCTGCCAGCGCCGAGCGCAGCAGACACGCTGCGGGTCCATGCCGTCGCCCGGCTGATGCTCGACAACATCCCGCACGTGAAGGCGTTCTGGATCGCGACCGGCGTCGACGTGGCGCAGGCCTCGCTCTGGTTCGGCGTCGACGACCTCGACGGGACCGTGCAGGAAGAGCGCATCTACCACATGGCCGGCGCGACGAGCCCCGAAGCGATGACACCTCAGCAGCTCCGCACGCTGATCAGCCTCGCCGGCCGCGAGCCGGTCGAGCGGGACACGCTCTACAACGTAGTGCCGGACCGTATCCCGGAGTCCCGCGTCATCCCGCTCGTACCTGCTGCGGCGCCCACCGCTGCAGTGCGGTGAGGAACAGCCGGGACTTCAGTCCCGGCTGTTCACCAACTCGTCCCCGACACCCTGATATACTGGAGGCGTCAGGGTTCCGCGGCGATAGCCGGTTCGAGACCTGACCTTTTTTGTCTCCCGGGCTTGCGAAATTTTTCACAACCTGAGGGTCCGCAACTATGGCTGGAACGTTCCTCCCCCTGCTGACCGACGTCGAGAAGGCCTCGATTGGCGAGCGGCAGCCGCTTCCGGAACGGTACCTGGGCCTCCCGGACGAGGAACTCGATCGCCGCATTGCGGCCGCAAAGGCCGCGCTCGGGACGCGCCTCCTCATTCTCGGCCACCATTATCAGCGCGACGAGGTGATCAGGTTCGCAGACATCACGGGGGATTCGTACCGCCTTTCGCAGCACTGCGCCGCGCATCCCGAGGCCGAGTTCATCGTGTTCTGCGGTGTCCACTTCATGGCGGAGAGTGCCGACGTCCTCTCCGCGCCGCACCAGCAGGTCATCCTGCCAGACCTGGCGGCCGGGTGCTCGATGGCCGACATGGCTGCCATCGACCAGCTCGAAACGTGCTGGGCCGAGCTCGGCGAGATGGGAATCAACGACGTGGTTCCCGTGACCTACATAAACTCCTCGGCGGCCATCAAAGCATTCGTCGGTGAGCAGGGTGGCGTCGTCTGCACATCATCGAATGCGGCGGCCACGCTCCGGTGGGCGTGGGATCGCGGCCGACGGATTCTCTTTCTGCCGGATCAGCACCTCGGGCGCAACACCGCATACAGGATGGGCGTGCCTCTGACGGACATGGCGGTGTGGGATCCCGACGAGATCTGGGGCGGGCTCGAGCCGCAGGCTCTGGACACGGCGCGGTTGATCCTCTGGAAGGGCCACTGCTCCGTGCATACACGCTTCACGGTGGCCCAGATCGAGTTGCTCCGCGAACAGCATCCCGGCATCCGCGTGATCGTGCACCCCGAAGTGCCGTTCGATGTCGTACAGGCGGCCGACGACAGCGGGTCCACGGAGTACATCCTGCGGCAGGTCCGCTCGAGCGCTCCGGGCTCGGTGTGGGCGGTTGGCACCGAAGTCCACCTGGTGAACCGGCTCGCAGATGAAGTCGCGCCCGAACGCACCGTGTTGTCGCTCGATCAGCTCGGGTGCCTCTGCTCGACCATGTTCCGCGTCTCTCCGAACCACCTGCTCTGGGTGCTCGATGGTCTGCTCGAGGGCGCGGTGCACAACCGCATTGTCGTGCCGGACGAGCAGAAGCACTGGGTGCGTGTCGCGCTCCAGCGGATGCTGTCCATCGCGTGAATCGTCGCGCGTCGCCGCCCCGTCTCCTGGAGAAGCGGTCTCTCAGACGGCATCCGCGCTCTGCCCTCTGCATCCTGCCGATCGTGAACGCGTCACACACGCGCTTGCTCGCCTCCAGCGTCCCGCACTAGGATCGAAGGTCGGGTCGGTCTCGAGAATCCGGCTGAGGCCGGGATCTCATGTACTGCTCGATCGGGCGCGGCGTTGCGCGCCTCGACGTTCTATCCGATGACGAAGGAGATGCTCCATGGCCCACGAACTGCCCCCGCTCCCCTATGATTTCGCCGCGCTCGAGCCGCACATCGATGCGCAGACCATGCAGATCCACCATGGGAAGCACCATCAGGCGTACGTGAACAACCTGAACGCAGCGCTCGAGAAGCACCCCGACCTGCAGAAGATGAGCGCGGAGGAACTGGTCCGCGACCTCGGGAGCGTACCGGAGGAGATTCGCCCCGCCGTGCGAAACAACGGCGGCGGTCACGTCAACCACACGATGTTCTGGAAGATGATGGCGCCGAATGCCGGCGGCCCGCCTTCCGGTGCGGTGAAGGAAGCGATCACGTCCTCCTTCGGCAGCTTCGATGGATTCAAGGAGCAGTTCGCGAAGGCGGGCGTGAGCCGTTTCGGGAGCGGCTGGGCGTGGCTCATCGACAACAATGGCAAGCTGTCGATCGAGAGCACCGCCAACCAGGACAACCCGATCTCGGACGGGAAGAAGCCAATTCTCGGCGTCGACGTGTGGGAGCACGCGTACTACCTGAAGTACCAGAACCGCCGTCCCGACTACATCACGGCGTGGTGGAACGTGGTGAACTGGGCGGAGGTGAACCGTCTGTTCGGCCGATAGTGTCGGGTCGGATGCAGGGCCACGCTCTGCATCCGACTCGGTCCCCACCTCAGAACCGCCTCACCTCCACGAGCGTCCCCTCATCCACGCGCTCGATATCTGCCGCAATCTCGAAGTAACCGTCAGCTCCTGCCAGGCTCGTGATATCGCCGGAGCCCTTGAATGCCGGCACCGCATCACCGCCTTCGAGGCGAACGGGATAGAACTGGTGGCGCCCGCGGGGTGAGAACACCGGCCGCGCCAACCGCGCGTGAATCACCGCGTCGGGCGGCGCGGGCAGCCGCGCGATCGTGCGAAGTAGCGGCGCAACGAGCAGGTACGCGTTGGACAGGCAGGACGTCGGGTTGCCGGGCATCCCGAACACGGGCGTGCCGTCCGCGATCCCGAAGATGGTGGGCTTGCCCGGCTTGATCGCAATGCCCTGAAAGCGCACGGCGCCGCGGGCCTCGATGGTCTCCAGAATGTAGTCGCGTTCTCCGACCGAGCTGCCACCCGCGACGAGCACCATGTCCGCCTCGAGCGCAGCACCGAACGCGTTCGCTATGGCGGCGCGGTCGTCGGCGATGGGCGGAAACGGCACCGGGTCTCCCCCGTGCTCGCGTACGACGGCGGCGAGTGTGGCCGTGTTCACGTCGTAGATCTGGCCGGGGGCGAGCCGCGAACCTGGTTCCACCACTTCGTTGCCCGTGCAGAGGATTGCGACCCGCGGCCGTTCGTACACCGTTGCATGCGGCAGGCCCAGTGCGGCGATGACTCCGATGCGCGCGGGTGTGAGGACGGTGCCCTCCGCGAGCACGCGCTGACCCGCCCGCACGTCGCTGCCCCGACTGCCGATGTTCTGCCCGGCACGCGCCGCAACGCGGATCCGCACCAGGTCGCCGTCACGCGTGGTCTGCTCGATCATCACGACCGCGTCCGCACCGTTCGGAAGTGGTGCGCCGGTGGCAATGCCCGCACAGCAGCCGCGCACGAGGTGGTGCCCTGGGGCGTCTCCCGTGTAGATCGAGTCCGCCAGCCTGAGCGTGACGGGAGCATCGTCACGCGCCTCACCCGTGTCGGCCGCGATGACGGCATACCCGTCCATGGCCGCGCGGGCAAAGGGCGGGACGTCCATCGCTGCATCGAGGTCGCAAGCGAGCACGCGCCCCGACAGGTGGTGCAGCGGAACCGTCTCGGTGCGCGCAACCGGACTGCCGCTCGCGGCCAGGATCGCCCGCGCGTCCGCTATCGTGACCATCGTCCGATCGGGCCGGAGCGGCATCAGCGGCGCGCCTCACGCACCATGTGTCCGAGCTCCGGCAGCAGAAGCTTGTGCATGGCCAGGCGCACGGCAGCCTCGGAGCCCGGCATGGCAACGAGAATCCTCCCGCGTGCAAGGCCGGCGCACGCCCGGCTCAGCATCGCGGCGGGACCCACATCCGTGTAGCTCAGCATCCTGAACAGCTCGCCGAAGCCATCGAGCCGCTTCTCGATCCGCGCGCTCACGACCTCGTACGTGCCGTCCCGTGCGGCGATGCCGGTGCCGCCCGTGCAGAGCACCACGTCCACGTCCTCACGTCCCAGCATCCGATCGAGCACCTCTCCGATGCGCACCGTGTCGTCAGGCACAATCGTCCGGAACGGGACCGCGTGGCCATGCGCTCCGAGCAACTCCACGATCGCACGGCCGCTCGTGTCGGTGGCCTCGGTGCGCGTATCGCTCACCGTGACGACGGCGCAACGCACGGAGGACGGCGCATGGCTCCGGTGTTCGCTGACGGACATAGGGTGATTATCTGACAGGACGCGAGGGACGATGCACAATGCACTCGCGGCATGTGCGGCAGGCGGTGGACGGTGGGCGGTAGGCGGTGGGCGGTGGGCGGTGGGCGGTGGGCGGCACGCCGCGGCGGTGGGCGGTTGGCGGTGGGCGGTAGGCAGTGGGCGGTAGGCGGTTGGCGGTGGACAGTGCGCGGTGGGCGGCCGTACGCTCATCGCCACCGCCCGCGTCCACCGTCCACCGCCCACCGCCCACCGCCGCGGCGTGTTGGACCGAGAAAGAGGCTGAGAGTGAACGAGAGCCCGCTGCGCAGATCTGCTGGCCGACTCGTCGCGGCATGTCTCGCGGTGAGCACGTCTCTCACGGTCGCGGGTCCGCCCGGGCCGCGGCTGCTCGACGAGGACGCCGCTCGCTGGGTCGATCGCACCCTCGCGACGATGTCGACGGACGACAAGGCCGCGCAGCTCGTGTTCCCGGGCCTCGATTCGACGTTCCTCAGCACCGACAGCGATACCTTCGAGCGGCTGCGGGAGCTCGCCGAGAAGTGGCACGTAGGCGGCTTCCTCGTCTTCGGAGGATCCGAGCCTGTTCCCGGTGTGCTGCTGAATCCGACGTACGGCAGCGTCATCCTCGGTGATCCGCTCTCGGCGGCAGCCACGCTCAACCGGCTGCAGCGGGTCTCGCCGCTTCCACTGCTCAACGCCGGTGATTTCGAATGGGGCGTCGGCATGCGCATCCGCGGAGCGACGCAGTTCCCCCGCGCGATGGCCTTCGGCGCGGCTGGCGATAAGGCGCTCACGCAGCAAGCGGGACGACTCACGGGCGTCGAAATGCGCGCGCTCGGCGTGCACATGGATTTCGCACCGGTCGCTGACGTCAACAACAACCCACGCAATCCAGTCATCAACACCCGATCATTCGGGGAGGATCCCTCTCGCGTCGGTGAGCATGCCGCGGCGTTCGCGCGGGGACTGCAGGACGCCGGGGTGATCGCCACGCTCAAGCACTTCCCCGGGCACGGCGACACGGACGTGGACACCCACATCGGGCTCGCAACCGTGCCCCACCCGCGCGACCGGCTGGACCAGGTGGAGCTGGCCCCGTTCCGCGCCGGCATTGCCGCGGGAGCACAGGCCGTGATGGTCGGCCACCTCGAAGTGCCTGCCGTCGATGACACCAGGTCGCAGCCGGCGACGCTCAGCCCGAAGGCGATCACCGGCCTCTTGCGCAGGGACCTCGCCTTCGATGGATTGATCGTCACCGACTCGATGTCGATGCAGGCCATCACGAAGATGATGCCGTCCGGCGACGCCGCCGTGCGCACCATCGAGGCGGGCAGCGATGTGGTGCTGCACTCGCCGGACGATCGGGCGGCGATCACGGCATTGCGTGAGGCAATCGCCGGCGGACGGCTGTCGCACGAGCGCATCGATCAGTCGGTGCGCCGCATCCTCGAGCTCAAGGCGCAGCTTGGACTGCACGCTGAGCGTATCGTCCCCCTCGATCGCGTTCCGGACCTCGTTGGCGGGCGGGCGCATCGTGAGGTGGCGAGGTCCGTGAGCGAGCGTGCGGTCACGCTGCTCCGCGACACGCAGGGCACCATCCCACTCCAGGTGCCGAAGACCGCGCGCGTCCTGCACCTGTCGGTTGTTGACTACCTCTCGAACTGGCGTGTCGCGGCACCTGGGCGGAGCTTCGTGCCGGCGCTCACCGCCCGCTGGCCTGGCGTCACGGCTCTCGAGCTGTCCGACCGCAGCACGGCGGCGGAGCTCGACCTGGTCCGCGCGCTCGCACCGCGGCACGACGCGGTGATCGTCGCGCTTTACGTGCGCGCCGCATCCGGCAGCGGACGCCTCGACCTGTCACCCGAGGTCACGCGCCTGCTCACGACGCTCGCCCGTGCGTCCTCGGCGGAGCGGCCGACGGTCGCGTGTTTCTTCGGGAATCCCTATGTGGCCGGGTCGTTGCCAGACCTTCCCGCCGCCCTGCTGACCTACGACTTCGGAGACGTCGCCGAGACGTCCGCCGTGCGCGCCCTGTCGGGGGACATCCCGATCGGTGGACGTCTGCCAATCACGATTCCCAACTTTGCTGCCGCGGGAGACGGGCTGGTACGGGGCGCCCGCTAGCCCGTGGTGAAAGACCGGCGTCGCACCGAGGGCGCGGAGGCGCCCCGCCGGCAAGGCGCGACGACCGAGAATACCGGGCAGTATGTGAGGAAGAAGCAACGCAGCCGGCGGGATGCATCGGCGGCCAAATGCAGCCGGCCTTTTCACCACGATGCTGCTAACGTGCGTCGTTGGGCGCACGACTGCCGGGCGGTCGGATGCCCGGCTGCCGTCCGCAGGCCCGAAGCTCTTGGCTACCCGCCATCACGTGACGGCGAGCTCCCGGCCTGCTGTGGAGTTTCGGGGTATCCTCGACCGACGAAGAACTGATCGAGGGGAACCCATGCGGCGCATAGCGATCGGCGCGTTGCTGCTGGCGGCGGGCGTCACGGTCACCGCGCAGGGGCCGGAATTCCGCGTCGAGGTCCGGCTCGTCGAAGTCGAGACGCGCGTCACCGATGGTTCCGGCAAGCCGGTGGCCGGGTTGCGGCGCGGCGACTTCACGCTGCAGGAGAACGGCGTCACGCACGATATCGCGAGCGTCGCCTACATGGCATCCGTCGAGCGGACGCTTCCTGTTCCCGGGGATGCACGCAACCCAGGCACCCCGACATCGGTGACCATCCCACCCGCGGCCACCTGGGTCTACATCCAGACGGAAACCGATCCCGCCGACGTCCGGCGGGTCAGCGACGCGCTCCGGCGGTTCGTGTCGGCGCAGCTGCAGCCCGGATTCAGGATCTCCATCGGCGGACGCGCCTTCACCGACGATCGACAGCGGCTGATCGAGATCGTCGAGCAGCTCGCGCGCGCCCCGTTCGGCAGCGAAGGCGGCACCGGCATCATCGATCCCACGCGGCCGCAGCAGCAGGACGCCGAGGACGAGCGGGCCATGGCCACCGACATGCGGAGGCAGGAGGAAGCGGTCGTGCCGATCCCGGGCTTTGTGTCGCGTCCGGAGAAGATCGAGGAGACCGCACAGTTCGGCCGTCCCTTCCTCACCGAGAGCCGCATCGATCGGCAGCTGCCGCTGTACGGGGAAGTGGCGCTGCGCCGCTACGAGGATCTCGTCGACCGCCTGTCGCGGCTGCCCGGCAAGAAGGTTGTCGTGCTGCTGCGGCCGGGCCTGCGCGTCGAGTCGGATAACGTCCCCGCGCTGCGCCAGATCGCGAGTCGCGCGGCGTTCAGCCGCGTCAGCTTCTATACGATGAACAGCCGCGGGCTCGAGACGCTCATTCCCGCCACCGACCGGCTCGTGCCGCTGGGGATCGATCGACGCCGGCGCTTCACGGTGGACGTCGCAGGAATGATGGAGCAGCAGGCCCTTGGGCAGGAGGGCCTTACCGCGCTGGCCGTCGCAACCAACGGCCGCGAGATTCCGGCAACCAACGATCTTGGCGACATCTTCAGCGCGGTCGCGCAGGATGCGAGCGGCTATTATCTGCTCGGATACTACCCGGTCGATCTCACCGCGAGCGGCAGATACCGGCGGATCAAGGTCAGCGTCCGGCACCCCGGCGCGAAGGTCGAAGCCACCAAGGGCTACTACGAACCGTCGGCGAACGTCACATCGTCCGGAGACAAAGGCCTGGCGCTCCGGAAGGCCCTGCTCACCGATGTCCCGAAGGACCTGCCCGTGGCCGCGAACGCCTCCGTGTTCGCCGCGGGCGACGGCTCGCCGGCGCTCGTGCTGAGTGCGGGCGTGCGGGCGAATGCGCTCAAGGCCAGGGGAAACGACGGCGCGCGGCGGCTCGAGGCTACGGCGCTCGTGCGAATCGCCAGCGAGGACGAATCGCGGCTGCCGATCTATTTCGAACGGCGCCTCTCCAGCACGGCGGATCCCGCCCACTGGGAAACGGTGCAGCAGGACCAGCGCGCGGTCGTGGCCCTCAGCGACGTCATTGCGCTGTCGCCCGGCAAGCACACGTGGCGGGTGGTGTTCCGCGACGAGCACACCGGGCGTCTGGGCGGCGCCGAGGGCCAGGTGACCGTGCCCGACTACCGAACCGCCACCACGCCCAGCACGCTGCTGATGACCGGAGAGGTCATGCGCCGCGTGGACACGGCGGCCGAGGGAGACGATGTGCTGGATGCGGGGCCGCTGCGGTTTTCGCCGCAGCCGACGCGCGTGTTCCGGCAGGGAGACACCGTTCACCTGCTCTTCGACATCTACAACCCCGCACCCGAGGACCTGGCCGCCGGATCGCTGGGGCCGCGCGTGGCGCTGCTGTTCGGGGGCAAGCCGGTGACCGGGGTCACCGCGCACGGCGAGGCCTTTCCGGACGCGCGGAAGCGCCGCATCCGATACGCGTGCGCGATCCCCACTGGCGGGCTTGCGGCCGGCTCCTATACGGTGGTCGTTGCTCCGCCCCGCCGGGATGCCTCAGTGACCAGGCCGCTGCTGCAGGTATTCGTGCTGCTGCCGTCCTGAAGCCCTCGTCCCGGATGTAGAACCGGGACTTCAGTCCCGGCGGCCATCGTCCCGGAATGTAGAGCCGCAGCTTCAGCCCAGACGGCCCTCGTCAGTTCCTCGCCACTGTGATGCCTCCATCACCGGTCCGGATGGTCAGTCGACTGCCGCCCGAACCGATACGCCCCCTCACTTCCCTGTTCTCGTCGTCGCGTGTGGCGCCCGTCATGTCGAAGCCGTTCACGGTGACACGCCCATCGTTGCTGCGCGCGTCGAGCTCCGCGCCGAATGCCGCGGGCAGTCCCACGGTCACCCCGCCATCGCCGGTTTCGAGATCCCAGTCGGCCGCGGCCGCGCTTCCGTCACTCGCGCGGACGACGATCGCGCCGTCGCCGGTGCGTGCCTTGACGCGCTGCAGCACGCCGTCGATCCTCACGGCGCCATCACCCGTGTTCAATTCCACCTGTCCACGGACGTCTTCGAGCGACACGCCCCCGTCGCCTGTGCGCACGACCACGTCACCCACAACGCGCCGCACGCTGACCGCTCCGTCACCGGTGTTCACGTCCAGCCTGCCGGCGATGTTCTCGACGGCTACTGCGCCGTCTCCGCTTCGGGCACTCACGTCGGCGTCCCGAGGCACCGACACGATCAGCGCCGCCGACCGGCCGACGTGCATGCCGACATCGATGGTGGCGCTCTGTTCCGGCTTCAGCACCTCGACGCTGATCCGGTTGCCCTGCTGATCCGACTTGACCTCGATCGACTTGAGCGAGTTCTCGTCGCCCGCCTGCCGCTCGATCGTCACGAGCACCTCCGGCCTGTCCCACGACTCCACGCGGATGGCCCCATCGAAGGTTTTCAGGACGACCTCGGGCCTCCCGCTCACCGCGAAGCGCTGCTCTTCACGCCTGACGAGCTTCTCGGCGCTCAGGTTGACCGAACATCCGGCCAAAGTCAGCCCCGCGAACAGGCACGCACTCAAACGAATCCTGCGTTGTGACATCACTACCTCACGAGGGAAGGATACGAGAATCGGGGTGTCAGGGGTTCACCGATCGGTGAACCACCAGCGCAGCTTATCCACGCTGCGGGTGAGGCGCTGGAGCGCGTTCTGCGGAGCGTCACCAATGCCCGGCCGCCCATCGTGGCGGTCGTGGCAGGGAAGGCGAGCAGCAGGCGGCACTCGGACGACCACAAACGCGCCGCAAGCGCGAAGCGTCCGGCAGGGAAGTGGGCGACCGCCTGATATCCGGTCAGAGGCAGAGCGGGTGCGCAGACCTCGCGGCGGGTAGTGTCAACGGAGGGCACGCCAGTTGCCCTGAATGCGGGGCGGATGACGCTGACGCGCCAACGCCCGTTGTCGCGGTGGCGCACCAGGGTTCGCCACCGTCAAGCGTCCGCCCGCGCGCACAGCTCGCAAGGAATATCCCGCCAACGACTTAGAGCCACATTCCGCACGCGGCCACGGTGGGCCTCGCCTTGCTACCTGCCGGGGTGCGAGCTCCGGCACCCGGAACCTCCTCACCGCACGCCGGCTGGTGGGTGTTTCAGGCTGGAGGGTCGCAGCTACCCGTGAGCTCAGATGCCCTGGCGGCCACGTGGGAAAACTCTACCCGTGGTTTTGAACACTGCAAACCAGCCTGGGTGCACGACAGCCAAACCCGCCAGAAATCGTGTGTGGACGGCTGGTATGGCGTTTGACTCATGGGACAACACACGGGATCTGCGGCATCGGAGCGCACGCTCGACGGAGGTGTGTGTTCGGGCGAACAGGGTCCCCCAGCACCGTTGAAGTGGGCACGTGTCCGTCGCCGTGCCCCTCGAGAAAGGCCAGGAACGTGTTCACCGCGCTGCTCGTCATCGCCGCGACCTTCGTCACGCAGGCGGCTCCGGCCAGAGAGAACAAACAAGCGGACATCCTGACGTTCAACGGCGCGTCGCAGCCGTCGCAGATTCCGGAGTGGCTCGTGTGGGAGCACTCGTTCGCGTTGCTGAAGCAGTGGCAGGGCCGAGACAGCGGGTTCACGCACGATCTCCGCGTGGCGCTCTCCGCCGGGGAGTTCGAGCTGCTCGAGAAGGAAGCGGTCGCACACGCGGCGCGCCAGGCCCGCCGGGAAGCCCGCGGCGCGAGGCTGATGGAGAAGTACCCGCACCCAACGACCACGGATCCCGCGATGGTTGCGAAGGCGAACGATGAAGCCTTTGCGATCGATCTCGACTACCGCCGAGAGATCCTCGCATCGCGTGACCGGCTGCTGCAGGCCTTCAGCACCGAATCCCAATCAGCGCTCCTGAATTGGGTGGCTGAGAACAAGGCCGCGATCACGGCGTTCGTTCACAAGTCAGATCTCGCACGGTGGCGATCGCCTGAATAGCGCCGTCACCGATCGGAGGAATACCCATGACTGCTGTCATTCGGATCGCCGTGCCCGCGCTCATGCTGGCCGGCCTCGTTGCGGCGCCGGGACCGGCCGCCGCGCAAATCAACTGCGGCGCAGCCAGCGTCTCGCATTCCATGCGGCAGACGCCTGGCTATGCACGTTCGGTGGACGTGTCCGCCACCACCAGCCGGCCGATCAACACGTGTCCGCTCCAAGTGCAGACGGAGGCGTGGGTCGACGGCCTGACCACGCCGTACATCAACTCGTCCCGGCAGCTTTATTCGGCGGCCGTATCGTTCACCAGGGCCGTGCCGGCGTTCGGCACGTGGCACTCCACGGCGAAGCACTGGCTGATTTGGATGACTAGCGGCACCTGGAACAACCTCGGAAACACGTACGGTCAGGCTCTGGTGGCGCAGGGCACCTACACCTGCAAGCTGACCGCCTCCGACTGCGGACCGGGCTACGAGTTCAAGCCGTCGCTCTGTGCCTGCGTCGCGCTGAGTCCCATCCTGATCGACACGGCAGGTGACGGCTACCGTCTCACCAGCGCCAATGAGGGGGTCGCGTTCGACATCGATGCGGACGGCATCCTCGCCGAGACGATTGCCTGGACGGAGCCTGGGAGTGACGATGGGTGGCTGGTGCTGGATCGGAACAACAACGGGCGCATCGATTCGGGGGAGGAGTTGTTCGGATCGCGGACACCCGCGTACGCCGAGAGCGTGGACCCGCGCACCGAGAACGGATTCGACGCGCTCCTGATGCTCGAGGGTCCCGGGTACGGCGGTGGCACGCCCGATCGCATCATCGACGCGCGGGACACCGCATATTCGCGGCTGCGCCTCTGGTTCGACCGCGATCGGAATGGCGTCTCCGAGCCCGGCGAGCTCGTGCCCCTGGCGGAGGCCGGCGTTCTGGCCATCAGCTCGCAGTACAAGGAAAACGCCAGGCGCGACGCGTACGGCAACAAGTTCTCGCTGATGGGAAAGGCCCTGTTCCGTGGAGAGCAGGGGCAGCAGATCTGGCGGAATGTCTACGATGTCTACCTGACGGTGGCGGGTCCCTCCACACCGTGATGCGACACGAGCCGGCGCGCGGCGAACCGATCCGTACTCCATCGAGGCCGGGTCGCTGCCCGCCGGCTCGCAATCGACTCGTCCATGCGGGTTCCGCAGCACGATCCGGGATTCGCGGCTGCGCAGGCGGGGCTGGCAATGGCCCTCGTCCGGAGGCCTTGGTATACCAGTTCCCGGACGAGAGCAGCCGGGGGGAGGGAGGCTGCGATGGCTGCCGCCCAGCTCGCGGCCAAGCTCGACCCGCTCTCGGCGTGCGGTCAGCCCCTCTATTTCGTCGCTCCCATCCGCATACAGCGACGTCAGGACGGTGTGTCCATCGATCAAATCGCGC
>CAVUCH010000007.1:0-123362 GCA_963739995.1 Vicinamibacteria bacterium | reverse complement strand
GCGTATACAACAGATTTCAAACCCTTTACAAAACATTATTCCCTGGCCTGCCTCTCATCAGGGGCGGCAGGAGGCATCCACACCTGGAAGGACGCCTGACTAAAACGCCGTCGGCTCACCTGCACTTGCGGCCGGGCGAGACCGTGCGGATCAAAAGCAAGGCGGAAATCGTGAGCACGCTCAACACCCGGAACCGGAACCGCGGGTTGTCCTTCGATGTCGAGATGCTCAGATTTTGTGGCAGGACTGCTCGCGTGCTCCGTCGGGTCGATCGCATCATCGAGGAAGGCACCGGCAAGATGAAGCACATCGGGTCGGACTGCATTATTCTCGAGAACGTCACGTGCACTGGGGAATACCACCAGTTCTGTCCCCGGGCGATCTACCCGTATTGGCGTGAGATCTGGCTCGAGCGAGTGGCGGATCAATAGCTCAATTCAAGGGCTTGTGATCATCCGCAATGGGGAATCGATCGTGCCGCAGGTGAGCATCGGTTTGACAGTCTTCGACAGTGAGCGGTACCTCGGAGAAACAATCGAGTCGCTCCTGGCACAGACCTATGAGGATTTTGAGCTGATCATCTCGGACAACGCATCCACCGACCGAACGAGAGAGATTGCGCTCGACTACGTCGCCAGTGACAAGCGTGTGCGTTATGTCCGGAACCGGATCAACGTCGGGCTGGCCGGCAACTTCAACCAGGCCTTCGACTTTCTTCGGGGCAGTTCTTCAAGTGGGCCGCATACGACGACCTCTGCGGAAGGGACTTCCTCCGGCGCTGTGTCGAGGTTCTCGAGCGTGATCCCGGCGTCGTGCTCGCGCATGCGAGGCCCGTGGGCATCGACGAGCACGGGCGAATCACGCAGCCGCATGCCTCTGGGCCGGATGTGACATCCCCCGATCCGGCTGTTCGGTTCGCTCGTCTGATGCACGCTCCGTTCTGGGGCACACCGTTGTTCGGGGTCGTTCGAGCGCAGGCCATGAGTCTGACCGGGCTCATGGCAAGCAATGCCGCAACCGATCACGTGCTCCTCGCCGAGTTGTCACTGCACGGGAAGTTCTGCGAGATTGTCGGCGAAGAGTTTTTCAATAGGGATCATCCCGGACGAGCATATACGAAATCATCCATCGTCACCCGCGCCGAAGGGGTGGATCCGCTGGTCGTGAACGCCCCCTCGATTCTGCGGCTCCGCCTGATCGCAGCCTACGTGGCGGCAGTCGGACGCGCACGGCTCGACGGGCGTACACGTCTACGGTGTTACCGAGCCATCAGCGGGTGGTTGGCCGACCGGGCGGTCGCGAGGGCATTGTCAGGCTTCAGGCGTGGAACATCGGCCACGTATCGTCGTGACCGATGCCAGCCGGCGTTCCTCGCGCTCAATTATCAGGAAGGTCCGGGATCAGCACCGGGTGTTTCGGTTTCGGACGACAGCAAGCCGAGCACTGTCTTGCGCGCGTAGAACGCTTCGGCAAAGCCGCTTGGCGCGCGGCACTCCAATCCGCGGATTCGCATCAGCCCCATGAACGTCTCGGCGGAGAACCAGTGCTTGTCGCGCTGGCTGCCGAATGCGCGTTCGAGATACGTCACCTTGCGTTCGCAGATTTCCCGATCCAGGGGCACGAATACGTTGGGCCTCCCCAGGTCACCATCGTATTTCGGGATCTCGTACTCGAGGATCCAGTGGTCTCGGAACGTATTCCACGTGAGATCGGCAAGCACCCGGTGATCCTGGTGCCGATCGTCGCGATGATGGGTCAGGACGAGATCCGCATCGACCTCCTGTTTCAGGCGCTCGAAGGCTTCTTTGATGGCGGAGCCCTGATAAGGAAAAAAGCCGTCGCGAAACCCGTCGAGTAGCACCCGCTGTCGATGCACACCGCTTAGGAACGCTCGAGCACTGGCACGTGCTTCGGCGTCGCGTCCAGGCGGCGCAGAAAAGACGACCCAGTGGAATTCGATGTCGGGTCGGAGTTTGATCAGCGAGAGGATCAAGCCACCGCAGCCGATCTCGATGTCATCGGAGTGGGCGCCAAGGCAGAGCACCCGAAGCGGACGCCGCGAGAGAGGCGCCAGATCCAGCGGCAGCATCGAGTGGCTGATCCGCTAAACGGCTATGAGCGGATGGTGACTCGATCCAGCCGCGTCGCCGTTCCAGACCTCCCAGGGCGCCCGTCCCTTCGCGTAGATTTCCTCGAGTTGCTGCCGGTCCTTGAACGTGTCCATCGACATCCAGAACCCATCGTATTCGTACGCCGCCAGCCGGCGGGCACCAATCAGCCGCTGGAAGGGCTCACACACCAGCTCCTCGCCGAATCGCATGTAGTCGAAGATCTCGGGTCGCAGGATGAAGAAGCCGCCGTTGATCCGAATCGATGCGCGCCGAATCTCTTGAATCCTGGTCACGCGTCCGTCGGCTCGGCCGAGACCACATGGTAGCTGAGATTCGGCCGGACGCTGACGAAACTCGCCATCGCGTTCTGCTGGGTGAAGTGCTCGAGGTGATCCGGAAGCGACAGATCCGTCAGCCCGTCGCTGTAATTGGCGAGAAACACCTCGTCGTTGGCGACGTGCCGCTCGACCGCCCTCAGACGCTGGCCGATGTTGGATGTCGCGCCGGTTTCGACGAAGGTGATCCTCCAATCGTGAATGTCTGACCCATCAGCTCCAGCTTCTTGCCGCCTTCCGACAAAACGAAATCGTTCGACACGCACTCGCTGTAGTTGAGGAAGTAGTTCTTGATGACATCGCCACGATAGCCCAGGCACAGCACGAAATCCTTGTGGCCGAAATGAGCATAGTACTTCATCACGTGCCACAGGATGGGCCGATAGCCTATTGTGGCCATGGGCTTGGCGACATTTTCCTGTGCTTCGCGGATCCGCATCCCAAGCCGCCGCAGAAAAGAACTACCTTCATCGATCATGTCTCCTGCACCGTGGGATTCAGCCCGCTAGCCTAGACGACACGGTCGGCGTTGGCCAGCGCAGGGCGCTGTCGAGTCGTCCGTCGGCGAGCAACTCCTGTATTCGTGTCAAACGCACGTACTGACGGAACATCTCACTCGTCAGTCCGTGCCGAACGAAGCTCGTGTACAGCTCCTCGACACCGCGACGCACGGTCCATTCGGTCCGGAAATCGGGAACGTGCCTCGGCAGCTTGTCGCAGCTCACGCGATAGCATCGCGGATCGGGACCCGCTCCTTCCGCGTACCTGATCGAGCATCCGGGCACGACTTCCTGGACGATCTCGGCGATGTCGCGGATCTGATAGTTCTCTTGCGTGCTGCCGACGTTGAAGGCTTGGTTGTGAATGGCCGCCCGCGGCGCCTGCAGCACGGCGAGAAAGGCGCGTGCGATGTCTCGGACGTGAATCAGCGGCCGCCACGGCGTGCCGTCGCTCTGGATGAGCACGTCACCGGTCGTATAGGCCATGCCCACGAGATTGTTGACGACGATGTCGGCCCTCAGGCGGGGCGATACCCCATAGGCGGTGGCATTGCGCAAAAACGTCGGGCTGAAGGATCCGTCCGCCAGGTTGGCGACGTCGGTCTCGGCGAGGACCTTTGACCGGCCATACGCCGTAACCGGGCGGAACGAGGCGCTCTCGTCAAGAAGGGCGTCGCCGGCGGCGCCATACAGGCTGCAGGACGACGCGAACAGAAAGCGTGATACGCCGGCCGCCTTCGCACGCGTTGCCAGCTGCACGCTGCCGTGGTGATTGATTTCGTAAGTGCGAGCTTCGTCGAGACAGCCCAGCGGATCGTTCGACAACGCAGCCAGGTGGATGACCGCGTCAAAGCCGCAGAGATCATCTACTTCAACGTTACGAACGTCCTGGCCGAGCGACGGTATCGCAGGGCCGGCCGGACCAAAGTCGCAGCCCCTGTAAAAATCCGCATCGAGACCGGTTACGTCGTGCCCCGCGCGCTGCAGGATACCCGACATGACCGAACCAATGTATCCACGGTGGCCAGTAAGGAGTATTTTCATTGAGATTCGAGATTGCCGGGGATTCCCGGCCTGATGGACGCTCAGCCGGATGCGTACGAACAGGAGCCACCCCGGTCCTGCCGAAGCCAGTCGTCATCTCGACGAGCAAAGAGTCCGCCAATGCCTCACTTCCCAAGGCGACTGGCGATTCGAGATATTGGGCGCTGCTCTTTGGCTATTCGTCGCATCTCCCCGTACTGTACCTGCCGATGTCCGTGTTGCCGGAGACTAAAGTCTGTCAACGGGTCGCGAGTGCGCCCGCACGCACCAGATCAGAACGTGACGAACGATCCAACCGAAGGTACGCCATTCGAATCGATGACAAACAGCAAGTATACGCCAGGCGGCGCGAGATTGGCGTTGGCCGGCGCAGCCACCGTCAGCGTGTTTCCCGCGACCGTGAACGAAAGCGGCAGAAACCGCTGACTCATGTTGAACCCGTGCGTCATCGCACCGGCGGCCACGAGCGTCACCTTGCTAATCCGGGCGGCGTCTGGGGTGGTCACCGCGAAGTTCTGACCTAGTGTCAGTCGTGTGGGAGCCGCGCTAATCGTCGGTCGAGGTCCTCTGAACAGATAGGGCGGCGCGAAAATTTCCGCATTCTCCTGGTCGCGAGGATCCGGACCCGGGCTTCGCCCCCCGCCGGCCACCAACACCCGCGCATCGGGAAGGAGCAGGGCTGTCCCATGGTACAGGCGCGGAGCGTTCATGCTGGCGAGGGTCGCCCATGTTTCCGTTGCCGGAGACCACAGCTCAGCTTGGGACACCGCGTTTGCAACATCGTAGGCGCCGATCGTCCTCCCCCCGCCTGTGACCAAGACCGTGCCGTCGGGAAGAATGGTCTCCACGTGATACGCACGCGGAAACGCCATGGATGCGATCTGCCGCCACTGGGGCGCAGGCAGCGTCATGTCGAGCACCCACGCTTGCGCAGACGAATTGCCGCTACCACCCGAGTCGGTCGATGAGCCCGTCTTCAGGATCTTGCCGGGAACGTACATCGCCGAACTGTATCCGCTGAGGAAGCGTGAGTCGACAGTCGACCATGCCTGCGTCTGGATGTTCAGCACGTTCGTGGTGAACGGCTTTTCTGTCGTCCCAGCGGTCACTACCCGACCGTCTGGCAGCACGAAGGCGTGAGGATACCAGGGAATGCTGAGCGATGCGGAGGGTACGGTCACCCAGCTGTTGGCTGACGGGTCATAGATCTCTGGGACGGCTGCGTAACACCCCCGACAATTGACCTCACCCGACAGCACGAGCACCCGACCGTCCGACAGTGTGGTGACCGTGGGGTACCAGCGGGCGTAGGTCATATTGGGCGTCGAAGTCCAGACGTTCGACGCCGCATCGAAGATCTGTGCTGCGGGCAGGCCGACGTGGTCGGAGATATGGCCGCCCACCGATATGAGCCGGCCGTCCGGCAGTATGGCCTGGCCGGCACAGAACAGATTGTAGCCATCGTTCGTTGCCGCCGGTGTGAATCCGCTCGTCAACGGATCCCACACCTGAGGATCGGGATTCCCGCTGTTCATCCGATCCCAAGCCAGAACCTTCCCATTCTTCAGCAGATTGATGTGCACCGAGACGAGCGGCCACGAAAAGACTCCAGACCACAGGCCGGTCTGTGCCGGGTTGCCCGGGTTCGTGTTCGAGAATTGCACGGTCACCGTCGTGGCAGTTACCACCGTTCTCTGGATGTCCAGGCATAGGCACCGATCGTGTGCGTTCCGTTCGAAAACTGGCGCGTGTCGAATGCAAGCGTGTAGGGTGCGGTCACCACGGGACCAACATTCACGCCGTCCACTTGGAACTGCACGCCCTGAACCGTGCCGCTCGTGACGGTGACGGCGAAACTTGCCGTTCCACTCAACGTGGAGCCAGGCTCGGGCGCAGAGATGGTGATAGCTGGAGGAGCTGCCCCTCCGGCTTGCACGGGCGTGATCATGTCGCCCTGAATCTCGGCGTCGGTCAGGGCCCGGTTATAGATGCGAATGTCGTCGAGGATGCCCTGGAAGTACTCGCCATAGGGACTATTGCCGCCGATCCACAACGGGCTGGTCGACGCCTGGATGGTGCCCGTCTGTGGCCGACTGGCCGCCTGTGCTCCGTTGACGTACAACCGCAGCAACGCGCCGTCGTAGGTCACCGCCACGTGCGTCCAGGTATTGACGGGATTGGCCGTGGTGCCGCTGACAAACGTGGTGGTCGTCCCGAACGTGCCGCCGCCCGACGGCCGTAGTGGCCCGGTGCTGTTGCTCGCATTCAGAAAATAGGCATTCGTCTGTCGCTGGAGGATGGTGCGCCAGCCGCTCTGCGCGGCCGTGGGGTAGATCCAGCCTTCGAGCGTCATCGCCGCGCCCAGATTCAGACTCGCGGCCGCCGCCACGCTCACCCGGCTGCTCGACCCGTTGAAGCTGAGTGCCTTCCCAAAGCGCCCCTGCGTCGTCCAGGTCGCGCCGCTAATCGTGCCCGTGTTACCGGTGCCCGAGGCGTCAGCCGTGGTGCTCCCCGCCCCCTCCTCAAACCCAAAGGCCGCCACCAAGCCCACTGACACGCCGCTCGGCGTCGTAGCGGTCGCGGTATTCGAGTAAGCGCTGAGATTGCCGGCGGCGTCGGTGGCCCGCACGCGATAGCTGTAGCTCGTCGTCCCCGCCAAGCCCGGGTTGCTGTAGCTGGTCGTCGTCGCCGTGCCGATCTCCGCAAAGGCCGTGCAGCCCGACCCCTGGCACCGCTCGATGCGATACGCTGTTACCCCCACGTTGTCGCTCGACGGCGTCCACGAAACCGTAATCTGCGTGCTCGATCCTGCCGTGGCCGCCACATTGGTTGGCACCGAGGGTGCCTGCGTGTCTACGGCCGCGGGAGTCGTCGCACTCGCGATCGCTGAGTATCCACTCATATTGCCGGCTGCATCGGTGGCCCGCACGCGATAGCGGTAGCCGTCGCCGCTGCCAAGCCCGTGTTGCTGTAGCTGGTCGTCGTCGCCGTGCCAATCTCCGCAAAGGCCGTGCAGCCCGAGCCCTGGCAGCGCTCGATGCGATAGCCCGTCACGCCGATGTTGTCGCTCGACGCCGTCCACGAGACCGTAATCTGCGTGCTGGATCCCGCCGTGGCCGTCACGGTGGTCGGCACGGTCGGGGAGGTCGTGTCCGGGCCCCCTCCGGCTTGCACGGGCGTGATCATGTCGCCCTGAATCTCGGCGTCGGTCAGGGCCCGGTTATAGATGCGAATGTCGTCGAGGATGCCCTGGAAGTACTCGCCATAGGGACTATTGCCGCCGATCCACAACGGGCTGGTCGACGCCTGGATGGTGCCCGTCTGTGGCCGACTGGCCGCCTGTGCTCCGTTGACGTACAACCGCAGCAACGCGCCGTCGTAGGTCACCGCCACGTGCGTCCAGGTATTGACGGGATTGGCCGTGGTGCCGCTGACAAACGTGGTGGTCGTCCCGAACGTGCCGCCGCCCGACGGCCGTAGTGGCCCGGTGCTGTTGCTCGCATTCAGAAAATAGGCATTCGTCTGTCGCTGGAGGATGGTGCGCCAGCCGCTCTGCGCGGCCGTGGGGTAAATCCAGCCTTCGAGCGTCATCGCCGCGCCCAGATTCAGACTCGCGGCCGCCGCCACGCTCACCCGGCTGCTCGACCCGTTGAAGCTGAGTGCCTTCCCAAAGCGCCCCTGCGTCGTCCAGGTCGCGCCGCTAATCGTGCCCGTGTTACCGGTGCCCGAGGCGTCAGCCGTGGTGCTCCCCGCCCCCTCCTCAAACCCAAAGGCCGCCACCAAGCCCACTGACACGCCGCTCGGCGTCGTCGCGGTCGCGGTATTCGAGTAAGCGCTGAGATTGCCGGCGGCGTCGGTGGCCCGCACGCGATAGCTGTAGCTCGTCGTCCCCGCCAAGCCCGGGTTGCTGTAGCTGGTCGTCGTCGCCGTGCCGATCTCCGCAAAGGCCGTGCAGCCCGACCCCTGGCACCGCTCGATGCGATACGCTGTTACCCCCACGTTGTCGCTCGACGGCGTCCACGAAACCGTAATCTGCGTGCTCGATCCTGCCGTGGCCGCCACATTGGTTGGCACCGAGGGTGCCTGCGTGTCTACGGCCGCGGGAGTCGTCGCACTCGCGATCGCTGAGTATCCACTCATATTGCCGGCTGCATCGGTGGCCCGCACGCGATAGCGGTAGCTCGTCGCCGCTGCCAAGCCCGTGTTGCTGTAGCTGGTCGTCGTCGCCGTGCCGATCTCCGCAAAGGCCGTGCAGCCCGAGCCCTGGCAGCGCTCGATGCGATAGCCCGTCACGCCGATGTTGTCGCTCGACGCCGTCCACGAGACCGTAATCTGCGTGCTGGATCCCGCCGTGGCCGTCACGGTGGTCGGCACGGTCGGGGAGGTCGTGTCCGGGCCCCCTCCGGCTTGCACGGGCGTGATCATGTCGCCCTGAATCTCGGCGTCGGTCAGGGCCCGGTTATAGATGCGAATGTCGTCGAGGATGCCCTGGAAGTACTCGCCATAGGGACTATTGCCGCCGATCCACAACGGGCTGGTCGACGCCTGGATGGTGCCCGTCTGTGGCCGACTGGCCGCCTGTGCTCCGTTGACGTACAACCGCAGCAACGCGCCGTCGTAGGTCACCGCCACGTGCGTCCAGGTATTGACGGGATTGGCCGTGGTGCCGCTGACAAACGTGGTGGTCGTCCCGAACGTGCCGCCGCCCGACGGCCGTAGTGGCCCGGTGCTGTTGCTCGCATTCAGAAAATAGGCATTCGTCTGTCGCTGGAGGATGGTGCGCCAGCCGCTCTGCGCGGCCGTGGGGTAAATCCAGCCTTCGAGCGTCATCGCCGCGCCCAGATTCAGACTCGCGGCCGCCGCCACGCTCACCCGGCTGCTCGACCCGTTGAAGCTGAGTGCCTTCCCAAAGCGCCCCTGCGTCGTCCAGGTCGCGCCGCTAATCGTGCCCGTGTTACCGGTGCCCGAGGCGTCAGCCGTGGTGCTCCCCGTCCCCTCCTCAAACCCAAAGGCCGCCACCAAGCCCACTGACAAGTCGGCAGCGAGCCCCTCGCCCTCCGCCATTCGGACATCGCGGTCAGCGGCGGGCGGACTCGCACTTCCACTGGTCTCGGCATCGCTCGCAGCGGGCGCAGGCGGCGTGCTCAACCGGCTTGCCACGTCGTCCAGGTCTCGAGCGCGCTCGTCAGAGGCGTACAGAACGCGCGTCTCGGACTGCGTTCTTTCGGCGGCCGCAAGACTGGTTTGTCGAAGAACGATCATTTGTGCGCGGCCGACGGTAACGGCGAGGCAAAGCCCAAACAGCACGCCAGCGAACCCGGAACGCACGCGTGAGGATGCGGAGAAGAGCGTCACTGGTCACCTCGCGATCATGCCGTTGGGGAGCTAGAGAGGCGCTTGTGGCCTCGCCAGCAGACGACGGGGTGATCAGAAGTCCTGGGCATTGAGTGAAGGGTTACCAACAACCCGTTGTTCGTCCGTCAGGTCGGGCGACGTCGAATGTCTCTACATCATTGCCTCGGTTATTTAGTCAATTTTCACGACGAAGAACCGAGTGGCTAAGTACGCCAATCAAAACGCCTGCGGAACCCCAGTCCAACACTACGCCCGTTCTATCACGAGAGGACGACCTCTGGAATCGGAACCACGAAGCGGCCACCCCAGTCGCGGATGTGCGCCATCTGCGACATGATCTCGTCCTTGCAATTCCACGGCAGGATCAGCACGTAGTCCGGCTTGGTCTCCGCGATCCGGCTCGGGGGGTAGATCGGGATGTGTGTCCCAGGCGTGAACTTGCCCTGCTTGTAGGGATTCCGATCGACCGTGTAATCAAGAAAGTCGGTGCGAATGCCGCAGTAGTTCAGCAGTGTGTTGCCCTTGCCCGGAGCGCCGTAACCAACGATGCTGCGACCTCGTTCTTTCGCCTCGATGAAGAAGCTGAGCAATCGGCGCTTCGTTGTCTCTACCCGCTCGCCAAACCCCCCGTATCCCAGCAGGCTGTCGAATCCCAGCGCCCGCTCCCGGGACAGCAATGCCCGAACGGCCTCGGTCACCGGCTTGGAACGGTCCTCCTCATGCCGGACATAGATTCTCAGCGAGCCTCCGTGCGTTGGCAGCTCCTCGACGTCAAACACCGACAACCCGTGGGACTCGAATATCGTGCACACAGTGAGCAGGGAGAAGTACGAGAAGTGCTCATGGTAGATCGTGTCGAACTGATTACCTTCGATCAAGCGTTGCAAGTGGGGGAACTCCATCGTGATGACGGCGCCTGGCCGTAACACGATGCGCATTCCTTCGACGAAGTCGCCGAGATCGGGTACCTGTGCGAGCACATTGTTGCCGATTAGGAGATCGGCCTGCAGTCGTTCAGCAACGAGCGCACGGGCTGTGTCGCGCCCGAAAAAGGCAACGCGCGTCGGTACTCCTCTCGCATTGGCGGCAGCAGCCACGTTACCGGCAGGCTCGATCCCGAGTGAAGGAATGCCGCGGGCGACGAAGTACTGCAGCAGGTATCCGTCGTTGCTGGCGAGCTCTATGACCTGGCTCGCGGCAGTGAGACGCCAACGGCGGACCATCGTCTCCGTGTACTCGCGCGCGTGCGCGAGCCAGCTCTCGGCAAACGAAGAAAAGTACCACGTTACTCGGTAAAAATCGATTCGCGGTCCACGTACTGCTGCACCTGGACCAGGAAGCACCGTCCGCAGACGAAGACGTGGAGCGGGTAGAAGGACTCCGCTTTGTTGAGCTCTTCGGGTTTCAGGTAGGTTTCGCAAAGCGGTGACATGCCGAGATCGACGAACGTGTGGTGGAGCGGGGTGCCGCAGTGTCGGCACGTCCCGAAGGCGGCCGCCCCCCCTGGTCCGGTCGCGTGAGCCGGCTCGATTGTGAAGACTGCGCGATTCGTCACACCAGGGTCTCCTTCAGTTGCTGCGGGTTGAAGTCTGCGTAACTCCGATCCCGTTCTGAAATGACGGCAACCGGTGCAGGCCATTCGATGCCAAAGGCGGGGTCGTCCCACCTCACGCCGCGGGCAGCGCGCGACTCATGGAACGCGGACATCTGATACGAGACTTCGCTTTCATCGACCAGCGTCAGGAACCCGTGCGCACAGCCTTCTGGCACATACAGCGCGCGCCGGTTCTCTGCACTGAGCACCACGCCGAAGTGTCGCAGATACGTCGACGATTGTGGACGGACATCGATGATGACGTCGTAGATGGTGCCCCTGGTGCACCGCACCAGTTTCGCCTCCATATGGGGGCGCAGCTGGATATGCATGCCGCGCAGTGTGTGGCGGACTCGGTTGTAGGAGAGATTGCACTGCACGAACTGTGTGCTCAAGCCGCGTGCCGCGAACTCGCGCTGACACCACGTGCGAGCGAAGAACCCTCGCTCGTCCATCGTCTGCTCGAGATCGATGATGAGGGCGCCCTCGACGGCTGACTCGGTAAAAATCATGGCCAACGCCGTTGAGCGACAGCTTCAGGCGGGCAGTCGGTCGACCGCCAGCACTTGTACCAAGAGACCGTTCTGTCGAGCCCGTCGGCGAGCGACGTCGTCGCGACCCACCCGATCCGGGCACGTGTCGCGTCGATGTTCGCTAGACGAGGCTGTTCCAGGAGTCTGTCCCGCACTGCGCCGAAACGGAGCGGCACGTCAGATTGCAGGATGGTGGCCACGCGTTCCGCAACGGCCCGAACGGTTGTGAGGATCCCGGTACCCAGGTCGAGGTCGACGACCTCCGAAGCTCGATGCTCCCCCACGCGCAACAGGCCTTCGACCACATCCTCGATGAATACCCAGTCGAGCTCGCGCGTTCCGGTGCCGAGTGCCGGCGACACGCCGGACAAGAGGGAGGTCGTCACATACGGCAGCACCTTCGTCGTATCCCACTGGCCTGGACCGTAGACCATCATCGGACGCGCCACGGCGACCGAGACCCCGTACAGCGCCTGGAACATTCTCGCGTAGCCCATCGCCGCCCATTTTGCCGCCGCGTAGGGCGAGCACGGCGGCGCGGTTGGATGATCCGGCGCCGGTTCGTGCATCGACCCCGCGAGTATCACCCGAGCGTGGACAGCTTCCGAGGCCACTGTAAGCAGAGCGACAGTGCTCTCGAGATTCGCGTGGAACGTCGGCAGAACACTCGAGAGATCCTGCGAGCCACTCACGTGACCGCCGAGATGGAACGCTACATCAGGCGCCGCGTCCGCCCATAAGACGCGCCACTCGCGCTCGTCGCGAATGCCCATCCGAGCCCAGCGCACTCCAGAAATCTCCGCAGGCCTTGAGGCTGCAGAGACACCGACAACCGATGCGCCTTCGGCGACCAGTCGGCGACACAAGGCCGACCCGATGAACCCGCGGGCTCCTGTCACGAGCACGCGCGCGTCTCTCCAGGCACTCACGCGTGGTGACTCATCGGACGACCCGCGAAGTAGCCGTCACCAGGCCGTGGCTGTGCAGTTCCTCGGCGACCTGCTGAACCACGCGAAAGCTCAGCCGCGATCGCTCAGCGATGTCCAACAGGCTGTGATCCCCATCGGACAGATTGAGAACCCACAAGCGGGCCAGATTCTCGGTTTCGGCGTCGGGGTGTCCTGCCGTGCGGTAAAGGCCGCGACGGCCAAGCGCTGGTTCACACCAGGGATTCGTGCTCTGATACGTGCAGTTCCGTTCGAGAACCTCGACAATCGATAGGCAGACGTCGAGTGATCGAGCCAACGCCGCAGGGTGCACGAAATCGAGGTTGTCGGCAGACGTGTGGTACTCCGGAAATTGGCCCCACACGCTCCGCATCAGACAGCCGACCGGAAGATTGAAGCCGGGCGAGCAGAACTGCCGCTCGTCGTACCCGTAGGGTTCGAACTCGAGGACCTCGAACGGTTCCGATTGGTGGCGAAGGACTGCGGCTGCTGCCCTATCTACCTCGACGTCACCGCGCCGACTCTTCTTGTAGTGAAATCCACCCTGGTCGCCGAGGCAGGTGAGAACGAGGCCGTGCGCGATATGGGACGCGTGCTCCCTGTGTTGCGCCAGCCACGCGATCGATCCGATCGTCCCTGGCGCGAAAAGGAAGCGATAGGAGTACCGGCGTTTGCGGTTCTGCAGCGCTTGTGCGAGGAACACCGCCACGGCGATGCCGGACAAGTTATCGTTGCACAGCGACGGGTGACAGGCGTGCGCTGAAATCAACACCTCATCGGCTGTCTCGCCAGGAAGGTAGCACTCTCCGTACGTCAGGGTGCCGTCGTGCAGCGACGACTCGATGCGAACCTGGTACTCGCCAGGTTCCAGACGGATCAACTGCTCGTGGGCAAGGCAGAACCCCCACGTCTCGTTATAATACGACGTTCGATACGGTATCCACTCGGGATGCTCCGGGATCGAGAACAGGTGCGGCCTGAGCTCGTGGAGCGAGCACCTCGTGTGCACCGGCACGCTGTAGTTGACGACGTGAAGATTGTGGCGCCTGAAGTCGATAACGCGTTCGCCACGCGCATTCTTCACATACGCGTCGCAAATGTTCCATTCGCGCGGAATCGTCCAATCGAATACGGGTGTTCCGGTTCGCACCTCCGTTATTGTCATCGGAACGTACGACTGCAGCGTGCTCAGCGTCTGCCGTAGGCCACTTCCGGTAATGCTGCGACAGAGAGGGTAGAGTCGCGCGATCAGCGCGTGCATCGCGGCGCCGGCACTTTCGTTCGCAGGCGCTTGAATCACGGTGTCACTCGGGACGGTTCGCGCCATGGCCGTGTGCGATCAGGATCCCACCTGCATTCCGTGTCCTGGCTCGTAGGCGGCGATGAGCTCCGCTGGGACATGCGACAGATCCGACGCGCGGAGATAGTCACCCATCGTCGTTCCGGTGCACGCAGAATCCACGTTGGGGGCGCCTCGAAACTCGCGCACGTCATCGAGGTGCACGGTTCGGAAGTCGATGCTGAACCGGGTTTTCCCAGTCATGTTGGGTACAGACGAATGCAGGTGAGCGGCGGAGAAGATCAGCGCGCCGCCGACTGGCGCCACAATGCGCAGTTGAGGATCGAGGTCGATGGGCTCATCGGGGTGCGGTTGCACACGCGTGTCCTGCTTGATCTGCGCGGCTGCCGCAAACCGGCTGGTCCGGTTCCACTCCGCATAGTTGTACAGATGTGAGGTGTTCTTGACCGGCTGCGACCAGTAGCGCGGATGGAACGCCATCGCTCGCTCCGGGTCGATGTCGTAGATGGGTAGCCACCAGTTCAACTGGCACAACGGGGCGGAGTACCACGTGTCACGGTGGGGGTGAAACGCAAATGCAATGCCCGTGGTCAGATAGTTGTCGCTCGTAGCCGTTCGCATCCGAGGAACGTCGAAGTACGTGCGGTCCAGATCGCACCCAAGCCCGCTCAGCAGGCCGGAGATCAATCGCTTCGCGTCGGGATGATGAATGAATCGCGGCTTCAACTCAGCCAGGACCGCGGCGTACCGTTCAACCGGCATCTGGTACTGGGCGGTCTCGGGGTCGCGACCCTCGAATGCTTCCACGATCAGCGTGCGCGCGAGCTGCACCAATCCGAGCGAGCTCGGCGTGGGTGAGAATACGAACAGCTGGCCTTCGTAGAGCCGTCGACGACGATCGGATTCGGTGAGGCCAGAGTCAACGTACACGGCGTTCATGGCATCCTCCACTATTCGCGTGCTCGCGGGGTTGGTCCGAGGGGCTGGCCGACCGGGGTGCGGGAACCCGGTGGGGCATTTCCCGTCGTAGCAAGGTCTTGACCAAGTCGCCGCGGCGGTGGTTCGCGCCCGAGTGGCAGACTCGAGCGATCGTCGTGCCCGAGAATCGACCCACGGCGCGGCAGGCGGCGGTTCACACGGCGACAAAAGTCTGCGCCCAGGTAGGAGTTCGCGCCATTAAAATTCCCCGAGCCCTGGAACGGCGCCGTCGGTTGTCCTTCGGACCTGGCGCGGTCATCGAATTGCGAAGGCGGTCGCCGGCGGTTCCAAAACAGGAAACGTGTACCCCGGTTGGTATGCTCGCGCCGGGCTGCAATGCCGGTTGCGGCACTACTCCCTTAGGGCGTCTCTTTCGGCATGGCGGCATGCGCAACCATCGTCCGCGGCACGCTCGGCACTCGGGCTGGGGCGATGTATGCCCGTCGAGCCCTATAGAAGTGCCACCACCAGTTTGGAACTCGAAGGCAGCCTGAGACAGCGTAGCCCCAGGCAGCGCCGACGGCGCCCCCCGCGACAGCTCCGATCACGCTCAGCACCAGGCTCGTCACCGCATCAAAGATCCTCGCTCTCAGGCTGGATCGCGCCGCGGCAAGCGCTCGCAAGCCAGTCACCGCCCCGTTCGACAGCGCAACACCCGTCGTCCCCAACGCCAGGGGAACGAAAACCGTGCGAGCGCCCACCCAATTGCTGCCCATGAGTGCTTCACCCACGGATGAGGGCAGCAGCAAGGCGGCAATCGTCCAGGCGATCGTGCCGAGTGCCAACACGGCGGAGACAATGTAGCACGGCTGCTTCCATCTTCTTAGGGGATTGGGCGAGAAACCTGGACGTCTCAGCAACTGCGACGAGGCCGGCGCCCATGAAGAGGATATTGAGTGGGCCCAGCATCATCTGGCCGGCCTTCAGGTGGCCGACATCCGCCAGTGTCGTCAGACCGGCAATCAGGAAGATGGCAAGCTGCGCGGTGCCGCTCGATACCACGAACTCGGCCAGAAACCTGAACACCAGATGGCGTTGCTCGCGCAGCCACGAGAGCGTTCGGTCTGGTCGAGGCACCACTCGACTCTGGGCAAGACCAACGAGCGCCGCAGTCCAACCGGCGATGGCCCATACGCCCACCAGAGCCGCCATCGACGCCCCGCCACCCCAGAGCACGAGCGCGGCGCCAGGAATGAGGACCGCCGCCCAGACGAAATCGTTCCAGAATGCCCGCGCGCCTCGATTCAGCACGAAAAAAGAAACCCTCCACGCATCCTGAAGGAGCAATCCGGGCAGTGCGATCCCGAGTACCGCCAGCGTGGCTGAGAGAGGGCTACCTGCCAGGGTTGCCGCCCCAAGACTTCCAACGCCGACGACTGTTCCAAACACCAAGGACGTCCCCGCGGCGTGCGCGACCCCGGATCTCCACTGGTCGACAGACACGGCGCTGAATCTCACCGCCAGCGGTTCGACCGCCAACGCTCTCGCCGCGCCCAATGCTAGAGTGTAAATGGCGTAGGCGAGCCCGAACGCTCCGAACGCCGCAGCGTCCACAGAGCGGGCAACCAGAACGCCCAGCAGAAAATTGGTGGCGCTCGACAGCATCTGGTCGGCAAACCCCCAGCCAAAACTCCGCACCACAGGCGCCAGCCGTGCAACGGAACCGCGTGTTCTTGAAGCGGCGAAAGGCACTCAGTCTCCAGACGGTCGTCTGTCAGTGTTCAAAGGGACGCGTCTTGGGCAACTCACCGAGTCTTTACGGTCGGCGGGTCCAGCAACCGCTCTGCCAAGAGCTCAAGCATAGGCGAAGGCCGAGGAGAAACGACGGGACGTGGTTTCTCCGCAGCTCACAGGAGTCCCAGACGAAGGGCACCGAGCGTCCGCGGGATGTCGGTACCCAGTCCTCCGTCCGAACGTCACGTGTAGAACCGGATCGAGCCGCATGTCTCAACGCAGCCGCCACACGACCGCGGCGATTGAAGGTTGGCAGGCGCGAAAATGGAGCTCGGTCCGAACTGTCCTCGCTGCCAGAATCCAGGCGGATCCAGCACGTGATTGTAGACCATCAGCAGGTTGTGTGAGCCGGTCGCGGCGGTTCGGTGACTCTCTTTGACGGTCGAACGCCGCAGTGCCATCGCGCGATTTCGCAGGAGGCGCCAGTACATGCCGTTCTAGCTTCTGGGTGAGGTCACAGGGATATGCGGATAAGCAGACGTGAATGTCTGGCGAGCCATGCTCGTTCGCCTGGTGTGAGGGCTCAGCCGAACGCCCCGTTACCCTCACGAGCTCGCCATTGCTGAACCGCCCCATCGTCAGGGCGCCCGCCAAAACGGAGTTTCGTTTGCGATCGCCGGCGGCTCGTGTAAACGGAGGGACCGTTCGGCTTACCCGCTGAGGACCAGTGGAGCAGCTCCGACCGAAGGCAGGGTCAGCTTCTTCCAGTCGCGCCTGTGCTCGCCGGTCAGTGTTACTTCGAAGTATCCACAGCGTTGAAAGAATCAGGTAGCTCGTAATGCAGCACACCACATAGCTGAAGTGCGGCACGAGAGACGAACCGAGGGTTATTGCCACGGTGAGCCGTCGCCGTCGCACGTTGACACGCCGGAGACCCGGCACGTACGCTGACCCTCCGCATGCATGGGCCGCTGACCCGCTTGGCGCTCACCCTCTGCATCTCTGCAACGGTCGCAGGGTGCAATCGCCTCGACCGGATCCCGCCCGATACCGCTCGCCGCGAGGACCTCGATCTGGTTGCCGACAGCGAGATGGTCCCCGGGCGCGTGCCAGCCAGCGCGACGCTCGCGGGCATGCTCGCTCCGCACAGCCTGCACACCGCCGACGTCGCCGGCGTCGTCACGGCGGTGACGCGCGTGTTCGACCTGCGGACGCTGCGAGCGGGCCACCCATGGCGGTTCGAGCGCACGTTCGACGGGTGCGTACGACACCTCGAATACGAAGTCGACGCGGAGCGCTTCCTCCGTGTCGCCGCGCGTGCGGACGAGCCGCACGCCTTCGACGCATCCGTCGTTCCCTATGACGTGCGACACACGACGACGACGGTGTCGGGAATCATCGACGGGAACAACTCGTCGCTGTTTGCCGCGATGGCGGCGGAAGGCGAGACACCGGAACTGCCGATGGCCCTGGCCGTCATCTTCGGGGGCGAGGTCGACTTCAACACCGATCTGCAGCAGGGCGACGGCTTCGGCCTGATCGTGGACAAGGTGTACCGGGAGGGTCGGTTCGCCCGCTATGGAGCCGTTCAGGCCACGGAGCTCCGGACCGGCGGGCGCCGGCTCGTGGCTATCCGCTATGCGGCGCCGGGTGCTGCGGCCAGCTATTACGACGCGGATGGGAAGTCGCTCAAGCGGTTCTTCCTGCGCTCGCCGTTGCGCTTCGAACCGCAGGTCACGTCACGGTTCTCGCTCGCGCGGTTCCATCCCGTTTTGCACCGGATGCGTGCCCACCTGGGCGTCGATTACCGCGCGCCGGCGGGGGCGCCGGTGGTGGCGGTCGCGAGTGGTGTGGTGAAGGCAGCGGGCAGGCGAGGCGGCGCCGGCAACATGGTGAGCATCCGCCACGCGAGCGGGTACGAGAGCTCGTACCTTCACCTGTCGGCGATCACCCGGGGCGTCCGCCCAGGCACGCAGGTCGCCCAGGGCCAGGTGATTGGCCGGGTCGGAGCGACCGGGCTTGCCACGGGACCGCATCTCGATTATCGGCTGACGAAGAACGGCACCTTCATCAATCCTCTCCTCGAGCACCGTCGCATGCCGCCCGGCGAGCCGATCCCGGCGGAGCACCTCGAGAGGTTCAGCGCGGTGCGTGACGCGGCGCTCGCACGTCTGGACCGGGAGCCTCCGCCCGTACCGGTGCGATCCGAAATGTGAAGTCTCTCAGCCCCGAACCGCTCATCGGAAGCTGAGCTTCATCACCTTCCTGAACTTCACGGGTTCGCCAGCGAGCTGCGCGGGGACATACGCCCACGTGCTCGCCGCGCTGAGGAGCAGCTTGTCGTACGTCCTGTTCACTACACGCATCATGCGTGCGGATTCGACGCGGCCTTTTTCATTGATCACGATTGCGAGCACCGCGTCGCGGTTTGGGGGAGGACCAAGGCTCCGAGGCCACTGCGGCACGTCCTGCCTGACGACCGCAGGGACGGCGAGCCCCGGGGACGTTGCGTCGTAGATACGCGGGGCTGGTGCCGCGGCGGCGATCGCCGCTGGCGGCGGCGCGGCGGCGGCCGCCGCAGGGGCAGGCGGCGCGGCATCTGCTTTGTCGCTGAGCGTCTTGAAGCCGGTCGCGAGCACGGCGACATCCCGCAACACCGGGTCTGCGCCCGCTCCGTCGGACAGCTCCACAATCGCAACCACGCGTGCGAATCCTGCGCTTGCGGCCGCGTAATCGGCACTGTCGAACGCCTGCCGCGCCTGCTCGTACTGCGCTTTTGCAATGCCCGGCAGGAGCCGCGCCCGCACATCCTTGAACGCGGCGCGCACGCGTGGCGGTGCCGCCGACACATCCGGCAGGTAGAGGGGATCCGCCTGCACGATTGCGGTCATCGCCCCCTCCGCGTCGGCAGGCCGCCCGAGGGCAACGAGGCACAGCAGCCGCTGCTGCTCGACGGCGACCGTGGCTTTTGCATCTGAGGCCGCGGGCTTCAGACCCTCCAGCGTCTTCAATGCGTCTTCATACGACGCAGCCACGTAGAGCCTCCGCGCGGCCTCCAGGCCATCCTCGGATCCCGCCGATGGCGGGCATCCGAGGGAGAGCGCCAGCACTGGGGCGGCCCACCACGCGCCCTTGCTTCTCACTGCTTCATCTCCACGCTGACGCGCGTTGGCGCCCCGGCGGTGACGCTGACCGCGTGACGGCGCTCCGGGAAGTCCGGATGTCTGAAGACGAGCTCATGAGGTCCGAGCGGCAGGGCCATGCTGCCGATTGGCGTCTCGCCTGCCTTCTGGCCATCAATCCAGACCTCGGCCCACGGTATGGCATTGATCGCAACCGAGCCGTTGGGAAGTTGCACAGGCACGCTGGTCTCCTTCCCGGCGACAACGTCGACGGCGATCGATTTGCGGAATTTCAGGGGCTCGCTCGCGAGTTCCAGCATGTGACGGCCCGGCGCGAGCGGCAGCCGCCCGGCGGTCGTCCCGAGCTGGCGTCCCCCCTCGAGCACCTGCATCTCGAAGGGCACCGCGATGGTGACCCAGCCTCGCTGCGCCACCGGAGTCGGCGCCGTCTCGCCGACCGTCGGACGGACCGAGGTGGTCAGTCCCGCCTGCACCACCACGCGTTGGCGAATGATGCCGGTGCCCGCTTCGATGAGGAGCTCGTGGTCTCCTTCAGAGACATCTGGAATCGTGACCGGCGCGGCTCCCCGCGGCTGTCCGTCGAGGGTGACCCGGGCGCCAGGCGTGCCAAGCTGCACATCGATCGCGCCGGTCGTGACGGCTGGCGCAAGCTCCACGTACTGCGCGTGCGCCGTGCCGGCCTGAACGGTCAGCGACACCGCGCGCGAGCTGGTCGCGCTGCGGAGCGCCAGAACGTGGGGACCCGGCGAAAGGCTCAATGAAAGCGGAGTCACCCCGCGCTCGCGGTCGTCGATCACGACCGTAGCGCCGGAGGGGCGCGACTCGATCGAGACGAAGCCTTCCGAAGCCACGGGTGCGGGTGCCGCCGGGACCCCCCAGATGTACGCCGCTTCTCCCAGAGCGACTGCGGCGCACAACGCGAGCGCCAGACGCCCGCGCGTCACGCGACTGGGCGGCACCGTGACAAACGCCTCGGGCGTCGCATACGACCGGGATGACGGCGCGGCCGCCGCACTTCCGGCGTCACCCGGGCGGCTCGAAGGGTCCTCGACGGGCGGTATGCGGCTCCCGTCGATGCCGTCGAGGAACCCCCTCAGCTCCGCCCGTTCGCTCGCACGCAACCCCTCGGCGGCTGCCTCGGAGACCGGCACTTCCGGCCGGTCCGTCACGACGTCGTGCGGTTGCGAGGTAGCTTCAGGGACGATCAGCGCGAGCGCCGGTACATCGGATGACTGCTCACCGGGGGCGGCGGCCCTCGCCATCCGCACCGGCTGCGGCGGGGGAACGTGATCGACAGGTGCAGGCACCTCGCTGATCGGCGCAGCCTGCGCGGCCGCCGTCACGGTCATGTGGACGGGCTGATTTTCGCCGGTCCCGGCCGAACGCGGCGGCAGCGCGGCGTGTTCCTGGTACCGGACGAGGAAAGACTCGAGCGCGATCGGCGCCGCGACGTAGCCGCCCTCCTCCGACAGCACGTCATTGAGTCCAGCCTGCGCCTCGGCAGTCGACTCGAATGACCCCCGCCGGTCGAGCTGGAGGGCGCGCAACAGCCAGCGGCGGAGAGGCGCGGCCACGAGATCTCGCCGCCCGAGCACCGTCGTCTCGCGTGCGGAGGCCAGCAGCTCTGGAACGGTGTCGAGTTCGTCGGCGCGGAGGAGGCGTCCCAGGATCAACGCGAGCGATACCGCGCCCATTTGGACGATGTCCGCGCGGGTATCGAGGCGGGACGTGCCAACCGGCGTAGCGGGCGCCATGATGTGGAGATCGCGCCACAGCTTGCTGCGCGACAGGCACAGCTGCTCGATCGCGGGACCGACCACGTGCTCGGTGATGACGATTCGGGCGTGGGGTGTGATGAGGATGCGCTCGGGCGAGATCGCGCCGTGCGCGGCACCGTGCGAAGCGTGGTGCAGCGCCGCGACCGCCGGAACGAGCTGCCGCACGATGCACAGTGCCGCGTTGATATCGAGCTCGAGTCCATGGCGCTCGGCAACCGTGAGAACGTCTGACAGG
Source organism: Vicinamibacteria bacterium (assembly GCA_963739995.1). GTDB lineage: Bacteria > Acidobacteriota > Vicinamibacteria > Vicinamibacterales > JAENWD01 > CAVUCH01. The sequence goes on along the minus strand of CAVUCH010000007.1, from coordinate 101,835 downwards.
CGCGCGCCTCGCGGGTGCTCCGAGACGAGCGCGAGAGCCGTGCCGCCCTCGAGACGATCCACCCGCCGCACGCGTGCATAGCACGGATGCCGGAACTGGGCGAAGCGCGCAACCTGCTCTCGGAGTGCCGCTTCGAAGCCGGCCGACAGCAGCTCTGGTGCAAAGCGGAGCTGCTCCAGGCGTTCGCCGGGCCGGTCGCTGACGACGAGCCGCGTGCCGAGCGGATCGGGGAGCGCGGGGAGAGCCGCAAAGGGCACGACGGATACGGGTTGCATGGTTTCTCTCAGCGCAGTGTGCGCGCGCGGGGTGCCTGCACCCCGTGGCGGGCATGAGCGCTGCAGGGCAACGGTCGTGCCCGGGCCGCCGGGCGTGACGACCGCCCCAAACGCGCCATGTTCACCCGTGTCCGGCAATTCACACGGCGGCACCCGGCCGCAGGGTGCTGACGGATTCGTCGGTGCGATTACGAAAGCGTCATGTACACGGGCCCGGCACTGGCTACGTCTGCAATCCCTCGCGGTCTGCAGGCGGACGGCGGCGTGGCGGCGCCGTCCGTCAAACGCCGTGATATGGTGATCGATCGGAGCGTCGCCCTGATTCGTCGTCGATCGTCAGTCGTGGAGGTCCGCTGCCGTGAGAACTCGTCGCCGTGTGCTGACACTGCCCGTCGTCTGTCTGCTCCTGCTAGTCCCCGCCGCGGCGCAGCCGCTCGCGTCGAGCGAGACCATCGATTACGACGCCATCTACAAAATCAAGGACGAGGGCTTTCAGCGCTCGCAGGTGATGGAGACCGTCAGCTACCTGACCGACGTCTACGGACCCCGGCTGACCGGCTCGCCGAACATCAAGCAGGCGGCGGACTGGGCCGTAACGAAGCTGCGCGAGTGGGGCGCGTCGAATCCCCGCCTCGAGAACTGGGGCACCTTCGGCCGCGGGTGGGTGAACGAGCGCTTCAGCGCGCAGGTGCTCACACCGACGCCGTGGCCCATCATCGGCATCCCGAAAGCGTGGACGCCTGGAATCGCCGGCCCTGTCACGGCCGAGGTGATCTTCGCTCCCATGGAGGCGGAGAAGGACTTCGACACGTGGAGAGGCAAGTTGAAGGGCAAGATTGTGATGCCCATGCCCACGCGCGAGGTGAAGGCGCAGTTCGAGGCGCAGGCGAAGCGCTACTCGGATGACGATCTGGAGGAGCTCGAGCAGCTCGAGCCGCGTGCCGCTGCCGCACGGCGGCGCGATCCGTCGCAGTTCCAGTTCTCACGCAAGCGGATGGAGTTCCTCCTGAGCGAAGGCGTGCTCGCCACGTTCGAGCCTGGCCGCGGCGACGGTGGAACGCTCTTCGTGCAGCAGGGCGGCGCCTACAGCTCCACGCCTCCCTCGGGTCCGTTCTCCCGGATGTTCCCTGAGAACGTGCCGCCGCAGATCGTGATCGCCGTCGAGCACTACGGAAGACTCGCCCGCACGCTGGACAAGAAGGTGCCGGTCACGGTGGCGCTCGACGTCAGGAACGCGTTCCTCGACAATCAGCCGGGCTTCAACGTTCTGGCGGAGCTGCCGGGCACCGACAGCGCTGACGAGATCGTGATGCTGGGCGCCCACTTCGACTCGTGGCACGGGTCCACGGGCGCGACGGACAATGCGGTCGGCTCCGCGGTCATGCTCGAGGCGATGCGCATTCTGAAGGCCTCGGGTCTCCAGATGCGGCGCACGGTGCGCCTGGCGCTATGGAGCGGCGAAGAGCAGGGGCTGCTCGGCTCGCGCGCGTACGTGAAAGAGAACTTCGGCAACCGCGACACCATGGCGCTCAAGCCCGAGCACGCGAAGCTTGCCGCCTACTTCAACGTGGACAACGGGACCGGCGCGATCCGGGGCGTATACCTGCAGGGAAACGAGGCCGTCGCCCCAATCTTCAGCGCCTGGATGAAGCCGTTCGAAAACCTCGGGATGACGACGCTGTCATTGCAGAACACGGGCGGCACCGATCACCTGTCGTTCGATGCCGTCGGGCTGCCAGGCTTCCAGTTCATCCAGGATCCCGTGGAGTACGACACGCGCACCCACCACTCGAACATGGACAACTACGAACGGCTTCAGCCCGGCGACGTGATGAAGAACGCCGTCATCGTGGCCACGTTCGTTTATCAGGCGGCCAACCGCGATTCGATGCTGCCGCGAAAGCCGCTTCCAAAACCCCGTGCGGAGGCGGTGACGACCAATCAGTAAACGGGGAAGGCGAATGCACAGTGCACGATGCAGACTCCAGGATGGAAGAAACGCAAGGCATTTTTCATTGTGCATCGGGCATTGCAGCGTGCCCCGTCCTCCCAGTCTCTCGCGCCCACTCCCGAAGCAGCGCCGCGCGCTCGCTGGCGGCGGACTGATCGGCGAGCGTGTCCACGGGCCAGGGCAGCCGCCACGTCCAGTTCTCGTCCGTGACGGTCGCCGGCGTGTTGATGCGATCGGTCCACCCGAACACATCCTGAAACGGAATGAGCAGCAGGTCGGACGCGGACCCAAAAAGCGTATGCATAATCGCGTCGCGTAGCGCCGGGGTGAACGGTGCGACGTCGGGACGGCCGTCCAACACGGGCGCGATCTGCGGCAGGCGCGCAAAGGCTGTGCGCTCGTTCGGGGCTGCCGTGTCCCACCACGTCGCGATCGGGTCGGTGTCGTGCGTGCCGGTGGTGGCCACAGAGAGCGCGGGGTACCGCGCCGGGTCACGGAACGGTTGGCCTGGCACCTTCCACTCGCGTTCCCAGCGGAAGACTTTGTACCCCGGTATTCCCAGGCTGGTGAGGGACCGGCGCACGAAGTCGGGCACCAAGCCGAGATCTTCGGCGATAATCCGTGCCCCGCACCCGGTAAAAATCGCCATGAGACGTTCGCCGAGGGCGAGCTGATCGGCCTCGTTCGGCGGGTCGAAGGCACCTTCCGGGCTGTCGAGCGGGCGCGAGAACGTCCGGTAGAAGCCGACGAGGTGATCGATGCGGTACCCGTCGAATAACCGGGCGCTCCGCTTTGCACGCTGGCGCAGCCAGCGGTAGTCCTCAAGGTCCATGACGTCCCAGCGGTAGACCGGCACCCCCCAGTCCTGCCCAGTGGCGCTGAACGCGTCCGGCGGTACGCCAACCGTGGCGTCGAAGCGGAACAGGTGCTGGCGTGCCCAGACGTCGGCGCTGTCGGCGGCCACCATGAACGGGAAGTCGCCGAAGAGCGCGACGGGCGCCGCGGCGTCCCGGGCGTCCTGCCACTGGTCATCCGCGAGCCACTGCAGGTACTGGTAGAAGAGGATCTCCGACTCCAGTTCCTCACGCGCGCGGGCGAGCGTCTCCGGATCGCGGCGCCGCAAGGGCTCCTCCCATGCCGTCCATGACCGGCCTCCGCTCTGCTCGCGCAGGGCGCGGTACAACGCGTAGTCCGCGAGCCACCACTCCTCCCACGAGCAGAACGCGGCGAACGCCCCGGCGCGCGCGGTGCCGCGCACCCACTCGGTGTCCCAGAAGTGGCTGAACGCCATGCGAAGGGCATGTTCCTTCACGCGCCGCACGGTTGCGTAATCGACCCGTCTGGCGTTGCGCGCCGACCGGAGAGCGACCTGGTCCACGAGGTCGAGACGGGCTTCACCTCCGAAGACCGTGAAGTCGCGCACGGAGTGCATGCTGATGTAGATGGGATCGAGCGCCATCGCGCTGATCGCCGAGTACGGCGATGTCTGCCCGGGCGCCATCTCGTTCGTCGGCAACAGCTGCAGTACGCCAAGTCCGGCATCCTGCAGCCACCGCGTCATCGGCACCAGGTCGCCGATCTCGCCGATGCCCCAGCTGCGAGTGGATGGCATGGAAAAGAGCGGCAGCAGGATGCCGGCGGACCGGCCGATCTGTAGGGTGCGCGTCATGAGTCGGTCGGCCCGTCCATGGCCTCGAGGATGCGAGACGCGCCGGCGCCGAACTCCGCCGGGGCAGGGAGAAGGCTCATCACGACGTACCCGTCACGATCGAAGTCGAAGAAATACCCGGGGTGTATCAGCACCCCCGTGCTCCGCACCAGCGCAACCGCGCGCACCTCGTCAGGCACGATGGCCGGACCCTGCACCACCGCCGACCAGCCGCCCTCGGCCGGCAGCACGCGGCAGGCCGGGTAGTGCTCTGTCAGGCTGCGCAGCAGGTTGTAGTTCAGCAAGACACGATCCGCGATCTGCTGCCGCACGCGCGCCCCCTGCTCGAGCACGTGTGACACCGCCACCTGTACGGGTGTGGCCACCGACAGGTACGTGTCCGCGATGATCTCGAGCTGCTGCAGGGCTGCGCGCACGACGGCCTCCGGGCCACCCACCGCCATCCACCCCAGCTTCAGCTGCGGCAGGCCCACCGACTTCGAGAGACCCCCCAGCGATATGGCAAGCGCCTGCCCCTCCTCCAGCACGCTCCGCGACGCAGCGGAAGGAGGCATGAGCGGATAATCGCAGAACACCTCGTCGCCAATCAGCGCGAGATCGCGCGACGCACAGAACGCGTGCAGATCGCGGGTCTCGGCGCTGGTCAGGATCGAGCCTGTCGGGTTGTTCGGGCTGACGGCCAGCACGGCACGCGTGCGCGCATTCACGAGATCCCCCAGGTCGTGCACGTCAAGTGTCCACCGGCCGTGGTACTCGAGCCGGTACGGCCGGACAGTGATCCCGTCGAGCCGTGCGAGATGCTCGAAGAGCGGATAGCTTGGCGCCGGCACGAGCACCGAGTCGCCCGGATCGCACAGCAGCTTGAACAGCAGCGAGTAGCTGTCGCTGCTGCTTGCGTGATGACGACCCGGTCGGGGGCTATATCAACCAACCGCCTCGCGTAATCCGCGGCCACCGCCTCGCGCGCACTCTCGATGCCCAGCGGCTGCGGGTCGTAGCGCAGCGATCGCGGGTCGGCCAGCACGTCGAGCAAACCCGACGGGTATTCGAATCCGCACGTCGTCGGATTCGATGCGGTCAGATCGATCAGCGGCACGCCCTCCGCGCGCAAGGCGGAGACAACGCGTGTCAGCGGGTTGGGCTCGAGATCAGGCGGAAGGCGATGGGAGAACACTTAGCACAACGCACAGTGAAAGAATGCACAATGAAAATCTCGAGATTCGGACCCACCCACGGCTCACCGCCCACCGCCAGCGCCGAGCGCCCACCACCCGCCGCTACCGCACCTGTTCCGCGGCGATCTGCCGAAGCATCTCCTCGCGCTCCGGGCGAGTGGCGTTCGCGTACTCCAGCATCTGAGCGGTGAAGTCGCGCGGGTAGGTGATTGCGACATCGACGACATCCGAGCCGTCGTGCACGGGTTCCAGCCCGGGCATCACGAACGCGGTGTACGAAGGCATGTCCAGGTGATCGACCCGGGCGACGACTTCGTCTCTCAGCCCCGGGTCGAAGTGGACGCCGTACGTTTCCATGAGAGCGCGCGCCGCCTCGTAGTCCCCCTCGGCTTTGATTCGCTGCACCTCCGCGAGCAGGCGCGCGACGCCGGACCGGAATGCGGCCAGGCTGCCCACGCGGTAAAAGGTCTTGCCATCGCGCGTCGCGGCCGTGACGGCATCGGTGTGCGCCATCAGCCAGCGTACGATCATCTGGCGGTTGCGCATGTGGTCTTCTTCAATCTGCGAACCGTGCCGGACGCGCCGCAGCTGTACGAGTGCATTCCGTGCGTACGACTCGTACTCGGCGCGCACCACGTCTTCGAAGTCACCAGCGGGAATCAGACCGAGCTCCACCATGTAGGGATCGGCAATGAAATACAGCGCAACCAGGTCCGCCCGCGACTCTTCGATGGCCGAAAACTGCTCCTCCAGTGCCGCTTCCGGCATGCCCCTCAGCGCCTCGGAGACCAGACCCGATCCGTGCCCGATTACTTCGTGCAGGTTGGTGGTCAGCTCGCCGGCGTAGGCGCCCCAACGCGTGGCCCTGTCGATCTCATCCTCGTCCCAGCTGAACTCGGCGCGAAACGACCGGGGCGTGGACTTCTCGTACGCCTCGAGCACGTTCGAGAGCGACACCGACTTGCTACCGTGTGTCTCGCGGATCTCCTGGTCGTTTGGCAGGTTGATGCCGATGGGGGTCACCGGACCTGATTCGCCAGTCTCGATGACCACCTCGATCGCACGAGCTGTCACGCCGGTCACCCGCGGCTTGCGATAGCGCGCGTCCCATGGCATTCGATCTTCGAACCATTGCGCGTGCTCAGCGATACGTGAGATCGCGGCCGTCTTCTCCGGGTGGAGGTAGTAGACCAGCGCTTCCCACGCACCTTTGCGACCCCGGGCATCCAGATAGATCTCGACGAAGCCGTTGATCGTGTCGACGGGCGAGTTTCGATCCTCGACCCACGCGATATCGTACGCGCGCCGATCATCCGTGCTGCCCGTGCGGTAGAAGCGCACGAGCGCCTCGAGCGTGCGGCTCATGGCGGGTGTCGCGTACGGCGTCGCGGCCTGCAGATGGGCGCACACCCGCTCGATGTAGGGCGCGTACCGTCCGCCCACGCGATACACCTCCTCCGTCAGGGTGCCGTTCCGCTTCACCAGGCGCGAGTTCAAGGGGTACGATTCCTCGAAGCCCTCGAGGTCGGCGGCCGTGACGCCGTCGTAGAGGTTGTTCACGCTGGCCGTGAGGATGTCCTGCCCCGCGCCCGGCGTCTTGCTCGTCACCGTCCGGTGAACCGATCTGTCGAAGAACAGCGGCCGGACGCGCGACAGTAGCGTGTCGAGCGGCTCGCCCGGACGCAAAGGCATGCGCGCGCCACGCAGGACGGCCTCGTGCACCGCACGCTCGAATGCGTCCGGGCTGCACTCGAGGACGAATTTCTGGGCGGTCAGGTTGTTATGGGGCCCGCTGTTGATCCAGAACAGCTTCGTGTAGCGAACGATCGGCTCCCGCACCTCGTCCGGCATCCGGGGCCACTCGGGCACCAGGGCCTCGAGCAGCTCGCGCATCTCGAGGTTGTGAGCGTACCGCTGATCGAAGTAGATATCCCGGCCGGCGATGGCTGCCTGGGCCAGGTGCCACACCAGCAGCTTCTCGCGCCGCGGCAGCGCACCGAAGCCGTCCGCATACAACTGGACGATCGCGGCCTCACCGACGCGTTCGAGGAGGTAGGGCCGTGCGTCGGGTTCCCCTGCGCTATCGGCGCCCTGCCGCTCAGATTCCGCAGGTCCCTGTCTTGTTTTCATCGCTCGTCCCTGCACCAGTCGCATGTCCGCCGCGACTGAAGTCCCGGCTCCACATCGAGAGTCCCGACTCCCAGCGAGGATCCTCGCACCCGTCAGATCGCAACCGTCTCCAGGTACTCGGGCGCGTGCGTTTTCCATTCCGGGCCCAGCTCCCGCGTGATTGCCGCCTGCAGCGCCTGCATTCCTGGCGGCTCGCCGTGGACGATGTAGGTCATGGCGGGCGGGGCGGTGAACGCGCGCAGCCAGCGCAGGATCTCCGGGCGATCGGCGTGCGCCGACATCGAATCAATCCGTTCCACGCGCGCGGACACCGGAATGAACTGGCCGTGGATCTTGACCTCCCGCGCGCCGTCCACCAGCGACCTCCCCCGGGTGCCTGGTGCCTGGTAGCCCACGAAGAGCACCGTATTCCGCGTATCTGGCAGCACGCGCTTCAGATGGTGGAGCACCCGCCCTCCGGTCGCCATGCCGCTGGCCGAAATGATGACGGCCGGCGTCCGTGACGAGACGAGCTCCGCAGACTGTTGCGCCGACGACACGGTCTGGAAGCGGCGGGTCGCAAAGCTGGCCAGCGGCTTGCCGGCTTCGCGCATGTCCTCATCGAGCTCGGCCACCCGCTTCCCGTAGTATCCGAGCGCCTCGACCGCCATGGGACTGTCGACAAACACCGGCACCACCGGGATCTCGCGCGCCTCTTCAAGTCGCTTCAGCCAGTACAGGACCTCCTCGACGCGGCCGATGGCGAACGCCGGAATCACCACCTTGCCGTTGCGGGTGATGGTCTCGCGCACAATGGTTCCAAAGCGCGCGCCGTCATCGTCGGGTTCATGCCGCCGGTCGCCGTACGTGGATTCGAGCAGCAGGACATCTGCGGCGGCTACCGGCTCCGGATCCCGCAGCACGGGCCGATCGTACCTGCCGAGGTCTCCCCCGAAAACGATGCGTTTGCCGCTCTCGAGCACCATCGTTACTGCCGCCGCACCAAGGAGGTGACCGGCCGGCGAGAACGAGACCTCCACTCCGGGCGCTGCCGGCACCGACCGATGAAAGCCCACCGGCTGCAGCTGGGAGAGTGCGCGGAAGGCATCGCTCTCGGTGAAGAGCGGCAGCGCCGGGGCATGCTTCGAATACCCGTGTCGATTCGCCTCGCGTGCATCTTCTTCCTGCAGCCGCGCTGCATCCGGGAGCACGAGCCGGCACAGATCCGCGGTGCCGGGCGTGCAGAAGATGCGGCCGCGAAATCCCATGGCCACGAGGCGCGGCAGGTAGCCGGTGTGATCGAGGTGCGCATGCGTCAGCACCACCGCGTGAATTGATGCGGGATCGACCGGCGGGTCCGTCCAGTTCCGCTCGCGCAGCAACTTCAAACCCTGGAAGAGACCACAGTCCACGAGCAGCCTCGTCCCGTTGGTGTCGAGCAGGTACTTCGACCCGGTGACGGTCTGCGCTGCGCCGAGGAAGGTCAGTCGCGGCATGCCGTAACTATAGTCGACGCAAAAACGGGTGTGATGGGCGGGTTCCGGAAACGAGGTGCTAAGCTGAAAGGCTGGTGTTCCCGCCTTCCCCCCATCCATCGCTTCTCGACGCCCTGCTCGGCCCGGAGGCCGTGATTGCTGCCGAACTTCGTCCGCCACTGGCGGAGCTGACGGGCCCTGAAGGGATGAACGCCTGGATCGACACCTACCACGCCGTCCGCCGGCTCTCGAAGGGCGGGACGTATGTGTTCCTGACCGACAGCGCGGTCGGGACGGCGGAGGAGGACAACCTCCGGCACCTCGTGACGAACCTCGGCACGGACGTACCGCGCGATCGCATCGTGCCCTTCCTCACGTGCAAGCATCCACTCGGCTACTGCGTGTCCTACGCAGAACGTGCATGGCAGCACGGGTTCCCGGCGCTCGTCGTGCTCGGCGGGGACCGAACGCTCGGCGTGCCGCGCTGCGTCGAGCACGCATGGGAGCTGCGGGAATTGATCCGCTCACACGATCCGTCGCTGGTGCTCGGTGGATGGGCGAACCCGAACGCCGATGCCGCAAAGCAGGTGCGGTATCTGCTGGACCCGACCTTCACCGCGGAGTTCTACCTGACGCAGGTCGTGTCCCACCACTGCGTCGGAGCGGTGGAGCGCTTCATCCGTGAGTGCGAACGGGCCGGCGTGGCCGCGCCGGGCATGTTCGGGATCTTCTTCTACCGCAGTGCGAACCCGCGCACGCTCGCCGGGCTATCGCAATTCCTGCCGGTGCCGGTGAACGAGTTGACGAAGGAGTTTTCGGAAGGCGCGACGGCCGAGCAGATCTGCGCTCGGACCCTCCGCGCGCTCATGAGCGTGGGCGCACGCCATTTCTATATCAGCAACCTGCCGCTGTCGCGCGCGACGGCCACCCTCTCGCGCATCATGGCGCTGGTGTAAGAACACCAGGGCTCGGACCCGCACGTTGCGCGAGGACTGGCGGGCCGTCGCTCCGCACGGACCATCAGAATCACCGGACGCCATGCGCGTCCCGACAGTTGCAAAAGCAAGAGAGCTGCCACGAGCACCGCTGATGACGGGACGTGCGGCAGGCGAGAAGCCGGCGACGGAAGGGCAGAGGTCGGCGTGGGCGAGATGTATGCCAGCTATCGCACGTGTCGGCCGCCGTCCACCCGAACGGTTTCGCCGGTGATAAAGTCGCTGTCGATGAAGAGCAGGACCGCCCGGGTTACCTCCTCGGAGCCGCCCCAGCGTCCGAGCGGAGTGGCGCGGACGACCGCGTCGATCTCTTCCGGCGAGGTGTCGTCAGGCGGGATGATCGGCCCGGGCGCGACCGCATTGACCAGGATGTTGTCTGCCGCCAGCTCCAGCGCGAGCGCCTCCGTCAGCCCAATCACGCCCATTTTCGCGACGTAGTAGGGCAGATACCCGGCGTAGCGGGGGCGCCGGCTCGCCGCCACCCAGTCGGTGAAATTGACGATGCGTCCCTCCCCGGCCGCACGCATGTGCGGCACGGCCGCCTGCGCGCACAGGTGGGCAGCTCGGAGATCCACGCCAAGTGACCGTTCCCAGTCCTCGTCCGTCAGTTCCAGATACGGCTTTCTGGCATAGACGGACGCCATATTGACGAGGACGTCGAGCCGCCCGAGGGAGGTGACCGTCTCGGCCACCGCGCGGCGACAGTCTGCCGGCGCGCGCAGATCCACGTGGATCAGCTGCGCGCGCCGCCCGAGCTTCCGAACCGCGTGTGCCGTGGCTTCCGCTTCGGTCCGCGATTCCCGGTAGCACATCGCGACATCGGCTCCGCGGGCCGCGAGGGCGAGCGCGATGTCGGCGCCGATCCGTTTGCCGCCGGTCATGAGCACGACGCGGTCGTGCAACTGCATCAGTGTTCGTAATGCCCGATGAGGGTCACGGCGAACGACAGAGCACCGGCCGCCGTGCCCTGCACCGTCACAGGTACGGTGAACGCCACCCCCTTGTGACCCTCGTCCGTGGTGAGGATGGCGCCTGCCGCTTCTCCGGTCGTCGGGTTCAGGCTGAGTGCGGCCGGGTGCGACTTGCCGAGGGTCTTCTTGGCGAGCGCCACTGCGCCCTTCCAACCGACGGGTTCTGCTGTCTGATCGTCTGCGGCCGGTGCAACCAGCAGGAATTCCCGGTGCGGTGACACGCCCATGTGGTCGCCGTCCTGCGGCTGGAGTGCAAACCGCAGCGTGTAGACGCCGGGCTTCATCGGCAGGCCACGGGTGTCGGTCATGGGCTTGGTCAACTTTACCGCTCCGACGAGTGCTCCGTCGGGGACGTTTGACCACTCCGGACGCCCCTCTGGTGCGCTGTCGAGCGGCACGCCCTTCACCCACCAGAACTCGAGCCGGTTCTCGCCGCGCATCACGACCGTGGCGTCGGGCTGCAGGAGCGCACGGACAGGCTCGCCGAGCTCAGAAGGAAGCGCGACCGCTTCCTTCGTTGCAACCAGATCCTGCGCGTTCACGCGTGGCGAGGCGGCGACAAGGCAGAACAGCAGGATGATGAGCGCCCCGGGCATGCTTGGAGGGGCGCTCGTCCGTTCACTACGGGCAGACGTGCGCATCTGACGTGTTGCGGCGGGTGTGTGCCGTCAGAACGCGAAGGTGCCCACGAACCCGGAGCGCTTGTTCGGATGACTCCACTTCGTGCCGAGCGCTCCCCCTGAGAAGCTGTTGGCATCGGTGAAGCCCAGCGCGGTCTCGGCCCCGGCGGCGAACGGATGGAACCACTGCATCGCGCCGCAGCTCGGGTCGTGGTGCATGTGCCGCTGCACGGCGAGCCTGGCGTCGGCTCCCGACACCTCGACCTGGTGTGCGGTTGCCTCGAACCGGATTGGCGCCAGTCTCACTTCCACAACCTCGTCGATGAGTGTGCCTGACGCAGCCTTCACGAAGCCGACGAGGGCGTCCCGCTGCGCGCTCGTGGCACGTGCGTCAACGATGACCGATGCCTTCACCCACGCTGGTGCGTCCCCGCCAATCTCGCGAATGCCCAGGTTGCGATCACCTGAGACCGCGGCCATGACCGACAGCCCGTCCAGCGTCACGTCATTGAACTCGCCGCTCCGGATACGCCACGCCAGCACGGCCTGACGGCCGATCGTTTCGGCCTCGCTCGACATGATGCATCCGCCCGCAAACACCTCGGCGGTGCGCGCCTCCACGTAATCTCCCGTAATTGTCGCGCTCTTGCCCGCCAGCGCAGGCGAGGCCGCGAGCACGACCGCCGCAATCAGGATGGGCACTCGCATCGTCATTTCCCCCTTTGTAGGTATCGAACGCAGGACGGTCCGCGGCCCGCTTCTGCCGCCAACGTCCGCGATCCAGAGATCATTTTTATTTGCAACATCCTCGCCCTTCCCGGCAGGTGTCCGAATGCGCCGGACCGCCGTCAGGACCGTAGGGCTTCTGTGTGCACGTGCACCAGAACACCCGGGCGTCGTACTTGTCGTAGTAGCTCGTCTCGTGCTCGTCCGGCTCGGACAAGACGTACATGCCCTTGTGGCGGAGGTGGGCACAGGGGGCAGTCAGATTCACAGACATAGTCACAACCCCTTACCGTCACGCCTTTGCGGCCTGCATGAGGGCGCGCATTACGGTTGTGCGCGCCAACTGCACTTTGTACCCGTTCTGGGTCATCGGTACTGCGTTCTTCACGGCGGCGTCCGCCGCCTCTGCCGCTACCTGCTCCGTGAGCGGCTTGCCCTTGAGGACGGCCTCGGCTGCCTGCGACCGCCACGGCACCGGTGCGACGGCGCCGAGCACCACTCGCGCGGACTCTACGATGGTGCCGCTCATCACCAGAGCCACGGCCGCCATCGTCACGGGCCAGTCGTGCGATTGTTTGAACTTCACCTCGTAGTGGGCGCTCTTCACGTTCGGCTGCCGCGGCAGGAGCACGTGCGTCACGAGCTCGTTGGACTCGAGCACCGTTTCGCCGTACATGTTGCGGTCGGGCATGAGGAAGAACTTGTCCGCCTCGATCTCCCGTTCACCTTGGGGCCCGACTACGCGGAAGCGGCCACCGTAGGCGATGATCGGCACCGCCAGGCTCGACGGATGCACGATGTGGCAGGGCGCGTCGCCGAAGATCGCGTGAAACTGGTTCTCGCCGTCGACCGCGAAACAGCGAGGGCCGCCTTTCTTGAGGCAGTGAAACTCCTCGTTGCGGAAGTACCAGCACCGCGGCCGCTGCATGATGTTCCCGCCAACGGTCCCCAGGTTGCGGATCTGCGGCGTGCCGACCTCGCCGGCGGCGTAGGCCAGCGCGGGGTACGCCTTCGCGAGCTCCTCGTGCGCGGCGACATCCGCGACGCGCACTGCGGCCCCGATTGATGTGAGCCCCTGGGGCGCCACCGCTATCGCGGAGGGAAGCCCCTTCACGTTCACGACCGTGTCGGGCTGCGCGATGTAATCCTTCATCAACGCAATCAGGTCCATACCGCCGGCGAGCGGCAGCACCTTGCCGCGCTCGGTCGACAGCGCCGCCACGGCCTCCTTCTCGTCCCGCGCATTCACGTAGGCAAAAGCCTTCACAGCGTCCCTCCCGCGCGGTCCTGGGCCGCAATGGCGTCGAGGATCCGGTACGGCGTGATCGGCAGGCTGCGGATGCGCAGGCCGATCGCGTTGTTCACCGCATTGCCGATGGCCGCGGCGGTCGACACCGTCGGCGGCTCGCCGATGCCGATGACGCCGCGATCCGGCTGGTTCATGAGAACCACCTCGATCTTCGGAATGTCGGACATGCCTGCCAGGTGGTACCACTCCATGTTCGGGTTGACCATCTGCCCGGTATTGCGATCGAGGATGCGGTCTTCGTAGAGCGCCCAGTTGACGCCCATGATGATGCCGCCGATGCACTGGCTCTCGGCCATGAGCGGATCGAGAATGAGCCCGCAGTCCTGCACGCACAGCATGCGTGTGACCTTCGTGACGCCCGTCTCGACGTCGACCTCCACTTCGGCAAACTGCACGCCGCTGGTGCCGCTCGCGGAGAGCCCGGCCTCCCATTCGCCGTCGACCGCGACGGGCTCGGTGCCGAGCAGGCGGCACGCGGCCTTCCAGTCGAGGCCCTTGGAAGGATCCGCCTTCGACGAGATGCGCCCATCCCGGGACACCAGGTCGGCCGGCTGAACACCGAGCGAGGGCGCGACCCGTGCGGCCAGGGCATCGAACGCCTTGCCCGCCGTGACGCGAATCGCCGGGGTGACGGATGCGCTCGTCGTGCTGCCGCCACTCCCGCCGCTGAACGGATGCAGACTGTCGCCAATCTCCGCCTTGACGGCCGTATAGGGCAGGCCCAGCGTTTCGGCCGCTACCATGGCGACGATTGTTCGTGTGCCGGTGCCGATGTCCTGCGTGCCGCAGCGCACGACCACGCCGCCATCCGGCAGGATCTCGACGTGTGCCTTCGTGCCGCGCCCGCCACCGCCCCAGCGGTTGGCGGCGCAGCCCATCCCGCGCTTGACCGGCCCCGCCGTTGGATCTCCTGTCGGGTGTCGCGCCTTCCACCCGAATTGCTCCGCAGCTTTCGGGAAGTACTGCCGCCACATCGCGTTGGGCGCCTCCGGCGGAAGATTTTTCATCCGGAACGCGACCGGGTCCATCCTCACCTTGTCTGCGAGCTCGTCCATCAGCAGTTCGGTGGCATAGCACCCTTGCGGGTGGCCGGGCGCCCGCATCGCGCGCGCCGGCCCGGCGTTCGTATAAACGTCCTTGTGGCGTCGGCGCCTGTTCGGAAACGTGTAGATGTAGGGGATCGGGAAGCCGGCGCCTACACCGGCGCCTCCGGTGCCGTGGCTTTCCGCGTCGAAGGCCACGCACGTGCCGTCCGCGGCGACGCCGGCCTTGATCTTCGAAGTCGAGGAGGGGCGATTGCCTCCTGCGAGGTGCTCCTCTTTGCGATCGAGCATCAGCTTCACCGGCGCCGCGGCCAGCTTCGCGAGCTTCGCGCAGATGACGCCCTGCGCGTCAGGCCCGAACTTGCTGCCGAAGCCCCCGCCCATGTACTCGCAGATCGTATGGACGTTGGCCTGCGGGATCTGCAGCGCCTCCGCGAATCCTTCGCGGCTGCCGTGCACGGCCTGGGTCGAGATCCATGCGGTGAGCGTGTCACCCTCCCACTCGCACACGCAGCCCTTCGTCTCGAGGCACACGTGTGTCTGCACCTGCGTTTCGTACGATGCCTCGACGATGTGCGCGGCTGACTTGAAGCCGGCCTCGAGATCGCCGCTTTCCTCGGCCTCGCCTTCCTTGATGTTGCCGCCCTCGAAGACGGCCGGTGCGCCCGCCTGCATCGCACGGCCTTCGGTGGCGACGTGGGGCAGCACCTCGTACTGCACCTTGATCAGGCGCAGCGCGTCGCGTGCCTGCTCCTCGGTGGCCGCCGCGACCGCCGCAACCTCATCGCCCTGGTACATGGCCTTCTTGCCGGGCTCGAGCACGGCGAGCGCCGCCTTCACGCCAGGGCCCTTCTGTGCCTCCGAGAGATCGATCGACACGACGCGCGCGTGGGCGTGGGGCGATCGCAGGATACGCGCGTGCAGCATCCCGGGCCGGTTGATGTCGTAGGTGTACTTCGCACGCCCCGACACCTTGTCGGGACCGTCGAGTCGAGTCAGGCGCTTCCCGACCACGCCAGACTCGTCTGGCCTGGGCCACGGGTACTTCGCATGCTGTTGCGGGCGCGCCGGCGCCTGCACTTCCGGGACCTGGTCAGCCACGGGCTACCCCCTTCTTCGGATCGAGCACGGCTTCGAGCACACGGGTGTAGGTGCCGCAGCGACAGATGTTGCCGTCGAGCGCTTCCCGTGCCTGTTCGGGCGTCGGCGCCGGATGCTTGTCGAGCAGGGCCACTGCCGACATCACGAACCCTGGCGTGCAGAACCCGCACATCGTGCCGTCATGCGCGACGAATGCCTGTTGCACCGGGTGCAGCACGGTCCCCTGGGTCAGGCCTTCGATGGTGCGGATCTCCTTTCCCTGCGCCTCGATTGCCAGCACCGAGCAGGTGTAGGCGGTCCGCCCGTCGACGATGGCGGTACAGGCGCCACAGCTGCCGCGGTCGCAGACCCTCTTGAGGCCCGTGTGGTCGAGTCGATCGCGCATCGCATCGAGGAGCGTTACCCTCGGCTCGATCGTGAGCTGATGCGTCTTGCCGTTGATCATCAGCGTGATCGGCACCGGGCCGGGGCCCATCGGCGTCACGCCGGAGGTCTGTGCCTCGGCGCCTCCGCCAACCACGGTGGCCGCGACGCTGGAGGCACCCACTGTTTTCAGGAACGCGCGGCGACTTACGTTGAAGCCGCTCGCGTCCGGCGCGGCGCCGGATTCGTCGTCTTTCGGAGCCATGGGGACCCCCAAGTCCAGGAGGTGAGAACGTTCGTTCGGACCGGCCAGAAAGGGCCGGCAGTAAGGCGATTCAGCATAGCGAATGCGTATGACTGCGGCAAGCGGGGCGACAGGCTGATCCATGTGTCCTGTCCGCGCAGACGGCAGAGGCCGCCGGCGCTGGCGACCAGCTTGCTCGGCGTGATCGCGGCAGCGCCTCTTCTCGAGCGCGTGCGCGCCTGTGGTGCGCGTGCTGCCGCTCGCCTTTTCACGGCGACGTCCAGTGAGCGTCACGGGACTCATCTCGTGGGCACCCGCGCGCGTTCTCAACGGTGGACAGGTCATCCTGCTGATCCTGATCCGGGCTGGGGTATTGGCGCTCATAGGAGTCGGGCCGGCGGGAAACGTCCAGGTCGTCTCCTAAAGTTTTAGTTGACAGCGTCGCCGCCCAGAACTACTCTCAGTGCGCTCCTAACGAATTAAGAGTTGAATCCGAGATCCAATGCCACGACGCCGTACGCCCGGGCTGACCGACGCTGAACTCCGGGTGATCCGCGTGTTGTGGACCCGCCCCCGCGCCACTGTAAACGAGGTCATCGAACAGATGGGGTCGGCACCCAGGCCCGCATACAATACGGTGCTGACAATTCTTGGCATTCTTCAACGGAAGGGCTGGGTCACCCGGGAAAAGGAGGGGCGCGCGCACGCCTATCTGGCGGTCGTGGATCGCAGAGAGGCGCGCCGCAGCGCGTTGGCCCAGCTGCTGAGCCGTTTCTTCGACAACTCGCCGCGCGAGCTCGTGCTCGATCTGCTCGGGCACGAACGCACCGACGCCGAAGAACTGCGGAAGGTCCGCGAGCTCATCGGGCAGGCGTCAACGGATCGCGACGCCACTCCCGGTGACCGGAAACGGCAGCGCGGATGACCATTGCTTTCACGTGGCTCTGGCAGGGACTCGCGCTGGCTGGACTCACAGTCCTTCTGCTCCGCGCGCTGCCGCAGCTGAACGCTGCGACTCGTCACGCGATGTGGTGGGCCGCGCTCGTCAGCGTGCTGTGTATCCCCCTGGTGCTCGCGGCCGGTGCCGGGCGCGACGTGCTACCGGGGCTGCCGCCCGCTCCAGAGAGCCAAGGGGTCCAGCCAGCGCTGGTGCTGCCGCCCGCGCCGGGTTGGGTGGGCCTTCTGTGCGCATCGACGTGGCTCCTCGCTGCGCTGTTCGGGCTCGTCCGTGTGGTCCACGGCTGCCGCGAGGCGCGGACGCTCAGGAAGACGTCAACGCCCTTCGATGCCGCGCGCGAGGGGCGGCTGCTGTTGTGGTCAGACACGCGCGCGCGCGCGCGCTGCCCTGCCAGCCTGCGGATTTCGGAAGGTCTGGCTGGTGCCTGCGCAGTCGGATTCCGGCGCCCGGTCATCGTCGTCGGACGCACTCTCGTCGAGCGGCTGGACGATGCCGCGCTCGATCAGGTGGTCATGCACGAATACGCGCACCTCGCGCGGTACGACGACTGGCTGCAGCTGTTCCAGGCTATCGCACGTGCGGTAGGCGGGTTGCACCCCGCGGTGGGCTGGCTCTCGCGACACATCGATCTCGATCGCGAAGCCGCCTGTGATGATTACGTCGTCGCCCGCACCGGCGCGGCCCGCCAGTATGCAATGGCCCTGCTCGAGGCGGCGGTCGTCGCCGGCGCCGGGCCCGCGGTGCCCGCCGTCGTTCCCGGTGCCACCTTGCGCACATCGGCGCTTCGCCTCCGGGTCGCACGGCTCCTGGACCCGGCGCGCGCCTCGGGCACGCGGGCAACGCCGATGGCGGCCGTGGGCCTGGTGCTCCCGCTCATCGCAATCCTGGCCGGGCCGCGCGTGGCGCCGCTGGTCGCCTTCGTGGAAGCCGTCGAACTGGCGCTGCCGGTTCCGGGCGTCGCCGTGTATCGCCGTCCCATGCCGGCGTTGCCGCAAGCAGCAACCGCTGGTGCGGACACGGCATCTCAAGCACGCGCGCGCGTTTCAGGCCAGGCGGCATCCTCCAGCGCATCACGGAGACCGGAACCGCCGCCTGCCGCACCAGGCGGCACCGACGAGCCGCTGATTTCGGCCGCGACCCCAGAGCCCCCGACCGTTCTCGGGGCCGTCGCCCCCCCGCCAATCGAGAGCCGCAGGGTGTTCGAGCGTGTCGATGCGCGGCTTCTTTCCGCCGCGCCTGCTGTTACGATGAACGGCTTCTCTGTCCCTGCACCACCAGCCCGGAATTCGGGGCAGGCGCTGGTAACGTCCTCGCTCAGCGAGGCCAAAGGGGCCGCAGCGGCCGTCGCCTCCGGTGCAGAGGGCAGCGGTATTGCGATCGGCCGCGCGTTCGCTCGCGCCGGCCAGACGATCGCCGGGAAGTTCTGACCGTGCTCAGCCCAGGCGTCGCCACGTCCGTCAACCATCACTCTGGAGATCCCGGAATGCGCGTGTTTCTCGTGAACCCAAGCCACGTCTCGTTCGGCACTGCTGTCATCACGCCGCGGTGGCTCTTCGTGCTCGCGGCTGCGACGCCGGCGCGCTTCGGGGATCCCGTCATCTGCGACGAGACGCTCACGGCGTTCGACCCGCAGCAGGTGCAGCCGGGCGACGTGGTCGGCATCGGCATCCACACGGGCAATGCCCTGCGTGGCTACGAGGTCGGGCGCGCCGCGCGTCAACGCGGGGCCAAGGTCATATTCGGCGGGATTCACGCAACGCTCTTCCCAGACGAGCCGCACGATCTCGGGGGCGCGCACGCCGTAGTCCGCGGCGACGGCGACGACGCGTTCGGCCAGGTGATTGACGACTGTGTCGCCGGAGTGCAGCAGCGTGTGTACGAGGCGGGCCGCATCGCAGGGAATCACTTCAGCCAGGCCCGGTGGGACCTGCTGCCGAAGGATCGCTATATGTGGGCGTCGGTGCAGACGGTTCGGGGTTGTCCGAAGCACTGCTCCTTCTGCTCCGTGTGGCGAACCGATGGACAGCAGCCGCGGCAGGCCAACGTCGAGGCCGTTGTCGGCGAACTTGTGGCGCTGCGGCGCCAGGGCTTCCGCTTCATCGCGCTCGCCGACGACAACTTCTATCCGGTGTCGCTCACGGATCTCGCGCAGGCCCGCCGCCGCGCCGATCCGGCGAGGCTGCGTGAGCTGGAAGCCATCCGCGCGGAACGCTTCGCGCTGATGGAGCGGCTGGAGCGCCTGCCGGAGGACATGGTCTTCTACACGCAAATCACGATGGAGGCTGCCGAAGACCCCGAGTTCATGGCGGCGATGAAGCGCGCCCACATCAAGGGTGCACTCGTCGGCGTGGAGTCGGTCACCGCCGAGGGGCTGAAGGACGTCTACAAGGGGTTCAACCTCCACGGCGAGGCGCTCGTCGAGCGGCTCCAGGCGTTCCGGACGCATGGCATCCACGTGCTGGGCTCGTTCATCTTCGGCCTGCCGAGCGATCGTCCGGCGACGTTTGCGACGACCGCGGAGCTCGCCGACCGCGCCGGCGTGACCTTCGCCCAGTTCGTCATGCTGACGCCGTACCCCGGCACGGTGGACTTCGAGAGGTGGGAAAAGGACATGGGCGAGGCGGTGCCCCGGGTTGGTGGCATCCCGGTCTCGCGGCACTGGTTGATTCCCCAGGCGCAGCGGCCGAAGGTCTACACCCCGCATCCGGTGATGGCTGCGGACGAAATCCGGCGCCGCACGCAAGGGGTGTGGGACGAGTTCTATTCCCTGCCGCGCATCTGGCGGCGCTCTCGTGCGGTCCGGTCTCTGAAGGCACGCATGGCCTTCATGTTGATCTCGAAACTGTACCGGCAGATGTATGCGAACACCGGGATCGCGACGGATTCGGCGCGGCACCAACGGTCCGTCCGAGTCGCGCGCCTGACCGCGAAAGCTTGCCGCCGCTTCTTCACCTCTCCGCCGATGGAGCATCTCCAGGTTCCTCCGGCCGCGGCGCCCGCCTCGTCTCTCGAGTCGCGGACGGCGTAAGCGCGGCCCCGCCTGGCGAGTGGCCGGCCTCGCGCAGCCACTCGGTCTCCAGGCTGCCGCGGTCCACCGCGCCGCCGGCAAACCAGCGCGTCCGGCGCGTGTTCGCCGCTATGATTGCGTCGTGACGGCTGCTCACGGCGTAACCGCCGATTTCGGACACCGTGCGTCGCTGCGGAGCTACGCGTGGCTGTCGATCGGCGCGGCGCTTGCGACGATGGGCCTCAAGGGCGTCGCGTACTTCCTGACCGGGTCGGTCGGCCTGCTCTCGGATGCGATCGAGTCGCTGGTCAATCTCGTCGGCGCGCTGATGTCGCTCTGGATGCTCACGGTCGCGGCCCGTGAGCCGGACGAGGAGCACGCGTACGGTCACACCAAAGCCGAGTACTTCTCGAGCGGGGTCGAGGGCAGCCTCATTCTCGTGGCCGCGATGAGCATCGCGACGGCTGCGGTGGGTCGCCTGCTGGCCCCGCGGCCACTCGAGCAGCTCGGTGTGGGCCTTGCCGTGTCGGTCACCGCCTCTCTCGTGAACCTGGTCGTCGCGCGCGTGCTCCTGCGCGCGGGCCGCCGCTTCGACTCCGTGACCCTCGCCGCCAGCGCGCACCACCTGCTCGCGGATGTCTGGACGTCGGCCGGCGTCCTTGCCGGCGTCAGCCTGGTGGCCCTGACCGGCTGGCAGCCTCTCGATCCCGTTGTCGCCCTGATTGTGGCCGCGAACATCATCTGGACCGGCGGCCGCATCCTGCGGGAATCCGTTCTCGGACTGCTGGACACCGCGCTGCCGATCAAGGAGCGCGACGCCGTGCGAAGCGCCGTCGAGCGGCACCTGCCCGAGAATGTTCAGTATCACGCCCTGCGCACGCGGCAATCAGGCGCGCGCCGGTTCGTGTCCCTGCACGTGCTGGTGCCGGGCGCATGGAGCGTTCACCGCGGGCACGAGCTGCTCGAGCGGCTCGAGCGCGAGATCAGGCACGTCGTGCCGAATGTCACCGTTTTCACGCACCTCGAGGCGATCGAAGACCCCTCGTCATGGGATGACCAGGCGTTGGATCGAACGGCAACCGCCGGCGAGGAGCGTTGACTGCCGGCGAAAGCGTAACCGCCCGCCGCTTGACCGCTGACCGCTGACTGCCGATCCCTGATCGCTGATCCCTGATTCAACCGACGAACTTGTATCCGAGCCCGTGGATCGTGAGGATGAACTGCGGGTGCTTCGGGTGGTCTTCGAGCTTCTGTCGCAGCCAAGCGATGTGCACGTCGACGGTGCGGGTCGACGGCATGGCGTTGTAGCCCCAGACCTCGTTCAGCAGCTCGTCGCGGGAGATGGTCGCGCCGCGGTGTTCGATGAAATAGCAGAGCAGCTTGAACTCGCGTGCCGAGAGTTCCAGTGGTTGCCCGTTCTTCTCCACTTCGGCCTTGCGGAAGTCCACGCGCACCTGTCCAAACTGGAACTGCTCGATGACGGTCGGTGCGCTCTGCGGCGCCCGGCGCAGGAGCGCCTCCACGCGCGCGAGCAGCTCCATCATCTCGAACGGCTTCGTCAGGTAGTCATCGGCCCCTAGCCGCAGCCCCACGACGCGGTCGACCACCTGTCCACGCGCGGTCAACATCATGATCGGCGCGCTCACGCCGCGCTGCCGCAGCGTGCGGCACACGTCGAAGCCATCGCGGCCCGGCAGCATCACGTCGAGCAGGATGATGTCGAAGGCCTCGCCCGACGCACGCTCGAGCGCCACGTTGCCGTTCGTGACGGACTCTACGCGGTAGCCCTCGGCTGTCAGCCGATCGGTGAGCGTCAGCACGAGGCCGGGCTCGTCTTCGACCAGGAGGACGCGGGCGGACACAGAACGAGTGTACCGCGTCGAATGCCGCCCGTGAGACTCACGAGGCGAGGCGGTGGATGCGCTACGACTGCCGGTGGCCTTCGGCAACCTGCAGAGCGGCCGCGTCCGGCGCTGCCTCGTCCTGGGCAGCCGGCAGGTGAATCGCGAACGCACTGCCCTTGCCAGGCGTGCTCGTGACCGTGACCTGGCCGCCGTGGGCCTCCACAATGCTGCGTACGATGCTGAGCCCCAGGCCGTTGCCGTGAATCTGCTGCGACTGTGCCTCGGTGCCGCGATAGAACGGCTCGAAGACGTGAGGCAGGTCGACCGGTGGGATGCCGAGCCCGCGATCCTCTACGAGGATCCGCACCTCGCGGCCGCGACGCGTGCGAGCCTCGCGTGCGCTCACGCGCACCCATGGTGTGGGGCCGCCGTACTTGATCGCGTTCCCCACGAGGTTCTGGAGTGCCGAGCGCAGTGCCGCTGGTTCGGCGAGCACCGCTGGAAGGTCCGGGAAGATGTCACGTTCGAGCGTGGCACCTGCGTCGGCGATCGCCGGTCCGGAGGCAGCCAGCGCGTCCTCGACAATCTCCACTGGTGACACGATCACGCGGTGGCCGCTCGCCCGGCCCGCCTGGATGCCCGCGAACTGGAGCACGCGCTCGACCGTGTCGGCAAGCCGGCGCGCCTCGTTCTGGATCGTGCTGCCGTACTGCTTCACACGGCCCGGTTCCGTCACCACACCCTGCGCCAGATTGTCAGCCGCAGCGCCGATCACGGATACCGGCGTTCGTAGCTCGTGCGATACGCCTGCCACGAACTCCATCTGCTGTCGCGCCAGCGCCTGCGCCCGGCGTGCCGCGATCACGATCAGCCCTACGCTCACGGTCATCAGCATGAGTATGCCGAAGCTGAGGGCCAGGTTGCGCCAGCGCGCGTGGCTCACGGCAGCCTCGAGCGACCCGGCCCGGTGCCGCACCAGCAGCCGCCAGCGCTCCGCATCATCGCCCGGGCGCGGTGCGCTGTTGTCGCCGGGCCGGCGGCCGCCAAACAGGCTGAAGAACAGGTTACGGCGCGGTTCGTTTCGCGGTGGCAGCCGCAGGGAGGACATCGCCTGCCGCAGCAAGGGGAACTGCTCGGGCCCAACGCCGAAGCAGTTCAGTGCCACATCCGTTCCGCGCGCCAGGGCCGTCGCGTCACCGGGCGCCGCCTCGAAGACGACCCGTCGAGCACCATCCCGCTCGAGCACGGCGACGTGGTAATCACTCGTGCGCGGCGTGCCGAAGTACCGGGAAACAAGTGACGGCAGGACCTGTCGCTCCATCACCGGCAGATCGAGGAGGACGATGGTGAACCCGAACACGTGCGTAAGGCGGCCCGGTGATCCGTCGGGCTCGGCGGGGGCCATCGGCGACACGGGCATCACCAGCGAGGCGCCATCGGGCCCGAACAGCTCCGATGGTCGTATGGGGTTCCCCTCATGCTTCTGTGCGAACTTGCGGTGCTCGGCACGGATCCGCTCCCGCACGGATCCGAGATCCTCGGGCCACTCGGCTGGGACGAAGGTTCGGGTGCCGGCGTCCCAGCGTCGGAGCCGCACGGTCCCCGTGACGCCGTCCGCATCCGCCAGCAGTACGCCTCGCACGATGGCCGCGTCGATCGCAGCCGCGCCCCAGGCCGCGTGGCGCTCGGCGTAGCGGTCCCACGCCTGCTCATGGAGCGTCAGGCCGTCGACCTGCAGCCCGACGATCACCCGCGCCAGCTCCAGGTCGAGCGCGGTAGTGATCTCCGTTGTCGTCGCGCGCAGGTTCCGCTGGAGGCGTTCGCGTTCCGCGTCGCTCAGCTGTCCGAGCCATCGGAACTGCAGCACGGCCAGCACCGGCAGCAGGATGAGCATGGCTGCCACCAGCCACGTGAGCACCGACGGACGCCTCAGACGCCACTGCACGAGCGGAAGTGTAACACCCGAAAACAGGCCACGTTTCGTGTGAAAGGCGGCTTTTACAAGCTTAACAATCTCTTTGCTCCTCCTTAACGATCACTGATTCGGTTCTCGCGTCTAATCGAAATGGTCGCGCCGGGACTGAGGTCCCGGCGCCACATCGAGTCCACTCCGGCTCCTGTGGAGCCGGAACTTCAGTTCCGGCGAGGCCTGATTAGGCGCCACCCAGAGCCGCCGAGGATTCAGAGATGACACTGATTCGTTTGGTAATGCCGCTCGCGCTTGCAGTACACATCGGCATCGCGGCGCACGCGGCGGGAGCGGAAGACAAGGCCATCGAAGTGATCGTCGCCGCGCGTAGCGCGATTGGTGGATCGAAGCTCGAAGGCGTGAAGTCCATCTCCGCCACGGGAGAGTACCGCCGCCTGATGGGTGAGCGCGAAATCAGTGGCGAGACCACGATCGAGATCATCGTGCCGGACAAGATCAAGCGCACGGAGGAGATGGGAATCGCGGGCGGGCCGACGATGAGCCGCACGGTGGTGCTCGACGGCAGCGATTACTGGGAAGACACGACCAATCGCGGCGGTAACTTCATGCGTTTCGGCGGCCCCGGTACACCGGGCGGGCCCGGCGGCCAGGGCCCGAGCGAAGCCGACCGTGAGCGCTTCCGGCAAATGGCGCAGCGCCGACTCCAAGGCGAGCTGCAACGTTACCTTTTCGTCTGGCTGGCGCGCACCGATGCCGAGATGACGTACGGCGGAGAGGCCGAGGCCGAAGACGGCAAGGCCGACGTGATCGACGTGCGGACCGGGAGCGGCACGCCGATGCGGGTGTTCTTCGATCAGGAGACGCACCTGCCCCTGATGCTGACCTATGAGGGTCCGCAGCCACGCATGATGGTGCGCAGGTCTGGCGGGGCCCCAGGCGGCACGGCAGGGCCGCCGCCGGACGCCGAAGAGATGCGCCGGCGGATGGCGGAGCCGCCGAAGATGGTCACGTTCGAGGTGCGTTTCTCGGACTTCAAGGACGTGAACGGCGTGATGCTGCCTCACCTGATGTCCCAGAGCGTCGAAGGCAAGCCGACCGAGGAATGGACGGTGAGCCAGTTCGAGGTGAATCCGAACCTCAAGCCCGAATCGTTCGCCAAGAAAAACAAGCCCTGACCAGCATGCGCGCCGTCATCCTGTCCGTTGCCCTGCTCCCGTTCACTGTCGCGGCACCTGCGCTCGCCGGGGAAGCAGCCCCCGCGCCGGCGGAACTGCGTGTAACGGTGACCGATCCGACCGGCGCCGCCCTCATCAGCGCGACGGTGACGGTGACCGACGCCGCAGGCGTGCCGCGACAGGTGTCCGTTGACGGCAGGGGCGTCGCCGTGTTCACGGGTCTTCTGGCCACGTCCTATCAGGTGAAGGTTGAAGCAGAAGCGTTCGCCACGTCCGAAGGCACGCTGTCGTTGAAGAAGGGGACGACCGCAATCATCGTGCAGCTGGCGCTCGCGGGCGTGAAGGAAGAAGTCGTCGTCCAGGAGAATACCGAGGACCTCCGCGGGAATGCCTTCACCAACTCGCTCAGCGAGCAGGAGATCGCGGAGCTGCCGGACGATCCGGACGAGCTCGAGCAGATGCTGCTCCAGATGGCCGGCCCCGGCGCGACGATGCGGGTCAACGGATTTCGCGGAGGACGGCTTCCGCCCAAGTCGCAAATCCGGCAGGTGCGGTTCCGCATGAACTCCTACGCCGCTGATAACCATGAGGCCGGCGGGTTCGGCGTTGACGTCATCACCAAACCCGGCACGAGCGACTGGCGCGGGCGCACCAATGTCGGATTCCGTGACGAGTCGCTCAACGCCCGCAACTACTTCGCGCCGAGACTCGGGCCGGAGCAGTACCGGCGCTTCGGGTTCAACACCGACGGCCCGCTCGTCAAGGGCAAGACGTCGGTCGCCGTCAACCTGGACGGCAACCGGAGCTACGATTCCCAGACGATCGTCGCGGCGCTTCCAGGCGGCGTGGATTTCCGCAGTCAGGTGCGGCGGCCGTTCGACTCGCTCGACGGCGGAGTGCGTCTCGATCACGCGATCGGCACGCGGCAGACGCTGTCAGTGGACGTCAGAGGCGAGAACACCAGGCGCGGCAACCTCGGCGTCGGGGACTTCGATCTGCCGAGCCGTGCGTTCAACCGGGAAGAGCGCGAGTCGCAGCTCCGGACGTCGCTGACGGGCCTCATCGCACCGAAGATCGCGCACGAGCTCAAGGTGCAGTATCGCGACACGCGCGCGACGACCGTTTCCGAGAATGCGGATCCGGCCGTCGTGGTGATCGACGCGTTCTCGACCGGCGGCGCGGGACAGAACGGTGACCGCAAGCTGCGCGAGCTCGAGATCGAGGACAGCATCGAGTTCTCGCCGGCGAAGAAGCACAACATGCGCGTGGGTGTCCAGCTGGAGTCCTTTTCCGTGAACAGCCTGGAACGCCAGAACTTCAACGGCACGTTCACGTTCGCCAGCAACGCGGCCTTTGATGCGGGACTCCCCAGCACTTACCGCCAGCGCAGCGGGACCGGTCGCGTCGACTACTCCCAGTGGCAGGCCGCGTGGTACGTGCAGGACGACTGGACGATCCGGAAGACGTTCTCCCTGAGCCTCGGCCTGCGGCACGAGTTCCAGTCGCACCTCGACGACCTGACCGCGTTCGCGCCGCGGATCGGGGTGACCTGGACGCCTGGCAAGTACACCGTGCGCGGCGGGTGGGGCATCTTCAACGAGTGGTACGAGACGAGCCTCTACGAGCAGACGCTGCGGGTCAACGGCGTCACCCAGCAGGACGTGGTCGTGCAAAACCCCGGCTATCCGGATCCGTTCGCCGGCGCGCTTGCGGTGGTGCTGCCGGCCAGCATCATTCGCAGCGCCGAGAACCTCGCCATGCCGTGGATGCACCAGGCCTCGATTGGCGTCGAGCGCACCTTCGGTGCGCTGCGCCTGCAGACCAACTACTTCATGCAGCGCGGCCACGACCAGTTCCGATCGGTGAACGTCAACGCGCCGGTGAACGGTGTACGGCCCGCCCCGGATGTAGGGAACATCACGCAGCTCGAGTCGACCGGGGAAAGCGACACAGACCGCTGGATGCTGAACGTGAACTATGCAAGACCCGAGCGGCGGCTGTTCCTCGGCGCGAACTACCAGCTCGCGCGCGTCTACACGTTCGCCGACTCGGCATTCTCACTTCCGGCGAACAACTACGACCTGGCGGCGGAATGGGGCCCGGCATCGCGAGACGTGCGCCATCGGCTCTTCAGCTTCCTCGCCTTCCCGCTGCCGAAGAAGCTCCGCGGCAGCATCATGACGCAGGCGCAGTCCGCGTCACCCTACACCGTCATCACCGGCATCGACACGAACCGCGACACGGTGCTGAACGATCGGCCCGAGGGCGTGGGACGCAACAGCTCACGAGGATCCGCCACGTGGAACATGAACGCGCGCCTGAGCCGCACCTTCAGCTTCGGTCCGCCTCGTCAGACCGACGCAGGACCGATCGGCGGCGGGCCGATCCGTGTGCGCGGCGGCGGTCCCGGTGGGCCCGGGGGCGGCGGCGGAGGCAACATGATGATGATGATGGACCAGGGTAGCGGCCGGTACAACGTGGAGTTCTACGCGCAGGCGCTGAACGTGCTGAACCATACGAACTTTCAGAACTACGCTGGCAGTCTCCGCTCCCCCTATTTCGGGCAGCCGACGTCAGCCGGCCCAGCGCGCCGGATCGAAGTGGGGGTCAACTTCGGGTTCTGACGCTACGAAAGGCGGAGGGCGGTAGGCGGTGGGCGGTGGGCGGTAGGCGGTGGGCGGTAGGCGGTGGGCGGTGGGCGGTGGAATGTGGGCGGTGGCCGGTGGTCGGTGAGCTTCGTGATGTGACCTTCGGGCGACGCGCATCCCTCTAGCTGGCCTGGCGCGAGCAGCCACTGTTGATGCGTCAATGGTGGAGGGTGAGAAGGGCCGAAGAATGAGCGAGTAGGCTGGGGCAACAACCGCCCACAGCCTACCGCCTGCGCGCTCTACCGCCTACCGCCTACCGCCTACCGCCTACCGCCTACCGCCTACCGCCTACCGCCTACCACCGACCGCCTGCGCACTACGCGAGCACCTTGATGACCACGCGGCGGTTCTGCGCGCGGCCTTGCTTGGTGTTGTTCGGCGCAACGGGCTTCTCTTCACCAAAGCTGATCGCATTGATCTTGTGCAGCGGCACCTGGTGCGCTTCGTAGAGATACCGCTTCACGGCGTCGGCACGCTGCTGGCCGAGGTGATCGTTGGTGCTCGTCCCGCCGACCGCGTCCGTGTGGCCCTCGACCTCGATGTAGATGCCCTTCGGATCGGCCTTCAGCTGGGTCACCATCTCGTCGATGCGCGACTTTGCCTGGTCGGGCAGCTCGGCCTTGCCGAACTTGAAGTTCCCCTGGTCTTCACTCAGCACCACCTCATACACGAGCCGGCGCGATGCGGTCTCGACGGCCTGAGCCTTCGTCGAAGCGGCAACGGCCTTCTCATCGGCCTGCGTCGCAGCCTGACGGGCTTCCTGTGCCGACTTGCCCGCCGCGTCGGCCTTCGTGTCGACCTCGCCGATCTTGGCCTCGTTCTTGCGGGTTCGCTCCTGTGTCTCTTCGACCTGCGTCGAGAGATTTTCGACCTTCCCGTTCACCGTGCCGACTTCGCCGCGCACGAACTTCTTCGTGGCGCACCCCGTCGCTCCCGCGGCGAGCAGAACGACCGGAATTACAAACGCAAACTTACGCATCGCAAGCCTCCCTGAGACGGCAGGCCGCAGCCTGCTCCTTCCAATCATTCGCTGACCGGGCGGGATTGCCCGGCCACGTACCCGCTGCGGGCCTGCACGGTGTGGTCCTTCAGGCGGACCTTCAACTCGAGCGGATGCCAGCCCTGAGCGCCGCTCGGTTCGAACCCGATCAGATACTGGTGGCGCAGCTCCTCGATGATGCGTCGCGCGATGACGCTCGATTGCGGCGGCGCGGTATTCGAGAAGAGCTGTCCACCGGTCCAGCGTGCGAGATCCGACAACGTGCCCTCGCGCGGCGCATCCTCGCGGGTCTCGCGGTCTCCGTCAGAGTTCTGCAGATCGATCGGGGACACGATTGCCACTACGTAGACGGGCACATCGATGGCACTCGCGATTCGTGCCACCTCGGCCGGACGCATCCTGCTGCTGGTGTCAACGCCGTCCGTGAGCACGATGAGCGCCCGGCGCCTGGTTGCCTTCGACCCCATCGATTCGGCGGCTGCGGCAATCGCGTCGTGCAGCGACGTCACGCCCCACGGGGTGACCATCGACAGCCGGCCCCTCAGGTGATCGAGGTTGGTGGTGAAGGGTTGAACGACGTGGAGCGTGGAGTCGAATGCGTAGATGGCGGCCTCGTCCACACCTGTCTGGAGGCTGCCGAGCAGGTAGAACGCCGCGTCGCGCGCCCGTTCGAGCTTCGGGCCGATGTCCATGCTGCCGCTCACATCGAACAGCAACGCCACACCGACCGGTCCCGGATCCTTGTCGAAGTTGACAATGGGGCGAGACTCGCCACGATCCAGCAGCTGGAAATCGCCTTGCTCCAGCTCGGTAACCGTGCGGCCGCGCCCGTCCCGCACGATGGCGCGCACGGTGACCAGATCCACGCCGCCGCGGTACGTGGCCTCCGGCGTCGGCTGTGCCGTGGCCGGCAGCTGTGCCGAAGCGGGAGCGGTGGGCTGCGCCGCCCGCTGCGGATCCTGCGCCGTCGCGACTGCGGAGCCCAGGAGGAACCCCATCAGCGCCGTCACTCGCCACGCCGTCTTCATGGTCGCCAAGGTACCCACCGCCAAGCCGTAGCGCAAGCTCGCTGCCAATTTCCCAATTCACGATTTTATTAACGTTTTTCAGCAGAGTTGCTCGGTCGAGTGGCCTATAAAGGAATCAACTTGGTGTAGGAATTACACGATGTGGAGGGGATGGAGCCGCTTTACCCACCCGCTGAGAACTTCCGATTCGCTGAATTGGTTAGAATCCTTCATGCCCGTCTCCTCCCCCGTTCATGTCGCATCGCGCGTGCACCGGTTCACCTACGCGATCCGCAACATCGTCGCGGAGGCTCGCAAAATCGAGGCAACCGGGCGCCCGGTGCAGTACCTCAACATCGGCGATCCCATCCCGTTCGGCTTCAGCACGCCCCCGGCACTGGTCGAGGCGGTCGCTCGCGCCGAACGCGACGGATACAACGGATACGTGCCGTCACCGGGGATTACGGAGGCGAGGGAAGCCGTAGCGGCCGATTGGAGCCGGCAAGGATTTCCGGCCGACGCGGATCGCGTGCTCATCACGGCGGGTACGTCCGAAGGCATCGAGCTGGCGCTGACCGCCCTGGTCGATCCTGGCGACGCCGTCCTGGTGCCGCTTCCGACCTACCCCCTGTACACGGCCGTGCTCGCGAAGATCGGGGCGGTGGCGAGCTACTACCGGAAAGACCCGTCGAACGGCTGGCAGCCTGATCTCGATCACATTGCGTCGCTCATCACGCCGCGCACCCGCGCGCTGGTCGTGATCGACCCGAACAATCCCACGGGGGCGGTCTACCCGGACACCACGCGTCGCGCGCTCATCGACCTGGCCGAGCGCCACGGTCTCGTGCTGCTGGCTGACGAGGTCTACGGCGATCTCGCGTATGACGGGCCCGTGAAGCCGATGGGGAGCCTGGCGCCCGATGCGTCGATCATCTCGTTCTCCAGCCTGTCGAAGGCCTACCTGGCGCCGGGGTGGCGGAGCGGGTGGATGGTGATCGGACGAACTCCCCGCCTCGACGATCTGCTCGCGGCGATCAAGAAGCTCGCAGACGGCCGGCTGTGCAGCAACGGCCCCTCGCAGTACGCGATCGGGCCGGCGCTCCTCGGCGATCGCACGCACCAGGAGTTGTTTCGTGCGGCGCTTGGTACGCGCGCCGCGCTCACCGTACGCGCGCTGAACGCGATCCCGGGGATCACGTGCGTGCCCCCCGCGGGCGCCTTTTACGCGATGCCCAAAGTGACGCTCGAGCCCGGCGACACCGACGAGCGCTACATTCTCGAACTGTTGCGTGGCACCGGCGTGCTGTGCGTGTATGGATCCGGGTTCGGCATGCCCGCGAGCGACGGGTTCTTCCGTATCGTGTTTCTCGCCAACCCGGCCGACCTGACGGCCATCTACACGAGCATCGACACATTCACCCGTAGCTACCTGCGCGCGTGACCGCCAGCGATCGCTCCGCCCTCCGCATTGTCGCCTGGTCCATCGTGATGGTAGGCGTCGCGCTGCTCCTCGCCGTCGCGCTGTACCAGGTGCGGACCGTGCTGATGCTCGTGTACGTGAGTGCACTGCTGGCGATTGGACTCGCGCCCATCGTGCGTGCCGTCGAGCGGCAAAAGCTCCTGCCGGTCGGCACGCGGACGTTTCCGCGGTGGGTGGCCATCCTGACGCTCTACCTGACGCTGCTCGTCGCAGTCGTGGGTCTCGGGTTCGCGGTGATCCCGCCGCTCGTGCGGCAGGGGCAGGCCTTGTGGGGCCGCCTGCCGAATCTCTTCGTGCGTGGACAGCAGTTCCTGATCGACCGCGGGCTGCTCGATCACGAGTTCACGATGTCGGAGGCGCTGCAGAAGGCCCCGACAGGCATGCTCGGCGCGGGCGGCGACGCGGTGTCGACCGCTGTGGGCGCCGTCATCAACGTGGCTGGCGGCGTGTTCGGCGTGGTGACGATCCTGATCCTCACCTTCTACATGCTCGTGGAGTCGGACACGATCTTCCGGCGGTTCGTGCGCCTGTTCCCGATCGATCAGCGGCTCCGGATTGCGACGGTGT
Source organism: Vicinamibacteria bacterium (assembly GCA_963739995.1). Lineage (GTDB taxonomy): Bacteria > Acidobacteriota > Vicinamibacteria > Vicinamibacterales > JAENWD01 > CAVUCH01. Next base: position 70,193 of record CAVUCH010000007.1, on the reverse strand, counting down.
CGAGCGACATCACCGTGAAGGTCAGCGCCTGGCTCGGCGGTCAGCTCCTGCTCGGTGCAATCATCGGCACCACGGCGACGCTGGGGCTCTGGCTGCTCGGCGTACCCTACTTCTTCGTGCTTGGATTCATCGCCGGCGTCGGCGAGCTGATCCCGATGGTCGGCCCGTTCCTGTCTGCGATCCCGGCGGTGATTGTGGCCCTCACGGTTTCGCCCAGCATGGCGCTTGGCGTTGGCGTGTTCTTCCTCGTGCAGCAGCAGTTCGAGAACCACCTGCTCGTGCCGAAGCTCATGGAACGACAGGTCGGTGTCAGCGCGGTGACGGTCATCATCGCCCTGTTGATCGGCGGATCGCTGCTCGGCATCGTCGGCGCCCTGCTGGCCGTGCCCACCGCGGCCGTGCTGCAGGTGATCTTCGACGAGTTGACCAATGACGAGGGGTAACGGGCGTCCCGGAGGCCGGCGACCGCAGGCCGCAGTTCTGTAGCCTGCAGCCTGATGAAGAACTACAGTAGCGCCATGACCACGATTACTCGTCACGATCCCCTCCGCTACCTCGGCGACGAGCTGGAGGGCCTGAAGATACAGGGCCTCTACCGTCATCTCCGCATCGTTGAGGACGAGCAGCGGGCGCACACGACCGTCGACGGCCGCAGCGTCGTGAACCTGTCGTCGAACAACTACCTGGGATTGACGACCCACCCCCGGCTGCGTGAGCGGGCGGTCGAAGCGGTGCAGCAGTTCGGCGTGGGCTCCGGCTCGGTGCGCAGTATTGCGGGCACGATGGCGATCCACATGGAGCTCGAGCGACGGCTCGCCGAGTTCAAGCACACTGAGGCGGTCGTCGTCTTTCAGAGCGGGTTTACGGCGAACGCCGGCACTGTGTCTTCCATTCTCACGCGCGAGGACGTTGTCATCTCCGACTCCCTCAATCACGCGAGCATCATCGACGGCTGCCGCCTGAGCCGCGCCGCTATCAAGGTGTTCCCTCACAAAGACATCGATGCGGCGCGCACCGTCCTGCAGGAGCTGCCCGCCGGGCAGCGCAAACTGCTGATTACGGACGGGGTCTTCAGCATGGACGGCGATCTCGGGCCGCTCCCGGCCTTGTGCGGCCTGGCTGAGGAGTTCGGCTGCATCATGATGGTGGACGATGCGCACGCGAGCGGCGTGTTCGGGCGGAACGGCCGCGGCACCGTCGACCACTTCGGCATGCATGGCCGGGTGGACGTGCAGGTGGGCACGTTGTCGAAGGCGATGGGGGCGCTTGGCGGATACGTGGCCGGCAGCCGCGACCTGGTCGACTTTCTCTGCCACCGCGCACGGCCGTTCCTGTTCTCGACCTCGCACCCGCCTGCCGTCGCGGCGGCGTGCATCGCCGCGATCGATGTATTGCTGGAGGAGCCGCAGCTGATCGACCGCCTCTGGGAGAACACCCGTTTCTTCAAAGCCGGCCTCGAGGCGCACGGCTTCGACACGGGCATCAGTGAAAGCCCCATCACGCCTGTGATCGTCGGCGACGGAACGCTCGCGATGCAGCTCTCCGACCGGCTGTTCCAGGAGGGCGTGTTTGCGCAGGGCATCGCGTTTCCCACCGTCGCGCCCGACAAGGCGCGCGTGCGCACCATCGTGACCGCGACGCACACGAGAGAAGATCTGCAGTTCGCGCTCGACGTCTTCAAGCGCGTGGGTGGAGAGCTCGGGATTATCTGATGGCACGCGTCGGCGAGAAGCCCCGCGCCAGCCCGCTGCGCACCGGCATGCGTGACGCGCCGCGTGCTGGCTGGGAGTTCTTCGAGACATATACCCGCGACCTGAGCCGCCGTGACTTCAAGCGCCTGTTCACGCTCGAGACGCCGGAGGCCTACCGCTTCTTCGCGCGCGGGATCGACGAGACCGAGCTGAAGGGGCAGCCGTGGCACATCCGTGCGTGGCGGCGGTGCCGCGCGTTCTTCATGGCATTCACGGCGCGCCTCTCGCCGGCGCGCCGGGCGCTGTACGGCATCGGCCTCGTCATGGCCCTCTTCGGGATCCTGCAACAGTTCCATGGGTTCACCGTCGTCCGCGTACCCGTGATTCCGTTCGTGCTGGGCCTTCCCCTGCCCGGGCTCGCATGGTCTGATGGCACGTTGTGGCTCGTCGGTGGCTTCCTCGCGATGAACCTCCTCGTGATGCTGGAGGTGGCCGACCGTCTCACGCTGAAGCGCGATCTGGAGATCGCGCGCGACATTCAGCGTGCCATGCTGCCGCAGGAGATGGTGACCGGCGGCGGGCTGGAGGCTTACGGATTCACGCGTCCGGCCAACACGGTGGGCGGTGACTTCTACGATGTGCTGCAGATGCCCGACGGCCGGCTGGTGATCGCGCTTGGCGATGTATCGGGGAAAGGGAGCCCCGCGGCGCTGCTGATGGCTCTCACGCTCGCGATTCTCCGCACGCTCGTGGACGAAGGCCTCGACCCCGCGGCGCTCGCCCGGCGTCTGAACGTGCAGGTGGCCCGGCACGCGCCCGGCTCGCGTTTCGTCACCATGTTCCTGGCGGTGTTCGACCCGGTCACCGGCGCCTTGCACTACGTCAACGCGGGGCAGAACCCGCCGATCCTTCGCCGGGTCAACGGCGCGCTCGAACGGTTGACGTCTGGCGGCGTCGCGCTGGGGATGTTCGAGCTGTCGACCTATACGGCAGGGGACACATGGCTCGCCGCCGGCGACGTGCTCGTGCTCTATAGCGACGGAATCACGGAGGCCGAGAACAAGGAGGGCGTCTTTTTCGACGAGTCCGGCCTCGAGGACGTGATCAACCGGCACTGGTGGGAAGACGCCGCCACGCTCGGTAAGGCCATCGTCACGAGCGTCGAAGGGCACGCAACGGACACCAGGCTGGCGGACGACCTGACGGTGCTCGCCATCCGCAGGCCGATGCCGATCCCGACCGTGTAAGGGAACTCAGGTGCGGTGGGGTGCGAGGGTGCTAGCGTGCGAGGGTGCTCGGGTGCGAGGGTGCGAGGGGGTGCGGGCGTGCGAACCAGGCCGGATCCGTGCGGGAGGCAGCGCGCGGGCGGCCGTCGTGCGGTCTCGGCCCTGACCGCACCGCTGCACCGCTTGGCATCGGCGTCGCGCGCACGTGTTTCGCACCCGCGCATCTCTTCGCACCTGTTCGCACCCGGGCACCTGTTCGCGCCCGCGCCCTCTATCGTGGTCCTCGTGCTCCGTCTCGTCTTGATCGCCGTGCTCGGCACGCCTGCAACCGCGCTCCCCGCGCTCGCACAGCCGCCGCAGGACAAGGCCGCGGCACTCGTGGCGCAGCTGGAGTCCGCGCTTGCACAAGGCTCCGCCGAAGCGCTGGCGCTGCTGCTCGCCGCGGATCGCGACGCAGCCGCGGTTGCCCGATTCGCCGAATCATGGCTGGCGCCCGGCGTCACCCGCGTCGTCGTCAAGGAACGCGATCGTGTGGCGCTGCCCGGCGGCGGGACGCGATTGGTGCTGGAGGCGTTCGTCGAAACCGGGCGCCGCGGGCGCGTGGGCACATGGCAGGTGGACGCGCGCGAAGAACCCGCCGCCTGGCGCATCACGAGCCTGAAGACGCTCGGGTTCATCGACGGCCTGCACCGCCTGCAGCTCGACACCACACGCCGGTTCAGGGCCACGAACCTGCGCGTCACGGCGGAGGATCTCGAGCTGGTGCTGCCGCACGGCAGCGTGTTCGCCGCCGACGTGCCCGGGGGGGCCACGGCGGTCGTCATCGTCGGCCGCGGCGAGATGATCTTCACGCCCGCCCCCGAAGTGGAGCGCGGGCAGGTGAAGCTCTATGCGGGCAGCGCCACGCTGCGCTCGCCGTTCGACGCCGCCTTCGTGCGGTTGAATCCCGGTGAATTCGCTGCGCGCTTCTCGGAAGGGGCGCTCGCGCCTGCCGCGCCCGATCCGCGGCAGCTCCGCACTGCGGAAACGATATTCCGGGAGAGCGTAGGGAACGCGTTCAGCGTGGACCTGGCGGATCTCAGCCCCGAGTTCTGGTCGCTCGTGCCGTCGGGCGGCGACTTCCTGGCGGAAGTGCGGACGCGGCGGTTCGGCACCCTCACCTACACGCGGTCCGCGACCGAGCCCGAAGACATCTCGCTCTTCAACCGGTCCCGCCGCCGGAACGTGTCCGTGTACACGTCGAAGGCCCGCCTCCAGAGCCGTGGGCCGTTCTTCCACGAGGACGACGACCAGCCGTTCGACATCCTCGACTACAACGTCGACGCGTCGATCACCCCCGACCGGCAGTGGGTGGACGCGCGCGCGCGTCTCCGCGTCCGCGTTCGTGCAGCCACCGGCGTGTTCTCGATGAACCTGAAGCTCGCCGGCACGGTGACGGTCCGATCGGTGTCGACCGAGAGCGGACCATTGCTCTTCCTTCGCGTGCGAAACCAGGACAGCCTCGTCGTGAGTCTCCCCGGCGTCCTCGCGCAGGGTGCCGTGTTCACTCTGACCGTCAGCTATGCGGGACGGATTGAACCACAGAGCCTGGATCAGGAGGTGATCGCGCCACAGGTCGTGCAGGACGACCGGCCCATCGTGGAGCCTGAGGGCAGCCTGCTGTACAGCAACCGCGCCTACTGGTACCCGCAGACCTCTGTGAGCGACTATGCAACGGCAACCATCCGCCTGACTGTGCCCACCGCCTTTGGCGCCGTGTGCAGCGGCGATCGGGCCGGCGGGTCGCCCGTGGCGATCAAGAACGCGGCGGGGGAGCCACGGGCGCTGTTCGTGTTTGCGGCATCGCAGCCGGTTCGCTACCTCGCGTGCGTCGTTTCACGCCTGCTTCCGGTCGACACCCGAACGCTCGCGCTGCGGAAGCCCGACGCACCCCCTCCTGCCTCCGCCACCGGTGCGCGCTATGGGGAGCTGACGCTCAGCGCGCATGCCACCCCGCGGCAGCGCGCACGCGCGCGCGAACTGCTCGGGCGCACGGAGGACATTGCCGGCGTATACGCAGCCATCCTGCAGGACGCGCCGTATCCGGGCTTCACGCTTGCGGTGCTCGAAAGCTACATCCCCGGCGGTCACAGCCCTGCGTACTTCGCGGCGTTCAACCAGCCGCTGCCGACGTCACCATTCTCGTGGCGCGACGACCCCGCGAGCTTCGACAACTACCCGGAGTTCTTCCTCGCCCACGAGCTCGCCCACCAGTGGTGGGGGCAGGCGGTCGGGTGGAAGAACTATCACGAGCAATGGCTGAGCGAGGGCTTCGCGCAGTACTTCGCCGCCATCTACGCGGAGCGGCGCAGAGGCTCCGGGGTGTTCGACGGAATCATCCGTTCGATGAGCCGGTGGGCGGTGTCGACTTCCGACCAGGGCGCGGTCTACCTCGGATACCGGCTGGGTCACATCAAGAACGACGGCCGCATCCTGCGCGCGCTGGTCTACAACAAGGGCGCCATGGTGCTCCACATGCTCCGGCGCCTGGTCGGTGACGACGCGTTCTTCCGGGGTCTGCGCCGCTTTTATGACCGCTACCGCTTCCAGAAGGCAGGCACGGACGAATTGCGCGAGGTCTTCGAGGCCGAGTCGGGCCAGCCGCTCTCGCGGTTTTTCGAGGAATGGATCTACGGGTCGGACCTGCCTGTCGTGACGGTGACCTGGCGCGTCGACGCGTCGGGCCCCGGCCAGGTGGCGGTCGTGCGCGTCGAGCAGCACGGGCGGCTGTTCGATGTCCCGCTGACGGTCTCCCTGCAGCTCGCCGACGGGACGCTGCAGGACGCCCTCGTGCGTGTCACGGAGCGCGTGGTCGAGCAACCGGTACCGTTCACCGGCAGGCTGCGGGGCGTGGTGGTGAACCGCGATCGCGCGGCGCTGCTGAGGGAAGGGAGTTGAGCGACCGCGACTGGGTCTCCGTCACTGTCACCGACGGACCGACCGGGTCCACTCCGCGCACAAGGGGGCCGCTGCCCGTCGGCTGGGCAGCGCCCCTGGAACCCGGACCCTGCCACCTGCCGTCAAGGCAGGTAGATCGCGGCGACCCTGAGCTGGCCGGCTCGCTCGAAGGGCTCGAACACGACCACGAACGACGTTCCCTCGTGCTCGTAGAACCGCGTGATCCGCTCGCCGAGCGCGCCCCGATCGACGGCCTGTCGTCCGGCCGCCGTTTGCCAGGGCGCGATCCCGTCCACGTGCGCCAGTGTGTCACCCACGCGAATCTGCCGACCGTTTGCCAGCAGCAGGCTGGGCACGGACACAGCGCGTTCAGGCACCGCCACCGGCAGAGCCGTGGCGGGTGCCACAGTTCGGGCGGGCTGCGCGGCATTGGGAGCCGTCCGCAACTCCCGCACGATGAGCGAAGCAACGGCGACGGTCGACAGCAGGAACACCACCGCCACAGCCCATTCGACGGCGGGTCCGAGGTGGAGACGGACGCGAGTGGCTTGCATGACAGGCCTCTGGGGAGCGAGGTGAAGCTACCGCCAGCGTACCGCTGACGCTACGCCCCCGCGTTCAACCTGTCAAGCCCGCCTGAGCTCCCCTGCCGACGCCCGCGAAATGACCCTGTCCGAGCTCCCGTGCGCGGGAAGGACCGTGTGAATCGGGCGTCTTTCACGCCGCCGTCACCTCTGCGCCGGGATGCCCGCCACGCGGAGCCTGATATGATCGGCTGCGTATGGAAACCGTGACGCTGTCCATCGATGGCCAGCAGGTCACCGTCGAAAAAGGCAGGACGGTGCTGCAGGCGGCCATCGAGAACGGGTTCTCCGTTCCTTATTACTGTTACCACCCTGCGCTTGGAGTCGATGGCTCGTGCCGCGTCTGCATCGTGAAGATCGAGAAGATGCCCAAGCTGCAGACGGCGTGCTCTACGATCTGCACCGACGGCATGAGCGTGATGACGCAGACGCCGGACGTCATCGAGGCACGCGCGGGCGTGTTCGAGTTCCTGCTCATCAACCACCCGCTCGACTGCCCCGTGTGCGACAAGGGCGGGGAGTGCCCGCTACAGGATTTCTGGTACAGCTTCGGGCCAGACGCGAGCCGGATGGAGTTTCCGCGCCGGGTGTTCGACGGCGAGGGCGTCAAGGCGGACGTGGATTTCGGCCCCACGCTGATGCTGAACCGCAACCGGTGCATCCTGTGCACCCGCTGCGTGCGGTTCATGAAGGAGATCGACACCGACGCGCAGATCAGCATCGTCGATCGCGGCGGCGGCAGCGAGATCGCCACGTTCCAGGAGGAAGGGATCCATTCGCTCCTCTCCGGAAACCTGATGGACGTGTGCCCCGTTGGTGCAATCACGACGCGCGATTACCGGTTCAAGTCACGCCCGTGGGACAACCCCGACGCGGTCGACACCATCTGCACGCTCTGCTCGAAGGGCTGCAACACGACAGCCTGGATCAAGGCGAAGCCGGAGTGGGCGAAGGGCGCGCGGCTCGTGCGCATGACACCGCGCCTCAACCACGACGTCAACGGGTACTGGATGTGCGACATCGGACGGTTCCAGTACCACTGGATTGAAAGCGAAGACCGGCTGCGCAAGCCGCTCGTTCGCGCCGCCGACGGCACGCAAGCGCCATCGACGTGGGATGCGGCGCTCTCCGCACTTGGCACCGCGGCCGCCGCGCACGCGTCGAACGGCTTCATTTTCCTGGCCTCGGCGCACGCGTCGAACGAGGAATTGTTCGTGATGCAGCGTCTGGCCAGCGCGATTGCGCTCACGTGGCCGTACAGCGAGAAGCAGCAGCCACCGGGCACGAAGTTCCGGGTGCCGCCCGTGGACGCGCCAAACGTGAACGGCGCGCACGATCTCGGCCTGCCGACCGGTGCCGGCAACACGGGGGCGCCCGATATTTCGGCGCTTCGCGCCGAAGTCGAAGCCGGCCGCGTCCCGGCGTTGTACGTATTCGATGCGGGCCCCGCCGGATCGCTGGGGGATGTCTCCTGGATTGCGGCGGCGCGCCGATCGGGCAAGCTCAAGCTGCTCGTGTATCAGGGCGTGCTGCTGACCGAGATCGGGCGGGCGGCCGACATCGTGCTGCCCGGCGCCGCGTGGGTCGAGAAAGAATCGACCTACACGAACGACCAGGGCCGCGTCCAAGGCGCCGCGAAGGTGTTCGATCCACCGGGGGATGCGCGCGACGACCGCGACATATTCCTGGCGGTGGCGAAAGCGACCGGACAGACGGTGCCGTTCACGACCGTCGCGGAACTGCGTCTTGCGCTTGCGGAAGCGCTCGCCGGCAACCCGGCGTATGCAGGCATCGCAGACATCCAGTTCTCACGCCCGGTCAGCGCCCGCAACTGGCTGCAGGCGTCGAACCCCTCAGAGCGCTGGAAGTGGGATTTCATGTTCCAGGACGTGCCGCCGGTCAAGTTCGAGTGGATGCCGCTGCCCGGATCGAGGCCGAACGTCATCCCGCTCCGGCCCGTCGAGGAGCTCGAGCGGCGGCCGGGCGAGTAGGCCCCAGCAGCAATGGTTGAGAACGTATCCATTCTCGCCGCGTTCGCCGCCGGCGTGCTGTCGTTCATCTCACCCTGCGTGCTGCCGCTCATTCCCGGGTACCTGTCGTTCATCTCCGGGGTGACGCTCGACGACCTGCAGGGCACGGCCGCCCCGGGCGCGGCCGTGGCGGTTGCGGCGCCCCCTGCGACGCGGCGGCGCGTGATTCTCACCTCGCTCTGCTTCATCGTCGGGTTCTCGATCGTGTTCGTGACGCTTGGCGCCACCGCCAGCGCGCTCGGGCAGTTCGTGATGGAACGGCTCCGCATCCTCGGGAAGATTGCCGGGGTCGTGATCATCATCTTCGGCCTGCATACGATGGGCGTGCTGCGAATCGGGTGGTTGTACAGCGAGAAGCGCGTGCAGGTGGCCCGCAAGCCGGCGGGTCCGATCGGCGCCATCCTGGTCGGCATCGCGTTCGCCTTCGGCTGGACACCGTGCATCGGGCCGATCCTCGCGGGGATCCTCGCAGTCGCCGCGGCACAGGAGACGATTGGCCAGGGTGTGCAACTCCTGGCCGTCTACTCGGCCGGACTGGGCATTCCGTTTCTGATCACCGGGCTCGCCATCAACTCCTTCTTCACCGCTTTCGCGAAGATCCGGCGGTACTACCACGCTATCGAGCTCGTCTCGGGCGGCCTGCTCGTCACGATTGGCGTGTTGATCTTCACCGACCGCTTCACCGCCATCGCGCGCGTGCTGCAACCGTACCTGCCCACGTTCTAAGCTGCCGAAATGGTTGACCGCTCACCGTCAACCCTCCACCGCTCGCTAGACCGCTTCGTTCGGCCTGAAGGATTGCGGCTATAGTGCCCCGGATGGCAACTGCCCCGGCTCCGCCGCCCGGGAGTTCGGCGCCCGAACCCGGCGCGGAGTGGCAGGTGCCCGCACAGCCCCGCGGCGCCGGGCGGTGGCTCAAGCCGATCGTCACGCTGCTGCTCTATGCGCTGGTCTTCTACTGGACCGACGTGCGGGCGATGCTCTCCAGGCTGACCGCCGTGCGCCTGGAGTACGTGGCGGCCGGTGTCCTCCTGTATGCCGCCGGGCAGGCGCTCTCCACGTGGAAGTGGCGTCTGCTGCTCGCGCCGGTCGGCCTGGGTGCGGTGCGCTACACGCGGCTGCTCGCGTTCTACTTCATCGGCATGTTCTTCAATCTGTTCCTGCCGACCATGGTGGGCGGCGATGCCGTGAAGGCCGTGCTCCTGGCGCGCGAGACGGGCGCGCCGGTGCGCGCCACGACCTCCGTGTTCATGGAACGGAATCTCGGGCTGTTTGCGCTGCTGTCGATTGCGCTCGTCGCGAGCTGGCGGGCGCCGGCCGTCGACATCATGGGCGTGACGCTGTCGACCCTCACGGTGGTGCTGTTCTGCGGGTTCATCGCCGCGAACGCGGCGCTGGTCACGCGTGGAGTGTACGGGCTCGCGGACCGGGTCATCGCCGCGACACCGCTGTCGCGCATGCGCCACCGCACCGCGCCGCTGTACGACGCCGTGTCCGCCTACCGGGCGCGCCCGGGGGTCATCGCCGTCACCGTGCTGCTGTCATTCGTGTTCCAGGCCGTCGTTATTGCCGTGGTATTCTTCAACACGCGCGCGCTTCATCTGCAGTTCCCGTTCGCCTCCATCGCGGTGTTCGTGCCGCTCATCTCCCTCGCGAGCATGATCCCCGTCAGCGTCAACGGCCTCGGCGTCCGCGAAGCCCTCTACATCTTCTTCTTTGGCCGGCTGGGCGCCCCCATCGAGGTGTCGGTGTCGCTGGCGCTGCTGTACCTTGCCGTGACGTTCACGGCGAGCCTTCCGGGAGGCGTCGTCTACGCGCTGCAGCGCTCGGGGCGGCCGGGTTCGACAGCCGCGTCGCGGAGCCCGAGCTGAGGCATCCATGAGCCATCACGCCGTCCGTGTGACCGTGTTCCTGCTGGCCGTAGCCTCAGCAGCCGCGGGCGCGCACCTGCTCGTCGCGCTCGAGGACAGGGTCGTGGCCGAGCGCAGTGCCGAACGCGTGTTCGAAAGCCAGGCTCACGAGGCGGCCCTGCTGGTCGAACGCCTTCGTACCGCGCAGCAATCGTACGTGGCCGCCGGCCAGGGGGCCGACTACTGGATGGGGAAGCTGGTCGACACGCGTGCAACACTCGAACGCACCCTCGGCGGCCTGGTCGCGGCGGCCACCGCCGAGGGCGCCCGGACGGCTGCCGCACGTGCGGCGGAACTGGTCGGCCAGCACTCACGTCTGGATGCCCGGGCACGGACGTACATCGGTCAGGAGCAGCGCCTCATGGCGTCCGACCTGATCTTCACCGAGATGAGCGGCATGACCGGGGAGATCGCGCGGTACACGGACCTGGCGCGTACCGAGCAGCGCGCGCTGGCCGACTCGCGCGTCGAGGAGTTGCGGCAGCAGCAGGTCTACGTCCTCGGCGGCGCCGCCGCGCTCGGCCTCTTGTGCGCCTTGTTGCTCGTCGCGCGCGGCCGGTCGCCGGCTCCTGAGGATACCCGCGAGGCGCTGCGCGCGCTGATGAACGACGGGTCACCCGCCGGCAACGCACCCCTACGTGCAGAGTCGGGGACGGCAACGGCCCCGACAGGACAGCCCGGGCGCACCGCCTCGGTGATTCCCATGGCGACAGCAGGGGCTGCGACGCCGACGACAGCGGCCCCAGTCGATCTGGCCGCCACTGCCGGCCTGTGCGCCGACCTCGCACGGGTGGGCGATCCGGCGGAGCTCCCGCGGCTGCTCGAACGCGCGGCCCGCGTCATCCATGCGTCCGGCCTGATCGTGTGGGTGGCCGATCGCGCTGGCACGTCGCTGTTTCCCATCCTGGCCGAGGGCTATCCGCCGAACGTGCTCGCGCGCATGGGTAGCATCGGCCGAGATGCCGACAACGCCGCCGCCGCGGCGTATCGTCAGAGCGAGCTGCGAACGGTCCCGGCGCACGACTCGCTCCCGGGCGCGATCGTGGCGCCGATCATCACGGGTAATGGCTGCGTCGGCGTGCTCGCCGCCGAGATGCGCCACGGCGCGGAACGCGACGAAGCAACCCAGGCGATTGCCGCGATCCTTGCCGCGCAACTCGCCACGTTCGTCACGGCGGTGCCGGTAGGGCAGGACGCGGAGTAGTTAACACCAGGCTCCTGGCTCCTGGCCTGGGCTCTGTGTGCATTGTGCATCGTGCATTGCCGCGTCAGATCGGCTCCCCACTCGTCTTCCGCTCACGACGCTCCAGTTTCGCGGTCGCCGTCGCACGTTTCTTGTCGCGCACGTAGGTGATTGACAGTTCCGAGCCCTCGTCGGCCTGGCGCACGGCGCGCATGAGATCCGAGGGCGAGGTGACCGGCGTATCGCCGAGCGCGGTGATGACGTCTCCCGCTTTCAGACCAGCCTTCGCGGCGGGCGAGTCCGCCTCGACGCTGGTCACCAGGACGCCCGTGTCGGTCCCGAAGAACTCCCCGAGCTGCGGCGTGAGGTCCTGAATGCCGATACCCAACCGTCCCCGGCCCGGGATCACCATCACTCCAGGGGTCCCGTCGCGAAGCCCGTGCTCTTCCGGAAACCCGCGCATCGTGGGCCCGTCAAACTCGAAGCTCGGCACGTTGAACTCGAACTCGGGATTCGGCATCCGCCGAAAGCGGAACTCGTGGTCGCCGCGCGCCATGCCCGCTTCCGGGGTGACCAGGAGGTCCACCCGGCGGCCCTCGCGTTGAACGACGATCTTCACGGACCGGCCTGCCGGAGTCTCGCCGACGATCCGCGAGAGGTGCCGGGCGCTCCGTACCTTCTCCCCATCGAACTCGATCACGATGTCACCGGCGACGAGGCCGGCCTTCGCGGCAGGGCTGTCCTCCCGGACATCCGACACGACCGCGCCGCTCATCTTCTGCGCCTCGTCGCCTTCGAGGTCAGCGATGGTGACGCCGATCTGCACGTCGCGCCCGCCCTGCACGTGGATGTGCCGCTGCACGCCCCGGACGATGTCGTCTTCGTCCGCATGATCGCCTGCAGCTGGTTTCTTCTTCTGCTGTTCTTGCTGCTTCTTCTGTTCTTCCTGCTGTCCAGCCGGAGGCTGGCCGTCCGGCAGCACCGCCGCGGTCGTGCCGACCGACGCGGCAATGAGCCCTGCGGCGACGAGTGTCCACGCATGCATACGCATCTCCTTCAAAGACCGTGATCGCCCGCACCGCGCGGCTCGTTGAGGCGACCGGCATGCCTGCCGCGCGTGTCGTTCTCTGCCCATCAGACGCGGCTGCACGTCCTACGGTCTGGTGCAGCCGGCCGGCCTGGGCGGCTCGGGATGTCGGCGCACCGGCTAGTCTTCTGTCTCGCAGGCTGCGGGGTGCCGCCGCGTTCACCAGTGCCCGGCAGCACGCACTGCGCTACACTTTGCAGAAACAACCCGATGATCGGGCGGCTCAGGCGTCCTGACGTGCACGGCCGCAACGGTCCGGCGCGCGCACCTGGGGACTCTCATCGAGCGACGGACACTCCTCGGCGGCCGAATGCCGCCCTGACTCTCACGGCGGGCTGCCACGGCATTCGCAGCGAATCCGCGACGGCTGGCGGGATAGAAGGAGCGGTATGACAGCAACCCCAGCGGCAGCGAACCTCGCGGAAAAGAACGCCCGCATCCTCGAGCGGACCGAGCGCGAGCAAGTCAAGTTCATGCGGCTGCAGTTCACGGACATCCTGGGGACGATCAAGAACGTCGAGATTCCGAACCGCCAGTTCAAGGACGCGCTGAACGGCCTGATCATGTTCGACGGCTCGTCGATCGAGGGCTTCGTGCGGATCGAGGAATCGGACATGTTCCTGCACCCCGATCCCGACACGTTCATGATTTATCCCTGGGACAATCCGTCCGGTGAGAAGGTGGCGCGGATGATCTGCGACATCTACACGCCCGAGGGTGTCCCGTTCGAGGGCTGCCCCCGCAGCACGCTCAAGCGGGTCATCGCGCTCGCCGCCGCGCAGGGGTTCACGATGAACGCCGGCCCCGAGTGCGAGTTCTTCCTGTTCCAGCGGCGGGCCGGGGTCGCGACGACCGAGACGCACGATGCCGGGGGCTACTTCGATCTGACGCCGGTGGACCAGGGTGAGGACGTGCGGCGCGAGATCGTGCTGGCGCTCGAAGCGATGGGTTTCCACGTCGAGGCCGCGCATCACGAGGTCGCCGCCGGCCAGCACGAAATCGACTTTCATTACGACGCAGTGCTGACGACCGCCGACAACATCACGACGTTCCGGTTCGTCGTGAAGCACGTGGCGATGACAAACGGGTTGCACGCGACGTTCATGCCGAAGCCGGTATTCGGTATCAACGGATCGGGGATGCACACCCACATGTCGCTGCTCAGCGACGGGGTGAACCGCTTCTACGACGGGGAGGGCCCCTGGCAGCTCAGCCCGACGTGCCTGCAATTCATTGCGGGCCTGCTGCGTCACGCGAAGGGCTTCTGCGCAGTCACCAACCCGCTTGTCAACTCGTACAAGCGGCTCGTGCCCGGCTACGAGGCGCCTACGAACATCGCGTGGTCGGAGCGCAATCGCAGCCCGCTGGTGCGCGTGCCGGCGTCACGCGGGGAAGCCACCCGCATCGAGCTGCGCATGCCGGACCCCTCCTGCAACCCGTATCTCGCCCTTGCCGTGATGCTGCGATCGGGGCTCGACGGCATCGAACGCGAGCTCGATCCGGGGCCGCCGGTGAACAAGAACATCTACAAGATGAGCCACCGCGAGCGGCGGCACCTGCGCATCGACGAGTTGCCCGGGAACCTGAGCGAGGCCCTCGACGAGCTCGAGAAGGACGACCTGATCCGCGAAACGCTCGGCGAGCACATCCTCCAGCACTTCCTCGAGGCAAAGCGCGAGGAATGGTTCGACTACATCAAACACGTGTCTCCCTGGGAGATCGACCGCTACCTGGCCGCGTACTGAGAATGGCCGCGAACCCGCACCGGGGCATGCGCGCAGGCGGAACGATACGCGGAAGGACGCGTGCTGATCTCCCCTGAGGGCACTGGCTGTCGCCGCGGTGTGACACCGTCACGCAGGGACGCTGCAAACCACACGGAATTCGCAGCCGAGGGGTCCGGCACGGTCATTGAAGTAGTGCCGTGCGGCCGCGTCGGATCACCGGAATGCGATTCTCGGGCAGGCGCTGGCACCGCACGCATTCCGTTCCGTCGTTCGTTCGCTCTCGCGATCCGTGCGCGGCCAATTTTTTCGCGCCCCGGCATGGCGCAGGGAGCGACAGATGCGGCAGCTGCGATTGTCTCTCGTCGTCGTCACGCTCGCCGTTCTCGCGACCGCGGCGTGCGCTCTCCGCTCGCCCTCGATTGCCGATGTCCAGTACAACCCGGGCCGCTACTACAACCGGAGCGTGAGCGTCGAAGGCCTGGTCACGAGCTCGTGGGGCGTGCCGCTCGTGCCCTTCAAGGTGTACAAGGTCGGGGATTCGTCGGGCGAGATCACGGTCGTGTCCGACAACAGGCGCGTGCCTTCACGGGGGGCGAAGGTGCGCGTGAAGGGCAAGGTGACCGAGTTCGGGACCTTCGGCGGCCGCTCCGTCGGCCTGCACCTGCGCGAAGAGAACCTGAAGGTTCTGACACGCGACTGAGATTGAGATCGGGAGGTATTTGTCACAGTGTGCAGTCTCGCGCACTGCGAACGACGCACACTAGACAAATACCTCCCGATCTCAATCTCACGCGGTGATCCTCACGGCGACGGCCGTCATGTCGTCGCTCTGCGTGCGCTCGCCGCGGAAGGTCTGGACGGCGTCGAAGATGGCGTCCACGATCTCGGCTGCCGTGCCGTGGCGCCGCGCCTTCACCACTTCCATCAGCCGATCGGTCCCGAACTCCTCCCCCGAGCGCGAGAACGCTTCCGACACACCGTCGGTACAGAACACGTAGGTGTCGCCAGCCGAGAACTCAAAGGTCCGCTCTTCGTACGCGGCCCCGGCGAACGAGCCGAGCGGGATGCCGGGCAGGTGGATCTGCTCGCACCCGTCGGCCGAACAGCGAATCGGGTAGGGGAGCGCGGCGTTGGCCACTGTGACGGTGCGCCGTTTCAGATCGAACGACGCGTAGGTCAGCGTGCAGTAGTACTCCTCGAGCCCGCGTTCGTGGAGGATCGTGTTCATCGACGCCAGCACGCCGGCCGGCGTGGTCCGCTCGGGCGTGTAGCGCCGGCGAAACGTCCGCGACCGCACGAGCTCTCCGGCAAACGCGCTGTACAGCGCGGCCGGGACACCTTTGCCCGACACGTCGCCCACCGCGACAACCAGGCTGTGGGCCTCAGGCGACAGGAAGTCGTGCAGATCGCCCCCGAGCTCCCGCGCCGGGGCGAAGCGCGCGGCCACGTCCATGCCCCGCAGACGCTTGGGGATCGACGTGGGCAGCAATGCCGCCTGTACGCGCTGCGCGAACGTCAGCTCGCGCTCGATGCGCAGCTCGTTCGACCGCACCTCTTCATACAGCCGGGCGTTTTCGATCGCGCCCGCCGCCTGGCTGGCGAGCAGCGTCAAGATCTCGACGTGCTCTTTCGTGAAGGCGTCGAGCTCGGGGCTTTCCAGGTCGAAGACGCCGATGCAGCGATCCTTCAGCAGCATGGGGATGGCGAGCTCCGACCGGCAGTCCTCCACCACCGGGATGTAGCGTGGTTCGATGGAAACGTCGGGCACCAGCACCGCTTCCTTGTGCAGCGCCGCATATCCGACAATGCCGGCGCCAAGCTTCACCGTCGGCAGCGTCAGCTTATCGCCGTAGCGGATCGCGAGCTTCATCTCCAGCTCGCCGGCCGCGTCGTTCAGCAGCAGGATCCCGAACGTCCGGTAGTCAATCAACCGGCGCGCGAGGACGGCGATGCGTTCGAGCAGCTCGTCGAGCTCCAGAATCGAGGCGACCTCCTGGCCGATCTCGGCGAGGGTCTCCAGGGTGGCGGAGTACTGCCGCTCGCGGTCGAACAGCCGCGCGTTCTCGAGCGCCACGGCCACGTGCGCGCCGAACTGGCGGAGGATTGCCTCGTCGCGGTCGGTGAACTGGCCCGGCTTGGAGCTGAGGAGATTGAGCGCGCCGATGACGCGCTTCTTCCGCCGGAGCGGCACGACGAGCTCTGAGCGTGTGCCCGGTACGGCAGCCACGTAGCGCGCGTCACCCATCACGTCGCCGACGCGCATGGCCTCTCCGCGCTCAGCGGCCGTCCCGACGATCCCTTCACCGAGCTTCATGCGCAGCGAGCGGCGCGCCTCCTCGGGATATCCCACGGAGTAGGCGATCCGCAGGTCGCCGCGTTTCTCGTCCAGCAGGTATACAGCGAAGGCACTGAATTCGGTCAGCCTTGCTATCAGCTGGGGGATTTTCTCGAGCAGCTCGTCGAGGTCGAGCACCGAGGTCACCTCGCGCCCGAGCTCGAACAGCGTGAGGAGCAGCGCCGAGTCGCTGGCGGGCGCTACGCCATCGGCTGGTGGGATGTGTGTGAGGGGTGGCTCGGACACTGTCGCTCTGGGGGGCAACGGTCGGCCCTCGGGCACCTGGCGGAGCGGTGCCGGGCCGAACGCGGGATTATACTGATATTTCCCGCGGCGGACCGGCAGCGCCGCCCGCGGACCTGCGACTCCGTCGCTCGGCGTCAACTCCCCGAAACCCTTCGAATGCCCAGACGAGCCGCTCTCCCATACCTGCTTTCGCACGCGCCCCGTGTGGGTGCGGGTGTCGTGTGCGTGTCGGTGGTCCTCGCGGCTTTCGCCACTCTCCAGAGCGCCTCACGTGAGCCGGTGCGGGCACGGCAGGGGATGGTCGCCTCTGCCGACACCCACGCCTCCAGAGCCGGGGTGGACATCCTGAGAGCGGGCGGGAACGCGGTGGACGCCGCCGTGGCCGTAGGGTTTGCGCTCGCCGTCACCTACCCCTCCGCGGGCAATATCGGCGGCAGGGGGTTCATGGTGATCCGGCTGGCCGATGACCGTGAGACGACCATCGATTTTCGCGAGACGGCTCCGGCGGCCGCCCACCGCGACATGTTCCTCGACGGGGCAGGAAATCCCGTCGGCGAACGCGGCCTCGTCGGCCCGCTCGCGGCTGGCGTGCCGGGCACCGTTGCGGGCCTCGCGCTCGCGAACCGCAAGTACGGGCGGCTGCCGGTCGACCCTGCGACCAGTCTGCGCCTCGGCGCGTCGGACCCGCGCGAAGACGGCGCCGCTTTGGGTTATTGAGCACGCGGGCGGTCATGGCGGGTGCTGCGGCGCGCCGGAGGAGTGATACACGAGTGACTGACATGGACGTGCTGACGCTGCCGCTCGACTACTCGGCCATCGAGCGCATTCTGCCCCACCGCTACCCGTTCCTGCTGGTGGACCGCATAACGGAGTTCGAGCCCGACCGGCGGATCGTCGGCGTGAAGAACGTCTCGCTGAACGACCGGTACCTCGCCTACCCACCCGGCGAGCGGCCGGTGCTCCCGCCGACCATCCTGACCGAAGCCATCGCGCAGGTGGGGGCCATCATGATTCTCGCGAAGCCGGAGAACCGGCAACGGCTGCCGTTTTTTGCGGGCATCGAGCGTGTGCGGTACCGGCAGGCTGTTCACCCGGGCGACGTCGTGGAGATCGAGGCGACGGTGCTCCGGCTCCGCAGCCGCATGGGACGCCTGAAGGGCGTCGCCCGAGTCGACGGTCACGTCGTCGTCGAGGGGATCATGACCTTCGCCCTGGGGCCGAGAGGCGCCCAGCCGCAGGATCGATCTCCAGGGGCAATACCATAAGCGCGCCGCAGAACGAATCCACGAGTCATCACTCGTTGACCGCGATTGCCAGAAGTACGAGTCCCGTCTTCGCGGCGCGCGACGTCCAGCGCGCCCACGCCGCCTTCGGTCGAACGTAGCGCACCGTGTCGAGCACCGCCGGGGCGAGGAGCAGCCCGCCGACCCACGCTTCGTTCACGCCCAGAGCGGCAGCCATGCCGCGCGTGTCGCGCTCCGGAGGGCCGGCGTGCGCGAAGGCGGCACCGCTGTACGCCGCCGATGCCAGCACGTTCCATGCGAGCAGACCCTTGGCGAACGGCGCGCGCTCGGCGCGGAGGTTCGGCCGGCACGTGAGCAGGATCTCACTGGTCCCGTGCTGCACCCAGAACCCGGCGGACGCAATCGTGAACTCCTGGCGCGGGTGCACTCGCCGGTGGGTGATCGCGAAGAACGGGAGGGGGCCGAACGACACACCCTTCAGCCCGGGGCCGGCGTCGAACGCGGCGTCGAAGAGAAGATGTCCGCCTTCATGTGCGGCAAGGCCGGCCACGGCTCCGCCCAGGAACGTCACAATCGCGGCACCGCGCTGCTCTTGCCGAGACACCGTGTCGTCCGGAACGGGGCCGCCCTGTGCTCGCGCCGCTTCGGCGGGCCCGAGGCTAACCGCTAGGCAGAAAAGGGTTGAGCACATCCAGCTCGTCCGCAGAGTCGCGTGTGAGCCCGGCGTGGCACCCCTGTTGCAGCCTGGGCGGTCGGACACTGGCGCGACGGGCGCCGACACATGAACCGCGGGCATCGCGTCGGCGATGCATTGGTGAAGGAGCGCTGCGATGCTTGAGACGATTGCGATCATCCTGATCGTGCTGTGGCTGCTTGGAATGGTGAGCGGCTACACGCTTGGGAACTTCATCTGGGTGCTGCTGGTCATCGCCGTGGTGCTGTTCCTCGTGCGACTGCTCAGCGGACGACGGGTAGTCTGACGCGCGTAGCCGCGCGGGACCCGCGCACTCGTGCGGGCTCCCGCGCCGTCCCGTCTCGCTGCCGCTGCCCGCTAGTCAACCGGTTGGGCGCCGGTGCCGGTGCGCGCACCCTTCCAGATCATGCGTCCAAGCCGCGGCTGGAACCCGGTGAACTCGCCGTCACCCGGATCGGTTGCGGCGGCGTGGCGCACTTGGTGGATCCTCGCGTCGAGCTCATCGGCGGCCGATAGGATGAACGCCTCGAGCGTCATCGGCTCGACGGGTGAGCCGTACTCCTGGCTGCCGTGGTGCGACACGATCAGGTGTTCGATGTGCGAGCGCACATCGGAGGGGAAGCCCGGAATTCCGGCGCACGCCTCGTGAACCGCCATGACGCCGAGCGTGATGTGTCCGATCAGGTTCCCATCGCGGGAATACCGGGTCGCCGGTTCGTGCTCGAGCTCGTCGAGCTTGCCGATGTCGTGAAGGAGTGCGCCAGCCAGGACAAGGTCCACATTCGCGCCGTACGCCGCCGCGAGGAAACGCACCGTGTCGGCAACCTTGAGGACGTGCTCCAGGAATCCGCCACGGTAGGCGTGGTGCACCGTCACTGCGGCAGGCCACACACGAAGCCTCTCTTCACGTGCGTGCAGCATCCGGTCGAGCAGCGTCCGCACGAACGGGTCGGATACGCTCGCCAGGAGCGCCTTCAGCTCCTCCCACATCTGCTCGACTGGCCGCGGCGCGCAACGCACGCAGTCTTCCTCGCGGAACCCCGAGTCCGTGTCGCCGGCCAGCACGCGCCGGATCGTCTCAATCACGAGCTGCAGCCGCCCCTTATGGATCTGGCTACGCCCCTGCACCCTTACGAACTCGCCGGCATCGAACTCGTGCTGCAGCTCGTCGACATTGTCGAAGACGCGGCCGAGGAGCTGGCCCGTGGAGTCCTGCAGCGTCACCGCCACGAACTCGCCCCCCTTCCCCTCGCGCACCTCCTTCCCTGAGCAGAAGAAGAACCCGATACCCGAAACGTCTGGCGGCAAGTCCTTGATCCGTGGCAGCGGTGTGGTCATTGGTCCTCTAGTCTGGGGCCGAGCGGACAGGCACCGCCGGTCCTACTGCCGCGGCCCGTTCACGCCGCGCTGACGAAACCCGCACCATCGCGAGTCCCGCCAGGACGAGAGTGGAAGCGAGCACGATGCGAAAGCCAAACGGCTCACCCAGCACGAGCGCACCGAGTATCACCGCGATGACCGGGTTGATATAGGCGTAGAGCGACACGGTGGACACCGGCAGGTGCCGCAGCGTGTAGATGTAGGCCACGTAACCGCCGATCGAGCCCACCCCGGTCAGGTAGACGAGCGCGACGGTCGTTCGTGTGGAAAACGAGAGCGTACGCCACTCGCCGAGGGCAGTGCCGAGCGCGAGCATCAGCACGCCGCCGAAGAGCATCTGGACTGCCGTCGCGCCAAACACATTGTCATCGGTTCCGTGCCGCTTCGACCAGGCGGATCCCAGGGCCCACCCCGCACAGGCGAGCTGGAGTGCGATCAGCCCCATTCCGAACCGTGCTGAACCGGCTCCACCGGCGTGCAGGTCGGGCCAGACGAGCAGCAGGATGCCGCCGAAGCCAACGAGCAACCCGCCAAGGGTTCCGCCGGTCAGGCTCTCGCCTCCGCGCAGTGTTGCCTCGACCGCGACCATCCAGAAGGGAGACGTGGCGAGGACGACCGCAGTCAGCCCGCTGGGCACGTACTGCTCGGCCCAGACCACCAGGCCGTTGCCGACGCCGATCATCAGGACGCTCAGCAGCGCGAGACCCGGCCAGGCACGGGGGCCGGGCAGCGCCTCGCCGCGGGCGAGAAGGACGGCAGCCACGAGGACCCCTGCAATCGTCCAGCGGATACCGGACATCAGAGCCGGTGGAACCGTCTCGAGCGATACGCGTATCCCGAGGTACGTCGTTCCCCAGATAACGCATACCGCACTCCACGCCACCCACGCGGCGCGAGGTACGCGCGTCACGGGCGGCCTTCGTTCGATCGTCGGCGGCGGCGCTCGCAATTCGTCCCGGAACGACGATGCGACGTCGCGCGACATCCGGATAGAAGCGCTGCCTGCCCGCCACACCAGGTGCTCATCACGTTCACGTTCCTGACGGACGGTGCCATGCTTCATAGCTTACCCTCGTAGAATTCGCCCCATGGCTCCGTTCCTCACGCGACGTTCGTTCCTCACTGCAATCACCGCAACCGCTGCCTCGATGGCTGCACGCGCTGCACCCGCGGCCGCCGCGCCGTACCGCATCGGCGTGGAGACGTACTGCTTCCACGACGTCGATCTGACTGCCACGCTGGCCCACACGAAGTCTCTCGGGTTGCGCTATCTCGAGCTGCACGACGGGCACCTGCCGTACGCGGCGCCACCTGGTGATCTTTCCCGAGCCAAGGCGGCTCTGGACGCTGCCGGCATCACGCCCAGCGGCGTGTACATCCACGACGCGTTCACGGACAGCGAGGCTGTGGCGCGGCCGATTTTCGAGTACGCGAAGGCGATGGGCTTCTCCTATATCAACGGCGGCCCCCGCCGGGCGGCGCTCCCGCTGCTCGATCGGCTCGTCCGCGAGTACGGGATTCAGATCGCGCTGCACAATCACGGCCCGAAGGCGCGCTACGAGACGCTCGAAGACATCACGTCAGCGCTGGGTGCGCACGCGAGCATCTCGGCCTGCGTGGACATCGGACACTTCGCCCGTTCCCGTGTTGATCCCGTGAAGGCCATTCGCGCGATCGGCCGGCGGGCGGTCGCCGTTCACGTGAAAGACGTAGATGCGGCGGGAGCGAACATGGTCGTGGGAAAGGGGACGATCGACATGGCGGGCGTATTCGCGGCGCTGGCGGACATGGGCTTCGACGGCTTGCTCGTGCTGGAATACGAGGGCGACTTCGACAATATGCCGAAGCGGCTCGAAGGCATGCGGCAGAGCCTTGCGGCCATGGATCGATTCGTTGCTGCCGCGACGAAGGGGTAGACCTGAATATCTCTCGAGGGCTGTCGATTTCCATGCCCTTCGCTCGTCCATGGATCAACCGTCCCCGACCATGCGGGGCGAAGGAGGGCACGTGAAATACCTGCTGTTGATGTACGGAGCCGAGCGCATGTGGGAAACGATGCCGACAGAGCAGATGGAGCGTATCTATGCCGCGCACCGGGCGTATGGCGAAGAGATGCAGAAAGCGGGTGTAATCCGCGGTGGCGCGGAACTGCAGCCGACTACGACCGCGACGACCGTACGGTTCGCGGGCGGCCGCCCGGCCACGCTGGACGGCCCCTTCGCGGAGACGAAGGAACAGCTCGGCGGCTACTACTTGATCGAGGTGGACAACGTGGATCAGGCGATCGCATGGGCCGAGAAGATGCCCGGCATGACGGAGGGCGCAGTGGAGATCCGTCCGCTCGGCGTCACTGCCTGATCCCGCCATGTGGCCCGGGGTCGCGGCAGCCCTTACGATCGTAGTGGTCTCCGCTGCCGCGCCGGCCGGCGCGCAGAACCAGCAGCCAGCGTTGCGCCCGGGCTGGCCGTGCGCCGGCCGGCCCGACCCGTCGTACTTCCGGATCGCTGAAGGATCGGGTGGGCAGTTCTTTCTCTTCCACCCATCCGAGGTGGGCGACTCGGGCGCCCTGATGGCGGCGGCCATGTTGCACGGGGCGACCGTACTTCGTGCGGGGGGCCAGCTCGCGGCTGGCCTGCACGATTTCGCCGTTCCGGTGGACCGCGTGGACAGCCTGTTGTTCTCCCTGTCCGTGCAGTGCCTCGAGGTAGCCGAGATCGTGCGCCCGTCGGGAGCGGTGCTGCAGGCCGCCGACCCTGGTGTCGAGTATCACCAGTACGAGGCAGGTCGCATTGTCACGATCCTTCGGCCCGACCCGGGGGAGTGGCGGGTCCGCTTGTCAGGCACCCGCCTGTTCCTCGTCACTGTCCAGGCCAAGGGCGGTCTCTCCGTGGAGGGGCCGCGGTTCATCCCGGACGATCCGCTCGAGGCGGGCCGTGCGCGGGTCCTCCGGTTCAGCACCAGCCCGGAAGCCCGGGACGTGCATGCCCGTCTGGTGACTCAGGGATTCCAGGATCTGGGAGCAGTTCCGCTGCGAATCGTGCGCGATGACACCGGCGAGCAATTCGCCGGCGAGATTACGCCGCCCGCACGACCGTTCAGGCTCGTCGTGACCGGCCACGACGGCGCCGGCTTGCCGTTCCAGCGTGTCCACGCCCCCCTGTTCGACCCCGCCCCCCGCAAATGAGATCGGGAGGTATTTGCAATTTCTGCAATCGAGATCGGGAGGTGTTTTTACGGCCGGGCAGCGCCTGTCGAACGGGGCATCCCGACTGGCGGCGTTGCTCGTCGCTCGAATATTCCCGATATGCTCGCTCCTCACGCCTTGCCGCTCGACGCCACGCTCCGACATGCACTCACTTGACCAGGACAGGCCACTTTCACGCGAAACGATGCCGACGGCAGATCGCCTAGCGCAGGAACTCGACCATGGCCTGGCTCACCTCGTCCGGCGCCTCGTTCTGAATCCAGTGGCCCACATCGGGAAACCGCCGCACCTGCACGCGGGGCGCGACCCGCTCGAGGCCGTCCGGGAGCCCCACCGTGAGCGCCGGATCGCGATCACCCCAGAGAACGAGCGTTTCCGCTTCGATAATCGCGGACCGCGCGAGGCCTGCACCGCCACCGCGAAGGTTGGCCCGATAGTAGTCCAGCGCCGCAGTCAGCGCGCCTGGCGCGGACAGCGCCTCGACGTACTGGTCAATCTCCGTCGGCGTAAAGGTGCCGGGACGCGCGGGCATGCGCGCGAACATATGGCGGACGACGCGGAAATCGCGGAACGACAATACGAACTCCGGGAGGCGTGGCAACTGGAAGAACAGGACGTACCACGACCGGAACAGCTGCGGTGGTCTGCGGAGCTTCTGGAGGTAGAGGCGGAGGTGGGGCGCATTGCAGATGACGAGGCGGTCCACCAGTTCGGGATGGCGTCCGGCGAACGTCCAGGCGACGATGCCGCCCCAGTCGTGCCCGCCGATGTGCGCGTGCCGGTGTCCCGTCGCGCGCACGAGGGCGACTACGTCCGCAACGAGATGGTGCAAGTGATACGCCTCACGCGCATGAGGGCGGTCGGACCATCCGTAGCCGCGCATGTCCGGCATCCACACTGAGAAGCCCGCCCGGACGAGTGGGGCGACCTGCTTTCTCCACGAGCGCCAGTTCTCGGGGAACCCGTGCAGCAGGATCACGGGGGGGCCATCGCCCGCGACGGCGACATGCAGATGGATCCCGTCGCCACGGACTCGTTCGTGGCGCACGGGGATCGTGTCGATGAACTCGTCCGGCCAGCTCACGAGAGGCGTCTGTCCGATCGCGCGCGGTCGGTGGTCAGGCACGAACTTCCAAGGACACTGCGGTCGTGATGCGAACCGCGCAACTGACCCATGCGTGTGACGGCCCTGCTCGGAAGGATTACACCGCTGCCCAGTGGCCGGCGACTACCTCGCGCAATGTCGCGTCGCATTCGAGTGTCGATGGATCGAGGACGAGACGCGAGCGTCTCGCGGCCGGGTCGATGGACAGCACGGCCGAGAGCAGGGCCTGCGTGTACGGATGCCGCGGCGACGCGAAGATCGCGGGGGTTTGGCCCATCTCCACGATCCGGCCCCGGTACATGATCGCGACACGGCTGCAGACATGCTCCACGAGACGGAGATCGTGCGCGATCAAAAGGTAGGTGAGGCCGAGTCGCGCCTGCAGGTCCATCAGCAAGTTCACCACCTGCGCCTGCACCGACACGTCCAGCGCAGACACAGGTTCGTCCGCGACGATGAACGACGGGTCCAGCGCGATCGCGCGTGCGAGTCCGATGCGCTGACGCTGGCCGCCGCTGAACTCGTGCGGGTAGCGCGAGTGGAGCGAGGGATCCAGGCCCACGAGCGTGAGCAGTTCCGCCACGCGGTCTCGCCGCTCCGCCTTCGTGCCGACGCGATGGATGTCGAGCGGCTCCTCGATGATCTGCTGCACTCGCATCCGCGGGTTGAGGGACGCATACGGATCCTGGAAGACGATCTGCATGTGCCGGCGTATGTCGCGCAGCCGCGCGCGCGACAGGGTCAGCACGTTCTCGCCCCTGAAGACCACCTCCCCGCGCGTCGGCTCCACCAGGCGCAGGAGGCATCGGCCCGTCGTGGTCTTGCCGCTGCCGGATTCGCCGACCAGCCCGAACGTCTCTCCCTCGGCAATCTCGAAGCTCACAGCGTCCACTGCCATGAGCGTCGTGGACGGCGCGAACACACCGTGGCGGCGCACGAACACCTTCGACAGATCGCGGACGGCCATGAGCGGCGTGGCCGGCGGCTTCACGACGGGCATCACGTGCCGCACGCCTCGAACAGATGGCAGTGCACCGCGTGAGGCGTCTCGCCCGGTCCGCTCACCGTGGACACTGCGGGCAGCTGGGAGCGGCATCGTTCCATGCGCACCGGGCATCGCGGCTCGAACGCACAGCCGGGTGACACCTGACCGAGCGAGGGCACCATGCCGTCAATCGCGCGCAGGCGCCGGCCGCTCCCCAGGACGCCTCGAGGGATGGACGCGAGCAGCCCCTGCGTGTACGGATGTCGGGGCGCCCGCAGGACGTCCAACGTTCGCCCGTGCTCCACGATACGTCCCGCGTACATGACCGCCACGGTGTCGGCCTCCTGCGCGACGACGCCGAAATCATGCGTGATGAGCAGGAGCGCCAGGCCGCGCCGATCGCGCAGGTCGCGGAGCAGTTCGAGAATCTCCGCCTGGACCGTGACGTCCAGCGCCGTCGTTGGTTCGTCGGCGATCACCAGCGGCGGCCCGCATGCGAGCGCCACGGCAATCATCACGCGCTGGCGCAGGCCTCCCGAGAGCTGGTGGGGATAGTCGCGCGCGCGGGCTGCGGCGTCGGGCACGCGCACCGCGTCGAGCAGGTCTACCGCGCGGCGCCGCGCCTCGCTCCAGCCCGCCTGGCCGTGCACGACCATGGCCTCGGCGATCTGGTCGCCAATCGTGTAGACGGGGCTGAGGGCCGCTCCCGGCTCCTGGAAAACGAACCCGATCCCAGCACCACGGACCGATCGAATCCCCGCGTCGTCGAGCGACACAAGATCGCGGCCTTGGAACACGACGCGGCCCGAGGCAATCCGGCCGGGCGGCTGGAGCAGCCGCACAATCGACAACGCAGTGACGGTCTTGCCGCAGCTCGATTCGCCCACGAGGCCGAGCGTCTCACCCTGCGAAATGGTGAAGCTGACGTCCTGGACGGCGGGCAGCAGCCGACCGCCGGCGTCGAACCCGGCGGTGAGCTGCTCGACGCGCAGGATCGGATCGGCCGCTTTCATCAGACGGCCGATCGCAAGTACTCGCCGATTACTCCGACGCCCTGGTGCGGTGCGTCGGCGAGGCCATTCGGGGCGGGCGTATAAGGATGGGCCCAGTCTGCCGATACATTGGGTGGGCGCATGGGTGAGCGCATTCTAGCGGAAGTCGCGCGCCCACCCACGGAGGGGTCTGCCGTTTTCTTGACACAGATCAGACGGCTACGTAAGATGATGGCTGTCTAAGGTTTATCGCACTTCGACAACGCATGCGCGATGGCGCCCGGTCACGGCCGCTTCTCCGGCTCGACTGGTGCGTGTTGACGAACGCCCCCGGACCATCCGGCGGCGGCAAGGAGAGACGCATATGGATGACGTCAACCGGTTGGCTCGTGAGCTGGCCGACGCGATCGCCGCTGCCGTTGCCGAAAATCCGCAGGTGGAAGCGTGCCGTGAGCGCGCCCGCGCCGCGGGCTTCGAGATGCGCGTCTCCCTCGAAGCCGTGGTCGGTTTCATGAGCCGGGAGAGTCGGGAGGGACGGGAAAAGGGCACTGCGGTCACGAAGGTGTCCACCCCCGCCCGCCTGCTGCCCCCGCAGCGGACCTTCGATATCACCGCGAACGATCGGCGGTTTCTTCGATCCCTCCGGATTGCGGCGGATGCTACGCCGGAGGAAGTGAACTAGATACTCGCTGGCGGTCGGCTGTGGGCGGCAGGCATGATGTAAGCGGGTGGCGTCCCGCACGTTCCGCGTTGCGGTTCCTGCCTCACCGCCTTCCGCGCATCGCGTTCCGCCCATCGCCTTCCGCCCACCGCCGATCGTCCCGTCTACCCTTTCGTCTGCGCCGCGACCTTCTCCGCCGCTTTACGTGCGGCGTCCGGATCCCCCAGGTAGCCGCTGCGGATCGGCCGCAGGTCTGCATCCAGCTCGTAGACGAGAGGAATGCCCGTCGGGATGTTCAGCTCCACGATGGCATCGTCGGAAATGTTGTCGAGGTACTTCACGAGCGCCCGCAGGCTGTTGCCGTGCGCGGTGATGAGGACGCGCTCCCCCCGCCGCACGGCGGGTGCGATCGTGTCGTGCCAGTAAGGCAGGAAGCGGTTGACCGTGTCCTTGAGGCACTCCGTAAGCGGCAGTTCGTCAGGGGTCAGGCGCGCGTATCGTGGATCGTGTCCTGGGTACCGGTCATCGTCCCGTGTGAGTGCGGGCGGTCGGATGTCGTAGCTGCGGCGCCACACCTTCGTCTGCGCCTCGCCGTGCTTCGCGGCGGTGTCCGCCTTGTTCAGCCCCTGCAGCGCGCCGTAGTGCCGTTCGTTCAGCCGCCAGTGCCGGTGCACCGGCAGCCACATCTGATCGATCCCGTCGAGTACGATCCAGAGCGTGCGAATGGCGCGCTTGAGCACGGAGGTGTACGCCACGTCGAAGAGGAAGCCTTCCTGCTTCAGCAGCTGCGCCGCCCGTGCGGCCTCCTCGCGGCCGGTTTCGGAGAGATCGACGTCGATCCACCCAGTGAACCGGTTTTCTTTGTTCCACGTGCTCTCGCCGTGTCGCAGCAGTACCACCTTATGCATCGTTGATCCTGTTAGCCGGGCGGTGGAATGGAAATGCAGAATGAAAAATGAAAAATGAAGAATGAAAAAAGGCAAATTCAAAAACAGAAATCGAGAGCTGCCGCGGCTCTTACCTCGGTTCAGATCAGCGTCGTGCGCTCGTCTGCCCGTTTACATTCTGCATTCTTCATTCTTCATTCTTCATTCGACGTTGCGGCCACCGTAAGCGTCAGACAGTCTGGCGCAGCTTGCGAACGGCGTGTCGGCCCGCAAATGTCCCGTTCGTGCCGAGGGCTTCCTCGATCCGGAGCAGCTGGTTGTACTTGGCCGTGCGGTCGCTGCGGCTGGCCGAACCCGTCTTGATCTGACCGGCGCCCGTGGCGACGGCGAGGTCGGCGATCGTGGCGTCTTCTGTTTCGCCCGATCGATGCGAAATGATGGTGGCGTAGTCGGCCTCCTGCGCCATGGCGATGCAGTCGAGCGTTTCCGAGACGGTGCCGATCTGATTCAACTTCACCAGCACCGCGTTCGCGACCCCCTCGTCGATGCCTCGGCGCAGGATCTCGGGGTTTGTGACGAACAGGTCGTCGCCGACGATCTGCACCTCGTCGCCGAGTGCTTGGGTAAGTTGCGCCCAGCCTTCCCAGTCGGCCTCTCCGAGACCGTCCTCGATCGATACGATCGGGTACTGCCGGACCCAGTCCTGGTACATCTCCACCATCTGCGACGGCGTGCGCGATGGCTCGCCCGACTTCTTGAAGACGTACGTACCGTTCTTCCAGAGTTCGCTGGCCGCCACGTCGAGCGCCATGAACACGTCGATGCCGGCCTTCAGCCCCGTCTTGTTGATGGCCTCGAGCACCAGGTCGATGGCTTCGCGGTTCGCCTTCAGGCTGGGCGCGAACCCGCCCTCGTCGCCGACGCCGGTTGAGAGGCCGCGCCCCTTCAAGATCGAGCGGAGCGCATGGAACGTCTCGGCGCCGGCGCGCAGCGCGTCTGCGAAGCTCCCGACGCCCGTGGGCATCACCATGAACTCCTGCACGTCCACGCTCGAGTCCGCGTGGGCGCCCCCGTTCAAGATGTTCATCATCGGCACGGGCAGCGTGCGCCCCCCGCCTGACCAGCGGCCGTTCAACGAGGCGAGGTGGGCGTAGAGCGGCTGGACCGAAGCCGCCGCCGACGCCTTGGCGAACGCCATCGATACGCCGAGCAGCGCGTTGGCGCCGAGTCGGCTCTTGGTGGCCGTGCCGTCGAGCGCAATCATCTGTGTGTCGAGTGAGCGCTGATCCTGATCTCGGCCCACAATCGCCGCCGCAAGCTCGCCGTTGATGTGCGACACGGCCTTGAGCACGCCCTTGCCGAGATAACGTCCCTTGTCGCCGTCGCGCAGTTCGAGCGCCTCGCGTTCACCCGTCGACGCGCCCGAGGGGACGGCCGCGCGCCCGAATGCCCCGCCCTCGAGCGTGATGTCGACCTCGACGGTCGGGTTACCCCGCGAGTCGAGAATCTCGCGTCCGTGCACTTTCGCGATCTTCATCTGGAACCTCCAGCGAGATGAATACCGAGCGCCGACCGTCTGGTCACACCGTCGAGTGCCCTTTTCGATCAGCCTCGTTCTCAGCCACCACGGCCCGATCCTCGACCGGCCCGATCAGCGGTTCGTCTTCGACCGTCACCACCACGACGCCGCCCTCGCTCACCGTGTGGCGCCGCCGATCCTCTTCTTCGTTGAATCCGATCACGGCGCCCCGGGGGATGAGCACGTCGCGATCGATGATTGCTTTGCGGATCCGCGCATGGCGCCCGACCCGCACCCCCGGCATCAGCAGGGAGTTCTCGATGGTGCAGAAGCTGTGCACTCGCACGTTCGGGCAGAGCACGCTGCCGTTGACCCGGCTGCCGGAGATGATACACCCCGATGAGATGATCGAGTCGAGCGCCTGCCCGCTGCGCCGGCCCTCTTCCGCGAACACGAACTTCGCCGGCGGCGCCTGCGGCTGGTGCGTCCGCATGGGCCACTCCGGGTCATAGAGATTGAACTCCGGATTCACGTGACAGAGGTCCATGTTGGCTTCGTAGTAGGCGTCGAGCGTGCCGATGTCGCGCCAGTACTTCGACGCCTTCTTGTTCGCGTCTTCGAAGCGGTACGAGATCACCGGGGCCCGCGCATAGAGCGCCGGGATGATGTCCTTGCCGAAGTCGTGGCTCGTCGGTTGGTTTGCGTCCGCTTCGAGGGCCTGCATCAACGCGTTGGTCTCGAAAATGTAGACGCCCATCGAGGCGAGCGCCACGTCGGGCGCGCCGGGTACCGTCCTCGCGGCGGCCGGCTTCTCCTCGAACCCCACAACGCGCTGCGATTCGTCGACGGCGATGATGCCGAACCGGTACGCCTCGGCAACCGGCACCTCGATCGTGGCCAGCGTCGCCGCCGCGCCGCGCTCCATGTGGAAGCGCAGCATTTTCGCGTAGTCCATCTTGTAGACGTGGTCGCCCGACAGCACGATGACGTGCCGCGGGTTCTCGCGCTGGATGGAGTAGAGATTCTGGTACACCGCGTCGGCGGTGCCGAGGTACCAATGCTCCCCGACGCGCTTCTGCGGCGGCAGGATCTCGATGAACTCGCCGAGCTCTTCCGACACGATGTTCCAGCCCATCCGGATGTGCCGGCTGAGCGAGAGCGACTTGTACTGCGTGGCGATGAAGACGCGCCTGAGGCCGGAGTTGATGCAGTTGCTGAGCGTGAAATCGATGATCCGGTACGGTCCGCCGAAGTAGACGGCGGGCTTGGCCCGCTCTTTCGTCAACGGGTAGAGGCGCTCGCCGACCCCGCCGGCGAGAACGATCACCAGTGTGTGCTCCATAAGACGGCTCTGGCTCGGGTGGCACCCGGAACGGCGGGCAGGCGGCCAAGTCCTGGCGTACGGGCGGAAGGAAGCGGCGCCTGCAAGGGCAGGTGTCCGGCGGCGCGGGGGTCCGGCCGGTCAGCACAGGCGGCCGCCCAACCGGGCGACCCGAGAACCGGTGCATGATAGCACGTGACCCGCGACGCGATTGGGGCGTCCAAACCCCGACGGATGTTTGACTTGCCCGTTCGAACCGCCCTATGATCCCCATCTGTACGGTACCGAGGGAAACTGTCGTTTATGCGTCTGCTCCGACCCGTTCGTCACAGCATCGTGGGCGTGCTCGTCAGCGCCCTGTCGTGCGCCGTCGTCCCGTCCGCCTCCGCCATGCAGGGCGAGAAGAAGCAGCCCGCGAAGATGGAGGAAGCACAGCGCCTCGAAGCGCAGGCGCTGATTGCCCTCGTGGACGATTTCGCGAACGGCAAGCCGCCCGCGACCCCGCTTCCGCTGCGCTGGGAGCAGAATCACTTCATCAAGGCGCTTGCCGACAAGACTTACGTGCCGTTCACGGTCGTGATCGAGCCCGGCGCGCTCACCTCTCGCAGCGTGGCCGTCTACCTCCGCGTCGTCGCGAAGGGATCGCCCGCGGTTGCGGCGCCGCAGGCGGCTGACAAGAAGGACGACAAGAAGGCTGAGGGGCGCTCGCCGTACGCGTTCGAGGACCTCTTCTTCACCGATGTGCCGGCGTCTGCCGATGGGCCGCAGCGCGTTCGCCGCGCCTTTGCCGTGCCGCCCGGTGACTACGATGTCTACATCGCCGTGAAGGAGCGTGCCGCCGGAGGGACGGCCGCCAGCGGCGGCAGCGGCGGCGCCGCTCCGTCGGCCGGCCCTGCCGACGCGGGGAGCGCAACGAAGGCCGGTCTGCTCAAGCAGGAAATCTCCGCGCCGAATCTCGCGGGGCAGGAGTTCACGACGAGTAGCGTGATCCTGGCGAAGTCGGTCGAAGTGCTGCAGGCACCGTTGTCGACGGACAACCAGGCCGAGAACCCCTATACGTTCGGACAGATGAAGGTCGAGCCCGCCGCTGAACCGAAGTTCACGAAGAAGGGTGCACTGTCGGTCATCCTGTGGATCTACGGAGCGAAGATCGACGACACGACGAAAAAACCCGACGTCAGCATGGACTTCAAGTTCTACCAGAAGGCCGGTGACCAGGAGACCTACTTCAACAAGACCGAGCCGCAGTTGCTCAACGCGCAGACGCTGCCACCGCAGTTCGATCAGGCTGCCGGTCACCAGCTGCTCGGCACGCTCGAACTGCCGCTGACCAGCTTCCCTGAAGGCGATTACCGGCTCGAGATCGAAGTGCAGGACAAGGCAGCCAGTCAAAAGCTCACCCGGGACGTGAACTTCTCGGTGGCGGCCCAATAGGAGGCGTCCAGGCGTGCGCGAATGCCGCGCTCGTGGTGCTCGGATGGAACGCGTCATGACCACATACACAAGAGTCGTCCTCGCGGCGGCGGTGGTCGTTCTCGCCGGCGGCGTCTGCGCGCACGCGCAGCCTGTCGGGACGACGGGTCCATGGCGCTCGCCGGCGATGAAGCAGGCATCCTCGCTGCGCGCAGGATCCATCACCAGCCTGGTTCGTGACGCGTCCGGCGCGCCCATCTCGGGTGCCATCGTCTCCGCCGTTGGCGGCCGCACACTGGCCGGGACCACTGACGGGAAGGGACGCTGCACGCTCGCGGAGCTGCCTGCTGGTGAGTACCTCGTCCGGGTGCATCGCGCCGGGTTCGGGACGGCCCACAGCCTCGTTGTCCGCGTCACCGCTGGTGCCGCTGCGTCACACGCTGTCGTGCTGACGCCGCTTGGGGGCCCGGCGCCGGAGGGGCCATCGGGCTCGCGAATCCTGGCCGCGGGCGTCGGCACCGGCGGGCTGCTGCCGGGCGCTGTGTCCGATGTCAACGGCGGCGTGGCCGATCCCGCCGATGCTGAGGATCACGATCACACCGAGCTTGCGTGGCGGTTGCGCCACCTGCGTCGCAGCGTGCTGCAGGACGCGGTCGATCAGGCCGTGCTCGATCCGGATGACGACGACGTCGAAGACGGGATGACGGGCACGTTCTTCGGACGTGCGATGACGGCGCCCGCGCGAGCTGCCGCAGCGCTCTTCACGGACCTGCCGCTGACGGGAGAAGTCAACCTGCTGACCTCGAGCAGCTTCGACTCGGCAGGACAGCTGCTCTCCGACGCCAGCGTCGCGCGCGGCGTTGCATACGTCTCGATCGGGGCCGCAGCCGGGCAGCGTGGCGACTGGTCGGTGCAGGGCGCCATGACGCAGGGCGATGTCTCGTCCTGGCTGTTTGCCGGATCCTTCCTCGCGCGAAAGGAAGCGGTTCATCGCTACGAAGCGGGGATGGCGTACGCGGCGCAGAGCTACACCGGCACGAACGCGGCCTCTCTCGCGTCGGTGGCCAAGGGCACGCGCACCGCAGGCGCCGTGTTCGCGTTCGACACGTGGACACTCTCCCGGCGCGCCACCCTCGTGTATGGTGGCCGCGTCGCGCGATACGGATACATCGACAATGCCCTGTTCAGTCCCCGCGCCCGGCTGGACATTGATGCCAGCGATCACCTGCGTGTCAGTGTCGGTGCCGCCTGGCGCGCCGAGGCACCCGGTGCCGAGGAGTTCGTGCCGTCGAGCGTCTCGGAAACGTGGTTGCCGCCCGAACGGACGTTTGCTCCGCTCGTAGGCACACGCTTCCGTCCCGAACGCACACACACGTACGAGCTGGCGATCGCGCACGACCTCGGCACGGAGGCGGTGCTCGGGCTCCGCACCTTCTACCAGCGCACCGAAGACCAGGTGGCCACGCTGTTCGGGCTCGGCCTCGCACCCGCAGTGGGCGACCTGGACCACTACTCGGTGTCGTCAGCGGGAGACTTCGTCGCACGCGGCTGGACCGTGAGCATCAGTCGCGTCGTCGCGCGCCGGGTGCGCGGCAGCATCGATTACACCGTGACCACGGCCGAATGGGGGCCCTCGAGGGATGCGGCCGCTCTGGCGGAGTTCGCTCCGTCAGCCGTGCGTTTCGGAGACGAACGGCTCCACGACCTGACCACGTCGTTGCAGGCCGACATTCCGGTCACGGACACGCGCGTTTTCGCGCTCTATCGCGTGAACAGCGCATTCGTCTCGGCACAGCCCGATGAAGACCAGCCAGGAACCGGCGCGCGCTTCGACGTCCAGGTGACGCAGGCGCTTCCGTTCCTGAACTTCACCAACGCGCAGTGGGAGATGCTGTTCGGCATCCGCAACATGTTCCGGGAGCTCGCCGCGGACGCGTCCGTCTACGACGAGCTCCTCGTGCTTCGCCCGCCGAAGCGTGTCGTCGGAGGGCTCACCGTCCGGTTCTGATCCTGTTCTCGGCACAGCGCAGCGTCCATTGCTGCGCAGAGTAGCGGCGTCGGGGCTCCCGCGCCGCTTTTTTTGTCTGCGCAGCCGCATCCGGTTCGTTGGATTCCGTTCCGGCGGGTTGAATGCTCTCGTCGCCTTAATGGTTCAGTCGCCGTTGTAAGACCATTGTTTCCAGGTAGTTGCGTTTCGATTCGGGGTGTATGGCGCGGGTATATGGTTTGCTAAGACGAGCTGCGGCAAACTCTGTCTTAGTTGTTCACCGGTAAAGAGATGCGGCTCACGATCACGGAAACGGCACGCGCGCGGGGCTTGGCGGGTTGGGGCCGCCTCGTCGTGGCGTTGACGTTCGTCGTGACGCTGCTCGGGCTCGGAGCCGCGAACGTCGCGCTGCGTGCCTCCTGGAACGAGGTCGAAGACGGCGTGCTCTGGACCGCTGGTCCACAGGGCGTGACCGCAGCCGAGGTCGCGGAGCGCGCGCCGGCGTTTCGAGCCGGCGTCAGGCAGGGAGACCTGCTCCTGGCCATCGACGGCGCGCCAGTCGCGGCGCCTGCGGACGTGCTGCACGCGCTCCATCAGGGAGACGCCGGCACCCGCCTGAAGTACACGGTGCTGCGGCTCGGCTCCCATCAGGTGATGGAGATCGAGCTCGCGCCCATTCCGAGGGGCAACAACGCCCTGTACTACATCCTGGCGACAATCGGGATGTTCAGCCTGGTCGTCGGGGCCGCGGTTCGGCTGCGGCGTCCCGGAGATCAGGCGACCCTCCACTTCTTCTGGCTCTGTCTCGCCTTTTTTGGCACGTTCACGTTCTCGTTCAACGGGCGGCTCGATCGGCTCGACTGGGTGTTCTACTGGGCCGACGTCGTCTCGATCCTGCTGCTCCCGCCGCTGTTCCTGCACTTCACGCTGGTGTTCCCCGAGCGCCCGCGCAGCTGGCTCCGGGCGAGCGTCGGTCCCACGCTGCTGCCGTTGCTGTACGCGCCGGCGCTCCTGCTCGGCATCGCCCGCATTGTTGCCGTCGCCCGCGCGCCGATGGATACGCGGTTTTTCACGGGCGTGATCGAGACGCTCGATAGGTTCGAGCCGCTCTACCTGGCCCTCTGTCTAGCCGGCGGCCTGATGGTGCTCCTGCGTGCTTTGAAAGAGGTCCGCTCGGTTACGGCACGACGGCAGCTGCGGTGGATCGTGTGGGGCACGGGGCTTGGCGTCATCCCGTTTGCGGCCGGCTACGCCCTGCCGTACGCACTCGGTGCGCCGATGACGCTTCCGATGGAACTGTCGGCCATCCCCCTGAGCCTGGTGCCGCTCGCGTTCGCCTCGGCGATCGTCCGCTACCGGTTGATGGATGTCGAGGTGATCGTCAAGCGCGCGCTGGTCTACGGCGCCGCGCTGAGCGCGATACTCGGCATCTATGCGCTGCTGCTGCGGCTCGCGAGCGACACCGTGTTTCACAGCGCGCAGCAGCACAACCGGGTCATCGCACTGCTCGCCACGCTCGTCGTCGTCCTGCTCGCCAGCCCGGTGAAGAACGCGATCCAGGCGACGCTCGATCGCGCGTTCTATCGCGATCGCTACGACTACCGCCGTGCGCTCGTCGGCTTCGCGCGCGATCTGAACAGCGACCTCGATCTCGATCGCCTCGGTGAACGGCTCGTCACGCGGGTCACCGAGACGCTCCTGGTGGACCGGATGGTCCTGCTGCTCGGGGACGAGAACGCGGCCGATTTCGAGCCGATCCGCACCGCCGGCTTCACGATCCCGCCGCCCGGGTTGAGCCGGCGCTCCGGCGTCGGCGGCCGCCTCGAGGCGGGGCACACGGTTGCGGTTGACGACCCGCTGACGGCGAGGCGCTTCACGGAAGACGAGATTGCCTTCTGGCGCGACTGGGGGCTCTACTACTTCCTGCCCTGCGTCTCCAAGGAGGGCACGATTGCCGTGCTCGGCCTTGGCCGGAAAGAGAGCGCCGAGCCGCTCAACAGCGAGGATCTCGCGCTGCTCACGGCTGTGGCCGGGCAGGTGGCCACCGCGCTCGAGAACGGACGCCTCTACCGCCAGTTGCAGATGAAGGCCGACGAGCTCACGCGGCTGCGCGAGTTCAACGAGAACATCATCGAGTCTCTCGACGACGGTCTGGTCGTGCTGGACCTCGACGACCGCATCATCCGGTGGAACCGCGCCCTCGAGCAGCTGTACGGCGTCACGCGTGCGGCAGCAGTGGGCCGGCGGTTCGTGGAGGTCTTCGACCATCAGTTCGTGGAGGCGCTCTGCGCCGCCCGCCGGGATCACCCGGCAGGTGCGACGCTGTACCGGGTGCCCCTTGCACGCCGCGCCGCCGCCGGCGAAACGCTCCTCGTGAACGCCGCGACCGTGCCACTCTGCACGCACATCGGTCCCGACATCCGCACCACCGGGACGATCATCATCGTCGAGGACATCAGCGCGCGCGTGCAGCTCGAAGAGCAGCTGCAGGTGTCAGAGAAGATGGCGTCGCTCGGGCTGCTGGCGGCCGGAGTGGCTCACGAAGTGAACACGCCGCTGACCGGTATCTCGAGCTTCACGCAGATGCTGCTCGAGGGTGCGGATCCAGAAGACCCCCGGACGCGTCTTCTTGAAAAGATCGAGCGGCAGACGTTCCGGGCGGCCAAGATCGTCAACGGCCTCCTGAATCTGGCGCGGCAGGGAAGCCCGGCGGGGAACGAGCGTGCGCCCGTGGACATCAACGCCGTGGTCGGTGATGTTCTTGCTCTGCTGGAACATCCGCTGGAGATTGGTAAGATCAAGGTACGGCGGGATTTCCTGTCCCCCGCTCCCATAGTGCAGGGAGCGGAGCACAAGCTGCAGCAGGTGCTGCTGAACCTGCTGCTGAACGCGCGCGACGCGATGCCGCGGGGTGGATGGCTCACGATTGTGACGCGGATCGACGGCGATCGCGCAGTGGTCGAGGTCGGGGACACGGGGTTCGGCATTCCCAGCGAGCAGCTGTCGAGAATCTACGATCCGTTCTTCACGACGAAATCCATAGGCCAGGGCACGGGGCTGGGCCTGTCGATTACCTACGGGATCGTGCGCGAGCACGAGGGCACAATCAACGTGGAGAGCACGGTGGGACAGGGCACGCGGTTCGTGGTGAGCCTGCCGCTCTCGCCCGTGTTCAAGCAGCAGCGGCCGACGCGCGTGGCGAACTAGCCGGACGCGCGGGACAGCTGGCAATACGTTTCAGGGCGGCCGGGCGCAGTTCGACGCGTCCGGGGCCGTTCGAGCAGGCACCACATCGTGGCTGGCGCACCGCATCACGCTTCCGTCCTCGTCATCGACGACGAGGAGATCATGCGCGAGATCCTCGAGGCGCTGCTGACGCGCGAGGGATACCGTGTGCGCCTCGCGGGCACCGCCGAGGAAGGGCTGGAGCTTGCCCGATCGGTGCCGTTCGACGCGGCGATCGTGGACGTGATGCTCCCCGGCATGGACGGGATCACGGCCCTCGACGAGCTGAAGAGGATCAACGACGAGATGCCGGTGCTGATGATCACGGCATTCGCATCGGTGGAGAGCGCGATTGCCGCGATGAAGCGCGGCGCCTTCGACTACATCACCAAGCCCTTCAAGAATGACGAAGTGCTCATCGTCGTGCGCAACGCCGTCGAGCGCGGCCGCCTTGTAGAAGAGAACCGCTCGCTGCGGCAGACCGTCCAGGAGCAGTACCACAACTTCGGCAACATCATCGGCCGCAGCCCGCGGATGAAGCAGGTGTTCGACCTGATCATCCAGGCGGCCCCGAGCCGTTCGACGATCCTGATTCAGGGCGAGAGCGGCACGGGCAAGGAGCTGGTCGCCCGCGCCATCCACACGCACTCTCCGCGTGCCGACCGCGCGTTCGTGACCGTCAACTCCGGGAACCTGCCGCCGGACCTACTCGAGTCCACGCTCTTCGGCCACGTGAAGGGCGCGTTCACCGGCGCGCTCTACCCGAAGAAAGGTCTGTTCGATCTCGCCGACAAGGGCAGCATCTTTTTCGACGAGATGGGCAACGTCCCGCTCGAGACGCAGGCGAAGCTGCTGCGCGCCATGCAGGAGCGGGAATTCATGCGGCTCGGCGGTATGGAGACGATCCGGGTGGACGTCCGGATCATCGCCGCCACGAACATCGATCTCCGCAAGATGGTGGAGGACGGGCGCTTCCGCGAAGATCTGTTCTACCGCCTGCACGTCATCGCGATTGAGCTGCCGCCGCTGCGGGACCGCATGACTGACATCCCGCCGCTGGCACAGCATTTCCTCACCAAGTACGGCGACGAAAACGGCAAGCCCGGCCTGGAGCTGTCGCCCGAGGCGCTCGATTTGTTGATGGATTACGACTGGCCAGGGAATGTCCGCGAGCTCGAGAACGTGATCGAGCGCGCCGTCGTCCTGTGCAACGCGCGGCGCATCGGCGAGGATCTGATCCCCGACCACGTCCGCAGGACGGCCGCCTTCCACCTGCCAGACGTCTCGGTGCCGCCGGAAGGCATCTCGTTCAAGGAAGTGATCACCGACTTCGAGAAGCGGCTGATCGAGTCGACCCTCGAGGCCGCCGGTGGCGTCCAGAAGCGAGCCGCGGAACTGCTGCACATCAAGCCGACGACGCTCAACGAAATGATCAAGCGGTACGACATCCGCCCGCGCCGGCGGAAGGGTCCGTCCGACGCGGACAGGGATACCCCGGCCGCGACCCCCGTGTCACCCGCGCCCGCTATGCCGCCCTCCCGCCGCATCGCGGCCGGGCCGAGCGATTTCCGCTCGGGTGTGACCGGCGGCAACCCGTTCCGCACGGCCGTCGACGAGGAATAGCGGGC
Organism: Vicinamibacteria bacterium; assembly: GCA_963739995.1. Lineage (GTDB taxonomy): Bacteria > Acidobacteriota > Vicinamibacteria > Vicinamibacterales > JAENWD01 > CAVUCH01. The sequence continues at coordinate 30,991 of CAVUCH010000007.1, read as the reverse complement.
ACGCGAAGAACACAACGGGAACACATCGATTTTGCTTTGTTGTCGTCGTCTTCTTCGTCGTGCAGTAACGGACTCGTCCAGACACGTCCGACGTCCCGACCCCAGGCTTATCGCATCCCGCCGGCCGCCAGGGATTTGAGCATGTCCACTGGCAGTCGCGTGCCGGCGCGGGCGTTGGCGGCTCGGATGTGCTCGGTCGAGACGCCGTGGTCACGCAGCATCACGAGATCGTCGACGGCGATCCCGTCATATCCGAGTGCCTTCAGTTCCTGGGCATACTTCGGCGTCACGCCGTGATCGCGTAGACGGACGAGCGCCTCGAGCGACAAGTTCGGGAACCCGAGTGCGCTCATCTCGCGCGCGAACTCGGCACTCACGCCATGGTCCCGCGCCGACACGATCTCGTCGAGTGTCACGTTGTGGCCGAGCGCGCGCATCTCGCGCACATACTCTGCAGAGACGCCGTGATCCCGGGTCCGGATGAGCGCCTCGAGCGGCAGCTTCGCGTAGCCAGCGGCGGCGAGCTCACCCGCGTACGCGCCGCTCACGCCATGGTCGCGTGCGTTGATCAGCTGGGCCATGGGGAGCGCCCCATAGCCCGCGTCCCGCATGCCCTTCACGAACTCCGGTGTCACGCCGTGATCGCGCGCCGTCCGCAGATCGTCGACCGGGAGTCCCTTGTGCCCCAGTTCGCCGAGCTCCCGGATATAGGCGGGGGTGACGCCGTGATCGCGCAGCTCGATGAGCGGCGCCAGCGAGCCGAGCCGGTACCCCAGCGCACCCAGGTCGCGCACGTACGCTGCCTGCACGCCGTGCTGGCCGGCGCGAATCAGTTCCGACGTCTGCGGCTTCGAATACCCCTGCGCGTTCAGCTCGTCGAGGAAGGCAAAGCCGATGTCGTGCCGGGCCATCTGATATTGCTCGACCGGCGTCGGTCTGGTGAAGCCTCGTGTTACCAGCTCCGCGGGGAACTGGGGGTCCGGCGTGAACGAGAAGGTGCCAGCACCAAGGCCGTTTCGCAGCGCGCCATCGAACGTGAAGGTGCCGGCATCGCGTCGCAACCGGAATTGAACCGGACCGCCCGCGCCCGCCAGCTGTGACGCGGTCAGCCCGGTCAACTGGTCGACGGGGACATTCGATCCGGAGGAGGAATCGCGTTCGGTGAGGCGCAGGTGGACCGTCCCCTCTGTACCGGTGGGGCGGATCTCCCACGTGCCGCCATCCTGTGCGCCCTGCGATTGCGCCGCAGTGTTCCCGACTGACGCAGTGTTACGCTCAGGCCACGCAGATGGGGATTCAGATACTGACGTAGCAGCCGTTGCCGATGCACCGCGATGGCCGTCGTGGCGGTCAGCGGAGGGAAGCGAGGCGGTCTCCCGGGTGAGCGTTTCCTCCGGGTCCGCCGTTACCACGGCGGACGTGGCGCTTGCCACGGGCAGGAGCAGCGCGGCCGCGATCACCGCTCCTCCGAGGCGTAAAGGCCAGGCCGGCACGTCGCGGTTGCGAGCGCCATCGAGCGCTGCAAGCATGCGCCCTTCGAGCTGGCGCGGGCGCGCCATGCTGACCGCCAGCGCCGGCGCCCGATCGCCGCCAAAGGCGTAGGCGATCTCGAGCAGGTGATCGGCGTACTCGCGTGCCCGGCCCGCGGCCGCGATGACGCGATCGTCGCACGCAAGCTCCCGCTCCACCCGCAGGCGCCGCGCAGCCCACCACGCTGCCGGGTGGAACCAGTACATCGCACACGCCGCAAACGCGAGCGTCTGCGTAAAGCAGTCGTACCGCGCGACGTGTGCCAGCTCGTGAAGCACGACGGCGCGCCGCCTGTCCTCCACCCAGGTATCGGCAATCGCGGGCACGACGATCGTCGGATGCCGCGTGCCAAACGCCATCGGCATGCTGTGGTCCCGGCTTCGGAGCAGTCGGACTGGACGACGGACGCGCAGCCTCGCCGCACATTCACCGAGCAGCCGCGTCCACTCCTGGTCGCGCACGTGGATCCCTTCACGCTCCAAACGCTTGAGGTTGCGTTGATTGAGGGCGAAATGGACCAGCATGACCAGCACGCCGGCCACATACGTCGCCGCAAGCGCGATCCACCAACCGCTCGTCCCATGCGACCGCGCCGCCTCCGTCACCTCCGAGCGCTCTGGCAGCAGTGCTGGTGCAGGCGCTTGGTCGTCGAGCCTCCCCACCGTCTCCTCGATCGCCGCAAGAGGGGTCACTCTCGCGGGGAGCGTACGGGTCACGACTGCCCACGCAGGCAACGCCAGCGACGCGACCGGGAGAAGCAGCAGGCTGACAATCCCAAGGGTCCAGATCAGGTGGCGCATGGCGGCCGACGTCCGCCGGTACGTCACAGCCTGGACGATCGCGGCGACCCCCAGCAGGACCGACGCCTTGAGTGTGATCGAGAGAGCGAAGGGCAGGGCGTGGTCGAGAACGTCAGGATTCATTGCTCATCCCCCTGTTCGCGGGCGCGGTCGATAAGGCTGCGGAGGCGGCGGTGCTCGTCGGGTGACAAGGGCGCCGACGTCATGTCGAGCAGCGCCGCGATGGCAGACCCCGGCGAGTTGTCGAAGAAGGTTCGGACCAGCTGTTTGAGGGCGGATCGGCTGGCCTGCTCGGGCTTGACGGCGGGGAAGTAGACGAACCGGGGTCCGTCGTATTCGCGAGACAGAAGGCCCCGCTCGATCATGATGTCCAGCAGCTTGCGCACGCTGGACGGGCTCGGAGGGTCCGGGAGCTCGGCCCGGATCTCCTCCACCGTCGCGCGCCGGCGCCGGTACAGAATCTCCATGATCTGGCTCTCGCGACGGGTGAGATCGACCGTCTTCAGCTTCGGCATGCGACCCCGTGCGTGCAGGGCGAATAATTTCGCTATGCGCGAATATATTCGCCTCAGACAGCCTTGTCAAGTCCGTGGCTGGGACGTCATCCAGTCCACGAAAGCCGAATCAAGCCGGGGTGTTGCTGGTAGCTGGTGCGCTTCGTGAGTTTCGTGCAATTCCACGCTTGGATCAGCGCGCGTTTCTCACCGCCGCGATCAGGGTGTCGTACTTCGCCAGGATCACGTCCCACCGATAGTTGCGCGTCACGTACTCGCGCCCATTCCGGCCCAATGCGGTGCGCAGTGGTGCGTCGGTCAGCAGCAGGTTGAGCGCTTCGACGAATTCGTCACGGTCTCCATAGTACAGGCCCGCGTTGCTGCGAGTGCAGTGCTCGACCAGGACTTCGCTGCGCGCGTTCGCGAGTATCGGCGTGCCGACAGCGAACGCTTCGAGCGCCAGCAGCGACAGGCTCTCGTAGGGCGAGGGCACCGACACGACGGTGGCAGCTTCGAGGGCGTCCAGGCGTTCCCGCTCCGAGAGCAGGCCCGCGAATCGGATGAACGGCTCGTCCGGCAGCTTCATCAGCTTCACGCCCATCAGCGCGAGCGTCGCGTCGCCGCCATCTGCAACGTATGAGCTGAAGTATTCGATCAGCTCCTCGCAGCCCTTGCCAGGGTCGATGCGCCCCCCGTAGAGAACGAACGGACCGTGCAGCCGGTGACGGCGGCGGAACACTGCGCCGCGCTCCGTGATGTGCGGGGGCAGCGGCTGGTAACCGTCGAACCGGCGGACGTCGGTGTCGGGCTCGTGCCGCGGATCCTCCGCTTCGACGGGCCGCTCGCGCGCATCGGACGCCGGCAGGTCCACGCCGCACCCGACCGTCTCCTCCGCAACGGCCCGGATCGCGAAGTGGGTCGTGAGGAAACGCCGCTCCACGTCCGTGTTGTAGGCGACCGCCGCAGGGAGGCTGAACATCTCCTTGTAGATGTCGAGGTGAATGGCCGGCTCGTCGTGCGCCGTTGGCACCAGAATGCTGCGGCTGGGCGCGATCGGCAGGCCGAGAACCGTAGGCGCGTAGAGATACGTGAAGAAGATCAGCGCGTCGAACTGCTGGTACTGCCGCGCCAGGTGATCGAGCAGCGTCGGACACCACGGCCCCTGCGCCTTCAGCCACGCCATCTCGTCGTCTTGCGTGTGCGGATGGCTGAAGATCCAGTCGGACTGCCGGTTGAAGGCGTCGAGGTCGCGCGTGATCGCGTTCGCAAACCGCCGGACGGTTACGCCACGTACCGCGATCGGTGCCCTCCGGATACTCGTTCTTCCAGGTGATGTAGTCGCGCGCGCACGTGGTCAGCACCTCCACCTCGTGCCTGTGCGCGAGCCGCTCCGCAATGAGCCGACAGTGGTACTCGGAGCCACCCAGGATCTCGGTGCCGTAACGCTGGACGATGAAAGCGAGTTTCATGATGTCAGATATTCAGCTGCCACGGCGTCAGCTCGCGCGAGATCGCCTGGACTGAAGTCCCGGCTGATCACCGCCCACCGCCCACCGCCCACCGCCCACCGCCCACCGCCTGACTAAACGAACCCGTCCACGATCTCGCTGATCCGCGCGGTGAGGTGCTCGTCCGAAAACGCCGCGAGGCGCTGCCGCTGGCCGGCAATGATGCGCGCGCGCACGACTGGGTCGAACGCGAGCTGCCCCAACAACTCTGCAGCGTACTCCATGTCCTTGGGTTCGAAGATGACGCCCGCTCCGCCGAGTGTTTCCGGAACCGCCGTGCTCGCATACGCCAGTACCGGCACATCCGCGGCCATCGCCTCGAGCAGCGGGACGCAGAAGCCCTCGTGCTCGCTCATCGAAATGTAGACGCTTGCGGTGCGGTAGTACGCCGCCAGCTCCCAGTTGCTGACGATCCCGGGAAACAGGAACCGGTCGGCCAGCATCTCGTACCGCCCGACGAGCGCCCGGATGGCGGCGTAGTAGCGTGGCACGCCGTCAGTGCGCCCGACGAAGATGAAGCGGTAACGCGCGTCGATGTAGCGCTTGAACTGCTCTGCGAGCCGGATGATGTCCTCGATCCGCTTGTTCGGCACGATGCGTCCCACGAACAGAAAGTTCGTGAGACCGTCCCGCAGCATTTTCTCGAGCGCGGGATGCGGCGGCGCGTCGGTGATGCGGGCCGTGTCGACCGCAATCGGCATCACCCCCGTCCTGGAGAACCCGATTTCCAGCAGCTCCCGCCGGTTGTACTCCGAGTCGCCGAGCGCGAGCTCCGTCGTTCCGGCCAGCGTGGCGAGCTCCTGACGCCCGAGCGCCGCAATCCGGAAGATGCCGGGATCGTACGGGGCGAAGAAATGCGCGGGGGTGATGTTGTGATACTGCAGCACCCGGCCGCGCGGCAACCGGGAGAACGCCGCCGACATCGGAGAGGGCAGCGCGAAATGGAAGATGGTGACATCGCCGACCGTTGCATCGGGATCAGCGAACGGGCGCACCTCGTTCCGCATATCCTCATCGATGGTCAGCGCAAAGATATCCGACCGGTGCCCCAACCTGCGCAGGAGATCGCGGACGCGGCGAGCACTGTCGCCAATCGCATCACCCCGATGCGCCGCCGGGACCCACTGATTGACGACCATGCTCAATTGGGAACGTGAACTCGGAAGGAGGTCGACCCGCAGTCGGGAAATCTCACCCGGGAGCGACGCCAACGCACAATTACCAACAACACAAGGAACCTGTGCTGGTCGTCAGCAGCCACCGGGGTGCATCGAGGCGTCGTAAGTAAGCTCATCTCCGTCGGTATGCTTCGTGTGCTTCGCGCCCTTGGTCGCCTTGGTGTGCCAGGCCGCGAATGCATGGGTGAGCGGAGGCACCTCACTCCCGTCCCCCGGGTCCGAGCGGCAGCGCACGAAAGACAGCCGGCCGGTACTGCTGCAGCTCCTTCAGCTTTTCGTAACTCGCAAACTGATCCCAGAAGTCGAACGAGACCTCCGCCGCCCTGTGGCGTGGACGGCAGAGGGCGTCGTCCACGAACCGCAGCAGCGTGCCGGCGAAGTCCCGTCCTCGAAGCCGCTGGAGCGCAGCGTCCTGCGACGCCAGGATGTTCTCGTATAACGCGCCGTCGTCCAGAACCGCGTCGATGAGGCCCGCCACGTGCGTCGGGTTCCGGTCCTCGTACAGCACGCCCGCGCCGTCCATCGTTGCCGGGACGGCCGTGGCGGAGTACGCGATGACGGGCAGGCGCTTGTAGAAAGCCTCGGTCAGCGGCACGCAGAAGCCCTCGTGCTCACTCGCCGAGAGGAAGAGGTCGGCCACGTCGTAGTACGCGACCAGCTCCGCATCGGTCACGTGGCCGGGCAGGTGGACGTCCTTCGCGCCCAGGCGCCCGACGAGCCCATGGAGCGTCGCGAGGTACGTCTCGAAACCGCTATAGGCCCCGACGACGATCAGCCGCGATCGCGGGTTGAAACGCGTCTTGTAGGCGTGGAAGATCCGGATCAGCTCGTCGATCCGCTTGTTCGGAATGATCCGGCCCACGAACAGCAGGTTGATCCACTCGTCGTCGAATTCGCGCGCGATGAAAGGGTCGGCGGGGCCGTCCAGGTGGGAGAAGCCCGGGACGACAGGGAGAACGCCCGTATGGGCGAAGCCGATCGCGTCGAGCTCCTGCTGGTTGAACTCCGAGTCGCCGAGCGCCAGCTCGCAGCGCGGAACGTAGGCCGAGAGCTCGCGGCGGCCGAGATAGCACAGCTCCACGAGCAGGTCGTGCACGCCGATGAAGTACTCGGGAGGCGTGATGTTGTGGTAGACGAGGGCCATGCGGTCCGGCAGCGCAAACGCCACACGCGAAGCCTTGGACCCGATCGAGAAGTGATGCAGCAGCAGGTTGTCGGGGTGGCTCGCATCGACCAGCTCGCGGTAGTCGCGCGTGAGATCCTCCAGGCGCGGGTCCGCCGTTTCGACGAATATGTCCGACTCGTAGCCTGCCGCGCGCAGCACGTGCCTGATGCCGAGCACCTCGTGTCCGATGGCGTCGCCGTACCCCAGAGTGGCGAGCACCTGGTGGACGGCAGGGCGCGTCACGCGAGCACCGCTCCCGCGGGAACGCCTGCAGCCACGTCCGCGGCCGGCGGCAGCGTGCGGCGGCGTCGGGCAAAGACCCCCGGCAGCGGCTCCATCGGCGCGCGGGGCGTGTCGCGCTCGCGTTCCAGCCGGTCCAGCATGTCCAGGTACTTCCGCTCGATGACCGACCAGTCGTAGTGCGTGCGGAAGAACGTGCGTCCGTTCTCGCCGAGGCGCCGCCGCAGCGTACGTGCCGAGGTGATGGCATGGAGCGCCTCCGCGAATTCGGGGTAGTTCTCGTAGTAGAGCCCCGCCGCACTGCGGATCACCTGACCCTTCAGCACATCGCACCTGCCGTTGGCGAGCACCGGCGTGCCGATCGCCCAGGCCTCGAGCGCGACCATCGACAGGCTCTCGAAGTAGGACGGCATCAGGAGCACGTCGGCAGCCGCCATCGCATCGAACTTCTGCTCGTCGGCGAGGAAGCCGAGGTGGTGGATGCGCGGGTGCTGCGGAATCGGCAGGATGGTCTTGCCGACGAGCACCAGGTGCAGCTCACCCCGCACCGTGCGGCTGTAGCGATCGAAGAAGTCGAAGAGCTCCGTGCAGCCCTTGTTGGCGTCGATGCGGCCCACGTACACCGCGAACGGCGCGGTGATGCCGAACTGCTGCCGGAAGCGCTCGGGCCTCGGGTCCTCGGACACATCGGAGCCGATGCCGACGACGACCCCGGGCACCTCCGTTGTCTGCGCCACGTGCTGGATCATCGCGCGTTCCTCGTGCGAGTTGTACATGAGGGCACGCACGCCCCTGAACACCGGGGCGAACATCGCGAGGCCGATGGCCGCGTCGCGTTCCGCGGTCGGCACGAGCAGCGCGCGGTCCGCGACGGCGCGCGATCCGTGGAACGCGTGCCAGTAGCGATAGCTGAAGAAGATGAACCAGTCGTATGCCGCACGTGAGTCGCGGACGTGCCGCAGCAGCGCCGGACTGGTCGGGCCTTCCGCATCCAGCCACGCGAGCTCGTCCTGGAAAGAGTGCAGACGGTCGAAGACCGCCTCCTGCCGGCGCGCGAAGAGGGTCACGTCTCGCTGGTGCGCGACCGGAAACCGCCGCACGGGCACCCCGTGGATCGGTTCGACACCCGCGGGCAACTCGTCCGCCCACGTGACGTAATCGCGGGCGCGGGACGTGAGCACCTCCACGTCGTGGTGCCGCGCGAGCCGCTCCGCGACGTAGCGGGCGTGCTGCTCCGCGCCGCCGTTGATGTCGGCGCCGTAGCGCTGAACGACGACCGCCAGCTTCACTGCCGCTCGTCGTCTCGATCGTACGTGGCGTCGGGCTGCGGGCGGACGTCGCTGTCCGCCCCGCGCTGCACGTCGGGTTTGGTATCCGGCTGCAATCCAGGGGAAGCCGGATCCACTGTAACTGCCGAGGAAGCATCGCCGGCCGAAGTGGACGTGGACGAGTGTCGAGCGGGATCGTCGTGCGCTTCATCGTACGTGGTGTCTGGCTTCAACCGGACTTCGCTGTCGCCTCCGAGTTGCGCGTCGGGGGTGCCAGCCTCGCGATCCTCGGCGTTTCCACGGTCGCCGCTGTCACTTGCCCCCTCGACAGCCCGCACGGTGTCCCCTCCGCCCTGCTCGCCTGGACCTCGGCGGCCGCGGCGCCGCCGGCGGCGGCGCGTCCGGAGGCTGTCACCGCCCGTGATCGGATCAATCCCCCCCTGCGGCTCCGTCCCCGGCGTGCCCGGTTCTTCCACGGCTACCGCGGCTGCGGCGGCCTCCGAAGTGACCTGCGGCGCACGGGCCTGCGGCGGCGATTGGGGAAGGCGCGGCGGCGGTGCCCCGGTTGAACGGCCCTGCGGCCCCTGTCCGCGCGCGTGCTCACCTCGTTGATGTTGATCACGGCGGCTGTCGTCCCGTCCCCCGCCTCGCACCGGGGCGTCGGGCTTGTACTGGACCACCGCCTCGAGGGCCCGCGCCCGGCGTTCGTTGAACTCCAGCCGGCTCTGCACCGATTCGAGCCGCATCTTCAGGTTCTTCACCTCGATGCTGGCGCGTGTCAGCTCGAGCACCAGATTGTGGAGCAGCTCGAACTGCAGCGGCTGGTGGGCGTGCACGTACTGGTTGAACGCTGCCTGCTTGTGCAGCGTGGTCGAGAGGACGTTCGGGTTGAACAGCAGCTTCAGGAACGGGTGTAGCAGCCGCCGCAGGAAGCGGACGATCGGTTTGTCCGAGTCGAACAGGGTCGTGTCTTCGAACTGGTACAGGAATCCTGCCGGCAGGCTCGGGCGCGTGCGGAACTGCTCGAGCAGATCCGAGCGCACGCCGGTCGGGTCCAGGAAGCGTTCGAGCTTCGCGGCGGCGAGCTCGCGGATCTGCTCCTCGGTGTAATCAACCCCGCGTTTGTCGCGAATGCGCCCCCGGATCTGGCGCATGATCTGCTCGACATCGACTGAATCGGCGCGGATGGTGAAGTCTGACATGCACGGTACTCATGCGGGCGCCCGCTGCCGCACGCGCCGGTGCAACGGCGCCGCGGGACGAGGGCCGCGAGGGTCGGACACGAACACGGGGCATGTCAGATTCCCAGAAGCGGCCGGTAGATGATCGCCGCCGACACCACGCCCCAGAGCGCGACGCACAGCAGCAGCGGTCGATCCGCCAACAGCAGTTCCGACGGGCTTCCTCCGCCTTCCTTCTGATGCACCAGGTAGAGGTAGCGGAAGATCCCGTAGAGCGGAAATGGAATCGTGAGCCCCAACAGGGACGTCCCGAATCGCTCGGCGGTCTCCGCGCTCGTGGCGTACAAGATGTACGCCATCAGCGTGGACGCGGTGACCACTCCGATCATCTGATCCAGCAGGTAGGGACTGTATTCCTGCAGGATCCGTCGATGTCCCGTCGCGCCTTCCGCCAGCAGGACCAGCTCGTGGCGGCGCTTGCTGAGGGCAAGAAAGAGCGCGAGCAGAATCGTGCACACGAGCAGCCACGGGCTGATCGGCACGTTAATCACCAGTGCCCCGGCCGACACGCGGAGCACGAACCCGATGGCGATCGTCAGCGCGTCGATGATGACGACGTGCTTGAGCCAGACGGAGTAGAGCACGAGGAGGACCACGTAGAAGGCGGCGTCGAGGAAGAACCGCACGTCGAGTTGATACGCGGCCAGGAGAGCGCCGAACAGGATGACGGCGGCTGTCGCGAGTGCGGTAAACGGCGGAAGATCGCCGGAGGCGATCGGCCGCCGGCATTTCAATGGGTGCCGCGCGTCGGTCGCGCGGTCTGCAACGTCGTTGAGGAGGTAGACCACGCCGGAAAGGGCGCAGAAGATACCGAATGCCGCGACTGCATGCAGCGCCGCAACGGGATCGAGGAGGCGTCTGCCGAAAACCAGGCCCGCGAAGACGAAGAGGTTCTTCGTCCACTGGGCGGGCCGCAGCGAGATAAGCAGATTCAGCGCGACCGACCGGGAGGATCGGCCGGCCGGCGCCGCGGTCACCATGATTTTCCGGGGAAGCTCTCCGCGCCACGGCAGCGCGAGGCGGGGTCAGGCCTTCGCCGATGACTGGAAGCTCGCGACCGCGTCCTTCTCCAGGTCGAAGGTCTCGAACACGGTGAGCAGCTTCGTGATCGACAGCAGGTCGGTGATCCGCTTCGTGAGGTTCACCAGCTTCAGCGCGCCCCCCTGGCGGCTCACCGTCGTGTAGGTGCGCACGATCTCACCCAGGCCCGCGCTGTCGATGTACGGAACGCCTTCGAGATTGAGCAGGAGGTTTTTCTGACCCTGGTGTATCAGGCTGTTGATCTTGTCCTTCAGCAGCTCGTCGCCTTCGCCGAGCGTCATCTTCCCCTTCAGGTCGAGAATCGTCACATCTCCGACGATCCGTTCCTCGATCTGCATCTGTGGGTCTCCTCTGTGCGTGTCGCCGTGGCCGTTCGCGCCGGGCCGCAGCCAGCATCCGCCGCGTCCAGAAATAGGCCCGCATCGTAGCGTACGGTGGGGGCAGCGTCAACGAAACGACACAAAAAAAGGCGCCGCGCCCCCCGATGAGGCGCGGCGCCGACACACTCGAGGGCCACTCGATGAAGCCGCCGTCTAGACCCCGGTGGCGCCCACGAACTTCCGCTGTTGGAAGCACTCCTTGCAGAAGACCGGGCGGCCTTGCGTTGGTTTGAACGGTACGGTGGTCTCTTTGCCGCAGGCCGAACAGTTCGTGGCGGTCTCGACCCGCTCACGCATACCCGATCCGGCCGGACGACTGGCACGTGTCGCCTTGCACGCCTTGCAGCGCTTGGGCTCGTTCTTGAAGTTCTTGTCGGCGAAGAAGGTCTGCTCTCCCGCCGTCCAGATGAACTCCGTGCCGCAATCGATACACGTCAGGTGCTTGTCCTGAAACTCCATCGGTAGCCTTGCCTTTGCTCGTCGGCTGTTACTCGAGCTCGCGCCGCATCTTCTTGCGGTTGCGCTTGCGCGCAAGGGCCTGCTTGGCCCGACGCTTGTCACCGGGTTTCAGGTAGAAGGAGTGCTTCTTGATATCCTTGATGATATCTTCCTGCTGAACCTTCCGCTTGAACCGGCGGAGAGCGCTCTCAATAGACTCTCCCTCCTGCACTCGTACTTCAGCCACGCGAATACACCCCCTCCCGCGGCTGGATCTGGCCCGTGACGGCCGTTCCCGTTAGCCGAACGTGCTAGGCTATCACAGGCAGCGACGGATCCTAGGCTAAAGGACGAGCTCTAGTCAATACGGAACAGTTGCGCATTTCTTCAGCTCGCGTCGCACCGACTCCCGGGATGGCTGCCCGCCCCCCTCGTCCATGACCCTCCTCATCCTCGGTGCTGGCGGTCGCGAACATGCCCTGGCGTGGCGCCTCGCACAGGACCCGGGCGCCAGCCCCATCATCTGCGCACCCGGCAATCCCGGCATGCGGGACGTGGCGTCGCTTCAGCCCCTTGCCGGGGACGACCCCGACGCAGCGGCAGGCCTGGCGATCCACGTCGGCGCAGACCTGACGATCGTCGGCCCCGAGGTACCCTTGAGCCGCGGCGTGGTCGATCGGTTCTCGTCGGCCGGGCTGCCGATCCTGGGACCCACACAGGCCGCGGCCGCCCTCGAGACCAGCAAGACGTTCGCGAAGGCGTTCATGACGCGGCACGGCGTGCCCACCGCGGCGTATCACGTGTTCGAGTCGGCCGACGATGCCGTTGCGTTTCTCACATCCGGACGATTCGGGTTCCCCGTCGTGCTCAAAGCCGACGGTCTTGCTGCCGGCAAGGGCGTTGTCGTTGCCCCCGATGCCGCGACAGCCCACGCGGCCGTGACCGCGATGATGCGCGAACGCCGCTTCGGGGCGGCGGGCGACCGCGTGCTCATCGAGGAATGGCTCGAGGGTCCCGAGCTGTCGTTCTTCGCCTTGAGCGATGGCGAACGCGTCGTGCCCCTCGGGTCCGCACAGGATCACAAGCGTGTCTACGACGGGGACGCCGGTCCGAACACCGGTGGGATGGGTGCCTTTGCGCCGAGCCCGCGCTGCGATGCCGCGCTCGAGCGCCGCATCCTCGATGAAATTGTCGACCCGGTCATCGCAGGCATGCGCGCGGAAGGCCACCCGTATCGCGGCTTCCTCTACTGCGGCCTCATGCTGACGCCATCAGGCCTGAAAGTCATAGAGTTCAACGTGCGCTTCGGCGACCCGGAGGCGCAGGTGGTCCTGCCGTTGATCGAGGGCAATCTGACCGCGACGCTCGCCGCCGCCGCCGCCGGCGACCTGCGCGATCACACGGTCAGGCTCGCTTCCGCGTGCACCGTCGGCGTCGTCCTTGCCTCCGGCGGCTATCCCGACGCGTACCAGACCGGCAAGCCGATCGAGGGCCTCAACGAGGCGGCCTCACTGCCCGACGTGACGCTGTTTCACGCCGGTACGGCCGTGAGAGACGATGGGCAGCTCGTCACCGCCGGAGGCCGGGTGGTGACGGTGGTCGCCCGGGGACACGACTACGCCGAGGCGATGTCGCGCGCCTATCAGGCCGTCGACTGCATCCGGTTTGAGGGAATGCACGTGCGGCGGGACATCGGTCTCAAGGCGCTGAAATGAGGTCGGGAGGTATTTTCAGTTTCTGCGCGCCTTGACGCTCAGGCGCATGGCAGAAATTGAAAATACCTCCCGACCTCATTTCATCAGCAACGCGGCCCGCTGCCCCGCCGTCTTCTGCTGCCCTTCGACGATCAGCTGCCCGCACGCCGCGCGGATGTCGCGGCCGCGGCTCTTGCGGACGGACACCGTCACTCCGTACTCAGCCAGGATCGCGGCAAAGCGATCGACACGAACGTCCGAGGGCCGCTCGAAGCTGATTCCGGGCGCAGCGTTCAGCGGGATCAGGTTTACCTTCCCCCTCACTTGGCCCAGCAGCCGCACGAGACGGCGCGCGTCCTCGGGCGTGTCGTTCACGCCGTCCAGCAGCACGTACTCGAACGTGATCCGGTCGCGCCGCTTCAGCGGCACGCGCCCGCAGGCGTCCATCAGGTCCTGCAGCGAGTACTTCCGGTTCATCGGCACCAGCGCACTGCGTGCCTCGTCGGTCGTCGCGTGGAGCGAGATGGCGAGGTTGGGCATCAGCGGCTCGCGCGCGAGGCGGTCGATGCCAGGCACCAGGCCGACGGTCGACAACGTGATCCGCCGCGGGCTCATCGCGAGGCCGCCCGCGTCGCACAGGATGCGGAGCGCGGTCATCACGTTGTCGTAGTTGTGCAGCGGCTCGCCCATGCCCATGAGGACGATGTTGAAACGGGCGTCGAGCAGCCCGAGCGTGGTCGCGAGCACACGCACTTGGGCCAGGATCTCGCCGGGCGTCAGGTTCCGGAGGAAGCCCATCTTGCCGGTCAGACAGAAGCCGCAGTCCATCGCGCAGCCCACCTGGCTCGAGATGCAGAAGGTCATCGCCGGCGTGTCCGGGATGAACACCGACTCGATCCGCCGTCCATCCTGGAGCTCGAGCAGGAACTTCTGCGTTCCGTCAGAGGAGATGTCTCGAGACGCCACGCGCGGGACGGTTACAGCGAACGCGGCCGTCAGTCTGGCGCGCAATTCCCGGCTGAGGTCCGTCATCTGATATGGATCAGTGATGCCTCGCCGGTGCACCCAGCGGAATACCTGTCGAGCGTGGAACGGCGGAATGCCGAGGCGGTGGAAGCGAGCCTCGAGGTCCGGCAGTTCCAGCGCCGTCAAGTCGGCGTGGGGGGGTGCAGCAGACAAGCGGTTATCCCCAACAGCGTCTGTGACTTAGCGGACTTCGATTCTAGCACGCGACACCCCGCCTTTTGGGTTGCCCGCTGCCGGCTTCGCATGGTATGATCGGCCTTCTTTGTAACCAGTTGAAAAGCAAGGACTTGGGTGTTCTTGCCGCCTGTCCGGATATCCCGTGTTACAGACCAATCGCCAGCCCATGATCGTGCGCGAAGTGTTGGACAATGGCGTCCGCCTGATCACCGAACGCATGGATCATCTTCGGTCTGCGTCCGTTGGGGTCTGGCTCACCCGCGGTTCCCGAGACGAGCCGGTCGACCGCAGCGGCATCGCGCACTTCATCGAACACATGCTCTTCAAGGGTACGGGCACGCGCTCGGCCGAAGACATCGCGCAGGCCATCGACTCGGTCGGCGGCCATCTGGATGCGTTCACGGCCAAGGAGTACGCGAGCTACTACATCAAGGTGCTGGACGAGCATCTGCCGTTCGCGTGGGACATCCTCTCCGACATCGTGCGCCACCCGGCCCTGCGGCCCGACGACATCGAGAGAGAGAAGAAGGTCATCCTCGAAGAGATCAAGATGGTCGAGGACACCCCGGACGATCTCGTCCACGAGCTGTTCACGCAGGCGCTTTGGGCCGGCCACGCGCTCGGACGGCCGATTCTCGGTGAGCCCGAAACCGTCGGCGCGTTCAACCGGCCCGTCCTTCAGGAGTTCTTCGACGAAACGTACGTCGCGCCGAACATCCTCGTTGTCGCGGTGGGGAATGTGGAGCACGGGGCGGTTCGCGACCTTGTCGCGCAGAGCTTCGGCTCACTGGCGCCTGTACGGGCCAGCGCGTCCGCAGGCGTCCCTCAAGTCGTGCCGCAGGTGCAGATGCGCACCAAGGAGCTCGAGCAGAGCCACATCTGCATGGGCGTGGGCAGCTATCCACAGCACCACGACGACCGGTACGCGAGCTATGTGCTCAACACCGTGCTTGGCGGCTCGATGAGCTCGCGCCTGTTCCAGAACGTTCGCGAGAAGCGCGGCCTGGCCTACGCGGTGTTCAGCGGCCTCGCCGCCTACCGCGACGCCGGCAGCCTCACCATCTATGCCGGCTGCGCGAACGATGCCGTCGGCGAAGTCATCGACGTCGTCGTCGACGAGGTACGCGGAATGAAGGTCACGCTGCCCGACGCCGAGCTTCGCCGGGCAAAGGATCACCTGAAGGGCAGCCTCATGCTGAGTCTCGAGAGCACCTCGAGCCGCATGTCGAATCTGGCCCGCCAGGAGATCTACTTCGACCGCCAGTTCAGCCTCGACGAAACCCTTGACGGAATCGAGAGCGTCACCCACGAGGACGTGCAGCGGGTCGCCGAGGAGCTATTCGTGAACGGTTCGATGGCCGCGACGGTAGTGGGGCACACCAATGGACTCGGGCTGACGCAGGACAGGCTGGATCTGGGTTGAGCACCCTCGCTGTAATGCACAGTGCACGATGCAGAGTTCACCATTCGGGCTTGGTCGTTTGAGCCGCGCTCCGCACCTGGCGCCACTTAGTCGCGCCAGTAGGCTTCTTTCGTGTGTGCATTGTGCATTTTGCATCGTGCATTACACGGCTGCGTCCCGGGTCCTTCAGTGTGTGCATTGTGCATCGTGCATTGTGCATTACACGGCTGGGTCCCACCGCGGTCCCAGCGTGACCTGCCAATGATTGCGCGCTACACCCACCCCGAAATGGGCCGCATCTGGACCGAGTTGCGGCGGTACGAGTCGTGGCTTGCGGTCGAGACGGCGGCGGCCGAGTCGATGGCGGCGGCGGGCCTTATCCCTGAGCAGGCGGCTGCGGACATCCGCGAGCGCGGCGGATTCGAAATCGCGCGGATCGAGGAAATCGAGGCCACCACGCAGCACGACGTCATCGCGTTCACGACCGCGGTGGCGGAGAAGGTCGGCCCCTCCGCACGGTGGCTCCACTTCGGGCTCACATCGTCGGATGTGGTCGACACCGCGCTGGCACTGCAGTTGGTTGATGCGTGCGACGTGATCCTTGTCGATCTCGAGCGGCTTGCCGACGCGGTCCAGACCCGCGCCGAGCAGCACAAGCACACCCCGATGATCGGCCGCACGCACGGCGTTCATGCCGAACCGATGACCTTCGGTCTGAAACTGGCGCTCTGGTACGCTGAGATCGAGCGCAACATCGCGCGCGTACGGCGTGTGCGCGAGCTCGTGAGCGTCGGGAAGATCTCGGGTGCCGTCGGCACGTTCGCGCACCTTCCCCCGTCAATCGAAGCAGATGTCTGCCGGCGGCTGGAGCTCCAGGCCGCACCAGTCTCGTCGCAGATCATCCAGCGGGATCGCCACGCGGACCTGATGACCGCGCTCGCGATCTGCGGTGCCTCCCTCGAAAAGTTTGCGCTCGAGGTGCGAGGGTTGCAGAGGACGGAGGTCGGGGAGGTCGAGGAGCCGTTCGCGAAAGGCCAGAAGGGCTCGTCCGCTATGCCCCACAAGCGCAACCCTATCGGGTGCGAGCAGATTGTGGGGCTGGCACGCCTGCTCCGCGCCAACGCCATGGCGGCCCTCGAGAACGTGGCGCTCTGGCACGAGCGGGACATCTCGCACTCGTCAGTCGAGCGCGTGATCCTGCCCGACACGTTCATTGCGCTCGATCACATGCTGCGCCGGTTCACGAGAATCGTGGCGGGCATGGTCGTGCATGCCGACCGCATGCGCGAGAATCTCGAGCGGTCGCGCGGCGTCGTGTTCTCGGGGCAGGTGCTGCTCGAGCTCGCGGCCCGCGGCATCTCCCGCGAGCAGGCCTACACGTGGGTGCAGCGAAATGCCATGCGCTCGTTCGAGGAGCGCCGCCCGTTCAAGGACCTGCTGCTCGCAGACCCCGACGTGATGCGCGTCCTGATGCGCGACGACATCGACCGTGCATTCGACCTGAACGTGCAGCTGCGACACGTGGACGAGATCTTCGCGCGCGTGTTCACGGGCGTACGCGAATTGGCGGCAGGCGGTGCACGGTAGGCGGGTTGGGCGCTGCGCGCTGGGCGGTAGGCGGTAGGCGGTAGGCGGTAGGCGGTGGGCGGTGAGGCGGTAGGCGGTGGGCATGAAAGCGCGCACGGTGGACTGCCGGCGGGTGTCCTCTCGAATGCCGCGCAGTCGCCCCGGTACCGGCCCGACTGTCTCGGGCCGTCGGCGACATCGTGCGGACCGCCCGTTCGGTCATGCGCAGCCAGCGCGTCACGGACATGCCGGTAGCCGGAAGCTCGAGCCGGAGCCCGGGACCAGGACCCCGAAGCCCGTATCCGTGGAGGATCGCCCGTATGAAAGCCCGCGTTTTCGTCACTCTGAAGCCGTCCGTGTTCGACCCGCAGGGCCACACGATCACGGAAGCCTTGCACCAGATGGGATACGCGGGCGTCGGCGACGTCCGGCAGGGTAAGTACTTCGAGCTCGACGTCGACGCGACGTCGCCCGAGCAGGCTCACACGCTCGCATCGGAAGTTGCGCACCGGCTGCTCGCGAATCCGGTGATCGAGAGTTATAGAGTCGAGGTTGCGTGAACGGCTCCAGGCCCCTGGCTGCAGACTCCCTGCCTCCGGAGCCCGACGAGCCTGGAGCCTGGAGCCTGGAGCCTTTCAGCCGTAAGAGGTCCGGAATGAAATTCGCGATAGCGGTCTTCCCCGGCTCCAACTGCGATCACGACGCGTATCACGCGGTGAAGCACGTCCTCGGACACGATGCCGTGTTCGTGTGGCACAAGGAGACGAGCCTTGCTGGCGCCGACGCCGTCATCCTGCCGGGCGGCTTCTCGCACGGTGACTACCTCCGCACGGGTGCGATAGCGCGGTTCTCGCCGTTGATGGACGCGGTGCGGACCTTTGCCGAGGGGGGCGGCCCGGTGCTGGGCATCTGCAATGGCTTCCAGATCCTGCTCGAGGCCGGGCTGTTGCCTGGCGCCATGCTCAGGAACGCGGGCCTGAAGTTCCGCTGCGAGCACGTGCACCTGCGCGTCGAGCAGGCCGACACGCCGTTTACGGCACTCTGCACGTCAGGACAACTGCTGCGCGTGCCAATCGCACACGGTGAAGGCAATTATTTCGCGGAGCCGGAGGTCATCGCGGCCCTGGAACAGAGCCGGCAGGTCGTGCTCCGCTACGCAACGGCCGCTGGCGAGGTGACCGACGACGCCAACCCGAACGGGTCCGTCAACAACATCGCCGGCATCTGCAGCCTCGGCCGTAACATCGTCGGGCTCATGCCCCACCCGGAGCGCGCCTGTGAGGCAGCGTTGGGCAGCCGGGACGGGCTGGTGATGTTCGAGTCGGCCGTCGCGACGCTGACGGGGAGCGGGATGCAGGCGGTAGGCGGTAGGCGGTGGGCGGTAGGCGGTGGGCGGTAGGCGGTGGGCGTGCGGCGTCTCGTTGGTTTCGGGATGATTGCCGGCGCGCTCGTGATGGGGATCGTGGCCGCGCTCTTCCACACGGAAGCGGTCGGCGACCTGGGCGCGTCCAGACCCATGATTGCCCTCATCATTGGCGGCATCGCGGCCGTAGATGCGGTAATCGGCGCGGTGTTGATTGTGAAATCGTAAACGGCCGGCGACGGGCGGCGGGCGACCGGCGCGGCGCGTAAGCCTCCGACCGGGACGCGGCCCGAAGCCTGGAACCTGAAGAGAGCCCAGAGCCAGAAAGCGCCTGTAGCCCGCAGCCCGCAGCCTGTAGCCTGAAAAAGACCATGCCCTTCGATCAGCTCACCCTCGACCGTCATGGCCTCAAGTCCGACGAGTACGCACGCATCGTCGCGCTGCTCGGCCGCGAGCCGAATCTGACCGAGCTCGGGATCTTCTCCGTCATGTGGTCCGAGCACTGCAGCTACAAGAGCTCGCGCGTCCACCTGAAGACGCTGCCGACGGAAGGTCCGCGGGTGCTGCAGGGCCCCGGTGAGAACGCGGGAGCGGTCGATATCGGGGACGGCCTGGCGGCGGTGTTCAAGATCGAATCGCACAACCACCCGTCGTTCATCGAGCCGTACCAGGGCGCGGCTACCGGCGTCGGGGGAATCATTCGCGACATCTTCACGATGGGCGCGCGTCCGGTGGCGCTGCTGAACGCGTTGCGCTTCGGTCCGCTCGAGCGCCCGCAGGTGCGCCGCACGCTCGAAGGCGTCGTGGCGGGGATCGCGGGATACGGCAACAGCATTGGCATCCCTACCATCGGCGGCGAGGTCAACTTCGACGAGAGCTACACCGGCAACCCTCTGGTGAACGTCTTCTGCCTCGGGATCGCCAGGGCCGACGAGATCATCAAGGGCGTCGCTCAAGGGATCGGCAACCCCGTGTACTACGTGGGCGCGAAGACCGGCCGTGACGGCATTCATGGGGCGACGATGGCGTCGGCGGAGTTCGACGAGAAGCTGGATGAGAAACGCCCAGCGGTGCAGGTCGGCGACCCCTTCATGGAGAAGCTCCTCCTCGAGGCCTGCCTCGAGGTGATGAAGAGCGATGCCCTCGTCGGAATCCAGGACATGGGCGCCGCGGGCCTCACGTGCTCCACCTGCGAGATGGGCGCCCGCGGCGGCGTCGGCATCGAGATCGACGTCAAGGACGTGCCGCAGCGCGAAACCGGCATGACGCCTTACGAAATCATGCTCTCCGAATCGCAGGAGCGCATGCTGCTCGTCGTGAAGCAGGGCCGCGAGGCGGAGGTGGAGCGGATCTTCGAGAAGTGGGACCTGCACGCGGTCCACATCGGCGAGGTCACGGGCGATGGCCTGCTGCGCGTGATGGACCACGGCGCGCTCGTCGCCGAAATTCCGAACAAGGCGCTCGCCGATGAGGCGCCACTCTACAACCGGCCGATGCGCGAGCCCGATTACCTGCAGGAGGCTCGCGCACTCGATCTGTCGGCGGTCCCACCGCAGGGCCCTCCGTCGCGCACGCTCCTGACGTTGCTCGGCCGGCCATCGGTGGCAAGCAAACGCTGGATCTATCGCCAGTACGACCACATGGTGCGCACCAACACGCTGGTGCTGCCCGGGATGGGCGGCGCGGGCGTGATCCGCGTGAAGGGCACTGCGCGCGGGCTTGCGATGTCGGTCGATGGCAACGCCCGCTTCTGTTACCTCGATCCGTTCCGCGGCGCGCAGCTGGCCGTGGCGGAAGCGGCTCGCAACGTCGCCTGCGCGGGTGCGCTGCCCATCGGCGGGACCAACAACCTGAACTTCGGCAACCCGGAGAAGCCCGAGATCATGTGGCAGCTCGCGCAGGCCGTGCAGGGCATTGGCTCCGCCTGCCGCGCGCTCGATATCCCAATCACCGGCGGGAACGTGAGCCTCTACAACGAGACCGACGGACGCGCGATTCTGCCCACGCCCGTGCTCGGCGTGGTCGGCGTGATGGAAGACGCCAGTCGCGCCATCGGCCGGGCCTTCCGTGGGCGGACTGGGTCCAGGCTACCGGCTCCAGACTCCAGGCCGGATCAGGCCCCGCAGCCCGACGATGCCCCGAGCCCGGAGCCGGGACACGTGAGCCAATCCCGCGACGTGATCGTCCTCCTGGGAGCGAGCTACGGCGAGCTCGGCGGCAGCGAGTATCTGCACGCGTTCCACGGAATGATCAACGGCGAGCCGCCGCAGCTCGACCTCCCGGCCGAGCGTCGGCTGCAGCGTTTTCTGGTCGAAACCATCGGAGATGGCCTGCTCCTCTCGGCCCACGACTGTGCTGAAGGCGGCCTTGCCGTCGCGCTCGCTGAATGCTGCTTCGATACCGGCGGTCGCGGGGCCGAGGTTGACGTGCCCTCTGTTGGGGTCGATCATGGACTCATCGCGGAAAGCACCCTCTTCGGGGAGTCGGCCTCGCGAGTCGTCGTGTCGGTGGAGGAGAGCCGGGCGGACGAGCTGCTGCGGCGGGCATCGGCTGCCGGTGTCGCCGCCGCCAGCATTGGCCGGACCGGCAGCACGAGACTGGTGATTCGTGTGGACGGCGCGCCGGCAATCGATGTCGCGGTCCGTGACGCCGAGCACGCCTGGAGCAGCGCGATCGAGATGCATTTCGCGCGGAGGACGGCGTGACGGCCAGTCAGGCTGCAGCCTGCAGACGCCGTCAGGCCCGGAGCCCGACGCGCCCGCACGCTGCAGCCTGGAGCCTGGTACCGTAAGGACCCATGCTGGACAAGTTTCACGACGAATGCGGCGTCTTTGGGATCCACGGCCATTCCGAGGCCGCGAACCTCGCGTATCTCGGGCTCTACGCGATGCAGCACCGGGGACAGGAGAGTGCCGGCATCGCCGCGTCGGACGGGCACCTGCTCCGCGTCACCAAGGCGATGGGGCATGTCGCGGACGCGTTCAACGCGCCGGTGCTGGCGAAGGTGCCCGGGCCGATGGCGATCGGTCACGTGCGCTATTCGACGGCGGGTGAGAGCCGCCTCTCGAACGCGCAGCCGTTCCTGATTGAGTGCGGGCACGGGCAGATCGCGATCGCGCACAACGGCAACCTGGTCAATGCAAACGAGCTGCGCGACGAGCTCGTGCGCGAGGGTTCCATCTTCCAGACGAGCAGCGACACCGAAGTCGTCCTGCACCTCTACGCCAAGTCACGGGCGGCCACTGCCGAGCAGGCCGTCATCGAATCCGTCTCGCAGGTCCGCGGAGCGTTCTCCTTCGTCATGTTGACGCAGGATCGCCTCATTGCGGTCCGGGACCCGCACGGCTTCAGGCCGCTCGCGCTCGGCAAGCTCCTCGATGCGTGGGTCGTCTGCTCCGAGACGTGTGCGCTCGACCTGATTGGCGCAACCTACGTGCGGGACGTCGAGCCGGGCGAGGTACTGGTGATCAGCCCCGACGGTGTGAAGTCGTACCGGCCGTTCGTCGTGTCGAAGCTTGCACACTGCGTCTTCGAGCACGTGTACTTCGCTCGGCCCGACAGCTACGTCTTCGGCCAGAGCGTCAACGAGGTCCGCACCAACTTCGGCCGCGTCCTTGCGCGCGAGTCCCCTGTCGATGCCGATGTCGTGGTGCCTATCCCTGACTCCGGCGTGTGCGCGGCGGTTGGCTTCGCGGAGGAGTCCGGGATCCCGATGCGAATGGGCCTCATCCGCAACCACTACGTCGGGCGCACCTTCATCGAGCCGCAGCAGGCGATCCGGCACTTCGGGGTGCGCGTGAAGCTGAACCCCGTGCGCAGCATTCTCGAGGGCAGGCGCGTCGTGCTCGTCGACGACTCGATCGTGCGCGGGACCACCAGCCGCAAGATCGTCAAGATGATCAAGGCGGCCGGCGCAAAGGAAGTCCACATGCGCATCAGCTGTCCGCCCACCGTCTCGCCGTGCTACTACGGGGTGGACACGCCGCAGCGCTCCGAGCTGATTGCGGCCACGCACACGACCGAAGAGATCCGCAAGTATCTGAACGCCGAGACGCTCAGCTATCTCAGTCTCGACGGCCTGATGCGCGGCGTCGGCGACGGCAGCAAGTCCTACTGCACCTCGTGCTACACCGGCATCTACCCGGTGGCGTTTCCGCGCGACACGAAAGGCTACCTGCAGCTCACGCTCAAGCGCGTCGACGAGGAAGAGGTCGTATCCTGATCCTGTCGGGTCCCGGCTCCGGGCTCCGCGCTCCGCGGCGGGTGGGGCTCCTGGAGCGCGACATGCCCTGGAGTCCGGGGCCTGGAGTCTGGACCCTATGACAGCGGTCCTGCCCTTTCTGCTCCTATCGCCGCTTCTCATCCTCAATTCGCCTCTCCAGGCGCCGCCCGCACAGGCGGCTCCATCGCGGCAGGCCCAGCTCTCCATCCCCGACGCGATCACACGCCTGGGCGATCTCGATTACATGACGCGCACCCGCGCTGCGGCAAGCCTGCGCCGTCGTTCCCCCGCGGAGGTCGCCCCTGCGCTCTTCGAAGCGCTCGAGCGTCATACCGACGGCTACGTGCGTTTCCGCGTGCTCGTTCTCCTCTCGGCCTTCAACAACGCGCGCATCCCCGATGTCATGCGGGGCGCAACCTACGATCCGAACGATCGGCTCCGCGAGGTGGCCTACTCGTATTTCGAGGGGCACCCCGATCCTTCCATGCTGGGCGCGTTCCTCGAGGCGCTCGACAAGGAGACGTCGGAGTTCGTGCGCCCTTCGCTCGTCCGCGCCATTGCCGCGCTCGGCGCCGACGCGCGCGCGCGGCAGGCGATGCTCCGCGAGGTCATGCGCGGGCAGGATTTCTTCAGGAGCGGCGTCATCGAGGCCCTCGGCGATCACAAGAGCGCCTACGCCGTCGACGCGCTCATCACCATCGCGGGCCTCGACGGCCCGCTGCAGGACGATGCGGCGCTGGCGCTGGGGAAGCTGGGAGACAGGAAGGCGCTCCCCGTGCTGGCGGGCCTGCAGCGAACCGCGCCGAAGGACACACAGCCGGCGATTGCCGCGGCGATCTGCCTGCTCGGCGTGAACTGCGAGGCACACCGAGGCT
Organism: Vicinamibacteria bacterium; assembly: GCA_963739995.1. GTDB lineage: Bacteria > Acidobacteriota > Vicinamibacteria > Vicinamibacterales > JAENWD01 > CAVUCH01. Next base: position 7,383 of record CAVUCH010000007.1, on the reverse strand, counting down.
TCCTCGTCCGGAGCCTCACCTTTGCGGAAGACACCGCCGGGTTCCAGTCGCTCGTGCGGAGTGCCGCCGCGGCCCTCGCCTCGCTCGCCGCCTCCGGGGATCGCGAGGCCGCGAGCGCGCTCCTCGATATCGGGACCCCCTCGCAGGACCCGGCGCGCGCGCCCATGGCACTCGCTTCGGCAACCGTAGCCGTCAGGAACCCCACGCTGCTGATTGTGCTGCTCGAGTCCCGTACGGATCGGCACGCGGCGCTGTCGCTCGTCGGCGAGGGCTTCGACATGCTCGAGGAGGACTATCTCGAGGAGCAGTTCTTCGCTGCGGTGCGGAAAGCGTACTGGGCAGCGGCTGAGGGATCAGCCACGCGGGCGACAGCCCAGGAGATAATCGGGACGCTGGATTTCTGAGAGGCAGGCTGCAGGCGGCAGGCGCCAGCCTGCAGGCCTCCTTGGCCCGAACCGGCCTGCAGCCTGCAGCCTGCAGCCTGTAGCCTGAAGCGTATAGCCATGGACTATCAGTCTTCCGGAGTCTCTATCGACGCCGGCAACGAAACCGTCCGACGCATCAGGGGCCTCGCCCGCGGCACGTTCACGCCGGGCGTGCTGTCGGAGATCGGCTCCTTCGGCGGGTTGTTCAGCCTCGCTGCCGTCGGTCTCCGCGAGCCGGTGCTGGTGGCGAGCGCTGACGGCGTCGGCACGAAGCTGAAAGTCGCGTTTCTCGCAAACCGGCACGACACGGTTGGTGCCGATCTCGTGAACCATTGCGTAAACGACGTCCTCGTGCAGGGTGCGACGCCGCTCTTCTTCCTGGATTACCTCGCGACAGGCCGCTTGTCGCCCGCGGTTGCCGAACAGGTCGTCAGCGGGATGGCGCGCGCGTGCCGCGAAAACGGGTGCGCCCTGCTCGGCGGCGAGACCGCAGAGATGCCCGGTTTCTACGCTGAAGGCGAGTACGATCTCGCCGGCTTCATCGTCGGGGCCGTCGAACGGAGCCGTGTGATCGACGGGCGCTCACTCGCGCCGGGAGACGCACTGATCGGTCTCCCCTCGTCCGGGCTCCACACCAATGGCTACTCGCTCGCGCGGCGGATCGTGTTCGACACGCTCGGGCTCACGATCGACTCGGCGCTGCCGGGAATCGGTGCGACAGTCGGCGACGCGCTGCTCGCGACGCACCGCAGCTATCTGCCGGCGCTCCGTCCGGTGATCGACCGGCAGCTCGTGAAGGGGCTCGCGCACATCACCGGCGGCGGCATCACCGAGAACCTCCCGCGCATCCTCCCCGGTGGCGTCGCGGCGCAGATCCGGCGGAGCTCCTGGGATGTGCCGGCACTGTTCACGCTCCTCCAGGACGCAGGAGGCGTCGCGGACGACGAGATGTACCGCGCGTTCAACATGGGCATCGGGATGATCATCGCCTGCGCCGAGCGCGACGCGACCGACGTCCTCGCGATGTTGTCGGCCGCGGGTGAGGAACGAGCCGTCCTGATCGGACGGACGGTGAAGGGCGCCAAGCACGTTGTCTATGTTTGATGCCTGCGTCTTTCTGTTGCGCGCTGCCGTCTGGAGCCTGACGCCGCCTGGAGGCTGTAGCCTGGAGCCTGGAGCCAGGTGAGAACGATAGGCATCCTCATCTCCGGCCGCGGTACCAACCTGCAGGCGATCATCGACGCGATCGCGGACCATCGCCTGGTTGCCCGGGTTGGCATCGTCATCTCGAATCGAGCCGCCGCCGGTGGCCTTGAACGTGCCGCGCGTGCGGGGATCGAGACGCGCGTCTTGCCTCACCGGGACTACCCCACGCGCGAGGACTACGATCGCGCGCTCGCCGGCGAGCTCCGGCGGTGCGGAGTCGATCTCGTCTGCCTCGCCGGCTTCATGCGGCTCCTGAGCGCCACGTTCGTCGAAGCCTTCCCGCATGCCATCCTGAACGTCCATCCCTCGCTGCTGCCGGCTTTTCCAGGGATCGACGCCCAGCGCCAGGCCCTCGAGCACGGCGTGAAGGTGACCGGCGCCACGGTGCACCTCGTCACGCCCGAACTCGATGCGGGGCCGATCATCCTCCAGGCCCCCGTACCCGTGCTGGACGACGACACCGTCGAAACCCTCTCTGCCCGGATCCTTGTCGAGGAGCACCGTATCTACCCTGAGGCGATCGCGACGGTCTTGCGCGGTGGGTGGCGCATCGACAGTCGGCGGTTCGTGAGGGACGGCGGCCAAGCATAGGCGTCAACCGCCAACCGCCTACCGCCAACCGCCACACCGCCTACCGCCTACCGCCTACCGCCAACCGCCTACCGCCCACCGCCCACCGCCCAACCGCCTGTCACTACGGGATCACGTCGAGCGATGCCAGCTGTCGCCATGCGTCCCAAGCTCCCGCCGAGTCTGTGTTTCGCACCCACACTTGCACGACGTAGGTGCCCGGCGCCGGCGGCGTCCACGCAAACGTGCGCGAGGCGCTCCACGGGCGTCCGATCGACCAGTTCACCCCGTCGAACACCCAGAACTGATAGGAGTAGGGGCCCTTGCCGCCGATGGCCGACGCGGTGAGCACGGCCGGCGAGCCAGTCACCAGCGGTGCCAATGGGGAGACTGTGAGGTCCGTTACGGCAAGCGGCGCGGCCTGGCTCACGGCCGCCGGTCCGGCGCTCCGAAACGCATCGAGGTTCGCACCGGACCCGGCGTTACGGACCCACACCTGAAATGAGTAGGTCCCCGCTGCTGTCGGCACCCATGTCCACGTCGGCTTGGTGCTCCAGTCGTTGCCGGCGCTCCAAGCCACGCCGTCATACACGAAAAACTTGTAGGTAAACGGCCCGGTGCCCCCCACGGCTGACGCCGTCCATGTGACCGGTGTGCCTTGGGGAACGGGGAAGCTCTGATCAGCCACCAGGCTCGTGACGGTCAACGGGGTCGCGTCACCGACGGTGTGAGCGGCGCCCCGCCACGCGTCGTAGCGCGCGACCGATCCCGCGTTCCGGATCCAGACCTGGACCGAGTAGGCCCCGGGTGCCGGTGGTATCCAGGTCCACGTGGGGGTCGTGCTCCAGCCTCGCCCCACGCTCCAGTCCAAACCGTTCCACACCCAGAACTGATACGTGTAAGGGGCAGTGCCGCCGCTGGCCACAGCCGTCCAGATGACCGGGGTTCCCGCAGGCGTTGGGGCGGAGCGGTCGGCGGTCAGCGCCGTCGCCGTCAGGGCCGGCGGTTTGGTGGCGGTGTAAGGTCCGAACGATCGAAGTGCGTCGAGGCGCGCCGACGAGCCAGCCTTGCGCACCCAGACCTGGAATGTGTAGGTGCCGGGCAGGGGAGGCGTCCACACCCACGCGGATGATGGCGACCAGTCCCGGCCGACACGCCAGGTCGCACCGTCAAATACCCAGAATTTATAGGTGAACGGCGCCCTCCCGCCCGTCGCCTTTGCCGTCCAGGTCACAGGCTCACCGGCAGCCGCACTGTCGCGGCTTGGGACCACGGTCGTGACGGTCAGGACCCGCGGCTTCGATATCGACGCGCTCGCCTGCCGCCAAGCGTCGTAAACGGTCCCGGAACCGGCATTGCGCACCCAGACCTGCACCGCGTAGGTGCCCGGCAGAGGGGGCTCCCACGTCCACGTCCTCGACGTGCTCCAGCCGCGCCCGACCGCCCAGGTCTTTCCGTCGAATACCCAGAATCTGTATGAATAGGGTTCAGAGCCGCCAGCTGCCGTGGCCGTCCACGTGATCGGAGTTCCGGCGCGCGAAGGAAAGACCACGTTCGCCCTGAGCGACGTGACCGAGAGCGGTGCTGCTCCCCCCTGGGTCACCGTTACGGCCTGTCCCGCAATGGACGTCATCCCCGTGCGCGGGATGGCCGAAGGGTTCGCAGTCACCGACACGGTGATGCTGCCGCTTCCCGTGCCCGAGCTGACGCCGCTCATCGCGATCCAAGCGGCGTCGCTCGTGGCTGTCCAGGCACACCCCGCCGGGGCGGTCACTGCGATCGAGGAGTTCCCCGCCATCGAGCCGAGCGAAACCGCGGTCCTCGAGAGCTGAATCGTGCACGACGCGCCAGCCTGGGTCACCGTTACCGGCTGTCCCGCAATGGACGTCATCCCGGTGCGCGGGATGGCCGACGGGTTCGCAGTCACCGACACGGTTACGCTGCCGCTTCCCGTGCCCGAGCTGACGCCGCTCATTGCGATCCAAGCGGCGTCGCTCGTGGCTGTCCAGGCACACCCCGCCGGGGCGGTCACTGCGATCGAGGAGTTCCCCGCCATCGAGCCGAGCGAAACCGCGGTCCTCGAGAGCTGAATCGTGCACGACGCGCCAGCCTGGGTCACCGTGACGGGCTGTCCCGCAATGGACGTCATCCCGGTGCGCGGGATGGCCGACGGATTCGCAGTCACCGACACGGTTACGCTGCCGCTTCCCGTGCCCGAGCTGACGTCGCTCATTGCGATCCAAGCGGCGTCGCTCGTGGCTGTCCAGGCACACCCCGCCGGGGCGGTCACAGCGATCGAGGAGTTCCCGGCGATCGAGCCGAGCGAAACCGCGGTCCTCGAGAGCTGAAACGTGCACGACGCGCCAGCCTGGGTCACGTTAACCGTCTGGCCGGCGACGGTGAGGGTGCCTGTGCGCGGCGTACTCGCCATGTTCTCCGTCACCGAGAACTGCGCGACACCGCCGCCTGCAAGACTGCTCCCCGCTGTGATTGCGATCCACGCGGCATTGCTGGTTGCCGACCAAGAACAGCCGTTCGCCGTGCTGACTGTAATCGAGCTGGCCCCGGCGCCCGCGGCCATGGCGACGTTCGACGTTGAGACGTCGTAGCCACACGGGCTATCGAAAGTGAACGCGTTCGACTGTGCGCTCTCGCCCACACCGCCGGGACCAACTGCAGCTACCCGCGCCTCGTACGTAATGCCGGTACCGAGCGGCCATGCCGTCAGCGTCGTTGCCAAGTCCATGCGGATCAGACCGCTCGAATTGGGGGCTGGCTTTCCCAGGCTATTCGTTTGAAACGGCTGCGCCGCTCCTTGGTTGTAAAAACGCAGGTCGTACCGGTTCACTGCCGGTGTTCCATCCGCGAGCATCTCGTTGTGATCCGGCGAAGGTCTGAATTCGAGGGTTCGCGGATTTGCTGTCGTTTGGGCTGTGAGCGGTGTCACGCCCAGAACTGTCAGCAGGATCAGGCCCGCGCCCACGCGGCCGCGAATCGCTGTGAGCGTATGCTTTGTCATAATGGCTGCTCGGCCGGGGCACGTCTCCTGCGAACTGCAGGTCGCGGGCCGGTGAGCGAAGGGAGAGTCGTGCCGCGGGAACAGGTCTCTTAGGCGGTTTCTGTTGGTGTTTCAGCGAGGATTGGCGAGGAGGGCGTCGGGGCAGAACGGCCGCTGATTACGGTATCGTGATCGCGGTCACGAGATCGGTGGATGACTCGCGTGGAGGCGTTGGTCGCTTTCAACGTGCCCTCGTCGTGTGCTGGCTCTCCCCAGGACAACGAGATCCCACATGAAAGGCATTCTTCTGGCCGGTGGCTCCGGCACGCGCTTGTACCCGCTGACACGCGCCGTCAGCAAGCAGCTGGTTCCCGTCTACAACAAGCCGATGATCTACTACCCGTTGTCCACGCTGATGCTGGCCGGGATTCGCGACATTCTGATCATCACGACCCCGGAGGACCAGGAGAGCTTCAGACGGCTGCTTGGCGACGGTGCTCAAATCGGTCTGGAGCTGTCGTATGCCTCCCAACCGAAGCCGGAAGGCCTCGCGCAGGCGTTCGTCATCGGACGGGAGTTCATCGGAGCCGCCTGTGTGGCCTTGGCATTGGGCGACAACATCTTCTACGCCGCCCATCTGAGTGACGTGCTCGCGAGTGCCGCCGCGATCGAGAATGGGGCCACTATCTTCGGCTATGAGGTGCGGGATCCGGAACGATATGGGGTCGTCGAGCTGGTGAACGGCAAGGCCGTCAGTATCGAAGAGAAGCCCGCGCTGCCCAAATCGCGGTATGCGGTCACCGGTCTGTATTTCTACGACAATGACGTTGTGGAGATCGCTGCGGCCCTCCGGCCCTCGTCGCGGGGGGAGCTCGAGATCACGGACGTCAACCGCGCGTACATGGAACGCGGCGACCTGCGCGTACAGGTGTTCGGCCGTGGGGTCGCCTGGCTTGACACCGGCACGTACGAGTCGTTGCTGAATGCCTCGCTGTTCGTACAAAGCATCGAAGACCGCCAGGGCCTGATGCTGGCGTGCCTCGAAGAGATCGCGTGGCGGCTCCACTACATCAGCGCCGAGCAGGTGATCGCGCTTGCGTCCCCCATGCGCAACAACGCCTACGGTCAGTACCTGCTTCGGCTGGTGGAGCAGGTGGAGGCGCGCTGATGCGGGTGATCCAGACGCGATTGCCCGGTGTCGTGATCCTCGAGCCGCAAGTGCATCGGGATTCACGCGGCTTTTTTCTCGAGGTTTACCACGCGGCGCAGCTCGATACGATCGGCATCCATGCGCGCTTCGTGCAGGACAACCACTCCCGGTCCGGCTGCGGCACCCTGCGCGGCCTGCACTGGCAGCACCGCCGCCCCCAGGCAAAGCTCGTCCGCGTCCTGAGTGGCGAAATCTACGACGTCGCCGTGGACATCAGGCGCGGGTCTCCAACCTTCGGCGCGTGGGAGGGGATGCACTTGACCGGCGACAACTTCCGCCAGACGTTCATCCCGGAAGGCTTCGCGCACGGGTTCTGCGTGCTGAGCGAGATGGCGGACGTCGAGTACAAGTGCACCGACTACTACGACCCCGGAGGCGAGTCCGGGCTGCCCTGGAACGACCCCGCCATCGCAGTCGCGTGGCCGATCTCCGCCCCGCTCCTCTCGTCCAAGGACGGCGCATACGAGCCGCTCGATCGGCACACCCACGATCTGCCAACGCTCGCGCCTACCGGCGAGCTGATCTGGGTTCCCTGAGGGAGCGGTTGCGGGTCCCGGAACCCAACCTGACCCCGGAGCCCGACCGTGCTCGCCGGCCGCTGGATATAATCAAGCGTTGATGGTGAGCCCGCGCGTAGTGTGGAGCTGGTTGCTGCTTGCGGTGCCGTGCGCCTGGCTGTACGCTCCCGTCGTCACCAAGCTCGTGCACGACTGGAGCCACGACGAGAACTACTCACATGGGTTTCTGATCGTCCCCCTTGCCACCTGGTTCGTGTGGCGGCAGCGCGATCGCCTTGCAGCCGCGCGCCAGAAGCCCTCGGTAGTCGGCCTCTTCATCATCTGCGGCGCGCTCGCCCTCATGATCGTCGGCAGGCTCGGCGCGGAGCTGTTCCTCACGAGGATTTCGCTCCTCGTGATGCTCGCCGGCGCCATCGTATTCCTGCACGGCTGGCAGCACTTGCGTGTGCTGACCTT
>CAVUCH010000006.1:0-73305 GCA_963739995.1 Vicinamibacteria bacterium | reverse complement strand
ACCAGCTGAGACCCGCTCCGTTCAAATCCCACTCGACTTCCCACTTCACCGGGTCGATTCTGCGCTCGGGACCACCCAGTGCCGAAATGATGAAGATGCCGCCTTGATCATCTTCGGCGATCCGGACAAACGCGATGTAGAGGCCATTGGGTGACCACGCGGGGTGAACGTCAGGTGCGGCACTCGTGGTCAGACGGAGAGGGCTGCCAGCGCCAACCAGCTTGACATAGATGTCCTCATTTCCGGTGTCACCATCCCAGCTGAACGCAATCTGGTTGCCGTCCGGAGAGAAACTCGGGGATCTCTCCAGCCCGGGAAGAGTGGTCAGGGGCATTGGCCGCATCGGACCGACCGGTGGCGATGTCGGTTCGGCCCGGCGGTTGACCGCCAGCCACGCTGTCGTCAGCAGGAACGCGAGGACGACCGTGATCACCGTCGCGCCGCTTCGTCTCCGCCACCAGGGACGGGCGGGTCCGACGTTCGTATGAGGCTCTGCGTGTCCCGGTCCTGAATCCATGTCTCGCTTCAGCCGTCGCAGATCCACCAGCAACTCTCTGACAGACTGGTAGCGAATGTCCCGGTCCTTCTCCAGTGCTTTTGCTATGAGCCCGTCCAGACCTGCCGGCAACTCGGGTCGGAGGCTCGCCGCCGGAAGTGGCGCTCGGTTTAAAATCGCCTCGAAGATCACTGCGGATGTTTTGCCCCTGAAGGGCAGCACGCCGGTGGCCATCTCGTACAGCACGACCCCGAGCGAGAAAACATCGGTGCGCGCATCCAGCTGTTCGCCGCGAGTCTGTTCCGGCGACATGTAGGCGGCCGTCCCGACCACGGTCCCGGCGTCAGTGTTGACCGCCATCTGCGTGGTCTGCGCCCCTTCGGAGATGGCAGGCACGAGCTTGGCCAGACCGAAGTCGAGCACCTTCACGACGCCGTCCGGCCGAAGCATCACGTTCTCCGGCTTGATGTCGCGATGGATGATCCCGGCGGTGTGCGCGACGCTCAGGGCTGCCGCCACCTGACTGGCGATGTCGAGCGCCTCAGCGACGGTGAGCCGCGACGTTGTGAGGCGTCGTCGGAGTGTGTCCCCCTCGACGTACTCCATCGCGATGTAGTGCTGGCCCTCGCTCGTTTGATCGAGCGCGTAGATCGTGCACACGTTTGGGTGGTTGAGCGCAGACGCGGCGCGGGCTTCGTGCTCGAAGCGGAGGATCCGGTCAGGATCGCGCGTGACGTCCGGGGGCAGGAGCTTCAGGGCCACCTTGCGCCCGAGGCGCAGCTCCGTGGCCTGCCACACCTCACCCATGCCTCCGGCACCGATGAGGGCGACGACTTCGTAAGGGCCGAGCCGTGTGCCCGCCTGTAGGGGCATAAGCTGGCGGATTATACGCGCGGCAAGTAAGCAGGCCCTGCTGAGTTCGAGCAGCCCCCGCTGGCCACCCACACGAACGTCGGAGACGTAGAGGCAACTGTGTGCATCGGCTCTCTAAATGCTCGAGGTGACCGCACGAAGCCGCGCGTTGTTTGCCTCTTCTGCAATAGAGCCGTAGGCTCAACTGGACCGACCGCCAAGACGCGCCATTGCCCCCCTTGAGGTGCCCGTGGCAACGACGTTGCTGCAATGTGACGTGTCCCTTTTCTATCGGGATCCAACACACAAGAGGTGGCTGAATGGCTGATAAATACACTCTCAGGGATGACACGCTGGGCGAAGAAGTCTCCGCCTCTGGCGAGCGCGCCAAAGGCGCACTCAAGGAGGCAGCGGGATCGTTGGCCGGCAATCGTTCGCTCGAACGCGAGGGCGAGCGTGAGAAAGCTGAAGGCCGAGCGCGTCAGGCCCGCAACGAAGTCATCGGCGGCACGGCCGCGTCGTCCTCCGCGGCGAGCAGGGATAGCGCCACCGGCCGGCTCATCACAGGGCTGTACGACAGTCCCGACTCGGCCGGTCACGCCTACCGGGACCTGACTTCGCGGCACGGCTATCGCCCGGACGACATCAGCGTCCTCATGTCCGAAGACACCCGGAAGCGTCACTTCAGCGACGCGAAGCCTGGCGAGGAGTTCAAGCGGGGGACAAAGGCGGCTGAGGGCGCTGGCGTGGGCGGCGGCATCGGCATGGGCGTCGGCGCCGCGCTGGGAGCATTTCTGGCCGCCGCGACCTCTATTGCCGTTCCCGGACTGGGCCTCGTTGTCGCCGGGCCGATTGCTGGAGCCATCGCTGGTGCAGGTGCGGGAGGGGCGACAGGCTCCCTGCTAGGTCTACTGATTGGTTCGGGGATACCGGAAGAACGCGCCGCTGAGTATGATCGTGGGATCCGCGAAGGGGGAATCGTGCTCGGCACGCGTGCGAAGGACGAGACGCACGCGACTGAGTTGGAGAAGGACTTTGGCAGTTACGGTGCCAGGGACATTCTCCGGTAGCTCTGGGGCCCCGGGCAAAACCCCGGGGCCTATCCGAACAGAAAGGGGCGGTCCCCAGGTGTTCTCAACCAGATCCGCCTTCGCCACCGTGTGCGGTACTGCGCAATCCGCGAACGGGCGGTCGGACGGGCAGACTGGCTTTTTGCACACCCCAATGCTTCTGCTCGTGTCCCCGTTTGCACACTCCCTTGGGCCTTTCACGAACAGCTCTACAATTAGTAGACGTTGGCGTCCAACCGTGCCATATTAGGTGAGCCCGGAATTCTGGCGTTCACCTTCCACGGAAGGGAGATTGAGGCATGCGGACTCGGCTGAGGCTCTATAGGTCGAGCGGATTTGGCTGGCTACGGGCGCTGTACTCGGCAGCACACCCGAGGTCGCTATTCAGACTGGCACACCTGGCGGATACACGTTGACGGATGAACCCGAAGGTGTAACCTGGGCTTCGCCCACATCATGGACACCCAACATTGGCCCGCTGAACGGCGCATCGATCGTCAACTCCTGCCGCCCTGCGAAAAGTGCTCGCGAGCGGGCGCGCGCGTCGTCGCACGCACGGGACTGTTCCTCTATATGCGGTGTCCTGACTGCCTGCATACGTGGAGCATCAAGAAGGCAGTGGCCGGCTGGGCGTGGACGCATTACACGTCGTAGACGCTAACCACCACCATTGGTCCACCTCGAACCCCTTCCGCACAGTAGGGAGAAAGGCCCGGGTGACCGCGCCTTTCTTGGGTCCGCCCGGGCGTGACCAGAAGCGCTCGGACGCCACTCGATTCGAAAGCGCCGATTACAGTAACCGAACTCAAGCTCTGAGACGCCTCGTCACGGCAAGACTGGTCAGTTCGCGGAGCGCATCCTTCCCCACCCAGCGCGCCGTAGCATCCTTGGAATTCGCCAGACGCTTCGCCACCAGCACGGCAGCAGAATTGAGCGCGCGATTGCGTTTGCCGATCGCGCGCAGGGCCATGTTCGTGGCCTTCTTGACGAAATTGCGTTCGTCACCGGCTTCGCGTTCGATGAGGGCAAGGCCCTGTCTGAACGCGTCATCGCCGGCAGTCTTGTCGTGCACGCTCAGACTCCACAACAGCGCAAAGGCCGTGCGCTTTTCGAACTCGCTGCGCCTGGTGCTCCACTGGGCGACCTTGGCCCACGCGTGCGGCGTACGGTCGAACAGGTTGAAGCTCATCGCATCACAGAATGCCCAGTTGTCGAAGTCCTTGCACCAGCGATCCATCTGAGCGGGCGTGAGCTGTCCCGGATCGCCGACGAAGGATGCGAGCATCCGCGCCTCGTACACGCCGGTGGCCCAGAGAGCGGCGGCAAGTGGCTGGCTGCGCCCGAGCGTCTTGCCCAATGCCTTGATGTCTTTCATCGCAACGCCGTATGCGTGGTCGGAGGGGATCGCATAGCGGGCCATTCCTTCGAGGGTGGCCCTGGTGCTATGCCGTTTCAGCCATGCGAGCGCGAACTGAACGTGATCGTCAACCGATGGCTTCGCTGCAGGAGCGGGGTCGATGCCCGCTACCCGCGGCTTGGTCAATCGCTTCGCCCTGCGCAGGTCATGGGGCATCGGGATCTTTCTTGCTCGCCAGTCACCGGCTGCTTCAGCAGGCCTTCGTTGCCTTCTTCGCTCTTGGCCGTCCGCGATGTGTGGCATTCCCCAGCCACGCCCTGCTCTCGCGCGCGGCGTGATGAAACGGACGTCTTCAGCCGCGTGTTTCAGCGCAGCACGTTCGAGAGCCTGCTGGCGTCGGTGAAGGCGCTGCAAGACGAACTGGTCGGCAGAGGATGGCGCGTAGCGGGCGGCATGCCGGCGGCGTGAACGGGAGTTGATCGCAACTTTTCCGCTCCCGGACCATCCGCGTCTGAAACGCGGGCTCGGCCGTGCCAGAGGAGAGGATCGCTCAAGGAGGCGTCTCGGGCGGTCGCACCCCGCCCGCGGTGGTGCTCCCGGCCCGCGCGCGGAGGCGATAGTGCGCCACCAGCGCCGTCGCGTCGTCGGTGCCTCCCAGTTCGGCGGCCAGATCGACCAGTGCGCGAGACTGATCCTCGGGCGTACCGTGAGCCCGGAGCTCGCTGGCTATTCTCGCGTCTGCCAGCACGTCGGTCAATCCGTTGGTGCAAAGAAGAATGCGGTCGCCGTCGAGCAGCCCGCACCGCTCGATGTCGAGTCGCAGCCGTCCCGCGCCGCCCGCCCCGAGCGTCTTGGTCACGATGTGATGCTGATCCTGCGCGGCGGGCGACACCTCCAGGGTCAGGGTCTTGCCTGGGCGTTCGCCGGCGAGGCTGTGGTCGCGGGTCAACTGCGTCAGTTGGTCGTCGCGAAACAGATACGCCCGCGAGTGGCCAACGTGCGCGAAGATCAGATCGTTTCCGGCGGTGTAGACGGCCGTCAGGGTCGTCCGAAGACTACGCTGAGTGTCATGGCTGGCCTGCAGGAGTGTTGAATCGACATTCCCGTAAAACCGCTCGGCGCGATCCAGAATTTCGTATGCGATCGGCTCGGCGATTCTCATGTGCCACCTCCCGAACTCGATCTGCAGCTGCACGAGTGTGGTGATGGCAAGCCGGCTGGCGGATTCGCCGCCGGCGCCCATCCCATCGGCAACGATCATCCCGTAGCCGTACTCGTCGAAGCGTGTCGGTACGTCATCGACGGGAAGGCTCGTCATGATCGTTTCCTCGTGCCTTCCCAACCGCAGAATCAGATAGTGGTCACCATTGACGGCTCGGTTTTCGCCCGGCCGCGACCACGCCCCGAACCGGACCTGCACTTCGACCGACGGAGGTGGAGAATCGAGGGGGCCGGGGAGAGGCGCGGTCAAGAACGATCTCCGCATGCTACCGGTGCGCGATTGATCATGTGTCTCCACCTCTCACGTCGACGAGGCGCGACAGGGAGAGGACCTCTGCGCGGCTTGCCGGATAGCGGCCCGTGCACATCCAACACCTGAATGCGGCAGTCCACGGAAAGTATCACGACGCAAGACCTCGGCCAGAACTCCGGTGCTCACCCGGCCAGGAACCTGCGAATTTCCGGTCACGTGGGTACCCCAGTCCGACTCGCACGGGAATGCGCCATCAGCAGTGACCACCTGTCGTGAGCGGCTCCCCAAGATTGGGGACAGCGGGCCCGATTGACGAGAGGCTGCCGGGCAGGCGACAACGCCAACGCGTCGTTGGCGGGTTCCGCCTGTGGGAGAATTCGTCGACTCGACGACACCCGCTCGAGTACGGTCCCGTCGCATGGCGTGACGACTCCGGCATCTACAGGAAGCATCCATGACCATCCGCATCGTCACCGGGCTGCCGTCTTGGAAGGCCCTCGAAGAGCACCATCGGCAGATTCGCGCCGTGCATCTCCGTCAACTGTTCGCGGGAGATCCGACACGCGGTGAACGGCTGACAGCAGAGGCGCCAGGCGTTTATCTCGACTATTCGAAGAACCGGATCACTGTCGACACGGTGCCGCTGCTCGTCCGCCTCGCCGAGGAGTGTGGTCTGCGCTCGCGGATCGATGCAATGTTCCGTGGCGAGAAGATCAACTCCTCCGAGAATCGAGCCGTGCTCCACGTGGCGCTGCGGGCACCGCGCGCCACATCGATCCTCGTGGACGGCGAGAACGTGGTGCCCGAGGTGCATGCCGTGCTCGACCGGATGGCGGAATTTTCGAATCGCCTCCGCAGGAGGGCATGGCACGGCTACACGGGCAAGCCGGTGCGCAACATCGTCAATATCGGCATCGGCGGCTCGGATCTGGGGCCTGTCATGGCACACGAGGCGCTCAGGTACTACAGCGACCGCAGCCTGACCTTCCGGTTCGTCTCGAATGTCGACGGCACCGACTTCGCCGAAGCGGTGCGCGACCTCGACCCGGAGGTCACCCTGTTCATCGTGTCGTCCAAGACGTTCACGACGCTCGAAACGATGACCAACGCCCGTACCGCGCGCGAGTGGTTGCTGGCGGGCCTCGGAGGCGACAGTGCCGCGGTAGCGAAGCACTTCGTTGCCGTCTCGACCAACGCGGCGGAGGTCGCGACCTTCGGCATCGATACCGCCAACATGTTCGGGTTCTGGGACTGGGTCGGCGGGCGGTACTCCATGGATTCCGCGATCGGCCTGTCAACCATGGTGGCGATCGGCCCGGGGCACTTCCGCGCCATGCTCGACGGGTTCCACGAGATGGACGAACATTTCCGGACGGCGCCCTTTTCGGAAAACGTGCCGGCGCTCATGGGCCTCCTGAGCGTCTGGAACACGAACTTTTTCGGAGCGCACACGGTCGCGGTGTTGCCATATGAGCAGTACCTGAAGCGCTTTCCGGCCTACCTGCAGCAGTTGACGATGGAAAGCAACGGCAAGCACGTGACGCTGGAGGGCCGTGAGATCTCGTACGACACCAGTCCGGTTTACTGGGGAGAACCGGGCACCAACGGTCAGCACTCCTTCTACCAGCTGATCCACCAGGGCACGCGGCTCATACCGTGCGACTTCATCGCGTTCGCCCAGACGCTCAATCCGCTCGGGCAGCACCACGACGTGCTTCTCGCCAACGTGTTCGCCCAGGGAGAAGCGCTGGCGTTCGGCAAGACAGCGGAGGAAGTGCGGGGTGAAGGATCACCTGACTCGCTGGTTCCGCATCGGACGTTCGAGGGGAACCGGCCGTCCAATACTCTTCTGCTCCCGCGTCTCACGCCCGCGGCGCTCGGGAGACTGGTCGCGCTCTACGAGCACATCGTGTTCACTCAGGGTGTGGTCTGGAACCTCAACTCGTTCGACCAGTGGGGCGTGGAACTGGGGAAGGTGCTGGCGCAGCGAATCGTCCCCGAGCTCAGCGGTGACGACGAGCCTCCCCTGAATCACGACAGCTCGACCAACGCGCTGATTCGGCGATACCGGAGATTCAGGGCGAAGCCATCGTGACGGTTGGTCGTGGTCGCGCGCAAGAAGAGTCAGCCGATTGCCTGACCTCAGCGAAACATACGTCCCACGCCGAGGTACGTGCGCCAACGTCCGTCAAAACCCCACGAAGCGGCGGCCAGGACCGGTCCTACGAGCGTGTCCATCACCAGGCCGACGCTGCCGTTCGTTCGCCAGGCAGCGCGCGACCATTCGTCGAAGGCGTCGCCGTTTTCAAGCCAGCCGCCCGCGAAGACCGGTCCTCCCAGGAAGTCCGGCAGGCGGCCAACTTGCCGCAAGTAGCCGCCTGTCGCAACGTAATAATGCGGCCCTCTCAGCTCCCCTGTGTCGTACGCGCCCAGCCTGAACGGCAGACCGAGCTCGAACTGTTCCGTCGGCAACGGAACCTCGTCGAAGGACGTCCCGACTCCGCCGTAGAGAAACACTCGATTGCGTGGACCGACACTCCAGAATCGATTGGCAACCGCCGACAACTGTGTCGGCGACACGTCGAAATCGATGCTCTCGCCTTGCAGCGCGACATCGGGGCCGTTGAAGATGCGCGACAGCCGCACCTCGGACCGCAGGCCGCTGTCTGGCACAACGGGACTGTCCTGCATGTCCAGACGCCACACGATTTCGCTGCCGCTCTCCTTGCCCCGCAATTCGGGAAACCCTGGGTCGCCCACGGTGATCGACGCAGTCGTGCGTCCGACATAGGCACCCACGCGCACGTCGCTTCGCGCCCCAAGGTTCACTCCGACGTTCGCTCCCACACGTGAGACGGTTTGACGGTAGCGGGCAATCACAGCTTCATCGGAAATGAGGTTGAACGTCCGCCTGCCAATGCCGGCATACGGCGCGACGAACAGGGGCGTCCGGCCGAGGGGCCGATACAACTCTGTGCCGACATTCGGATCGGAACCAATCGTGCCGTCGATGCGCAACTCCGAGCCCGATCCGACCACGTCGAAGGCAAGATAGCGGGCGGTTGTCGTGATACGGAAATCGCTCGACGTCGTATTCTCGAGGTTTATGCCCAACATCATAAAAGGGGGCGCGTACCTCTTGGTGCGACCGTGCACCCGCAATCCGTAGCCGCGCTCGACGTCACGGATCATGCGCCAGGTCACGGTTTCGTAGCGGTCGAGCCCCGCCACGACGGCAAGATCCGCCTCGAGGACGTCGATATCGAGCGGCACCCCGACGTGCCGGGCAAGGAGCGTATCCAGACGTTTGGTGTCGCTGGTCGCGAAGCCGTCGGCCTCGATGAAGGCGGGGGGCGGCAGTTCTCTCCGGCGACGCGCCTGACGACCGCGGCGCCACTCCTCGAACTCCGCTTCGCTCACGGCGAGTGGCAGCAGCTGAGCGCGCATCGCCTCCGTAGCACGATACCCCTCGTCAATCAAAGCGGCGGCCCGTCGCCAATCGAGCGATCCATACTGTTCGAGCGGCACATTGATGACGACATCGGCAGAGGCGATCGCGCGCCGGGTGGACGCCCGCATCATGGCGTCCAACGTATTGGATGCAAGGCCGAGCATCGTGTAGCTGAGCTCCTCGCGATCGGAGAGGTCACCGACGTTGACGGCGATGACGCGGGTCGCCCCCAGCGCTTTCACGACGTCAGCCGGCACGTTGTCCATGGTGCCGCCGTCGATCAGCACCTGTCCGTTCACTTCCATGGGCGGAAAGATGAGCGGGAGGGACATGGTGGCGCGCATGGCGTCCGCGAGTGACCCACTTCGGATGATCACCGGCTGAGCCGACAGAAGATCCACGGCGACCGTTCGGAACGGTGTCGGCAGGTCGTCGAAGTCCTGCATGTCGAAGTAGGGTGCCGCGATGCGGCCGAGGAGCAGCTCCACGTCCTGGCCACGGTTGATAGCAGTTGGCGGCACGACCCCGCCCCTGAGACCAAATTCGAGGCGCGAGGGATAGGCGCGCGCGTCGGTCTTGCGCCGGATGTTCTTGTGCACGAACGGCGATGCGCCGAAGAGCTGATCCCAGTTCAGGGTCGTGATAAACGTTTGTAATTCATCCGCCTCCATTCCGGCGGCAAAGGCACCGCCCACCAGGCCTCCCATACTCGTCCCGGCAGCCACATCGATGGGGATCCGGTGCTCTTCCAGCCAGCGGATGACACCCACGTGTGCGATGCCCCGCGCACTGCCGCCACCGAATGCGACACCGACCGTCGGTCGCTGCGCTTCGCGCACGATGCGCGGCGGACCATCGGCCTCCGGCGCAGACGTGCGCGGCATGGCGACTCGCTGGATGGGCGCGGCACATCCCCCGCACGCCAATGCCAGGAGTCCTGCCATGAGCCGGCGAACCCACTGGTGTCGCGCGCCCGGTCGCGTCACCTCCCCCCCGATTCCCAGTGATCTCAGTTCAAACGCTTTCACTTCGCTCTTTCCTTCGAGATGCCCTCCGCATCTCGGAACACTCACCCGCCGACGAGACCTGGTGCATCCAGTTGGCGCGAGTCGCAGCCTCGGCGCGTGGCAACCACGACGAAAGCAACCCGCAGGCTCACTACCGGCCGTGAGCGAATCGCGGACGGCTGTGGGCACCGCGAACGGCGCACCCGAAAAAGGCAATGCTGTGAGACGCTCCCAATTGGCGGAGCCACGACGAATTCGACGGCACAACTGACACGCTCCGCGGTCAGCCGAACGAGCGAGCCCGCGGCAGCTCGGATCTCCTCGGAAACGCCGGGAGAGTGAACGATAACACTTGGGCTGCAGGGCCGTCGCGCGCCTTCAACTCGAATTCCACGCCACGGCTACGCCGCCGGATCGCAACCCCGCCGTGGCACGGGTACTGCTTGCTGCACCCGCGCCGCTTGACGACGCGTCGAAGCTCACATCCAGCGCGATGGCGAAGGTCGGGAGCTCTTGCCGGCATCGTTCAACCGGTCCTACCAAGAAGACGTGATCGAATCGGGGTCCCCCCGGAACGGGCACTCTGCCGCCCACCGGTCGCGGCGGGGACTTCTTGCAGGGCGATACGACGACATCGATACGTTCCAGCGGCACCTCACCGGCAGCGGCACGCTGGTTCTGAAGTGCTTTCTCAACGTGTCGAAGAAGCGGCGGCGGTTCCTGGAGAGGCTCGGTTCTCGTTCGGCAATCTCGCGGAGCGCAAGCACTGGGCCGAATACCGGCACGCATTCGAGCAGATGGTGCAGCACACGAGCACGAAACGGGCGGTGTGGTGGCTCATTCCCGCCGACCGTGGGTGACACGAACGCTCGTGGCCGCTATCATCATGAATCAACCGACCGGCTAGCCTCCCGTGCCCGAGGGTGTCCGACAGGGACCCGCGGCGGGTCGCGGACACCAGTAGCCAACTCCGGGCAGACTAAATGATCGAAGAGGTGACGTTGCGAGTGTGTGCGGGTTCCTGCACCCGGTGGTGGCAGACCCGGGCCTGTGTATCGAGGGGCTGGTCTGGCTCCCTCGCATCTTCTGGAAGCGATGACCGCGCGTGCGGGCGCTGGAGGCTGCTGAAATGCTGCGCGAACGTGTTCGGCCGACCGACCGTCTGGCTGGCGGTGATCCTGTTGGCGGCGAGCAGCGACCGCAGCGCGGCGCAGGACTCTCGGGCCGCCGTGATTGAGGCCCAGCAGGCGGAGAAAGCCAAACGTGGCACGCCGTACAAGCCCGACAGCGCCGAGCGCATCGTTGTGACGCTGCAACGCGAACTCCTTCGGGACCCCAACGGCTTTTATCCCTTCTTCGGGAGCGTTTACAGCGGCGGTGGCTTCACCCTCGGCGGGGGCTACCGGCAGTTCTACGGCGATCGGACCCATGCGGACCTCAAAGGCCTGTACTCCATAAAAAACTACAAGCTCCTGGAGGTCAGCACTGATTCCTGGGGCCACGCGGGTGGACGACTCGATCTGCACGCGCGCGCCGGGTGGCGGGACGCCACGCAGATCGCGTTCCACGGCATCGGCATGGACACTCCCGAGGAACGGAGCAACTTCCGGATGAAGCAGGCGTACGTCGGAGGCGACGTTCAGGCGCACCCGGTGCCGTGGACGCGATTCAGCGCCGGTCTGTCGTACGACGACTTCTCGCTGGAGAGCGGCACCGGCGACAGCCCCTCCATCGAGGAGGAGCACACGCCGGCATCGGCCCCGGGGCTCGGCGCCAACCCGACGTACCTCCATCTGACCGCCTCTGCCGGCATCGACTCGCGTCCGTACCCCGGCTACGCGCGACGGGGTGCACTCTACCAGGTTGCGTACCACAATTACGCCGACCGCGACGACACCTACAGCTTCGACCGGATGGATGCCGAGGTCGTGCAGCACATCCCGATCTTGCGCGAGAATTGGGTGATCTCGCTCCACGGGCGGCTCCAGACGACGCTCGATGATGCCGACACGGTGCCGTTCTTCCTCATGCCCTCCCTGGGCAGCGGCAGCACGCTCCGGGGCTTCAGCGGATGGCGCTTCCGCGATCGGCACAGCCTGCTGATGTCGGGCGAGTTCCGGTGGATCCCGAGCCGCCTCGCACTCGACATGGCGTTGTTCTACGACACCGGCAAGGTGACGCCACGCTTCGACGACATCAGCTGGAAGGGACTGGCCAACAGTGTCGGCGTCGGAGTCCGGTTTCACGGCCTCGCCGCCACGCCACTCCGGGTGGAAGTGGCGCGAAGCCGCGAGGGGACGCGTCTTGTGTTTGCCGGAGATGCGGCATTCTGATCACCGGAGAGGGCCGGGAGACCATCGCATGAAGCGCCGCATATCTGTCGTTCGCGTCCTGGCCGGCATCATCCTCGTCCTCGTTGTCAGCCAGGCGTCTTCCGCCGGCACTGGCAGGAAGTTCTACAACGACGATCCGCTCACCCGCGAACCCGAGTCGCAGGATGCGTCGAAGGTCGCGCCATGGGACATCGATCTCGTCTACGATCTTGCGCAGAATCTCTTTACCCGGCCCGGCGATCGCGGCCCCGCCCCGCGTGCCGGCAACGTCAATACGATCGACGAGGTGCCAGACTCCAGCTGGTTCACCAATCGCATCCTCGCGCGGCCGGTCTCGGTGGAGGAAGCGTCGCGCGGCCCGCTCACGGGCGCAGGACCGGCGCCAGGCATCTGGTCGGTGGTCCGGCCGAAAGAGGCGGGCTTTGCCCCGGGCTTCACGATGCGAGACACGAAGGGCGACGTCTGGTTCGTGTCGTTCGACGCGAAGGGCTTTCCCGAGGCCGCGACCGGCGCCATTCTGGTCGCGAACAAGATCTTCTGGACGCTCGGGTACTGGCAGGTCGAGAACTACCTGGTCAGCATCCGGCTGGATCAGCTCGTCGTGGCGGAGTCGGCCACGACGCGGCCACCATCCGGCAAGGATCGTCCGATGCGGCTGGGCGACATCGGAGACGTGCTGAAGCGGGCGCACCGGAGCGCCGACGGCTCGTATCGTGCCGTTGCCGCCCGAGCCGTTCCAGGGCGCCCGCTCGGCGGATTCCGGTACTACGGCACGCGGCCCGATGATCCCAACGACATCGTGCCGCACGAGCACCGACGCGAGCTGCGGGCCCTGAAGGTCTTTGGTGCCTGGACGAACCTCACCGACATGAAGGCGGGCAACACGCTGGACTCGCTCGTCACGGCGCCCGACGGGCGCGGCACCGTTCGTCACTACCTGCAGGACGTCGGCTCGACGTTCGGCACCGGTGCGAACGCGCCGCACGACTATGACGAAGGCTGGGAACACCTCTTCGAGGGAGATCTCGTGTGGAAACGGCTGTACACCCTCGGCTTCTTCCTGGAGCCCTGGCAGACCGCGCCGTACGAGGAGCATCCCGCGATCGGACGGTTCGAGGGGAAGGTGTTCGATCCGGCGGGTTGGAAGCCTCGCGTGCCGACTGCCGCATTCCTGCGCGCACGAAACGACGACTCGTTCTGGGCGGCGCGTCGGGTGATGGCATTCTCCGACGAGATGATTCGCGCGCTGGTGAAGACCGGTCAGTATAGCGATCCCGAGGCCGAGGCGCTCCTGGCTGGTGTGCTGATTCAGCGACGGGACGCGATCGGGCGCACGTTTCTGACGGCGATCAATCCCGTCGTCAACGTGGCGCTCAGCGATAATGGATTGCTGACGTTCGAGAATGCGGCGGTCACCGCCGGCGTCGCGTCGGCTCCCACCGGCGGGTATGTGGTCGAGTGGGCTCGGTTCGACAACGACACGGGCGAGACGACGGCCGCCCTGGGAACGTCGGCATCGGCGGGCGGATTGCAGGCGCCGGGGCCGCTGCCCTCCGAGCCCGGCGCGTACATCAAGGTGGAGATCCGCGCGGTCCAGCCAGACCATCCGTCTTGGGGGACCGCCGTCCACGCATACTTCCGGCGCGCCGATGGTTGGCAGCTGGTGGGCCTCGAACGCATGCCTTAGGCCAACCTTCACCACGCGATCTGGCAGCCGAGTCGCGGTCGGAATGCCTCGAGGGAGAGAGTTGATGGGAACGAACATGAGACAAATAGCTGCGGCGTTTCTGCTGCTCGGGTGGAGCGCGACCGTCGCGATAGCCGGACCCAAGATCCAGGTCCAGCGCGATCCGGAGTTCGACTTCGCCACGTTGAAAACATGGACGTGGAATCCGTCCGGGCCTGGTGAGGTGAAGGTGGTGATCTCGGCCGATTCGAAGTCCGAGCCGGTCAAGCGCACCTACGAGCCGGTGATCATGAAAGCGGTGGAAGACGAGCTCGCCCGCCGTGGGAGCACCCGCGCGTCCGGCACGCAGGCCGACTTCAATGTGACCTATTACCTTCTCGTCACCGTGGCGTCCGTCTCACAGGAGATGGGACAGTTCCTGCCGGCCGTCACGCAGTACGGAGTGCCGCCGTTCGCACCACAGACGACGTCACTCAACATTTACCCGAAGGGCTCGCTCGTGCTGGACGTCGCGACCCCTGATCCTCGCCAGGTGGTCTGGCGCGCAGTCGCCCAGGCTGAAGTCGATCTCGACAAGACCGACGAGCAGCGCTCGGTGCGCCTGCAGAAGATCGTCCGCGACATCCTGTCGAAGTTGCCACGCAAATAGAGACGGCGCTGGGACGGCGAGCGTCCTGGACGTCAGCTCCTCATACCGGCGACGGCAACGCGACTCACGACGATGGCGCGACAGTCCCGGCGCTCACAACATGTCGTGAGCGCGCCTGGGTTGCGAGACTGATTGTCGACCTTTGCGTTCCAACGGTCGGTCAGACGGAGCAGACATCGGCCTGTCAGAAGCCGGTACCTGCGACAGGAGGTCGTATCATGCGCACATTACTCACGGTCGTGGCCCTCGCCGTCTCCGCAGCGGTGCTCTCGGCCGATATCAAGTTCACCTCGACGTGGAAGTCGATGGATGCCGGCACAGTGAGCTTTGCCGGGAAGAAAGTGGCGGCGCTGGTCATGTCGCAGGACGATTCGCTACGCGTGGCAGGGGAGGAGTCCCTGATGCGCGAGCTGAGTTCCCGCGGGATGCAGGGCGTCGCAACCTATCGGATTGCGCCGAAAGAGGAACTGCAGCAGGCGAACACGGCCAAGGTCTGGTTCGAGAGAGCCGGCATCGAAGGAGTCGTCGCGGTGCGCCCCGTCAGTGCCGACCGCCGGCAGGTCTACACGCCCGGCACGTGGGTCACCCCCTACTACAGCACGCTCTGGGGCTACTATGGCTACGGGTGGAGCGGTGTCTATGTGCCCGGCTCCACGCACAAAGAGACGATCGTCGTCGTCGAGACCACCATTTACAGCGTGCCACGCAACGAGCTGCTGTGGGCGGCCGTCAGCGAGACCCGGAACCCTGACGGTCTGCCTCAGTTCGTCCAGGAGCTCGTGAAAGAATCGGTCAAAGCCCTTCAAAAGCAGGGACTGGCCGGGGGCGCCCGGTAGCCACTGCGTTCGGTCAGGCGACCACCCCGCCCGAGCAGTCAGAGCCCGGTCTCGGCATCGGGGTCGGCGGCGTGTCGTTATCCTGTCACGGCACGATCGGGCGAGCGCAAGCGTGCCGTCACTGGTGATACCGCCGGTGCCCCGGCCGGACAGCGGCTCGCCTGCAGCCCGGCAGTCTGACTACACCGCGATTGTCAGCGCTGCCGTGAATCCGCTGTCGACACTTCCGGTGACCGTCGCCAGCTCCAGCGCTGACCCGTCACTGAACACGTTGTCGCTGGCCAGCGACACGCGCGCGAGATTCGAGACGCTGCTGGTATACCCCGACGTGGCGTAGACCTGGTCGCAGGTCTCCTTGGGCAACGCGATCTGCGACGTCGCAGTCTTGTTGGCCACGCTGGTCGCGGCCGCGAGACTCGGGTACACCTCGAAATGGATGTGCGGCCACCGGCCGGAGTAGCACGCCGGATAAATCGACGTGAAGGTAACCCGGCCGCTGCCGTCAGCCTCCTGCACGCCGCGCAGGTAGTTCTGGTCGGTGGCTCCCGAGGAATAGAGGGAATACTGCCCAAGCCTGTCGCAGTGCCACAGGTACACCGCGCGACCGGCGAGCGGCGAGCACGTGGAGGCTGACACGATGGTGAGCGCGATCGTGAGCGGTACGCCGTCGGCGGTCCCGCTCAGACCGGCGAAACTCGATCGGATGTCGCTGCGGACCACGCCGCTCGCGCCGAGGACGCTGGGGCCATTGGACCCGTCCGCCGGGAACGGTCCGGCCGTCTCCTGAGGAATGCTGCTGCACGCGCTGTTTGCCGTTCCGGTGGGTGCAGCGCTCGTATCGGTGTTCGTCGTCGGTGCCGTAGGACTGCTTCCGCCGCAACCGAGCAGCGGGATCGCACCGAAACCCGCCCCGATGCCGGCCGCCAGTCGCAGCAGCCCCCGCCGGTTCATTGCCATGCCGGTCGCCGCGAGATCGCGGTGGAGACCGCCGAAGTCGTCGTGGTCGTGATGTGCCATGTTCTGAATCCCTCGAGAATTCCTCAACGTGTTCTGCGTGTCCGCCGACCACACCTGATCGCACCGGCATTGCATCGGATGAGGACCTTCCACCCCACGGGTGGTCCGCGTCCAGGTGTCCCGCAAGAGGACGCTGTGCGTCACCGACGTGGGACAGCAGCACCGAACGTCAGCTGGCCTTCACCATGGAAAGCGTCGATGCCGTGCGTGAAAGCAGAGGGGCTGCCATCTTCGTGTCGTGAAACGCGGCGTAGCTGACGCTGGTGTTAAGCTCCCCTGCACAGTGGATCCCTACCTGCGCATGGCGACCTTCGCGGCCGTCGTCAGGCACGGCTCGGTGCGAGGAGCAGCGGGCGAGCTCCGGGTGACCCCGTCAGCGATCAGTCAGCAGGTGCGACAGCTCGAACAGGAGCTGGGCGTCGCCCTGTTCGGACGCGCGGGTCGCCGGTTGTCACTGACGGACGCCGGCGCCGCCTTTTACCAGGGATGCGTCGAGATGATCCGCGCGGCCGAGCGCGCGCGCGAGGACCTCACAGCGTACCAGCACGCACCCGTCGGTGAGTTGAGCATCAGTGCTCCCACGGGGCTGTCAAGTCTCCTCGCACAGGCGCTACAGCCGTTCCTGGCGAGGAGCCCCAAACTGTCACTGCGGATCGTGGTGACCGACGATTCGGTAGATCTGGTGCGTGACCGCATCGACCTGGCGATCTCCATCTCGAGGCCGCTGCGCGATTCGAGCCTCGTGCGTCGCCACGTTGCCGACTGGCCGCTCATCCTGTGCGCGGCGCCTGGCTATCTGAAACGCAAGGGCACGCCTCGCATCCCGGGCGATCTCGCTCGCCATGATCTTCTCGCGCTGCCGGCGACCCATCATCCAACGGACGTCCTGACCGGCGCTGACGGTCATGAGCACCGCGTGACCGTGAAGCCGCGAGTGGTCAGCAACAACCAGGCGCTGATCAGACAGCTGACCCTGGCGGGTGCAGGCCTCTCATTCCAGTCGGCGCCAGAGGTGCGCGAGGAGCTCGGCGACGGGAGACTGGTTCGCGTGCTTCCGGAGTGGGCCACCCAGGCGTTGAGCGTTGACGCTCTCATGCCTGCCCGGACGCCTCAGCCCGCAAAGGTCAGAATGGCACTCGAGGCGATGAAGCAGCACTTTGTGGCGGAACAGCCGACTGACGACGTTTCGCCGACGGCGCGCGGAAGGCACCAGCGCACGCCGAAGTGAGGGGTGGCAGGAACGTCATCCACACACCACATGAAAGCGCAGTGCTGCGCTCCGATGGGCCTGTGAGATGGTGATCGTGCGCTCGGCGGCGCCATCCACTCGGCAGCGGGCCGGTAGATCGATCAACCGTACGACGTGGTCGCCTGAAGGAACGTTGCTTCTCGTCACGACACCCGCGTCGGCTCTCACCGTTTCGCTGATCCCGGCAGGCTCGACCGTGACTCTGAAGTTCATCGTCGAGACGCCGCTTCCGCTCGTAGTCACGCCGACGGTGACGGTGCCTGTATCCGAACGTGGCTGACGCATGCCGGTGGCGCACGCGCAGACTGACAACACGAGCAGTGTGACGGACGCGACGCGGAGTACGGGTCTTCCGGTTCGCAAGGCCATTCCATCATACGGGAGTTGCTCTCCGGGCATCGGCGTGACTGCCCAGCGGACCGCGCGTTCTCACCGTCTATGCGCCTCACGGTCTCACGACCGTTCGTACGTCGTGGCGCGATCCGGCTTGTTGAGCGCGCGGTACAGCCTGACCAGGCGTCGCCGTGCCTTGACGACACGCGGGTGCTATTCGCCCGAGGTTGCGTCTGCTCGGCCAGGTAGACCGTACCCATCCCGCCCTGCCCGAGCAGCTCAATGATGTGGTACGGCCCGATCTGCCCTGGAAGCGGCGGCCCGGGCGTGCGACGGCGGGTGTCGGAACGCGCGGCGGTCTCCGCCTCTGCCTGATCGAGGCCGCCGGTAGCGTCGTGATCCATGCAGAACGCTAGGATGGCTCAACGCGGCGGAGGTGGCAACGGCGCGTATAATCCACGTACCGGCTCATGTCTCTTTCACCTGGGGCGGGCCTTGGTATCGGGACAAAAATCGTCTGTGCAAGATTGAACAGCGTAGCCGGAAGCGGTCGGCTATGAGTGGATCTGGACGAATCTCCCAGCTCATTCGGAGGCCGGTCGGTCTTGGTCGGACCGGAGGAAACACAGCATGTTGCACGACCTGGTCGTCACCCACCGGAACGCCATCCTCGCCAGGGCGGCGACGAGCCGCGGCCTGAGAACTGGCGCCCGTGCAGAGGGCGCCGGCGCCGAGGCGCGGGCCGTCGTGAGCGCACCGGCGGCTTCGCCGGATGCCCTCGAGAACGGACTGCCGATGTTCCTGACACATCTGGCCGACAGGCTCACGACGGGGATGTCCCCGGTGCCGTCCGCTGCCAGTGCGATCGACTCCTCCGCTGCCCGTCTCGGCCGCAACCTGCTGGAACGCGGCTACCGCGTATCGGAGGTCGTCCACGTGTATGGGGAACTGAGTCAGGCCATTACGGAATGTGCCGTAGAGCAGCGGACGCCGATCACCGCCGAGGAATTCCACATACTGAACGGCTGTCTCGACACGGCCATCGCGGAAGCCGTGACGGAGCATGCGCGCCTCGTCGCGGAGCGGAGCGCAATGGATGAAGTCGAGCGGCTGGGGCGCGCGGCACACGAGTTTCGCGATCTGCTCAACGCGGCGGTTCTGGCGTTCGGTGCGCTGAAGCACAGTCAGGTCACGATCAACGGAAGCGCCGGGATGGTGCTCGGGCGGAGCCTGATGAGCCTGCGCAGCATGATTGACAGCACGCTGTCCGAGGTTCGCCTCGGCGCGCCCACGGCCTGGCGGGAGCGAATCAACGTTGCGGAGTTCATCGATGCCGTCACCGTCGTCGCGAACGTTCATGCCGAGTACCACGATGCGACGCTCGTCGTCGAACCGGTAAGGCGCGAGCTGGTGGTCGAGGGAGACCCGCAGGTCCTCTCTTCCGCGGTGATGAACCTGGTGATCAACGGACTGAAGTACACGAAACAGGGCGGACGGGTCCTGCTCACGACTCGCCGCAAGGGGCGGCGTGTGCTCATCGAAGTTGAAGACGAGTGCGGCGGGTTCCCCGAACGCACAACGGACCCGTTCCGGCCCTTCGGCGAGCAGCGCTCGCGGGAGCGGACAGGCCTGGGGATGGGGCTGTCGATTGCGCGGCAGGGCATCAGGGCGCACGGCGGGGATATCGTCATCCGAAACATCCCCGGGCAAGGGTGCGTCTTCACGGTCGACGTCCCACTGGCTGCGGCGGATGCGTGGGCTGAACGCAAGGAGGCGTGAGCGCCGCGACGGCGGGAGCCACAACGAGGGGATGACGACCGTGTAGTAACGACGGGGGACGCGCCCGTCGGCGTTCGCGCCAACCGCTGGTCTCCTGTGCAGATAATCTCCAGATGGTTGTGCCGGCCGGGCCGGCCATGGTGCTGAAACGATCGGAGTGCCGGGAGGCTCGTCCTGCTGAATCCTCACTTCGAGCTGTACGCGACCGAAGAGGCGCGAACAGACATCCTGAATCATGCGGAGGCTGCGGCAGCCGTCTGCCCCCGCCGCATTGGATGGGCGGTGGTGTTGACGCTGTGCGCAGTCGCACCTGCATCCGTGCAGGCGGGCCAGGACCCGGTGCAGCTGGAACCCGCGCTTGTTGCCCCGGCGGCGCCGACGCTCGCTGAGGCACAGGACCATTTCTACAATGCGCGGTATGCGGCGGCTGCCGACGTAGCGCTCGCGCTCCGGTCTCCGGAAACCGCGGATCTCGCCAATCACGAGCTGCGGTCATCCGCGCTGCTCTTTCAGCTCAAGCGGCTGCTCGAGCCCCGCCGGCGAGAAACACGCGACATCCGAGAAGCGCGATAAGGAACGTGCGCTGAAGACCTGCACGGGGTGCCCGCAGCTCATGGCCGAGTTCTTCAGGGACGTCGCGCAGGGACAGACGGCGGCGCGCGACATGCTTCGCGTGAATCCGCGCGACCAAGTGGCCCTGTTCCATCTCGGCAAGCTGAACCTGAATTACGTCTGGCTGCAGCTCGGTCCGCTTGGCCGCAAGACCGGGTGGGACGAGTACTGGGAGGCACGGCGCTCGCTCGATGCAGTGCTCAAGGAGCATCCATTGCACGTCCGGGCGCTCGTTGCGCGCGCCTGGATCGACTACATCGTCGATACGAAGATGCCCTGGGGCACGCGCTGGGTACTGGGCGGGGGCAGCAGGAAGCGGGCGCTTTCGGCCGTGCGCAATGCCGTGTCAATCGAAGCGGAGTTCTTCACTCACGCCGAAGCGGAGTTTGCCCTGTGGGATATGCAGGTACGCGAGCGCGACCTCGTGCGAGCGACAGATGTGGCCAGACGCCTCGCCGCCAACTTCCCTGAGAATCGTGAGGTCGCCGCCTTTCTCGCGGATCGCGAGGCGAATGTCAGCCGATAGTACGGAACGCCCTTCAGGCCACGAGCGCATCGCACGGCCAGGTTGCGCGGGAGCCTCACGGCTCACCCGGTCACGACGACGGTGAGCAACGACGGATTGATCGTCAGGCCGTCGGCGTCATACGCGATGTACCCGAGCTTCCGGAACTTGTTCAGGAAAAAGTTCACGCGAGACCGCGTCGTGCCGATCATCTCTGCGAGGGCCTCCTGCGAGAGGGCCGGCACCACGCGCTGCTGGTCCCCCTCGCCGTAGCGCGCCAGCAGGAGCAGTGTGCGGGCCAGGCGTTTCTCGCTCGAGTTGAACAGCTGATCGATCAGGTCCGCTTCGAGACGGGCGTTCCGGGCCAGCACGTGTGTGATGAAGCGATCCGAGAACGCTTGGTGCGCATGCAGCAATGCACGCATCTGCCGGCTCGGCACGACGTTTACGGCCGTCGCGGTCGTGGCTGTCGCGGTTTCCAGCCGGACGGGATCACCGGCCAGCGCCCCTTCGCCCAGGAAATCACCTGCGCCAAGCGTGGCCACGATGGCTTCCTTGCCGGCCTGTGACAGCACGGATACCCGCACACCACCCGTGCGCAAG
The DNA here is from genome assembly GCA_963739995.1 of Vicinamibacteria bacterium. Taxonomy (GTDB): domain Bacteria; phylum Acidobacteriota; class Vicinamibacteria; order Vicinamibacterales; family JAENWD01; genus CAVUCH01. The sequence continues at coordinate 51,995 of CAVUCH010000006.1, read as the reverse complement.
TACATGACGCAGTCGCAGGGGTCACCTTGCGAAAAGATCACATCCCTGGGCGCGTAGGTGAGGACACGTCTGCCGAGCCCGACGGACTCGAGAAAGGCCGGAGCGTCGAAAGACCGTTTCCTTCCCGGCGCCACGCGCGCAGTATACCGTGTCCGCATTCGTCGGACGGGCGTGTGTGTGCGGCGGCGTCGATCCTTCAGCTGAGCTACGCCTTTTGAGGCGATTACGGCCGGGCGTCGGCCACTGATCACGATCCGGACCCGCGCTTCACGCCGGCACCTCCACGCAGGGCGCGTGCTCCCCCGTGGACGCCAGGGGACCAGACGGTCCGGCCAGGTACTCGCGCTCACGGTGCCGGATCGCGCGGTAGCGCCGGAAGGCCTCGCGCTCGGGCTCGAGGCCCAGCCACGTCCTCCATGTGGACCCGCGAAACGTGTGACGGCACATCTGCACGCCGTGCCGCAGCACGAACAGCGGATCGTGCGCGAAGGCCGCGGGCAGGTGCCGGCACTTCATCCACCGCTCGGCGCGCCACCGGAGAAACTCGATCTCCTCGGCCTCCAGGTGCTCGGTGCGGACGACCGCCGTCGTACCGTCGGTACTGCTGTTCATCCTCGTTGACGATCAACCCTCCGTCTCTGAAATCGCGCGTCATCGGGGTTCCAGGGTATGGAGTCGGGTGCTGGATGTACGGCCAGTCCACGTAGGTGCGCGCAAACGCCAGGTTCGCCTCCACCGACTGCTGCGTATCGCCGGGGTTGCCGACGATGAGGCCTCCCACCACGAACATGCCGTGCCGGTGCAGCAGCTCGATCGCCTGGGTGCTCGCGCTGCCCACGGTCCTGCCGCCCTGTCGCTGCGCGTTCTTCGCGCCGGCACGAAGGAAGCGCAGGTCGGCATCGAGCACGTTCTCGATGCCCAGGAAGACATACCGGAACCCGGCCGCCCGCATCTCGCGCGCGAGATCGTCGCCTCCGGCGAGCATCGCCGACGTCATGCCCTGAACGATGAAGTCGAGGTCGTTCAGCCCGGCGTCCGTGATCCCCCGGCACAGGGCGCGAAAGCGCGGGACGTTCAGCGTGATGTTGTCGTCCACCAGGAAGATGACGCCGGCACCGCGGGCCCGTGCGTCGGCGATGTCGGCGATCACGCGATCGAGTCCCCATGTGTGGAAGTTCCGCCCGCGCATCTCGATGATCGAACAGAAGCTGCAATCGTACGTGCAGCCCCGAGAGGTCTCGACGACGTCGACGGACCTGCCCATCATGGTGTAGCCCTGGAGCACGCGTGCGGCCCGATTGGGCAACCGCACGTCTCCGGACTCGAGGCGGGTCACGGCCCGACGAGGGTTGCGTACGAACCGGCCGCCTTCCCGGTATGACAGGCCCTCGACCCCCGCGGGCGAGCGGCCCGCCTCCATGACGCGCACCAGTTCTCTGAACGTGATGTCGCCCTCGCCGTGCACGATGACGTCCACGCCCAATCCAGTGTCGGTGTAGGCCTCCGGCGCGAGGCTCGGATCGTAGCCGCCCACCACCACTGTTGCGGACGGCAGCAGCGCCTTTACGAGGGCGATCACCTTGCGCGCGGTCTTGCGCTGGAACGTCATGACCGACAGGCCGACCACATCCGGCTGCATCGCCGTGACGAAGCGGGTGACCGTCTCGCGAACGGTCCGCTGCGCCAGGATCAGGTCCGCGATCGATACGGTGTGATGCGAATCGACGTTGCCGGCCAGCGATGCCAGCGCGCCGTTCGGGAAGCGCATCGTGAGCGCCGGCGTGTGCTCGAAGGAATCGGGCATCGAGAGCAGGAGGATCTTCATGGCTCAGCTCAGCGCTGCATGGGTAAAACGCTGGACGCGGGATTATACGCTGCTACACTCCAGCGCACGCCCCGCGAGCAGGGCGCGCCGGTCCGATGTGGAGGCGCTCATCGTGCGTGTACGCACTCGACTCGTCCTGTTCTGTGCCGCCGCGGCGTGCGCCGCAGCGTTTACTGCGCGTGCCGACGGTGCCGCACAGATCGGCCCTGGAGGCCGCGTGCGGCTGGTCATCGCCGGGCTGGTGCACGGACACGTGCGCGGCTTTCTGCGCGGCCTGAACGGCCGCAGCGACGTGGAGCTCGTCGGCATTGCCGAGCCCGACACGGCCCTCCGTGCTGCGGCGCTCGAGCAGTACCTCGCTGCCCGCCTCCGCCGGCTTCGCCGATGTCGGGGAGATGCTCGACCGCACCCGGCCCGATGCCGTGGCCGCGTTCACCAGCACGGTCGACCACCCGCAGGTCGTCGAGGCCGCGGCACGCCGCCACGTCGCCGTGATGATGGAGAAGCCGCTGGCCGTGAGCGTGGCCGATGGCGAGCGGATCCGCCGGGCGGCCCGCAGCGGGAACGTTCCCGTCATCGTCAACTACGAGACCACGTGGTACCCGGGCCTGGTCGCAGCGGCGCAGATCATCAAGACGGAACGCGCGGGCGGGTCCATCAGGAAGATGGTCGCCATGGACGGTCACGAGGGGCCGAAGGAGATCGGCGTAGAACCAGAGTTCCTGGCCTGGCTGACCGACCCGGTGAAGAACGGCGGCGGGGCACTCTTCGATTTCGGCTGCTACGGCGCGAACCTCATGACGTGGCTGATGGACAACGAGCGGCCACGCGCGGTCACCGCCATGCGCCACCAGTTCAAGCCGGCCGTGTATCCGCATGTCGACGATGAGGCGACGATTCTCGTGGAGTACGCCGGCGCACAGGGGATCATCCAGGCGTCGTGGAACTGGCCATTCAGCCGGAAGGACTTCGAGGTGTACGCCGAGCGCGCGTACGCCATCAGCACCGGACCGGACGGTGTGCGCGTGCGGCTTCCTGGAAAAAAGGAGGAAAGCCGTACGCCGGCGGCGCTCCCGGTGGACGAGGGCGACGCGGTCTCCTATCTGATTGCCGTCGTGCGTGGACGCGTGAAGATTGCCGGCCGCTCGTCGCTGGAGAACAACCTGATCGTCACGGAGATACTCGCCGCGGCGCGCGAGTCGGCCGAGACCGGGCGCACGGTGAAGCTGGCAACGGAGGGGGCGCCGGAGCGATGATCAGGTGCACCCAATCCGCATCGTGCCCTGCGGGGCATCCAGGAGAGCAGTTATGTCCGACACGACCGACCGTCGTCACTTCCTGAAAACGACCATCGGAGCAGGCCTCGGCGCGGCAGTCGCGGGCGGTGCCGGGGGGGCCGACGCCTGGCAGTCGCCAGCCGCACAGCCGGCCGCAGGGCCGACGCCCCTCGCGGCACCGCCGATCGACCGCGTGCGGCTCGGAATCATTGGACTCGGCCACCAGGGCTCGTCGCACCTGTCCAACTTCCTCAAGGTGCCCGGCGCGGAGGTGCGCGCGCTCTGCGACCTGGTGCCCGCGAAGGTGGAACGGGGACTCGCGGCCTGCGCGAAGGCGGGCGCGCCGGCCCCGGCGGTCTACACGGGCGGGCCGGAGGACTGGAAGCGGCTGTGCGACAGCGATCTCGACCTCGTGTTCATCGTCACGCCGTGGGAACTGCACGCACCGATGTGCGTGGAGGCGATGCGCAAGGGAAAGCATGCGGCCACTGAAGTGCCGATGGCGCCGACGATCGCCGAGTGCTGGCAGCTGGTGGACACCTCCGAGGCGACGCGCCGCCACTGCGTGATGATGGAGAACTGCTGTTACGACCGCGAGGAGATGATTATCCTCAACATGGTGCGGCAGGGCGTGTTCGGGGAGCTGCTGCACGCGGAGTGCGGGTACCTGCACGATCTTCGTGAGCACAAGCTGAGCCGTACATACTACGAGGGCCGCTGGCGGCTGGCGCACTCCGTTCGGCGGAACGGCGATCTGTACCCTACGCACGGCCTCGGGCCGGTGTGCCAGTGGCTGGACGTGAACCGGGGCAACCGGCTCGAATCCCTCCAGTCGGTCAGCACGAAGTCGCGCGGTCTCAACCTGTGGGCGGCGAAGACCTACGGCGCCGACAGCCCGGAGGCGCGCCAGGAGTACGCACTCGGCGATGTCGTCAACACGTTCATCCGCACGGCGCGGGGTGAGACGATCCTCCTCACCCACGACACCAACACGCCGCGACCGTACAGCCGGCGCGGGCTGCTGCAGGGCACACGGGGCGTGGTCGAGAAGTACCCCACCCCCGCGCGTGTCTACATCGAGGGCACGAGCCCGCACGACGAGTGGGACACCCTGCAGAAGTACGCCGGGCAGTACGAGCACCCGATCTGGCGGGCCCTCGAGGAGCGATCGAAGGGGGCCGGGCACGGCGGCATGGACTACATCGAGGATTTCCGGCTGGTGCAGTGCCTGCAGGCGGGAACGCCAACCGACATGGACGTCTACGACGGCGCCGCGTGGAGTTCGGTTTCGGAGCTGACGGAAAAGTCCATCGCCGGCCGCGGCCAGCCTGTTGACTGCCCCGACTTCACGCGTGGCGCCTGGCAGGCGCGTCCGCCCCTCGGGATAGTTACCGTCTAGTGTCCCGGCCGCGTGATTCGTGGCGTAAATCCCGGAGCGCGGCGCCCGGATGGCAAGGCGCGAAGAACGAGCTTATTGGGCATAAGTGAGTGATGAGCAACGCAGCCAGCCGGGATGCCCCGCCCGGGAGTTACGCCACGAATCACGCGGCCGGGACACTAGGTGCGCACCTCAGGCACGGCCGGCAAACTCGTGCGTCTCCGTGTGGACCTTCACCCGCTCCCCTTCTTTGATGAACAGCGGGACCCGGATCTCGAGTCCCGTGTTGGTCGTCGCCGCCTTCGTCACGCTGCCGCTCGCCGTGTCGCCGCGCGTGCCGGGCTCCGTGCGCGCCACGGTCATCTCCACGTGGGGGGGAAATTCCAGGCCGATCGGCGCGCCGTTGTACTTCTGGATCTGCACGACGACGTGGTCGGCGAGCAGCAGGCGATCGTCGCCCAGCATCTCGGCGCTCAGCGTGAGGGTGTCGAACGTCTCGTCATCCATGAAGTGGTAGCCATCGTTCCCGGCATACTGGTATGACGCCGACACCTTCTCGAGGTCGGGTTCCGTGAACTTCTCGCCGGCTTTGAAGGTCTTGTCGAACACCGCCCGCGTGAGCAGGTTGCGCATCTTGAAGCGCACGAGCGTCTGGCCTCCGCGGGCGGTCGGCTTGGACACCTCCACGTCGATGCAATGGTACGGTGCCCCCTCGGTACTCGAAGAACATCTTCCGTTTGATCGCGATCGCTTCAATCAAAGCTGCCATGCACTCCTCGGGTCCGGGGGATGAACTGTACTGACATCACAGGGATCGCAACGTGCGCGAGACGTTCGCGCGGGCGGCGCGGATCGCTGGCGGTACACCGCCGACGAGGCCCATCAGCACCGCGAAGACGAGACCGAGCCCCAGCAGGTCCGGTGTGATTCGGAATGCGAACGCGAGGTGTGAGAACGTCTGCCAGTTGATCGTGCCGGTCGTGATCCCGTTCACCGGCAGGGCGAGCAGGCATCCGAGCACGCCGCCGATCAGCGCGATCCACATCGATTCCACCACGAACGCCAGCACCACGCTGCCGCCGCCGAACCCGAGCGCCCGCAGGACCGCGATCTCCCGCGAACGCTCCGCAACCGCCGAGTACATCGTGTTCAGCGCGCCCAGCACCGCACCCAGCCCCATCACCATCGCCACCAGGCCGCCAAGCACCGTAATCAGCGTCGTGACCGTTCGCGACTGCGCCTCGTAGTACTCCGCCTCGCGCACCGCCTGAAGGCGCGCGCGCGGATCGCGTTCCAGCATCGTCTTGAACGCAGGAAACTCCTCGGCGGATCGCAGCCGCGTCGTGACCGACTGAAACACGCCGGGAGGCCGCTGGTAGCTGCCGTTGAGCACGGTCGCATCGGCCCAAACCTCTGAGTCGAATGCGCTGCCGTTCGCGTCGAAGATACCGACGACGCGCCAGGTGCCCGCCCCGATGCGCACCGAGCCCCCGAGATCGAGGCCCGCGTACGTTCGTGCGGCGTTCGTGCCGGCCACGATCTCGTACAGGCCAGGCCGGAGGAAGCGGCCCTGCGTGAGGCGCACGTTGTCGCGCACGGCGAGCACCCGTTCCGACACGCCGCGCATCTGCACGTTCGCGTCGCCGGTGCCCTCGCGCAGCGGCAGGTTGGCAATCACCACCACTTCGGCGCTCACGAGCGGCTCGGCCCCGCGCCGCGCCACCTGGGGCGCGTCCTCGACCACGCGCAGGGCGTCGATGGCAATGACGCTGGTCATCTCCGAGTCCGCGCCCGACTGCTGCACGATGGCGTTCTGCGGCAGCCCCGACGACACGAGGGTCGCCCTGAACCCGCGCGCGAGCGCGAGCATCGCGATGAACACGGCGACCGTGCCCGCAATCCCGACGATCGCCACGAGCGACGACGTCCAGCGCTGCATCGCGCTCCGGATGTTGTAGGCGAGTGGAACCGCCACGTCAGACCCTCCGCAAGGCGCTCGCGACGTTGAGACGCATTGCGCCGACCGCCGGCAGGAGACCTGCCAGGACGCCGGTGCCAATGGCGAACAGGGCGCCACCCGCGAGTGCGATGGGCGGCAGATAGAGCAGGAGGAGGCCGCTCGTGATGTCCTGCTGCGTGAGACCGTGCGCCAGCCACAATCCCAGCGCGCCGCCGACCGCCGCGATGAGCAGCGACTCGGCGAGCACGAGCGCCAGCACGAAGCGATCGGAGAACCCGATTGCCTTCAGCACCGCCAGCTCGCCCGTGCGCTCCCGGACGGCGATAGCCATCGTGTTGCCGGTGACGAGCAGGAGCGTGAAGAAGACGACGCCGCCGATGGCCAGCAGCAGGAACTCGATGTTCCCCATCTGCTGGACGAACCCCGCCGCGAACGCGGACTCGGTCTGGGTGCGTGTTTCGGACGCGGAGTTCCCGAATTCCGCGTCGATCGCCCGGGCGACCGAGACGGCGTGGTCCGGGTTCGCGACGCGCACCACGTACCACCCGACGATCCCCTGCCAGTAGGACGGCGCCTTCTCGTAGAAGTAGTCGTGCCGCAGCCAGAGCTGCGTCTCGTCATCTCCCTGGCGGGTCCCCCGGTAGATCGCTCGCACGTTGAAATCCCAGCTGCCGCCGCCGAGATATCCGGGCGCCTTGAGCGGGATCCGGCTGCCGACCGTCCATCCGAACCGCTGCGCCAGCTTGGTGCCGATCACACAACCCTGGCGATCGGCGAGGAACTCGGCCCACTGCGCGGGGTCCACGGTGAACTCGGGGTACATCCGCCGCCAGTCTTCGGGCGCGATGACGAACTGCGGAAAAAAGTTCCGCGCGTCCTGGTAGACGCCGCCGAACCATGTCGCGTGCGCCGCATCGCGCACGCCCGGGAGGCGCTTCAGGCGCGGGAGATACGTGATCGGGAGCGGCTGCATCATCGACGTCCGGCCGATCACGACGAGCCGATCGGCGCCCGCGATGTCGATGCCCTGCCGGAATCCGTAGTGAATCGAGCCCAGGATTCCGAACAGGAACATCGCCACCGCAAACGACCCGATCGTCAGGATCGTGCGGATCTTCCGGCGGCGCAGGTTGGCGAACAGCAGCGGGAGGAACTTCATGAGGTAACGCGTCCGGCTACATTGTTTCACGGAAGGCCGCAGCCACAGCCCTCGTAAAGCGTTGCTCCGACACGGCAGCGCAGGTGCCGTCCCGATGACGGCCACCTGGATCGGCGGAATCACGGGTGGGTGCGGGCACCTGATATCGGGTCGGCCGGTCGCACGAAAGGGTTGAGCCCACGATTTTAGACGCATGATGAGGCCCGCCGGTCCACCGGATTGGCCCCGCGGACACAGCGAGCCCGATTGGTCCGACAGCATGCCTCCCACTGGAGAGTAGAATCGGACCATCATCCCTGGTTCCCGATTTCGAGTGGAGGCGCGCATGGCCGGCCGCCGCGGATGCCTGCTGTCAATTGCAATCGCCGCCGTGCTGATGCTCGGCGTCGGCTTCGCGGCGTACCAGGCGCTCGACCCCGAGGCGCTCCGCGTGCTCGCCGAACGCCGGGCCACCGCGCTGCTGGGAGCGCCGGTCACCATCGGGCGCATGCGGGTCCATGTCTTCCCGGTGCCGGCGGTCGTCGGAACGGACGTTCGCACCGGGTCGGGAAGCACCGTGGATCGACCCTCGGTGTCTGTCCGAGCCATCCGCATTCTTCCCCAGTGGCGGACGGTCTTGTCGAAACCGCTCGTCATCGATGCCGTCGAGATCGAGGGGCTCGCGGTGGTCGTGCGGCGTGACCGCGAGGGACGGTGGATTCTTCCCGGACCGCCGGGGGCACAATCCCGAGGCGGCGGCACCGCCGGCGGAGGCAATAGCGGGGGCGTTGCCGGGCTGCCGGGCGGGCCTGCCTCGAACACGCTGGCGGTTGCTCGCATCGGGATGCGCGACGGACGGATAGCCGTGCTCGACGATGTGCTGCGAACCCGCGATGGATCATCAGAAGTCGCGGTCATCAGCGGGATCCAGGCCGAGCTGACGCGGCGGCCGAACGGCGCCGGCGCGCTGTCGATGCGCGCAGCCCTTGGAGCGTCTCCGCTCACGGGCAGCCTCGACATGGGCCCGCAGGCACTCTCGGGGTCACTGCGGTCGACGTCGATGCGGACCGAGGATCTTCCGGCGCTCTTCGCGCTGCTCGGTTCCACGGCGCCCGCGAGCCTTGCGATCGCCGGCGCTGCACCCCTGGAGCTCACCGTGCAAGTGGCGCGCGATACCGGTGCCATGACGGCATCAGGACAGCTGAAGGCTGAACGCGTGCAGTTCGGCACCCTCGCAATCACAGATGTGGCCGCGCCGTTCCGGGCGACCGCGAACGAGGTGATCGTCGCGCCCTTGACGTTCGCGGCCTACAGTGGGACCCAACGCGGGACGCTCCGGGTCCGACATGACCAGGTGCCCGCGGCATGGACGCTCCATACGCGCGCCGACGGCCTCGACATCAACGCCTTCCTGTCGGCGAACACGACGGCTGCGGATCGGCTTCTCGGGTCGGGGCGAATCGAGGCCCGGCTTCGCGGCACCACCGAGGCGCCAGTGGAGCGGCATATGAGCGGCACCATGGATGTGGCCCTCTCGAATGGAGTGATTCGGAACTTCGCACTGCTCGCCGCCCTCAACCGCGCCCTCCGCATCACCGGGGGGAACGACACCGACACCCGCTTCGAGCGCCTCGCGGCGACCCTGGATCTCGGCGGAGGCGTCATGGGCACACGGAATGCGTCTCTGCACGCGGGCGAGCTGACCGCCCTGGCGGCGGGCACGCTCGGCTTCGATCGGACGATAGACATGAACGGCACGGCGGCGTTCTCGCGGGAGGCGAGCGCACGCATGATCTCGAGCGTCAGGGAGATTTCGGCAGCCAGCAATGCGCAGGGCGAGGTCGAGGTGCCGTTCCGGATCACCGGATCGATGGACCGGCCCGATGTCGCAATAGATACCCAAGCCGTCCTCGGCCGCGCTGTTCGCAAGGAGATCCACCGCAACATCCGGAAGGGGCTCGACCGTTTGTTCCGGCGGCCATAGTGGCCTGGCGTCTGCCGCCTGCAGCCAGTAGCCGAGTGTCGACCAGATTGGACCGGCAGCCGCAATCTTCCGCAGCTGGATATGATCGTCCGCGTGCATGCGCTTGCGCCGCGCGAGACCGTGATTCGCCTGGGCGGCCTGATCGTGTCGCTCGGCGCCGCCGCGTTCGCCGCGTGGCTGCTCGCCACCCAGCCCGCGACGATGGCGGACGTCAGCGGCGGCCTGGCGGCCAGCGTCGGGCTCTACCGGATCGACCAGGCAGCCTTCGACGAGGGGCTGCGGTACTTTCGCGAGGACAGGTTCCGGGAAGCCCGACTGGCGTTCGCCAGGGCCGATCCCGCCGCGCGCCACCCCACCACCCAGTTCTACACCGCCTACTCGTTCTACCGGGAGGGTTGGGGTCGCGTGTACAACGACGATGCGCTGTTCCGCGAGGCGCTGCACGCACTCGATCGGGCGGTCGCGGCTGCGCCCGGGCCCGTGCACGTAGACGATCCCACGCTGGGTCTCCGTTCGTCGGACGAACTGCGGGTTGAGATCGAACGCGGTCTCACGCGAGAGCTGTCCGACTTCAATCCGATGCGGGTGTTACGCCCGCGCCAGTAGGCCTGCTCCCGATGAGCCCCCGGACACAGCATGACGCCCACGCCGGCCGCGAGGCCTTCACGCTGCCGCTGCTGTTCCTGTTGGTGTCGGTGCTGTCAGCCGTCAGGGTGAGCGAGGCGTCTGCCGTGCGCTTCGTGGGCCCGACGCTGCTTTCGCTGGTGCTCGCGGTGATGCTCGTGGGACTGCTGCTCCGCGCGGGCGTGCTCGTGCCCGAACGCCTGGTCTCGTCGAAACGATCGGCACTCGCGAACGCAAACGGGGCCACGGTGCTGCTGGCCCTGCTCTTCGCGGCGGCGCAAGTCTTCACCATGCTGACGCCGGAAGCCGGCCTGATGGCAATCCTGTTCAACGCCTTCTACCTCGTGCTGCTCTGGACGACCGCTGCCGCGCGCCCCCTCGCCCGCCACTTGCTCAGGAGCCTTGCCGTGGTCTTTGGCTCCGCGCTCGTGCTGCGCTTCGTGGTGCTCAATGGATTGGCGGCGCCAGGGGGCAGCTTCGCGCACCGGCTGTTCACCACGGCACTCGAAGGACTGACGCCCGGCGGGCTGGGGCTCGAATACCACGCGCCGGCGACGGGCTATGCCGCATTCGTCGCGCTTGGGGTGTTCTTCGTCGGTTTGCTGCTGCTGCCGCACGGCGGCGGTGCGTGGGACCTGATCCAGGCGCCGGCCTGGGGCGCGGAGATCGAGGAGAGGGAGCCGGCTCCGGCCAGGTTGAACCAACGCAGGGATTCGGACGCAGGAGAGGCCTGACCGCCCTGCGCGGCGGGTTAGAACTTGCCACCAGCGTCCGCTGGTCGCCCCCATCCGTCACCACACCCGCGGAACCGATGCACGTCGTACGGGCCCGCGGTATAGTCACGGCATCAACCACAAGGAGACCCATATATGCACCGTACCTGGGCCCTCCCGCTGCTGGTGCTTCTCGCGCTCGTCCGCATGCCGTCCCCGGGCGGGGCTGCGGACGCACCGGCTGCCGGCCCCGTTGCCCCGCTGCTCACCAATCTCGGGACCCTGCACCACGCCGTCACGACGACCAACCCGCGCGCTCAGACCTTCTTCGACCAGGGGCTCCGGCTTGTATACGGCTTCAATCACGCGGAGGCGGTGCGAGCGTTCAGAGAGGCGCAGCGGCTCGACCCGGAGTGCGCGATGTGCTACTGGGGCGAGGCATACGCGCTCGGTCCGAACGTCAACGATCCGATCACGCTCGAACGCGAAAAAGAGGCCCACGCCGTCCTGCAGAAGGCACAGGCACTCGCAGGGCGGATCACGGAGTCCGAGCGGGGCCTGATCGACGCCCTCGCGCCCCGCTATTCGGATGCCCCGACGAGCGACCGCGCCCCCCGCGATGCCGCCTTCACCGCCGCAATGAAAGCGCTGGCCGCGCGGTTCCCGCACCACCCGGAGATCAACACCATGTACGCCGCGGCGGCAATGGAAGCGCGTCCGTGGAAGTATTGGAACGAGGCGGACGTTCCGGAACCGGAGATTGCCGGCGCGCTCGCGACGCTGGAGCGGATGCTCCGGGAGCATCCGGATCATCCCGGCGCCCACCACTTCTACATACACCTCGTCGAAGCCACCAGCACGCCGGAGCGCGGTGTGCCGAGCGCCGAGAAGCTCGAGCGGCTCATGCCCGGTGCGGGACATCTCGTCCACATGCCCGCGCACATCTACATGCGGGTGGGCCGGTATGCGGACGCGTCCGAGAGCAACGTGCGCGCGATTGCCGCAGACCAGGACTATCTGGCGCAGTGCCAGGCGCAAGGGCTGTATCCCGTTGCCTATTACCCGCACAACATCCACTTCCTCTGGGCGGCCGCGACGATGGAGGGACGAAGCGCCGTGGCCATCGACGCCGCCAGGACAGTGGCGGCCAAGCTGAATCACAACCTGTTGCACGACGCGGTAGCGCTGCAGGACTTCCAGAGCGTTCCGTACTACGCCCTTGTCCGCTTCGGTCGCTGGGAGGAGATGCTGACGGAGGGGCAGCCACCGAAGGACTTTGCATTCACCACCGCGATGTGGCACTACGGCCGCGGCGTGGCGTTCGCGGCCCGTGGACAGTACGAGCGCGCGCGGCACGAGCTCGAACAGCTGGCGGCACAGCGGTCGAGCCCATCGCTGAAGGGGGCGGAGCTGGCCGGCACACCGTTACCCGCCCTCGCCGATCTCGCGGCGAAGGTACTCGACGGTGAGCTTGCCGCACGCGAGCGGAGGTTCGATCCGGCCATCGCGAGCCTGACGGCCGCGGTGACGATGCAGGACGGGCAGCGCTATAACGAGCCGCCGACGTGGCACTACCCCGTGCGGCAGTCACTTGGGGCCGTGCTGCTTGCGGCGGGGCGCCCGGCGGAAGCCGAAGCCGTCTACCGTGAGGACCTGCGCCGCAATCCCGAGAACGGCTGGTCGCTGTTCGGCCTGGCGCGGAGCCTGGAGGCGCAGAAGAAAGACTCCGAAGCCGCGGACGCGTGGCAACGCTTCCGCCGCACGTGGGCACGCGCGGACGTCACGATCACTGCCTCGCGGTTCTGACGCAGAACGAAAGGGGCCTGGAGACGGGGGATCGCGTCGATCGCTGCAGGCCGCCGCGTCGGGGGCGCGATCGCCCTCCGCTCAGAGGCGATCGGGCGCGACGACTGCCGTGCGGCGCTTCTTCAGCAGCTCGAGGCCGATCGGGATCACCGAGACGAGCACGATCCCGATCGCCACGAGCGAGAAGTTGTCTTTCACGATCGGAACGTTCCCGAACAGCAGCCCCGCGCCGAAGCAGATTCCGATCCACAGGATCGCGCCGGAAACGTTGAAGAAGGCGAATTTGCCGTAGGTCATGGCCCCACCGCCCGCGACGAAGGGCACGAAGGTCCGCACGATCGGCACGAAGCGGCCCAGCACCACGGCCTTGCCGCCGTACTTTTCGAAGAAGGCGTGCGTGCGATCCAGGTGCTCACGATTGAGCAGCCGGTGCCACAAGCTGGCCCGATCCTGCGCGATGAACACGCGAGGGCCCACATAGCGGCCGGCCGCGTAGTTGACGGCGTCGCCTGCGATCGCGGCGACCAGCAGCAGCGCCACGGTGAGCCACGGATTCAGGATCCCGACTGCGGCCAGCGCCCCGCACGCGAACAGCAGCGAGTCGCCGGGCAGAAACGGCGTCACGACGAGCCCCGTCTCCGCGAAGATGATCGCGAACAGGATGGCGTAGATCCACGGCCCGTACGAGGCCGTCAACTCGGCGAGGTGGGCGTCGAGGTGCAGAAAGATATCGGTCAGAGCTTCCATCAGCGAAGGGACTCCAGGACGGGGGACCGGTCATTGTCTCACGGACGCATTGGGCAAGGCGGTGGGCGGTGGGCGGTGGGCGGTGGGCGGTGGGCGGTGGGCTGGTGGGCGGTAGGCGGTGGGCGGTGAGCGGTATGGCGGTAGGCGGTGGGCGGTAGGCGGTCGGCGGTTGGCGGTTGGCGATAGGCATTCGGCAGTGGGCGTTGGGGGCCTACCCACCGCCCACCGCCCACCGCCCACCGCCCAGCGCCCAGCGCTCAGCGCCCAGCGCCCAGCGCCGCCCCCTCACCACGTCGCGGCGTTCCCGAACGTGTCGCACGAATCCGGGTTGCCGCTCTCGAGACCACGGCGGAACCACTCGACGCGCTGCGCCGACGAGCCGTGCGTGAACTTCTCGGGGGCTATCCGTCCGGTCCCCTGCTGCTGGAGCCGGTCGTCGCCAATGGCAGCTGCCGCCCGCAGACCCTCGTCGACGTCACCCGTTTCGAGCTCGACACGCCCGCCCGGCTGAGAGGCCGCGTGTCCCCACACGCCGGCAAAGCAGTCGGCCTGCAGCTCCATGCGCACCGACAGCGCGTTGGCCTGCTGCGGGTCGGACCCTTGCGTGCGCCGGACCTGCGATTCAATCCCGAGCAGCGACTGCACGTGGTGCCCGACTTCGTGCGCCAGCACGTACGCTTGCGCGAAGTCGCCGGGCGCGCCGAACCGCTCATCGAGCTCCCGGTAGAACCCCAGGTCGATGTAGACCTTGCGGGTGGCCGGGCAGTAGAACGGGCCGGTTGCCGATCCCGCGATCCCGCATCCCTCCGCATTCACCCGGTCCGTGAAGAGCACGACGGTCGTTGGCTGGTAACGATCTCCGAGCGTTCGGGCCCACGTCTCGTTGAGGTCGGTCATCATTGCACCCGCCATCCTGGCGAGCGGCTCCTGAGCGGGGTCGACCTGCCGTTCCACTGCCTGTCCGCCGGCCTGCTCCATGGCAGGCCCGAGCAGCGACAGAAGGTCGGTGCCCGTCAGCCAACTGAGAACCAGCAGAACCAGCACGCCACCGATCCCCATGGGAACGCCACGTCCCATCGAGATGCCACGGCGGTCCTCGACGTACCTGTCATCACCGGGTAGCCACTTCATCGTGCCTCCTCTGCCATTCCGCTACCGCCGCCCGTCATCCGCGCGTGCCCACCCGTACCGCCAGAGCTTCACGGCGGCACCGATACGTCATCGGTCAGTCGCGTGCGGATGCCGCCATCCTGCGGATCAGGTCGTATTCGAGCACACGCACGCCCTCGTGCTGAGCAAGGGTTGTTCCGATCATGGCGGCGGCGACGACGCTGGCCTCCACCGGGCGGTACTTCCGGAGCGGGCCGACCAATGCGAACGTCATGAGCGGCATCAGGCGCTGCGCCACTGCCTCCGCCGGCCGCGATTCGCTGCGGGCCCCCAGCAGGAGCCCGGGCCGGATGATCTCGAGCCCCTCGAACCCGATCGCCGCCACGGCGCGTTCCGCCTGCCCCTTGACCCGGAGGTAGAAGTTGGAGGCGGCCGGGTCGGCGCCGACCGAGGACACCAGGACGAACCGCCGCACGCCGCCGGCGCGCGCGAACCTGGCGAACGCCGTCACGTGGCCCAGATCGACGGCGGCGAACGCGTCCGGCGAACCGGCAGCGGCAATCGTGGTCCCGAGCGCACAGAACGCATCCGTCGCGGGCACGGGCGGTGCAGCCGCGAGCTGATCGAACGCGACCACGCGCACGTCCAGACGCGGGTCGCTGCGCGCCAGGGGTCTGCGCACGACAGCCGTTATCCCCGAGTACCGTGATGATGCCAACAGCGCGTCGAGCAGGTGACGCCCGACCAACCCGGTTGCACCGGCGATCAGGGCTGTGCGGGAAAACGGTGACTGATCGTGTGCCGATGGCACGTGTGGGCTCCCTTCGGCCGTCGGCAGGCGGTGGAGGGCGGCGGACCGAGGCCGCCGTCACTGCCCTCCGCGGTACCGGGTCAACGCCGCGCGCATGGAGTCGAACGCGATCTCATCGAGATCGACCGTCAGCGGATCGGCCCACACGAGGCTCTCGACGGCATCGAGTGCGAGGGCGCGCTCCGGGTGGCTGACGGACGCGGTATAGAACATGTCGAGCGTGCTGTAGGTGACGCCGGCGTACGCGTACAGGTTCGGATGCGAACTGAGATAACGCAGCCCTGCGATCTCGAGCCCGACCTCCTCCCGCACCTCGCGCACGAGGGCGCCTTCTGCACTCTCTCCCGCATCCACGAAACCGCCCGGCATGCCGAGTCTGCCCTTCGCCGGGTCCTTTGCGCGCCTGGTGAACAGCGCCTGCCCGTCGGGCCGCACGATGATCGCGGCGACCGCGCTGGCGGCGTTGAAGTACAGCGTGAAGCGGCAGGACGCACAGCGAAACGGCCCCCCGTCGTCCGGCGGGTCAGCCTCCGTCTGTCGCGTCCCGCACCGGGGGCAGTGGGCGAAATGCTTGATGGGCGGAGCCACGGGACCATTGTAGCCACGGCACGACGGACACGAAGAGCGCCAAGGTTTACACCCTTGTACCCGTGCCCGCGGTCAATGCCGACGGCCGCACGCTACTCCCCGAACGTGATCCCCTGCGCGAGCGGCAGGGCGGTCGACCAGTTCACCGTGTTGGTCTGCCGCCGCATGTACGTCTTCCATGAATCGGAGCCGGACTCGCGGCCGCCGCCCGTCTCCTTCTCGCCGCCGAACGCTCCACCGATCTCTGCGCCCGATGTGCCGATGTTCACGTTGGCGATGCCGCAGTCCGACCCCTTCGCCGACAGGAACTCCTCCGCCTTGCGCATGCTCTCCGTGAAGATCGCGCTCGACAGCCCTTGCGGAACGTCGTTGTGGAGTGCCAGGGCTTCCTCGAATGTGTCGTACTCGATCACGTACAGCACCGGGGCGAACGTCTCCGCCTTCACGATGCCGGTCTGCGCGGGCATGCGGACGATGGTGGGCTCCACGAACTGCGGCCCGAGATCGGCGCGCCGGCCGCCACCCACGACAATTTCGCCCCCCTCAGCCTTGATCTGGTCGATGGCCGCGAACATGTCGGTCAGCGCGTCGGGGGTGACCAGCGGGCCCATCAGCGTGGACGGGTCCAGCGGGTCCCCGATCCGCACCTGCTTGTACGCGCGCACGAGGCGCTCCACGAGGTCGTTGGCAATCGTCTTCTGCGCGATGATGCGCCGGGTCGACGTGCAGCGCTGGCCGGCCGTGCCGACGGCGCCGAACAGGATCGCACGCGTCGCGAGATCGAGGTCCGCGTCCTCCGTCACGATGATCGCGTTGTTTCCGCCCAGCTCGAGAATCGTGCGTCCGAACCGCTTTGCGACGGTGGCCGCGACGTGCTCGCCCACCTGGGTGGAACCGGTGAACGAGATGAGCGGCAGCCGCCGGTCGTTCAGCATTTGCTCGCCCACGGTGCGTCCTGCACCAATGGCCAGCGTGAACACGCCGCGGACGCCGTGGTCTGCCATCACCCGATTGGCGATGTGCTGCACCGCGACGGCGCAGAGCGGCGTGGGTGCGGCAGGCTTCCATAGGACGGGATCGCCACACACCGCGGCGATGGCGCTGTTCCACGCCCAGACCGCCACCGGGAAGTTGAAGGCCGTGATGACGCCGACCACACCCAGGGGATGCCACTGCTCCATCATCCGGTGCCCGGGCCGCTCCGACCCCATGGTCAGACCGTAGAGCTGACGCGAGAGACCGGTCGCAAAGTCGCAGATGTCGATCATCTCCTGCACTTCACCGTGACCCTCGGCCTGGATCTTCCCCATTTCCAGCGACACGAGGTCGCCAAGCGGCTCCTTCATCTCGCGCAGCGCGTTCCCCAGGTCGCGCACGAGCTCGCCCCGCCGCGGTGCGGGCGTCATCCGCCAGGAGTGGAACGCGATGACGGCGTCGCTGACCACCTGGTCGTACGCCTCGGCCGAGGCCTGCAGCACGCGCGCAATCGGCTCGCCCGTCGCCGGGTTGTACGACACCAGCTCCTGTGCATCCGGGTCGCTGATCCAGCGGTCCGAACCCGCCGAGGCGCCCTTGTTCACGTTCCCGAGCTGCAGCTTGGCGAGCAGCGATGGCGTAGTGACAGTCGTGGCCATGAAACCCTCATCCCTGCCGCACAGGTATCCCGCGGCACAGCACGCAAATGTATCAAGTGCAGTCGGGGACTGCCACTCGAGTGTCGGCGCTGGCAATCGCCGGAGTCTCCCCGCTGTCTCGCATCTCGCGTGAAACCCTCGTCCGTCGGTTTTCTGGAACAGCAGGCCCGCTTTCACATGGGCCGGCGGAGCTTGCGCCGGAGCCAGGCTAGGTGACAAGCTGAGCGGTGCGAGGCGAGCACCGCCAACCCCTGCTGCCCTTGAGCCGATCCATCGCGACAGCCATCCTGCTTCCTTGTTTCCTCGCAAGCGGCGCTGGCGATGTCGCGCCCGCCGCGGGCGCCGGATTCGTGATTGTCGTGGCCGGCAACATGATGCGGATGCCGGGTCTCGGCAGGGTGCCGCAAGCTGCCCATCTGGACGTGACCAAGGACAGCGAGATTGTTGATTTGAGGTAGGGCCGCGCGCCGGCCGGAGTTCGAGGTTCCATCATGCGTCAGCTCTACACCGTACTCATCACGGCGATCACGCTCTCTCACACGATCGCGCCGGCCCGCGCGCAGGTCGCGCCCGCCGCGGCGCCATCCCCGCAGGCTGTTTCCCCGAGTACCCCCAACCCGTTGCTTGCGGAGTGGTCGGGCGTCTTCGGTGGAGTCCCGCCGTGGGACATCGTCAAGCCTGAGCTTTTCCCGACCGCGTTTGCGGCCGCACTCGCAGAGGAACACCGCGAGATCGAGGCCATCGCGGGGAGCACCGAGCCGCCCACATTCGAGAACACGATTGCCGCCATGCAGCGCGCGGGAAAGACACGGGACCGTCTCGTGCGGCTGTTCTCGGTCATGACATCGAACATGAACTCACCGCAGTATCAGGCGCTCGACCGCGAGTGGCAGCCGAAGCTTGCGGCCGCCAGCGACGCGATTGCCTTCGACGAGCGGCTGTTCAAGCGCGTCGAAGCGTTACATGCGTCGGCCGCTTCGTCCGGGCTGGCTCCCGACCAGCAGCGGCTCACGAGCCTGGCGTACGACAACTTCGTGCGCCGGGGGGCGAAGCTCGATGCCGCCGGGAAGGCGAAGCTCGGGGAGATCAATCAGGCGCTCGCCGGTCTGTTCTCGGAGTTCAGCGCCAAGGTGCTCGCAGACGAGAACACGTGGACGGTCCTCGACAGCGAGGCTGATCTCGCGGGCCTGTCGGAATCGCTCGTCGCGGCCGCGAAGGCGGCCGCAACCGAACGCGGGCTGGGCGGCAAATGGGTGATCGTGAACACGCGCTCCAGCGTGGATCCGTTCCTCACGTATGCCAGCCGGCGCGATCTGCGGGAGCAGGTCTGGAGCCGCTTCAAGCGGCGCGGTGACAACGGCGACACGAACGACACGAAGCCAATCATCGCCCGGGTAGTGAAGCTCCGCACGGAGCGTGCCGCACTGCTCGGGTACGCGACTCACGCACACTGGCGCATGTCCGACACCATGGCGAAGGACCCGGCGCGCGCCCGCGAGCTCATGATGCAGGTCTGGCCCGCCGCGGTGGCGCGGGTGAAGGAAGAGGTCGCCGACATGCAGGCGATCGCCGCCGCCGACGGTCACGCCATCACCATCGAGCCGTGGGATTACCTCTATTACGCCGACAGGGTGCGCAAAGCGAAATACGACCTGCAGCAGAGCGAGGTCAAGCCCTACTTCGAGCTCGGGAACATCGTCGCCGGGGCGCTCTGGGCAGCCGAGCAGCGATACGAGATCGCGTTTCGCGAGATCACCGGCCGCGTGCCGGTCTTCCATCCGGATGTGCGCGTGTGGGAGGTGACGGACACGCCCTCCGGGGCGCACCGCGGTCTGTTCTATCTGGACAACTTTGCGCGTACGGGCAAGCGCTCGGGGGCCTGGGCGGCCGCATACCGGACGCAGAGCACGTTCGACGGCCCGGTCACCGCGATCACGTCGAACAACAACAACTTCGTGAAAGGTGCGCCGGGCGAGCCGGTGCTGATATCGCTCGACGATGCGGAAACGCTGTTCCACGAGTTCGGGCATGCCCTGCACGTCCTGCTGCAGAACGTGCGGTACCCCGGCCTCGCCGTGACACCCCGCGATTTCGTCGAGTATCCCTCGCAGGTGAACGAGCACTGGCTGCTGACGCGCGAAGTGCTGGATCGCTACGCGCGGCACTATCAGACGAAGGAACCCATGCCGCAGGCCCTCGTCGACAAGATCGTGCGCAGCGAGACCTTCAACCAGGGCTACACGACGGTTGAGTACCTGGGCTCGGCGATCGTCGACATGGACCTGCACACGGCCACCGGCGGCACGGTCGACGCGGGTGCGTTCGAGCGCGACACGCTGGCGCGCATCGGCATGCCGCGCGAGGTCGCCATGCGACACCGTCTGCCCCAGTTCACGCACCTGTTCGCGAGTGATGCGTACTCGGCCGGGTACTACAGCTATCTGTGGTCGGAGGTGATGGACGCGGACACCTGGAAGGCGTTTCTCGAGGCGGGCGGTCCATGGGACAAGGCGGTTGCGAAACGACTGCGCGAGTACATCCTCTCGAATGGCAATACGATAGATCGAGTCGAAGCCTATCGCCTGTTCCGCAGTCGCGATCCGGATGTGAAAGCGCTGCTCGAACAACGCGGGTTTGGTGGGGGCGGGACTCGTTAGGCGGTGGGCGGTAGGCGTGGGCGGTGGGCGGTGGGCGGTGGGCGGTGGGCGGTGGGCGGTGGGCGGTAGGCGGTGGGCGGTGGGCGGTAGGCGGTGGGCGGTGGGCGTGTCTCAGAATGCAAGGCCGAGCGTGAAGTGTGCACGCGTGCCGGCATCGAGGCCGTGGGCCACGTCGAGGCGCATCGAGACGACCGGGGCATTGATGAAGAATCCGGCACCAACGCTCCTGTCCCAGCGCGTGTCTGCCAGCCGCTCGTCCGCGCCGTACACCGTGCCCGCGTCGGTAAACAGTGCGACGCCGATGCGCGCGATCCGAAGGGGTGAGGTAATCGGCATCCGCACCTCGGCGGACCCCGCCACGAGGCGATCGCCCATCCGGTAGCCCAGGCGAAAGCCGCGCAGCGACGCCGTGCCGCCAAGCAGCGGCTGCTCGAACGGCGGCAAGGCGTCCGCGGACCACGCCTGCTGCAGCCGTGCCACGAACACCACCTGCCTTACGAGGCCGACGTAGCCGCGGACGTCGGCCAGCACGCGCGGGGTGTCGGCCGAGTGCTCGAACCACAGGCGCTCGACAGTCGCTGATGCATACACGGCATTGCGCGGGAACGCGGGATCGCGCCTCGTGTCGAGCGTCGCCTCCGCACCCACGGTTCGGAGCTGGTCGTCCAGGGCGCCGAACCGCACGTCCGAGAGACGCGCATGGGCCCCGAGCCGGAACCACGATGACAGTGCGCGCTCCGCGCGCACGCCCGCCCCGGTGCGGCGGTCGGATGCGTCGAGCGCGGGGTGCTCACGACGCGTGATCCCCGCATCCGCGGTGATGCGCGTGAGCAGCCCATGAGCGAAACGGCGTTCCACTTCTACCGAGGCCCGCCGCTCGCCACCCCATGTCAGCGGCACCGACAAGCGCGTCTGCCGACCCAGCGCGTCGACCAGGCTGACGCGTGCGCCGTACGTCAGGCCGTAGCCGTCCTCGGCCGTGAGCACCGGCAACCACATCGTGCCCGCCTTGAGTCGTCGCAGCACGCCCGGTTTCGGGTTCTCGTCCGAAACGCCTGCGTGCTCCTCCACCACGATGATCAGCAGGATGGCGCTCGCGTCCTCGATGGACTGGGACCGTTTGCGAATCTCGATGCTCCTGAACCGGCCGCTCTGCTGGAGACGCTCTTCGACATCGGCGATGAGCGCGGGCGAGAATGGCGTCCCGGTCGAGATTCCCGCGATGCGGATGATCTCGGCATCGGGCGTGGTGTGATTGCCGTGCACGCGGATGTCGACGATGGTCTCGGCTGGAGCGGGTTCCTGCGCGTGCGCAGCCGACGCCGCCACGATCGACAGCGCGAGCGCTGCGACCGAACACCTCATCGAAGCTTCACCTTCACATCCGCCTGCCGGTAGTTGAGGTATGCGAGGTCGTACTGAATGGTGTAGGTGCCGTTCGCAAGCGTGAATGCGCCGCGGCCGTCTATCGCGCGCGGCAGCCAGACGCCGGGGAACGGCTCTCCCATCTGCATCGAGGCGAGCACGCTGTCCACGCGCACGAGTGAGCGGCCCGGCAGGAAGTCGAATCCCACGTTGTCGAAGGTGTACTTGACGATCTGATGCGCGCCGGGCTCGACCCACAACGTGATGAGCGCCACCTTGTTCATCTGGCGGTCGATTCGTGCACCCACGCCATCATCCTTGGGCTCCGGACGGCCACCCTCGCGGCTGGGTTCATCGTCGGCATACAGGCGCTCAGGGTAGTACTCGATCCGAAGCACTGTGCGTCCCTCGAACGGCTCGCGTCCTGCCAGGGCGTACCGGCCCGGCTCGAACTTGAAACGCAGAAAGTAGGCCGCGGAAACGAATTGCGGCTCCCTCGTCAGCTTCAGAAGACCGTCCACGTCCGCGGGCGGTTCGGCGGCCGCTGGCTCGGCTGGAGGAGTAGAGGGCGCTCGCGCGGAGCGCCGCGCATCGCGCTGCCGCTCGCGTTCGATCCACCGGCGCTCGTACGCCTGCCGCTCGTCTTCGCTCAGCGTGACGCCGTCGAAGCGCACCGGGCTGCGCACGAAGGCGCCCTCGCGGATGTACCACGTGTACTCGCGATCGAGGGCATACAGCCGAGCGCCCGCGGGGCCGACCACCTGAACACGCTCGCGCTCGTCGAGCACGTATTGCTGCAGCTTGCTCCAGTTGTCGTCGCGCCTGGCGAGCACCTGCGCCATGAACGCGTCCAGGTCGGAGGTGCGGGGGGCGGGTTGCGCCGAACGTGCGGTGTGCCCGCCCCACAGCATGACGCACAGAGCGAGTGCAAGCACCGGCAGGCCAGGTGAGGTGGTGCGCATTGTGATGAGCTGCTGAACGCTGCTGTTCACACGGGAGACGAGCGGCGACCTGAACAGGTTCCGGGAGAGCTCGGCGCCGTAGCGCCGACGTGGCACCCTGGTTGCTCGACCCGGGAGCATGGCCGATACCACCCAGCGGCGACGCCTGCTGTTCATCCCGATATGGCTGGTCGTGAGCCTGCTCGTGCTCGCCGTGGGACTGTATTCTGGCTATCGCTGGCCGGAAATCACGGCAATTATCGTACTGCTGGCGCTCGTCGCCGTCTGGATGGGCGCCGAACGGCTGACCACGCGGTGGTGGTACTGACGCGCCTGCTCAGCGCAGGTCGTCGTACCGGATTGCGACGATCTCGATGCGCGCCGGCCCGCGTGGCGCGCAAACCGTCACCGTGTCTCCGACCTTTGCCGTCAGCAGCGCCCTGGCCAACGGAGAGCGCCAGGACACGCGCGCATCGGAATTGTCGAGTTCGTCTACACCTACGATGGTGACCTCGCGCGCGTCGCCGGTTTCATCGAGGATGGTCACGTTCGCGCCGAAACGGACCTGCTCGAGTGCCTTGCCCGAGTTGTCCACCACCACGGCCCGGTCGAGGCTCTTCGACAGGTAGCGGATGCGCCGGTCGATCTCGCGCAGCTTCTTCTTACCGAAGATGTAGTCGGCATTCTCCGAGCGGTCGCCGTTGCCGGCGGCCCAGGCCACGGTCGTGACGACCGGCGGCCGCTCCACCTTCCACAGGCGTGCGAGCTCCTCCTGCAGTCGCCGGTACCCGGCGGGGGTGATGTAGTTCTTGACATGGTCAGTCATACAGACGCGTCATCATCGCGGGGCCCGGCGCCCCCGCCCTGCTGATGCTACGACGTCAGCGGGCCAGGGCTGTCGGGTCGATGCCCGTGCCGTGAGTGTAGCTGGCGCCCACGCCTGCCACCGCTGCGGTCGCGCGCGTGAGCCCGACAAGCTGCCGCAGCCGATACACGGCTTCGATGCCCGTGCAGTGCGCGCCAAGGAGGTGCTGCACGCCCAGCGCCTTCATCTTGCCGGCTGTCCACGCCAGGGTCTCGTCGGTGGCGGCGAACAGGTGAAACCCGCCGATCGCCGCGACGACCGGTGCGGCCCGCACCGTCGTGCGCGCGTACTCCATCGAGTTGATGATGCCGGCGTGCCCGCACCCGCTGATGAGCACCAGCCCGTCCGCGGTGTCGACGACGACCGAGGTGTCCTCGGGCACAGTGTCCTCGACGGTGCCGTCAGGCGTCTGTACGCGACCGGCAGGTCCTCCCGGCGGGCCACCCCAGTTCCGTTCCGGGTGCACCCGCGGCACGGGACCCAGCATCGTCACACCGGGCATCAGGACGATCGGGCCGGCGTGCTCGATGAACACGCCACCGATGGCCTCGTACTGCACCTTGAGTGGCAACAAGCCGTTGCCTTCGCGACCGTTGGCGCCGGGCCGCGGGTAGAAGACGCCCTTCGGCACGTGCGCACGTGAGAGGGCCTGCGGGTTCTGCCTGGCCAGCTCGCGACGCAGCACCAGCAGGCCGCCGGTGTGGTCGCCATGGTTGTGCGTGATCACGAGGTCGGTGATGGAGGCGAGGTCCACCTTCAGCTCGGTGGCATTCTTCAGCACCGTCTCGGCCCGCGCGCCGGTGTCGACGAGCAGGCGCCGGCCGTCCACCTCGAGGACGGCCGCAAAGCCCCATTCGCCGACGCCAGCGTTCACGCTGCCGACGAGCATGGTGGAGAGGACGGTGACCTTGACGTGTGAGGCGCGAGCGGCCTGAGCCGAACTGACACCCGCCGCTGGACCAGACACGAGCAGGGCCACGGCCAGGGCGAGGCCGAACAGGCGCGACATCGAGGACCTCCAGTCACCGGTGCGGTGCTACGGCTTGATCACCACCATCCGGATGTTCGTCATCTCCTCGATCGCGAACCGCACGCCTTCGCGCCCGATGCCGCTCATCCGGTTGCCGCCGTAGGGCATGTGGTCTACGCGGAAAATCGACGTATCGTTCACCATCACGCCGCCCACGTCGAGGCGGCGCACGGCGGCGAACGCCTTGTGCAGATCGCGGGTGTAGACGCCTGCCTGCAGGCCATATGGAGAATCGCCCACGAGGCGCAGCGCTTCGTCGAAGTCGCGGTAGATGACGATCGAGACCAGTGGCGCGAACGCCTCCTGGCACATCACCTTCATCTCGGGTCGCGTGTCGGTGAGGACGGTGGGCCAGATCACGCGGCCCTCGCGGCGGCCGCCGGTCACGATGCGCGCGCCTTCCGCTTCGGCTTCCCGGATCCACCGTTCAGCGCGGTCGGCCGCGTCGTCCGAGATCAACGGACCCACGTCGCAATCGCGATCGAGCGGGTTGCCGACCTTCAACGCCTCCGTCTGCCGCACGAACTCACGGATGAATGGCTCTGCGATTGTTTCGTGCACGTACAACCGTTGCAGGCTGAGACACACCTGCCCGGCGTTGGCGAACGACGACATGACGCACCGCGGGATCGCACGCACCAGATCCGCGTCGGGCTCCACGATGGTGCCCGAGTTGTTGCCGAGTTCGAGCGTGACCCGCTTGAGTCCAGCCAGACTCGTGATCAGCCGCCCCACGGGCGGACTGCCGGTGAACGAAATCTTCGCTGGCACCGGATGCCGAACGAGCGCCTCTCCAGTCGTCGGGCCCTCGCCGTGCACGAGCCGCAGCACGCCGTCCGGCAGTCCCGCGTCAGCCAGGATTTCCGCGAGCGCAACCGCGGTGAGCGGTGTTTCCTCCGCCGGCTTGAGCACGAGCGCATTGCCGGCCGCCAACGCCGGAGCGACCTTGTGGGCGACGAGATTGAGGGGGAAGTTGAAGGGGGTGATTGCCGCAATGACGCCCATCGGCATCCGCAGGTAGAACCCGACGCGTCCCTCGCCTGAAGGAGACGCATCCATGGGTATGGTCTCGCCATGGATGCGTTTCGTTTCTTCGGCGGCGAAGGCGAAGGTCTCGACGCTGCGGGCGATCTCCCCGACGGCATGCTTCCATGCCTTTCCGGCCTCGCGGGCAATCGTCGTCGCGAGCGCCTCGCGCCGGGCATCGATCAGTTCAGACGCGCGGCGCAGCACGCGCGACCGCTCGTGGGCCGGCGTCTCGCTCCACGCCGGAAACGCACGCTCGGCGTCACGGACGGCGAGGTCCACGTCGTCAGACGAGGCAATCGGCACTTCCGCGATGCGCTCGCCCGTGAACTTGTCGATCACCGGGAGCATGGACATCAATCCTCCCCGGTTTCCATCTGCCCATCCCATCGCGCCGTGTCCGACGTGTGCAGGCCGAAGAGGTCGAGCATGCGGGTGACCGTGTGATCGACGATGTCCTCGACGGTGCGGGGCTTGTTGTAGAACGCCGGCACGGGCGGCGAGATCACGACGCCCATGCGCGAGAGCTTCAGCATGTTCTCCAGGTGTATCTCGTGCAGCGGCGCCTCGCGGATGCCGAGCACCAGTCGGCGCCGCTCTTTCAGCACGACGTCCGCCGCCCTCGGGATCAGGGCTTCGCCGACGCCATGCGCGATGGTGCCGAGCGTGCGCATGCTGCACGGAAGGACGATCATGCCCATGGTGACGAACGATCCGCTGGACACGGCGGCGCCCTGGTCCCCCTGCGCGTAGGTCTTGGTGGCGAGCTGCTGCACCTGCTCCACCGTGTAGCTCGTCTCGTGGACCAGCGTGCGGGCGCCCCATCGGCTCAGAATCAGGTGGCTCTCCACGTCCAGCGCACGTAGCCGCTCGAGCAGCCGGATGCCGTAGATCGTGCCGCTGGCGCCGGTGATGCCGACGATCAGGCGGCGGGGAGTGGCAGACATCAGTGGCTGTCGGAGAGGAGCTCCGCGAGCACCGCGGATCGCCCGGCGGCCCACGACGGATCACAGTGAAAGGTCACACCGCCGCGCACGAACGACTCGCCTTCGCGGTGCGGGTCCGCCGCGTCCGCCAACACGTCCGTCACACTGACCTCGAACATGGCGTTCCCCGGTGAGCACTGCATCGACGTCCGGCGCTCGCGGGCCGCGCCCTTGATGTAGTGCACGAAGCCCGTATCGAACAACAGGACGGTCGCGTGCCCCGTCCGACGGAGGTTCGCGGCCGAGCCGCTGCGCGTCCCGATCGCGATGCGCAGCATGCCGGGGTCGGGCGCGACGATCTCGGAGTAGCTGAGAAGCGCGACATGCGGCCAGCCGGCCGGGTCCACGGTGGCGATGGGCACGACGAGGGCTCCATATCGCTCCAGTTCGCGGCCACCCAGCCGATCGACCAGCGCGTCCGTCAGCAAGGCCCCGAGGGAGATGCCCACGCCCGCCAGTCTGCCGCCCCCCGCACACGCGCGTCAAATGAAAGTCGGATGGGAGCTATCATCTGCGGGATGTCTGTGATGCTTGGGAGCGAACGTCTCCTCGATTCAGGAGCGCTGCGCGGACGTCGCGTGGGCGTGGTCTGCAATCCCTCGTCGATCGATGCCGCCTGGCGGCACGTGCTCGACCGCGTCGCATCGGAGCCGGGCGTCACGCTGGCGGCGATCTTCGGGCCGCAGCACGGCTTCCGCTCCGACGTGCAGGACAACATGGTCGAGACCGGCCACGCCGAAGACGCCACTCGCCGCGTCCCCATCTACTCGCTGTACAGCGAGACCCGTGAGCCGACCCCGGCGATGCTCGAGGGGATCGACGTGCTCGTCATCGACCTGCAGGACGTCGGCGTTCGGATCTACACCTACATCTACACCATGGCGCACTGCCTGCGCGCCTGCGGCCGCCACGGGGTGAAGGTAATCGTCTGCGACCGCCCGAATCCGATCGGCGGTCTGGCCGTCGAAGGGCCGACGCTCGAGCGCGGGTACGAGTCGTTCGTCGGCCTCTTTCCGATTCCCATGCGCCATGGCCTGACGATTGGAGAGCTGGCGCGGCTGTTCAATGACCGGTTCGCGCTCGAGGCGGATCTCGAGGTCGTGCCGATGGACGGCTGGTCCCGCGCCATGTACTTCGACCAGACGGGCCTCCCGTGGGTGATGCCGTCGCCGAACATCCCGACGCTCGACACCGCCACCGTCTACCCTGGCACGGTGCTCTTCGAAGGGACGATGGTGTCCGAGGGACGCGGGACGACCCGGCCGTTCGAGCTGATCGGTGCTCCATGGATTGACGCCGAGCGCTTTGCCGCCGCTCTGAATGCACGGCGTCTGGACGGCGCCTTCTTCCGGCCAGCGGTCTTCGAGCCGACGTTTCAGAAGCACGCCCGGACGCCGTGCGGCGGTTGCCAGATTCATGTGCTGGACCGCGCCTCCTTCAGCCCGTGCACGAGCGCGGCCGCGCTGCTGCTCGAATGCTACCGCACGGATCCGGCACGGTTCGAGTGGCGCCAGCCGCCCTACGAGTACGAGACGACCAAGATGCCGATTGACATCCTCGCCGGGTCTTCTGCGCTGCGCCAGCAGATAGAAGGGCAGGTGCCGCTCGAGGACATTATCGAGAGCTGGGAGAGCGGCGTCGCGGCGTTCGAGGACACGAGGGCCCCATTCCTGATGTATTGAATGGAGAGCCGGAACTTCAGTCCGGGCCGGTGGTCACCTGCCCACTCCACGCGCCCGCCGAATCTGATCGGCGTGGTTGTGCGCGTGCGCCGCATAGATCTCCAGCCATCGGGTGACGGTGTAGGCGCCTGACTCCGAGTGGGTCCCTTGCCGATTCCACTCGTCGCCCGTGAGCCGCTCGAGGATCTCCGCGGTCGACTCGCGCGCGGCCTTGAACGCCGCCAGCGACGCTTCGATGGGCCGGTCGTAGAACAGCCGGCGCGAGTAGTCATCCTGGTCATATCCCTGGATCAGCGGCCCGTCCTCCGCGATCAGCCGCCGCAGCCGGATTGCCGAGGTCATCTCGCTGTCACCGAGATGGTGGACGATCTCGCGGGCAGTCCACGCGCCGGGTCGCGGCCGGCGGTCGAGCTCCTCGCGGGTACAGCCCTCCAACGCCAGCCGGACCTGCTCGTACCCGGCCCGGTACCGCTCAATCAACTCCCGTCGCATACCTTGGTCCATCGTCCTCTCCACTCCGATCGGCTCCCACCACGCGCCGAGAGCTGGGCACACTCTCCTCAAGCCCGCGTGCGGGCAATACCAGGGGCCTTGGACTCCTGTGCGGTCTCGGGCGTCAGGTGCTTCTCCGCCAGATTCTTCGTCAGAACCGCGAATGCCGCGTCGACCGTGTCCACGCGGTGAATCAGGCCCAGATCCTGGGGCGAGATCGCGCCCCAGTCGGCCAGCGGCTCGAGCTTCAAGATGCTCTCCCAGTAGCTCGTGCCGTAGAGCACGATGTCGATCTGCTTCGAAAGCTTTTCCGTCTGTGACAGCGTGAGAATTTCGAACAGCTCGTCGAGGGTTCCGAACCCGCCGGGGAATATCACCAGCGCCTTCGCGAGGTACGCGAACCAGAACTTTCGCATGAAGAAGTAGTGGAACTCGAAGTGCAGGTCGCGGCTGATGTATGGGTTGGGACCCTGCTCGAACGGCAGGCGGATATTGAGGCCGATCGTCTTCCCGCCTGCTTCACGCGCGCCCCGGTTGGCAGCCTCCATGATGCCGGGGCCGCCGCCGGAACACACCACGAAGCGGTGGTGGATCGCGTCCAGACCGAGGCTCCAGCGCGTCAGCCTGCCAGCCAGCTCGCGCGCGTCCTCATAGTACCGTGACCACGCGATCGCGCGGTCGGCACGCGTGCGTTCGGCCTGGAGTTCAGCCGCGGAATCGGACCAATGCTGTTCCTGAAGCGCCGCCAGCGCCTGCTCCGCGCACTCACGGCTCCGCGTGCGCGCCGATCCGAAGAAGACCACCGTGTCCTGGATGTTCTGCGCCCGAAAGCGGCGAAGCGGCTCGAAGTACTCGGCGAGGATGCGGATCGGTCGTGCCTCCTCGCTCGCGAGGAACTCCGGCATGAGATAGGCCAGCGGCTGCGAGTTCATGGCGTGCAGCACTCTATCAGCTATAGCGTGCAGCGCCATCGCGCACTCACTTCAAAACCTCCACGCCTTCACACGACCCGATGCAACTTCAGGTAGTTCGAGTACTGCTGTGAAAGATCCTCGCTGACGCTTACGAATACCAGGGTTGTTCCTGGTGGCACGACACGCCGCTCGATCAGCGCCTTACCGACGCGCCCGGCAATGGTCGAGAGGTCGTCGTCCATGTGAACCACGAACGGCTGCACGCCCCAGTGCAACGACAATCGCCGGGCCACGTCCGGTGAGCCGGTGGCCGCGAGGATGGGGGCCGCAGGCCTGAGCGAGGACAGCACGCGAGCGGTATTGCCCTGGCGTGTGATCGCGACGATGGCCTGGGCATCGCCGCGGGTGGCCAGCGTCACCGCCGCATCGCAGATCGCGCGGCCGTGTCCGGCCAGCATCGGAGACGTGCCGGTGACCTCCACGGCGAGAGGCGCCAGAGCCTCCGCGTCGCAGATGATGGCGTCGAGCGTCTGAACCGCCTGCGACGGAAAGGCGCCCGCAGCCGTTTCACCCGCCAGCATGATGGCGTCGACGCCATCGTCGACGGCGTTCGCTGCGTCGCTCACCTCGGCGCGCGTCGGACGCGGCTCCGTCCGCATCGACTCCAGCACCTGCGTCGCAACGATGACGGGAAGGCCGCGGGCGCGCGCACGCCGGGTCACGTCCTTCTGCACCCGCGGCACCCGCTCGAGCGGCAGCTCCAGGCCCAAGTCGCCGCGCGCCACCATCACGCCCTGACACGCGTTCAGCACCTCGTCGAGGTGATCCAACGCCTCGGGCCGCTCGATCTTGGCGATCAGCGGGACGCCGGTACGGCCGCTCGCGTCCATGACGTCGCGCGCGGCCTGGAGGTCGGCTGCGGTCTGCACGAAGCTGAGGGCAACCATGTCGACGCCGAGCGCCATTCCGAACCGGACGTCCTCCGCGTCCTTCGGCGTCAGACCTGTCGCAGGCAGCGCCACACCAGGGGCGTTGATCCCTTTGCGCTCCCCGAGCACCGTGCCGTGCACCACGGTCGTGCAAATCTCCTCGCCATCACTCGACATCACCCGGAGGACGATGCGGCCGTCGTCGAGCAGCAGGTTCTGCCCGGACCGCACGGCGCGGGCCAGCGGGGCGTAAGACGTGGACACGCGACCCGGGGTGCCCTCGAAGTCGCCGGTGACGATGCGCACTTCATCACCGCGCTTCAGCGGGATGGGGGTGCCCCCGGCAAGGCGGCCCGTCCGGATCTTCGGGCCGCTGAGATCCTGCAGCACGGCAACGGTGCGGCCGGCCCGATCGGCAGCCGCACGCAGGCGTGCATACGTGGCGCCGTGTGTCTCGTGCGCACCGTGCGAGAAATTGAGCCGGAACACATCGACGCCCGCGAGCATCAGCTGGTCGAGGACGTCATCGCTGTCGCTGGCCGGTCCGAGGGTGGCGACGATCTTCGTGTGGCGCATAGGACCTCAGCTTACAATCAGGTTCGACATGGGCCAAATCATCCACGCGCCGGTGGAGGCGTATCTCGACCGGCTGCATCCGCCCGCCGAGGCAGTGCTCGCGGCGATCGAAACCGAGGGCCGGGCGCAGAACCTGCCTCTCGTGCAACCGGCATCGGCCCGCCTGCTGCGGTCGCTCGTGATCGCAACCGGTGCGCGGCGCGTTCTGGAAATCGGGACCTGCATCGGGTACTCCGCCATCTGGATGGCGGAGGCGTTGCCTGCGGATGGCATGCTCGTCACGCTGGAGTCCGACGCCGGCCGGGCCGCCATCGCACGCAGCAACATCGAGCGCGCCGGCCTCTCCGGCCGCATTTCAGTGATCGTGGGCGACGCGAACCGCTATCTGCACAAGATCGCAGGACCATTCGACCTCGTGTTCCAGGACAGCGACAAGCAGCGCTACGAATCGATGCTCGACCGCCTGGTCGGGCTGCTCCGGCCCGGGGGAGTGCTTGCCACGGACAACGTGCTGTGGAATGGGGAGGTCGTGGAGGGTTACGTATCGCCCCCGCAACGCGACGAGGCCGACACGGCGGCCCTGCGGCGCTACAACGAGCGCCTCGCGGCCGATCAAAGGCTGCTCACGACCTTTCTGCCGGTAGGTGACGGGGTGGCGCTGTCGGTGAAGCTGGAAGGGTCGTGACGGCCAGGCTCGGGCGGTCGGTGTTGCCGCCGGCTGGAGCGCTGCGAAGGACGTCGCGGCGATGATTGCGCGATGATTACGGCCGTCGAACGATGGCTGGCCTCCGCGGTCGCGGACGTGCGCGCGCGGGGGCTCGAAGGCACCGTGCCGGTGCTCGAGGCTTTCGCTCGCGCCATGACGACGCTGCGTGCGGCGGACTGGAACACCGGCCCCGCCCCGCCGCCGAGTGCCGGTCTCGACCAGAGCGGCGGCTCGACAGGCTCCCTGCAGATGCGTGCGGAGACCGGCGAGACGGCGGTCCGCGGGGCATCGCCAGCCCGCTCACCATCCACGTCCGGCGGCCTCCACACGCTCGAGATCCGTGTGGCATCAGAGCGGCTCCGTCGTGGCAGCTTGACGTCGCTGGCACTGACCGAGAGCTGCCTTCAGCGGATCGATACGCTCAACCCCCAGCTCAACGCGTTCATCACCATCACCCGCGAGGAGGCGGTCGCGGCCGCACGCGCAGCGGATGCGGAAATCGCGCGAGGCGAGTGGCGCGGCCCGCTGCACGGCATCCCGATCTCGCTGAAGGACCTCATCGATCAGCAGGGGATCGTCACAACCGCCGGGTCGGTGGTACCTGATCGGAGGGAGGCTCGGCAGGATGCACCGGTCACGGCCACCCTGCGGCGAGCCGGGGCGGTGCTCATCGGCAAGACGAATCTTCACGAGTTCGCGTTTGGCACGACCAGCGACGAGTCCGCATTCGGCGCGGTCCGCCATCCTGAGGATCCCGAGCGGTCAGCCGGCGGGTCGAGCGGAGGTTCGGCGGTTGCCGTCGCGACCGGCATGTCGCTGGCGTCCATCGGCACGGACACCGGCGGATCGATCAGGATTCCCGCGGCTGCGTGCGGCCTCGTGGGGCTGAAGCCCGGTCTGGGCGAACTGTCGTGCAGCGGGATCGTCCCGCTGAGCCGCACGCTCGATCACGTGGGACCCATGGCGCGCACCGTCGCCGACGCAGCGATCGTCTACCTGGCGCTGACTGGCGGAGGGCCGGAGGCGCCGGCGGCCCGGCCCGTGCGAGGACTACGTATCGGGGTGCTGCGCGAGTACTTCGAAGACCTGCTGGAGGACGACGTGCGCCGCACCTTGGTCGCGATGCAGGAACGTCTGCGTGATTCGGGCGCGTTGCTGACGGATGTGCGGCTGCCGCACGCGTCCGGGATTACCGCCGTCTACCTGGGTATCGTGTTCGGCGAGGCCGCGGCATACCACGCCGCGGCAATGGAGAGCCGCGGCGATCGGTACCAGCCCGGCGTGCGCGTGCGCCTCGAAGCGGCTCGCTTCGTGCTGGCCGAGGATTACCTGCGCGCCCTGCGCGGCCGCGACGTGATTCGTACCGATATCGATAGCATACTCGAGGGCTGCGACGTGCTGATGGCACCCACCCTGCCCATCGAGCCGCCACTCGTCGGCGCAGCAACCGTGACGATCGGCGGCACGGCGCACCCCGTACGGAACCTCATGCTGCGGTTGACGCAGCCGTTCAACATCAGCGGCCACCCCACCGTCACGATCCCCGCGGGCCGCACGTCACGGGGGTTCTCGTGCGGCGTTCAGCTGATCGGCCGCCACGGCGGCACTCTGCCGCTGCTCGCAGCCGCGCTCGGCTGCGAGCCACTTGGTTCCGCGCCGCAATAACTCCCCTGCGTGGTCCGGCGCGAAGTCCTTACGGGCGCCGGGGCGTCCCGGGCTGAGGCACGGACGGCTCTGGCGGGGGATACACGTCAGGCGGCGGCACCGGCTGAATGTCCGGCGGCGGCACCGGACTGATGTCCGGCGGCGGCGAGTCGATGACGTCGGGCACGCCGATGGGTTGCGGATTGCTGGGCTGTTCAATCATGCAATCCCGTCTGCAACATCGAGGCCCATCCGGCGCACTTTACCCTGCATTGCGCGTGCGATACTGATCCCGTTCCATTCACATGCTGGCTCCGCTGTTTCACCGCTGGGAGAGGCGTCTCGCCTCCGCCGCAACCGACCGCCTCGTGCGGCCGTTCCAATGGGGTCACGACTGGGTCCCGTCGAACGGACACGGGCGCGCAGACGCCCCCCGCCAGCAGGTGGAGCACTATGTGGCGCGGATGCTTTCCGACACCGACGCCTTCTACACTCCGGAGCCCACCACTGATTACCAGCTTCGTCCGGCCCATGGCGCCGAACCTGCCCGGCTGACGTTCCCCAGCGCCCTTCTCACCCCGCACCCTGAGAACAACGTCGTCCACGCGCGATACTTTCAGGCGCGGGCCACGAGAGATGGCGGGCGCAGCAAACGTGCGGTGCTCGTGCTCGCACAGTGGAATTCTGATGCCGCCGGGCACATCGGCCTTGCGAAGGTCCTCGCGCGCTTCGGCATGAGCGCGCTACGGCTCAGCCTCCCGTACCACGACTGGCGCATGCCTCCCGAGCTCACGCGGGCCGACTACATCGTCAGCGCGAACGTGGGACGGACGCTCGAGGTGTGCCGGCAGGCCGTGCTCGACGCGCGTCGTGCGATCTGGTGGCTGCGGGGTCAAGGGTACGAGCGCATCGGGATCCTGGGCACCAGCCTCGGGTCCTGTCTCTCGATGCTCACGGCGTCGCACGAGCCACTCGTCAGGGCCCAGGCGCTGAACCACATCTCACCACACTTCGCGGACGTCGTCTGGCGTGGGTTGTCGACCCGTCACGTGCGCGAAGGGCTCGAGGGTCACGTCACCCTGGAGGACCTTCGGCGGCTGTGGTCGCCGATCAGCCCCTGGACCTTCCTGGATCGCATCCGCGACGTGCGAACGCTGCTCGTCTACGCGAAGTACGACCTGACCTTCCCGGTCGATCTCTCGCGCACACTCGTGGGCGAGTTCACGCGTCGGGGTATCCCCCACCAGGTCAACGTGCTGCCGTGCGGCCACTACAGCTCCGGCGCTTCGCCCTTCAAGTACCTCGATGCGTACGTGCTGACGAAGTTCCTGCACGCGAATCTGTGACCTAGGCCTGTCTTTGTGGAGTGGATGTCGGAGCGCGGCGCCCGAGTGGCAAGGCGTGAGGAGCGAGCATATCGGGAAGACACCGCCAATCGGGATGCCCCGCCCGACAGGCACTCTATAAATGACAAGGACAGGCTGAGGACGGGCGTGTGCCGGGGCGTGGGTCACGAACAGAGGTATTTGAGCAGCCCGGCCAGAGCGTTGTAGAGGACGGATGCGAGTTCCTTGACGATCGGCGACACCTGTCCCGTGTCGACCGCGTCAGCCACGGTGACGGGATCGGTAAGCAGCAGCCAGATCGTGGCCGCAGCGAACACCGCTGACACGACGGCGATCGTGCCGAACAGGCTGACACTCCAACGGACCAGCTCCATAGCGGAACACTCGGGGACCAGCGTCTAGCCTACCACTCTCGTCTGCACGTACGACGAGCGGGCGGTCGAAGGAGTTCGGCCGGGATTACACAGGCGACAGCACGGCCGGTGCGCCGAACGGCAGCGTTCCGAGCGACGGATCGATGACGGCGCGATCGCCGACGACGAGGGCGACCAGGCGCGACGGGTGAAGATGACTGGCGGCTACCTGGGCGAGCGTCTCGAGTTCGAGCGCGGCAATCGTCGGCACAAAGCGCTCGAAGTAGTCATCTGGCAGGTCGTATAGAGAGAGCTGTGCGACGGACCGCGCGATTTGCTCGGCGGTTTCGAAGTTGCGTGGGTATCCGCGGGTGAGGGCCGCGCGTGCAAGGGCCAGCTCGGGCGCTGTCACCGGCCGCGACGTGGCAATGCTCCCGATCTCCTTGAGTACCTCCTCGATGGCGGCGGCCGTCGCGCCCGTCTGGACGCTGGCCTGCAGCTGGAACGGTCCCGGTCCGCGGCGAAAATCGAATGCCGTGCGGGCTCCATAGGTGTAGCCCTTGTTTTCGCGAAGGTTCATGTTGATGCGGCTGACGAACTGGCCGCCGAGCACCATGTTGAGCAGCAGCAACGCCGGGTAGTCCGGCGTGCTGCGCGGAACCGCCACGTGTCCGATCCGTAGCTCGGATTGCGCCGCCCCGGGCCGATCGATCACCGCCAGGTGGCTGGGTGCGACCTGCGGCACGTCGAGCGCGCGCTGCAGCGAGGTGTCAATGGCGAGGTCCCTGGACGTGGATCCGTCCCAGTTGCCGAACGCGTTCGCGGCGGCATCCACGAGATCGGCGTGCGCACCGTCTCCAACCACAATGAGCGTGGCGTCTGCCGGCCGGTACGCCCGCTGGTGGAAGTCGCGCACCTGATCGACCGTGATCTGCTGCAGGGCCTCCTCGGTCCCGATCGCGAGGTGCCCGTAGGGGTGGTCCCCATACAGCAACGGTGCAAACGCCCGATCCGCCAGCGCTGAGGGCATGTCCCGCAGCTGGCGCAGGCGGTTCGCGCGCAGCTGCCGGACCCGTTGGAACTCGCGCGTGTCGAATTGCGGGCGTACAACGATGTCCGCGAGCAGGGCCAGGCCGCGGACCGCGAAGCGGGCCACCGTGGTGATCGTGAGGATCGTCGCGTCGGGGCCGACCTCCGTGTCGAACTGGGCGCCGATACGCGCCAGCGCGTCGTTCACCTCGAGGGCCGTGCGGTCGCCGGCACCTTCGTCGAGCATGTCGCCCGTGAGCGACGCCAGGCCGGGGAACGACGCAGGATCGGTGGCGGCTCCGACCCCGAGCAGCAGGACAAAGGTCACCACCGGCACGGAGCGATGCTCGACGGTCCACACGCCGAGGCCAGTGGGCAACGCCCGGCGTGCGATGCCGGGGAAATGGAACACGGGATCCGGCCCGACTTCCGGCAGCCGTGAGCGGTCGACGCGCGTCAACGCACCACCACCGGTTCAGAGCCCGCGATCGCGAGTTCAGTGCTGCCCCGGGGCACGACGCTGAGCGTGACCCGCCGATCAGTCATGAGGTACTGCTGCACGTGGTGCCGGAGCGAGGCGACGGAGGTCTGCTGGTATCGGGCCAGGTCACGGTCGAAGTAGCCCGGGTCGCCCAGGAACACGGCATACGCATTCAGCTGGTCCGACTTTCCGCCAAACCCCCCAACGGTCTGCAGCCTGTACACGAATTGCGCCTCGGCCTGCGCGAGGCTGCGTTCGAGTTCGTCGTCACTCGGGCCGGTCGCCGCCAGGGAAGCGATCTCGTCGACCACGACCTGTTCGAGCTCTGCCAACGTGTGCCCTGGCGCGGCAGTCACGATCACCTGGAAGAAGCTCGCCAGCTCGCGTGAGTTCTGGAACGCGGCGACCTCAGTGGCTATGCGCCGCGTATAGACGAGCGAGTGGTACAAACGCGAGTTCTTTCCGTTCGTCAGCACGTCGGCAATCAGATCCAGTTCCGCGTCGCCCTGCGCGAACATCGCCGGCGAGTGCCATGCCAGATACAGGCGCGGCAATTCGACCCGGTCTTCGTGCAGCAGGCGCACAGGGCGTGCCGGCTCCGAGTCGCCCCTCACCGGTCCCACACTGGGGCCGGCGGGCACGTCGCCGAAATACGCGTTCACGAGATCGAGCGCCTCCCCGGCATTGATGTCTCCCGCGATGGCCAGAGATGCGTTGCCGGGATGGTAGAACATCTCGAAAAACGTGCGCGCTTCATCGAGGCTACTCGCCCGCAGGTCATCGGCCGAGCCTATCGTGAGCCAGCTGTAGGGATGATCGTGCGGGAACAGTGCCGCTACCGTCGCCATTGTGGCGAACCCGTACGGCCGGTTCTCATAGTTCTGCCGCCGCTCGTTGAGGACGACCTCGCGCTGGTTGTCGAACTTGGCGGGGGTCAGGGCGGGCAGCAGGTGGGCCATCCTGTCGGATTCCATCCAGAGCGCCAGCTCGAAGGCACTCGTCGGCACGACCTCCCAATAGTTGGTACGGTCCGCGTTGGTGGACCCGTTCAGCAGGGCGCCGGCTTCCTGCAGCGGATGGAAATACCCCTTGTCGTGGTGCGCCGAGCCCTCGAACATCAGGTGCTCGAACAGGTGCGCGAAGCCGGTGCGGCCAGGCACTTCATTCTTGGAGCCCACGTGATACCAGACGTTTACGGCGACAATCGGGCAGTTGTGGTCCTCGTGGATGATCACCGACAGGCCGTTGTCGAGCGCGTGGCGCGTGAATGGGATGTTCATCAACGGTTTCCGGGGTACGTGGCCACACCCGCCCGAGACCCGAAGACGTGGGGGCCGGCGAGAGCAGGCGCGTCGTCGAATGCTACTGGCAAAGCGGCCGACGTAGTCAGATAACTCCGGAGGCTGAAGAACTGAACAGACCGTGGGCCTTGAGACGTCTCAGCGCACCACCGTCAAAGGGATGGTCGGCCGGGTGTAGCTCGCGATCGAGATCTGCGCCGCCGCCTGCTCGGCGACGGCGAACAGGGCGCGGCCCGCCGGCGAGTCGGGCTCGGTCGTCACGATCGGGCGCCCCGCGTCGCCGCCCTCGCGGATCGGCTGATAGATCGGGATGCGCCCCAGGAACGGGACCTCCATGTCGGCGGCGAGCTCTTCACCTGCGTTGGCGCCAAAGATGTCGCTGTCGTGGCCGCATGAGGGGCAGACAAAGTGGCTCATGTTCTCGATCAGGCCGATCGTGCGGATGTTCAGCTTCTGATACATCCGCACCGCCCGACGCGTGTCGGCCAGCGACACCTGCTGCGGTGTGGTCACGACGATGGCCCCTGAGACCGGCACCGTCTGACTGAGGCTCAGGGCCACGTCTCCCGTACCTGGCGGCATGTCGACGATCAGGTAGTCCAGGTCGTCCCACGCCACCTCGCGGAAGAATTGCTGGATCGCGCCGTGCAGCATCGGTCCGCGCCAGATGACGGCCGAGTCGTCGTTCGTCAGGAACCCCATCGACACGACCTGGATGCCGTGCTTCTCGGCTGGAACGATCTTCCTGCCATCGGTGGTCAACTGCGTGTGCAGCCCGAGCATCAGCGGCACGTTGGGACCGTACATGTCCCCGTCGAGCAACCCCACGCGGCTGCCGCGCAGCGCCAGCGCGACGGCGAGGTTCACCGCGACGGTGGTCTTCCCGACGCCCCCCTTGCCGGCGCCCACCGCAATGACGTTCTTCGCACCGGGCACCGCCACACGCGTACCATCGGGGATGCCGGCCGACCGGACCGAGGCCGTCATCTCGATCTCGACGTCCGACACGCCGGGCACCTGCAGGACGGCGGCACGCGCCTGATCGCGCATCTGGTCTTTCACCGGGCACGCCGGTGTCGTCAGCTCGATCGTGAATCGCACCCGGCCGCCCTCGATGTGCAGGTTCTTCACGAAGCGCAGGCTGACGATGTCGCGGCCGAGGTCCGGATCGCGCACGGCGGCAAGCGCGTGGAGGACGTCGGCTTCCTGAACGGATGAAGGCATCTGGGAATCCCGGAATCGCGGCGAGGGACGGCCGCTCATTGAAGCTTACCGGCTGCCGCCGCCGGGTGACAAGCGAGGCGGCCCCGCGAATCCGGCCGACACACGCGCTCTTCGCACGACGTCGCCCGGCTGGACGGCAGGAGCGTGGTTCGGTAGACTGACGCGCGTCTCGAGTCACCCCTGAGACAACCGAAGGAGAGCCGATGAGTGAACCGGTCGCGCCGGGTTCTGTGTCGCAGAACCGGAGCATCATGATTGTCCTGTCCTACCTGTGGCTGCTCGCGCTCGTGCCGCTCCTGGTCGAGAAGGAAGACAGGGACGTGCAGTGGCACGCCAAGCACGGGATCGTGCTGATGGTCGCCGAGATCGTGCTCTGGATTGCCATCATGATTGTCACCGCCATCATCAGCATGGTAAGCGGTGCGCTGGGGTGTGTGGTGAGCCTGCTCACGATGGGCCTCTGGCTGGCAATTCTGGTCGTCCACGTCGTCGCCATCGTAAAGGGCGTCAACGGCACACGTCTTATCATCCCCGGGGTCAGCGAGTACGCTTCGCGCTTCTGACGGGCGCCACCTGCGTGTGACACGCCGGCGCGGCGATTCCCGCCGGCGTGTCGCCTCTCCGCTTCCTGCCTGATGTTCAGGCGTCCTCGGCTTCTCGCGACCCTGGTGCTCGTCGTCGCGCTCGGAGCGTGCGCGCTCGACGCGAGGCGGCCTCCGGCTGCCCAATGGTCGACCGGTGCAGCCCTGGGAGCTGTGCGTCTGTACCAGCGGACCGCCTCCCCGCTCATGCCTGCGCTCGGCGTCCGCTGCCGCTTCACGCCCACGTGCAGTCAATACGCCCAGGCAGTGCTGAGAACTCACGGCTTCCCGGCGGGCGCGTGGCTCACCGTCAGGCGTCTTGCCAGGTGCGGACCATGGACGAAGGACGGGACGCTGGACCCGCCGTCATGAGACGGTGAACACGTGAGACGATGATGTGTCTCTCTCGAACCGCACCCGCACCTCCTCGTGCAGCAGCAGCCACAGCGTGTAGAAGGCCAGCACCGTCCCGAGCGGAAACAGGAGTGCGTTGAACAGGGCCAGGGCGAGCGCCAGCAGGCGTGACCAATGGTCGCGGCGGCGGAGCGCTCTGCCGCACCATGCGTGCACGGTCGCCCAGACGACGGCCGTAACGGCCACGATGGCAAACGCGGCTGCCGTGAACGACGCGGCGACCTCCAACCCGGGGCGGCCATGAGGTGCAACCGCCAGCAGCGCGGCCGACGCGGCAAACAGGCCCATGGCCAGCCCGAAGATGGCGTTGAAGGCGGCCCAGCAGTGGTACAGGAGGCCGAGAAGTTCGATGTGCGAGTTCAAGCGGCCTGCCCGCGACTCACTCGGCACGGCCGTCAGGCCACGAGCACCGTCACCTCGATGCGTGTAGGAACGCCGTGCGGCGCGGTGATGAGGAAACGGAAGCGGGTGCCGTCGGTCACGCCTGGGGGCACGAGCACTCTCACCTGGTGCGGACGTGAGCACTCGCCGGATCCGGCGCACCCGGCGCACCGTTCGGCCCATGTCTCGCCGCGACCGCCGCAGTGCCGGCATGTATGGCGCAACGGCACGTCGAGCGGGACGGTTGCCCCCGCGAACGCCTGGCGCGGCGAGAGGCTGATCGCTGACTTATGTGCTGCGCCTGACCCATCGTCGCCCAGGAACCCCTCGCGCATGCGCTCCACGACGGCGTCAATCGACGGAAAGTCGATCGCGATCTCATCGTCGAAGACGCCGCGCTGCGAGGACGGCGCGGGGGCGGCGTGCAGCGGCGTGGTCTCGTCGTGCAGGGGTCTTCGAAAGTCAGTCACACGTGTTCATCCGCTCGCGTGCCCGTACGGTACGAGCCACGCTGGAAGTTGTCAAGGCACCGGGCTGGTGCTACGATCGCGCGTTTTCGTGCAGAGACGAGGAGCACTATGAACCGGCGCCACAGCAATGTCCGCATCTGCCCGGACTGCGGCGGGATCCTGCAACCGACGGGCCCTGAGGCCCTGACCAGCGCCGAACTCGCCGACGAGAACGGCCTCGAGCGAGGCGGCGGGCGCCAGTGCCTGCTGTGCGGCTTCGTCGACGCGTCGCAGGACGATACCGACCCCGTACCCGAGCCATGCTGACGCGTGGGTGAGGCGGCAGACCGCCGTCGCGCGCAGGGGTGCGCGCCGACAGCAGAAGCACGCTGCCTCGAAAATGACCCGCGACTGCCAGTGTGAAGGGAAACGGGAGGGCCTGCCCTTGACGCGCCGGTGACGGACGGCATCCGGCCGTGTCGGGGCGCAGCAGGGCGGAATGACTAGCGCGCGCCGATCGTGAGCATCACCTCACGGCGCAGGGTGTCTTCGAATTCCTCGAAGTTGATCGGGTTTTCGCACTCATCGCACAACACTTCGAGCACGGCCGGACGTCCCTCGTCCGAGACCTCTACCCGCTCGTCTTCGAGATGCACCACATGCATCTGCACCGTCTTCACCTGGAAATTGCGATCATTTCCGCAGTTCGCACAAGTCAATGCCAACGCTCTGCTCCTCCCGGCGATCGGCCCGGTCATCCAAACAATTGATTGTACGAGATGCCCCAGCACAGACGCAATTAGAAATACGGGTGCCCATGAACCTCCGGGAGACAGCCCGAAAGCACCAGCGATCAGAGGTTATTGGCCGCAATCCGCCCATTCCCTGGAACCACGCCCGCCTGATCCCGAGCGTCGCCACGATGCCTTTTCAATGTCCGGCACGTGCCGCCGGCCTGCCATCGCCGCCTCAGCCGAGTCCATCGATCCCTTGCGGGAGAGTGAGCCACACCTCATCGTCTGGATAGACGAGAACGCCCTCTACCCGGTCGGGCGGCGGGAACAGGGCACGCGCGGCTTCGACGTACAGCGCCAGCTGGCGCTCGTGCGCCGGCGCGCGCCGGCCCGTTTTCACTTCAACGACCGTCAACACGCCGTCGCGGCGCACGAGGGTGTCGATCGTCCCGTGCACGAGCTCGCCCCGCCGGCGCAAGGCAAAAGGCACCTCGTGCATCCGTTCGCCCGACATGAGCACCGCCGTCACGACCGGCCGCCGGCAGACCGCATCGAAGCGCGCGATTGCCTCGCCGACCACCGCGTCCATATCTGCAACACCCGCCCGCTCGCGCGGATGCAGGAGCGAGCGCAGGCGATGGGCCAGCAGGTCGTGGTCTGCAGTTACCGGACCCGCCGGGTGTTCGAAGAGCCGATGCACCAGGGTGCCGACGAGCCGCGCCGCCTCGTGTGCTGACCCGCCGGCACACCACCCCGGCGGGACCGTAGAAGGGCCGTCCGCCGCCGAGGCGGACAGGCGGACGTCGGCCGGCACATCAGCGAGCACGCCGAAGTCACTCCGTCCGGCGGTGACATCGGGCGCGGGAGCTACGGGCCGCACAGGCGTGACCGCGCGACACACCGTGAACAGGTGTCGTCCCGCGTTCCCGTTCCACTCGAGTGTTCCCCGCCCGTCATCGCTGCCGGCGTCTGCGAGAAGGTCGGCAAGGGGCGCGGGGAGAATGTCGGCAAGACTCCCCCGCGCACGGGTCAACCGGCCGCCTGCAACGACAGCCGACAGGTAGAGCCGATCTCGCGCGCGGGTGATCGCGACATACAGCAGACGCTTCGTCTCCTCGCGCTCGCGATCGACGGCATCCGCATCCGCGCCGGACAGGTAATCCCCAATCGAGACCGACGGCTGCCCACCCCCGCCGTCCGCAACGAGCCGGATCGGCGAACGGCTGCCTCCTGTCCCTCTCCCGATGTTCACGAGGAAGATGGCGGGAAACTCCAGGCCCTTCGCGGCATGCACGGTCATGAGATTGACGGCGTCCACCGCATCGATCACCGCGTTGGACTCGTCGCCCACGGAGAGACGATCGAGGTGCTCAGCGACGCGCGCCATGGTTGCATAGCCGCGGTTCTGAATCCGGCGCACCAGCGCACGCACCTTCTTCAGGTTCTCGCCCGCCTGTCCTGCGCGCCGGCCCGCCGTTTCGAATGCGTATGCGGAGTCTTCGAGGATTCGGTCCAGGAGCTCCGCGGGTGGGATGCAGTCGACGAGCGGCAGCCATACCGCACAGGCTTCGCGTGCGCGCGCCAGCACTGCCTCGTCTTCAATCCCGAGCGCCGCGTCCGGCGGTGTGACATCGCGAAGTGCGCCGGCCAGGCGAGGTGCAAGCTGCTGGAGAGCCGGGTCGGACAGCCGCACGAAGCGCGACCGCAGGAATGCTGCCGCGCGCAGATCCGATTCCGGCTCCGCAAGGTACCGAAGCAGCGCGAAGACGTCTTTAATCTCGTCGGCATCGAAGAACCCGAGTCCTTTGTAGACGTAAGAGCCGATACCACGCGCCTCGAGCGCAGACTCGTACGCCTGGTGCCCCTCACGCGAGCGGAAGAGGATGCCGATGTCGCCCGGCCGCACGGCGCGCGCGAGACCGGTCCCCTTGTCGCGCACCTGCCCCGAGGTCAGCAGCCTGCCGATCTCGCTCGCTAC
Source organism: Vicinamibacteria bacterium (assembly GCA_963739995.1). Lineage (GTDB taxonomy): Bacteria > Acidobacteriota > Vicinamibacteria > Vicinamibacterales > JAENWD01 > CAVUCH01. The sequence goes on along the minus strand of CAVUCH010000006.1, from coordinate 8,316 downwards.
GCGCTCGGCACACGAGGCGGCATCCGGCGCAACCACAAGGCCCAGGGCGGGCTCGCCTGCCGCGACCGCCGCATCGACCGGGAACCGATCCGACTCGCCGTAGGCGAAGGCGTCCGGCCGTTCCTGCTTCTCCACCGCATCGAAGAGGTCGTTGGTGAAGGCGAGCAGCGCCGGCACCGCGCGAAAGCTCTTGCGGATCGCCCGGCGCACGCTGCCGTCCTGCCGGAGGCCGGCAATGCTGACGACGGCGCGCGCGAGGACGCCGACGTCCGCGTCGCGGAATCCGTAGATGGACTGCTTCCGGTCGCCGACGATGAAGATGGAAGGTGGCAGCGGTGCGTCCTGCTCCATCCCGACGCCTTCGCCCCACGCCTGTACGAGACGCCAGACGAGCTCCCACTGTGCCTGGCTCGTATCCTGGAACTCGTCGACCAGCAGGTGGTGATAGCGCGCTTGCAGCAGGTAGCGACTCTGTGCGAATTCGTCCATCTGCGCGAGCAGCTCGAGCGTGCGCCACAGCGCGTCGGGGAAGTCCACCACCGCGTGCGCCGCCAGCGTGCGGCGGTACTCCGACAAGGCGATCTCGAAGACGCGCCACACGGCGTGCGAGAGCACAACGTTCAGATCGCGGCTGAACCGCGTGAGATCCTCCGCGATCGCCGGGGCGACGCGCTTCGCCCGGTCGCGGTGCCGCTTCCACGCCTCGGGCGTATCGGCGTCCGACGCCTTGTACGACCATCGCGTACGCGGCTCACCCTTGTCATTGAGGAAATGGTCGCGCAGGCCGTCCGCGATCAGGCGCATCCGGCTGGCCAGCTCGCCGCCTTCCCCCGGAGCGCCGCGACCTGCTGGTGCAAGCGTTTCGATGTCGCGGGCCAGCATGGCGAAGCGGGGATGAAAGCGCGGTCCGTCCGCGAGGAAGGCGGCCAGCCCCCCCTCGACCGACCGCAGCGTGTCGCCGAGCCGTGCGGCCGCCCGGGCGCAGACCACCTCGGGGTTCACATCGCCAGGGCCGTGGACCAGGAACCGCCGCAGGGCATCGTGCGCGACGAGCCGCCGGTCGAGCAGCACGGCGAGGCCGGCCCGGAGCCTCGGCTCCCCGAGTTGCGCGAAGAGCAGCGCTACCGCCGGATCGGTGGTGGCAATGCCGCGGCACACACGCAGGGCACGATCCAGCCCCTCGTCGATGAGACGAAGGACCTCTGTCTCATCGGCCATCGTGAAGCCGGGGTCGAGGTCGGCTTCGAGCGGGAACTCACGGAGCAGCGAGAGACAGAACGCGTCGATGGTGCTGACCGCGATGTCACCCAGCCGGTCGCGCAGGTCGCGCCAGCGAGCCTCGTCGATCTCGCCGGTGGCAGCGGCGCTTTGGAGGTTGTGCAGGATGCGCTCACGCATCTCCGCCGCCGCCTTCCGTGTGAAGGTGATCGCCAGGATGTTGGCCGGATCCACGCGCGCCTTCAGCAGGTTCGTGTAGCGGTCCACGAGCACGCGGGTCTTGCCGGTTCCCGCCGAGGCCTCGAGCACGACGTTGCGCGTGGGATCCACGGCGGCCGCGCGGTCGGCCGCGTCGGGCAGATCGGCGCCGGCGGGTGCGGCCGGATCCTCAAACGGCAGGTGTGGTGTCGACGTCCTCGAGGGGCGCGGCATAATCCTTCCGGCACACGCCGGCATACGCACACGAGTTGCACAGGTGCAGCTGCACGGGGCGTGGCGGAAAGGCCCCGGCCTGGATCCCGTCCACCGCGGCAATGAATCGCGCCTGCGCCTCGCTGAGCACCTGCGCGCGCCCCTCCGCGTCCCGACCAATCGACTTCACACGGGAGCCGTTGAATACGATGTACGCGGCTTCGCCGACCGTCCACTGCCGTCCGAGATGGCCGCGGAGGCGATGCGCCGCGGTGACCGCGTAGATCGCGAGCTGCATGGCGGCCGGGGGGAGCGACGACTTGTAGTCGATCACGCGGAGCGTTCCGTCGGCCAGCAGATCTATTCGATCCACGACGCCGCGGATGGGCAGCCTGCGAGGACCGCAAGGGCCTTCCAATTCGAACACCGCGTCGAACTTCTCCTCGAGACGGCGGCCGAGCACCGGCACGGCGCGTTCGGCTTCCATCCGGAAGACCAGGTCCGCGAGTCCCGGCGCAACCGGGGACCCGAGGAGACGCGTGCGCTCGAGGGCCGCGTCCGCGCGATCGAGCGCCTCCAGGCGCGGCGTCATGACCTCCTCGAGCAGGGCGCGCGCGCGGGGCAGTTCGTCGGCGGTGATCGCGCCTCCGCCCTCCGACACCCAGCGATCGAAAAAGGCCTCGAAGACTTCGTGGATGAAGATGCCCCGCTCGCGCGGTGTCAGGCCTTCCTCCTGGTCCGTCTCCTCCTCGAGCCGCAGCACGTGCCGCGCGAAGTACTTGAAGGGACACTGGGTGTACAACTCGATGGCGCCGACACTGTGCGTCCGCGGGGAGTGTCCTAACGCAGTTCCGTGGAACGCGGCGTCGGCGGCAGCCGTTCGAGCGAGGCGCAACTGAAGCCAGTCGCCCGCCGCCGCGGACCGCACCCCCGCGACGGTCGGCCGTGCAAGCGCCTCGGTTGCGAAGATGGGCATCCGGTCGTCAGCACGCGTGAGCGGCTGCAGGCCCGACTTCCCCAGGTCGTCGAGCAGGACTGATGGCCCCGTGAGCGAGTCGTCTTCGAGCTGGAACGCCGAAACCGTCGTGCGCTGCCGGGCGAGCAGCAGCAGGTCGAGGAACGCGGCGCGCGCGGCCGCGACCCGCGCCGTTTCGGACGGCCAGCCGAGCGGCTGCAGCAGCACAGGCGAGTAGAACAGGTTCCGCCGCGCCGGCGCCGGCCATTCGCCGTCGACGAGGCCTACGAGATGCACATCATCGTAGACGCCGAAGCGGGCAGCCGTGGCGTCGATCATGTGCACACCCGCGGCGCCGGTGCGCGGCGCGAAGGTTTGCGCCTCGATCCAGCGCCGGACGGTCGCGGCGAGATCGTCTGTGGACCACGCCAGATCCCCGTGGGCACGGTGCGCCCCGGCCAGCCCTTCGAACAGCGTCAGAAGGGCGATGCGCGTCCGCAACAGCCGCTCGCGCTCGGGGACGGGCAGGTCGGGCACTCTGCCCCGGGTCAGCAGGAACTGCCGAAGCGTCTCGAGGTGGACGCTGGCAGGTGCGTCGCCAAACAGGGGGCCGAGCTCCGCAGCCATGGTGGCGGCGGCCCGCGCGGCCGGCGCGGCGCGGCGCCGCAGCGCAGCGGCCCGCGGGTCGCGCGCCGCCGGTGCCTGCTCCCACTCGTCGGCGAGCGTCCACAGCCGCGCGGGGTCACCCCCATATTCCGCGTCCGCAAGCGCGCGCTCCAGCGCCTGCACGGCGTCACCGGATAGCGCGGGCTCGCCCGGACCCGGGAGGAAGTGCGGCGAGCGCAGCAGAGCCACCGTCGCCGCGCGGCCCGCACCGGAGCTGACGAATGTCAGCACGACGTCGAGCGCCGCGGCGCCGCTCTCGGCCGCGAGCGGCAGGGCATCATCACTCTGGAACGGCACACGCGCGCCGTCAAACACCTCCCGCGCGAGGTACACGTACGGAAGCGGCCGGCTGAACACCACCGCCGTGCGATCCAGCCGGGGTGCGTCGAGGGGCGACTCGCGGCGCCGCGCCTTGATTCGCCGCACCACGTCCGCGAGCTCCTCCTCACGATCCCGGCTCGTGAAGTGCAGGCTCATGCTGTCGGCGGGCACCACGAGCGTGCGATCGTCCAGGGCACCGGCCTGCTCCGGCACGCGCACCTCCTCAATCCCGGGCAGCAGATCGTGGATTCGCACGTGAGAGCCCGCGGCGAGCTGCGTCTCCGTCGCCACCACCTCGATTCGTTCGATCCCCTCGAGACGCGAGAGCAGATCGACATCGGCGGGCCAGAGTCCCCCCGCCTCGACCAGGCGGTCCCCGACGGCCACGATCACCCGGCGGTATCGCGGCGGGACCCGCGCCGCAAGCAGCCAGTCACGGAACGCATGCTCATCGCACGCGTCGGCGTCCCGCATGCGGCGTTCATACGAGCGGAACGCGGCCACGAGGAACCGCGTCTGCCGCAGCATGCGCTCGGCTCCGCGATCGATCCCGGCGCGCGGCTCGAGCTCCGCCCCGAGCAACCGCTCGAAATCGTCCACCTGCCGCCCGAGGCGCCGCAGCTCGTCGTAGAACTCCAGCATCTCGCCGACCAGGGCCGGCCGCAGATGGAACGGCGGCACCGCGCCGTCGGTGATCGCTTCGTGCGCCCCGGCCTGCAGCATGACCTCGCGATCGAACGCGGTGAGCCATGCGGCGGGCGGCGCGGCGGCAACCCGCAGCCGCTCGTAGAACTCTGCCCGGGTCAGGATGTCGGGAAGGACGATCGCGGACCCAACGGCCGCGAGGCGGGTATGCTCGGCCGTGCGCTGCAGTTGGAAAGCTGCGGCGCGCGTCGGCACGATCACCGCCGTGGCGCGCACGAGCGGGAGCTCCCCGTTGCAGGAGGCCGCGACGATGGCGCTTTGGTACGCGTGAAGGGAACCTGCCCGGAGGAGACGGATGTCTCGCGGTGTGATCACGGCTGCCGCGGGGGCACGAGGTAGCGCTCGAGCTCGTCACGGGCCTGCGCCAGCAGCATCAGCGATCCCGCCGCCGCCGAGGAGGCGTTCCACGCGGTAGCCATGTCGCCGGACGCGATCGCCTTGAATCGCGTCTCCACGGCCGCACCGGCCATCTGGCACGCGCTCTGGAGCAGGGCGTGAATGGGGGCGAGATCCGGCGGCGGAATGACGCCGCGCAACTGGCGCGCGGCCTGCCTGGCCCGAGCCGTCAGTAGGCCCAGCGTGACGGCCTCGGGTCCGGCGAGCGTTTTGATGTCCTGCAGGCCGGGACGCATCAGATCCAGCTGTGCCAGCGGCGACTTCACGAAGCGCGCGTACGAACGGTATGCGGCCAGCCGTAGCCGCCACCGGTCGCGCGCGAGCCGAAGACGGCGCGCAGAGTCGAGTTGCGCCTGAAGGGTCGCAATCAGCGAACGCACATCGTCGGGACGCTGGCGCCCGAGCTGCTCGTCGAGTCGAGCCACGCGTGCGATGACGCGTTCGACACCCCGGACGTCGGCCCGGGCCGCAGACGCGGAGGCCTGTGCTGTCATATTTCGGACGAGGCCGGTGTAGCGCCGGTCCGCGTCGAGCTCACGCTCCAGGCGCTGCTGCGCGAAGTCGCGCGCGCGCTGGAGCTCGGCATCCGATCCCGCGCCGGGTGCCGTGTCGATGAACGCCATCGTCTTCTGCAGCATTCCGATACGGTCCGCGGGCACGTCGGTCATCTCGGCGATCGAGAGCCCCTGCGCGATCACTTCCGTCCGGGTCGGCGGCGGCAGCAGCACCACGGACGCGGGCGGCTCGATATTGGCCACGAAGCTGAGCTCCACCTGGCTGCCGCCGGCGGCAGCCCGCAAATCGGCGATCGTCTCGTCGAGCAACGCCGCAATCTCCCGCACGTCTTTCGCACGGTACCCGTAGTGCTTCGTTGGCCAGTCCGTGAGCTGCGCCCGGGCCTGCTCGGCAAGCCGGAGCCGATGGGCGGGGTCCTTCGCGAGCGCGATCTCGTTCAGTACGCTGGCCACGTCGCCGGTCATCAGCGCAAAATCGTTCTCGCCGTGGGTGACCGCATACTGGGCGGCGCGGGCGGCATCACGGTATGCGTCGGTGCGCGTCCAGTCCACCGTCCGTTCGGGCAGGCTCACGAGCTGCAGCGGCGGGATCCCGTCGCGGCCGGTGCCGAGGGGCATCGAGAACACGATGCGGTTGCCCACCCGGGCGTATTCCCCGAAGCTGGTCAGGGTCGTCCCGTCGACGAGGAATACACGCAGCAAAGACGCCTCATCCGCGCGCGCGGACACGGCAGCAAGCGTGATCGCCAGGACGATCAGGGCGCGGACGGTGGAAGCCAGCACGAGGATTCTAGTGGCCTGTCCTTGATTTGTAGAGTGCCTGTCGGGCGGGGCATCCCGATTGGCGGCGTTGCTCGTCGCTCGAACCGATATGCTCGCTCCTCACGCCTTGCCACTCGGGCGTCGCGCTCCGACAGCCACTCCACAGATGACAAGGACAGGCACTAGTGTCGCATAGGGTCACTGTGCCGTTATCCGGAATTCCCCTGTGGAGCTTGGGACGCACGGAACGGATCGTTCGACCTGGGGGCGGTCTGGAGGCGCCGTCCGCGCAGCTCGGGACCGTCCACAAGGTGCCGGGCTCCGTCATGGCCGGCCGGGGGTGGCAATCGTCGAGCACACGTTGCCGCCGCGGGCGCTCGCGGCGCCGCGGTACCGCCATTCGCGTGAGGGCGAGCTGTCGATCGTGCTCGCCGGCCGAATGGGCGCGGCATCGATTCGAGGTCCCCGGCGTGCCGACGGTTTGCGAGCGGTTTGCGTTGACATTCGCCTGACAGAACGCCCGGCGGCCCACAGCACCAACGCACAGCGTCGGGCAATGCCGTGTTTGGCGCGCCGATGGGATGGGCTGTGCAAATCCTGTGAACGTTCGGTGGAAATCCTGTGGAGAAGCTGTCAGCCGAAAACTATTTTCGACGGCCTGCCGAACGGATCGAGCGCACCCTGGAATGTACGCGTGGTCTTCGTGCCGACTTTCGCTTGAACCGTGGCGCACGACGCCTACAATGGCGACGCTCGTTTCACGCATTCGCCTGTCATTTCCAAGGCTCTCGTGCAACACATCACCGAAACCATCGAAGGCCGTACGTACCACATCGAAGTCTCGCGAATCGGCGCCGATCGCTGGCGTGCACACCTGGTTCGAGTGCCGGGCGTGCCCGCCGCAATGATGCCGTTCTACGGATCGACCCCGGAACACGCCGCGCAACGTCTCGCCGAGTGGCTGGCGGGCGCGCAGCGCACCGCGCAGGGGTGATCGTCCCTCCTCCCGCAACGCGGCGCCGCGCGTGCCTTGCCACGTGTGCGGTGCTCGTCGCGGGGCTCATCGCGCCGCTTCTCGCGAGCGCGGCGACGCCTGCGCACGCTGCCCATGCCCTGCCACGCGTGCGCGTCATCGCGATGGGTGGCACGATCGGGAACGCCATGAGTGGACGGCTCAGCGCCAGGGAACTGGTGGCCGGCCTGCCGCACGCCGAACGGCTCGCCAGGCTCGAGACGGAGACGTTCGCCAATCTGGCAAGCGCGGTCCTCACGATGGACGACTGCGCGCGGCTCTCGCGCCACCTCGTCGCGCTGCTCGCCGCCGACCGTGAGCTCGACGGCGTGGTCGTCACGGGCGGCACCGACACCCTCGAGGAGCTCGCCTGGTTCCTGTATCTCACCCTCGCCGACGCTCGCCCGATTGTGGTCGTCGGCGCGATGCGGCGGCCGGGGGCGGCAGATGACGACGGGCCCGCAAACCTCGCTGACGCGGTGCGGGTAGCCGGGCACCGTGCAGCCCGCGGGCTCGGCACGGTCGTGGTCATGCGTGGGCAGATCCTGTCGGCGCGCCACGTCCGGAAGCGCCACGCGACGAACCTCGACGCCTTCGACGCCCCGGAGCCCGAGCGCCTCGGCCTGGTGAAGGGAGGCCGCGTGCACTTGAGATCGGACGTGCATTCGAGATCGGGAGGTGTTTCTTACGAAGGTGAGAAACACCTCCCGATCTCGATTCCGGGCGCTCTCGCCTTGACAGATGGTGCGTCGCTGCCGCGGGTCGACCTCCTGCTGACGTACCAGGACGCCGCCGGCGACCTGATCGAGGCGGCCGTCGCGCAGGGAGCACGCGGGATCGTGCTCGCCGGTGCCGGGGCGGGGGCACTCACGCCGTCGCAGGCGGACGCCGCCCGCCGGGTCGCGCGGGCGGGCGTGCCCGTCGTGATTGCCTCGCGCACGGGAGCCGGCGTGGCGCCGCGGCCGGACGCGTTCGGCGTGCTGCCAATCCTGACGGCGGGCGACCTCGCGCCGCTGAAGGCCCGTCTGGTCCTGGCGCTCGGCCTGGCGCGCGGCATGGACGCGCGGCAGGTTGCGGCGTTGTTCGGCACCGCCTTGCCGAACGGACGCTGAGCGATGGCGTGAGCAGGATAGCTGGCGGTGTCCACCTCAGGCCGGGGATCGGAGGCCGCCTCCGCCAAGGGAGATGCCGCGTCACGTCGCGTACGCCTGCGGTCGCACGCCCTCGCCGGCATTGACGGCCTTTCGACGGGGCTGGTAGGATCGGTTTTTCCCCGCAGGGGCCTGTAGCGCAGTTGGGAGCGCGCCTGAATGGCATTCAGGAGGTCACCGGTTCGATCCCGGTCAGGTCCACCA
>CAVUCH010000005.1:0-319758 GCA_963739995.1 Vicinamibacteria bacterium | reverse complement strand
TCTTCGACGGGCGCGACTTCACGGAGATTGTCACGGAGCGCATCCACACGCGGAACACGCACGGCACCGGCTGCACCCTGGCCGCAGCGCTCGCGGCGCAACTCGCGCGCGGCCAGACACTTGCCCAGGCCGTGCAGGATGCGACCGATTACGTAGCCGGTGCGATCGCGCACGCCGTGCCGATCGGCCATGGACACGGGCCGGTGAACCACTTCTGGAGAGAGGGTGCGGGGGGCCACGGCCCGGCGTCAGGCGCCCGTGACGCTATACTCCCCTGATGCCCGCCGCACGCCTGGCGCTCACGGTGGATCCGCTCGACGTCGGGACGGTGACGACCGCCGTGACCGAGTCCGCGAGGGGCACCACTGGCGCGATTGCGAGCTTCATCGGGCTGGTCCGGGGCGAGAACCTCGGCCGGCGCGTCCGGTTCCTCGAATACGAAGGATACGAGCCGCTCGCGCTGCGCGCGTTCGAGCGGATCGAGCAGGAGATCCACAGCCACTGGGTGGCCGCCACCTTGGGACTGCACCACCGTCTGGGCCGGCTGGAAATCGGCGAGGCAAGCATCGCGATCGTGGTGGCGTCGCCGCACCGGGCCGAAGGATTCGCCGCTTGCCGCTACGCGATTGAACGGGTGAAGCAGATCGTGCCGATCTGGAAGCACGAGCACTTCGAGGGGGGCGCGTCGTGGATCGAAGGCGCGACGGCCGACCCGGATGACGAGAGCGCACGCGCCGAAGCGCTGAGGCGCGCGTGCGCGTAACGGTTCGTCTCTTCGCGCGCCTGCGGGAGATTGCCGGAGCGGGTGAGCTCGTGCTGGACCTGGAGACGCCTGCGACCATCCGGGCGGTATGGACTGAGCTCGCGAGCCGTCATTCCGAGCTGGCGCCATACGCTGGATCCGTCTCGGCGGCGCGCAACCTGGAGTATGCGCGCATGGACACCACCGTGTCGGAGGGCGACGAGATCGCGTTTCTGCCGCCCGTGTCCGGTGGAGCGTCCGGGCCGCGGCCTCGCACCTCGGAATGAAGCACGACATCACGCATGCTGGACAAGCTCACATCGATCGAACACCGGTACACGGAGCTGGCCAGCCTCCTCGCCGAGCCCGCGGTGCAGGGGGATCCCTCCGAGTACCGCAAGCACGCACGCGCACTGGCCGACATCGAGTCCACGGTCGAGCGGTTTCGCGAGTACAAGACCGTCGTCGCCGAACTCGAGCAGGCACAGGAACTCGTACGCTCGGGTGACGCCGAGATGCGAACGCTCGCGGAGGAGGAGCTCACCTCCCTGGACGCCCGGCGTGACGCGCTGCTGCAGGAGCTGAAGCTCCTGCTCGTGCCGAAGGATCCGAATGACGAGAAGAACGTCCTGCTCGAGATTCGCGCGGGCACGGGCGGCGACGAGGCCGCGCTGTTTGCGGCCGAACTGTTCCGGATGTACAGCCGCTACGCCGAACGCCAGCGGTGGCGCCTCGAGCTGATGTCGATGAGCGACACCGGAATCGGCGGAATCAACAAGGTTGTGGCGTCGATTGAGGGTGAACGGGTGTACAGCCGCTTGAAGTACGAGAGCGGCGTGCATCGCGTTCAGCGGGTGCCGGCGACCGAGGCGAGCGGGCGCGTCCATACCTCCACCGCGACGGTGGCCGTGCTGCCGGAAGCAGAGGAAGTGGACGTCCAGATTGACCCGAAGGACATCCGCATCGATACGTTCTGCTCGAGCGGACCCGGCGGCCAGAGCGTCAACACGACCTACTCTGCCGTGCGTATCACGCATATCCCGACCGGCGAAGTGGTCTCGCAGCAGGACGAGAAGTCCCAGATCAAGAACCGGCAGAAAGCAATGAAGGTGCTGCGCACGCGTCTCTACGAAAAGGAACTGCAGAAGCAGCAGGACGCGATCGCCAAGGAGCGGCGCGGACAGGTGGGCACCGGGGAGCGGTCCGAGAAGATCCGCACCTACAACTTTCCGCAGAACCGCATCACGGACCACCGGATCAACTTCACGACTCACCAGCTCACAGACGTGATGAACGGGGATCTCGCAGAGCTCATCGACCGCGTCGTGTCCCATTACCAGGCCGAGAAGCTGAAAGAAGCAACGGAGGATGGGACGGGTGTCTGATCATCCGCTCGCCACCGGTGTGACTACCCTGCACGATCGGGTGCGGGCCGCGCGTGAGCGGCTCGTCGACGCGGGCCTGGCAGAGCAGCACGCCACCATCGATGCGGAGGTACTGGCACGCCTGGCGCTCGGCTGGGACCGGGCCGAGTACCTGGCTCGCCGGAGCGACGCACCACCATCGGGTTTTCAGTCCGCCTACGAGCCGCTCGTGGCGCGACGCGCGCGTCGGGAGCCGGTGGCGCAGATTGCCGGCTACCGCGAGTTCTGGAACCGCGACTTCGAAGTCAGCCGCGACGTGCTCACGCCGCGTCCGGAAACCGAGCTGATCGTCGAAGAGGCGCTCGCCATCCATGCGTCTGCGAGGGCAAGGGCAGCAGCGGAAGTGCGGACGCCGGCGGCGCCGTCTGCCGCACGGCCGTGGCGCCTGGTGGACGTGGGAACCGGCAGCGGGTGCCTCGCCGTCACGCTTGCGCTCGAGCTGTCGGGCGTGGACGTGCTGGCAACGGAGATCTCGCCGCGCGCGCTGGCCGTCGCCAGGCGCAACGCCATTCGTCTCGGGGCCGGCGCTCAGGTGCGTTTCGTGTGCACGAGCCTGCTCGAGGGCGTCGCGCCGGGGATCGACCTGATCGTGTCGAACCCACCCTACGTGCCCGACCGCTACAGGTCGGGCCTGTCATCCGAGGTGCGCGACTACGAGCCTGCCGAAGCGGTGTTCGGCGGCCGGGACGGATTCGACCTGATACGCGCGCTGCTCCAGCAATCCGCGGCGCGACTCACGCCGGGGGGGCAGCTGCTCATGGAGTTCGGCGCCGGGCAAGACGACGAGATCCGTGCCCTTGTCGGGAAGTATCCGCAGCTGGCGGTCCACGCGATCCGGGATGACCTCCAGGGAATTCCGCGGCTGGCCGCGATCCGTCGAAGGCGGTAACTCACTGGCGGCCCAGCTGCCGCCTCGACACCACCGCCCGACGCTCCCCGCGAGGACGACGCGATCGATCTTCATGAAATCGAGACACTGTCGGAGGTTCTCGGCCAGGATGCCGAGGTAGCCGTAGATCGATCCTGCGGGCACCCGGAGGTCGAGCTCGCGAAGCGCGTCGAGATCTCCGTATCGCTTGGACAGACCGCATGTCTCGATCACGACGTCCTGCATGGTCATCATTTCCTCGTGCGCGGCTTGTCGGCCAGCCGCAAGAGCTCGGCCTCGACCAGCCGTCGAATCTCGTCTACCGTCAGTCCCGCCGCCGCCAGGCGATCCATGGCGGCCTGCAGTACAGGCCGCGCCCCCGTGACCCGGGCAACGCGCCCGGCGCGACCGTTCTCGGCGACAAACGCGCCTGCGCCTTGCCTGAGCTCGATGACGCCGTCGTGCTCGAGGTCACGGTACGCCTTGGCCACCGTGTTCGGATTGATCACGAGGTCCTCGGCCACGCGTCGGATAGCCGGGAGCTGGTCGCCGGGGCGCAGGGCACCCACGTCGACCGCGTGCTTCACCTGCTCGATCAGCTGGAGATAAACGGGAACGCCGGAGGACGGGTTGGATCGGAACAGCATCACTGAACTAGTTAACTAACACAGTAGAACTATCGGGGAGCGGCGTCAAGGGGCCCGCGTCGCCGTTTAGGACAACCAGTCGAAGACGCACGCGTTTAGCGATGGAGTCGCTTCGAGAGAGCCGAGAGCGCTGGACGCGTCCGTAAAGGGATCGACACGTTCGATCCCGCGTACTACACTGTGGCCATGGCGATGGACGAACCGAGGACGGCGTCACAGGCAGACGTCGATGCGGGTGGCGGCCGAAGACCTGCCGCGCAGTACCGCACACCCGTTCTACATGCGACCCATCAGATCCTGGACAACGGCGACTTCAAAGCGGCGACGGGCTCGAAGTCGTCGGGGACAAGGGCTATGACGTGGTCCGCCACACCTGCTCTCACCACAGCCTGCTTGCAGCCCGTGGTGAAAGACCGGCGTCGCACCGAGGCCGCGGAGGCGCCCCGCCGGCAAGGCGCGACGACCGAGAATACCGGGCAGTATTTGAGGAAGAAGCAACGCAGCCGGCGGGGATGTCATCGGCGGCCGAATGCAACCGGCCTTTCACCACGGGCGGCTAGAGGATCAACGAATGAGTGATTGCCTCTTCTGCAAGATCGTCAGCGGCGAGATACCGGCCTCGATCGTCCGGGAAAACGACGAACTCGTAGCCTTCAACGACATCAACCCGCAGGCGCCGCTGCACGCGCTGATCATTCCACGCCGTCACGTCCCCACCTTGAACGATCTCAGCGAGCAGGACGACGCGCTCGTGGGGCGCATGCTGCGCTTTGCGGCCACCATCGCCGCCGACGGCGGGTACGCCGACAGAGGGTACCGCACCGTGTTCAACTGCAACCGTGAAGCGGGCCAGTCGGTGTTCCACATCCACCTGCACCTGCTCGCCGGACGCGGCCTCGGCTGGCCCCCGGGGTAGAGCCGAGGCGTCGCTGCCCACGGTCGAACTGCCGGAGCAGGGCGCAACGCTTCAGAGCAGGGCGGGCAACTCGGTCAGCGACCGGATGACCGGCACGTCCGCTCTGACAGCGGCGGCGCTCGCCGCCCGACCCGGCCCGATCTCGGCCGACCTCCGCACGAGCACCCCGCGCATGCCGACCTGCATAGCGCCCTCGACATCGTGCGTCAGGCTGTCCCCCACCATCACTGCGTCTTCGGAGGGCACGCCCACCAGGCGGAGCGCAGCGTCGAAGATGCTCGGGTGCGGCTTCATGTACCCGTGCTCAGCGGAGGACACCGCCGCCGAGATCAGGCGCTCGAGCTCGAAATGGCTCCCGAAGGAGGCCAGACACCGGTGGCTGTTCGAGATGAGGCCAATCCGAATGCCGCGTCCGGCGAGTTCGCGGAGCGTTTCGGGCACATCGTCGTACAGCTCGAAGTGGTGACAGCCGGCCCACTCGTCATAGATCTCCCGGGCGCAGGCGTCTACCTGCGGGCCCACGCCTCCCATACCGGTGATGATAGCCGCGGTGTATCGATGGAAGAGGGCTGCTTCATAGATGGGAGCGCGGGCCTCCTCGAGTACAGCCGACGCTGCGGCGACGGCAGCCTCGAAACGGGAGGGATCGACGTCGATGCCGTGACGCGCACAGAACCGGTGGTATCCCTCGCCCCGGAACGTCGGGCCAGGGTGGATGAGCGTGAAGTCCACGTCGAAGAAGACGGCGCGCGTCACCGCAGTGAGGGAGCGTCGAGGTGCATCGCGGGATCGTACGGGCCGGCGATCACCACCGACGCGCGATCCGGGTCGAGAATCCGCCGTGTCGCCGCGCGCACGTCGTCGAGCGTCACGGCGTCGAGCAGCGCGGGAAGGCGGTGGTCGTGGTCGAGCCCGAGCCCGAAGAACTCCGCCGTATGGAGGAAGGACGCGATTCCCGAATTCGTCTCGAGGTTCCTGGGCATGGACCCGATCAGGTATCGCTTGGCATCCGCCAGTTCCGAGGCGGTCACGCCGTCGCGAACGATCGTCCGGACCTCCTCGTCGATCGAAGCGACCGTGCGATCCACGTTTTCTGGCGCAACGCCGGCCCGGATGACGAGCGGCCCTTCGGCCACGTTGCCGTCGAAGCTGCTGAAGGCGTAATACGCCATCCCCTGCCGCTCGCGAATGCTGTCGCCGAGGCGCCCGCCGAGCCCGTACTGCCCCAGAACATTGTTCATCAGCGTGAGCGCGTAATAGTCCGGATCGCGCCGTGTGACCGTGACGAACCCGTACGCCACGTCCGCCTGCGCCTTGTTCATCATCGGTATCAGAAGCCGCCGACGGGGGGCGGCCAGGGCGAGCGGGGGAAGTACGAGCGGCGTCGCGCTGGGCGGGTGCCAGTCTCCGAACACCCGTTCAGCGGCGGTAATGGCCCGAGCCGCGGAGACATCACCGGCAATAACCACCATCAGATGCTCGGGGGAGAACCGCGCGCGGTGGTACGCGACGAGATCCCCGCGTGTTGTCGCGTCCACAGCTGCGACGACGCCCTTGGTCGGCCGGCCATAGGGGTGCCCATCGGGGTACAGCAGACCCATGAGGCCCTCGACCGCCATGGTCGCCGGGCTGTCCTCGTCCTGGCGGATGGCCGTGACGATCTCACCGCGCCGGGTGTCGACTTCCGCCTCGGGGAACGTGGGACGTCGCACGACGTCGGCGACGAGTCCGAGCATGTCCTCGAAGTCCTCGGCCAGGCACGTACAGCCGAGCGTGAGCAGGTGACGTCCCACGCTCGAGTTCAGCGTCACGCCGCGACCATCGAGCGCCTCAGCTATGGCGTCGGCACTGCGCGTCTCGGTCCCCCGATCGATCACCTTCGAGACGAAATGAGCCAGTCCCAGCCGGTCGGCGGGGTCGTGCGCGCTGCCGGCGCGCAGGGCAACCAGCATCGTCACGGCCGGGTGGGTGACGGTCTGCTGCGCCAGAACCACCGCTCCGTTGGCGAGCGCGGAGCGCGTCGGCGCGAGACCCTGAAGAAGGGTGCTCACCGAACCTCCGTGCGGCCGGGCAACGGCTTGAACCAACCCACCGTGCGATTGCTGGCGCGCAGGCATGACGCCGCCGCGCGGGCGACCGCCTCGAGGGTGACGCCGGCAATGGCGTCCCACGATCGGTGATACAGGTCCACGGTCGCGATCGTCTGGAAGTACCCGAGCTGATGGGCGATGTTCGTCCCGCTGTCAGACTCGAACACGAGCCTCGCCCGCAGCTGGTGTTTCGCCCGCTGGAGCTCGCTGGACGTGATTCCGTCGGCCCGTACCGCATCGAGCACGTCGACGGCTGCTTCTTCCACCGCCGCGAGCGGGATGCCGTCCGCGGCCGTGATCGCCACCGAATACAGGAACGGATGCTCGGTGGGGAGCAGCGCGCCGAATACCGAGGACGCGAGCCGCCGATCGACGAGCGCGCGATACAGCCGGGCACTCCGCTGCGGAGGATTGCGGAACGAAGACCAGAGGTTTACTCCTTTCGCGCCCGTGAGCACGGCGTCAAGGACGAGCAAGGGAAAGAAGTCCGGGTGCTGCGCCTCGGGGGCGTGGTACGCGAGCTTCAGGTACGCCGTTGTTCCTTCCTTCTCGATGGTGACGCGGCGCTCACCGACCTGCGCGGGCTCGACCGTTCGAATGCGGGAGGGCACGCGGCCGGTGGGGATCTTCCCGAAGTGCGCGTCTGCCCGCCGGAGGACGTCCTCGGTGTCGACGTCGCCGACGACCACGAGAGTCGCGTTGCCCGGGACATAGAACTCGCGGTAGTGGCCGTAGAGGTCGTCGCGAGTCATGGTCTCGAGGTCGCTCAGCCAGCCGATGGTTGGATGGCGATACGGGTGTGCCTTGAACGCCGCGGCCGTGACCTCGGTATCGAGCAGCTGCTCGGGATCGTTATCGCCCCCCTGCAGTTCCGCGATGATGACGGTGCGTTCCGACTCGCATTCCTCCGGTTCGAAGAGGCCGTTGGCCATGCGCTCGGCTTCGATGAACAGCATGCGGTCGAGGGCGTTGCGCGTCGCGGTCTCGAGGTACGTGGTCTGGTCGATCCACG
Source organism: Vicinamibacteria bacterium (assembly GCA_963739995.1). Classification (GTDB taxonomy): domain Bacteria; phylum Acidobacteriota; class Vicinamibacteria; order Vicinamibacterales; family JAENWD01; genus CAVUCH01. The sequence continues at coordinate 312,059 of CAVUCH010000005.1, read as the reverse complement.
TGTAGCCGTTCCAGCTGCCGCCGAACTGCTCGATGATGCCCTTGACCTGGTCGCGCGGGATGTTGGTCGTGCCCTTGAAGTTCATGTGCTCGACCCAATGCGAGACGCCGGTGAGACCCGGACGTTCGTCCTTGGATCCGACTTTGTACCAGCACCACACAGATGCGAGCGGCGCCGTGTGCATCTCCTGGACGAGGACGGTGAGGCCGTTATCGAGCACGACTTCGCGCACCGGTAGCATCGACGGGAGAGCCGGAACCTGCGTGGCCATGGTTCGATTATATGAGGGAAAACCGTCCTCTCCGGAGGTCAACGCGAACTAAAACCGCGAAATTTAAACGAGATTGCACGCCTGACGGCTCCAACCTCTGGCCACCCATTTGCACTGACCGACTGCGTCATCGGCGTGACGGTCGCCAACTCGGCAGATTTTTCAAGGGAGGATACAGATGAGGCGTACTTTGGCATTGGCTACGGGCACTGCGCTGGCGTTGATGCTGGCGTTTCCCGTTGTGGCTCAGCAATCGGCCATGTTCGTGCTGCGATCCGGTGAGCAGGTGTCGGGCGAGCTCGTGGATATGGGCGGATCGGGGTTCGAGGTTCGTGTAGGCGGGTCCACCCGCCAGATCTCGACCGGCGACGTGGCCGTCATCGACTTCAGCGGGAGCACGAGCTTCCCGGGCAACGAAGTCAACCAGGTTCAGGCTGGCAAGCACCTGATTGTGCTCTCCAATGGACAGATCGTTAGCGGCAACCTCTACGATATTGGCGGCACGCAGCCAAAGCGCATCTCGGTGCACACGGACACGGGCAACCGCGATTTCCGCTCGAACGAGGTGCGGCGCATCTACCTTGCACGCCCGAGCGGCGCGCGCGCTGCTACGCCGCCCATGCCGGCCGCGCCGGGCTCTTCGACCCTCCCGGCAACCGGCGGACAGATTCGGGTGCCTGCCAACCAGCGGTGGACCGACACCGGAATCACGGTGCGCCGCGGCGACAGGGTGACGTTCAATGCCAGCGGCCAGGTACAGTTCAGCGCGAACGCCAGCGACACGGCGACCTCGGTCGGGGCGAGCAGCGGACAGCGCCCATCTGGACCGATGGCCAACGTGCCCGTGGGCGCGCTGCTCGGACGTGTGGGCCCGGTGGCGGTCTTTGCGATCGGCAACCAGACCACGCTGCCGATGCCGGCGGACGGACGGCTGTTTCTCGGCGTGAACGACGATCAGGTTGCCGACAACCACGGCGAGTTCGCGGTCGACGTGCGGCCCGATCCGAGGTCTGCCACCAGGCGGTAGTCTTCGACAGACGAGCGCCAGGATGCCCGGGCGCTCGTCCTCTGATCCGTCGTCGACGGGGTGCGGAGTACAATCCACAGTTCATATGGCGGATTGGAAAGACACCCTGAACCTGCCTCGCACGACCTTTCCGATGAAGGCCAATCTCCAGGCTGCCGAGCCGGAGATGATCGCGTGGTGGGACGACATCGATCTGTATGAACGCATCCGGGAGGCCCGTGCGGGTCGGCCCCGGTTCGTTCTGCACGACGGTCCGCCCTACGCGAACGGCCAGATTCACCTCGGCACCGCGCTCAACAAGATCCTCAAGGACTTCGTCGTCAAGTCGCGGTCCATGTCGGGCTTCGACACGCCGTACGTGCCGGGATACGACTGTCATGGGTTGCCCATCGAGCTGAAAGTCGACCGCGAGCTTGGACCGAGGAAGCGGGAGATGGCGCTGGCAGACGTGCGACGGGCCTGCCGCGCCTATGCGGAGCGGTTCATCGGGGTGATGACGGAAGAGTTCCAGCGGCTGGGGATCTTCGGCGACTGGCAGCATCCGTACCTGACGATGAACTACCCATACCAGGCGGCAATTGCGCGGGCGCTGGGCCGGTTCGTCGACCGCGGGGTGGTCTACAAAGGCAAGAAGCCTGTCCACTGGTGCATCCATTGCCGTACCGCCCTCGCCGAGGCCGAGGTCGAGTACCGAGGATCACGTGTCGCCGTCGATTTACGTCGAGTTTGCGCTCGCCGGGTCGAGCGCGGAGGAGGCGGGCCGCCGGTTCCCGGCGCTCGCCGGGCGCAAGACCTCCGTGCTCATCTGGACGACCACCCCGTGGACGATTCCGTCGAACCTGGCAATCGCGTTCCACCCCGAGTTCGACTACGGCGCGTACGAGGCGGACGGCCGGGTCGTCATCATAGCGACCGCCCTCGCACCCGCTGTCACCGACGCCGTGGGCCGCCCTCTGGCGCGACCGATCGCGCGGTTCAAGGGCGCGGAACTCGAAGGCCTGGTGTTCCGCCACCCCTTGTACGATCGCGACTCGCGAGCCGTACTGGGTGACTACGTGACGCTCGAGCAGGGCACCGGGGCCGTGCACACCGCACCCGGCCATGGCGCCGACGACTTCCTGACCGGCCGCAAATACGGACTCGAGATCTACGCGCCGGTCGGACCCGACGGCCGATTCACCGACGAGGTGGGCCTCTTCGCCGGCGAGCAGGTGTTCGAAGCGAACCCTGCGGTGATCGAAGCCCTGAACGACCGGGGACACCTGTGGCACCACCACTCGTTCACCCACCAGTACCCGCATTGCTGGCGCTGTCATAACCCGGTGATCTTCCTTGCGACCTGGCAGTGGTTCGTGCGGATGGACGGGGAGCCGTCGATTGGCGAGGACGGCGCCCGGCGCACACTGCGCGATGCCGCGCTGCATGCGATCGCAGAGGACGTCGCGTGGGTTCCGACTTGGGGGCGGGACCGGATCCAGAGCATGGTGGCGAACCGGCCCGACTGGTGCATCTCGCGCCAGCGGGCATGGGGCGTCCCCATCCCGGCGGTCGACTGCACGTCGTGTGGCGAAGCCCTGCTCACCGCAGCGTTGATCGAGCGGGCGGCCGGCGTGTTCGAACAATACGGTGCAGACTCGTGGTACGAGCGGCCGATCGAGGAGTTCCTGCCTGAGGGGCTGGCGTGTCCCGCGTGTGGCGGCGCGTCGTTCGTCCGCGAGCGCGACATCCTGGACGTCTGGTTCGACTCGGGGTCGAGCCATGAGGCCGTACTGCCGTTCCGTCCGGAGCTGACGTGGCCGGCGGACCTGTACCTGGAGGGCAGTGATCAGCACCGCGGCTGGTTCCAGAGCTCGCTGCTCGTTGGGCTCGCGACACGCGGAAGGCCGCCGTTCCGGGAAGTATTGACGCACGGGTTCCTGATCGATCTCGACGGACGGAAGATGTCGAAGTCGATCGGCAACACGATCCTGCCGCACGAGATTATCGAGGAGAGCGGGGCGGAGGTGCTGCGCCTGTGGGTCACCTCGACCGACTACCGAGACGAGCTGCGCGTCAGCAAGGAGATCCTCGCACGGGTGGTCGAGGCGTACCGGAAGATCCGGAACACGTGCCGCATCCTGGTTGCCAACTTGTACGACTTCGATCCGGCCACCGACTCGGTCACGCCCGACGCGCTCGAAGCGGTCGATCGGTACGCGCTCGCGCGTTACGCGGACACGGCCTTGAAGATGCGCCGCGCGTACGACGCCTACGATTTCCCCGTCATTTTCCACGCGTTGAACGTGCTGGTGACCGTGGACCTGAGCGCGTTCTACGTGGACGTCTCGAAAGACCGCCTGTACACGCTGGCCGCCCGGTCTTCGAGCCGCCGCTCGGCACAAACAGCGCTCTACGCAGTCGCGGACGGGCTTGCGCGCCTGATGGCGCCGGTGCTGCCCGTGACGGCCGAACAACTGTGGAAGGTGTTGCCGGGCCCCCGCGAAACATCGGTGCACATGGCGCTCTTCCCCGATACGGCCGTGCTCGACGAGCTCGCCAACCCTGCGCTGCTGGACGACTGGCAGAAGCTCCGCCTTCTGCGCGACCAGGCGAACCTCGAGATCGAGCGGCAGCGGAAGGAAAAGGTCGTGGGCACCTCTCTCGGCGCGCGGCTCACCATCGAAGCGCGGGGTGACGATTACGCGCGGCTGCGACGCTACGAGGCGGATTTGCCGACCTTGTTCATCGTATCGGATGTGACCCTGATCCAGGCCGCCGGAGAGGGCCCGCCACGTTTCAGCGCGGAACGCGCCCCCGGTGTGAAATGCGAGCGCTGCTGGCGATATGTGCCGGCCGTGTCGTCGGAGCCGGGGCGAGAGGGACTCTGCGACCGCTGTGTCGACGCGCTCGGCGAGCCTGTCCCATCGTGACCACCGGACGGATGTTCGGGCTTCTCGCCAGGCGGCGCTTCGAATGGCCGCTGATTGCGCTGGTGATTATTGCCGACCAGATCACGAAGCTCTTCGTCGTATTGGAGCTTGGGCTGCACGAGAGCCTGCCCGTGATCCGCGGGCTGCTGGACGTGACCCATGTCCGCAACACAGGTGCCGCGTTCGGCTTCCTGAACACGGCGGATTTCCCGGGCAAGCCGGTCGTCATTGCCGTCGTGGCGTTCGGGGCGCTGCTGGGTGTGTCGTTGTACGCCCGGCAATTGCCAGCGGCCCACTGGCTCGCGCGGCTCGGACTGGCGCTGATCCTCGGCGGGGCGGCCGGCAACCTGATCGACCGCGTGCGGCAGGGATACGTGGTCGATTTCGTGGACGTCTACTGGCGGGACTGGCACTTCTGGGCGTTCAACGTGGCTGACGCCGCTATTTCGGTTGGCGTGGGCATCATCATTCTCGACCTGCTGCGGCCGGCGCAGGCCGGGCCAGTGTCCGATACGGCACACGAGAGCGAGTCGTCCAGTGCTTCCTGAGCTCTTCACCGTCGGCCCTGTCACCGTCTACACCTACGGCGTGCTGTTGGCCGCCGCTTACCTGCTCGGGCTGAAGCTCGCCATGATCCGCGCGCGGGCGCGCGGGCTGGACGCCACGCGGATGCTCGACCTCGGCATCTACATCATTATCAGCGCGCTCGTCGGAGCGAAGCTGCTGCTGCTGATCGTCGACTTCGACCAGTTCCGCAGGGACCCGGCGGAATTGCTGTCGCTGGCCCGCTCAGGCGGCGTGTTCTATGGCGGCTTGATCCTCGCGGTTGCCGTCGCCTTCTGGTTCATGCGACGGCACCGCCTGCCGCTCTGGCAGACATGCGACGTCTTCGCTCCGGGCATCGCGCTCGGCCACGCGGTCGGCCGACTCGGGTGCCTCGCCGCGGGCTGCTGCTACGGCAAGCCAACGACCGTGCCTTGGGCGCTGACGTTCACGAACCCGACCGCCGCGGCCAACGTGGGGACGCCGCTCAATGTGCCGCTCCATCCGACGCAGATCTACGAGAGTGCGGCCGAAGCATTGATCCTGTTCGTGCTGCTTGCGACGGAGAAGAAGGGCCGTGTGTACCCCGGGCGTACCTTCTGGCTCTACATGCTCATGTACGCGGTCTCGCGGTTCATCATCGAGTTCTACCGGGGAGATGAGCGGGGGCTGGTGTTCGGCCTTCTGTCTACGTCCCAGTTCATCTCCACTGTGCTCGTTCCTTTGAGCCTGGTGATGCTGGTGTGGTTGTCCCGCAGGCCGCAGCCATCCCCGGACGTGGCGCGAAAGCCCGCCAGGCGCGCGTCCTGACGGCGGTGTCCCGGGTGGAACTCGCCGTCAGCGAGGAGTACGCGGGCGAGCGGCTCGACCGATTCCTCGCCGCCGTGCTGCCCGGGTACTCGCGGTCCCAGATACAGCGCTTGATCAGAGACGGCCTGGTGCACGTGGGCCCGCGAGCCGTGCGCGCGAATGCGACCGTCCGGACTGGTGAGACCGTCGCCGTGGACGTGCCGGCGCCGACAGCCGCGGAGCCGGCCGCCGAGGACATCCCGCTCGACGTTGCGTATGAGGATCCGCATCTGATCGTGGTGAACAAGCCGCCCGGAATGGTCGTGCATCCCGCCGCCGGACACGCCAGCGGCACCCTCGTGAACGCGCTGCTGCACCATGTGAGCGATCTGAGCGGGATTGGCGGCGAGTTGCGGCCGGGCATCGTCCACAGGCTCGATCGCGGCACGTCAGGGCTGATCGTCGTGGCGAAGCACGATCGGGCCCACGAATCACTCGCGCGGCAGTTCCACGATCGCGAGGTCGAGAAGGAATACCTCGCGCTGGTCTGGGGCGTCGTCCAGGCCGGACGTCGCATCGAAGCGGCGATCGGCCGCGACCCCGTCCAGCGGCAGAAGATGTCGGCCAGGTCCAGACGGGCGCGCTCGGCAGTGACGCGCATCACGCGCGTGCAACACCTCAAAGGCGTGACTCTCACGCAGATTGCCATTTACACGGGACGCACACACCAGATCCGCGTGCACCTGAGCGGGATCGGCCACCCAATCGTGGGGGATGGGCTGTATGGTGGATCACGCCGGCGGGTGCCAGCCGATCTCCGGCCGATCCTCCGCCTGGAACGGCCATTCCTGCACGCCGCACGGCTTGCCTTCAGCCATCCCATCGAGGGGCGGCGCCTCGAGTTCACCGCCGCGCTGCCGCCCGATCTGCAGACGGTCCTGGACGAGATTCTGCAATTACAGGAGCCCGCCGCGGACGGGTAGGGGCGGGGCTGATTCCTGACGCCAGGCTCCAGGCTCCGGACTCCAGGGCTCGTCTGGTGGCGGCGGATTCGCCTCTCACGGTCACCTGCGAACAGACGAGCCTGGAGCCTGGAGCCTGAAGAATGTCCAACAAAGTTGAGGTACTCGAGTCGCAGGTCGCCTACGACGGCAAGATTTTTCAGGCCGTCGTCGAACGGGTGCGCCTGCCCGACCGTGATCGCGACTCGCAAGTCGAGATCGTGCGCCACGCGGGGTCAGTTGCGATTGCTGCCATGCCGACCGCAGACTCCGTGCTTCTCGTCCGGCAGTACCGGCATCCGGTCGGCGGCGAGCTGTGGGAGTTGCCGGCGGGCAGTATCGATTCTGACGAGGACGCCGAGACAGCTGCGAAGCGTGAGTGCCACGAGGAGCTGGGGATGATTGCGGGCGCGGCCGAGCGTCTCGGCGAGGCATGGCCGCTGCCCGGCTACTGCACCGAGTACATGACATTTTTCCGTTTGACGGACTTGCGCACCCCCGGTGCCGGTGACGCGGAAGCGCACCAGGACGAGGACGAGCAGATCCAGGCGCAGGTGTTCACGCTGGAGCAGGTTCGCCGGATGGTCCGGAGCGGCGAGATAAAGGACCTGAAGACCGCGGCCGTGCTGGCGCTCTTGTAGCGGAGGGCTAAGGGCTGAAGGCCAAGAGCTAAAGGAAAGTCGACCGCAGGCTTACCGTTCGTCCTTAGCCCTTTACCCCAGCCCCTAGCCCTTGCCCCCTAACCCTTGGCCTTTTGGCCGTTAGCCCTTAGCCCTTACTGCAGCGTCCCCTGGATGCTGTGCTCGCGGGGCCGGTCGGCCGCCGACGATGGCGCGGGGGAGAGCGCGAGGAGGAGCACCTCGGTGATCTCGGAGACGAGGTGAATCGTGATGTCGGCCCTGAGCTCGTCATTCAGGTCTTCCATCACGTTCTTCTCGTTCTGCCGCGGGAGGATGACCTCGCGCACGCCTGCGCGCCGTGCGGCGAGCACCTTCTCCTTGATGCCGCCCACTGGCAGCACGCGGCCCGACAAGGTGATTTCCCCGGTCATCGCGATGTCGCCCCGGACCGGGCGGCGCGTCAATTCCGACACCAGCGCTGTCACCATCGTGACACCCGCCGACGGACCGTCCTTCGGGATGGCGCCCGAGGGCACATGGAAGTGGACTTCGGCGTTCCTGTAGAAGTCCGCATCGACCCCGTACTCACCGGCATGCGCGCGGAACCAGGAGAGCGCCGTCCGCGCCGACTCCTTCATCACGTCGCCCAGTGAGCCGGTCAGCGTCAGTGTGCCGGTCCCTGCCATCCGCGAGGCTTCGATGAACAGCACCTCGCCGCCGGCAGGCGTCCAGGCGAGGCCGATGGCCACACCCGGGTGCTTGGTGCGCTCCTCCATCTCCTCATCGAGAAAGCGGGGAGCACCGAGCATCGCCACTACGACCTCCGGCGTGATGGCCAGCGATGATTCGTCGCCCTCTGCCCTCCGCCGCGCGGCCTTTCGACAGATCGACCCGATCTCGCGTTCGAGGTTGCGCACGCCCGCCTCGCGCGTGTACCCGCGGATCACCGACCGGAGCGCCGCGTCCGAAAACGTCAGCTGTTCAGCCGTCAGGCCCTGGTTCGTGACCTGCTTCTCGACGAGGTGCTCGCAGGCAATCTTCAGCTTCTCCTCTTCGGTGTAGCCAGGGAGCTCGAGCACCTCCATGCGATCCCGCAGGGCGGGAGGCACCGGATCCAGGACGTTCGCCGTCGTGATGAACAGGACCTCCGCCAGGTCGAACGGCACGTCGAGGTAGTGATCGCGGAACGTGTCGTTCTGCTCCGGGTCGAGCACCTCGAGCAACGCCGAGCTCGGGTCGCCACGGAAGTCGGAGCCGAGCTTGTCGATTTCGTCCAGGATGAACACCGGGTTCTTCGACTCCGCCCGCCGCAGTCCCTGGATCACCTGCCCAGGCAGGGCACCGATGTACGTCCGTCGGTGCCCGCGGATCTCGGCTTCGTCCCGCATGCCCCCGAGCGACACGCGGACGAATTTCCGATCGAGCGACGTTGCGATCGACTTCGCCAGCGAGGTCTTCCCCACCCCTGGTGGGCCGACGAAGCAGAGGATGGGTCCCTTGACCGCCGGGTTCAGCTTGCGGACGGCGAGGTACTCGAGAATGCGGTCCTTGGCCTTCTCGAGCCCGGAATGCTCGTCGTCGAGGATGCGTTTGGTCCGCGCGAGATCGATCGTCTCTTCGGTGCGCTTCTGCCACGGAAGGGCGACGAGCCAGTCGATGTAGGTCCGTGAGACGGTGTATTCGGCGGCCGCCACCGGCATGCGCGCCAGCCGCTCGAGCTCACGCAGGGCCTCTTTCAGAACGAGCTCCGGCATCTGCGCCGCCTCGATCTTCTCCCGGAGCTCGTCAATTTCCTTCGTCTGGTCGTCGCCTTCCCCGAGCTCCTTCTGGATCGCCTTCATCTGCTCGCGCAGGAAGTACTCGCGCTGGTTCTTGCCGACCTCCGACTGCACCTGCGACTGGATCTTCGATCCGAGCTCGAGGACCTCGAGCTCCTTGATCAGGATCCGGTTCAGCGTATCCATGCGGGCGCGGACATCCAGCGTTTCCAGCACCTCCTGCTTTACCGGCGTGGCAATGGTGCTCAGGCTGGACGCGATGAAGTCGGCGAGGCGGCCCGGCTCCGTGATGTTCAGCGCCAGCGTCTGCAGGTCGTCTGAGAGCAGCGGCGACAGTGAGACGACCTTCTGGAAGTTGCTTTTGATGTTGCGCTGCAGCGCGTCGATTTCAAGGCGGTCGTTGTCGCTCAATTCGTCGGGCGTCGCGGTCACCCGCGCGCGGAGGTACGGACGCACCGCAACGATGTCGTCGAGGCAAATGCGGGCGAGCCCCTGGACGATCAGGCGCAGGCTGCCGTCCGGGAGCCGGAACATCTTGTGGATGTGCGTCGCCGTCCCGATCGGGTACAGGTCCTCCTTGTGCGGTTCGTCGAGCGCGGCGTCGCGCTGGGTGAACACGCCGATGACCTTGCTGGAATTGATGGCCTCGTCGATCAGCCGCACGGAGCTCTCGCGAGCAACCGCCAGCGGCATGAAGGAATTGGGGAACAGCACCGTGTCGCGCAGCGGCAACAGCGGGAGCTCTGGCGGGATCGAGAGCGGCCGTTCGCCCGAGACCTCTTCGAGAATCGGGGTCTCGTCCTGATCGCCCATGGAGCGATCCTCCTTAGCGGACCAGTCGTGTGGGTCCGGGGAAACAGCCGACGGGGAAGGCGCAGGCCCCACCCAACGGCGGAGCCTGCGTCGTCGGTGCGCGCAACCTAACTGGACATGTCGTAGAACAACGAGGACGAGCCGCGGCGCTGCGACGACCGCTCACGCTGCTCGGCGACCTCGCGGGCCTCCTCGCAATCCTTGCACCGGACCGCGAAAGGTAGCGCGCGCAGCCGCTGCTCGGCAATCTCGTCTCCACACTCGAAGCAGAAGCCGTACTTGCCGTCTTCCAGGCGGGCCAGGGCCTCGTTGATCTTTTGCAGAGTCTCGGCCTTCATCTGGATCAACGCGAACTCGATGTCTTCCTGGATGTCGGCTTCGGAGCTCTCACCGGCGTCGAACACATCGTTGACCTTCGAGGTGCTGCCTTCGGCCCGCACGTCCCGGATCCGCCCCTGCACCTCGCTGACAATCTCCCGGCGGCGATCTTCGAGGATCTGTTTCAGATCCGCGTAGCGGGTTCTCTGAACGTCTGGCTTATCTGCCTTCTTGCGTTTCATGACGCCGTACTCCTTTCGGCATTGGCCTGCGAGCCTGCCGATATGATGTGCGTGCTCCTTGCAATAAACCTGCCTTGAAATTGATCCGCGGATTCTACTCCAAACCGCGCCGTCTGGCGAGCCTGAAAACGTTGGAGCACTCTGGAGAGGACAGGGGCTGAAGAGACCGTCCTCATCTCAGGTCATCGATTCCGCTCCAGCCCGTCTCGCCCATCCCCTTGAGTACCAGCTGTTTACAAGCGACATCCGAGCGGTTGACCGACTCTGCTTCACGGGTTACAGCATTAGACGCCCGCCCGTCCCCTTCGGTTCGAGCCTGCGTTTGCGCGGTTTTCCGGTCGGGGCGGTTTTCCGGTCGGGGCGGCGCAGCGTCAACGTTGCCGAGCCGTGTAGCTGAGGCTCGACGCAGCCGTCCACGCGGTCCGGCCGATGCGGACCGCGACGGTGCGGACGATTACGCCATCGGCAGGCGAGAACTCCGCGCCGCGGCGCTCGCCGGCCCGCAGGCGCTCGCGCCGGCGCGTCAGTGGAAGAACCGCGTCTTCAGGGAGCTGTTCGGAAGGATGCCGCGCTCCAGCAGCAAATCGCCGTTTCGGGGACTGCGCGTCCGGAGCCACTTCTCGTACAACCGCAGCAGATCCGTGCTGGAGTTTTTCGCGCTGCGGTCACTTACCTCGGACAGCACGTCGACGAAGCTCGTAAATTTTTCGGCCAATTCCGAAAAGATGGGCGCGCAGCCATCATCGTCCCGGCGACTGAGGTGCCCATACGCGTATCCGCCCAGGGTGACGTAGTAATCCACGTCTACCAGCTTGCGGGCGAGGCTGTCCGCGAAGAATCCCGCCAGGAAGAGGGAGACGTCGCCGACCTGACGCAGTCCTTCGCGTTGCTGAATGCCCCCCGTCTGCAGCGCGCGGGCGAGGCGCAGGGCGAGCGGCTCCTGCAGGGCGTCGGCGGTTTCGCGCTGTGGGCAGACAAAAGCGGCCAGCAGGCTGACGACGTAGAACGTCGTGTGCTCGGAGGACTGGACCCGCTGGTGTGCGAGTGCGCCTTCAACCAGCTGCTTGAAGTACTCCATCGGAGTTTCGTCGTGCACCAGCTGTTCTGCCATGGCGTCTCCACGGGCTACGCTTCGACCCAGCCGATCAGGCGTGCTGCAACTGCCGTTCCCGCCGCGCTTTGCGTGATGAAAGGTTCTATCATGGCGCACCACTGCACGCCCACGACCTGCTGCCAAGGTCGAGGCGTGGAGGCCTCTGACGGCAAGACGCCAACCGGGCGCCAACCGATTGACGGCCTTTGTACGCTATGCGAAGCTCGGGACCGAGATGATGTGTCCCCTGTGTGGCGCCCGAAAGGCGAGGCGTGCGTGCCCGGGCGTGAACCAGGAGATTTGCGCAATCTGCTGCGGGACCAAGCGGCTGGTCGAGATCCGGTGTCCTTCGACGTGTGGTTACCTGCAGATGGCACGCGCGCATCCCGCCGCAGTCGAGCAGCGACAGCGCGAGCTCGATGTGGCCATCATCGCTCCCACCCTTCGGGATCTCACCGAACGGCAGCAGCAGCTGTTCTTCCTCTTGCTCAGCGTCACACGGCGGCAGGCAGAGGACCCGCTCCGCCCTCTTCTCGACACCGACGTGGCTGACGCCGCGAGTGCCCTCGCCGCCACGTACGAGACGAGCGCGCGGGGCTTGATATACGAGCACCAGACCCAATCGCTGCCGGCCCAACGACTCGTGTCCGGGTTGCAGGCCGCACTGGCGGACATCAGCCGGGACGGGCGTGAGCGCCTCGTTGAGCGCGAGGCGCCGCACGCGCTTCGAGCCATCGAGCGGGGCGTACGGACCGTCGCGGCACTGCCGGGCGCCACCCGCACCGCGTATCTCGAGCTGGCCGGGCGGGTGCTCGGCCCGCCAGCCGGAGCGGAGGCGAGCCGGCCGGATGTCCAGGCACCGGCTGCCCACGCAGGGCTCATCCTTCCGCCGGACTGAGGAGACCTGCTATAATCCGGCGTTTGCGCCTGCTCACGGCAACCGACCAGTGACCGGGAACCCCCCGCAAGGATCCCAGGAAGACCTCATGGCTAAGCGCTGCGAAATCTGCGACAAGGGACCGGTGTTCGGCCGGACCATCAGCCACGCTCACAACGTCCGGCCCCGCCGGTTCGAGCCCAACCTGCAGACGGTGCGTGCGCTGGTGAACGGGGGCGTTCGCCGGCTCCGTGTCTGCACGCGGTGCCTCCGCTCCAACAAGGTCGTGAAGGCCGCTTAGTCGCCAATGCGCGACGCGGTCACCACCGAAGCGGCGCCGAAGGCGATCGGTCCCTATTCTCAGGCCGTCGTGGTGGATGGCTGGGTGTTCTGCTCCGGCCAGATTCCGCTGGATCCCCGTACGGGGCAGATGGTCCACGGCGATGTCGGAAGCCAGACGCGCCAGGTCTTCTCCAATCTCGAGCACGTCCTGGCGGCCGCGGGCGCCGGCTTCGACTCGGTGGTGAAGACCACCGTGTACCTGGTGGACATGGACGACTTCGCCGCCATGAACGAGGTCTACGCCACGATGTTCGCGGCGCCGGCCCCTGCCCGCTCCACGATCCAGGCGGCCAGACTGCCCCGCGACGCCCGCGTCGAGATCGACGTCATCGCGCACCTGCCACGCGGCTGAACGCGGGCTGTCTCACGGGGCTGAAGCCCTACCCACAACAGTTGCCTGCAGCCGTGCGGCAAGCTCCGACCAGTTTCCCGGCGCTACACCGTGAGCGCAGCCCTCGACCTCACCGCACGGCCCGCTCGACGTCGAGCACGCCGGCGATCCCGCGAAGCGACTTCATCACTTTCTCCAGGTGCTTCAGGTCGTGGATTTCGACGGTCATGTCGATGCGGCCGCGGTGATCGGCGTCCGTAGTGGCCTCGACGCTGGTGATATTCGTATTGATGTCGGCGACCTTCGAACTGACGTCCGCCAGGATCCCCTTCCGGTCCTCCACCTGCATGGTCAGCCGCACCGGGTAGCGCGACGCGTCCACGGCGGTGTCCCACTCGACGTCGATCCGGCGCTCGGGATCGTAGTGAAGGTTGATGACGTTGGGACACCGGGCGGAGTGGACCGAGACACCTTTGCCCCGGCTGATGTAGCCCACGATCTTCTCTCCGCGAATGGGATTGCAGCACCGGGCCCTGAACACCAACAGCCCGTCGATGCCGCTCACCTTGATGCGGTCCTGACCGCTGCCGAGCACGCGGCGGACCGCAGAGACGACCTTCCCTTCCGGTGGCCGTTCCTGGAGCTGATCCTGCGGGACGAGCTTGCTGAGCACGAGGCGTGCCGCCAGCTTGCCGTATCCGATGGAGGCGAGCAGTTCATCGGTTCTGCCGCCGCCATACTCTTCGGCGACCTTCACCATCTCCTCGCTCTCGAGCAGCGTCTTCATGTTCAGCCCGAAACGCCGTGCCTCCTTCTCGAAGATTCGGCGCCCGAGCTCGATGCTCCGGGCTTTCTCCTCTGCCTGGACGAAGTGGCGGATTTTGTTACGCGCGCGCGCCGTAATCACGAAGCTCAACCAGTCACGGCTCGGCGTGTGGGTCGCCTGCGTGATGATCTCGACGATGTCGCCGTTCTTCAGGCGGGAGCGCAGCGGCACCATCTTGCCGTTCACCCGCGCACTCACGCAGCGGTGGCCGACATCGGTGTGGATGGCGTACGCGAAGTCGACCGGCGTGGCGCCGCGGGGGAGTGCCTTGACCTCACCTTTGGGCGTGAACGTGTAGACCTCCTCCGGGTAGAGATCCAGCTTCAGATCCTGGATGAACTCCTGGGCGTCGCGGACCTCCTGCTGCCACTCGAGTAGTTGCCGCATCCACTGGAAGTATCGTTCGTCCCGCTGATCGCCGACGCGGCCCTCTTTGTACTTCCAGTGGGCTGCGATGCCCTCCTCCGCCTGGTTGTGCATCTCCAGCGTGCGAATCTGCACCTCGAATGGAGTCCCGTGATCGCTGATGACCGAGGTGTGCAGCGACTGGTACCCGTTCGGCCGGGCAATGGCAATGAAATCCTTGATGCGGCCGGGAATCGGCGACCACAGGTTGTGAATGATGCCCAGCACCGCATAGCAATCGCGCACCGAGTTCGTGAGGACGCGAAGAGCCGCGAAATCGTAGACCTGCTCGAGTTCGATCTTCTGCTTCTTGAGCTTTTGAGCGATGCTGTACAGGCGTTTCGTGCGGGCTTCGATCCGCACGATCGGCACCTGCGCTTCTTCGAGCTTCGTCGCGAGCGTGCGCTTCAGCTCCTCGAGCGTGGCTTCCGTCGTCTTCCGGCGGGCCTCCACGCGTGTGCGCAACGACTCGTAGTACTTGGGCTCCAGGTACTTGAACGACAGCTCCTCGAGCTCGTTCTTGACCTTGCTCATTCCCAGCCGGTTCGCAATCGGCGCGTAGATGTCGAGCGTCTCCTGCGCGATCTTCACGCGCCGCTCTTCGGGCAGGTGGTGCAGCGTCCGCATGTTGTGGACGCGGTCGGCGAGTTTCACGAGGATGACGCGGATGTCATCCACCATCGCCAGCAGCATCTTCCGGAAGTTTTCGGCCTGCCGCTGTTCGGTGGACTGGAACGGGATGGCGCCAATCTTCGTGACGCCCTCGACGACGTGCGCCACCTCCGGCCCGAAGCGTTCGGCGATGACCTCGATGGTGGTGAGCGTGTCCTCGACGACATCGTGCAGGAGCCCTGCGGCAATCGCCACGACGTCGAGCTTCAGGTCCGCCAGGAAATCGGCAACCTCGAGCGGATGAACCATGTACGGCTCACCGGAATGCCGCACCTGTCCCTTGTGCTCGAAAGCGGAGAAGACGTACGCCCCGCGCAGCAGCTCGAGATCGGCATCCGGGCTGTAGGTGCGAACCTTCTCGAGGAGATCCTCGAAGCGAATCATGGGACCCGGTGTCTAAATCCTGTGTGGCGGTGCGACTCGTCTCATCATAGAACAGCGGACTCGACCACGGCGCACACCGGCGTGTGTGTTGCTTGACTTGAGTTTTTGGCGTTCAATATACTGTCGCGGCTTTGGCGGACGCGACACACGCCGACGCCCGCCACGCCTCCGGTGCATCTCACCGGACGATCTTGTGACGGATTCACGAGAAGTAGAGGGGGCACTGATGCGCACGCGATTGAGCCGAGCTGTAAGGGCTGGCGCGGCAGGCCTGGCGGTCACGGCGCTTCTGGGCTGTAGCCAGTTCTCGGGCCTGAAGGCCAAGATGGCGCTGAAGGACGCGAATGCCGCGTACGGCGCAAACGACTACAAAAAGGCGATTCCGAAGTACGAGGAGGCGATCAGCCTCGATCCCTCGCTCACTCAGGCGTACTTCTACGTGGCGAACAGCTACGACAACCTCTACAAGCCCGCCAAAAAGGGGGAGGCCGCAAACGACCAGATGCTGACCAAGGCCATCGAGGGGTACAAGACGGCCGCGGAGAAGTCGTCCGACGCGAAGCTCAAGAAGCTGTCGCTCGAGTACCTGGTCGCCGCATACCGCGACAAGCTGGAAGACCCCAGCCAGGCTGAGCCGGTGGTCCAGCGGATGATCGAGATGGAGCCGAACGAGCCCACGAACTACTTCGCCCTGTCCAAGATCTACGAAGACGCTGGCAAGTACGAGGAGGCGGAGGCGACGCTCGTCAAGGCGCGCGAGGCCAGGCCGAACGACCCCACGGTGTACATGCAGATGGCGGGCTTCTACAACCGGCAGGGGCAGTTCGACAAGACGATCGAATCGCTCGAGGCGCGGGCCTCGCGGGAACCGAACAACCCCGAGTCCTACTACACGATCTCGACCTATTACTGGGACAAGGCCTTCCGCGACTTCCGCCTGAAGGAGCCTGAGAAGCGCGAGTACGTGCAGAAGGGCATCGAGGCCTCGGACCGCGCCCTCAAGATCAAGGGCGACTACATGGAGGCGATCGTCTACAAGGGCTTGCTGCTCCGGCTGGCGGCGAATTTGGAGAAGGACCGCGGCCGACAGGAGCAGTACCTGAAGGAAGCCGACGAGCTCCGCGACAGGGCCAAGGCCCTGCAGAAGGCGAAGAGCGCCGGGGCGGGTGCCGGCACGGGCGCCGGCGAGTAGGAACCAGCCGGACACGCGCGTCTCAAGGGCCGCCGGCATCCCGGCGGCCCTTCGTGTTTTTACTGGCAGATCCTCCCCCGGTCACGCGTCCAACCCTCGCACAAGCGCATCCGCTCACGCCCGTGCACCGAGAGTGACCCGCGGCTGCTGACCGGCACGTTGACAACCGGCGATTACGCTCCCGATAATTCAGACCACGCCAGCTGTCATCACCACGTCCGACACATGAAATCGAGCCGGCCGACGTTCAGAAGGAGCCCAGATGAAGAAGTGGTCCGCCCGCGCCGCCGTCGCGGTGCTGGTCGTTTCGGCAGCGCTCACAGGGGTTGTCGCAGAGGCGCAGGAGAGGATCAAGGTCGCCTTGATGGATTTCGATAACAACGCCGAGCGCAGCTGGTGGTTCTACGACCAGCTCGGGCCGGCGGCGCGCAACCAGATTGACACGGCCTTCTCGGACAACGGCGAGCTGGCGAAGCGCTTTTCGGTGATTGAGCGCGAGAAGCTCGCGCTCGTGCTGAAGGAACAGGGGCTCGCCACGTCGGGTGCGGTGGATCCGCAATCGGCTGCAAAGGTGGGCCGGCTGCTCGGCGTCAAGTACATCGTCACCGGCGGCGTCGACAAGATCGCGGTCAACAAGACCGGCGCCGCCGTTGCGAAGTTCGGCGGCATCGGCGGCAACGTGGTGACGGCCGATGCGGCGATCAACATGCGGTTCATCGACACCACCACGGCTGAACGTGTGCTGTCGGTCTCGGCCGAGGGCACGGCCAAAAAAGGCGGCGGGTTCTTCAAAGGCACGAGCATGAGCCGTGACGCGGAGTGGGGCCTGGCCAGCGAGGCGCTCGAGAAAGCGTCGGCTGCGGTCGTCCAGAAGTTGCTGACGGGCGGCTATCTCGATCGCATCAACACCGCTGCTGGCGGGAGCGGCTTCGAGGGGAAGGTGATCAAAGTCGATGGCGCGCGCGCATGGATCACCATCGGTTCGTCAGCGGGGCTCAAGGTCGGCGACACGCTCACGGTGATCGACCCGGGCGAAGACCTGATCGACCCCGACTCGGGCGCCAAACTCGGCTCCACGGAGAAGCCAACCGGGACGGCGGAAGTGGTTGAAGTACAGGAGAAGTTCGCGATCGTGACCTTTACAGGCACGGCGAACCCAAAGAACATCGTCCGGAAGTAGCTCTGCGCACGGCGCGCCGCCCGCGGGCGGGCGGCTGGTCGTGCAGCTGGCACGCGTGTCTGAGCTGCACCTCAGTTTTACGTCGGGCCCTCACAAGGGGCTGCACTACTCCTCTGCTGCCGGTCGTCTGAGCGTGGACGTCGTCGATGACATCCGCGGAGGCCGTTATTTTGCGGTGGGGCTGAACATCTCTCCGGGAACCAGCGGCAGTTCCATCTTTCTCGAAACGGGGACGGTTGTGGCGCTTGCCGCGGGTGGAGACGTCCGTCCCAGTACCAGCAGTGCCACGCCCACGGGAATTGGTTCGAACTGGGGCGTCTCAGTGGAAGCGCTGCGCGAGCTCCCTATCCGGCGAGCCGCTTCGTCCAGAATGTTCGAATCCGGTCGAGTGCTTCACCGGCCACTAGCCTCCCCTGTTCGGCCGCACGCTCGCCGCCGAAGCGCCGATCGAGGCTGAATGTCTTTGCGGCCGGCATGCTCACGGCCGATCCGTCGCGGGTCGCCTCCGCCCGGAGTTCGAGACTGAATGTCTGCACGACAAAGCTGGTGCCGTACTGCTGCTCCTGGTTCGTGTCCAGGAGCGTGGCGCTCGTGTGCACGAGGATCTCGGCGCCGTCTGGACGTGCCGCACGGGGCAGCCCTTCGCGTTGGAGCGCCTGCTCGAACGCGGTCGTCACCGCGCCGCAAACGTCTGCGGGGCCCGTGCACTCGAAATAGATCGGAGGCTGCTTCGGCAACGCCGGCGTGGTTCCGCCGACGAACGTTCCCACCTCACCGACTTCGGACTCGGGTGACGCCGCCGGACGGGCGGGTCGGTTAGGAACGGCGGGATCGGACCGACCGCCCTTCTCTGCCGCTGCAGACGGGCGAGCGGCGATGTTCATAGGTCGCAACGCTTCCGGAGAAGCGCTCGCTGCGGGCGTGGGCGGTGACTGCGACCCTGCGGCGGCTCCTGCCTCGTGGCCTTCGGTCACAGGCTGTGCCACCGGTGGCGTGGTCGGCTCTGCCGTGGTATCGGGCGCCATCGCTGGCACTGTTGCGGGGGCCGCATCGCTCGAGACGGTCTCGGCTGTGATCGCGCGGGATGGTGACGTCCACGCGCGGTACGCCGCATACCCACCGAGCGCGACGGCCAAAAAGGACAGCGCGGCAGCGCCAAGCAACACCGCGATCAGGCGTCCCTGGCCTCGACCACGGGAAGACGGAATTGCGGCGTGCACCACTTCGGCTTCCTGTGCCTTGACCGTAGGCCGCGTCGCTTGCTCCTGCGTCGGCAGAGGCGGCGGAACAGCGATAGAGGGCGCCGCCGGCAGGGGAAGAAGGGATGCCGTGTCTGCAGACAGCGGAGGCACCGCGAGTGCGGTGTCGGCATCCGGCGACGCCCGCGGAGCGACAGCGGCATCCGCTGGAACGGCGCGCTCGAGTGCGTCACTGAATTCCTCGGCAGTCTGGAAGCGCTGCGCGGGATTCTTCTCGAGACAGCGGAGCGCGATGGCTTCGAGCGCGGGCGGAATCGGCAAATCCGGCCTGCGCCGCGAGGGCGGCTCAGGCGCGTCATTCAAGTGCATGATCAGAACGGCTGGAGCAGACCCGGCATTGAACGGGACCTCGCCGACCAGCATCTCATAGAGGATCACGCCGAGGGCGTAGAGGTCGGCGCGGCCGTCCACCGGCTGTCCCACAGCCTGTTCGGGTGCCATGTACTGAGGAGTGCCGAGCGAGTAGCCGTCGGCTGTCAGTTGCACCGTGGTACCTTCCTCGAGCGATTTCGCAATTCCGAAGTCGAGCAGCTTGACTCGTTCCTCGCCTTTCGCGTCGGTGGCAATCATCAGATTCTGAGGTTTGAGGTCGCGGTGGACGACCTGATTGCGATGGGCGCGCGCCAGCGCACTGGCCACCTGCGTGAGCAGTCGTGCGATCCGTGCGGCGGGCATCGGGCCCGCTGAGCGGATCGCGTCCTTCAGGTTCACCCCGTTCACGAACTCCATGGCGATGTAGAGCGCGCCGTCCTCCGCCTGTCCGAGATCGTAGACTGCGACGATGTTCGGGTGCTCGAGGCCGGTGGCGGCGCGCGCCTCCCGCTGGAAGCGCTGCACCATCTCGGCCGATTCGATCAGGTCCGGCTTGATCGTCTTGACGGCGACGGTCTTGTTCAACATGACGTGGGTCGCCCGGTAGACCGCACCCATGCCGCCGCGCCCGATCACGCCGTCGAGGCGGTACTTCCCGGCAATGACGGTGCCTACCATCGGATCCCTGGTGGGTTCCTGCGTGACGAGCACCATCCCATCGGCAATGCAGATGGAAACCTGCGGCGGGTAGGTCGCGCCGCACTGGGGACAGGTACTCATTGTCGGAATGTCCGAAGAGATCGGCGCACCTGGACAATCACTGCGGCACGCGTGAGGGTGTCAGCATAACAGGCTCGTCATGACACCGCTGGACGGCATGCGTGCGTGCGACCCGAGTGCCACTGGCGGAGGAGGTACGCGTACAAGAAAAATGGCCACCCCACGGAGCCGCGGAGTGGCCAGGCGCCTGGAATTTGCGGTCGCCTCAGTTACCCGGAGGTGCCGCACCGCCGCCCTGTGGCGCACCGCCGCCGCCCTGTGCTTCGGCCCGCATGCCTTCGGTGACGATGCCGACCTTCTCCACTCCAGCGCCCTTCGCGGCGTCAATCACGTCGACGATCTCGCCATACCGAAGCGACGGTGCGCCAGCGATGAACATCGTCTTGTCCTTGCGCTGTTCGAACACGGTGCGCAACCGATTCTCGAGGTCGGTCAGCGTCACATCCTGCTTGTTGATGCTGATGCGGCGGTCGGCCGTGAATTCGAGCACGATCTGGCTTATCGATTCTTCCGGCGGCGCCGCGGATGTTTCCGCTGGAAGATTGATGTCGACGCCCTTCTGCGTCAACGGGAGCGCAGCCATGAAGATGACGAGCAGCACGAGCAGCACGTCGATAAGGGGGGTGACGTTCATGTCGGCGGAGACTTTCGGCGCCTCTCCCTTGACGACCGTTTCTGCACCATGGTGTACGTGGGCGGCCATTACTTGCCTCCCTGGGCTGGTGCGCCCTGCTGCGCCTTGCGCTCGGCAATCAGGCCGATGTTCTCGACGTTCGCCTTCCGCAGGGCGTCGAACGCGGCCATCACGCGACCATACGGCGCGTCCTGATCCGCCTTGAGGTATACGATCTTTTCCTTCTTCGTCTCCAGGGCATCGTTGAGGCGCCCAGGCATGTCGTTGTCGGGCACAGCGACCTGGTTCAGGTGCATCCGCCCGTCGGCGCTGACTGCCACGACGGTCTGTTCCTGCGTCTCGGGCTTGTCCTGCGTGTTGGCGGCCGTCGGCAGCTTCACGTCAACGCCCTTCTGGAGCATCGGCGCGATGATCATCATGATGATGAGCAGGACCAGCATGACGTCGACAAGCGGCGTGACGTTGATGTCGGATTTGACCCCGCCCTTGCCGCCCAGTTGCATTGCCATGGCGCGTTACTCCCACGTTGAAATCGGACCGGCGACGCATCGCCGGCCCGGTGTCGCCCCAGTTACGCGGTCTTCTTGATGAAGTAATCCACCAGCTCTGACGACGAGTTGTCCATCTCGACATTGAAGTAATCGAGGCGGCCGGTGAGGTAGTTGTAGAACCACACAGCCGGGATCGCCACCAGCAGGCCAAGGGCAGTCTCGACGAGCGCCTCGGCGATACCGGCCGACACCGCGCCGATGCCCCCCGAGCCGGTGGCCGCGATGCCGACGAACGCGTTGATGACACCGACCACCGTGCCGAGCAGTCCGACGAACGGAGCCGTCGTGCCGATGGTCGCGAGCGAGTTGACGCCCTTCTTCAGGTCCGACTGGGTGAGCGCCGTCGCCCGCTGAATCGAACGGCGCACCGAGTCGACCAAGTCGTCACGGCTCAGGCCACCGCCCGACTCCTGTTGGAACTGGTACTCCTGGAGGCCCGCGAGGACCACCTTCGCGAGGTGACTGTAGCGGAAGTTTTTCGATGCCGACAACGCGATGGCGTCCTTCAGACGGCCATCCTTGAGGTGCTTGGCCACCTGCGGCGCGAAGAGTTTCGACTGCTTGCGCGCCTGCGAGAAGGTGTAGATGCGCTCCATGGCCACGCCGATCGACCACATCGACATGATGAACAGGACCAACGCGACGGCCTTGCCCACCCAGGTCATCTGGTTCCACATTTCAATAAGATTCAGACCGCCTTCGCCCATCGTTCTATCCTCCGGAGTGAGTTACGGATCTCTCGTGCCTACTGCAACGTGAACTGAACGGTGACGGTCATGATGACCGGTACGGGGACGCCGTTGAGCAGCGTCGGGGTGAACACCCACTGCCGCACGGCGTCGAGCGCCGCGTTGTCGAGCAACGGGATGGACCGGAGCACCTTCGCGTCGGCGACCCTCCCGTTCGGACCGATCGTCGCCTCGATGATGACGATCCCCTGGACGCGCGCCGACTGCGCGATGGCCGGGTAGACGGGACGCACGTCCTTCGTCTTCACGGGCGCCTTGATGTTGCCGCCGACGCGCACCGGCGCGGCAGGCGGCGGTGGTGGCGGCGGGGCTTCCGGCAGACCGCCGACAACGCCCCCCATGACACCGCCAGGAACGCCGCCCTCGACGCCTCCGGCCACCCCCATGTCCATCCCGGCATCGATACCGGACTCCTTACGAATCTCCTTCGGCGCCTCGATCGGTGCGGCGTTCGGGTTCGCCTGGACGATCGGCTTCACTGGTTGAGCGGCCGCCGGGGGGGGAGGCGGTGGGGGGGGCGGCGGGGGCGGGGGTGGCGCGGCAACGAAGGCCATCATCGACGGCACCTCGGGCATCATGTCGGTCGCCATCAGGGGAATGATGATGATCGCGGCGATGACGACCGTGTGGACGACAATCGACAGGGGTACCGTGTACCACTTCTGCCCGCCGACCCGGATTTGGGGATCGACGACATCATTGAACAGATCGCGTGGCACGGGGACTATCCCTCCTCAGACCTAACGACCTGGCCGACAGCGGCCGATAACGGAGACACGGACTCATCCGTGTCAGCTACGTGCGGTCCAGCAACTCGCGGTCCAGCAACCCGCGGTCCAATGCCGGCGGTCCGCAAGAGTCGCGCCGGTTACTGGGCTTAGACACCGCCCAAGCGAAAGCGGCCCACCCCTGGCGGCTGCAGCCGCTTCCGTCCGCTCACCCTGCGGCGCGCCCCCAAAGCCGGGCGATTGTATCGACCGCCTCGGGTCAAGTCAATCGCGCGCTGAGGCACTTTCGGGCGCATCCGTGATGCGCATCGCATAGAACGAGCGCCAGACGAACGTCATCCCTATCAGCAAGAACACGACCGCGAGCACATGGGTCAGCGTAGCCCCCTGCGACCCGCTCAGGAAGACCCCGAGCTCGACGGCCAAAAGCCCGAACAGGGTTGTGAACTTGATCACCGGGTTCAGGGCCACCGACGAGGTGTCCTTGAAGGGGTCGCCCACCGTGTC
Organism: Vicinamibacteria bacterium; assembly: GCA_963739995.1. Classification (GTDB taxonomy): domain Bacteria; phylum Acidobacteriota; class Vicinamibacteria; order Vicinamibacterales; family JAENWD01; genus CAVUCH01. Next base: position 288,926 of record CAVUCH010000005.1, on the reverse strand, counting down.
GCCGACAATTGAAGCGTCGTGCAGCGGTGTGCCTTTCATCTTCAGCTCGGTTTCCACGATCTTCTTCGCGTTGTCCCAGGCGCCGCCGGCGTTCGCCATGAAAATTGCCTGAAACAGGCCGAAGAGCGCGATCGAAACCAGGTACCCGATGAAGAAGAACGGCTCCACGAACGCGAACGCCAGCGTGGAGAAGAACACCGCCAGGAAGATGTTGAACATGCCCTTCTGCGCGTATTGCGTGCAGATCGCGACCACCTTGCGGCTGTCCTCGACGGAAGCTTTCGTGGTGTCCTCGAGGCGGATATTCCGTTTGATGAACTCGACCGCACGGTAGGCCCCGGTGGTCACCGCCTGCGTCGAGGCGCCCGTGAACCAGTAAATCATCGCCCCGCCGGTGATGAGCCCCAGCAGAAACGGCGGGTGGAGAATCGAGAGATTGTTGATGCCGGTGGTCAGTCCCTGCGTCAGTGCCATGATGATCGAGAAGATCATCGTCGTGGCACCCACCACAGCCGTGCCGATGAGCACCGGCTTGGCGGTCGCCTTGAACGTGTTGCCCGCCCCGTCGTTCTCCTCCAGCAGATCCTTCGCCGCGGCGAAGTTCACGTCGAAGCCGTAGTCGCGCTTGAGGTCCTGGGCAATCCCCGGCAATTGCTCAATGGTGGACAGTTCGTACACAGACTGGGCGTTATCCGTCACAGGACCGTAGGAGTCGACCGCAATCGTGACCGGCCCCATGCCGAGGAAACCGAACGCCACGAGGCCGAACGCGAAAATCGCGGGAGCCAGCATGATCGGCCGGCCGTCGGCGCCGTGCGTGCTCGTCAGCCCGAGGGTGCTCACCCCGTACGCGATGGCCATCAGGCCCATGATGGTGAGCCCGAGCCAGTAGGCGCTGAAGTTGCCGCTCACGAACCCGGACAGGATGTTCAGCGACGCGCCGCCCTCTCGCGAGGAGGTGACCACCTCCCGTACGTGGGCCGACTGCGTCGACGTGAACACCTTGACCAGTTCGGGGATGATCGCGCCCGCCAGGGTGCCGCAGGTCACCACGGTGGACAGCTGCCACCAGAGTGAGCTGTTCCCGCCCAGATCGGGGATCAGCAGCAGCGACAGGAGGTACGTGAGCACTACCGAGACGATCGAAGTGACCCACACGAGCAGCGTGAGCGGCGCCTCGAAGTGCATGCGCGCGACCGAACCGTAACGCGCGCGGCTGACCGCGTTCGTGCCGAGATACGACGCGCCGGAGGCCACCACCATCACCGCGCGGAGCATGAACATCCAGACGAGGAGCTTCACCTGGATGAGCGGCTCGGGCACGGCCAGCACGATGAACGAAATGAGCGCGACACCGGTGACGCCGTACGTCTCGAAGCCGTCGGCGGTCGGGCCGACCGAGTCGCCCGCGTTGTCACCCGTGCAGTCCGCTATCACGCCCGGGTTCCGCGCATCGTCTTCCTTGATCTTGAACACGACCTTCATCAGGTCCGAGCCGATGTCGGCAATCTTCGTGAAGATGCCTCCCGCGATCCGCAGGGCCGCCGCACCGAGCGATTCGCCGATGGCAAACCCGAGGAAGCACGGACCCGCGTACTCACCAGGAATGAACAGCAGAATGGCGAGCATGAACAGGAGCTCGACCGAGATGAGCATCATTCCCACGCTCATGCCCGCGCGCAGCGGAATGTCGCAAACCGGCCACGCCCTGCCGCTGAGGCTCGCGAACGCCGTGCGCGAGTTCGCCAGCGTGTTGATACGGATGCCGAACCACGCGACGCCGTAGCTCCCCGCCATGCCGATGAGGGAAAAGATCAGAATGATCGCGATCTTGTACGCCTCGAACCCGATCATCCAGAAGTAGGCGACGATGATCGTTCCGATGAAGAGCTCGAGCACGAGCAGCAGCTTGCCCTGCTGCACCATGTAGGCCTTGCAGGTCTCATAAATCAGGTCGGAGATCTCGGCCATCGACGGGTGCACCGGCAGCCGCTTGACGCCGGCGTAGGTCCACGCGCCGAAGAGCAGTCCAAGGACGCACACGAACAGGCCCGACATCAGGATCTGATGGCCGTCGATACCGAGGAACTCGCCCTGCGACAAATCGGGGAGCTGGATGTTGACCTCGCCGCCTGGCCGGTGGGCCTGACCATCGGCGGCCGATTCGGTCGGCGCGGCGGGATGAGCGGTCTCCGGCTGCGCGGCGCGCACCGGCTCTGCGACGACGGCGAGGGCGAACAGCAGCGCCAGGCAGGCGAGCGTGCGCCCCATCACGTTGAACAGCTTCGTCGATGACATGCGGACGGTCTCCGGGATGGAATGAAGACGGGATATGCGGCCGTCCCCCAGGCATAGCAGATTGCACGGGCCCAAACCCGCGAATTATATGCGAATCAACGGGGCTGCGATCCGCTGCTGCCCGGTCCCTCGTCGGCGGCCGCGGCGCTGCTCACCTGTCCAGCCACCTCGCCGCCGCCAGGCGCGGGCTCAACGAGAGGTGTGCCGGCGTGCGTGGGTCCGGCGGGTGGGCCGGCCGTGCTGTGTTGCGCAGCGACATGCAGCGGCAGCGCCATGCCACCCGTAAGGAAAATGCGCACGCCATCCTCCACGGTGAGCTCCGGAAACAGCACACGCTCGCGCGGATAGACGACGATGTCCCCCAGATACAGGTGATTGGTCGGGATGTACACCGCCAGTAGCGTCTCGACGCCATCGACGCGCTGCAGCGTGAACTCGCGTGTGAGAAACCCGAGGACGTAGCCGCGCCCCGGTTCCTGCACGAGCACGACCCGCTTGAACCCGTACTCGTTATCAGGCGAAAAGGCGGCCACCAGCTGCTTCACGGGCGCATACACGGTCTTGAACAGCGGGATGTGCAGCAGCCCGGCCTCGGCCCGCCGGAGCACGCGCTTGCCGACCATGTTCGTGGCCGCAACGCCGACGAGCAGCACGAGCAACCCCGTGATCGCCAGACCCAGGCCAGGCACCACGCGCCCCGTCCACTGCGAAATCAGCGGCTCCGTGGTGCCGTCGATGACGCGGAAGATCCAGACGAGGGCCGCCACGCTGATGATGAGCGGGACGGTGACGAAGAATCCCGTGATGAAACGGCGGCGCAGCCAGGACACCATCACGCCGCTCAGCCGATTCCCGTCAGGAGCCACACGGCTACGGCGACAGACAGCGCGATTCGGTACCACGCGAACACCGAGAGCGAGTGCGTCGCCAGGTAGCGCAGGAAGTACTTGATCGTGATGTACCCCACGATCGCCGATACGGCGATGCCGACCAGGAACAGCCGAGCCGTCCCGTCTCCTGGTGGCTCGCGCATGAGCTTCAGCGCCTCGTGAGCAGCGGCCGCGGCAATGGCCGGCACGCCGAGCAGGAATGAGAAGCGCGCCGCCGCGTCTCGCCGGAGACCGAGGAACAACGCGAGTGTGATCGTCGCGCCCGAGCGCGACACGCCGGGGACGAGCGCCGCGGATTGGGCCCACCCCAGCGCGAAAGCCTCACCCGCCCCGAGATCCTCAGCCTGCCGCACCCGTCTGGACGCCCGCTCTGCCAACAACAACAGCACCCCGCCGACCAACAACGTGACACCCGCGACAACCGGCCTCCGGAGCGCGTCCTCCACGTTCCTGAGGAGCAGGCCGACGATGACGACCGGGATCGTGCCAACCGCGATCAGCCACGCCATGCGGGCAGGCTCGTCCTGCTGCTGCGAGAGCACGCGCGGCGCCGCGAACGCCATGCGCAACAGGTCCTGCCGAAAGAAGACGAGCACAGCGAGCAGTGTTCCGAGGTGGCAGGCTACGTCGAAGGCGAGCCCGAACCTCTCGGCATCCCAGCCGAAGAATGCCTTCGCGAGAATCAGATGGGCGGAGCTCGACACCGGCAGGAACTCCGTGAGTCCCTGGATGACACCGAGCAGCACGGCTTCGAGCAGAATCACGGCGTGTTGCGCCGGGGATCCGGTGGCGGGCACGACCGGCCGGCACTCGTGGCCGGCCGGTGCGATGAAGCGGTCAGGAGACCCGCACGTTGCGTCCCGGCTTGCGCGGCCCCTCGGACGTGGCCGGCGCCTGACGGTTGGCGCCTGGGGCCTGCGCGACGGCCGCCCGTCGGCTGAACTCACGGCGGCTCAGGATGATCGCGATGACGGCCGCGATGAAGACCGTCGAGTACGTCCCGGTGATGACACCCACCAGCATGGCAAACGCGAATCCGCGCAGCACGTCACCGCCAAACAGGTACAGCGCGAGCACGGCGAACAAGGTTGTGCCGGCCGTGAGGAGCGTCCGCCCGAGGGTCTGGTTGACGCTGGTATTCACGATCTTGTCGAGCGGCTCACGCCGCATGGAGCGCATGTTCTCGCGCACGCGGTCGAAGATGACGATCGTGTCGTTCACCGAATATCCGGCAATCGTCAGGATCGCTGCGACGACGTTCAACGAGAGCTCGTAGCCCGCAAAGGACATCATCGCCAGGACCACGAAGATGTCGTGCAACGTGGCGACGAGGGCGCCTACCGCGAAGATCAGCCGGAACCGCAGCGCGATGTACAGGCTGATGCCGAGGATGGAGGCCAGCGTCGCGTAGATGCCCTTTCGCTGCAGGTCCTTTCCGACGACGGGGCCGACGACCTCGGTGCTGAGCACGTCGAACTTGCCGATGTTCGCCTTTTCAATCGCCGCGATCGCCTGCTGCGAGCTGGCTTCGAGCCCGAACCCCTGCTCCTGGCTGTGCGTCTGGGGGAACCGAATCAGGATCTCGTGCCGGCCAGCGTCACCGTACTGCTGGACAACCTTCTCGCCGGGGAGCACGTCGAGCGCAGTCCGCACCGCCGCGTCGCTGACGGGCTGCTGGAACCGGAGCACCACAATCGTTCCGCCGGTGAAGTCGATCCCCAGCGGTATGCCGTTCCGGGCGAGCGTGAACGTCAGGCCCCCGATGATGACCACGGATGAGAGCAGCAGCGCGTGCCACCGCCATCGGATGAAGTCGTAGTTGGCGTTCTTGAAGATCTGCATGGACCGATGCCTCTGTGCCCGTCTAGATGCTCAGCGAACCGGCTCGCCGCCGCGCAAGCGCCAGCTCAAAGAGCGTGCGCGAGACGAACACGGACGTGAACACGTTGGTGAGCAGTCCGATGCTGAGCGTCACCGCGAATCCCCGGATGGGTCCCGTCCCGAACTGGAAGAGGAACGCCGCTGCGATGAGAGACGAGACGTGCGTGTCGAGGATCGTGAGAAACACCCGATCGAACCCGGCGGCGACGGCCGCCTTCACGCCCTTCTGCGCGGACAGCTCTTCCTTGATCCGCTCGAAGATCAGCACGTTGGAATCCACTCCCATGCCGATCGTCAGAATGAAGCCGGCAATGCCGGGTAGGGTCATGGTCGCCCCGAAATACGCCATCAACGCCAGCAGCACGAGAAGATTGATGGCCATGGCGACGATCGCATTGATGCCCGACAGCTTGTAGAAGACCAGCATGAACACGACCACGAGGCTCAGGCCCACCAGCGACGCTAGAAGCCCAGCCCGGATGGAGTCGCGGCCAAGGCTCGGCCCAACCGTACGCTCCTCCAGGTAGGTGAGTGACGCCGGCAGCGCGCCCGATCGCAGGGTCAGGGACAGGTCGCCCGCCTCCTGCTGCGTGAAGCTGCCGGAGATACGCCCCTCATCGGTAATGCGGCCCTCGATGACGGGCGCCGAGTGCACCCGCTTGTCCAGGATGATCGCGAGGCGGCGTCCGATGTTCGCGCTCGTCGCGTTCCCGAACTTCACGGCTCCGTCCTGCTTCAGGGAGAAGCTGACCGCCGGCTTGTTGTACTCGTCAAGAGTGGGGCGGGCCGTCCGCAGATCGCGGCCTGTGATAACCGGCGTCTTCTGCACGAGGTAGTACATCGTCGAGGGCCGCTGGCCGGGCGCCGCGGCGTCGCCGATCCCGGAGACGACCTCCTGCCCGGGAGGCTCCGCGCCGTTGGTGGCCTGGAGCAACGCCTCCTTGGTATCGGCGGGGCCCTGCTCGACCAGCTTCAGCTCGAGCAAGGCGGTCGAGCGGATGATCTCCTTCGCCCGCGCAACGTCGGTGACGCCCGGGAGCTGCACGAGGATCTGATCCCTGCCGCCATGTCGCGCCACCACGGGCTCGGCGACGCCGAGCTCGTTCACACGGTTCTCGATCGTGCGGATCGCCTGCGCGACGGTGTCGTCGGCCATCTGCACCGCGATGTTCGGCTTCATGACGAACCGATAGGTGCCGCCCGCGCCGGACTCACGGTTGTACGTGTGCTCGATTTCGGTGGCGAGCTGGCCCAGGAGCGCTGACTGCGCATCCGGCACGCCCCGGAGCTCGAAAACCGTGGGGCTCACGACGGTGGCCGTCACACCCGTCGCGCCGGCCTTGGCCAGTTCGCTCCGCAAGCGCTCCATGGACGCCTCGCTCTCGACGCGCAGCGCCTCGTCGGTCTGCACCCGGAGCACCAGGTGCACTCCCCCCTTGAGGTCGAGGCCGAGCCGGACTTTTTCGTGGACCGGGTAGATCATCCAGACCCCGAGCGCGATCACCGCAGCGATCGCGAGGAGCCTCCAACGCAGGTTCTTCGCCATGCCTCTTCTCTTCGGATGAACGGGGCACCACCGTCCTGCCCGCCGGCAGGTCGCCCACACGTTCAGCCTTCGTGCTTACGTGGTCGTACTCTCCGGGACCACTGGGTCCTGGCCTTGGTAGCCGACAACGGCGCCGCGCGACACCTCGACGCGCACGCGGTCGGCAATCTGGATCTGGAGCGCCTTGTCACCCAGCTTGGTCACGACACCATAGAGCCCACCCGTGGTGACCACCTTGTCCCCGACCTTCAGCGCGGCGAGGAACTCCTGCACCTTCTTCTGTCGCCGGCGCATCGGGAGCAGGATGACCAGGTAGAAGATGGCCAGGATCAACGCGAACGGCAACAGCTGAACCAGCGGGCTCACGCCACCTTCCGGGGGCGCACCCATGGCCAGCACGAGGCGTGCGTCGAACGGGAGCACGAATGTCATGAACGTGACGATCGGCGGGACCAGGCCTGGTGAAACTCTTGTCTGAATACTTCGAAGCGACCGAATTCAATAGCGTCCCTGATCGATTGCATAGTGTCAAGGTAAAACTGGACATTGTGCAGCGTGTTCAGCGTGGCCCCCGTCATCTCCCCGGCCATGTACAGGTGCCGCAGATAGGCCCGCGAACACGTGCGGCACGTGTAGCACCGGCATACCTCGTCCGCGGGCCGTTCGTCCTCTGCCCAGGCCGCGTTCTTGATGTTGATCCGGCCGGTACGGGTGAAGAGCTGGCCGTTGCGGGCGTTCCGGGTCGGCATCACGCAGTCGAACATGTCTATTCCGCGTGCCACGCACTCGACCAGGTCGAGCGGCGTGCCAGTGCCCATCAGATACCGCGGGCGGTCCGCGGGCAGCTGGGCGCACACGCCCTGCGTGATGTCGTACATGAGATCGACGGGCTCGCCGACGCTCAGGCCGCCGATGGCGTACGCCTCGAACCCGAACGCGAGGGTGCCCTCGACGCTACGCTCGCGCAGGTCCGGGTACACACTGCCCTGCACGATGCCAAACTGCGCCTGCCCGGTGTTCGTGACGGCCACCTCGTCGTCGGCCCCGTCCCGTACTGCGAGGAACCGGTCCCGGGCGCGGCGCGCCCACCGCAGCGTGCGCGTCATCGAGACCTCCGCGTCCGCGTGCGCCGCCGGGTAGGTTAAACACTCGTCGAAGGTCATCGCGATGTCCGACCCGAGCCGCGCCTGGATGTCCACCACACGCTCGGGCGACAGGACGTGCACGCTGCCATCCAGATGCGAGCGGAACGTGACGCCCTCTTCCGCGAGCTTGCGACGGCCGCTCAGGCTGAACACCTGGTAGCCGCCGCTGTCGGTCAGAATCGGGCGCGTCCACCCCGTAAAACGGTGCAGCCCGCCGCGGCGGGCTATGAGCGGATCGCCGGGGCGCAGATGCAGGTGGTAGGTGTTGCCGAGAATGATCTCGGCGCCCGCCTCTTCCAGCTGCGCATGCGTAAGGGCCTTGACCGCACCTTGCGTGCCGACCGGCATGAACACGGGAGTCTGCACCACGCCATGGGGTGTGTGCAGCGTGCCGCGGCGTGCGCGGCCGTCGGTGTGGAGCAACTGGAAGGCGAACGACATAATCAGGGCCGGCGCACGCGGAACGCGGCAGCTAAGCAGGTATATTAGTGGGGCCACCCAGCAGCGCCCGCACCTGAACGCGCCTGGCGCGAGGTGCGCGTCTGCATTCTGCGGCCGGGAGGCCACGTCCGGCGTGAAGAAACTTCGCATCGGCATCATCTACGGCGGCCGCTCGGGTGAGCACGAGGTCTCGATCGCATCGGCCGCCTCGATCTTCAAGTACCTCGACCGCGGTCGGTTCGAGCCCATTCCCATTCGCATCGAGAAGGACGGGCGCTGGCTCATCGCGGATCGCCCGCCGACAGCGCTCGCCGCCTCGGAGGTGATCGAGCAGGCGCGCATCCAGTCCTCCCACCCGGCGCGCGGCGGCCGCCAGACCCACATGGTGGCGTACCCGGCCGACGAGCCGTTGCTGACCATCGAGCGCAGCCGGTCCGACGAGGGGAAGAACGCCTACGTCACCGGCCTCAGTCTCGACGTCGTATTTCCCGTGCTGCACGGGCCGCTCGGGGAGGACGGCACGGTGCAGGGGCTGCTGGAGCTCGCGAATCTCCCCTACGTCGGCCCCGGCGTGCTGGCCTCGGCGGTCGGCATGGACAAGGCCGTCATGAAAGTTGTCTTCGCCGCGGCCGGTTTGCCGGTCAGCCCCGGGCGGGTGGTGCTGCGCCATGAATGGGACCGGGAGCGCGACGCCATCGCCAGGGGCTGCGCCGCGACCTTTGGCTATCCGCTTTTCGTCAAGCCCGCCAATCTCGGCTCGAGCGTCGGCATCTCGAAAGCCGCCGACCGGGACGCGCTGGTCCAAGGGATCGATCTCGCGTTCGAGTTCGATCGCAAGGTGCTCGTCGAGCAGGCGGTACCGGAGGCCCGGGAGATCGAGTGCGCGGTGCTTGGCAACGAGGATCCCGAGGCCTCCGTGCCAGGTGAGATCGTGCCGAATCGTGAGTTCTACGACTACGAGGCGAAGTACCTGGACGACCAGTCGGCAATCGTCATCCCTGCGCCGCTCCCTGGCGAACAGCTGGACACGATCCGCCACATGGCGGTCGAGGCGTTCCGCGCCATCGATGCCGCCGGGATGGCGCGGGTGGACTTCCTGCTGTCGCGGCGCACCGGACAGCTGTTCGTCAACGAGCTGAACACCATCCCAGGGTTCACGACCATCAGCATGTTTGCGAAGCTGTGGGCCGCCAGCGGGCTCGAATATCCGGCGCTGCTCGATCGCCTCATCCGGCTCGCCCTCGCGCGCCACGCCGACAAGCAACGGCTGCGGACGAGCGTGGTGTGACACTCGGGCGCGCGGGGCTGGTGCTCGCGGCGCTTGCGATGCTCAACGGTGGAGCCGCCACCTCCTCGGCACCGCTCACCGAAGCCGCCCGCCTTGCCGCGGTCTACGACCTCATCCTCGACGCCGCGTTCGACACTGCGGCCGCGGCCACAGCACGCGTCTGCGGCCCGGCGCCGCCGGTGGCGTGCCAGCTCCTGCACGTCAGTGCGCTCTGGTGGCAGATCCAGCTCGATGACGAGAGCACGGCGCTCGATGCGGAGTTCGAACGGAGGGTCGAGGCGGCAATCGCGGCTGCTGACGCGTGGACGATGAGCGAACCGCAGCGCGCGGAAGCGTGGTTCTATCTGGGAGCGGCCTACGGCGCCCGCGTGCAGTGGAAGGTGCTCCGAGCCGAACGGGTCGCGGCCGCTCGAGACGGCAAGCGGATCAAGTGGGCGCTCGAGCAGGCGCTCGCGCTGGACCCGTCCCTCCACGACGCGCGCTTCGGGATCGGTCTCTACAAGTACTACGCCGATGTTGCGCCCGCGGCCGCCAAGTTCCTTCGCTTCCTGCTGCTGCTGCCCGGCGGCGACCGCGTCGGCGGGTTGCGCGACATGCTGTTTGCGCGCAAACACGGCACGCTGCTTCGCGGCGAGGCCGACTACCAGCTGCACTGGATCTACTTCTGGTACGAGGAGCAGCCGCAGCGCGGCCTAGCGGTGCTGCAGGGGCTGCACGCCCGCTACCCGCGCAATCCGCTCTTCCCGCAACGAATCGCTGAAGTCGAGGAGCAGCACTTCCACGATCCATCGGCGAGCCTCGCCACGTGGCAGGAACTGCTGGCGGCGGCCGACGCCGGGCGGGTGCATGCGGCGCCACTCGCCGCGGCGCGCGCACGCCTCGGCGCGGCCGAGCGGCTCGACGAGCTCTACGAAACGGATCGGGCGCTCGATCTCGTGGGCGCCATCATTCGCGATCCGCCGGCAGCACCGTACGCCGCGCTCGCGCGCGCCCAGCTGCTGCGCGGGCGATTCGAGGCGCGGCTCGGCCGGCGGTCGCAGGCGCTCGCCGCGTACCGCGCAGCCATCACTGCAGCACCGCGGCGCGATCCGGCCGGCCTCGCCGACGCGGCACGCGAAGGGCTGCGGCGCGCCGCGGATCCGGTGAACGGCCAGGCGTACGCGCTCTCGCTCGCCGGCTGGCGCGCATACGAACGCGGCGCGCTCGACGAGGCGGAGCGGGCCCTCGATCGTGCGCTGGCGCTACGACCGGGCGATCCGGTCGCTGCCTTCCGCAGGGCTCGCGTCCACCGTGCGCGCGCCGAATTCGACCGGGCCATCATGCTGTTCGGCCGCGTCATCGCGGCGCGCCCGGTCGCGCCGCCCGTGTTCCTCGCCCGCGCGTACGTCGAACGCGCCGCGCTGCTCGAGTCGTCCGACGATCGCGCCGGCGCGATCGAGTCCTATCGCAACGCGAGCCGCGTGTTCGGCGCCGACGCGCGTACGCGGCAGCTCGCCGCACGTGAAGTCGCGCGTCTCAAGGCGCACGCACCCCTTCGCACGCCTCGTTGATCGGCTTTCACCACACGGTCGGCCGCAGAAAACGCGCGGGCGCGGCCCGCATGGCTGCAGGTCTCGACGTGCGCCCGCTCTGAGAGCTCGACTTGACAAGCAACGAGCAAAAATGATTGCACATCGATCGCTTTTTTTTGACAATCTCGCGCACTTTATGCTTGACACACGATTTTTCTCATCCATAATCTACATCTTGTATGAGGGTGGACCGCTCAGACCACCCGTTGTTACAACCAATAACGGTGGGCACGCTGAGCAACCACCGCTCCTGGAGGAGAAATGGCGAAGAAAGCTGCGAAGAAGGCCGCTGGCGGCAAGAAGAAGGCCGCGAAGAAGCGGTAAGCCGCAGGGGGTGTTCAGCCGAACACCCCCCCTTTTTGTACAGGAATCGCCGCTTGTTCCGCTCGCGGGAAGGCGGCATCGACGCGAGGGCATCCGGCAGCGGCCGTGACGCGTGCCAGGCGGCAGCTCACCAGCGCTGGCGCGGATGACCCAATCGCATATCCACACGGATGAAAGGGGGGATTCGCATGGCCAAGAAAGCAGCCAAGGGCGGGAAGAAGAAGGCAGCCGCGAAGAAGCGGTAAGACCGAGACCCGTTCTCCGTGGGGCGCGAAGGTTTGCGCCCCCGTTTTTTGTACGCCGCTACCGCACGCCGTCCCACACGCGCACGCGCCGCACCACGTCCCACGGCCGCAGCTGCTCCACGACCTCCATCCCGCCGATGACCTGTCCGAAGACGGTGTAACGACCGTCGAGGTGTGGCTGCGGGCCGTAGGTGATGAAGTACTGGCTGCCGCCGGTCTCCTCCCAGTCCAGCGCCATGCCGATTGTGCCTCGCAGGTACGGACGCTCGTTGATCTCGTCACGGAGCGTGTAGCCCGGGCCGCCTTCGCCGTCGCCGCGCGGGTCGCCGTCCTGCAGGACGAATCCGGGTACAACGCGATGAATGCTCAGCCCATCGAAGAAGCCCTTGCGGGCGAGCGTGATGAAGCTGAACGCCGTCAGCGGCGCATCGAGCACCGCGAGCTCGATCTGGATCGTCCCCTTGTCGGTGTCCACGTAGACGTGCGTGGAGTACGGCGGCGACACGACCGGGCTCGACGCAATCGTCGCCGTGTCGACCGTGGTCGGAGCGGGACGGATTGTAGCCGCCGCCTCCCGCGCCGGATCGATCGTCTGCAGCAGCGACGCCGCGCGCACGCGAACAGCCCAGTCCTTGTCTTTGAGTGCCGCGATGAGGGTGGGCTCCGCCGCGGCGCGATCATACTTCGCGAGCGCGCCGATGATGGCGCCGCGCGCCACATAGGTCGGGTCCCGCTCGGCCGTACGATAGGCGGTCGCCAGGGCGTCCGCCGTACCGGCCGGCCGCAGCTCGCCAAGCGCGGACGCCGCGGCCGCGCGCACGACCGGATCGTCGGCCTTCAGATGCTCCAGGAGAATGCGGTCGACCTCGGGCGCCTTCACCGCGGCGAGCGCGGCGAGCACGGCCGGCACCGCCCGCTGATCCTGATCCTTCAACAAGGGCAGCAGCAGCGGCACGGCCTGCTCCCCGTCCAGTGTTCCGAGCGTCGACGCCACGGCCGCCCGCACGGTCCAGTGCCGATCCGGCTCGAGGCCGGAGAGCGCCGAGAGGAAGCCCTCGCGGTCGATGGCCCCCAACGTGCGAAACGCGGCGGCTCGGACTCCCGGTGCCGGATCCGTGAGAAAGTCCAGCAGGCGCTCGCTGTGTTCGCTCGATCCGACGCGTCCGAGCGCGGTGATCACCTCGGTTCTGAATGCGGTATCGAGGGCAGGCCCTTCCATCACGCGGACGAAGACCGGGGCTGCCGCGCGCGCCTCGAGGGCCGCAAGCGCCCGGACCGCCTCGAGCGCCACCAGCGGCTGGCGGGCGACGTCTTCCGCGAGGGACAGCAGCACGGGCTCCGACGATGATGCCTTGACCTGTCCCAGCCCCCGGGCGGCGAACGCGCGGCTGTACATGCCGGCGCTCCGCGTGAGTGCCGTGAGCGCGGCAGCCGCGCGTGGGTCCTCCGCCCGTCCGAGTGCGTACGCCACCGGCCACCACTCGGACACAGGCCGCCCGTCGGGAGTGAGCACGATCGAGGCAAGCGCGTCGTACGCCTTCAGGCGCGCGAACGCGTACAGCCCGAGACGAACGGCTTCCGCTTCGGGCGCGAGCGGGTACGTGAGCTCGTCGGGCGTGATCGCGCGCAGCACCCCCGCGTCCACGTGCGGCCGCATCATCGCGGCGATGTCCGCCGCATGTGCCTTTGCCCCGATCGCTCCGAGCGCCTCGGCCGCGCGACCCTGCACGAGCGGCGACGCATCCTTCAATGCGGCCACGAGGGCCGCGGTCGCTGCCTCCCGGCCAATCAGCCCGAGGGCGAACGCCGCCATCTGCCGCACTTCAGGATCCGCGTCTGTCGACAGCACGCGCGTGAGCGGGAGGATGCCGTCCACCAACCCGACCCGCCCGACCGCCAACGCCGCGCGCCGGCGAACTCGTGGATCGCCCTGTGTCAGCGCGGCGACGAGATCCGGCACCGGCGGCGCCGCGGGTCCCGCTGCGGGCCCGCGGCGATTGCGCGGGGCGCTGGCTGCCTCAGGGGGCGAAGCGGGCGCCTCGTCGCGCAGGATGCGCTGGTCTTCGAGCCGGATGATCCAGGCGAGCGACTGCTCGAACGTCGTGGACGGCGGTCCGGTCGCGCGAGGGGGTGCAGACGCACACCCGTACGCGAGGAAGCCCATCGCAAGAATAGAGAGCGAAATCGTGCGTGTCACGGCTGTGTCAGTGTCTCCACGCGGAGGGTGGCGCGCCACGCGATTCCCTCGGCGGCGTGCGGCGGCGAGAGGCAGCGGGATGTTCCCGATCCCGCGGGGCCGCATGATAGCACGTGGCTGAGCGGCGGCTTGCCGCTCGCGCGGGCGCGTGACTATACTCGCGCGACCTCATGTTCCGGCACATCGCGATCGAAGGGCCGACAGGGGTCGGCAAGTCCGCGCTCGCCGAGCGCCTGGCCACCCGGCTCGACGCGACGCTGGACCTCGAGGACCTCGAGAATCCGTTTCTCGCCGATTTCTATGCCGAGCGGCCGGGCGCGGCACTCCAGGCGCAGCTCTTTTACCTCCTCAGCCGGCATCGGCAGCAGAGCGCCCTCGAGCAGGCCGATCTTTTCAGCCAGCAGACGGTCAGCGACTACCTGTTCGACAAGGACAAGATCTACGCGTATTTGAACCTCGACGACAACGAGCTGTTCATCTACCAGCGGCTCTACGATCTCCTGTCGCGCGACGTGGTCCCGCCCGATCTCGTCATCTACCTGCAGGCACCCACGGAGGTGCTGCTCAAGCGCACGCGGGACCATGCCGTGGAGGCCGACAGCGAACGCATCGTGCCCGACGAGCAGTACCTGCAGGAGCTGAACGAGGCCTACCACCACTTCTTCTTCCACTACGCCGCCAGCCCGCTGCTCGTGGTGGAAACGTCCCAGTTTGCCCCGGCCTCGAGCGACGACATGCTCGACGACCTGGTTCGGCAAATCGACACGATGGGCAAGGGCACGCGGTATTACGTACCGCGCACGGGTTGAATGCCTGCCTCCCGGCCCGGATTCCTTGACCTCAGCCCGCCAACCTTCTAAGCTCGCCGGTTATGGCCTGGTTCAAGAAGAGCCGCAAGCCGATCGAATCGACGCCCGTCAAGGCCAGCAAGATTCCTGAAGGCCTCTGGGTGAAGTGCCCCGGCTGTTCGCAGGCGATCTACAACAAGGATCTCGCGGCAAGCCTCCATGTCTGCCCGAAGTGCGGGCACCACTTCCGGATTGGCGCGACCGACCGGCTGCGCATGCTGCTGGATGGAGGCCGGTTCGTCGCGTACGACGAAGGCCTGGTCTCGGTGGACCCCCTGGAGTTCGCGGACACGAAGCCGTATGCGGAACGGCTACGGTCCACGCGGCAGGCGACCGGCGTGAAGGACGCCGTGATTTCCGCCACGGGTGAGATCGACGGCCAGCCGTGCGTTGTGGCGGCGATGGAGTACGCGTTCATCGGCGGCAGCATGGGCGTGGTCGTCGGCGAAAAGATCACGCGGTCGATCGAGCGTGCGATTGACCGCCGACTGCCGGTGGTGATTGTCTCCTGCTCCGGCGGAGCCCGCATGATGGAAGGCGCGCTCTCGCTGATGCAGATGGCCAAGATCAGCGCGGCGCTCGCGCGGCTCGACCGCGCGAGGCTGCCTTACATCTCGATCCTCACAGACCCCACGACCGGCGGGGTCACGGCCAGCTTCGCGATGCTGGGCGACCTGAACATCGCGGAACCGAAAGCGCTGATTGGCTTCGCCGGGCCGCGTGTCATCGAGCAAACCATCAGGCAGAAGCTGCCGGAGGGCTTCCAGCGCAGCGAATTTCTCCTCGATCACGGGATGATCGACATGGTCGTCGACCGCCGTGAGCTGAAGGACACGCTCGCGCGCGCGTTGCGGTTCATGTGCACCGCCCCGGAGCTCGCCACACCGGAGGTGCCGGTCGCCGAGTCCGCAGGCGTGCGGTGAACGGCACGTCCGCCCCGCGCGGCCCACGCGCCTGGCTGACCACCCTCGAACACTTCGGCATCAAGCTGGGACTCTCGGGCATCCGCGCGATCTGCGAAGCCCTTGGCCACCCGGAGCGGCAGTTCCGCTGCGTGCACATCGCCGGCACCAACGGGAAGGGCTCCGTCGCCGCGATGGTGGACGAGGCCTTGCGGGCGGCCGGCCATCGTACTGGGCGCTACACCTCGCCACACCTCGTGCACCTGGAAGAGCGCATCGCGGTGGCGGGCGCCCCGGTGAACGCGGCGATGCTCGACGGTGCGCTCGAGACCGTCCGCGCGGCCGTGGATGGGCTGCGTGCGGCAGGCTCGCTCGAGGTGCACCCGACGTTCTTCGAGATCACCACTGCCGCTGCGTTTGTGGTCTTTGCCCGCGCAGGTGTGGACGTGGGCGTCATCGAAGTCGGGCTCGGCGGACGCTTCGATGCCACCAACGTCGTCGACCCCGTCGTCGCGGCAATCACGTCGATCGCACTGGACCACGAGCAGTATCTCGGTACGACGCTCGAAGCCATCGCCTTCGAAAAGGCGGGCATCGTCAAGACTGGAGTTCCAGTCGTCGCCGCCGGCTTGCCCGAGGCGGCGCGCGCGGTCGTACGGCGTGTCTGCCAGGAGCGCGGCGCGCCGCTGCACGACACCTCGGCCGAGTGCGTCGTGAACCGCGCGCGCCAGCATGGCCGGACGATTCTGCACCTGACCACGCCCCGGCGTGTGTACCCCCCAACCGTCCTCGCCCTGCGCGGTGACCACCAGGCGCAGAACGCCGTGGTGGCAGTGCGATTGCTCGAACTGCTGGACGAGCGCGGCGTGGCGCTGCCCGAAGCTGCAATCACGGCCGGCCTTGGGGGTGCCCGCTGGCCCGGACGGCTCGATCTGGTCACCGTGGGAGCCGGACGCGAGGTGCTGGTGGACGGCGCGCATAACCCCGCCGGTGCGGCGGCGCTCGAGGCCTACGTCAGGTCGGAGTGGCCCGACGGGCTGCCCCTGGTGTTTGGCGCGATGCGAGACAAGCAGGCAGCCGACATGCTGCGGCCCCTGGCCGCGATCGCACGACCGCTGATCCTCACGACCGCCCCGGGCGCGCGGGCCGCCGACGCTGAAAGTCTTGCCGCGGCCGCCCGATCGATCGGGATCGAGGATCCCCTCGTGTGCCCTGACATCCGGCAGGCGCTTGCCGCAGGATGGGCACGGGGCGCGCGTATCGCCGCTGCCGGATCGCTGTACCTGGCCGGCGAGGTCCTGCGGTTGCTCGACCGCCCGTAAGCGCAGGCGCCGTCGGGCATCCTCAGCGAGGCCCGACGACCTTGGCCGGCCTCGGGACGCATGGTATTCTGCGAACCGCCTGCACCTGCTCCTTCGCTCCGCGTGCGTGCGCGCCGCTGCGCACGTGCCTGTGCCCGTGATGCGCCACACCCCTGGGATTCTGGTCGTTCTCTGGCTCGCATTGTGCGGCGTAGCGCCTGCGGCCGCGCAGGAGCTCGCCGGCTGCAAGGCTCACACCTCAAAGCAATGGACAATGGAACGCCTCGGCACCGAGCACTGGAAGCTCGTGGGCCAGGTGGAGGTGACCTGCACCGACGAGACGTTCTTCGCCGATGAGATCGAGCTGTTCACCGATCAGGATCGGCTCGTCGCGACCGGCAATGTCGTGTTCACGTCGGGAACGAGCCGGGTTGCCGCCGATCGCCTGGAATTCAACACCCGGACCAAGACGGGCACCTTCTACAACGCCAGCGGCAGCGCCACGCTGGCGCAAGCGGCGGCGCAGCCCCGGGCCGAAGACCGGAGCATGTTCGGCACCCAGGAACCCGACGTCTACTTCTACGGCGAAACGCTGCAGAAGCTCGGCGAGCAGAAATACAAGATCACCCGCGGCGGCTTCACCACCTGCCTGCAGCCGACCCCGCGATGGGAGCTGACGTCACAGTCGGTGACACTCAACCTGGAGCACTACGCGATCCTCACCAACTCGCTGTTCAAGGTGAAGGGCGTGCCCGTGTTCTACATGCCGATCTTCTATTACCCCGTCCAGAAAGACGACCGCGCGACAGGGTTCCTGATCCCCACCTACGGGGCTTCGACGATCAGGGGACAATCTTTGAGCAACGCGTTCTTCTGGGCGATCAGCCGCAGCCAGGACCTCACGCTGCTGCACGACTGGTACTCGAAAACGGGTCAGGGCTACGGCTCCGAATACCGGTACGTCCGCGGCCCGGGCTCCGATGGCTTCCTGCGCTTCTACAACCTGTGGGAGCATGAGGCGCAGTACGACGACACGGCAACCCCTGAGCGCCAGAGTTATGAGGTGCGAGGCGCGGGCACGCAGCGCATCGGGAGAGCGGTGCGGGCACGGTTCCGCGCAGACTACTTCTCCGACATCGAGGTGCAGCAGACGTATCACCAGAACGTGTACGAAGCGTCGCGGCGACAGCGCCTCTTCAGCGGGTCGGTCGGCGGGGCGTGGCGCGAGTTCACCATCACGGGCACGGCCGATCGCAGCGAGTACTTCTACGGCACGACGAGCTCCACGGTCCGCGGCGGGGCGCCGCGGCTGCTGGTGAACAGGAACGAACGGCCGCTGTTCGGGAGCTTCGCGTACCTCGCGGTGAATACCGAGTACAACCGGCTGATCGTGCAGCGGAAGACCGAGACCGAGCTTGTCGACCAGAGCCTGACCCGGTACGACATCCTGCCGCGAATCCGCGTTCCGTTCACGAAGTGGCAATTCCTGACGGCGAACTCCACCGCGGCCTTCCGCACGACTCACTGGAGCGAGAGCCGCGACCCGCTCGGCCAGCAGGTCGAGCAGGGCATCTCCCGGAACTATTACGAACTGCAGTCGCAGGTGACCGGACCGGTGCTGAACCGGATCTGGACATTCCCCGGGAACAAGTACGCAGAGAAGCTGAAACACTCCATTCAGCCGTTCTTCAACGTTCAGCGGATCTCGGGCGTCGACAACTTCGACCAGATCGTCCAGATCGACGCCGTCGACACCATCGTGGGGAGCACGACGCGCGTCGGCTATGGGGTAACGAACCGCGTGTACCGCAAGCCGGCCGGTGGCGGGCAGTCGCGCGAAATCCTGAACGCGACCATCGGGCAGAGCTATTACACCGATGCCCGCGCCGCGGCGTACGACCGGTACTATCAGACCAGCTTCAACGGCACCGCCCCGACGAAGTTCTCGCCGCTGTCGATCGCGATCCGCGGGCTGCCGACCGACTACATGACAACGAACTTTCGAGCCGAGTACGACACGCAGTTCCACGGCTTCAGGACGATGGCGGCCGATGGCACGATCGACTGGCGGGGATGGCTGCAGGCGAGCGCGGGGTGGAGCCAGCGCCGGTTCGTCGAGGGACTGACGGGTTTCGACGACCCCGATCGACTCGATCACTACATCAATGGACTCACGAACGTGCGGCTGAAGCAGAACCGCTACGGGGCAATCCACCAGTTCAACTACGACATGCTCCGCAGCAGCTTCCTGCAGCAGCGGATGATGGTCTACTACAACGCGCAGTGCTGCGGGTTTGCGGTGGAGTACCAGACCTACGATTTTAGCCAGCTCGGGTACAGCCCCGTGCAGAAGGACAAGCGGCTGAACTTCTCGTTTACGCTGGCGGGCATCGGAACATTCGCCAACTTCTTCGGCGCCATGGGTGGACCGTCGGGCAATGGCGGGTACTGACGCGCAGAAACGGGAGGAGCTTCAATGATCGACGTGCTGGTCACCGGCGGGGCGGGGTTCATCGGTAGCAATTTCGTGCGCCACGCGCTGGCGACTCATCGCGACTGGCGTGTGACCACGCTCGACAAACTCACATACGCCGGCCGTCTCGAGAACCTGCACGACGTCATGGACCATCCGCGACACGCGTTCGTCCGTGCGGACATCTGCGACAGCGCTGCTGTGCGTCCCCTCGTGGCGCGGTCGACCATCGTCGTGCACTTCGCGGCCGAGACGCACGTGGATCGCTCGATACAGGCCGCTGGCGACTTCATTCGCACCGACGTGATGGGCACTTTCGTGCTGCTCGAAGCCGCGCGTGAAGCATCCGCGCTCCGGCGCTTCGTCCAGATCTCCACCGACGAGGTCTACGGCAGCGTGCCCGAAGGCGCAAGCCGGGAGGGCGACGAGCTGCGGCCGCGCAATCCGTACTCGGCCAGCAAGGCCGGCGCCGACCGCCTGGCCTACAGCTTTTTCGCCACGTATGGCGTGCCCGCGATCGTCACCCGCGCGTCCAACAACTACGGGCCGTACCAGTTTCCCGAAAAGCTCATTCCGCTGTTCATCACGAACGCGATTGACGGACTGCCGGTGCCACTCTACGGCGACGGCGGCAACGTCCGCGACTGGCTGCACGTGCTCGACCACTGCCGCGCCCTGGATCGGCTGATCGAGCGCGGAGAGCCCGGCGAGGTGTACAACATCGGCGGCGGCAACGAGGTCGCGAACCTCGACATCACACGCCGGATCCTGTCCCTTCTGGGTCGTTCCGACAGCCTCATCCGGCACGTCCCCGACCGCCAGGGCCACGATCGACGGTACTGCGTCGATGCCTCGCGGGTTCGGGCGCTGGGCTGGGTTCCGCAGGCAGATTTTGAAGGCGGCCTGAAGCAGACCATCGAGTGGTACGCGGCCAACGAGTGGTGGTGGAGGCCCGTGAAGGACAAGGACCCTGCCTTTCGCGCGTACTACCAGCAGCAGTACGGCACGAATCCCAGTTGATGTTGACCGGACCTGTGCTCGTGACCGGTGCCGCGGGCTTCGCCGGCAGTCACCTGCTCGATGCCCTGCGCAGCCACGGGGCCACCGTCGAGGGCTGGTCGCGCCCGGACACAGCGCCCTTCTTCGGCCACCTTCCCGCCGGGGTCCTGTGGCGGAACGTCGAACTGCTGGATTTCGCAGGCGTCCGCCAAGCCATCGCCGACTTCCGACCGTCTGTCATCTTTCACCTGGCCGGCGCCGCACACGTAGGCCAATCGTGGCAGGCGGCGGCCTCGACGCTCGAGGTCAACGTGATGGGCACGGAGAACATCCTCGAGGCCGACCGGCAGCTCCGGCTTGACGCACGCATCCTGGTGTCTGGATCAGCAAGCGTCTACCGGGACTCGGCACAGCCGCTGACAGAAGATGCCGAGCTCGCACCAGCCAGTCCGTACGCCGTCAGCAAGCTTGCCCAGGAGCAACTCGCGGTGCGGGCCGCCCGCGACGGCCAGCGTGTGTTCGTCACCCGTTCCTTCAACCACATCGGCCCCCGTCAGGCGCCTTCATTCGCCACCGCCAGCTTCGCGCGGCAGATCGCGCGCATCGAGCGGGGAGGCGCGCCGTCGTTGATGCGCGTCGGCAACCTCTCTCCCCGACGCGATGTGACCGACGTCCGGGACACGGTGCAGGCGTACATCGCCGTCGTCGAACGTGGCACGGCGGGCGTCGTGTACAACGTCTGTTCCGGCACTGCGCCGCGCATGCAGGACGTGCTCGACGGCCTGCGCCGCCGTGCGGCGGTGCCGGTCGACGTGGAAATCGACCCGGCCCTGTACCGCCCGCACGACGCGCCGGTCGTCATAGGCGACCACCAACGCCTGACGCGCGACACCGGCTGGCATCCGATCATCCCGCTCGAGCGGACGCTCGATGACCTCCTGGCGTTCTGGCGGGAGGCTGCCGAGCGGGACGCCACCGCAACCTGATCGCCGGCCAATCCCAACGCAGCCTGCACCGCGTCCGAGCTCTGGAGTCCAAGCTGTCCGCCGGCCTGAAGGCGTCAGTCCAATCCCCGACCGCTTGGCCGCTTGACAACCCGGCTTCAGGGCCACATCATGGCGTGGTGAACAAAAGGCGAAACAGCTGCGGTGGTGCTGGATTTCATGCCTGACAGGGGTGCGCCGCTTTTTCCGCTGACGCTGCATCCCACCACGCGCGACGTGGCGCGGCTGGTGAAGGATGGCGGGGCCGATGCCCTCACGGAGGCACAGCGCCGCGCTGACGATGCGAGGTACCAGGAGGTGCGCTGCCGTTCCGCGCTCAATCCAGTGGAGGGCATGCCGTTCCGATGGACGTTGAACCCCTACCGCGGCTGCACGCACGGATGTCATTACTGCTTCGCCCGGCGCTACCACGAGCAGTTCGAGCTCGGACCCGGCGACGAATTCGCGACTGTCATCCTGGTCAAGACGAACCTCCCGGAGGTGCTCCGCCGCGAGCTGGGCCGGCCGGCGTGGGCGCGCGAGCTGGTGGCGGTCGGTACGGCCACCGACCCCTACCAGCCGATCGAGGGGCACTACAAGCTGACGCGCCAATCGCTCGAGGCCCTGCGGGCCGCGCGTACACCGGTGGGCCTGGTGACGAAGGGACCGATGGTGGTCCGCGACGCCGACCTGTTCACCGCCATCGCAAGAGATGCGGCGTGCACGGTGTATGTGAGTGTCCCGTCCGTCAATGAAGATGCGTGGCGCCGTCTGGAGCCGGGGACCGCGTCACCCTGGCAGCGGTTGAAGGCTGTGCGGGCGCTGGCGGATTCGGGGGTGCACGTCGGCGTCCTGATGGCTCCGCTGGTGCCTGGCATAACGGCCGGCAGCGACTCGATCGAAACGACGATCCGGGCCGTCGCCGATCACGGCGCACACTTCGTCGGCGCGAATGTGCTGTACCTGCAGGGCGGCACGCGCACGCACTTCCTGGAGTTTCTCGGGCGCGAGTACCCGGAGCTCAGCGAGACGTACGACGAGCTCTACGCGGGCGGATCGAAATACGCCAGGCGTGATTACGCGACCGAGGTTCAGGGCATGGTTCGCGCCCTCAGGGCGCGCTACGGCGTGACCACGAGCGAACGCCCACCGCAGGAGGCTCCCGCAAGCGCGCCGGCACCGCGCGAGCAGGCCGCGTTCGACTGGGGCTGACGCGGTACAGACGAAAGGCCGGGACCGCCGTCCCGACCTTACTCGTTTGCGCAGCCAGCATCGGCAGGCGTGCGCTAGGTCCCGTAGGCCAGAGCGGCGGCATCCGGCGACGCCGTCACGAGCCGCGGGCCGCTCTCATCCACCACGATGCGCTCGCCGTCGACCCGCACGCGGAACTGCTGCCCCATGCTCCAGTGCTCGCTGATCGGCAGCTTGACGCATTCGTCGATCACTCGCTTCAGGAACCGCGCACCGTAGGCGAGGCTGTGACCCTGTTCGACGATCATGTCGAGCGCCTCGTCGTCCACCAGCAGCGACTTGCCGCGTCCCCGCAACGTCTCGGCGACCTCCTCGAGATAGAGCTGCGCGATTTGCCGGACCTCGGGCTTCGTGAGCGGCGCAAAGAGCACGAC
Organism: Vicinamibacteria bacterium; assembly: GCA_963739995.1. Classification (GTDB taxonomy): domain Bacteria; phylum Acidobacteriota; class Vicinamibacteria; order Vicinamibacterales; family JAENWD01; genus CAVUCH01. The sequence goes on along the minus strand of CAVUCH010000005.1, from coordinate 265,969 downwards.
CTCGTCGATCCGGTTACGGAACTCCGGCGGGAAGCGCCGTTCGAGCTCCCGCATGACCTCGCCCTCGATTGCCGCCGTGTCTGCCGCTTGGCCCGCGGCGAAGCCGAGAGGGCTCGTCAGCTTGCGGAAGTGCTGCGAGCCCAGGTTCGACGTCATGATGATGATGGCGTCGCTGAGATAGACGCGCTTGCCGCGCCCGTCGGTCAGCCACCCTTCGTCGAACGCCTGGAGGAACAGGTTCAGCAGGTTCGGACTCGCCTTCTCCACCTCGTCGAGAAGCACCACGGAATACGGGGTGTCGCGCAGCTGGTTCGTCAGTACGCCACCGCGCTCCGACCCGACGATTCCGCGCGGCATGCCAATGAGCTTGTCGACGGCGACGCCGCCGTCCTGGTACTCGGACATGTCCACCCGGATCATCTTCTTCTCGTCACCGAACAGGAACTCGGCGACCGACTTCGCGAGCTCCGTCTTGCCGACGCCCGTTGGACCGAGGAACAGCAGGACGCCATCGGGACGATCGAACCCGTCCTTGAGCGGTCCCTTGTTCAGGACCAGCCGTCGTGCCACGGCGGCCAACGCCTTCTTCTGGCCGATCACACGGGACGAGAGCCGCGTCTCGATGTCGCGGAAGCGATCGCTCACCTCCCGGAACACCATGTCTTCCGGAATGCCGGCCACGTGCGAGATCACCGAGACGACATCGCCCGTGCGAACCTCGAACCGACGATCGATCTCGGCGCGAACCGACGCCGTGTCGAGCCAGCCGATGACCTTGTCCGGCAGACGCAGGTGCCGCATGTATCGCGGGGACATGTCGAGCGCCGTCTCGATAGCTTCGTCGAGGATGCGCACGGCGTAGTTCCGTTCCAGCCGCGGCCGCAGGTTGTACAGAATGCGGCGTGTCTCCTCGATCGTCGGCTCGCACACCTGCACCGTTCGGAAGCGGCGGGCCAGCGCCTCGTCTTCCTGGATATATTCCTTGTACTCGCTGAGCGTGGTCGCGCCGATGATCCGGACCTCTCCGCGTGCCAGCACCGACTTGAACACGTTCGCCGCGTCCGATGGTGCACCGAGCGCGGACCCCGCGCCAACCATCGTGTGGGCCTCGTCGATGAACAGCAGGAGGTTGGGCCGCTCCTTCAGCTCGCGAATGACGTTCTGGATGCGATCCTCGAACATGCCACGAAGCATCGTGCCCGCCACCATGCTGTTCATCTGCAGGTTCACGACCTGACAGTCACGCAGCCGCACCGGCACTGTCTCGGGCTCGAACTCGATGCGCCTCGCGAGGCCTTCCACGATGGCCGTCTTGCCCACGCCGGGCTCGCCGATCAGCATCACGGAATTCGCGCGCTCGCGGTGGCAGAGGATCTCGAGCACCTGCTGGATTTCCTCGTCCCGGCCGAAGACCGGCGGGGTTCGGTCCTGTCGCGCCAGCAGGTTCAGGTTCGTCGCGAAGTGCTTGAGGAACGGCGGCAGCTCGAACCGTTTCCTCAGCCGCTCCTCGCGAATTTCGATGTCGCGCATGCGCGTCGAGATCCGGGAGACGAGCATCTCCGGTTCCACACCGTGCCGGCGGATGATCGACACCGGAATGCCCTGACTCTCCTCGAAGATGGCTGAAAAGAGGTCGGCGGCTTCGATCGTCTGCCGTCCCGCGCGGCTCGCGTGGTGCAGCGCCAGCTTGAACACCAGCTTCGCCGCCGGCGAGACGCGCACGTCGCGGCCGGCGAAGGCCGGCACCATGTTGAGGTGCTCTTCGAGTGCCTGGAGGATGGCGTGCGGGTTGAGTTCGAGATCGCGCATCACCTGCGAAAAGAGATCCCATTCCACCTGAGCGAAGGCCAGGAAGATGTGCTCGTTCCCCAGGACTGCATGGTCGCGCCGTCGCGATTCCTCTACCGCGCGGTCGACAATCCTCTGCGCTGACTCTCCGACTTTGTTCTGGGCGATATCGAAGTCTTCCACGTCGCGCCCTCCTGCCGCTTACACGTGAGCAAGTTTAGGGCCACAGCGTGTCCGCCCCGGCGGCCGTGGGGACAAGCGGTTGCTGGCGTTCGGGTTGCGGTGCGGAACGACGCGTGAGGCGCACGGAGCGCCCGCGTGTGAGAACAACGCGGATGCGCTTCACGCGGGAAAGCAGGGACGATGAGCTGCCGACTAGTGGCCTGTACCGGCTGAAGCGCGGCGCCTGGATGGCAAGGCGCGACGACCGAGCGGACCGGGAGGCTTCGAGGGAGGAGCAACGCCGCCAGCCGGGATGCCCCGCTCGAAAGACACCACTGATTCAGCCAATACAGGCCACTAGGAACGTCCGAGCAGCGCGGCGACCCGCTGTTCGGTCGGCGGATGCGTGCTGAAGAGCGCCAGCATGCCGCCGGCACTGAAGGGCTTGATGATGAACATGTGCGCAGTGGCCGGGTTGGCATCGAGCGGCACCCGGCGGGCCACGGCCTCAATCTTCCGCAGCGCGCTGACGAGCCCGTGCGGCGACCCCGCGATGGCCGCTCCTCCTGCATCCGCGGCGAACTCGCGCGACCGTGAGATCGCGGCCTGAATCAGGCCGGCGGCCAGCGGACCCAGAATCATCATGAGCAGCAGCGTCGCTGGATTGGCACCCTCACGATCGTCACGGCCGCCCCCGAAGAACATTGCAAACCGGGCCGCCATCATGATCGCGGCCGCGATCGTCGCAGCCACCGAGCTGATGAGGATGTCGCGGTGCTTGACGTGCGCGAGTTCGTGGGCGATCACGCCATCGAGTTCTTCCGGAGCGAGTGCGCGCAGGATGCCCTCGGTGGCCGCCACGGCCGCGTGCTGCGGGTTGCGCCCCGTTGCAAACGCGTTCGGGGAGCCATCCGGGATGATGTACACCTTGGGCATCGGGAGACCCGCGCGCTGCGCAAGGCGCGCTACCGTGCCGTACAACGGATGCCCCGCTCCGACCTCCTGCGCTCGATACATCCGCAGGACAATCTTGTCCGAAAAGAAGTACGACACGAAGTTGGTGCCCGCCGCGAACAGGAAGGCAATCAGCAAGCCCTCCGCCCCGCCCAGCAGCTCGCCGATGAACAACAAGAGGGCGCTCAACGCCCCGAGCAGCAACGTCGTCTTCAATGTGTTCGCCATGGCTGTGTCATGCGGCCCTCCTCTGGGCCGCTCACTCCTAATCGTGCCGGCTGGAGCCGTGCCGAAGCGACCAGTTTCACCCGGAGACCGGAAACGAGCCGACGTGCGTCGCCGCACCTGCACCCGCCCGATCAGGCCGAACCCGTCCTCATTTGTAACCCCAGGCGGCAGTGGTTAATTCCCACCCACAAGCTCACTCATGCCATCCACGTGCCCGAGTTGCTTGGATCGCAGTGTGAGCAGGCTCCAGGGCTTGCAGACGAGGTCAGGTCTCGAACCTGCTCCCGCTTCGGTTCGATGCTCAGGGCGCGCGGTGCCCGAGGCCCAGAGGAACTCTCGCTATAATCGGGACCATGCGACCGACGTTCTCCCTGCTCGTGCTTGCGTGCCTCGTCGCGTTCGGAGCCACGCCGGCCGGGGCCGGGCAGGCACCCCAGACGCCAGAACCTATGCCAGCCCACCAGGCCCCTGACGCCGCTCTGGCGCAACCGGGCAAGGAAGCGCCGCCGACCGAACAGCAGCTGGGGCTGCCTGTCCTTCCTGGTGCGCAGTTCATCCGATCCTACGACGCGGGCCGTGGACAGCGATATTACCTGTTCGGCACCCAGGCGTTCCTGGCGGAGGTGGTCGCCTACTACCGCACGGCCCTGAAGCAGCGCGGGGAAGTCGTATTCGAACGGCCCGCCACGTACATGTTCGAAGTCGGCCGGTTCCGCCCGGAATCGATGGCGTTCCCGCCGGGTGTCACCGTCAAAGACTTCACATGGGCCGGATCGGCGGGCTTCCCCAACCCCGTGCCGAATGCGCAGCCACAACGGTTTCCCACGGTGATCCAGATCGTGCCTGCCCCCTTCTGAGACGTCACCCGCTCGGCGCTAGGTATCCTGACCGCCCCTGGCTACGTAAATCTCCCGCTCCTGCCTGAACTCGACGGATTTCTCGGCCAGCCCCGCTTCCACTGCCGCTCGCGCCTCGAGGCCCCTCGAGGCGGCGTAATCACGGACCTGCTGCGTGATCTCCATGCTGCAGAACTTCGGTCCGCACATCGAGCAGAAGTGCGCAACCTTGGCCCCTTCCGCGGGAAGCGTCTCATCGTGGTACGCCCGCGCGGTGACCGGATCGAGCGCGAGGTTGAACTGATCCCGCCAGCGGAACTCGAACCGCGCCTTCGAGAGCGCGTCGTCCCACGCCTGCGCCCGCGGGTGTCCCTTCGCTAGGTCCGCTGCGTGCGCTGCGATCTTGTAGGCGATGACGCCGGCCTTCACGTCGTCGCGATTCGGCAGGCCGAGGTGTTCCTTCGGGGTGACGTAGCAGAGCATCGCCGTCCCGTACCAGCCGATCATCGCCGCGCCGACGGCGGAGGTAATGTGATCGTACCCCGGCGCGATATCGGTCGTCAGCGGACCGAGTGTGTAGAACGGCGCCTCGTCACACCACTCGAGCTGCTTCTCCATGTTCTCTTTGATCAGGTGCATCGGGACGTGGCCGGGGCCCTCGTTCATCACCTGGACGTCATACTCCCACGCAATCCGCGTCAGCTCGCCCTGCGTCCGCAGCTCGGCGAACTGCGCTTCGTCGTTCGCGTCGGCAATCGAGCCGGGGCGCAGGCCGTCGCCGAGCGAGAAGGAGACGTCGTACGCGCGCATGATCTCGCAGATCTCACGGAAGTGGGTGTAGAGGAAGCTCTCGCGGTGGTGCGCGAGGCACCACTTGGCCACGATCGAGCCGCCGCGCGAGACGATGCCGGTAAGGCGCCGCGCCGTGAGCGGGATGTATCGCAGCAGCACCCCGGCGTGCACCGTGAAGTAATCGACTCCCTGCTCGGCCTGCTCGATCAGCGTGTCCCGGTAGGTCTCCCAGGTCAGTTCCTCGGGACGCCCCCCAACCTTCTCGAGGGCCTGGTAGATCGGCACCGTACCGATGGGCACCGCGGAGTTGCGGATGATCCACTCGCGCGTTTCGTGGATGTGCCTTCCCGTGGAGAGATCCATCACGGTATCGGCGCCCCAGAGTGTTGCCCACCGCAGCTTGTCGACTTCCTCCTCGATCGAGGAGGTGACCGCGGAGTTGCCAATGTTGGCGTTGATCTTCACCAGGAAGTTCCGGCCGATGATCATCGGCTCGATTTCCGGGTGGTTGATGTTCGCCGGCAGGATGGCGCGGCCGCGAGCGATCTCGCTGCGGACGAACTCCGCATCCAGCCCTTCTCGCCGAGCTACGAACGCCATTTCCGGCGTCACGTCGCCTCGTCGTGCATAGTGCAATTGGGTGACAGGGCCTGTCCCACGAAGCACCCGTCGCCTCAACGAGGCCGGAATCTCCGGGGCGGCCGCTGCGCCCGGCACGGGACGGTAGGACGACGGCGTTTCCACTACCTGGCCTCTGTGTGCGATCCACTCGGCCCGAATCGGGGGCAGGCCCTGGCGTACGTCGCAGCCCTGCGGTCCGCTCGTGTCGTACACGTGCACCGGGGGCTCACCGCCGGACAGCGCGATTTCGCGCATCGGAACGGCCACGTGCTCGCCGGCGCATTCACCGGTCACGTACACTTTCGTCGAAGCGGGGAACGCGTCGGCGAAATCAACCCGAGGTGAAAGGGCACTCATCGCTCACTCCAGTCGGAACCCAGATTAACGCGCGTGCTTCGGCCTGACGAACTTCTCTGCGGTGTGGGTGTCGGAGAAACGAACCACCTTCACGTCCACCAACCCTGCGTCGCGCGCCGCGTTCATCACCGTCGCCTCCGAAACCGCGGGGGTACCCTTGGGCCGAACGGCCCAGAAGGCTCCATCCTGCTTCAGGCTGGCCTGCAGCTTCTCGAAGAGCGTCAGCTCCTTTGGCGTGTTGATCGCGGCAATGATCACGTCGCTGCTGCGCGCAACCTTACCGACACGCAAATCCTCCACGCGCGCCGCGAGCTCATCGAGAAACCACTGGTCGGTCACGCCCAGCACGGACACGAGCATCTCGGGCTTGATGCCCAGTTTGTCGAGTACGCCCTTCGGGTTCCGGATACGCTCCGCCCACTGCTGCGCCCGCACCCCGAGGTTGAAGATTGCGGTGCCCTCGGCGATTTTCACCGTGAGCCGCCCTTCGTCCGAGGTCAGGTCCGTGACCGTCTTGAAGGGAATCCGCAGTCGGTACTCACCGCGGAAGATGATGTCCTCCGTCTCGAGCGACGCGGTCCCGATGGATCTCCGTCCATTCCACGTCGCGATACAGCGAACATCCTGCCCCATTCTCATCTCCAGCCGGAGCCGATCACTCCAGCTTCCTGAGAATCGCGCACTTCAAATAGTACGTTTCCGGCGCGCCCATCAGCACCGGATGGTCGCGGCCCTGCGTGCGCTTCTCGACCACGGATACCGCCGCGTGCGCGTCCGCGGCGGCCTCGCGCAGGATGTCATAGAACAACGTCTCGTCTACGTTGTACGAGCAGCTACAGGTGATCAGCGTACCGCCGGGCCGCAGAATGCGCAACGCCCGCAGGTTGATGTCCTTGTACCCCGCAATCGCGTTCGGCACGGACGCCTTGTTCTTCGCGAATGCCGGTGGATCCAGCACGATCGTGTCGAACCGCTCCCCGCTGCGCTCGAAGTGGCGCAGCTCGTCGAAGACGTTCGCGTCCCGCGCGGTCACGTTCAGCACGCCGTTCGCCTGTGCATTTCGCACGATGCGCGATACCGCCTCGGCCGAGATGTCGAGCGCCACCACCTCGGTGCAATGCGACGCGAGCGTGAGCGCGAAACCGCCGTTGTAACTGAAGGCGTCGAGCAGCCGGCCTCTCGCGTATCGCGCCGCTGCGACGCGGTTCTCGCGCTGATCGAGAAACAGTCCCGTCTTCTGGCCGTGCCAGGGGTCCACGTCGAACCGGAGGCCGCTCTCCGTGATTTCGATGCGCTCTGGAACCGAGCCGTGGAGTACCTCCACCTTCTGCTCGAGCCCTTCGAGCTGCCGCACACGCGGGTCATTCCGCGCGAGGATCCCGGCGGGGCCGGTAATCTCGACAAGGAGCTCGACAATCGTGGGCAGCAGGCGGTCCGTGGCCTGGGACAATGCCTGCAGCACCAGCCACTCACCGTAGCGATCCACGATCAGGGATGGCAGAAGGTCGGCTTCCCCATGCACGAGCCGCACAGCGGTCGCATCCACGCGTAGCATGTCACGGAAGCGAATGGCCGCCTCCAGCCGGGTGCGCCAGAAGTCTGGCCCGGCCTCAACGTCGAGGCGTGTAAGCAGGCGGAGTGCGATCTGAGACCGGTCACTGTACAGCGCCCGGCCGAGGCGACGCCGCCTGGGACCGATGACCGTCACGATGTCGCCGCCCGCGGCATCGATCTCGAGTACGTCGGCGCGATAGATCCAGGGGTGCCCGCGCCGGATTCGTTCTTCGCCGCGCGGGCCGATGGCAACCGTGGAGTGGGACATGAGCACGCCCATCCGCACACGGCACGGGATCGATGAAAATGTGCGGAACCGCCGTGAGCTTATCGCGAGGGGCGCGGCGGGGCAAACACGTGCGCGTGCGTGTGGTCGGGGTGTACATACCGGCACGGCGACCGCGGTGCGGGAATCGGCAGTATCCGATCATCGAAGCGGAAGAGCGCGCCACCGGCAAGATGCCCTGCGGACCGAGGCACGCAGACTTGTCTGCGGACTGCTAGAATGCTCGAGATGCGCATCGCCGTCGGGGCAGACCATGCGGGGTTCGCGCTCAAGGAGCATCTCAAATCCGCCCTGGGCGCGCTCGGCCATGAGTGTGTGGACCTTGGCGCCTTCGACGAAACGCCCACGGACTACCCGCCGATCTGCGCCGCGGTCGGACGGACGGTGGCGGCTGGTGAGGCCGAACGGGGCGTGGTGCTCGGCGGCAGCGGCCAGGGCGAGCAGATCGCGGCCAACAAGGTCGCCGGTGTTCGCGCGGCGCTCTGCAACGACCTGTTCACGGCGCGCCTGTCACGACAGCACAACGACGCGAACGTACTGGCGATCGGCGCCCGCATCGTGGCGGCCGACCTCGCGCGAGAGATTCTGACCTTGTGGCTGGCCACGCCCTTTGAGGGCGGCAGGCATCAACGCCGCGTCGAGCAGATTGCGGCGCTCGAACGGGCCGTTACTCCCTGATCGCCGCACCCGGCCGCGGCCGGTGGACACCGGAGCATTCCCGATGAGCGCACACGCCACCTCAACGCCGCCCCTCATGCAGCGCAGCCTTGCCGACAGCGATCCCGACATTGCGCGGGCCATCGCGAAGGAAACCTTACGGCAGGCTGAAGGGCTGGAACTGATCGCCTCGGAAAATTTCGTCAGCACCGCAGTGCTCGAGGCGGCTGGCTCGGTATTCACCAACAAGTACGCCGAAGGCTACCCGGGACGCCGCTATTACGGCGGCTGCGAACAGGTCGACATCGTCGAATCGCTTGCGATTGCCCGCGCAAAGGCGCTCTTCGGGGCCGAGCACGCCAACGTGCAACCGCACTCGGGCGCGCAGGCGAACATGACGGTGTTCGTCGCGATGCTCAAGCCCGGCGACACCATCCTGGGGATGAACCTCGCCCATGGCGGGCACCTCACGCACGGTCATCCCCTGAACTTCTCGGGTAAGTACTTCAACATCGTGCCGTACGGGGTGCGGCAAGACGATGAGCGCATCGATTATGACGAGCTCGCGCGTCTGGCCCGCGAGCACAAGCCGAAGCTGATCATCGCCGGGGCGAGTGCATACCCGCGGTTTCTCGACTTCAAGCGGTTCCGTGAAGTCGCCGATGAATCCGGCGCACTGCTGATGACCGACATGGCGCACATCGCGGGGCTCGTCGCCGCCGGCGTCCACCCCAACCCGGTGCCGTACTCGGATTTCGTGACCACGACCACACACAAGACCCTGCGTGGTCCGCGGGCGGGGCTGGTGCTCTGTCGCGAGCGGTATGCGAAGGACATCGATCGCGCACTGTTTCCGGGCGTGCAGGGCGGGCCTCTCGTGCACATCGTGGCCGCCAAGGCAGTGTGCTTCAAGGAAGCGGCCGAGCCGTCATTCGCCGGGTACCAACGGGAGGTCGTGTCCAACGCGAGCCGGCTTGCGGCGAAGCTCGCCGGCGGCGGTTTCCGCCTGGTCAGCGGCGGCACCGACAATCACCTGATGCTGGTGGACGTATTCTCGCGCGGCTTCACGGGGAAGGTCGCCGAGGCCACACTCGGGAAGGCGGGGATTACCGTCAACAAGAACGCGATCCCCTTCGACAAGAACCCGCCCATGGTCGCCAGTGGTGTCCGGATCGGCACGCCGGCGGTCACGACGCGCGGGATGGGCGAGGCCGCGATGGACGAGGTCGGGGAGCTCATCATCCGTGCGTTGTCGCACGTGGATGACGAGAGCGCGCTTGCCGCAGTCAAACAGGATGTCGAGGCGCTCTGCCTGAAGTTTCCCCTCTACGCGGAACGGATGTAGCTCCACACAGGGGGCGACCCACGCGTTTCACCGTGACGCCCGATCCAGGGACACCGGTCGCATCGCTGGCCGCGAGCGTTGACCGGGCGTTCGCGCCCGGTGGCGCCATCGCGTCGGCAATCGACGGCTTCGAACCGCGCGAGAGTCAGCGCGAGATGGCCGCAGCGGTGGCGGCTACCCTCGCGGAGGGCGGCGTGCTGCTCGTCGAGGCAGGCACGGGCACGGGCAAGACGCTCGCGTACCTCGTGCCGGCGATTCTCAAGGGCGAGCGCGTCCTCGTGTCGACGGGCACCAAGAATCTTCAGGAACAGATCTACTTCAAGGATCTCCCGGTGCTCGAGCAGGCACTCGGCGTGCCCTTCAAGGCCACCTGCATGAAGGGACGTGCGAACTACCTTTGCCTGCACCGCTTCGAGGCTCTCCGCGACGAGGCCGCGGTGTCGGGCGTGGCCATGTCGCTGCCCGGGTTTGCGGCGGATCACGACGCGCGGATGTTCCTCACCATCATCGACGCGTGGTCCGCACGCACGGAGACGGGCGACCGCGCCGAGATTGCGGACCTGCCCGAGAACCTCCCCCTCTGGAACGATGTGGCGGCGAGTGCGGAGAACTGCCTCGGAGGAGACTGCCCGCGCTACGACGAGTGCTTCGTCACCCGCATGCGCCAGCGCGCCGAGGAGTCGGACGTGGTGATCGTCAACCATCACCTGCTGTTCGCCGACGCGGCGTTACGCCATCACGCGTACGGCGAGGTGATCCCCGATTGCCAGCACGCCGTGCTCGACGAAGCGCACCAGCTCGAAGACGTGGCCACGCAGTACTTCGGGGTCGCTGTGAGCAGCTGGGGTGTGGATGATCTGGCGGGCGACATCGAGCGCTGGTCGGCGCGCGTGCTGCCGCAGCCGCAGCGCGGGGCGGTGCTGGACGGCACCGAGCACCTGCGGCGCCACGCCCGGCGGTTCTTCACCGCGCTCGAGGCCTCCCGCACCACACGGGAAGAGCGGGTTCGCCTGACCATCGATACCCTGGAAACCGTCGGCGAGATGGGCGCCGACCTGGTGGGGACGCTCGACGGCCTCGAGGGCACGCTTCTGCTGGTCCACCAGCAGTCAGGTGAGGGCGGGGAGCCCATGGTGCAGGGTGCGCCAGCCGAGGAACTGCTCGCACTGGCACGCCGCGCAAAGCAGCTGCGGGGGGACCTCCGCTTCCTGCTGCGCGCCGCCGACGCTGACTACGTCTACTTCCTCGAAGTGCGCGGGCGTGGTGTGTTCCTGCGGGCGGCGCCGATCGACGTGTCACAGATGGTGCGGGAGTCAGTGCTCGATCGGCGCGCCTCCACCGTGTTGACGTCCGCCACCCTGAGCGTTGCGGGATCGTTCGAATACATGCGGGGGCGGCTTGGCGTGACCCGGGCACGCGAGCTGCGCCTGCCTTCCGAGTTCGATTACGCGCGGCAAGCGATCCTGTACCTGCCGCGCCGCATGCCGCATCCGAAGCTGCCGGCCTTTGGTGAGGCGGCGGCGCGTGAGATCGTGGCCATTCTCGAGCGGACGCGGGGGCGGGCGTTCGTCCTCTTCACGAGCTATGCGATGCTGCGACTCGTCCAGCCCATCGTGGAGGACGGACTCGAGTACCCGATTCTAGTGCAGGGCACGGCGCCGCGGTCGCTGCTGCTCACGCGCTTCCGCGAGACGCCGCACGCCGTGCTGCTCGGCACCTCGAGCTTCTGGCAGGGGGTCGATGTCATGGGGGAGGCGCTGAGCTGCGTGATCGTGGACAAGCTGCCGTTTGCGTCGCCCGGCGATCCAATCATCGCCGCACGCCTCGAGGCGATCGACGCGCGCGGCGGCGATCCGTTCGCCGAGTATCAGGTGCCGCTCGCGATCCTCACCCTGCAGCAGGGGCTGGGCCGGCTCCTCCGCCACCGGCTCGACCGCGGGGTTCTCGCCGTGCTGGACCCCCGCCTGCGCACGATGGGGTACGGGCGCCGCTTTCTGGACTCGCTCCCTGGCGCGCCGGTCACGGCGGACCGGGCCGATATCGCGCGATTCTTCGAGCCGTGACCGACGCCTGAGCGGATGCCGGCGCGGAATCGTGGACGAGCGATTTTTGGGAGTAAACTAGGAGTGTTTTGACGATTTGGTCTGCTCATTCGGAGGATACACACATGGTGAGACTCAGCCGCCTGTGCGTCGGCGTGCTCGGGCTTTTCGTGATGATGATGCTGGCGGTACCCGCGGCGGCTCAGACGGGGGGACTGCGTGGCAAGGTGACCGACACCGCCGGCAAACCGGTCGAAGGCGCGACGGTGCTCATCGAGTCAAAGGGCGTCACCCGGAAGCTCACGGTCAAGACCAACAAGAAGGGGGAGTTCATTCAGATCGGCCTTTACCCCGGCGAGTACAAGGTGTCGGCCGAGAAAGACGGCAAGGTCGCGGTGGCTGACAACTTCCGCGTGGGTCTCGGCGATCCGGCAGTGCTGGACCTGCAGCTGAGCGCGGGCGCGGCCAATACCGCGCAGGAACAGCAGAAGAAGCTGGCGGAACTGCAGACCGCGTTCGATGCGGGTGTGGCGGCCAGCAAGGCGCAGAACTGGGATGAGGCCGTCTCCGCTTTCCAGAAGGCGGCGACGATCGCGCCGAACTGCCACGACTGCTACTACAACATCGGATACGCCTACTTCCAGAAGAAGGACTACGCGAACTCGGAGACTGCGTACAAGAAGGCCACCGAGATCAAGCCGGATTACGCCGAAGCGTGGAATGCCCTCGCCAACGTGTACAACATGCAGAAGAAGCTCGATGAGGCGCTCGCGGCCAGCAACAAGGCGGCGGAGCTGTCGCAGGGTGCCGGCGGCGCCGCCGGCGCAGCGGCCGCGGGCGGGGGCGGCAACGCAGGAGCCCTCTACAACCAGGGCGTCATCCTCTGGAACCAGCAGAAGTACGCGGAGGCCAAAGACAAGTTCGAGGCGGCCACCAAGGCCGACCCGAAGCACGGCGAGGCGCACTATCGGCTCGGAATGTCGTACGTGAACATCGGCGACATGCCGAAAGCCCTGGCCGCATTCGAAGGCTACCTCGCCGTCGACCCGAGCGGCCCACACGCGGAGGAAGTGAAGCAGTTCATCGGCTCGATGAAGAAGTAGTGGTCGATCCAGAGCCGCTGATTGCCAACCTGAGGACGGTCCGCCGACGCGTGGATGCCGCGGCCCGGAGCGCGGGCCGCGATCCTGCCTCGGTTCGCCTCATCGCCGTGTCGAAGACGTTCCCAGCCGCCGCGGTGCGCGCCGCGGCGGCTGCAGGACAGGTCGACTTCGGTGAGAACAAGGTGCAGGAAGGGTTGCGCAAGATCGCGGACACGGCCGACCTGCCGCTTCGCTGGCATCTCATTGGCCACCTCCAAGCCAACAAGGCGCGACGCGCCGCCGCTGCATTCCACGCCATCCACTCGATTGACAGCGTCGAGCTGCTGCGGCGCGTGGATGCCGCTGCCGCGGACGCGGGGACCGTGCCGGAGCTTCTCGTGCAGGTGGACCTTGCGCGCGAGGCGACCAAGTTCGGTGTCCCCGAAGCAGCGGTCCAATCCTTGTTCGAAACCGATCTCCGCGCCGCCCGGCTCGCGGGGCTGATGCTGCTGCCCCCTGAGGCCGACAATCCGGAAGACGCCCGTCCCTGGTTCCGGCGCCTGCGGGAGCTCCGCGACGGGCTCGCCGCCGTCGGAGTGCCCCCCGAACGCCTGCGGGAGCTCTCGATGGGCATGAGCCACGATTTCGAGGTGGCCGTGCAGGAAGGCTCCACGATGATCCGTGTGGGCACCGCCATTTTCGGGCCGCGCACGCTTGCAACAGGGCAGGAGATCACGCCGTGACTGTCACGCCTCTCGATTTGCCCACGCAGCAGTTCAAGACTTCCCTACGCGGGTTCGATCGCAAGGAAGTGTCGGAATTCGCCGCGTCGTTCGCCGTCAGCTACGAGGAACTTCTGCGTGAAGCAGATCGCCTGCGAGACGATCTCGGCCGCACACAGGCCCTTGTTGAAGAGCGTCGGGAGCAGGAGCGGAATCTCCGCGCCACACTGATGACCGCGCAGAAGCTCGCAGACGAGATCCGGCTGACCGCCGAGCAGGAATCGCAGCGCATCATCGGGGATGCCCAGGCGCGAGCCGCCGACCTGGTGCAAGGGGCAGCGCCGAGCCTCCAGGCGATGGAGCGTGAGCTTGCCGCATTGCGCACCCGGCGCGAGCAGGTGGCGGCTGGTATGGCGTCCGCGGTTGCCGCGCTGCAAGCCACACTCGAACAAGTCAGGCTCGGGACCTGACAAATTCACGATGCACGATGCACCAATGCATGACCCGCAGCGGCGCCGGCCGGCGATACCCGCGTGGCCACAGCACGCGCGACGGTTGACCCTCGCTTAGCTTGTCAAGCCCGCCCCGCGTGCTGCACTGTGTTCTACATTGTGCCTCTGCAATGTGCATTGTTCGTGTCCCCCTTTTTCCCAACCTCCGACGGTTCCGGCTGCCACCTCCGCGTCACCCCACGCGCGGGTCGCACCGCGATCGTTGGCATCCGTGACGGGCAGCTGGTGGTGAAGCTCGCCGCGGCGCCAATCGATGGGGCGGCGAATGAGGCCCTGGTCGCTGCTCTCTCCGACGCCTTCGGCCTCCCCCGACGCGCCATCTCCATCGCTGCCGGTCAGCGCAGCCGGACGAAGCGCGTTGAATTCACGGCCGTCACGCCTGCAACGCTCGCCGCGCGACTTGCCGCACTCCTCGACGAATAGCGGCATAATCACGCCACGTCCCACGGTCGTCCGCCCGGACACCACTGGATCCGGCCGGCATCCTGGCTCGCCACTGCATGCTCGCCGACTGCATCGTCACCAACGCCCTCGAGGTGATCACTTGTGCCGGTCCGGCGCCCAGACGCGGGGTCGACCAGGCGAATGCGCGGTCTATCGCGAACGCCGCCGTCGCCTCGCTGGAGGGTGTCATCGTGTTCGCCGGGCCGGCCGACGCGTGTGCTCGCGACGTCGAGCCCGCTGCGGCTTGCACCGTCGTGGATGCACGCGGATGCACAGTCGTGCCCGGCTTCGTCGATGCGCACACCCACCTGATCTATGCCGGCGACCGCCGGAACGAGCTGCGTCAGCGGCTTGCGGGTGCCACCTACGCCGGCATCGCGGCACAAGGGGGCGGAATCCTCCAGACCGTGCGGGCGACGCGGGACTGCAGCGAGGAGCTGCTCGCCGCGAGCGCACGGGTGCGACTCGCGGAGATGCTCCGGTGCGGCACGACGACCTGCGAGGTGAAGAGCGGGTACGGCCTCACGACCGCGAGCGAGCTCAAGCTGCTGCGAGCAATCCGGCGGCTGTCCGGTGAGGGGCCAATCGATCTCGTGCCGACATTCATGGGCGCTCACGAGATGCCGCCTGAGTACCGGGGCAGGCGAAGCGATTACGTGCGGCTGATCGTCGAGGAAATGATCCCTGGCGTCGTCGCCGAGGGGCTGGCCGAGTGGTGTGACGTGTTCTGCGAAGATGGCGTGTTCACGGTCGAGGAGTCGCGCGACATCCTCGTGGCGGGGCGCGCCGCCGGGCTTCAGCCGCGCCTCCACGCCGATGAGCTCGGACCGAGTGGCGGCGCCAGGCTGGCCGCGGAGCTGGGCGCACGATCGGCCGATCACCTGATCTTCGTCGACCGCAACGCCGCCCGGGCGATGGCACGGGCCGGCACGGTCGCCACACTGCTGCCGGGCGCTGCCTTCTATTTGAAGCTGGGCCGCTTCGCGCCCGCGCGCATGCTGATTGACGAAGGTGTAGCGGTCGCGCTCGGGACCGACGTCAACCCTGGCGGCGGCTTCACGCCCTCCATGCCCTTCGTCATGGCGCTGGCGTGCTTCGGAATGGGCCTGACCCTCGAAGAAGCCCTCGTTGCTGCCACGATCAACGCCGCATGCTCGGTGAACCGTGAAGATCGCGTCGGGAGCCTCGAACCCGGCAAGCAGATGGATGCCGTCGTCGTGAACGGCTGCGCGGTCGAGCTCCTACGCCCCGGGGCCGCGGCAATCCGAACGGTCATCAAGCGCGGGCGCGTTGTGCACGCTTTCGACTCATGACGGACGTCTGACGCGGGGTGCCGCACTCGCCGTGCTGCGTTCAAAGGAGACCCTCGCCATGTCGAAGCTGACCG
The DNA here is from genome assembly GCA_963739995.1 of Vicinamibacteria bacterium. Taxonomy (GTDB): domain Bacteria; phylum Acidobacteriota; class Vicinamibacteria; order Vicinamibacterales; family JAENWD01; genus CAVUCH01. The sequence continues at coordinate 250,200 of CAVUCH010000005.1, read as the reverse complement.
AACTATCCGTCACCGATCTGCTCGAATCGTTTGCCGCCCCGGCTCCCACGCCCGGTGGCGGATCGGCGGCCGCACTGGCGGGCGCGCTCGGCGCCTCGCTGCTCATGATGGTTGCCGCGCTGCCCAGGACGCGCAGCGGCACGGACGCCGACCGCGCGGCGCTCGACGACGTACTCCGGGAGCTGCGGCACAGCCGCGACCACCTCGCGCACCTGGTCGACCAGGACAGCGACGCGTACGACGACGTCGTGCGCGCGTATCGCCTGCCGAAGGCGAGCGAACAGGACAAGGAGGTGCGCACCGCTGCCATCCAGGCCGCGCTCCACGGCGCCACGGAAGTACCGATTGACGTGATGCGTGCGTGCCATGCGGCCGTGCGCGAAGGGATCACGGTGGCGCGCTCGGGCAATCCGTCGGCCGCGAGTGACACGGGCGTGGCCTTCGAGTTGCTTCATGCGGGGATGAAGGGCGCGGCCTCGAACGCGGCGATCAACCTCGGGGCACTGCAGGACGCGGGATTTTCCGCTGGCGCGGAAGCCGAAGTGCAGCGGCTCGCGCGTGCGATGGACGTCGCGCTCGCCGAGGCCCGCCAGGCGCTCGGGACGGCGTAGCGGACACTGTCGAATGCGATCAGCGGATCTGGTGGAACAGCCGGTCCCAACGCGTGCGCGTGAAGAAGTGGGTGATCACCGATGCGGCATGCCGCAGCGTCGCACCAAACCCTTCCTCCTGGTACGCCTCGCGATCCCCCTCGTACGACCAGTAGACCATCAGAGCCTTGCCCTTGACGTAGGTGCGGGGGAGAAAGCCCCAGTAGCGGCTGTCCTGTGAGTTGTCGCGATTGTCGCCCATTACAAAGTAGTGATCGGCAGGCACGGTGACCGGCCCGTACCGTTCACGAACATCATAACTCGCCACCTCCTGGCTTTCCGGCGTAGGCGGGACCAGGAAGTGTACGTACGGCTCGTTCAGCGGCTTCCCACCGATGTAGACGATCTTGCGTTTCAACTCCAGCGTCTCGCCGGGCAGGCCGACGACGCGCTTGATGAAATCACGCTCGGGCTCTTCGGGATACTTGAAGACCACCACGTCGCCACGGCGGACGGGATCGATCGGCAGCAGCGTCTGCTCGAGGCTGGACGCGGTCGGTGCGAACACGAACTTATTCACGAGCAGATGGTCGCCCACCAGCAGGTTGTTCTCCATCGAGCCGGTCGGAATCTTGAACGCCTGCACGGCGAACGTCCGAATGAAGAGCGCGAGGATCACCGCGATCACGATCGACTCGAAGTATTCCCGCCCTGTCGATTTCTTGAGCGTCGCTGCCATCAGTCCTGCCCTACTTTCAGCACTGCGAGGAAGGCCTCCTGCGGGATGTCGACCTGGCCGACCCGCTTCATTCGGCGCTTCCCTTCCTTCTGCTTCTCGAGGAGCTTGCGCTTCCGGCTGATGTCGCCACCGTAGCATTTTGCGAGCACGTTCTTGCGCAACGCCTTCACCGACTCGCGCGCGATGATGCGGCTGCCGATCGCCGCCTGGATCGCCACGTCGAACATCTGGCGCGGGATCAGCTCCCGCATCTTCGTCACGAGCGCCTTGCCGCGTTCGTATGCCGTGTCGCGGTGCACAATGACCGAGAGCGCATCGATGGGATCGCCGTTCACCAGGATGTCGAGTCGCACGAGCGGCGATTCGCAGTACCCGGTCACGTGATAGTCAAGCGAGGCGTACCCGCGGGAGAGCGTCTTCAGCCGATCGTAGAAATCCAGCACGACCTCGTTGAACGGCAGTTCGTAGGTGATGAGCACGCGATCCGAGGCCAGGTACTCGAGGCCCTTCTGGACCCCACGCTTGTCCTGGCAGAGCTGCAGGATTCCTCCGACGTGCTCGGAAGGAGTCAGCATCATCGCCGTGATCACCGGCTCTTCCAGCGTCTGGATACTCGCGGGATCCGGCATCTTGGCGGGGCTGTCGACCTCGTGCACGACGCCGTCGGTGGTCGTCACCCGGTACAACACGCCTGGAGCCGTGGTGACCAGGTCCATGTCGAACTCGCGCTCGAGCCGCTCCTGCACGATCTCCATGTGCAGCAGCCCGAGGAATCCGCAGCGGAAGCCAAAGCCGAGCGCCGCGGACGTCTCCGGCTCGAAGAACAGCGACGCGTCGTTGAGGCGCAGCTTCTCCAGCGCCTCGCGCAGTTCCGGGTACTGGTGACCTTCGACCGGATAGAGGCCGGCGAACACCATCGGGCGCAACTCCTTGAACCCGGGGTAGGCCTGCGCGGCGGGCCGCGTCGCCTCCGTCACCGTGTCGCCGATCTTCGCGTCGTCGACCTTCTTGATTCCCGCAACGATGAAGCCGACCTCGCCTGCAGTGAGCTCGTCCACCACCAGCGGCTTCGGGAGGAACACGCCGACCTGTTCGACCGGAAACTCCTGCGCGGCCGCCATGAGGCGCATCTTCATCCCCGACCGGATGACGCCATCGATCATCCGGACCACGATGACGACACCCCTGTAGGGGTCGTACCACGAATCGAAGATCAGCGCCTTCAGCGGCTCGCTGGTAGCGCCCTTCGGGATGGGCAGGCGCTCGACGATGGCTTCGAGGATCTCCTCGGTGCCGATGCCTTCCTTCGCGCTCGCCAGAATGGCGTGATCCGCCGGGAGGCCCACGATGTCCTCGATCTGGCGGCGGGTCTCGTCGGGCTGGGCACCCGGCAGATCGATCTTGTTGATGACCGGGATGATCTCCAGACCGCTCTCGACCGCGAGGTAGGCATTGGCGAGCGTCTGCGCCTCCACACCCTGAGAGGCATCGACGAGCAACAGCGCACCTTCGCAGGCGGCCAGGGAGCGGGTTACTTCGTACGAGAAATCGACGTGCCCCGGCGTGTCGATCAAATTGAGAACGTACTGGCTCCCGTTCCTGGCCTTGTAGTGCAGGCGAACCGGGTGGGCCTTGATGGTGATGCCACGCTCGCGCTCGAGATCCATCGAGTCGAGCACCTGCGCTTCCATCTCGCGGGCCTGGAGGGCCCCGGTGAACTCGAGAAACCGATCCGCAAGCGTCGACTTTCCGTGATCGATATGCGCGATGACGGCAAAATTCCGGATGAACTGTTGATCCAAGATGCCTTCATTATGACAGAGGGGCGGGCCGACGCCGGGCAGGGCCCGGGACGCGCCGGGCCCCACTTCAGTGTGGCCATTCACACCGAGCGGGGATCTCGCCCCTGATGCCCGATCTGTGTCTCTGTGGAGCCGGGGCCCCCCGGAGCCCCCGAAATGTGTCCGTGTGTGGACCGGGACGGTCTGTGTGGAGCCGGGACTTCAGTCCCGGCGGACACGGCTACCTGTCCTCCATCCGCACCCACGGTTGCGGCACGGTCGGGCCGGTGTACTCGGCGCGTGGCCGGATCAGCCGGTTGTTCGACAGCTGCTCGAGCACGTGGGCAGTCCACCCCGCGCAGCGGCTCACCGCGAAAATCGGCGTGAAGAGCGCAATGGGTATGCCGAGCGCGTGATACGTCGATGCTGAGTAGAAGTCTACGTTCGGGTTCAGTTTCTTCTCGGCCTTCACGAGGCTCTCGATGCGCTCCGACATCTCGAACCACTGCGGCTGGCCGATGCGCTTCCCCAGGTCGCGCGACATCTGGCGAAGGTGCACCGCGCGCGGATCCATCGTGTGGTAGACGCGATGGCCGAAGCCCGGGATCTTTTCCTTTCGGGCCAGCTTCCCACGCACCGTGCTCTCGATTTTCTCAGGCGTCGCATCGGCACCCAGATCGAGCAGCATCTTCATGACCTCCGCGTTGGCGCCTCCGTGCAGCGGACCCTTCAACGTGCCGATCCCGGCGACCACCGCAGAATGCACGTCGGTCAGCGTGGCCGCGGCCACACGCGCTGCGAATGTCGAGGCATTCAGTTCGTGATCGGCGTGGAGTACGAGCGCCACGTCCAATGCGCGCGTGGAGAGCGCGTCGGGGCGGGCACCGGTGAGCATGTAGAGAAAACTCGCCGCGAACCCCATGGCGGCGTCCGGCTGGATGGGTCCGCCGCCCGCCTCGAACCGGCCGAGGGTGGCGACGAGGCTCCCCAATTGCGCCGTGAGCCGTACCGCCTTGCGATAGTTGGCGGCAGGCGAGTTGTCGGGCGCGTCGGCATCGTAGTGTGCGAGCGCGGAGGCGAGTGTCCGCAGCAGATCCATCCCGTCGGAGCGCGGCAGCGACCGGAGCAGGCGCACGACGCCTTCGGGCAGGGGACGCGCAACGGCGAACTGGGACTGCAGCTCGCCGAGCTCTGCACGCGTGGGGAGCCGCCCATGCCAGAGCAGGAAGCAGATCTCCTCGAAGCACGCGTGCGTCGCCAAATCGTGGATGTCGTACCCGCGGTACGCGAGCACGCCGCGGTCGCCGTCGATAAAACAGATCCCCGAGGACGTCGCCACCACATCTTCGAGGCCAGCCTTCGAAACCTTCGGGTCGGACGCGGTGCTCATGATGCGGCGATCATATCCGAAGGCAGAGGGCTCCCACGCCCACGAGACGGGTCGGGTGGGAATCCCGCTCGAGGTCCTGCTGCAGGGTCGCGACGCGCGCGTAGACTGGCAACAGCTGTGCATCAGGAGATGCGTGGGTGGAAGGTGGATTGAGGAGTTCAGCGATGCCCGAACAGAAGACCTTGGAGCGCGCGCGGAAAGCAAAACGAGAGGGCAAGGCCCCCACGACCCAGGCTGGCGAGTTCGTGCGCGAGGAGATCGAACACGTGCGCGAGGGCAAGCACGGCGCGCGCTCGACCAAACAGGCGATCGCGATCGGCCTGTCCAAAGCGCGCAGGGCTGGCGTCAAGCTGAAGCCGCCAGGTAAGGGCGAGGTTTCCGAGCGCACGCGCAAGAGCGCCGAACGTGCGTACCGGGCTGGTCAGAGCGGCACGCGCACGAAGCCGTCCGCGCGGCGATCGCGCGCAGCCTCCCACGCGCTGAAGCGCGAGCCGAAGGGCGTGGCATCCCGGAAGGCCCTTTCACGTCAGGCGCAATCGGCGGCGCGGCGGCGGAAGACATCACCGTGAGTGCGCGGCAGGGCTCGCCGTCCACACCCGCGAAGACGCTGCGAGCGTGACGCGCGCTCGCTGTCTGCGCGTACTGTCGGCACACGCAGCTCGGTCTCGTCGCCGCCGTGACGTTCCTGCTCTACAGCGTCGCGTTCATTGGACACGACATGCTGGCACCAACGCCGGGGTCCTGATGGCTCTGCCGGCATCGTGGGCCATCGTGGTGGTCAGCGACGACTGCTCCTCACGCTCATCGGCGTTGGCGTGTGCGTTCCGATCGCGTTGATCTCGAGAGCCTCACCGCTGCCCGCCTGTTGACCGCCGCTCATGGCCACCGCACCGGAGCACCGGGAGCTTCGGATACTTCGGGTACCGCAGATCCACGGTGCTGCGGGCGCACCGATAGAACAACGTGCCCTTGGCCGATGGGGTCGGCCGCACGTGCGCGCAGGTGGCGCAGAGCCCGAGGCTCTGGTCAGCACTCCTGGACGTGGTCATTCAGCCAGTCGGGCCGAGGCCACCGCGCCGTCGCCTCCGGCGGCGCAGACAGGACCTCTGCGAAGACGACAGCTGCCTGTCGCATCTCGTCGAGCGTGCCGACGGTGATGCGGGCATGGTGATCGAGCGGTGGAAATGGCCGCGCAATGCGGACCTGCCGCGATGCACACGCGTGTGCGAACGACCGGCAGTCGCGGCCGACGTCCACCATCACGAAATTGGCGTCGGACGTGTACGCGCTGCATCCGGCTCGCGCCAGCGCTGCGAGCGTGAACGCCTTGGCCTCGCGGTTGAGGGCGCGCTGCGCGTCGATGTGGGCGACATCGGCGACCGAGGCTCGCGCCGCAGCTGCGGCGAGCACATTCATCGTCAGGCCGCCCAGCCATGGGCGCAGGCGCCGAAGAGTCGCAGGCTGCCCCACGGCGTAGCCGACACGCATACCTGCCATGCCGTGAATCTTAGAGAAGGTGCGCGCGACCAGCACCCGCGGGTCGGCGGTGGCGAGCGGGATCGCCGTCGCATGCCCCGGTGTTTCCACGTACTCGTGATAGGCCTCGTCCACGAGCACGGTTGCCTGCGGCGATCGCGCGTGGATGCGCTCGATGAACGCCTGCACGTCGCCCGCCGCGTGAGCGGTAGACGTCGGGTTGTTTGGATTGCAGAGGTACACGAGGCCGCTGCCGGCCGCGCGATCGAGCATGGCGTCGAGATCGAGCCGCCCGTGCGCGTCAACCCGTACTTCCTCGACGGGTGCGCCGGTCTCGCGCGCACGATCCGCCGGCAGCTCGAAGGTCGGCGACGCTGTGAGGAGGCCCGAGTCCCGGGATGTGAACGCCGAGACCGCGGCGTCGAGAATCTCGCTCGAGCCGCAGCCGAGCGCGACGTGAGCCGGCGGCACACCCAGGTGCGCTGATATCGCGGCGCTCGTGTCGGCCACGGCCCGGAAGGCATACCGGTTCGCCTCCGGGAGAGAATCGCGGACGGCGATCAGCGCAGACGCTCCCGGACCGTACGGGTTCTCATTGCCTCCGATGCGGATGATCCCCGCCCCATACTGCGTCGGTGGGTGAGGCGCACCCGGTCGAACGGCGTCCCCGCGGCGGGCAGCGCAACCCACTCCGGCCAGGGCGAACCCGCCTGCGCCGATGACGCTCAGGAACGATCGGCGGGAAGAGGACATCGGGAGCTGGCTCAGTCGCCGCTCGCCACCTGTGTATTGAGGGCGACGCTGTCATCCGCGAACTGCTGCACGATCGAGAGCAGGCCCGTGTAGAGGAATCCGATCTGGAACAGGACCAGGAACGGCACGGTCCCGTAGATCCGGTTCGACAGCGCGTAGAAGACGGTAAAGGTGAAATACAGTCCCAGGGAGAGCTCGATGAGCGGCTGCACCAGGCCGGCCTGCCGGTACTTCTTGCCAATCCACTCGTCGCTGTCCTGCTCGATGCGATACTTCGGCGTGCGCGTGAACTCGGTCTGCTGTCCGGAGAGTGCTTCGAAGACCGCCCGTGCGTTGTTCACCGCCAGCCCAATCCCGATCGACATCAGGAAGGGCAGGTACTTCAGCCGCGTGACCCACTGCTCTTTGTAGATCTCCCGCTGGCACACCATGTAGAAGTTCGCTACCGACATGGTCGCGGCGAAGAACAGCGGGATGTCGATCAGCAGCATCTCGTACCAGCCCATGTTGTAGCGAATCACCATGGACGGGAACATCAGGATGGACAGCAGGACCATCAGCACGTAATTGAAATTCGCCGTCAGGTGGAAGAAGGCCTCGGCCTTTACCCCGAACGGCTGGTCAGACTGCAGGATCCGCGGCAGGAGCTTGACGCAGGTCTGGATGGAGCCCTTCGCCCAGCGGTGCTGCTGCGTCTTGAAGGCATTCATCTCGACGGGCACTTCCGCCGGCGCGATGAGGTCCGGAAGAAAATGGAACCGCCACCCGCGCAGCTGCGCCCGGTAGCTGAGATCGAGATCTTCGGTCAGTGTGTCGTGCTGCCAGCCGCCGGCATCAGCGATGGCCGCGCGCCGCCAGACGCCCGCCGTCCCGTTGAAATTGAAGAAGTGCCCCGCGCGGTTGCGCCCCCCGTGCTCCAGCACGAAATGCCCATCGAGCAGGATTGATTGGATTCGCGTCAGCAGCGAGTAATCCTGGTTGATGTGCCCCCACCGCGCCTGCACCATGCCCACTGTCGGGTCGGTGAAGTGATGGATCGTGCGCAGCAGGAAGTCCGACGGCGGGATGAAATCCGCGTCGAAGATGGCTATGAACTCACCGCGGGCCTGCTGCATGCCAGCTTCGAGCGCGCCCGCCTTGTAGCCGCTCCGGTCGTCCCGGTGGATGTACTTGATGTCGATGCCCTCCAACGCCGCCCGGCGTACCGCGAGTGCCGCGACGCTCTGGGTCTCATCCGTGGAATCGTCGAGCACCTGCACCTCGAAGCGGTCGCGCGGGTAATCCATCCGGCAGACGGCCTCGATGAGGCGATCGACGACGTACATTTCGTTGTAGATCGGCAGCTGGACGGTAACGCTCGGCAACGCCTCGAATTCCCCGGCCGCAACCGGCACCTGGTCCTTGTGTCTCATGTATGACCACACAAGGTAGTACCGATGCCAGCCATAGCCTGCGAGAATGATCAGGATGAAGAAGTAGGTGGCGAGGACGATGGTTTCAAGAGGCGTCATAGCGAGCGCGAGTTCAGCTGGACAATCGATGATTATACTGTCGAGTGACGGTAAGTCAACGCAGCACAGGCGTTAAGCCCACAACATCCCCCATGACTGGCCCCCACATCCGCGATCTCCTCGACCGTGTTCACCGCGGCGACCTGCCGCCGGCGGACGCCGAAGCGCTGCTGGCGGACCATCTCCGGACGCTCCCGTTCGAGGACCTCGGCTTTGCCCGGGTCGATCACCACAGATCTCTGCGGCAAGGCTTCCCCGAGGTCATCCTTGGCTTAGGCAAAACTCCCGCCGAGATCGCAGGGATCGCCGAGCGCATCTCCGCTCGGGGCCACACGCTGCTGGTCACGCGAGCCGACCCTGCGGCGTTCGCCGCCGTGCTGGCCGTCGTTCCAGGCGCGACCTACCATGAGAGGGCCAGGGCTATCACCCTGCAACAGAACGACATAGCCGCAGGAATCGGCGGTGTGCTGGTGGCCGCCGCGGGCACCTCTGACTTGCCGGTCGCCGAAGAAGCGGCCCTTACCGCAGAGGTCATGGGCAACACGGTGGACCGCCTTTACGATGTCGGCGTTGCTGGATTGCACCGTCTGCTTCGCGAACACAACAGGCTCAGGCTTGCCCGGGTGATCGTCGTAGTGGCAGGAATGGAAGGCGCGTTACCCAGCGTGGTGGCGGGGTTGGTGCAAGTACCGGTCGTGGCGGTGCCTACCAGCGTCGGCTACGGCGCCAGCTTCGGGGGTCTGGCGGCATTGCTGGCCATGCTGAACAGCTGCGCGAACGGCGTCTCGGTCGTGAACATCGACAATGGCTTCGGGGCAGGGTGCATCGCGAGTCTAATCAACCACTTGCCGCCGCATCCGGAGCTGGATCAGTCCTGACAGAACTCGGCATTGACCGGATGGTGTCCCGGTTGGTAGACTAGCGGGTTCCCTCTGCCGGTCACGGGCGCGTCGGCAAGGGGCCTCCGTTCACTCCCCCACACCGAGCGATCGCGTCATCAATACCCGGCTATGAACTCCGGCGCCCTCAGGGCCCTCGAATTCGATCGCATCGTCGACGCCGTGCGCAGCTTTGCGCTGACGCCGACCGGGGCATCGGCCCTGGCCGCAGTGCGGCCCGACACCGATGCGAGGCGAGTGCAGGAGGCCCTGCAGGCGACCACGGAAACGGCGCGCTACCTGGCAGACCAGCCGCTGTTTCCGTTGCGCGCGCCCGGCGACCTGGAAGAGTCGCTCGCGCTGCTTGGTGTGGCTGGACGGGCGCTCGAGCCTGCGCGCCTGCTGGCGCTCGCGACATTCCTCGAGTCGATCGAGACTGCTGCGGCGGCCGTGCGTCGGGCCAGGGGCAACTATCCGAGGCTGACGTCCATAACGGGGCGGGTCGCGTCGTTCACTGACGAGATTGCCGGGGTCCGGCGGGCGATAGCGGAGCCCAACGAGGTCGTGGACCACGCGAGTCCTGCGCTGGCCGGCATTCGCGATCGTCTCAGGAAGCAGCGCGGCCGGCTCCGTGGCACGCTCGAGTCGTACCTCCGAGGAAAAGAGACCGGCAAGTACCTGCAGGAGCAGGTGGTCACGGAACGGAACGGACGGTACGTGATCCTCGTCAAGGCAGAACACCGCGCCAGCATTCCGGGCATCGTTCATGGCAGTTCCGCCAGCGGTGCGACCTTGTTCGTCGAGCCGCTCGCTACCGTTGAAGTCAACAACGAGATCGTCGCGCTCGAGGAGCAGGAAACTGAAGAGGTGCATCGCATCCTGCTCGCATTGTCCGATTCGTTCCGGGAGCGTGCGGGCGACCTGCAGCGCAGCACCGGCGTGGCAACCGAGCTCGACGTGCTCCAGGCGAAGGCCCGTTTGTCACAGGCAATGGACGGCGCAGCCCCTACGATCGCGCAGGACGGCCGGCTGGTGCTGAGCAAGGCCCGCCACCCGTTGCTGATGCGCACCATCGTGGCGCGGTTCTCCAGCGATATACAGGACCTGCCCGCGAGCCCAGTCCCGGTGGACATCCTGATGGAGCCGCCCCAAACGGCGCTGCTGATTACGGGCCCGAACACAGGCGGGAAAACGGTGGCCATCAAGACGGCGGGGCTGCTGGCCCTGATGGCGCAGACCGGATTGCACATCCCGGCGGACCCGGGCTCGACACTGCCCGTCTTCAAGTCGGTGTTTGCCGACATCGGCGACGAACAGTCGATAGCGGCGAGTCTCAGCACGTTCTCGTGGCACATCACGAACATCACTTCGATGGATCGTGAGCTGCAGCGTCCCGCGCTCGTGCTGCTCGATGAGATTGGGGCAGGGACGGACCCGACCGAAGGCGGTGCCCTCGGTATCGCCGTCGTCGAGCACTTCAGGAAGCGGGGTGCGCTGGTGATCGGCACCACGCATTACGACGCATTGAAGACGTACGCGTCGACTACGCCAGGCGTGCAGTGTGCGGCTTTCGGCTTCGACCCGGATGGCTTCACGCCCACCTACCGGCTCATGTACGGCACGCCCGGCCGGAGTCTGGCGCTGGAGATTGCGGCGCGCCTCGGGCTGCCGCAGTCGATCATCATGTCCGCACGGCAACAGGTCAGCACCCGGGACGCGCAACTTCAGCACCATCTGGCGCGAGTGGACGATGACATCCGGTCGCTGGATCGGGAAAAGTCGGCGGTCGCGCGCGAGCGTCAGGCGGTCAAGGCGGCGGCGGCGGAATTCCATGAGCGGGAGCAGTCGCTGAAGGACCGGGAAGAGCAGTTCCGGCGCAAGGTCACAGACCGGATCGAGGACCGCGTGCGCGAGGCTCGCCGGGAGATCGACGCCGTGGTGGCCGACCTGAAGAAACGCACCTCCGTGCTGGCCGATCGCGTAACACGCCAGGCGATGACGCCGCGTCTCACAACAGGCGATGCCGGCTCCGCGCGCCTTCAGGCGCAGGCAGCCATCGATGAGGTGGCCGAGCGGCTGCGCGCCGGCGTCGACACGCCTGCCTCGCCGGCCCCGGCTCCCGTGGAGGAGCGCGCCCCCGTGGTCGGCGACAGGGTGGCAGTCGGCGGTATCGGGCTGGAAGGTGTGCTGGTCTCGATTCACGGAGGCGCGGCGGAGATCGACGTTCGCGGGAAGCGCATGCGCGCGAAGGTGAAGGAGCTTCGCGTGCTCGGTAAGCCAGCGTCAGGCACGGTGCCGGCGGCGCAGGTTCGGGTGAATGTGACACTGCAGCCGCGGGACGGGCTGCTGAACGAGATCAATGTCATCGGGTGCAACGTGGACGAAGCGCTTTCGCGTACGGAGCGGCTCCTCGACGACACGCTGGTCACGGAACAGAAGTCCGTTCGCGTCGTCCACGGCTATGGAACGGGTCAGCTGCGACGCGCGATCGTCAGCCTGCTCAAGGATCATCCGCAAGTGGCGAGCTTCCACCATGCGCCGCCGGGCCAGGGCGGTGACGGCGTGACGGTGGTGGAGTTGAAGGACTAATGCCGCTCTTCCCGCAGTCGTTCATCGACGATGTACGGTTGCAAGCCGACATCGTGCAGGTGGTGCAGGACCACGTGCCGCTCCGGAAGTCCGGTGCGACATACAAGGGCCTCTGCCCGTTTCACGGCGAGAAGACACCGTCCTTTCATGTGAACCGCGAGAAGGGGTTCTTCCACTGCTTCGGGTGTGGCGTCGGCGGCGACGTGTTCAAGTTCGTGGAACTGCAGGAGAAGGTGGGGTTCACCGACGCCGTCCGCATGCTGGCGCAGCGGTTCGGCATCGCCGTTCCGGAACTGATGGCCGATGGCAGCGAACGCAGCGATGTCGCCGAACGCGAGGCCCTGCTGAAGGTGCATGAGGTCGCGGCAGCATGGTTCGTTGGCCAGCTGGCCGGGCCCGCCGGTACTCGGGCGCGGCAACAACTCGCCGAACGGGGGATCGCGCCCGCAGCGATTGAGCGGCTGGGACTCGGGTTTGCACCAGCGTCGCGCGATGCGTTGAAGTCGTACCTGCTGCAGCAGGGGTTCCCGCTGGCACTGCTCGTGCGGGGCGGCCTGGTGACACAGCGGGATGGCGGAGACACAATCGATCGGTTCCGCGGCCGGTTGATGGTGCCCATCTGCCGCGATGCCGGGTCGGTCGTGGCGTTCGGGGGGCGGGCCATGGACGCGGATCAGCAGCCCAAGTACCTCAATTCGCCGGAAACCGCCATTTATGTAAAGAGTCGGACGCTGTACGGCCTGAACCTCACGAAGGCCGCCATCCGCCAGGCAAACTACGCAATTTTGGTGGAGGGTTACTTCGATTTTGCGCAGCTGCTGCAGGCCGGCGTTGGCGCGGTCGTCGCGTCCTGCGGGACGGCCCTCACGGCGCCCCAAGCGCAGCTGCTCCGCCGCTTCGCGAGCAAGGTGGTGCTGAGCTTCGATCCCGATGCGGCGGGCCAAGGAGCGGCGGTGCGCTCGTGCGAGATGCTGGTTGGCGAAGGGTTCACAGTCAACGTCGCATTGCTGCCGCCAAACGAGGATCCAGACACGTTCGTCCGCCGTCACGGGCGTGAGGCGTACCAGGAACTGCTCAGGCTTTCGCAGCCGTACCTGGAGTTCCTGCTGGACCGCGCGTCGCGCGAGCACGATCTGTCCTCGGACGACGGCCGGCGGGGGTTCCTGCAAGCGATGCTCGGGGTGGCCGCCAGGATCCCCGAAGCGGCCGCCCGGGATCAGTTTGGCGACCGCCTGGCCCACAAGGCTCGTATCACCGAGGAGGTCGTCCGCGCTGAGATCCGCAAGGCGGCAGTGGCCAGGAGAACCACGTTGACGGCGCGGGAGATGCCAGGCACGTTCACGATCAAACCAGCGGAACGGGGATTGATCTGGGCGCTCGTGCACGAACCCGTCGCCGCGTTGGCGGCGCTCGAGGGACTGGACGAGGAGGATTTGCAGTCGTTGGCGGCGCGCCGGGTGTTCGAAGCCGCTCGAAATCTTGATGGGGCAACAGCCGAACAGGTACCAATACGGCTGCTGGAGCGTCTAACCGAGCAGGAGGCGCAGCTCGTGACCGGGATCGGCGCCGACCCCACCCGTTCGGCGGCTGCGGAAGATTGCGTGCGCGCGTTGCGCCTGTTGCGCTACGACCGGGAGCGGGCCGCCCTCCAGCGTGAGATCGACCGGCTCCAGCACGAAGCGGCGCCGGGCGTTGCCGCGAGAATCGAGCAGCTCGGATTGCAGAAGATCGACCTCAAGCGCCGCATCGAGGCGCTCGGGGCCGAGCAGTAGTAGCCGCGCACCGGAGCGGGCGCTGGAGGCGGGCTTTTTATCATGCGTAATGTGAAGGAGGCGACCCTTGTCGATTGAGGACAAGTACGACGAGGTACGACAGCTGGTCAACATCGGCAAGGAGAAAGGCTACTTGCTGTACGACGAGGTCAACGAACTGCTGCCCTCGGAGATCACCTCGTCGGAAGAGCTGGACGATCTGTTCAACACCTTTGGCAGCGCGGGAATCGAGGTGCTCGACGCGGATCAGATGAAGTTCCGCGACGAGAAGACGTTTGATCGCACAGCCGAAGGAAGCGAGGAGATTGAGCTCGACCTCACACCGGGAGCGCTCGACAAGACGAATGATCCGGTCCGGATGTATCTGCGCGAAATGGGCACCGTGCCGCTGCTCACGCGCGAGGGTGAGGTCGAGATTGCACGGCGCATCGAGCGTGGCAAGCTCTCCGTCATCAAGTCGATCTCCCGCACGCCGATGGTCACGCGGAAGGTCATCCAGCTCGGGGACGACCTGAAGGCCGAGGAGCGCACGGTTCGTGAGCTGGTGACCTTCTCTGACGATGAGCTGACGGAAGACAAGCTCGAAGACCGGAAGCGCGAAGTGCTGCGGCAGGTCGATGCAGTCCGCAAGGCCCGCGTCACGATGCAGAAGGCCGAGGAAAAGCTCGTCGACGTCCCCAGGAAGGACAAGAAGAAGCACCGCAAGTACCGATGGAAGATGCTGCGCTGCCGGGTTGAGCTCTCACGTCGCATCCGCGACATCGAGTTCACGGAAATCGTCAAGCGCCGCCTGATCGAGGAGATCAAGGACCAGGTCGAATCCGTGCAGCGCGTGCAGCGCGAGATCGACGCGATCGAGCGGCAGCTCAATCCGAAGAACAAGCGGCAAAAAGTCAAGGAAGAGGACCGCAAGAACCTGCTGAAGCGCCAGAAGGATCTGAGGATCCAGCTCAAGGGGATGTCCGACGAGCTGCAGGAAACCCCCGAGCGGCTGCGGCGCACCCTCGAAACGGTCATCCGCGGCGAGATTCAGGCGGAGCAGGCGAAGAAAGAGCTCGTCGAGGCCAACCTGCGCCTGGTCGTCTCAATCGCGAAGAAGTACACGAACCGCGGACTGCAGTTCCTCGATCTGATTCAGGAAGGCAACATCGGCCTGATGAAGGCCGTCGACAAGTTCGAGTACCGCCGCGGGTACAAGTTCTCGACCTACGCTACGTGGTGGATCCGGCAGGCGATTACGCGCGCCATCGCCGACCAGGCGCGGACGATCCGCATCCCGGTTCACATGATCGAGACGATCAACAAACTGATACGCACGTCTCGCGCGCTCGTGCAGGAGCTCGGACGCGAGCCGACGAGCGAGGAGATCGCGGTGCGGATGGACATCCCGGTGTCCAAGGTCCGCAAGGTGCTGAAGATCGCACAGGAGCCAATCTCGCTCGAAACGCCGATCGGCGAGGAGGAAGATTCGCATCTTGGCGATTTCATCGAGGACAGGAACGTCATTTCGCCGTCCGACGCCGTCATCAACTTGAACCTGCGCGAGCAGACCGAATCGGTATTGAAGTCGCTCACGCCGCGCGAGGAGAAAGTGATCAAGATGCGCTTCGGCGTTGGCGACGGGAGCGAGCACACCCTCGAAGAGGTGGGCCAGAGCTTCGCGGTCACACGCGAGCGCATCCGGCAGATCGAAGCGAAGGCGCTTCGCAAGCTACGGCATCCCTCGCGCAGCCGGAAGCTGCGGGCGTTCCTCGAGGGACGGACACCGTAGCCTCCTCGTTCAGAGATCGGACGGCCCCGTGGCTGTCCGAACGAACGGGCCCATAGCTCAACGGTTAGAGCGACCGGCTCATAATCGGTCGGTTCCAGGTTCGAATCCTGGTGGGCCCACCATCCTTCGCTCATGAATGCAGGCGAAGGATGCCGCGCCGTAGCGTCGCAACAGCGACGCGGAGGCGGGCCTGCCCCGTCGGCGAACGAGCTTCGGCTCGGCAAGCCATGCGAGCGGCGAATCCTGACAGAATCCTCCCCACCGCTTTCGCAGAAACTGCCGACGCCGCAGCGCTGAAGGCGCAATTTCAACGCATTTTCAGATTTCAGCCTTCGGCATCTGCGTTGCCCTCCGTCTCGTATGCCGGAAGACAGGAGATTCGTCTACGTTCTCAAGAGTGGCGACTCCACGCCGCACTTCTATGTCGGCCTGACGTCGGATGTCCTCGCCCGCCTCGCCGATCACAACGCCGGCCGCTGCCCTCACACTGCGCGCCACCGCCCGTGGCAACTCCACGTCACCATCGAACTCCCCGACGAGCAGGCTGTTGAGTTCGAGCGCTATCTGAAGTCCGGTTCCGACCGCGCCTTTTGCGAAGCGTCATTTCGGGTGATGAGTTGTTAGGCAGTTCGTTGACGTTCTCGTTGCTTGCGGCTGAGGTTCAGTCGGGCGAATCCAATTGAGAGTGCTGGAGGCACGTGCTAGGCTCGGCAATCCTGAGCCGCTTCTAGGTGTGTTTGCTGAAGAGCCCGAGCCTTCCAACTGATGTAGTTACGACACCACCGCCATACGCAGAGCATGGCATGACGCATCACCATGCTTCATGGCGTGTGCTCCGCCCAGAGCGCACGCCCGAGGACTTCCATGGAACGACCGACCCTTCCCAAGATGGACGTCTCGTCTTGGTGGCTTCAGGCGGTTGTCATCACCTTCCTCTTTGGGTTCGCGATCCTGGGCTACCTGGCGATCCGCATCTACCGGGAGAGTCCGCCGGTTCCCGGCCGGATCGTCTCGGACTCGGGACAGACGGTCTTCACTGGGAACGACATTCGAGCCGGCCAGGAATCCTTTCTCACTTACGGCCTTATGCAGTACGGCTCCGTCTACGGCCACGGCGCGTACCTCGGGCCAGACTTCACCGCCGACTACCTGCATCGACTGGCGCTCGAGATGCGCCGCGCGTATGGGGATACTCCTGAGGCCGCTGAGCGGGTGCGTCGAGAGCTCCGTGAGAATCGCTACGATCCTGCGACCGATGTCCTGACCTGGCCAGACGCGCAAGCGCAGGCCTTCGAGGTCCTGCGCCAGCACTATGACAGGGAAGTGCTGAATCGCTCGGAGAGTGGCGGAGGGGGACTCGGACCGCACGCCGTACAGGACCCCGCCGTGAGGCGCCAGATCGTGGCCTTCGTCGCGTGGACCTCTTGGACTGCGGCCGCGAGGCGCCCCAACAAGCCCCACTCGTACACCAACAACTGGCCTCCCGAAGAACTCGTTGGCAATCACCTGACCCAGGAAGCCGTCGTGTGGAGTGCGCTGTCGATCATCGCCCTCCTCGGCGGAACAGGTGTGCTGCTGGCCCTTTTCGGCCGCTACTCATCGTTCCTTGGCTGGCACGTGGAAGAGAAACGCAGGCTGCGATTCCGATCGCCGTCCGAAGTATCCCTGACGCCGGCGCAACGCACGACCGCCTGGTACTTCTTCATCGTCGCCGCGTTGTTCTTCGTGCAGACCCTGCTCGGCGGTGCGACCGCGCACTACCACGCGGAAACCGGTGGCTTTTTCGGGTATGACCTCGCCAGCGTTCTTCCCTACAACCTCGCGCGAACGTGGCACCTCCAACTCGGATTGTTCTGGGTGGTCGCCTCCTTCCTAGCAGCGGGGATCTATCTCGCGCCGGTGATTTCGGGATCGGAGCCACGTGGCCAGAGCGTTCTCAGCGTGACGCTCCTCGCCGCCCTGGTCGTGGTGGTCGTGGGGAGCCTCGCTGGTGAAGCCGCCAGCTATAAGGGGTGGCTCACAGGCAGTCTGCGTCCGTTCCTCGGCGCGCAAGGCTGGGAGTACCTGGATCTTGGGCGGCTATGGCAGATGTTGCTGATCGTGGGGCTGGTGCTCTGGTGCGCGATCGTTTTCCGGGGCCTCCGGTCGAAACTGCAAGTCGAGCACTACGGCAACCTCCCGTACCTCTTCTTCTACAGCGCCCTTTCGATCCCCCTCTTCTACGCGGTCGGGCTCGTCGTGCAGCCGCGCACTGATTTCGCGATCGCCGATTTCTGGCGCTTCTGGGTGGTGCACCTCTGGGTCGAGGATTTCTTGGAGCTGTTCACCACGATTATGGTCGCCTACATCTTCGTGTTGCTGGGAGTCGTGTCGACGAAGACTGCGACGCGTGTCGTCTACCTGGACATCCTCCTGTATTCGTTCGGCGGTGTAGTCGGGACGATGCACCATATGTATTTCAGCGGAACGCCCGCCATTCACATGGCGCTTGGAGCGTTCTTCTCCGCCGCGGAGATTGTGCCGCTGACGTTCCTGACGGTCGAG
This sequence comes from Vicinamibacteria bacterium, assembly GCA_963739995.1. Lineage (GTDB taxonomy): Bacteria > Acidobacteriota > Vicinamibacteria > Vicinamibacterales > JAENWD01 > CAVUCH01. Next base: position 232,406 of record CAVUCH010000005.1, on the reverse strand, counting down.
GCGTGGACGTTCCTGCAACTCGGGGCGCAACAACAGGAGGGTGTCGACCGGTTCCAGTTTCCGCATCGCTGGGGTGTCATGTTCCTGGTCGCGGTGGGTTTCTGGAACTTTCTGGGCGCCGGGGTCTTTGGGTTTCTGATCAACTTGCCCGTCGTCAGCTACTACGAGATCGGCACGCAACTCACGGCCAACCACGGGCACGCCGCCATGATGGGCGTGTATGGCATGCTGGCCGTATCCCTGCTGGTCTTTTGTCTGCGGTACTACCTCCGACCGGAAGACTGGAATGAACCGCTCCTCAGCGTATCGTTCTGGACCCTCAATCTCGGGCTTGCCTGGATGGTGTTCGCCAACCTGTTTCCGATCGGCGTTCTGCAACTGGCTGACGTGGTCACGAATGGTTATTGGCACGCCCGATCGCTCGAGTTCTTTGAACAGCACGCTTACCTCGAGTGGCTGCGTCTGCCAGGTGATCTCGCGGTCATCATCGGAACGCTGCCGCTGGTGTACCTGACCGCCAAGTCGGTGTTCCGGATGAGGCCTCGGCCCGGTGCGCAGGAACTGGCGATCCCGGGTGGGCGCGAAGGCCCGCTCTTCACGGAAGTGACTGCCGATCCACAGGCGTAGCTTCATGAGCCCGACATGGAGTTGGAGCCCGCCCGTCGATCTTGAACTGTGGATCGTTCTCTCCTATGTGGCCGCACTGTTGATCGGGGCAAAAACCGTCGAAGCTGTCGCGCGGATACATTTCGCACGTTCCCAACGCTACGGTGAACGGGGCTTCGAATACATAGAAGCGCGCGACGCCTATCGCTGTCCTGATGGCAACTTTCTGGAATTGCACCGAGTGCAGGACGACAAGCGTGTCGCCGTGTACCGCGCTCGGGCCAGCCATTGCAGAGTCTGCCGGCTGCAGGCGCAGTGCGCTCCATCGCCGGAGGGCAGGCTCGTGTTTCGATCGCTGGCTGTCTGGGCTGAGACCAGCGTTGGGATGCTGCATCGCTACATATCGATCGTGATGTTCGCTGCGGCGATCGGCATCTCCGTATTTGCGCTGTGGCGTTGGAACGGTGAGGCCGGCTCGGCGTGGCTCGCGAGTGGTTTGTTTATCGGGGTGGTCCTGATTGTTCAGAGGGTCCAGACGATTCGCCGCACCGTTCGAAACGAATGAGGATGGCGCCGACGCGCACGACGCGATCGTTGCGCAGCGGTAACAACATCATCCGTTGATGGCGCAATGGCGCACGGCATTTCGTGGGCCGGCGCTCGGCACTGTTGCAATCCAGGAATGTGACGAGCTTGGAACAGATCGGGTAGGGCTATGCGGCGGCACGAAGGCCTCGACCTGTCGCAACCAACTCGTCAATGGGTTCCAGTCGAGCGCCTCTTCTTGAGCTGGTCGCCCGCACGGCTATTTCGCAGGCGAATTGCGGCCTGCCTTGGGCTGGCGAAAAACAAATCTGCAAACGTCGGCACATGCCCCAGGCTCGCGGGTTGCGCGCCACTCACCGCTCGAGCAGCCTTGCCGGTGCGGACGTCCCGAGTGCCATGACGAGCGCATTCGCAAGCTCGCGGCCTGCCTGGCCGGTCTCGTCGAGCGCCGGATTGTAGATCGTCAACTCCAGCCCCACCGCACGGCCGCTCGAGCGCGCCGCCCTCAGCAGGGCAATCAACTCGTTCCACGCGAGACCGCCGGGAAGGCGGTAGTCAACGGCCGGCATGATGTCGTCGTCCAGACTGTCTGCGTCGACATGGACGAAGAAGCCATCGAGGCCCGATCGCGTAAGGTGCTCGATCGCGGTGCGCGCAGCGTTCATCAGGCCGATACGCCTCACGGTCCGCAGGTCGAAGGCGAGCACGTCCGCGGGCAAGGGCTGGCTGCCGTACCGTTGCTGCTCCTCTTCATCCCGGAACGCGAATACCACCACATCCCCGGACCGGATCAGCGGCCCGCGTTGCTCCATGTCGGACAGGAGCCGCGGCCCGTAGCCGGTCGCGAATGCCAGATCCATCGAAGCGGCTTCGCCGGTCGGATTGGCATCGGGCTGGTAGAAGTCCACGTGACCATCCACGTAGAGGAGACCGAAGCGCCCGCGACGCTTCAGCGCCAGCGCGGGGCCGAGCAGGATCGAGCAGTCACCACCGAGGACGATCGGAAACTCTCCGCGGTCGAGAACATGCCCGACCGCATCTGCGAGCTGCGGGGTCCATGCGGCTATCGCATCCGCGTTGAGAGTGCCGGTGGCCGCGTCCCGTGCCGCCGAATACGGCGGCGGTTCCACGCGTACGGCATATCGGGCTTTCAGCCGCTCGACGAGTCCGTGGGACAGCATGCTGCTGGACAGGCGGTCGACACCCGTTGGCTTGAGCCCCAGGATCGACGGGGCTTCGACGATGGCGTATGGTCGCTCGCACATCCGTGCTTCCGATCCTCCGACCCGCGCCGCACGTCCTCGTCGCAAGCGGTCTCGGCGTCAGCCCCGTTTCGCCCGGGCCTTTGCGACTCCGGCCTTCCGCGTTGCCATTGTGATCTTCGCGGCTGGTCTTGCTCTCGGCTGTGGACCGACGGCCGCCACCTTGACCGGCGGCGTACCAGCCAGGGCATAGGCTTCTTCAATCCAGCCGGTGATCGGCGCCTCCACTTCGTCCCGGTGCCGGATGTGGACGATGTTCGCGACCTTGAGCTTCGACGCACGGACACTCCGGCGTACCTGGGGAGCCGTGAGCACCCGGACCAGGAACACGCACACTTCCAGGAAGCTCTTTTTCGGACGCACGAAGAAATAGCAAGAGCGCCGGGCGAACATGATCGAGTTGTGTGAGGCATAGATCCGCTGGTCGCCAAGGGACGCCCCGAACTCACGCAGCCGTTCCCATGCGTCCTGCAGATCCTCCGGCAGGTCCCCGGTCAGGGCGGCTTCGGTCGTGGTCCAGCAATCATGCGGCTCGCCCGGGGTAACCCATTGCTTGCAGTGGTAGCATTCCCGGCCCGTCATGCCGTGATTCTAACGGCACGAGGCCCCCGGATCACTTCGCGCGCCGATAGGTCGTTTGCATGAATTGCTGCCACACCCCGTCCGGCCGGAGCGTGCGCGCGGTCAGGACGCGATGGTCGTCGCTCACGAGCTCGATGATGTCCTGATACTTTGCCATCTTCCCGTCATTCGACATGGCGGGCCCGTCGGAATCGAGGGTCAGCACCCGTCCGGCTTCGTCGAGCTCGCCATCGTAAATCCACAGGTACGTCATCATCGTCCCAATCCACGTACCCACGAAGCGCTTCGTCTCCGGATTGAAGCCGAGCGTGATCAGACTCGTGGCCACACGGCCGTCCGGCATCTCGCCTCTTCCCTCGCCGAGAATCCACAGGCCGCCCAGCGACCGGACGCTCTCGGTGCCTGTCATTTTCGCGGCGGTCTTGCCCGGTTCCGCCGGGGCGTCGATCTCGTAAGTCCACTCCCCGACCAGCCTGTGAAGCCAGTGGTGCTCTTTCTGCGGCTCTGCGTTCACTTTGGTCTCCTCCGGCGTGAGCGGGGGCTCGTTATCACTCGTTTCGCAGCGCAACGGCAGGATCGATGCGGGTTGCACGCCAGGCCGGACCGGCAACCGAGACCGCGGCAGTGGCGACCAGCACGATAGCAACGAACGCGAACGTCGTCGGATCGAACGGCTCGACGCCGAACAGCATGGTGGCGAGCAGCCGGCCGAATACCGCCGACAGCGCGAGCCCGACCGTAGCGCCGGCGGCGATCACACGGGCGGCGCTCCCGACAACGAGGCGGATCACGTCGCTCGTGGTCGCGCCGAGCGCCCTCCGCACCCCGAAATCGCGCACGCGCAGTTGAACCGAGTACGCGAGGATGCCGAATACGCCAATCATCGCCAGCAGCAGCGCCAGCGCGGCGAACACGATCACCATCGTCGCCCGGAACCGATGACGTGCAGTCGCATCCCGAGCGACGTCCTCGAGCGTCTTGACATCCCTGACGCTGACGAGCTGCTCCTTGTCGACCCGAGCAATCGCCCCACGAACTGCAAGCGCCAGTCCCTCTGCGCCCCCTGCCGCTGGTCGGACGACGAGAAAAATGTCATCGACGAGGTGCTGGACCATCGGGACATACACCTGGACCAGATCCTCTGTTTCGTCCGGGCGGCCCTTCACCTGACGGGCAACGCCCACGATCTCTCTCACCACCGGTGGCTCCTGCGGAGATCCGGTCGGCCGCAGTGACACCCGGACACCGATAGGTGATCTGCCCTTGAGATAGCTGCGAACGAAAGCTTCGTTCACAATGCAGACCGCGACGCTGCCGCCCGTATCGCGTTCGTCGAAGCTTCGGCCCGCGACGATCGGGAGCTCTAGCGTCTGGAAGTACCGGGAGCTCGCGATCTGGTACTCCGTGGTGGGGCGCTGGCTCTCGTGTACTGGCGGATCGCCCACGATCTCGAAGAAGAACCGATCCACATCCCAGGCGCCCAGCGGCACAGTGCTCGTCCAGGCCACGCTGGCAACGCCCGGAAGTGCCATGATTTCCTGCTCGACGGCCTCGAAGAACTGCAGCAGCGATGGCTCGGTGGGATACCGGGACCCGAGCGGATCCACCATCATCGTCAACGCCTGCTCGGCCCGATAGCCGCGATCCACGTTCTCCACGGCCAGGAGCGTGCGCAGCAGCAGCCCCGCGCAGAAGAGCAGGAGCACGGCGGTCGCGACCTCTCCCGCGACGAGCACACTCCGGAATCTCCCACCGCGTCCGGTCGACGTCCGGCTGTCGGACGCGAGCACCTGGACGGACGAGAGCGCGGTGGCCTGCCACGCCGGAGCGAGCCCGAACAGCAGCCCCACGAGCAGCGCGGCGGCCGCACAGAACGCGATGACACGCACGTCGAAAGAAAGCGTCACGGCTGAAGGCAGCAGTCCTTCGGGAACGACGTGGGGGGCGACGTCCAGGATCGCCGCACCGATGACCAGACCCAAGGCCCCGCCAATGGTCGAGAGCACCAGGCTCTCGGTCATGAGCTGGCGGATGATCCGCCGGCGGCCGGCGCCCAGCGCTGACCTGATCGCCAGCTCACGCGCGCGTACCGTCGCGCGTGCCAGGAGCAGGTTAGCGACGTTGGCGCAGCAGATGAGCAGCACGAATCCGACGACGCCGAGGAACAACATCGACATCAGCCGGAGTTCGCTGCCAATCACCGCGTCGTGCAACGGCTCGAGCGCGACACCCCGTCCCTTGTTGGTCTCGGGAAACTCTCGCGCGAGCCCTTCAGCGACAGTCGACATGTCGGAGCTCGCCGTCTCCAACGTCACCCCGGCTTTGACACGCCCAACCGCCTGCAGAAAGTAGGCGCTTCGGAGGGCGGGCCGGTTCTCAATCGGGATGAGCGCCCAGATGCTGCTGCGACCCAGCAGCTGGAACGTCCTGGGCACTACTCCGACCACGGTGTAGAGCGATCCGTCCAGCCGGATGTCCCGTCCGATCACGGCCGGGTCCGCGCCGAACCGTGTGCGCCAGAACGATTCACTCAACACGACAACATTGGAACGCAGCTTGTCGTCGGACGGACGAAACGTGCGTCCGGCAACTGCCCTGACCCGAAGCACCTCGAAGAACCCGGCCGTCACCCACTGGCGAGGGACCGTTTCGGCGGTGCCATCCGCGCCGTTCATGACCATGCCGCCGATGTTCGGGGTGAACCCGGCGATCAGATCGAACGTGCGATTGCGCTCGTTCCAGTCGAGGAGATTCAGCGGCGCAACCCGGCTTCGCTGCGACGTGTCGCTGCGTTCCCAGACCATGACGAGACGCTCGGGGTCCGGGTAGGGCAGCGGCCGGAGCAACGTCGCATCGACGAGCGCGAATATGGCACTGTTGGCGCCGATACCGAGCGCGAGCGTGATCGCCGCAACCAACGCAAAGGCCGGCGAAGCTCTCAGCTGCCGGACGGCAAAGATCACGTCGGCCCGGAGCTCTCGGAGCCATTGCACGAGACGCATCTCACGATCCCTCTTTCTTCCCAGGTCCAGGCACGTGCGTTTGAGATCCGCGAGATCGCCGAGGCGCTCGATTGCGGCTAGCCGAGCGGCATTGGGGTCCATGCCGCGGTCGACGAGCTCGCGCGTGCGCATCTCGAGGTGGAAGGCGATCTCGTCATCGACCTCCTGGTCGAGCGGCACTCGCCACAGCCAGGACCGCAGCGAACGTTTCATCGGGCGAACAACACCTTCGACACTCCCGCCGAGAACCGCCGCCAGGTGTCCATCTCGGAGGCCAGTTGGACTCGACCTGCATCAGTGAGGCGGTACAGTTTGGCCCGCCGGCCGAGCTCCGAGAGCCCCCACTCCGCTTCCACCCAGCCCCGACGCTCCATGCGGTAGAGGGATGGGTACAGCGAGCCCTCCTCAATGAGGACCGCCTCACCGGTGGTTTCCTCGATGAACCGGGCGATGGCGTAGCCGTGGCACGGACCGTGCGCCAACGTCTTGAGAATCAACGCATCCAGCGCCCCGTGCAGCAGGGAGTTCGGCGGTTTTAAAGGCATGAAAATCGGCGCCACATTACCATGACAGTCTAGGCAATGCCTTGGACGGATTTGCTCGCCTATAAGTTTGCAAGGGCTTGGGAGCGAGGCGCAGCCACGCCCGCAGTCGGGTGCCGAGGTGAAGCCTTTCTGCAGGAGGATGATATCGATCTGACACCCGGCGGAGGGCGCCGCGAGGCGTCCGGCCGGCAACAGACCGTGTGATACAGTCTCTCCCCATGCACCGTGCCAAGCACAGCCCCACGAGGAAGAACGTGGCACACCGAGGCTCCGCCGATGCGGGGCCTTTTTTGTTGGCGTGCCTGCATCGGCGCATGGGGCGCCGGGCGCGCAGAACCTGATGCGTGCGACGTCCCTCGCAGACGTTCAAACCAAGCGTTCAGAAATGTCCAACGACCTGGACCATCTCATAGAACTGCAGCAGCTCGAGACGGCCGCAGACGGGGCACGGCGTCTGGTGGCGGCCACGCCGCAGCGAATTGCCGGGCTCGACGCGCAGCTCGCGGCGGCCGAGGCGGCGCTTGCCGCGGCTCGCGAGCAGAAGGCACAGCGTGAGTCTGACCAGCGAACGCTGGACAAGGATCTCGCGGCCGTCAGGGCACGGCGGTCGAAGTTCCTCGACCAGACGATCGAGGTGAAGACGAACCGCGAGTACCACGCGCTGCAGCACGAGATTCAGATGGCCGACGAGGAAATCGAGCGGCTCGAGGATCGCATCCTCGAGAACATGCTGGCCCTGGATGAAACCAACGCGTCGATCGCCAAGGCCGACGCGGCCCGGACCGAAGCGGAGGGTGCGGTGACCGCGCAGAAGCAAACCCTCGAGGTTGAGCGAAGGCATGCCGAAGGGTCGCTTGCGGAGATTGCGCGTCAGCGCGAGGCCGTCGTCGCCAGGGTCTCGCCGCAGGGATACGCGATTTTCGACACGGTTTCCCGTGGAAGGAAGAGCCCTGCCGTGGCCGCCGTGGTCGGTGGCCTCTGCAGTGTGTGCCACGTTCGTATACGGCCGCAGATCGATCAGGACGTGCGGCGCCGCGAGCAGATCGTGCAATGCGAGAGCTGTACGCGCATCCTCTACCACCCGGCGCCGCACCCACCGGCGGGCACTCCGCCAGCGTAATCACCCGCGCACAGAGGCGGCTCGCGCGGGAACCCGGCGCGCCGGGGGCATGGCATCCGCCGGACGATTCCAACGGTGCTCGTGGAGCAATTGCATGGGCCTTGCGGGGGCGCCAACAGTATCGGCGCATACCCGGGACTGCTCGCGGCGTTCACGCGCTGGGAGCCCTGATAAAGCCCACCAGCCGGCCGGCGGCAGCCCCTTCGCGTCGGTACGAGTAGAACCAGTCCGGGTGACAGGCGGTGCAGAGGCCGCTCGCGAAAATCGCCGAGGCTGGAACACCGGCCGCCTCCAGCTGATCCCGATTCGCCGTCCACAGATCCAGCTGCAGCCGGTCACCGTGCCGGAACCAGCGGCCGAGATCGTGTGGGTCATGTCCTCCCACGCGAAACGCTTCTATCAGTTCTGCGCCCACGGTGTAACAGCACGGCCCGATGCTGGGCCCGAGGGCCGCAACCAGGTCAGCCGGATTACTGCCGTACAGCTGTCGCATTCGGGCCACGGCAGCAGCCGCGATCCTTGCTGCGGTGCCGCGCCATCCCGCATGTACGGCGGTTACGGCGCTCCGGCGGCTGTCCGCAATCAGCAGCGCCGCGCAGTCGGCGACACGCACGGTGAGCATCAGCGACGGATCACAACTGACCAGGCCGTCGGCTCGAGGGCGCGCGTTCCGCTCAATGGCCTGCGCATCGATCACTGCTGCTCCGTGAACCTGGTGAACCGCAGCGAGCGAGCCACGTGGGACGCCACCGCTGGCCGCAAGCTGATGCCACTGCGCTTCGCAATCGGCCGGCCCCGCAATGATTGCGAGCTCTCGGGTCGTCCACCCGTGAATCGCGATTCGGGCGAGCGGCACGCATTGCATCAATGCGCCCCAGGGCTGCTCGGTCCACGTGAAGGCGTGAGGAAGTTGGGGCGGGGCGAAAGCCGAACGGGGCATCGCTTCAGGGATTCCAAGTACATTGTAGAGTAGCGTCATGACCATCGTAGGCATCGGCATGGACGCCACCGACCTCCCCCGCATCGCGGCCGCCATCGAGAGATATGGGGATCGGTTTCTGTCGCGCATCCTCACAGACCAGGAGCTGGCGTATTGCCGACGCCGCAAGGATCCGGTACCGCACGTGGCTGGTCGATTCGCGGCGAAGGAAGCGGGAATGAAGGCCATTGGTACCGGGCACTCGCAAGGCGTTCTCTGGCGCGACGTAGAGGTGTTCCGCTACGGGGGGCCGCCGCAACTCCGGTTTCACGGCGCGGCCGCGGAGCACTTTGCACGGCTCGGGGGGGAACGCGCCCTGTTGACCATCACTCACGCGCAGACCGTCGCCCTGGCACACGTGATCCTCGTCGGGCGATAGCAACGAGCGTTTGCGGCTCGCGCCGGGTTCAGCCTGGGATTCCTGCTCTCAAGCAGCCCCGCGATCGTGGCAACTCCAGTCGTCCCTGACACTTCACCATACAGTCTCCACGCGCGGCCCCGCGGCAGCGGCCTTGCCCGTTCAGCGACGGAACCTGGCGCGCCCTCTCCGGGCGTGCATCCCGTACACGGAGGCCAAGATGGTGGTCAAGATTACGCCGAACGACAAGGGCAACCCGCCCGGCAAGCTGGCGGACGCCGAACTGCATTTCACGAACGGAGCCCTCGAAGGGCTGAAGCTGATCGGCTTCGGGATCTGGGAACGCCGCAGCGGCGGCTCGCGGAACGTGACGTTTCCAGCACGCCAGTACAGCGTCAACGGTGAACGACGCAGTTTTTCGCTACTGCGGCCTGTCGCGGATTCCACGGCTCAGGATCGGGTGCGCGACCTGATTCTCCAGGCCTACCAGGAGTATGAGAGCACGGCGGCGGTCGCGGGCTGACCCCCTGCGGCACTCGAGCAGGCGCAGTGTGCGGACAGGCGTAGCCGACGCTATGAAGGAGCCTGACGCCGGGACCGCGTTCCCGGCGTGGGGAGAACAGGGTGGCGGCCCGTATGGGGCCGTCACCGTGGTGCTGGCGCTGCGGCGCCGGCGAGCCCGTGCGCGCGGTGTCTATCTGCTGAACGCGCGGCGGGCCCGCCCGAGCCGCTATTCCGACTGGCGCCGGAGGAAGGCTGGCACGTCGAACGCACCTGCCCCCTCGTTTCTCAGCGCCTGATCTTCGCCACCAACGGCCAGTGCAGTGGGAAGCTCCATCGACGGCCTGCGAGCGAAGGCCGCCCGTGACGTGGCGCCGACGTCGATCGACTGTCCCGAGCCGCGGAGGCGGGCGGTGTAGTCGTGCAGGTCCACCGGTGTCTGGCTCGCGGCCGCTGAGGACGACCGCATCGCGCCGGCGCGGTCGAAGCCTGTGGCGATCACGGTGATTTTCACTCGATGCTCGAGCGACGCGTCGATGACCGCGCCGAAGATGATGTTCGCGTCTTCGTGCGCCGCCTCCTGGATGATCGAGGAGGCCTCGCTCACCTCGATCAGCGACAGATCGGGGCCACCGGTGACGTTGATGATCACGCCACGTGCACCTTCAACCGAGGCGCCTTCGAGCAGCGGGCTCGAAATGGCCCGCTTGGCGGCCTCCATCGCGCGGTTCTCACCCTCCGCGATCCCGGTGCCCATCGTGGCGAGGCCCATGCCAGCCATGATCGTCTTCACGTCGGCGAAGTCCAGGTTGATCAGGCCTGGCACGAGGATCAGATCGGAAATGCCCTGGATCGCCTGCCGCAGTACGTCATCGGCCGTGCCGAACGCCTGGTTGAAGGTGGTGTTGCGGTTGATGATCGAGAGCAGCCGCTCATTGGGGATCGTGATCACGGTGTCCACACAGTCGCGAAGCGCCTCAAGTCCCGCCTCGGCCTGGACCTGGCGCTTCCTGCCCTCGAACTTGAAGGGCTTCGTGACGACGGCGATTGTGAGGGCGCCGAGCTCGCTCGCGAGGCTTGCGATGACGGGGGCCGCGCCGGTGCCGGTGCCGCCGCCGAGGCCTGTCGTCACGAACACCATGTCGGCGCCGTCGAGCGCCTGGATCAGTTTCTCGGTGTCCTCGAGCGCCGCTTGCCGGCCCACGTCCGGGTCGGCGCCGGCGCCGAGGCCCTTTGTCAGCTTGCTGCCGATCTGCAGCTTGACCGGCGCCGGGTTCGCGTGCAGCGCCTGCAGGTCGGTATTCGCCACGATGAACTCGACGCCATCGAAGCCGGCCTGGACCATGCGGCTGACGGCATTGCCACCACCGCCGCCTACGCCAATCACCTTGATGTGCGCACCTGCGCGTCGTTCCTCCTCAAGCATCAGCCGCATCTCCTTTGGATGGCCATCCACGAGGTCACGCACCACCGGGACGGTTCGGTACAGCTCGGACATCAACGCCTCCCCCTGCTTACATCGAGCCCTAGAAGAACTCCCGGAACAGCGACCCGAGCCGTCCCGTGAATCGTGCAAACGCGCCGACGCCCACCGTGCGGTTGGCTTCCGCCGCCTGGCTGCGTTGTGCGAAGAGTGTCAGTCCCACGCCCGATGCGAACGCAGGACTGTTGACGTGGTCCGCGAGGCCTCCGACGCCGATCGGAGCGCCGCGTCGGATGGGGAGATCGAAGATCTGCTCGGCAATCTCCGGCAGCCCGTCGAGGATGGCGCCGCCGCCGGTGAGCACGATCCCGGAATTGAGCGATTTCTCGTATCCCGCACGGCGGATCTCGTCCCACACCAGGTGGAAGATCTCTTCAGCGCGAGGTTGCAGGATTTCAGACAGGATGCGGCGAGGCATCACGCGCGCGCGCCGGCCGCCCACGCTCGCGACTTCCATGGTTTCGTCCTCGTCGACCATCGCCGTGAGCGCGCATCCACACTTGCGCTTCAGCTTCTCAGCGTCGGGGATCGGCATGCGGAGGCCGACGGCGATATCGTTGGTGAAGTGATCGCCGCCGACGCCGATGACCGCCGTGTGCCACAGGCTGCCCCGTTCGAAGATGGCGATGTCCGTGGTACCGCCGCCGATGTCGACCAGCGCGACGCCAAGCTCCTTCTCATCGGGCGTGAGCACCGCCTCGCCCGCCGCAATCTGCTCGATCACGCTCACCGCCACCTTCGCGCCGGCCCGGTTCACGCAGGAGACGATGTTCTGGATCGAGGTCGAGCTCGTCGTCACGATGTGGACGTTGACTTCCAGGCGGGTGCCCGTCATTCCGATTGGCGCACCGATGCCGTCCTGTTCGTCCACGACGAAGTCCTGCGGCAGCACATGCAGGATCTCGCGGCCGTGCGGCAGTGATACCGCCTTCGCCGCGTCGATCGCGCGCCGCACGTCGTCCCGGGTGATCTCCCGGCTCTTCCCGGCCACCGCGATGACACCGCGGCTGTTGAACCCTTTGATGTGAGGGCCGGCGACGGCGAGGTGCACGAGGTCGATCTCCACGCCCGCGGTCAACTCCGCCTCTTCGATGGCCTTCTTGATCGACTCCACCGCGGCCTCGAGGTTCACGACCACGCCGCGGCGGATGCCGTGGGATTCGGCGACTCCGACCCCGACCACGTCGAGGCTGCCGTCGTCGAGCATCTCGCCGACGATGGCTGCCACCTTCGACGTGCCGACGTCGAGCCCTACCACGTAACGTTCCCTGCGGGCCACGAGTCCTCCTGGGGATCCGGTCAGCGCGGCGCGCGCGCGTCTCCGCTGTCGTTTGCTCCGCGGCGCGAGCGCGCTGCGGCCTTCTGCGCGGCCGCCGGCCGCACGTAGATGTGATTGTCGAACCTCACGTCCGCGTACTCGATGTCGGTGATGCGGTCGTGCAGCGCCGACGAGAGATCGACGTATGACTGCAGCCGTTCGAGAAACTGGTCTTCGCCCACGTGAACGAGCGTCGTGTCGTTCTCGAGCAGCACGACGGCATCCCGCACGTTCGAGACGTCGATCTGGGACAGCCGCCGCAGCATCGCGGGCCGCCGCCCGACAGACGCGAGCAGCCGGTGGGCCAGATCGGCCCGGCCTTCGTCCACGGCGCCTCCACCGCGGTCTGGCGATGCGCTCAGCCCGTCGATGATCGGCAGGTCGAACTGCGCGTACTCCGGCCCGTACTCGTCGATGACGTGACCGTCGTCGTCGATCAGGTACAGGTCCGCCCCGAGCCGCCCGATGGCCATGGGCTGACGCTCCGCCAGCGTGACCTCCACCGTCGACGGCAGCACCCGGCGCAGCGAGGCGTGGCCCACCCAGGGCGACGACATGACCCGCCGCTGCCACCGGTCGAGATCGAGGGCCAACAGGTGCTGCCCGCGGAGCCCCTCGAGCAGGACGAACACCTCGCCGGTCGAGAGCCGCTGATTGCCACGCACGGCGATCCGATCGACGTGCAGTGCGCGCGCCTGGGCGACCTGCTGCTGCACCACGTACACGCCCGTTGCAAGCACCGCGAGTGCCGCGGCGCCCCGCGCGAAGCCGAGCGCCCGTGCCCACGAGTGCCGGCGGCGCGGCGGGCGTACGTGGGCGCGGCGGAAGCGCTTGTCGGCTGGGGCCGCTACCCGCATCAGCGCAGCTCCTGCAGGATGCGCGCGCCACAGTCGCCGATCGACCCCGCACCCATGGTGATGACCAGGTCTCCCGATCGCGCCATGCGGGCAACGGCTGCGGGAACGTCGGCGACATCCGGCACGACGTCGACACGCCCCGGCGCCGCCGCCACCACAGCGTCCGCAAGCCATTCGATCGTCACGCCGGCCACCGGCTCTTCGCCCGCTCCGTAGATGCCGGTCAGCACAATCGCGTCCGCAAGCGCGAGCGCAGCGCCGAACCCGTCGCGGAGCTGCCGGGTCCGCGAGTACCGGTGCGGCTGGAAGGCGACGATGATCCGGCCCGCGCGCCCCGTGCGCGCGGCGCGCAGCACGGCCGCGATCTCTGTCGGGTGGTGCGCGTAGTCGTCGAACACCTCCACGCCAGCCGCCTCGCCTTTGCGCTCGAAGCGCCGCTCGACCCCCGCAAAGCCGGCAAGCCCCTCAGCGACCGTGCTGAACGGGACGCCGAGCTCCAGCCCGACGGCAACGGCGGCGAGCGCGTTCTGCAGGTTGTGGCGGCCGGGGACGGCGAGAACGAGCTGCCCGAGCGTGTGCTCACCACCAGCGCGTCGCCGCACGACCGTTGCACGGCTGCCCCCAGCCGACAGCTGCAGGTCGCGCACCCCGAGGTCCGCATCTTCCCGATCCACGCCGTACGTGACGACCGGTGAGGTGACCCGTGGAACCATCGCGCGGACGTGCTCGTCGTCCGTGCAGAGCACCGCCGCGCCATAGAACGGGGCCTTGTTGGCGAAGGCGACGAACGCGTCCGTCAGGTCGGCAAACCCGTTGTACCGGTCCAGGTGCTCGTGGTCGATGTTGCTGACTACCGTCATGGATGCCATCAGCCGCAGGAACGATCGATCGCTTTCGTCGGCCTCCGCCACCAAGTATTCGCTCGTCCCGAGCCGCGCGTTGCTGCCGAATGCCGGCACGTGCGCGCCGATGATCGCCGTTGGATCGAGACCCGCATGCATCAGCATCACCGCGATCATCGACGACGTCGTCGTCTTGCCATGGGCGCCACCAACCGCGATCGAGAACCGCGCGCGCATGATCTCGGCCAGCATGTCCGCGCGCAGGATCACGGGGATTCCGCGGCGCCCGGCCTCGACGACCTCGGCGTTCTTCGCGTCCACGGCCGACGAAATCACGACCACGTCGACCGCTCCGACGTGCGTCGGGTCGTGCCCGGCGTGGAACACCAGCCCGAGCCCCGCCAGCCGCTCGGTCATCGCCGACGGCTGCGTGTCCGAGCCCGTCACCATGTACCCGAGCCGAAGGAGCACCTCCGCAATGGCACCCACCCCGCTGCCGCCCACACCGACGCAGTGGATTGCCTTTGTCCGCCCGAGCACGGGTTACCCCGACGCGCCGGCGGCTCGGGCCCCCGGGCGACACGCGAGCGCCAGGGCGCGGTCGACAATGACGCGTGCGGCGTCCGGCTTCGCGAGCCTGCGCGCCGCTCCAGCCATGCGCTCGCGCCGTTCCCCGTTGCGCGCGAGCGCCAGCACGGCCGCCGCGAAGCGCGTCCCCGTCAGCTCGCGCTGGTCGATCACTTCCGCGGCACCGGCACGTGCGAGCACGCCGGCGTTTTTCCGCTGGTGATCGTCAGTCGCCGTCGGCAGGGGCACGAGCACTGCGGCACGACCCGCGGCCGTGATCTCCGCGAGCGTCGTAGCCCCCGCACGACAGACGATGACCTGGGCTGCCTTCATCTCGCGGTCCATTGCGTAGAGGAATGGCTCGACCCGGGCCGCGAGCCCGGCGCCGAGGTAGCCCTCCCGGACCATCTCCAGGTCGCCCTCGCCCGTCTGGTGCGTGACTGACAGGCGGGTGCCCGACCGTGCCAGCTCCGGGGCAGCCTCCACGGCGGCGACGTTGATGGCGTGTGCCCCTTGAGAACCACCAAAAATCAGCACTCCCACCGGCGCGTCCGGATCGGACGGGCCCGCAGCTTCATCGTCGAGAAACGTCGAGCGCACCGGATTGCCGCTGACAAACCCCTTCCCTTTGAAATAGGGCAACGTCGCCTCAAACGTGACCGCGGCCGCCCGGACCAACGGCGCCAGCAAGCGGTTGGTCAATCCGGGCACAGCGTTCTGTTCCAGCAGCAACGTCGGCGTCCCGCGGAGTGCAGCCAGTGCGACAACTGCCCCCGAGCTGTATCCGCCCACGCCGATCACGAGATCTGGCCTTCGCCGCCCGAGCAGCGCCAACGCATCCGCACCGCCGAGAGGCAGTAACCCGAGCCCCAGCACACGTCCGGTGAACGATTTCCCCTTCAGCCCCGCGCTGCGAATCACGTCCAGCGCAAAGCCCTCGCGCGGAACGACGCGCGCCTCGATCCCCTTCGCCGTGCCCGCGAAGCTGACGATCGCGTCTGGAACCCGCAACAGCAACTCGCGCGCGACCGCGATGCCCGGGTACAGGTGGCCGCCGGTGCCGCCTCCCGCGATCACTACCCGCAACGGGCCGGCCGGGGACGGCTTGAGCGCCATCACGCCTCATCGCCGCCCACCGGGGATGCATGCTGCGAGAGGTTCAGCAGGATGCCCATCCCCACCAGGTTGATCAGCAGCGATGACCCGCCGGCACTGACGAACGGGAGCGGAATGCCTTTTGTCGGCATCAGTGCGAGGACGACGCTGATGTTGATGAATGCCTGCACGGCAATCATCCCGGTCAGGCCCATCGCGAGAAAACTCGCGAACGGGTCGGAAGAACGCAGCGCAACCCGCAGCCCGCGCCACGTGATCACGATGAAAGCGATGAGCACGAGCGTGGTGCCCAGCAGCCCCAGTTCCTCGCCGATCACCGCGTAGATGAAGTCGGTATGTGGCTCGGGCAGGTAGAAGAGCTTCTGCACGCCCCGCATGAGCCCGGCCCCCGTCACGCCTCCGGTTCCGACCGCAATGAGCGACTGCAGAATCTGGAATCCCTGGTTGAGAGGATCGGCCTCGGGATTCAGAAACGTGGTGAGCCGGCGCATGCGGTAGGGCTCCGCAATCGCGATGGCCGCCAGCACGGGTATCGCAGCACCGGCCACCGCGGCGAAGTAGCGCCAGTCGAGCCCGGCGGCGAACACCATCATCGCCACCACAATCAGCATCGACACCGCGGTGCCGAAGTCCGGTTCCAGCAGTACCAGCAGGACCACCGCACCGCTGACGAGCGCGATCGGCAGCAGGGCGTACCTGACATCATTGACGCGGTGCATGCGGCGCTCCAGCAGGGCGGCCGTGAACAGGATCAGTGCCAGCTTCGCCAGCTCCGACGGCTGCACGCCGAAGCCGCCGAACCCGAACCACCGCCGTGTGCCGTTGATCGGCGCGCTCAGCAGCACCAGGCACAAACCCGTGCCGACGACGGCCAGTGACGTCCAGATCACCGCCGGCTGCCGGTACACGCGATAGTCGACACGCATGACGATGGCCAGGGCTGCAATACCCAGTGCCGCCCACATGCATTGCTTGATCAGGAACAGGTACGGGCGGTGAAAACGCTCCATCGCCATCATGGCCGACGCGCTGTACACCATGACGATGCCCGCGAATACGAGGAGCAGCGTCGCAAAGAACAGCACCTTGTCCGACTTCAGCTTTCGCGCCATGATCCAACCGTTTGCGACCGCCCGTCCGCGGTCGCGAGTTCAATTCGAGCCCGTCCAGCCCTCACTGCCGCCATCGACATCTTCGATGAGCGCTACAGGTCCCGCGCCCTTCACCCGAAGTACAAGTCGCAGCTCGGGCCATGGTCGCGTGGCTGCCCGTGAGCAGTCAGCGGTCGTCAGTCGAGCGGGGTTGAGACACCAGCTTCGCAGGCCGGGGCAGCCCGCGTTCCCAGCAGCCAGCTCTCAAGCGCGCCGTTTCGACTGACGACTGCTCACTGCTCACCTCCTCGTGCGTTCCGCCGTCCCAGCCGCGCCACGGCCTCGGTGAAGGCACGCCCGCGGTCCGCGAAGCTCGCGAACATGTCGAAGCTCGAACACGCGGGCGCAAGCACCACCGTGTCGCCGGGTACCGCCAGGCCGAACGCCACGCCGACCGCTTCATCCATCGAACTCGCGCGATGCACCGGCAGCAGATCGGCGAGGGCGTCCTCGATGCGCGGGGTGCACTCACCAATGGCAATCGCCGCCTTCGCGCGTCCCCGGAGGGCCCCCCGCAGGTCATTGAAGTCGCCGCCCTTGTAACGGCCGCCGAGAATCGCCACGAGCCCTGATGGCACGCTTTCGAAGGATCGCTTCGCCGAGACGATGTTGGTGGCCTTGGAATCGTTGACGAAGCGCACGCCGGCGATGTCGCCTGCCAGTTGCATTGCGTGCTCGAGTCCGGTAAACCCGCGCACGGCGATCGTGATGCCCTCTGCAGTGGCTCCCGCCAGCCGGCTGATGGCCGACGCCGCGAGCACGTCGCTCAAAATGTGGCGTCCAGGCACGCGCACCGCCGAGAGGGGCAACAGCGGCTGCTCGCCAGCTTCGTTCCGCTCCACCACCGTGTCCCCCTCCACCGTGACCCCATCCGCGACCTGCTCGAAGCCGAACCACCGCCGACGCGAACGGGCGGCGGCAGCAATCACCAGCGCTGCAGGGTCGTCGGAGTTCACGACGGCCCAGTCAGTCGGCTCCTGGCGCCGGAACACGCGGGCCTTGGCTGCGGCGTACGCCTCTACACTCGTGTGCCGATCGAGATGATCCGGCGAGAAGTTGAGCAACGCCGCCACCCAGGGGTGAAACCGATCGGTGCTCTCCAGCTGGAAGCTGCTCATCTCGACGACGTGCACCGTGTCAGGCGTGGAGTCCTCGACCTGTTCGGAGAGCGGCACGCCGATGTTGCCTCCGACCCGCGCCCGCACGCCGGAGGCCTCGAGCATGCGTCCGGTCAGCGTGGTCGTCGTCGACTTGCCCTTCGTGCCCGTGATCGCAATCACGCGTCCTCTTAGCCAGCGGCACGCCAGCTCGATCTCTCCAATGACGGGGACGCCCGCGGTCCGCGCTTCCACCACGAACGGCTGCTCGAGCGGTACGCCCGGGCTCAGCACCACGAGGTCCGCATCGACCAGGCTCGCGCGCCGGTGCCCGCCGGCCTCGAGTGCAACACCAGCTGCCGACAGGCGGTCAGCATCGGCGATAACGTCGGCCTGCTCGCTCAGGGTGACCCGCGCGCCGTGGCGTACGAGCAGTTCCGCCGCCGCTACCCCGCTTCGCGCTGCGCCCACCACGGTCACTCGCAGTCCCTCCACCGAGAACGCATCCATCGCCTACCGCAGCTTCAACGTCGTGAGGCTGAAGAGGGCGAAGATGATCCCCATGATCACGAAGCGTGTGATTACCTTCGGTTCGCTCCAGCCCGTCAGCTCGAAGTGATGGTGCAGCGGCGCCATCTTGAACACGCGCTGCCCCGTCAGTCGGAACGACGCGACCTGCAGAATCACGGACGCCGCCTCCATGACGAAGACGCCCCCCACTACGAGCAGCAGCAGCTCCTGCTTGATGAGGATGGCGACCGTGCCGAGCGCGCCTCCCAGTGCGAGCGAGCCGACATCACCCATGAAGATCTCTGCGGGATAGGAGTTGTACCAGAGGAAGCCGAGGCTCGCCCCGACCAGCGATCC
Source organism: Vicinamibacteria bacterium (assembly GCA_963739995.1). GTDB lineage: Bacteria > Acidobacteriota > Vicinamibacteria > Vicinamibacterales > JAENWD01 > CAVUCH01. Next base: position 213,607 of record CAVUCH010000005.1, on the reverse strand, counting down.
ACAGAAGATGGTCAGCTCCGCGGCCGGCGCGAAGCGCACGAGCAGCAGGTACTCCGCCAGCACGCGATGGCCCGTCACGTAGGCGAGCGCCGTGTACGCAGCCGCGGCGATAGCGAAGGTGCTGATGGCGAGCCCGTCGAGGCCATCAGTGAGATTCACCGCGTTCGACGCCCCTACGAGCACGAGGACGGCAAAGAGCACGTAGCCGGCGCCGAGGTCGGGAATGAGCCACTTGAAGAACGGAAAGATCAGACGCGTGCTGTACAGGTTGTGCTGGGCCAACACGAGCACGGCGACACCCACGCCCAGCGCCACGAGCAACTGTGCACCCATCTTGTAGCGGGGCAGAAGGCCATGGTGGGAGGTCCGGGTGATCTTCAGGTAATCGTCGGCGAATCCAATCGCGCCGAACATCGCCGTGGCGGTCACCGCTATCCAGACGTACACGTTGGTCAGGTCGGCCCAGAGCAGTGTGGGGACGATCGAGGACGTCAGGATCAGCAGCCCTCCCATCGTCGGTGTGCCCGCCTTGGCACGGTGCGATGCCGGACCCTCCTGACGGATCACCTGCCCCACCTGGAAATCGCGCAGCTTCCGGATCATCCACGGGCCGAGCAGCAGGCTGAGGACGAGCGCGGTGAGGCTGGCGGCAGCCGTACGGAACGTGATGTAGCGCGTGACGTTCAGCACAGACGCCACGGAGTGCATGGAGTAGAGCAGCCAGTACAGCATCAGCTCCACTCCGCCTTCATGCGTTCGACGACCAGATCGGTACCAATTCCGCGCGAGCCCTTGACGAGCACGAGATCGCCGGGCGCAATCGAGGCAAGCAGCAGGTCCCCGGCCTCAGCGCTCGTTGCGACGTGCACGGCCGCATCGTCGTCCAGGCCGGCATCGCGCGCAGCGCCAGCAAGCGCCGCCGCGGCCTGACCGCCGACCGCGACCAGCCACGAGATGCCGGCCTTCACCGCGGCGTGCCCGCATTCGACGTGCAACGCCTGGGCAAACGCACCGAGCTCGAGCATCTCGCCGAGGACCGCCGTCTTGCGCCCATGGCTCCGATCCCGGCCGACGGCCTCGAGCGCCCGCATGAGTGCGGCGGGGCTCGAGTTGTAGGAATCGTCCACGAGGGTCACGCCGGAGCGCAGTCTCACGATTTCGCCACGGTGTCTTGCGGGACGCACGGCAGCGGCACGTTCAACGACATCGTCCAACGGCACGCGGTGCAGGTGAGCCACGGCGGTCGCGGCGAGCACGTTCTGGAGGTTGCCGAATCCGAGCAGCGGCACCCGGAGGTCCGCCTCGCCGTCCGGCGTGCGCACGTGCGCGCGCGTCCCCTCCACGCCCAGCTCCTCGATCTGCGTTGCGCGTATATCCGCACGCGTCGCGGTGCCGAACGTGACGACGCGGCCGGCGAACGCCGGCGTGCGAGCCATCACGCGAGAATCGTCACCATTCGCGACGAGCACGCTGGACGGCCCTGCGCCCTCGAGGATCTCCGCCTTCGCGTCGGCGATGGCCTCCGGTGAGCTGAAGAACCCGAGATGCGCGTCTCCGACGTTGGTCCACACCCGCACATCGGGTTCGGCCAGGGCTACCAGCCGGCTGATCTCGCCGGGATGGTTCATCCCCAGTTCCACCACCGCGACGTCCGGCCGGGCGCGCAGTTCGAGGAGCGAGAGCGGCAGCCCGATGTGATTGTTGAAATTGCCGGGGTTTCGATACACCCCGTAGTGCGTGGAGAGAAACTCGGCGGTGATCTCCTTGGTCGTCGTCTTCCCCGCGCTCCCCGTGATGGCAGTCACGCGCGCGCCCGATGCCCGGCGAACGTGCCTGCCAAGCGCCTGCAGCGCCGCGGTCGTGTCGTCCACCTCGATGACAACCGCGCCTGCCCGGCGTGCAGCCTCCGGGTGCGTGGCGCGCGAGGGATCCCGAGCGAGCATTACGCCACACGCACCCGCGTCGAGGCTTCTGATCGCATAGGCTGCACCATCGAAGCGGTCACCACGAAGCGCGATGAACAGGTCGCCGCGCTGCACCGTGCGTGAATCGATGGAGAAGCCGTCGATGACCTGCGCGGCATCGCCCATCAGCAAATGACCACCCACGGCGGCCGCAATGGCTCCGGCCGTCAGCACGAGCGGCGTTCGCATGCGGCTCGACGTCATCCCACCCGCTGCCGGGAACGGCGGCGGGCCAGTGCCTCACGCGCCACTTCGACGTCATCGAACCTGTGCGAGCGTTCGCCAATCACCTGGACCTTCTCGTGGCCCTTGCCCGCAACGACAACCAGGTCCCCGGCCTCGCCGAGATCGACCGCACGCTCGATGGCGGCACGACGATCCACGATCGCCATCGCCTCTGGCCCTCGGACCACCCGGCGCTCCGTTCCGGACTGCACCGTGCGTTCGCCCGGTTGCGGCATGCCGCGCATCACCTCGTCCACGATGGCGGAGGGGTCCTCCGATCGGGGATTGTCGGACGTGACGATCACGACGTCGCTCATCCGGCCGGCCACTGCACCCATGAGCGGGCGCTTGGTACGATCGCGATCCCCTCCGCATCCGAAGACGGTGATCACCCGTCCGGGGGACAGGCCACGCACGGTTTCCAGCAGGTTCTTGAGTGCATCGTCCGTGTGCGCGTAATCGACCACGACCGTGACGTCGTCCTCGGCAGCGGAGACGACTTCAAAGCGCCCTGGTACTCCGGCGAGGCCTGCAATGCCCGCCTCAATCGCCTGCGGCGGCAGGCCGACCGCGACACCGGTCGCAACCACCGCGAGGATGTTGTAGACGTTCGGTCTGCCGACCAGCGGTGAGCTGATCTGCACCGCGCCAGCAGGTGTGCGAGCTTCGAACCGCAGCCCGCTGAGAGTCAGCGTGAGCGGCCCCGGCGACACGTCGGCCGGACGCCGAACGGCGTAGGTCACCGGCTGCCGCGCGGCGTCGATGAACATCGGGGCCCGCGGGTCGTCAGCATTCACGATCCCCGGCGCACCCTCCGGGAGTATCTCGAAGAGCCTCCGCTTCGCGATGGCGTAAGCCTCCATGTCCCGATGAAAATCCAGGTGGTCGCGCGTCAGGTTCGTGAACACACCCGCAGCGAAGCGCGTGCCGTCCACCCTGTGAAGCGCGAGTGCGTGCGAGGAGACCTCCATCACTGCCGCGCGGCACGAGCGGTCTGCCATGACGCGCAGCATCGCTTGCATGTCGGGGGCCTCGGGCGTCGTACGGGTCGCCTCGCGCTCTTCATCACCCAGGCTGTAGCTCACCGTCCCCATCAACCCGCAGCGATGCCCCGCGGCTTCGAACGCTGCTCGGAGCAGGTATGCCGTAGTGGTCTTCCCGTTCGTGCCGGTGATCCCGACGACGGACAGGTCTCCACTGGGATGCGCGAAGTAACGGTCCGCCAGCAGCGCAAGTGCCAACCGGGCGTTCGCGACCTGTACCCAGGGGGCCGGAACGTCGCCGCGGGGAGGCTCCTCCGCAATCACCACGGCGGCCCCCCGCGCGACCGCTTGCGGCGCGAAGGCGCTGCCGTGCGCGTGCTCGCCGCGTACCGCCACGAACACCGTGCCCGGCGAAGCCCGGCGCGAGTCGTAAACGACGCCCGCCGCAGGCGTGCGGCCCACGGTCCCGGGCACCGGAGGAACGCTGCCCATGAGCGCCTCGCGCGGGAGCGCATTGAGCAGTTCGCTGATTGTCACGGTTCCACGTCTGCGTCCGTGGGCGGCGTGCGCGGCGGCCGATCGAGCCACAATTCGCTCGGGCTCGCGCCCTCCAGCGGCACGCCCACCTCCGGCCGCTGTGCGATGACGATCCCGTCGCCGTGTATGCGCGGACGCAGTCCGAGCGCCACCAGCCGTTTGAGCGCATCCCGCGCGCTCATTCCACGGAGATCAGGCATGGCGTGATCAGCTCCGGTCATCACGGCCGCAAGCACGTCCTGTGTTCCTGTGTTGATGCGGGTCGAGACGGCCGGTTCCCACGAGTCCCGGCGAACCAGCACCGGCGGCTCCGGATTGAGTGACCGAGGCACGCCGAGGTGCCGGATGGCCGCTTCCGCAATCCGTTTGAACACGGGCGCCGCTACCGCGCCGCCGGTGTAGCCCTTGCCGTGCGGCGAGTCCAGGACGACAAGGACGCTGATGACCGGCTTGCGTGACGGGAGGAATCCCACGAACGACGCCATGTAGTCGGATTTCGAGTATGCACCCCGTACGAGCTTCGCGGCCGTCCCCGTCTTCCCGGCGATCGTGAAGCCATCGATTTGCGCTGCCTTCGCGGTACCACGGTCGACGACACCTTCCATGATCGTCGTCAGCTCGGAGGCGGTCTCGAGGCTGACGGTCTCGCGCAGGACCGTCGGCTGCACCAGCGTCCGGGTGCCATCCCGGTCGGTCGCGCGCACCAGGTGCGGCTCCATCAGGCGGCCGCCGTTGGCGACCGAACTGACCGCCGTGACCATCTGAAGCGGAGTGACGCCGATCTGGTAGCCCATCGACACTGATGCGAGTGCGCTGTCGTTCAATTGCGACCAGACGATGCCGGGCGACTCGCCGCGCACATCGGGGGAGAGCATGCTGCCGAAGCCGAACCGGCGCACATAGCGGCCCATCCGCTCCGCACCTACCCTGAAGCCCACCTTGATCGCCCCGACATTGCTCGACTTGACGATCACGTCCTCGAAGGACAACGGGCCGTACCGATGCATGTCGTTGACGCGCCGCGATCCGATCTGGATCGAGCCGTGGCTCACATCGATGATGTCCGCGGACTTCACCAACTTCTCGTCAAGCGCCGCTGACGCGGTCACGATCTTGAACGTGGACCCGGGTTCATAGATGTCCTGCACCGCGCGGTTCTTCAGCAGATCCTTGTCGAGCACCCCTGCAAACGCGTTCGGGTTGAACGTCGGCTCGTTGGCCATGGCCAGGATCTCGCCCGTCCATGGGTCCATGATGATGGCGGACCCGCCCTTCGCTCTGTGCTCGCGCACTCCCGCCTTCAACTCGCGTTCCGCGATCCACTGCAGCATCTGGTCGATCGTGAGCTGCACGGTTGCACCCGTCGTCGCGCGGCGCTCGGTGCGGCTGAACACGCGGCGACGCGCGTCGGTCTGGATCAGGGCCCTGCCGGGCCGTCCGGTGATGAGCGGGTTGTAGGCCGCTTCGATCCCGCCGAGCCCCTGGTTGTCGAGACCCACGTACCCGATCACGTGCGCCCCGAGCGAGGTGTTCGGGTAGAAGCGGCGGGGCTCCGTCATGAATCCGATACCCTCGAGGTCCAGGGCGGCCACTTTCCGGGCCTCCGCGGGAGACACCTGCCGCTTGACCCACGCAAATGCGCGGGGCCGGTTGAGCCTCTCACGGAGCATCGCGCGGAACTCCGCATTGCAGCCGTCGAGGACGCCGCACAGCGCCGCGACGATCTTGCCGGGCGCGCTGATTTCACTCGGCACGGCATAGATCGAATCCGCATCGACGCTGAAAGCCAGGACGCGATCGTTGCGATCGAGGATGTCTCCTCGCTTCGCAGCCACGTCGACGATGCGTTTGTGCTGCCGCTCGGCGCGGGCGACGTACGCTTCGTGCTGGTACACCTGCAGGTACAGCAGGCGCGCCTCGATGGTGATGCCCCACGCGGCAAACAGCGTCAGGACGATGACGAGTCGCCGGCGAATGGTGCGCCGCCAGGATTCAGGAGCGTGCTCGGACACGAAGGCCTCCTAGCGACGAGCTACGACGGACCTGGAGGGTGGCTCAACGGGGACCGCTCGCTCGAGAACGACGGCCTCGGCGGCGGTGGGCTCCACCATGTGGAGCTGGGTCGTGGCGATCGCCGCAATCCGCTGCGGAGCCTTGAGCGTCTGAATCTGCAGGCGCAGGTGGCGATTGATCGCCACCTCTTGCTTGCGGGCGCGCTCCATCTGCTCGATGCGGTAGCCGTGCCGGAGCAACTCGAAATGCTGCCACGCTGAGTAGATCAGCAGCGCGAGGATGACCGCACCAATACACGTCCAGCGCCAGAGATCGCGCTGGCGGGAGTGATCGATCTCCCGGACGATCTGGTTGTTGCGGACGTCTTTGCTGATCGCGTAATCGAGAGCGTCCATCATGCCTCTCCGGCGGTGCCCGCGTACGCGAGGCGTTCTGCCGCGCGCAGTTTCGCGCTGCGCGCCCTGGGATTGCGTTCGAGTTCCTCGTCACCGGGGACGACGGGCCGCTTCGTCAGCACCCGGAGAATCGCGTCTGCCCGCTCCAGGGCGCGGAACGTGTGCTTGACGATTCGATCCTCGAGCGAGTGGAAACTGATCACCACGACGCGCCCGCCTGCCTGCAGCCGGTTCGCAACCTCGCGGAGGAACGCATCGAGCCCGGCGAGCTCGCCGTTCACCCAGATGCGCATCGCCTGAAACGTCCGGGTGGCGGGGTCGATCCGCTGCCAGCCGCGCGTCGGCACCGCGCGACGGACGATCGCCGCCAGCTGGCCCGTCGTCGCGATCGGCTGCCGACCGCGCGTGTCGACGATCGCGCGAGCAATCCGGCGCGAATGACGCTCCTCACCGAACTCGAAGATGATGTTCGCCAGGTCGACCTCACCGGTCCTGCTGATCAGGTCCGCTGCGGTCGGGCCGGTGCTGCGATCCATCCGCATGTCGAGCGGCTCATCGCGGCGAAAGCTGAAACCGCGGCCTTCGCTATCGAACTGGAGCGACGACACCCCGAGATCGGCGAGCGCGCCGTCGATCGTGCTGATGCCCCGGTCGGCGAGCACGTCGGCCATCGACCGGTAGTCGGCGTGAACGAGCTCGACCCTTTCGCCGAACGGCGCGAGTTCGGCCCCGGCGAGCGCAAGTGCGTCGGCATCCCGGTCGAGACCGATCACGCGTGATGCGCCGGCTTCCAGCAGCGCGCGTGTGTGCCCGCCGAGCCCGACGGTGCAGTCCACAAAAAGTCCTCCGCGTTCAGGCGCGAGATACATCAACGCCTCTGCAGTGAGGACCGGTTCGTGGACGGACACGCGACTGCCTCCCGCGACCGGGATCGTCAGATCCCGAACTCCGACAGCGCCTTCGCGTCGTCGTCGGTGAACGGCTCGCGCTGCAACTTGGAGACGAACCGCTCGTGATTCCAGATTTCCAAGTGGTCGTACTGGCCGAACACGTCGACCTCGCCCGTCATGCGCGCGCTGTCGCGCAGCCGCTGGTGGATGAGAACCCGACCCTGCCCGTCAAGCTCAGCAACCTGGCCAAAATAGTTGACCCGGTCGAGGAACTTCGCCCGGGAGGGGTGGCTCGACGGCACGCCGGCCAGCTTGGCTTCGATGGCTTGCCACACCGGCATCGGATAGATGCGTACGCTGTCGCCGCTCAGGCTCGTGACGAAGACGTCGGTGCCATGGGTCTGCTGCACGAGCGCACGGAACCCGTTCGGGACCTTCAGGCGCCCTTTCTCATCGATCTTGGCGGGCGCAGTGCCCCTGAGAACGGCTTTACTCTCCACTTAGCTCCACAACAGTCCACCGGATACTAGAGAACACCCATTGACGTGTCAACGGAAATCCACGTGGCTCAGTCACTTACGCCTGACTTTCGCCTGCAAGGCGAAGTAGGCGTGACTGGTTCACAACTGCTGGGGTGAGAACCTGCGTGCTAGGATGTGAGCGTTCGTGCAAACAGCGGGTGGTACGGCAGGGATGCGTCCTTGTGCTTCGGCTCGCGTTGCCGACCCTGTAACCACATGTTGCGCGCGGCCCTCATCGGATTCCCCTCGACCGGCAAGACGACGCTCTTCCAGCTGATGACCGCAGCGCGTGAGCAGACGCGCGCCCACGGCCGGGGGGAGGCAACGATCGGGATCTCGAAGGTTCCCGACCCCCGCCTGGACCGGCTGACCGCGATGTTCAATCCCCGGAAGCGGGTGCCTGCCACCGTCGAGTTCGCGGACATCGGCGGAACGGCCACCGGCACGGCGCAGACGCTCGTCGACGTCGCCGCGTACCGGAACGCCGACGCGCTCGTCCACCTCGTGCGCACATTCCGGGACGAATCAGTGGCGCACGTATCAGGTTCGGTGGACCCCGCGCGGGACGCACAGGCCATGGAAGACGAGCTGATTCTGGCGGACCTCGGCGTCGCCGAACGCAGGCTCGAACGGCTGGACAAGGATTTGAAGAAGACGCGTACTGCAGATCTCGAGCGCGAACGTGACGTGATGATGCGCTGCCGGGAGGCCCTCGAGGCCGGCACGCCGCTGCGCGCGCTCGATCTCGCGGGCGATGACCTGAAGCGGCTCCGCGGGTTCCAGTTCCTCTCGGCAAAGCCTCTGTTGATCGTGATCAATCTGGACGAAGCGGACGTTGCCGCGGTGGGCAGCGACGTGGGTCGGGCGGCGGAGGGAACCGGGCTCGGTCCCGTTCTGTCGCGCGCCGCGACGGGGGCCGCCCCGCTCTGCGCGAAAATCGAGCTCGAGATTGCGGAGCTCGAGCCCGGCGATGCTGCCACCTTCCTCAGTGACCTCGGTCTCCACGAGTCGGGACTCGATCGCGTCATCCGCGCCACGTATGACCTGCTGGGGTACATGTCGTTCTTCACGGTGGGGGAAGACGAATGCCGTGCATGGTCGATCCCGCGGGGGACCATCGCGCAGGTCGCGGCTGGCGAGATCCACTCCGACATCGCGCGCGGGTTCATCAGGGCCGAGGTCGTCGCCTACGAGGCCCTCGTAGCGCGGGGTTCCATGGCCGCCTGCCGCGACCATGGCGAGGTTCGCCTCGAAGGCAAGGAGTACGTAGTGGCCGACGGGGACATCATCAATTTCCGGTTTGCCACCTGACGGGCCTGGTCGATTCCGGCGACGGCGCCGGTGACAGGCGCGGCGCGCGAGTCTTAGGGGGCACTCAGTGGGTTGCGCAATGACGCCGCGGCTGCATCGGCCGCCGAAGGCACCGGGACTCGTCGCGTGCTTCACGCACTGCGTAGCATCGGTGTTGGACATGCGACGGCCCTTGTGTACACACCTGCCACCGCCTGTTCGAACACCGCAGGCAGCACGAGAGTAGGGCACGTCATGGTCCGCACAGTCGTCGTGTGCGAGGTTCAGGTACCGTTCGTGCACGGCGGCGCGGAGATTCACGTGCGCAGCCTGGTGGGTCAGCTGCGAGCGCGCGGCTATGACACCGACCGCGTGGCGCTGCCTTTCAAGTGGTATCCCAAGGAAGAGATCCTGGCGCACGCCGCCGCGTGGCGCTTGGTCGATTTGAGCGAGTCGAACGGCCGCACGATCGACCGCGTCATCGCGACCAAGTTCCCCGCGTACTTCGTCCGCCACCCGTACAAGGTGACCTGGCTGATGCACCAGCACCGGGCCGCTTACGAGCTGGCGGGCACGGAGTACAGCGATTTCGAGCACGTGGAGGCCGACGTCGCCCTCAGGCAGCAACTGGTCGCGCTCGACACCCGGATGCTCGGTGAGTCGCACCGTATCTTCGCCGGGGCGGCGAACGCCGGGCGGCGACTGGAAGAGTACAACGGGCTGTCTGCGGCAACGCTGTATCACCCGCCGGTGCTCTCGGAGCGCCTTCACGGCGGCCCTTACGGCGATTACGTGCTCGTGGTCAGCCGGCTCGAGACAATAAAGCGTGTAGACCTCGTCGTCGAAGCCATGGCGATGGTCGATCACGGCGTTCGGCTCGTGGTCGCTGGCCACGGAACGCAGCGCGCGAACGTGACAGCCAGGGCCGAGACCCTTGGCGTGTCGAATCGCGTGCACTTCGCCGGCGCAGTGGATGACCAGACGCTCATCGAGTTGTACGCGGGCGCCCTCGCGGTGGTCTTCGCGCCGTTCGACGAGGACTTCGGCTACGTGACTCTCGAATCCTTCCTTGCGCACAAGCCCGTGATCACGGCGACCGACGCTGGTGGTCCGCTGGAGTTCGTCGAGGACGGTACCAACGGCGCAATCTGCGAGCCCACGCCTGCGGCAATCGCCGCCGCGATCGACCGGTACGCGGCGGATCGCGCGCGCGCAGCCTCACACGGCGACGCCGGGTACGAGCGCGCCCGCCTGATCACCTGGGACGGCGTCGTCGAACGCCTGCTCGCCGAGTGAGTGGCGCGCCACCGGCAGAACGCGGCCTCGGGGGCCGGGCAATGTAGAATCCGCGCGTGGCCGACACTTCGACGACATCCGTTATCGTGCCCGCTTTTCACGAGGCGGAAGGGATTGCGGACGTCATATCGGCTCTCGTCACCGCTGGCCCATGGCACGAGATCATCGTCGTGGACGACGGATCGAGCGATGACACCGGCGGGCAGGCACGCGGCGCCGGCGCCACAGTGCTGCGGCACCCGTACAACAAAGGCAACGGGGCAGCGGTCAAGACCGGTCTGCGCCACGCGACGGGCGTGCACGTGCTGATCGTGGACGGCGACGGGCAACACTCGCCATCCGACGGGCGACGGCTCGTGGAACGCCTCGGCGATTTCGACCTGGTGATCGGTGCGCGCGCAGCCGCGACCCAGGCCACGATCGGCCGCCGGGCCGGCAACGCCGCCCTGAACAGTCTTGCGACATACCTCACAGGACGACGCATCCCGGATCTCACGTCGGGATTCAGGGCGGCGAAACGCGCGGTGCTGGTCGAGTTTCTGCACCTGATCCCGAACGGCTTTTCAACGCCGACGACCACGACGCTGGCGTGCATCAAGGCGGGCTACAGCGTCGAATTCGTCCCCATCCAGGCAGGACGGCGGCAGGGCAGCTCCAAGATCAAGTTCGCGCGTGACGGTGCGAAGTTCTTTTTGATCCTCGTGAAGATCGTCACTTTCTTCAGCCCGCTCCGTGTGTTCCTCCCTGTGAGCATCGTGTGTTTCTCGATTGGGGCGTTGTACGCAGCGTGGACGATCGCCACACAGTCGCACCTCACGAATTCCTCGGTGCTGCTCATTGTCGTCTCGGTCGTCATCTTCCTGATGGGTCTCGTGTCGGAGCAGATAGCAGCCCTCCGCTTCGAAGGACGCCGATAGAAATGCCTGACGAGGTGGTGGCTGCTTCGGCGACCGGCCCGCCGGCGCGCATATACTGACGCTGAGGCGCGACGTTCACAAAGCGCCGGCGCGGAAGTTCCATGCACGTGCTCGTCATCACTCCCACCTATAACGAACGGGACAACCTCCCGGACCTGGCGCGTGCGGTGCTCGCCCGCGAGGGCTACCGCATCATGGTCGTGGATGACAACTCGCCTGATGGCACGGGCGAGGTCGCTGACGCGCTGGCGCGCGAGTTCCCGGGCCGCGTCGAGGTGCTCCACCGCACGGGACCACGAGGGCTCGGCCGCTCGTACATCGACGGGATTCGACGTGCGATCGACGGCCCCGCCGATGTGATCTGTCAGATGGACGCCGACTGGTCGCACGATCCGCAATACCTGCCGACACTCGTGGCCGCAACGGCCACGCACGACGTCGTCATCGGCTCACGGTATCTGAACGGTGTCAGCGTTGTGAACTGGCCGCTCCAACGCATCATCCTGAGTGCTCTTGCCAACCGGTACATCCGGGCGGTCACCCGGCTGCAACCGAGTGACTGCACGAGTGGGTACCGCTGCTGGAGAAGGGAGACGCTCGCCTCTCTGCCGCTTGGCCGTGTGGTGTCCGAGGGGTACGCTTTTCTGGTCGAAATGCTGTTTCAGGCGGCCGAGCACGGGGCGAGCATCGGAGAGGTCCCGATCATCTTCGTGGAACGACGCAAGGGTGTGTCGAAGCTATCCGGCAGCGTCATTCTCGAATCGATGCTGACGCCCTGGCGCCTCGTCTGGCGGCGCCTGGTACGGAAACAACCGGGTGCGCCAGAGTCGGCCACTGTTCGGGAGCGCACGAGCGGCTCGCGCGGTTAGGGTTGTTACCGTCCGCTGCGCTACATCAATGGTGCGCAGCACCTGCAGAGGATCCAGAGCCTCTAATCGGCATGAGCCGCGGGTTGACCTGGACGAAATCCTCACGCGGATATCACCTGCTTCCAAGCGCGCTGGAGCATTCGGGTCTTGGCAATCCAGTTCTGGGTCGCCGCTGAAGATGACGGTCGAACTCCGTGGTCGGAGGTGCTGGCGTAGGCGTGCCGGCCACGGACACCGAGATTTCCCGGGTTGGTGCGAATCCCGCGGAGGCATGCTGTCCCGCTTGATCCCCTCCCGTTCAGGGGCCATACTGGCTTTCGTCTTCGACAGGACAGCGATGCGCACTACCGTTCCCGCCGCACTAGTTCTGCTGTTGCTCCTGGTGGTCCCGCCGGCCGCCACCGCTGGCACGCTGCGCCTCGAGTTCCGGGACGGCTACGTCACGATCAGCGCGGCCAGCGTGCCATTGCAGCAGGTTCTCACCGAGTGGGCCCGGCTGGGCCAGACGCGGGTCGTGAACGCCGAAAAAGTTGGAGGCGCACCGCTCACCCTGGAACTCACGCACGTGCCGGAGAAGCAGGCACTCGAAATCCTTTTGCGCAGCGTCCCTGGCTACCTGGCCGCCCGGCGGGTCACGCTCATCCCGGGGGGCTCGCAGTTCGACCGCATCGTGGTCATGCCCGGGACGATAGCTCCGCCGAGCCCGTCCGCGGCCGCGCCTCCCCCGCCCTTGCCGCCCGCCCCGATGCCGGCCATGGCGGTTGATGATCAGGACGAACCGGTACAGCAGGAGGGCCCCAATCAGGCTGGAGCCCCCAACCAGGTTGGCGCCCCCGACGAGACCGCGGTCCCTGACGAGGACCAGGATCAAACCCAACCGCAGCCGCAGCAACCACAGCCGATGCCGAGCCCGGGCATCCAACCGATGCCACCCGCGCCGCCGGCGGAGAACGACGGGGACGGTGTGCCGCCTCAGCAACCCGCCGGCCCGGCGGCGGTACCCGGCGGTGGCGCCTTGGTGTCCCCCACGCCCGGCCAGTTGCCGCTTCCACCGGCGAAGCCTCCAGACCAGCAAGAGCAGTAGCATCGGGCCGCGTGGACCGTCACGCCCCTGCTGCCTGAGCCGTCGATCGACGCTAACTGTGTACACCTGACCGCAAAGACCACCTCCGAGATCGCAATGGTTCGGCAGAATCTGCGTCGTTCGAAACACCTCCCGATCTCGAGATCTCGCAGGAACTGCACACCGAGTAGAATGGCGCAGGCCACACGGCGAGTTGCATTGCTCCGCTGCCGGCTCCCGTGCAGGCACCGGACTGACGTCGCGTGACAATGGCCGAAGTCGATCGCTTCCGTCCCGAGGATCGCCGCAGCGTCGAAGCGCTGTACCGGCGCGTGTTCGGCAATGATGCCGCCGACGCGAGCCGCCTCCGGTGGGACTGGCAGTACCGCCGTAACCCCAACAATCCCGACGGGCTGCCGATCATCTGGATCGCGCGTGAGGGCCCGAGCATCATCGGGCAGTACGCAACGATGCCGGTCAAACTCTGGGTGTGCGGCCGGGAGGTGCCAGCCTCGTGGGGCACCGACGTGATGGTGGCGCCGGAACGCCAGCGGCAGGGCGTGGGGGAGGTCCTGTTCCGCACGTGGGACCGGCACGTGGGCGCATCGCTTGGCCTCGGGCTCTCAGAACCCTCACATCAACTCTTCAAGAAGCTCCGATGGCCCGAAGCCGGCCCAGTGCCCTGCCTTGTCAAGCCGCTCACACGCCGTGCGGTCAGGAGGCCGAACTGGCCGGAAGGGGTCAACCGGCTCGTGTCGGCGCTCACGGTTCCACTCGTCAAGATCGTCGCCCGGTCCCGGCCGCTCCGCGCCGAGATCGAAACGATCCGTCGCTTCCCGCGTGAGTTCACCGAGCTGTGGGAACGGGTTGCGCCCAAATTCGACCTGGCGGTGCGCCGTGATGCCCAGTACCTGAACTGGAAGTACATCGAAGCGCCCCACGTGCGCTACGCCGTCGCGGCGCTGAAGCGGGAGGGCCGCATCGAGGGATACGCGGTCTACCGCCATCTGCAGGAGCCGCGCGGCCGCGTGACGAGCCTGGTGGATTTCCTGGTCGACCCCGACGATCAGGCCGGGATGAAAACGCTGTTGCGATGGATCGATCGTGAGGCGCGCGCGGCCGATTCCGACAAGGTGCGCACGTACTCCTTGCACACCGGCTACCGCAAGTGGCTGCGCAACTCGGGATACTTCACCGTGAAGTCCGGCATGGAATTCACGGTGAAGATCAACGACGTGCCGGTACCCGACCAGTTCTACCAGCAGACGGACCTGTGGCACGTGACGCTCGGCGATTCCGACCAGGACCACTGAGAACAGCGCCCGCCGGCCGTGCGTGAACACCCAACCAGGAGCGATGCAGTGCCGCTGATCGACCAATTAGCCGCCGAGATCCAATCTGCGATGAAGAGCCGGGAGCAGGTCACCCTCGACGCCCTCCGCATGCTGAAGACAGCCCTGACCATGAAGAGCGTCGAGAAGGGGCGGGACCTGGACGATGCGGAGTCGCTGCAGGTGGTCAGCGTCCTGGTGAAGCAACGCAGGGACTCGGCCGAGCAGTTTACAAAGGCCGGGCGACAGGAGCTCGCGGACAAGGAGTCAGCGGAGATACTCGTGCTGCAGCGGTACCTGCCGGTTGCGGCCACGCCGGACGAGATCGCGGCGGCCGTCGACGGAGCCATCCAGGAGACCGGGGCGTCGTCGCTGAAGGACCTGGGACGGGTGATGAAGGCCGCCATGTCACGGCTCGCGGGCAAGCACGCAGATGGCAAGGCGGTGAACGAGGCCGTGCGGCAAAAGCTGGGCTGAACAGGCCGCGCAAACTTTCTCTGGCCGTCACCGTCTAATCCCGGTGAAAGAGGCGCCCGCCTTTTTCCATCCTCCATCTGGGGTCGCCGGGCCACCGGCACGGCCCCATTTTTTTGGTACGCCGACGGCCACCCCCGAAGAACACAGCGGATGCGGGGACGTCCCATGAGCGGCCGCAGCGGAACCCCGGGTGAAACGCGATGACATCTCCGCGCGTCAGTTCGCCCGGCCGCCGCTCTTCCGTGTAGTACCCTTGTCGCCAGCCCATGAGCACACCAGCGCCCGGCCCGGATCCTGAGGCCGGCAGCGTTTCTACCGCTCAGATCGCACAGCCCCCGGCTCGACGACTGGCCCGATCGGCGGGCGTCATTGGCATGGCCACGATGACGAGCCGTGTGCTTGGCCTCGTGCGCGATCAGGTCATGGCGTATTTGTTCGGCGCCAGTAATGCCGTTGACGCCTTCAACGTCGCGTTCCGCATCCCGAACCTGGTGCGCGATCTCTTCGCGGAAGGCGCGATGAGCGCCGCGTTCGTCCCGACGTTCACCCGGCACCTCACGCGCGAAGGCCGCACCGCCGCATGGCGTCTGGGCAACAGCGTCGTCAATGCCCTGCTCATCGTGACTGCGCTCCTGGTCTGCGCAGGGCTCGTCTTCACGGAACCGCTCGTCACGATGTTCGCCGAGGACTACAGCCAGGTACCGGGCAAGCTGCAGCTGACGATCCTGCTCACAAGGATCATGCTCCCCTTCCTCACGCTGATTGCGATAGCCGCGGCGTTCATGGGCATGCTGAACTCGCTCAACCGGTTCTTCGTGCCCGCGCTGTCCCCCGCGATGTTCAACGTCGCGAGCATCCTGAGCGCAATCCTGCTCGTGCCGCTGATGCCGCAGGTGGGTCTGCCGCCGATCACCGCGATGGCCATCGGCGTGCTCATCGGTGGCGCCGGACAGATTTTGACCCAGTGGCCGGTGCTGCACAAAGAAGGCTATCGCTACCGGCCGGTGCTGGATCTGCGTGAGCCCGGACTGCGCCAGGTGCTGATTCTGATGGGCCCGGGCACGCTCGGCCTGGCCGCCACGCAGATCAACGTGCTCGTGAACACCGTGCTCGCAACGGGCGAGGGCACGGGCGCGGTGTCCTGGCTGAACTACGCATTCCGCCTGATGTACCTGCCGCTCGGAATCTTTGGTGTCTCGATCGCAACGGCCGCGCTGCCGGCGATCGCACGCCATGCGGCGAGCGACGACATCCCCGGCATGCGTCACGAGGTGTCGAACGGGATCGCCATGATGACCGTACTGAACGTTCCCGCGACGCTGGGCCTGATCGTGCTCGCCCGTCCGATCATCGCGATGCTGTTCGAGCGCGGGGCGTTCGGGGCCCGCGATACGGACGCAACGGCGGCTGCGCTCGTGTGCTACGCGATCGGGCTCACCGGCTATTCGGTGGTGAAAGTCGTCTCGCCGACGTTCTATGCGTTGCACGAGAGTCGCAAGCCCGTGATGGTCAGCGCCGCCAGCGTGCTGATCAATGCCGCGCTGAACATCGTCTTCGTCCGGCGGTTCGGGTACCTGGGCCTCGCGGTCGGGACCTCGCTGACGGCCCTGCTGAACGCATCGGTGCTGCTGGAGATGCTGCGGCGGCGCCTCGGCGGCATCGAAGGGACGCGCCTGCTCTGGGTGTTCGGCCGGACCCTGGCCGCGTCGGTTCTCATGGCGGCAGCGGCCCTCGCAATAGACCTGTGGCTCGCCGGGATGCTGCCGGGGCGCTCGCTGCCCGTGGAGGTCGTGCGGGTCGGCACGACAATCTCCGCGTCGCTCGTCGTGCTGCTGGCCGCATCGTGGCTGCTGGGGCTGCACGAGATCAAGGACGTTCTGCGCGCGCTGACCGCCCGCGTGAGACGGCCCCGCCGCGCCTGACGCTCCATGCTGCGCCGCGCCTCGATGATCCTCGGGCTCGATCGGACCATTCTGCTGATGGCAGCCACGCATTTCGCGGTGGACGGCTATTCGAACATCTACGCGCCGCTGCTGCCTCTGCTGATCCCGAGGCTGGATCTCTCACTTATGTCGGCGGGCGCTCTGACGATGTGCTTTCAAATCGCCGCGTCGGTTTCGCAGCTGGCGTTCGGCCACATTGCCGACCGGTGGCGGCCGCGAGTGCTCCTGTTTGCCGGTCCGGTTGTGTGCGTGGTCGTGCTGAGCGCGATTGGGCTTGCCGGCTCGGCGCTCATGCTGGGGGTCGTGCTGATCGTTGGCGGGCTTGGCGCCGCGGCCTTCCACCCGCCCGCCGCGGCACTCGTGCACCGTCTTGCCGGTGAGCGTCAGGGGTTTGCCATGGCCCTGCACATCACGGGTGGATCACTGGGGTTCTCGCTTGCACCGCTGCTCTTCGCGCCGATCATCCAGCGCATGGGACTGCACTGGAGCCCCGTCGTCGCGCTGCCAGGGCTCCTGTGGATCTGGATCTGCCTGCACCGCGTGCCTTCGCCCCGGGAAACGCATTCCTCGGCGGCGGGCGGAGGCTTTCGCGCGCTGCGGCCCTATGCGTTCCACCTGACCATGCTCTACCTCATCGTCGTGTTGAGGACGCTGGCGTCCCTCAGCTTTGCGACTTTCGTGCCTGTGATGCTCACGCGGAGGGGCGAGTCCGTCAGCGGTGCGGCCGCCGCGATTTCGCTGTACCTGTTTGCGAGCAGCATGGGCGGGTTCGCTGGCGGACCGCTGGCGGACCGATTCGGACCGAAGCGTGTCATTGCGTTGTCGCTGGTGGCGGCGGTCCCGTTTCTCGTCGCCGCGCCACTGCTGCATGGATGGGCGTTTCTATTAATGCTCGCCCTCGGCGGGTTCCTGCTGCAGTCCACGTTGCCAGTCAACGTGACGTTCGGCCACCAGGTGGCGCCGGTCAGCGCGGCAACCGTCTCGTCCCTGATGATGGGGTTTGCGTGGGGTACGGGCGGCCTTGCCGTGCCACTCGTGGGCATGCTGGCGGATCGTGTGGACATCGCGCCGGCCCTGATGATCATGGGGTTGGCACCGCTGGCTGCCGCGGCGTGTGCTGTGCCCCTGCCGGGCGGACGTCTGCCGAGCAGGGCGCACGCTCTGCACGAGAGCGTAAGCCAGGTCGCACCGTGACAGAGCGGTGGGCGGTCGAGTCGCGTGCCCGAATGCCCGCGTCGCCGGGGCATGCAAGTTGCTCAGGTCCTCTGCGCCGCTGTGTGGTACGATCCGCGCATCTTCGCAGTTCGGAAGCCATGATTTAGCAGGCTCATCAATGCGGCGCTATCCTCCTCCCTCCGCCATGTCCGCTTCGTTCGGGCCGGGTCCGATGACACCGGCGGTGAAGTGGCTGCTCATCTCGAACATCGCCGTTTTCCTCGTCACGAGCTTCTGGCCGGATCCGATCCGGGTGCTGGGGCTTCGACCGGCGGAAGTGTGGGACGGGCTCCAGGTCTGGCAGGTCGTGACCTATATGTTCCTGCACGCGAACCTGCTGCACGTGGGCTTCAACATGCTCTCGTTGTGGATGTTCGGCGTGGAGCTGGAGCGGTTATGGGGTACGCGCTTCTTCGCGCGCTACTACGCGATTACAGGCGTCGGGGCCGGCCTCTGCGTGATGTTCATCAGTCTGTTTTCGACGCAGCTGGCGCAAACTACGACGATCGGAGCCTCAGGGGCCATCTTCGGGTTGTTGATGGCGTACGCGCTCTACTTCCCGCACCGGCAAGTCCTGCTGTTTCTGCTGTTCCCGGTGTCGTCGCGCGTGTTCGTGGCGATCGTGGGCGCGATGAACCTGTATTCGGCCATGACCGCCACCAACGCCGGCGTTGCCTATTTTGCGCACCTCGGCGGCCTCGCGGTCGGCTACCTGTATCTCAAGTCCAAGACACCGCGCTTCCATCCGATCGCGGAGATGAAGTACCGCTACCTGAAATGGAAGATCAACCGCGTGAAGCGCAAGTTCGACGTCTACGCGGGCGGACGGGCGGATGACGTGAACCGCCGGATCCACTGACGCACTGCGGCGTCACTTCCGGAAGTAATCATCGGTCTTGTCGAGCCAGTCCTGGCGGATGGGGCTGAACATGTCGAGCTCGAAGGTGTCTTCGAGTGCCTCGGCCTGGTGCTCCACCCACGACGGGATGTGCAGTACTTCGCCTTCGCGCACCGTGATCGATTCACCGCCCACCAGAAACCTCAGCGCACCCTGCAGCACATAACTCAACTGCTCGCTGTCGTGCGAGTGCATGGGCACGACGGCGCCGCGCTTCAGGTAGACCTGCGCCAGCATCTCCCGGTGGCCGGTGATGAACTTGCGCGAGATCACCTCGGTCACCTTTTCGAGCGCGATTTCATCCCAGCGGTAGAGGCGAACAGGCTCCGACACAGGACTCCTCTATTTCACGGGGCGCAACGGCGCACGCATACACGAGACGAGTACAGAATCGGTGCAAAAACAACGTGTTTCGCACGCGGTGCGGCACACCGGACGGCCGGAGTATAGCACCGGGCGAATGCTATACTTTGCTCGTGATTTGCCCCGCTCCCCGTTCCGGACGCGCCTCGTTCCCTGCGCCCGCGAGAGCGCCTCACCGTCTGAGCGGAGGGTTGCCGTGAAGGCATCGGCCGCACCGCCAGGGGCGGCGACCGCAGAGGCTCCCGCGAACACCACAACCGCATTGACGCATGCCCTCGCTCGGCACGACTTGCTCGCCGCCTATCGTTTGATGCTGCTGTCGCGGCGGCTCGACGACAAGGAGATTCAGCTCAAGAACCAGAGCCAGATCTTTTTTCAGATCAGCGGCGCGGGACACGAGGCCGTGCTGGTCGCCGCGGGTATGCATCTGCGCGGCGGCTACGACTGGTTCCACGCCTACTATCGCGACCGCGCACTCTGCCTCACGCTTGGTGTCACACCACTCGACATGCTGCTGCAGGCCGTGGGGTCGAAGGACGATCCTGCCTCCGGCGGACGCCAAATGCCCTCGCACTGGGGCAGCAAGCGCCTCAATATCGTGTCGCAGGGGAGCCCGACCGGAACGCAGGCCCTTCACGCGGTCGGCTGCGCCGAAGCGGCCCTGCTCTACCGTGACATCAGGCAGATCGCCGGACGGGAGGAGCGCTTCCATCCAGACGAGGTCACGTACCTGTCCATCGGCGACGGCGCCACCAGTGAAGGCGAGTTCTGGGAGTCGCTGAACACGGCCTGCACCAAGCAGCTGCCGGTCTTGTATCTCGTCGAAGACAACGGCTATGCGATCTCGGTCCCGGTGGAGGTGCAGACGCCGGGTGGCAATATCGCGCGCCTGGTATCCTCCTTCCCCAATCTCACTGTGCTGGAAGTGGACGGCACCGACTTCCTCGCCAGCTACGAGGTCATGGGCACGGCGGTGGCGCACATCCGTGCTGGCGCCGGTCCAGTGCTCGTACGGGCCAGGGTCACGCGCCCCTACTCGCACTCGCTCTCCGACGATGAGCGTCTGTACAAATCGCGCGAAGAACGCGAGGAGGAGGCTGCGCGCGATCCGCTGCTCAGGATGTCGCGTCTGCTCATCGACGACGGCGTAGCCACCGAGGCGGAGCTCGCCGAGATGGCCGAGTCGGTAGCTCGCGAGATCCAGGCGGCGACCGATGAGGCGCTTGCCGCGCCAAAGCCCGCCCGCGACACGGCCGGGCTCTGGGTGTTCTCGCCGGATGTCGATCCTGCAGGAGACGAGTTCGCGGCCGAACCGCGCACCGACGGCAAGCCCGACACGATGGTGGCGGCGATCAACCGCACGCTGCAGGACGAGATGGCGCGCACGCCGGAGATCGTCGTCTTCGGTCAGGACGTCGCCGACTGCAGCGACGAGGCAAAGCTCACGGCGGTGCCCGGCAAAGGCGGGGTCTTCAAGGTGACGCACGGCCTGCAGAAGGCGCACGGCAGCACCCGCGTGTTCAATTCGCCGCTTGCGGAGGCGAATATCGTAGGCCGGGCCGTGGGCATGGCCCTGCGCGGCATCAAGCCGGTGATCGAGATTCAGTTCTTCGACTACATCTGGCCCGCAATGATGCAGATCCGTGACGAGATGTCGATGATGCGCTACCGGTCGGGGAACAACTTTTCCTGCCCGATGGTCATCCGCGTGCCGATTGGCGGCTACCTGCGCGGGGGCGCGCCGTATCACAGTCAATCGGGGGAGAGCATCTTTGCGCACTGCCCGGGTATCCGCATCGCGTTCCCATCCAATGCTGTCGACGCGGCGGGGCTGCTGCGCACGGCGATCCGGTGCGACGACCCGGTGATGTTCCTCGAGCACAAGCATCTGTACCGGCAGACGTACAACAAGGGCGTCTACCCGGGACCGGACTACACGATTCCGTTCGGGAAAGCCGCCCTGAAGCGGGAAGGCTCGGACGTTTTGGTGATCACGTGGGGAGCGCTGGTCCAGCGCACGCTGCTCGCCGCGCAGCAGGCAGAGAAGGAAGGGCTGAGCGTCGCGGTGCTCGACCTGCGAACGATCATCCCGTACGACTGGAGCGGCATCAGCACCCACGTGCAGCGCTGCAATCGAGTCGTGATCGCGCACGAAGACCAGCTGACCTGCGGTTTCGGTGCAGAGATCGCGGCGCGCATCGCCGACGAGCTGTTCCACTGGCTCGATGCGCCGGTGCGCCGCGTGGCCGCGATGGATGCGCCGGTCGCGTACGCTCCCGAACTCGAAGAGGAGATCCTGCCGCAGGCTGCCGATGTGCTCGCGGCCGTGCGGGAGATCGGGCGCTACTGAGCGCTGCTCACGCGTCCGCGCACGGACGCACGGGTGAGGCTGCAGTCCCTCAGGGTCGCTCGGCGACAATCACGAGGCGCGGTGGGCCGCCGGCGCCCAGGGGTCCGGACTGTTCGTACACTCTCCTGATGGCCTCGTACCAGATGTTCGCAATCTTCGTGTAGCCCGAGTCGGTGGGGTGCAACCCGTCGACCCCGATCGAGCCGGTCGGCGTACCGTTGAGGCCCCCGAACAGGTCGACGAGCACGACGCCCTCATCGCTGGCAAGCGCCGCGATCTCGTTGTTCAGCTCGACGACCGCCTCGGCGCCGCCGCCCCGTGAGCCATTCGGGTTCTGCGGCGGGAAGTTCGCCAGCATGACCTGCACGCCGCGTGCATGAGCGATCTGGATCATGTCCTCGAGGGCCGTAATGATCCGCCCTATGGCGGCATCGAAGAGCCCGCTCGCGGCGGCGGCCAGCAGGTCGTTCGCGCCGTGGAGCAGCAGGAGCACCTGTGGCTTGTCCCTGTCGAGCACACCCGGTAGCCGCGTCACCCCGCCTGTGCCGCCCTCCCTCGGATACGCGCGCTCACCTGCCCGTCCCCGATTCAGCACGACGATGGTCTGGTCGATGTAGCGGGCCGACAGCAGGGCCTCGAGCTTGTATGGATACGATTCCGTGAGGCTCAGGAGCAGCGTCGTCGGGTCGGGCGAAGTCGTGCCCTCCGTGATGCTGTCTCCAAACGCCACGAAACGGACGGACGACAACACCGGCACGGCAGAGACGATGACCGAAAACCCGCACGCACCAGACCTCCCGCGACTGTCGGTGGCCGTGCAGGTGACCCGGGTCGTGCCTAGAGGAAAGGGCGTACCGGACGCGGGCGCGCACGTGGTGGAAACCGGTGGAACCCCGCCGGTGGGCACCGGTACGTCGAACGTGACAACCGGAGGCTGTCCCGAGCGAGCAAGCGCCTGCACGTCTGCCGGGCACGTGACGGCCGGCGGCGGCACAGGCGGGTCGGGATTTGTCGGCGATCCCCCGCACCCGTGCAGGAGCGTCGCCACCAATATCCAGGGGAGGTGGCGACGGGCGGCTGTCGTCATGAATCGGTCGAATACGTCTGGTTGCGCCACCGTTCCGTGCCGGCCGGCCGGCCGCCGGGGCGAGGAGTGATGGGACGGCAGGGGTCTCGATCTTACACGATCGCCGCGGGGCTCCCGTGCAGCGACCGGCGTGCCCCGCTGCGCACCGCTGCAGTCGCTGCCATGCTGGTGGCGCTGCTGCCGCCGGACGTATTGCGTGGCTCGCGCACCCTGGAGGTGCTGCGGTCGGTTGCGGCGTTGCCGCCCCACCTCGCGGGGCTCTTCTCGGAGGCCACCGGCTTCCACAAGCTGCGATCGGGCAGCTACCTCGTGTTCGACAGGCGCGGCCACACGGTGTACAGCGTGGACGCGGCCCTGACCAGCGCGACGAAGATCGTGCAGGTCGGCCAGGAGTCGGGCCGGATCATCCAGCCGGTTGCGTTTGCGGTCTCCTCGGACGACAGGTTCGTCGTCGCGGACGCGCCGGTCGGCCGGGAGCGCGTTCAGCGGTTCGGGGTGGAGGGCACCCGGCTCGGAGGCTTCGTCCTGCCCGGGAGGATGGAAGCACGCCTGCAATACGGCGGCATGGTGCTGAATGGCGTGGCGTCGATCGAGTATGAGGGGGAGTCCATCCTGCTGAACCAGCCCGAACGCGGGGCGCTCATCACCGAGTACACGCTCGAAGGCGTGCCCCACCGCAACATCGGCCCGCTGCGGGCAACTGCCCACGAAGGAGATCCGGACCTGCACCGCATCCTCAACACGGGCATTCCACTCGTCAATCCACAGGGCGGTTACTACTTCGTGTTCCAGACCGGCGAGCCGCGGTTTCGCAAGTACGACGCCCGGGGCACGCTGATGTTCGAACGTGTCATTCAGGGCACCGAGCTCGATCCCTGGCTGGCTTCACAGCCGACGCGATGGCCCGCGCGGGGGGGAGCCCGTGAGATGCCCATGGTTCCGCCGATCGTGCGGACCGCCGCTGTCGATCGCGATGGCGGGCTGTGGATCTCGTTCACCCTGCCGTTCACGTACGTATACGACGCCGATGGGGAAAAAACGCGCGTCGTGCAGTTCTACGGGACGGGCATCATGGCACCCACGAGCCTCTCGTTTGCTCGCGACGGGCACCTGCTGGTCACACCCGGGTGTTATGTGTTCGATCCGGCGGTTGCCCAGGGCGCTTCGGCCCCCGTTGCCACACCGCCAGTGACAGAGCCACACCGCCGGTGACCGCCCCCACACCACCGGATCAGCCGGGCGCATGCTACGATCCCGCACGTCGATATGACACCGGAACAGCAGGCCGTGGTTGACGCCAACGAAACCTTTTATCGCGCGCTCTCGGATCGCGACCTGTCCGGTATGGGCGAGGTCTGGTTCCGCGCCGACTGGACCGAGTGCGTGCACCCCGGTGGCGCGGCGCTTCGCGGGTGGGATGCGATCCGCGACAGCTGGCATGGCGTCTTCCAAGGGGATGCCACGGTCATGGTGATCCCTGGTGACGTGTGCGTGCGCATCGTGGGCGACGTGGCGTGGGTCTCGTGCGTGGAGCGCATCGCCGCGGCCCAGGGTGACGAGATTCGTAGCTCGCTGGCGCAGGCAACGAACCTCTTCGTGCGCCACGACGGTCGCTGGCGCCTGGCCGTGCACCACGCATCGCCCGTGCCCTACACCCCGCCGCCGGTCCCCGGTTCCGGATCACTGGTGAACTGACGTGACGCACGTGCGGGCGTCATCCGCGATTGCGGCGCTCGCCGCCTCGGCGCTGCTCGCAGGTGCGACGCCAGGTGCGACCGACAACGTCACCCTTACCGCCGTGGCCGGCATCACGGTCGGACAACTGACGCTGGACCAACGGCCGACCGGCTGCACGGTCGTCCTCGCGGCTCCCGCGGCGGTGGCGGGCGTGGATGTACGTGGCGCCGCCCCGGGCACGCGGGAGACCGACCTGCTGTCGCCGATCAACACCGTCGATCGGGTGAACGCCATCGTGCTGGCGGGCGGTAGCGCCTTCGGCCTCGACGCCGCGTCCGGCACGGTGCGCTGGCTCGACGAGCGTGGTGCTGGCTACCAGACATCCGCCGCGCGCGTGCCGATCGTGCCTTCCGCGATTCTGTTCGACCTTGGCATCGGTGATCCGAAGATCAGGCCGACGGCCGACTGCGGCTACCGCGCAGCGGCCTCCGCGAGCGGTGCGCCGGTGACCGAGGGCAGCGTGGGCGCAGGAGCGGGTGCGACGGTCGGGAAGATGCGCGGTCTCAGTCGTGCCATGAGGGGGGGCATCGGCAGCGCGGCAGTGACGATGCCGAATGGCCTCATCGTCGCGGCGCTCGTGGCCGTGAATGCCTACGGTGACGTGATCGACCCGTCGACCGGCGCCGTGGTCGCGGGCGTCCGTACCGAGGACGGCCGCGCCCTGGCCGACGCGAGACGGCTGCTCCGTGACTCCCCTCCTGCTGCTCCAGGAGCCGCCGAGAACACGACGCTGGCGGTCGTGGCGACCAACGCCAGGCTGACCAAGCCGGAGGCGGTGAGGCTCGCGCAGATGGCGCACGACGGATTTGCCCGCGCGATTTCGCCGGCGCACACGCCCTCGGACGGCGACACCGTGTTTGCGCTCGCCACATCGGCGCGGACAGAACGTGACGACCTGCTGCTCGTCGGCGCGCTGGCCGCGGACGTCACGGCGGAAGCCATCCTGCGGGCGGTGCGCGCCGCCACGTCGGTGCCTGGCGTTCCTGCCATCAGAGACCTCGGACGCTGAGCGCCGGGCGCGCGACCTCCTGCTGCTCATGAACACGCATCTGGGCCTCCTGCTCGCGTACTCCGTCGGGCTGGTGGTACTTGGCGCGTGGATCGGAAGGGTCGTACGCGGCTCACGCGACTTCTTCGTTGCCGGCCGTGCTCTTCCGAGCGTATTGCTGTTCGCGACGATGCTCGCGGCGAACATCGGGGCGGGATCGACCGTGGGTGCTGCCGGCCTGGGCTACCGGCAAGGGCTGAGCGCATGGTGGTGGAATGGATCGGCCGGGATTGGCTCGCTGCTGCTTGCGTGGTGGATTGGCCCTCGCATCTGGCGTGAGGCGAAGCGTCGGGAGTACCTGACGATCGGCGATTTCATCGAGGCTCACTATGGCCGCAGCGCGCGCGCGCTCACGTCCGCTCTGTTGTGGGTGGGGACGCTCGTCATCCTCGCCGCACAACTGATCGGCGTCGCATCGATTCTGCACGTCGTCGCGGGCGTGCCGCGGCCAGCCGGCGCGGCCCTCGGGGGCGGGGTGATCGTGTGCTACTTCGTGGCGGGTGGGCTCCTCAGCTCGGCGTGGGTGAACCTCGCACAACTCGTGGTGCTGCTTGCCGGGTTTATCGTCGCAACGCCGCTGGCCGTTGCCGCGGCGGGCGGGCTGGGCACCATCGTCGATACCCCGGTGCTGCCGCCGGGTTTCTTCTCGTTCAGCGGCCCGCACGGGAGCGCCGTCCTGCTGCTGGCGCTGCTCGGACCAGCCTTCATGGTCTCGCCCGGGCTCCTGCAGAAGGTGTTCGGCGCGGTCGATGCGCGTGCAGTGAAGGTCGGCGTCGCGGCGAACGGGATAGCCCTCATGTGCTTCGGCTTCATTCCGCCCACCCTCGGCATGGTCGCGCGCGTGCTGCATCCGACGCTCGCGAGCCCTGACCTCGCCCTCCCGACCGTGCTCGTCCACGATCTGCCGCCAGTCGTGGGATCGCTGGCCCTTGCGGCCGTGTTCTCGGCGGAGGTGAGCTCCGCGGACGCGGTCCTGTTCATGCTGTCCACGTCGTTGTCGCAGGACCTCTATCGCCGCTTTCTCCGGCCGGACGCCAATGACCGCCAGGTGCTCTCGGTCGCGCGCGGAGCAGCCGTGTGTGGAGGGATCGCGGGCATCGGCCTCGCAGCAATCATCCCCACCGTGATCGGCGCCCTCGCGGTGTTCTACGGGCTGCTCACCGTTGTCCTGTTCGTGCCGATCGTGGCCGCGCTGCACCTGCGCCGTGCTGGACCACCAGAGGCATTGGCGTCGATCCTCGCCGGCGTGAGCGTCCTGGTGGCCACGCACCTGCACACGGGTGGCGCGGCGCTCTCGGGCTGGCCTCCGGAGACGCTGGGGCTTGGAACAGCGGGAGCCGCCTTCGGGCTGGTGCTCGCGGCGCGAGGGAGACGGCCGCAATGATCGACCTGAAAGGGCTCACGCGGCACTTCGACAACCGCATAGCGGTTGAAGACCTGTCGCTGGAAGTGGGCCAAGGCGAGATCTTCGGTCTGCTTGGGCCTAACGGCGCCGGCAAGACCACCACGCTCCGGATGCTGGCAGGGTTGATCAGCCCGTCATCCGGCGAGGCGACGGTTGCGGGGGTGCCGCTCGTGCGCGAGCGGATGAACGACGTCCGAGCGAAAGTGGGCTTCCTTACGGAAGCGCCGGGGCTGTGGGACCGCCTCACGGTGAAGCTGAACCTGCTCGTCTATGCCCGCCTGTATGGCGTCAAGGAACCGGAACGCGCCGTCAGCCAGGCGCTGGCGATGTTCGGCCTCGAGGACCGTGCCGGCAGCCTGGCGGCACAGCTCTCGAAGGGTATGAAGCAGAAAGTCGCGATCGCGCGCGCGCTGCTGCACTCACCGCCGGTGATCCTGCTGGACGAGCCGACGTCCGGCCTCGACCCGCAGACGGCCCGGTTCGTGCGCGAGTTGGTGCTCACAATGCGCGACAAGGGTCACACGATCGTCATCTCGACGCACAATCTCGACGAAGCCGAGCGTGTGTCGTCGCGCATCGGCGTGCTGCAGCGCCGCCTCATTGCACTCGACACGCCCGATGCGCTCAGGCGGCGGCTCTTCGGGCACCGCGTGCGCGTGCGCCTGGCGGCGAGCGCCCCGCGGCATGCCGAGGCCGCCACACGGGCGGGCGCTCGCGATATCCAGGTGCTCGAGGACGGTTTCTCGCTCGCAATGGACGATGTCGACCGTGACACGCCGGCGATTGTCCGGGCGATGGTGGAAGCGGGCGCGGACGTACTCGCGGTGATTCCGGCGCGGGCGCCGCTCGAGGACGTGTACCTGGCGCTCATCAACGATCAGCCAGAAGGGGCACTCGGGTGACGTTTGCCAGCTATCGCGTGTGGGCGCTGCTGGTGAAGGAGCTGGCGGAGCTGCGGCGTAACCGTATCGCGCTGCTGCCCGTGCTGATCCTCGCGGTGGTGACGATCGTGCTGCCGTTCCTGATTGCGCTGGTGGTTCCGAGGCTCATGGGCGAGCCGCTGTCGGGCGACCCCGAGTTCGCCCGTGCCGTGAAGCGCGGCACCGTGCCCCCCGGCATCGAGGTGAGCGACGAAGCCGCGGTGCAGGCGTTCATCTTCCAGCAGTTCATGCTGCTCCAGCTGCTCATCCCGGTCACCGGCGCGATGGCCTTTGCGGGCTACAGTCTGATCGGCGAGAAGCAGGGTCGCACGCTCGAACCCCTGCTGGCAACGCCGATCACCACGGCGGAATTGCTGATTGCGAAGGGGCTTGGGGCGCTGTTGCCGTCTCTGGCCATCATGCTCGGGACCCTTGTCGTCTACCTCGCTGGGATGCTCGCCTTCGCCGAGCCGCGCGTGTTCTCGGTGGTCGTGAGCGCACGCGCGGCGCTGCTCGTCCTTGGTTTTGGCCCCATCGCTGCTCTGGTGGCGCTGCAGCTCGCAATCCTGGTGTCCTCGCGCGTGAACGATCCACGGACGGCACAGCAGTTCGGCGCCTTGCTGATTCTGCCGATCACGGTCGTGTTCGTGATGCAGTTCAACGGTGTCATCCGCCTGACCGTACCGGTGATCGTCATTTCCCTGGTGGTGCTGTTCGTCATCTGGGTGCTCCTGGTGATGCTCGGGGTGGCGCTCTTCCAGCGCGAGGCGATCCTGACGCGCTGGAAGTGATCACGCGGCTCGGTGTCGACGGCAGGCGCCGAATGGCCGCAGGGAACCCGCCGAAGGGGGCCAGACGCGCTTGACGCCGCCGCCCATCCGGCGTATGAATGAACAGTCATTCAGTGCCTTCTGCGCGTGCCCGCTCCGCCGCTCGGCTGTCCGCCGCGACAGCGCCGCCGCCCCGCCGCGCGGCCGGCTCCTCCGGCGTCCGTCTCGCGCCGGACAAGCGGGAACGAATCCTGACGGCCGCCATCAAGACGTTCGCGCGCCACGGTTTCTTCAACGCACAGGTGGCTGATGTCGCCCGGGCCGCCGGCGTCGCGGCCGGCACCGTTTACCTCTATTTCCGCAGCAAGGACGACCTGCTCGTGTCGATCTTCGAGCGCACGATGCGCGCGGCCATCGCGGAGGGCCTGGCGGCACTCGAGGGGCTTCACCCGGAAGCGAGCCTGCGCCGGATCGCGCAGCTGCACCTGGAGCGCCTCGGAGCCGACCGCGATCTGGCGATCGTCTTCCAGATTGAGTTGCGCGGGACGACCAAGTTCATGGAGCGATTCTCCGCGACCTACGTGCGGGAGTATCTAGGAATAATTCGCGACGTCATCGCCGATGGGCAGGCCCGGCGCGTGTTCCGGGCCGGGATCAACCCGACGCTCGTCGCCAAGGCCTTGTTCGGCGCACTCGACGAGATGGCGACCAACTGGGTGTTGAGCCCACGAACCTACGACCTTGCTGCCGATGCGGATCCGATAGTCGACCTGATCCTGAACGGCGTGCGCACTGCGCGAAGGGCGTAACCCCTTCCCCGTGGCCGTGCGTGGAGTGTGGAGCCCGTGATGACCGACGTTCTCGCCGCGTCCCCCGATTGGCTCCAGGGCGGCGGACGGCTGCCGCTCGTCAGGTCAGTCGCCGTGCTGGGCTCAGGCACCATGGGCGCGCAGATCGCTGCCCACTTCGCGAACGCCGGCGTACCCTCACTGCTGTTGGATTTGACCGCGGACGTCGCGCGGCAGGGGCTCGAGCGGGCGCGGACGTTGAAGCCGGACCCTTTCTTCACCTCCGACCGGGTGACGCTCATCAGCACCGGTGGCTTCGACACCGACTTTCAACGGATCGCGGACGCAGACTGGACCATCGAGGCAATCGTGGAGCGGCTCGACGCCAAGCGCGAACTCCTGGAGCGCCTCGACGCGGTGCGACGTCCCGGCTCGATCGTGAGCTCCAACACGTCGGGTATCCCTCTCAGTGCGCTCGCCGAGGGGCGGTCGGACGATTTTCGACGGCACCTGATCGGCACCCACTTCTTCAATCCGCCCAGGTATTTGCGGCTGCTGGAGGTCATCCCGACGCTGGAGACCGAACAGGCCGTGGTCTCCGCCGTGGTGCAGTTCGCGGATTACCGCCTCGGCAAGGGGACGGTCATCGCGAAGGACACGCCGAACTTCATCGCCAACCATATCGCGATCTATGGCGTCATCCGGACGCTCGAGGCGCTGCAATCCGGGCGATACACGGTTGAGGAGATCGACACGATCACGGGGCCCGCCCTCGGACGGCCGAAGAGCGCGACGTTTCGCACGGGCGACATTGCCGGCCTCGACATCCTGGCACACGTGGCACGGACCTTGTACGACCGGCTCCCCGAAGGCGAGCGCGAGGCGTTCCGGGCGCCACCATTGCTGGATGACATGCTCTCGCGAGGATGGCTCGGGGAGAAGACGGGAGGGGGCTTCTACCGGCGCGAGAGAAACGCGCGCGGCGAATCCGACATTCTCACACTCGATCCCGGCACGTTGACCTATCGGCCGAAGCGTTCCGCACGGCTCTCCTCGATCGATGCCGCCAAAGCCATCGACGACGTGCGCGAGCGCGTTCGCACGCTGTTCACGGGCGGCGACACGGTCGGCGAGTTCTTGCGGCAAACACTGGCGCCGACGCTCGTCTACACGGCCAGGGTCGCGCCAGTGATCGCCAGCAGCATCGACGACGTGGATCGGGTGATGCAGTGGGGCTTCGGCTGGGAGCTCGGACCGTTCGAGCTGTTCGACGCGATTGGCGTCCGCGAGGTGGTGGACGCGTGGCGCGCGCAGGCGCCTGAGAACGAGGTGCCACCGCTGGTCCGGGAGGTTCTGGACAGGGGGCGCAACCGGTTCCGGGAGACACCGATTCCACCGGCCGCGCCGGGCCTCCAGATTCTACGGGCCGCGAAGGAGCGCTCGCAGGTGATCCGCAGGAACGCCGGAGCCAGCCTGGTGGATCTCGGCGACGGCGTCCTCTGCGTTGAGTTCCATTCGAAAATGAATGCGATCGGCGGCGACACGCTCGAGATGCTGCAGGCTGGCGTCGCGGAAGCCGAGCGCAATTTCGCCGCGCTGGTGGTCGGCAACGATGCACCGAACTTCTCTGCCGGCGCCAACCTGATGCTCCTCCTGCTCGAGGCGCAGGAAGGCAACTGGGATGAGATCGACCTGATGGTCCGCTCGTTCCAGCGCGCCACCACCTCCCTGCGCTACTCGCAGGTGCCGGTGGTGGCTGCGCCCGCGGGCCTGGCGCTTGGTGGGGGCTGCGAGGTCGTGCTGCAGGCCGACCGCACGCAGGCCGCCGCCGAGACTTACATGGGCCTGGTCGAGGTCGGTGTAGGACTGATCCCCGCCGGTGCGGGAACCACGGCGATGCTGGCGCGGGCGGTGGAGGTTCTACCGCCGGCGACCGACCTGCTACCCGTTGTCCAGCGGGTGTTCGAAACGATTGGCCTTGCCAAGGTGTCGACCAGCGCGCCTGATGCGATGCGGATCGGCTATCTGCGCCCGGTGGATGGGATTTCGATGAACCGCGAACGCCTGCTTGCGGACGCGAAGGCGCGTGCGCTCGAGCGCACGCGAGAGGGCTACCAGGCGCCGCCGCGGCGGAACGCCATCCGCGTCGGCGGGGAGTCGGTGCTCGCCGCGCTGAAGCTGGGCGTGCACCTCGCCTGGAGGGCAGGACGCATCAGTGATCACGACGCCGTCATCGGCCGAAGGCTCGCGTGGATTCTTGCAGGCGGCCCGGTGCCGCACGAGACCACCGTGAGTGAGCAGTACCTGCTGGACCTCGAGCGTGAGGCATTCCTGGCGCTATGCGGCGAGCGGAGGACGCTCGAGCGGATTCAGCACACGTTGAAGACGGGGAAGACGCTGAGGAACTAATGAAAGATTGGGTCAGCAGCGAGAATCGCGCCACGATCGTAAGAAACTGACAGTGATGATAGACATCGGCACCGGCACGCCGCTCGTCCTCGTTCCCGGCATTCAGGGCCGGTGGGAGTGGATGCGCCCCACGGTAGAGGCGCTTGCAAAGCATTTTCGCGTGCTCTCGTTCTCACTGGCGGGCGAGCGGACCAGCGGCCAGGCGCTGGACCGTCGCCTGGGCTTCGACAACTTCATCGTCCAGATCGATCGCGTGCTCGCCGACGCAGGCGTGAGGGACGCGGTGTTGTGCGGCGTCTGGTACGGCGGCCTCATCGCGGCGCGGTACGCGGCGGTGCGCCCGCAACGGCTGCGTGCGCTCGTCCTCGCGTCGGCACTGGCGCCTGGCTACACGCCGGACGCCCGGGTGCGCTTCTACCTGCGCGCGCCGTGGCTGCTCAGCCCGCTGTTCTGCGTCAATGCCTGGCGACGATCCCGCCGTGAGATTCGGGCCGCGCTCCCTGCCCACCGCGACCGGCTGGCCTTTTCGGCTGGACAGCTCTGGCGCGTTGCGGCGCACCCGACGTCACCGGCCCTGATGCGGGATCGCATCCGTCTGCTCGAGGAGGTCGACTTCGCTTCCTCGATGTCGGCGGTCGTGGCCCCCACCCTGCTGATCACGGGCGAGTCGGCCCTCGACAGCGTCGTTCCGCCGCACCACACGCTCGGCTACACGCGCTTCCTGCCGCACGCGGAGAGCCTGACGTTCGAACGTACCGGCCACATCGGCCTCGTGACGCGACCGGTGGCGTTCGCGGAAAGTGTGGCCGCCTTTGTCGAACGCACCGCCGGCGTTGACCCATCGGAGCGCGGCCGCAAGGTGGCGGGCTGAACATGAGCACCCCCCCGCTTCGCAGGATCGAGGGTCCGTCCGGCCTCCTCGAAGCGCTGCTCGAGCGGCCGGTTCCTGCGGGTGTGCCGCCGCGCGCCGGGGTCGTGTTCGCACACCCGCATCCGCTGCACGGGGGGACGATGCACACCAAAGCGGTGTATCGGGCCACGAAGGCGTTGGCGGGCCTGGGCTGTGCCGTGCTCCGCTTCAACTTCCGCGGCGTCGGACAGAGCGAGGGCACGTTCGACAACGCCGTGGGTGAGTTGAACGACTTCCACGCCGGGCTCGATTTCATGGCAGGGCAGTTCCCTGGCGCGGACCTGTGGGCGGCGGGATTCTCGTTTGGTGCCTACGTCGCGCTCATGGCCGGCGATCGCGACGAGCGTGTCTCCACCCTGATCGGAATTGCGCCGGCGCTGCACATGTACGACTTCTCCGGATTGGTCGCGAGCCGCAAGGCCAAGTACTTCGTGCAGGGCGAGCGGGACGAGATCTGCCCGCTCCCGCGCCTGCAGGCGTTCTTCGCCCGCCTCCGGGAACCCAAACAGCTCGTCGTCGTGCCTGGGGCGGATCATCTGTTCCACGGGCAGGTGGAAGAGGTCGGCCGTGCGATCAGCGAGATGTTCGCGGCCACACATGGACGTCCGGACGCATGAGATGTGAGAGGGCTTCGGACGGTATGCGTCGTCTGGCGCATCGACGTGCCTCTCGAGGGGCGAGGATTCATGAGGAAAAGGGGTCCAATGCACGACGCGGTGATCGTTTCCGCCGTGCGCACGGCTGTCGGTAAGGCGCCGGCGGGCACGCTGCGCACCACGAGGCCAGACGAAATGGCGGCGGTCGTCCTGCGCGAGGCGCTCGCGCGGGTACCCGGCCTCGATGCGTCCGCCGTGGACGACGTGATCATGGGCTGCGCGATGCCGGAGGCCGAGCAGGGGTTGAACGTCGCACGCATTGCGAGCCTGCGTGCGGGTATACCGGTGACCGCATCGGCGGTTACCGTGAACCGTTTCTGCTCGTCCGGGCTGCAGGCGATTGCATACGGTGCCGAGCGGATCATGTGCGGCTTCGCCGGAGCCGTGCTGGCGGGCGGCACGGAGTCGATGAGCCTCGTACCCATGGGCGGCCACAAGGTGTCGCCCAACCCGGAGCTGGTGAGCAGCTACCCGGACGTGTATCTCAGCACGGGGCTCGTGGCTGAGAATCACGCGCGCGAGTCGAGCATCTCGCGCGAGGAGCAGGATGCGTGGGCGCTGCGCAGTCATCAGCGTTCGCTCGCGGCGGTTGACGGGGGGCGTTTCGCACACGAGATCGTGCCGCTCACGGTGCGCGTCGCGTCCCCCGCTGCCGATGGCGCTCCACCGGCGGTTCGCGAGCATTCATTCGACGTGGACGAAGGCCCGCGCCGCGACACCTCGCCGGAGGCGCTCGCCAGGCTTCCACCGGCATTCCACATCGCGGGTACGGTGACGGCAGGCAACGCGTCGCAGATGAGCGATGGCGCGGCCGCGGTGCTCCTCCTCTCAGCCGAGCGCGCCACTGAGCTGAACTTCGCGCCGCTGGCACGCTTCGTCGCCTTCGCGACTGCAGGCGTCGAACCGGAACGGTTCGGGATCGGCCCGGTGCCGGCGGTGCGAAAGGTCCTGAGGCTGGCAGGGCTGTCGCTCGATGAGATTGACCTGATCGAGCTGAACGAGGCATTTGCATCGCAGGTGCTCGCCTGCCTGCGCGAGCTGCACGTCGACCCTGAGCGTGTGAACGTCAACGGCGGCGCGATTGCGCTCGGGCACCCGCTCGGCTGCACCGGCGCCAAGCTCACTACGACGCTGCTCCATGAAATGCAGCGCCGCCGCGCCCGGTACGGCCTCGTCACCATGTGCGTGGGCGGCGGGATGGGCGCTGCCGGTATCTTCGAGCGCTTGTGAGTCGAGTGCCTCGACAACTCAGAGTCCCCACTCCGGACTCCGGGCCATGTCTGGCAAATCGGCCGTGAAAAACCGGGACGCTGGAGCTGGAAGCCTGGAGCCGAACGGCCGGAGGAGCTGGCGATGACAACGGCGACATCGACGGGAAAGAGTGGGGCGTGGCTCCTGGAGAGCGTGCCGGCGGCGGACGTGTTCACGCCGGAGCGCATGACGGACGAACACCGGCTCATCGCCGGCACCGCCGCCGAGTTCTCGCGGCAGGAGGTGGTCCCGGCAATCGAACGGCTCGAGCAGAAAGACTGGACGCTCGCCCGCGCGCTCGTCAAGCGGTGCGGCGACCTCGGGCTGCTCGGGGTCAACGTGCCGGAGGAGTACGGCGGCGTCGAGCTCGACAAGGTGGCCTCGCTGGCAGTCTCGGAACACATGGCCCACTCCCCTTCGTTCTGTGCCGCCTACGGCGCGCAGGCAAACCTCTGCATCGTGCCGATTCTGATGTTCGGCACTGGAGAGCAGAAGGCTCGGTACCTGCCCCGTCTGGTGAGCGGGGACACCATCGGTGCATACGCCTTGAGCGAGTCCGGCTCCGGGTCTGACGCGCTGAGCGCCCGCGCACACGCCACCCGGCGGAGCGACGGCAGCTTCCTCCTGAACGGCGAGAAGATGTGGATCACCAATGGCGGATTCGCCGACGTGATCATCGTATTCGCCAAGGTCGACGGCGAGTTGTTCACCGCGTTCATCGTGGAACGCACGTTCGGCGCCGTGACGAGCGGGAAGGAGGAGCACAAGATGGGCCTGCATGGCTCCTCCACTACCTCGCTTCTGCTGCAGGACGTTCCGGTGCCGGCCGCGAACCTGCTGGGCGAGATCGGCAAGGGTCACAAGGTCGCCTTCAACGTGCTGAACTTCGGCCGTTTCAAGCTGGGTGCGATGTGCCTGGGGGGGTGCAAGACGGCCATCGTGCACTCCGCACGGTACGCCGGCTCGCGCAAGCAGTTCGGGCGGACAATCGCGTCGTTCGGCGCGATCAAGCACAAAATCGGCGAGATGACCGCGCGCACCTACGCGCTCGAGTCGATGATGTACCGCATCGCGGGCCTGATCGACGGCACGATGAACGCGGCCACGGGCGAGAAAAGCCAGGCGCTGCTCGGCGCGCTCGAGGAGTTCGCCGTGGAGTCGTCCATCGCCAAGGTGTTCGGCAGCGAGGTCCTGGACTACGTCCTCGACGAGAACGTCCAGGTCCACGGCGGCAACGGGTACGTGAGCGACTACCCCGCCGAGCGGAGCTACCGCGACGCCCGCGTGAACCGCATCTTCGAGGGCACGAACGAAATCAACCGGCTCCTGATCCCAGGGATGCTTCTCAAGCGGGCGATCAAGGGCGACCTGCCGCTGGTCGCCGCCGCGCGATCGCTGCGTGACGAGATCATGGGGCCTGCGCCGCTCGGTCCCGACACCGGCGATGGGACGCCCCTTGCGGCAGAGTCGAAGGCGGTGGATGGGTTCCGCAAGACGTGCCTGCTGGTGGCGGGCGCCGCCATGGAGCGGTACGGCGCGGCGCTGCAGGATGAACAGGAGGTGATGCTCTGGCTCGGTGACCTGTTCATCGACACGTTCGCTGCGGATTCCGCCCTGCTGCGTGCACGGTCGGCCGGGGCCACGGGCGAGAAGACCGCGCGCCTGCAGGCGGATGCCGCGCGACTGTTCGTCGCGACAGCGGCATTGCGCATCGACACGGTGGCCCGTGAAGCGCTCGCCGCGATGACGGAGGGCGACGTGCTCCGCACACAGATGGCGGCCCTGCGGCGGCTGCTGAAAGTGCCGCCGGTCAACACCGTGGCACTCCGGCGCCACCTGGCGGAGAACACGGTCACCACCGGCGCGTACCTGTTCACCTGATGCGCGGCACTTGTAAGGTTATTCCGCCTGCAGCATGCGTTCGAGATCCTCTGCGAGTGCGAGCTGCAGCTCTGTGGGCAGCTTGGCGGACTTGGCGGTGAGGTGGAACACGTCGATCGCCTTGCCCCCCTCGGTTGCGATCAGCACCAGGTGGACGTCGCATCCATGCTGCGAGATCACCCGGCTGATCCGGTGGAGCAGCCCAGGCGCGTCCTGAGCGACGATTTCGACGATCGTGTAGGTCTGGGAGTGCGTATCGTCGATGCTCACGACGGGCGCGATGCGCCTGGGTTCACGACCGTACAGCGGTCCGCTCTGCTTCTGCCGCAGCAGCATTGCGATGTCCTGACGTCCGGCCACGACGTCCTGGAGCAGCGACTCGAGTGCTTTGGACGTTCCCGGGGTCTGCCCGAACCCACCGTCGTCGTCTGAGAACTCGAACGTGTCGAGCACCACACCTCTCGAGCTCGTCATCGCGCCGCCGCGCAGGATGTCGAGGTTGAGATAGGAGAGCGTGCCGCAGATGTTCGAGAACAGCAGCGGCTTGTCCAGGGTGACCACCGCCAGCTCCCACACAGTCCCCTTCCGCTCGAGGAACAGATGCACTTCGTCGCGGTGGATGTCTCGCGCGAGCCTCGCGTGCTGGTAGACATGTGCTCTGTCGACCGTGACGAGATACCGTTGCGGAAACCCTTCGAGGAATTCGGCCAGCTCCTGCTCGCCGATATCCGGCGGTCGCGTCGCCTGCACGGCGGCCACGGCGGCGTGACCGTGCTCGATCACGTCGTCGCCGTAGCTGAGGGTCAACCGGTCATGGGTCTTGACGTACAGGCGCCAGAGCAGCTCCTCCTTCCACGGCGTGAGGGTGTTCGTGCCGATGGCCTGGACGTCCACCAGCGTCATGACGCACAGCGCCTTCAGCCGCTCCTCGGTGCCGACCAGCGCGGCAAACGTTTGGATGACCGCCGGATCCTCGCTGTCGCATCGGAAGGCCACATGAGCCATCGCCAGGTGCTGTGCCACCAGGAACTCGACGCTCTGGCGCGTGTCGGCGTCGAGCTCGAGTCGCTCGCACATTGTCTGCGCGAAGCGGACGCTTTCTCCGACGTGATCGTCATCTTTCCACCTGCCCACCTCGTGGAACAGCAGGGCGAGCACGAGCCGCTCGGGGAATCGCAACTCGCCAAGCAGCGAGCGGAAGCGTTCGCGTGGCGGATCCGGGGCCTGCAGGCGCTCGATGCCGCGAATGGTCATCAGCGTGTGCTGGTCCACGGTGTACCGGTGATCGAGCGCGTGAGTCACGCGGCAGGAGATGGCCGCGAACCCGGGGAACAAGCACTCGAGCAGCCCGCACTCGCGCATGTCCGACAATCGGGCGTACAGGCCCCGGCGCGGCGTCAGCCAGCGGGCGAGCCGGTGCCGGTCCTCCCTGGTCGGCAGCGCCGCCTCGAATGTGCATGCATGGATGTTGCGTTTGACGACTGCGAGCGCGTCGTCGGCCACAGCCACATCCTGCTCGAGCGCACACTCGAATGCGCGCAGCCACGACGCCGGCTCGTGGCCTGCCCGCTCTTCGTCGACGAACCGAACGCCGCCTTCAGCGACCTCCAGATTGGGGCCGGCCGGCCTCGGTTGCGATGGATCAGGTGACGACCGGGTCAGCCTCCTGGCACGCACGAGGGCCCCAGTGACGGCGCGCGCGTGGGTGAAGTACGAGCGCATGAGCGCGTCGGCTCGCGCGGTGGTCCCGAGTGTGGTCATTTGCAGCTGCGTTGCCACTTTCTCCTGGAGCCCGCGGCTCAACACGTTCATGTTGCGAGCCTCAGCGTGGTGCAGCAGCGACCGCACGCGCAGCAGGAACTCCTCCGCCTGCTCGAGATCCGCGTCGG
Organism: Vicinamibacteria bacterium; assembly: GCA_963739995.1. GTDB lineage: Bacteria > Acidobacteriota > Vicinamibacteria > Vicinamibacterales > JAENWD01 > CAVUCH01. Next base: position 175,316 of record CAVUCH010000005.1, on the reverse strand, counting down.
GTAGCGAACTCACACCTGGAGCGAGCCTGGACAGCAGCCGGAGGACGACGACGTCCCGCAGCCCGCCGGGCGAGCTCTTTACGTCCGGCTCCAGCTGATAGATGGTGTCGTTGTACCGCGCATGGCGTGCCTCGGTCAGCCGCCAGAGGGCGCTGAGGGTGGATGCCCGGCGCTCCATGCCATCCGCCCCGAAGCGCGTCTGCACACGCTCGAACAGGCCGGTGTCACCTGCCAGCAGTCTTGCGTCGAGCAGCGCCAGCGTGAGCTCAGGGTTGTCGTCTTCCGGCTTGTCGTCCTCGCCTCCCTCGAGCTCGTCGATCGTGCGCACCTGGTACCCCACGGTGAGATGGGCGTCCCACAGCGGGTGCAGCAGCGCGCTGAGGAAGCGTTCCTCCTCCGCTCCCACGCGCGTGCCAAACACGATCAGCAGGTCGATGTCCGAGTGGAGACACAGGGTCCCGCGGCCGTACCCGCCGATCGCGCACAGGGCAACCGGAATGCTCAGCGTGTGGATACCGGGTGCGGCACCGACGACGATTCGGTCCATGCGATCCGAAAACGCACGATGAGCGCTGCGGCCGCCGCGTCCAGCGGCGATCTCGGCCCCGAACGCCCGGCGAGCCGCATCGAGCCGGCGCGCGACGACTTCGCCTGGGCTGTCATGTTCGCGAGGGGGAATGCCTGGGGGACCCATGGTTTCAGGAGGTGGGGACGACAGCTTCACCGGTGGCGCGTCGAAGACGCGCGCATCATGGGATCGCCCGAAGATGTCTCAGCAAGAGAGAGACCAGCCATGCATCGATTGAGGGTTGGGGAATCGCTGACGATTTCGCAGGCCTGTGTCGGCGCCGCCTTGGAACAGCCTACATTTTCGCACCCTCGGGTAACCCTTTCAGACATATCTGTCCATCCTGACGCAGCGTCAGCCGATTTTTCGTACCGGCGCTCAGCGGGACCGCCCGACCCAACGGCCATGCCTCAGACTCCGTCCTCCCGGCCCCGGAAGAGGGGCAGGCTGGCAGGCTGCCCGCGATCGCAGGTTGCTGCCGCCTGGGAACACACTTGTGCGATCCGCCCTGCCGGACGACAGAATTGTCACCGTTGCTGGGCCGTCACCATGACCGCCGCGATCGCCCTGCCCGGACGCGACGCAACTCCACCCGTCAGGCAGTTGCGCTCGCGGCGCCGGTGTTGTCAGATCAGGGGTGCACACGGCCTCTACCAACCCGATATACCCATGATTTCTTCCCGACGCCGTCCGCCGTGCACTGTGTGGTTATTGTCGTTTGCGGCCCTTTCTGCCCCGGCGCTGATGGGCTGCTCGCCCTCGCCGCCGGATGACGAACAGCACATCCTGCAGGAGATCGCGTCCTTCCGCGAAATGAAGGACAAGGGCTTCGCCGGCAACGGCTCACCAGTGCCCGAGGACCGCCGAAAGGCATTGCTGCCGCTCGGCTATTTCCCCATTTCCCTCGACTACCGCGTGCCGGCGGTGCTTCGCACGTACCCCGACCGGCCCACGATGGAGATGCCCACGTCCACGGGACAGCTGCGAACGATGGTGCGGGTCGGACGCCTGGATTTCACGCTGCGTGGCCAGCAGTTGGGCCTCTCGGCCTTCGTGGAGGCGGGCGCGCGCAATCTCGACCGGCTCTTCGTGCCGTTCACGGACCTGACGAGCGGGACCGAGACCTACGCCGCCGGCCGGTATCTCGATCTCGAGCGCACGCCAACCGGGCTGTACGTCATCGACTTCAACCGCGCCTACCACCCCTTCTGCTACTACAACCCGGCGTACGACTGCCCGTATCCCCCTCGCGAGAACCGCCTGCAGATCCCGGTGCGCGGCGGCGAACGCATGAAGAAGTAGCCTGACGCGTGCTGCAGGGGATTGTCCTCGACTTCGACGGCGTGGTCGTGAACAGCGAACCGCTGCATCTCCGTGCGTTCCAGGAGGTGCTTGCGGCCGCGGGGCACACCCTCAGTGCGCAGGAATATTACGCGTGCTTCGTGGGGCTGGATGACGCGGCGATGTTCGCGGCGTTCGCACGCGAACGCGGCCTGCACGCGCCAGACGACTGGGTGCGGCAGGTAATCGAGGCAAAGACGGTGCGCATGCAGGCGCTGCTCGGGCATGGATCGCCGCTGTTTCCCGGGGCGGCGGAATGCATCCGCGGCCTGGCGGGCGCCGTGCCGGTCGCAATCGCGTCCGGCGCGCTGCGCGACGAGATCCTGATGGTGCTCGACGATGCCGCGCTCACGCAGTGCTTCACGGCGATCGTCGCCGCCGGCGAGACCCCTCGAGGCAAGCCTGCGCCGGACCCCTACGAACGCGCGCTGGAACTGCTCGGCGCTTCTGTGGGCGCCACGCTCGATCCGCACAGGGTCGTGGCGGTGGAAGACACGACGCAGGGACTCGCGGCCGCCCGCGCGGCTAGGCTCCGCACAGTCGCGGTCACCACGACTTATCCCCCCAACGTGGTGAGTAAGGCAGACGCCGTCGTGCCCACGCTCCGGGAGGTCACCTTGTCGTTGCTTGCCGCGGTGGTGGGGAGCGGAGGCGGCGTCGGGAAAACCGGAGCGGCTCAGTGATGCACGCGAAAGACATGGATGCGTTTCTGCGCTCCGCTACCGATCCCCGTGCCAGGCTCGCGGAAGCGGCGTTGCTCATGGCCCGACTGGAATACCCTCGGCTCGACCCGACGCCGTACCTGCAGCAACTGGACGAGATGGGGTATGCGGCTCGTGCGCACGTCGAGCACACGGCGGACGCTCCCGGCACGCCCGAGGCCACGGTTGCGGCACTCGCCCGCTATGTTTACGGGGTACTCGGGTTCAGCGGCAACCGTCAACGGTACGACGACCCTCACAACAGCCTGTTGAACCAGGTCATCGACCGTCGCACCGGCATCCCGATCACGTTGGCCGTAGTGCTGATCGAGGTGGGAGCCGTCGCGGGTGTGCCGCTCGAAGGTGTGAACTTCCCGCGGCATTTCCTGGTGAGGGCCGAACCCACGGCCGCCCGGTCGCCAACCGGAGTCGTGCTGGTGGATCCGTTCAACGGTGGGGCCATCCTCTCGGAGTCGGACTGTGCCGCGCTGCTCGGCTCCGAAGGGGATGCCGAAAGCGCGCTCACGCCAGCCATGTTCGCAACGGCCGGCAAGCGCGACATCCTCGTACGCATGCTGCTGAACATCAAGGGCGCGTACGTGCGGCAGCACTCATATCCCCAGGCGCGTGATGCCGTCGACCTTCTGCTTGGACTCGACCCCACGCTGATGAGCGAGGTGCGAGACCGCGCGTTGATCTCCTGCCATCTCGGGGACTCTGCCGCGGCACTGAAAGACTCGGAGCGCTACCTGCAAGTACCGCCGGCGTCGGACGACGCTGACGCGCGCGCTAGCCACGAGCACATGTGGGAGCGGGTGAAGCGCTTGCGCAAACGGATGGCTGGGTTCAACTAGTGGCCTGTCCGATCTCCTCGTACAGATACGCCGCCGCGATCACACCCCCGTGGAAGTTGCCGAGATCGAGCTTCTCGTTCGGGGCATGGGCGTTCTCGTCCGGGAGACCGACACCGAAGAGCACGGACGGGATGCCGAGTTCCTCCTGGAACGTGGAGACGACCGGAATCGAGCCGCCCTCGCGGTTGAACACCGGCGCCTTGCCGAAACCTTTCTCGATGGCGCGCGCGGCTGCCTGCACGAACCGGTTGTCGAACTCGGCGATCCAGGGCTTGCCGCCTTGCATCCGCGTCAGCTTCCAGTCGACGGTCTTCGGCACGATCTTCTTCAGATAGGCCTCGAACAGGTCCCCGATCTTCTCCGGCTTCTGGTCCGGCACGAGGCGCATGCTGACCTTCGCCATGGCGACCGCCGGGATCACCGTCTTCGCGCCTTCGCCCGTGAAGCCCGCGAGCAGGCCGTTAACTTCGAAGGTGGGCCGCGCAGAGGCGCGCTCGATCGTGGTGTAGCCGCTCTCGCCGAACAGCCTGGGCGCACCGAGGTCCTTGCGGTACTTCTTCTCGTTGAAGGGGAGCTTCAGGAACTCCGCGCGCTCCTCCGGTTTGAGCTCCCGCACATCCTCGTAGAACCCGGGAATCTTGATGCGCCCGCCGCGGTCCTTCATCTGCGCCAGGACCTGGGTCAGCACGATGGCGGGGTTCGCTACGGCACCGCCGAACGATCCCGAGTGCAGGTCAGTGGTCGTGCCTCGAAGGTCGAGCTGGAAGTACGCGAGGCCGCGCAGCGCATAGCAGATGGAGGGCACGCCGCGATCGAACATGCCGGAGTCCGAGATGACCACGACGTCGGATGCGAGTTCCGCCTTGTGTGTGCGAACGAAGTCTTCCAGATGCGTGCTGCCGACTTCCTCCTCGCCTTCGATGAACACGCGGATGTTGCACGGCAGACGGCCGTTCTGCTTCATGTGCGCTTCGATGGCCTTGAAGTGCATGAACACCTGGCCCTTGTCGTCCGCCGCCCCGCGCGCGTAGAGCTCGCCGTCGCGCACGGTGGCCTCGAACGGAGGCGACGTCCACAACTCGAGCGGATCGACGGGCTGCACATCGTAATGGCCGTAGAACAGGATCGTGGGCGCCCCGGGCGCGCCAAGCCAATCGGCGTACACCACCGGGTGGCCGGGTGTTTCGATCAGCCGGGCATTCCGCATCCCGATGCGTTCGAGCTCGTGTTGCGTCCACTCGGCGCAGCGCCGGACGTCCGAGGCGTGCTCGGGCAGGGCGCTGATGCTGGGGATGGCAAGGTATGCCTTGAGCTCCTCGACGAAGTGATCCCGGTTGAGATTGATGAAATCGATGACGGCGGACGTGGACATGGTTGTGGTGGGCAAAAGCAGGCTCAGCGGTTGGCGATGGCGGATGGCACGTCATCCGCGTGTCCGGCGCTTCGATTATGTCATTCGCCGGGGGTCTCGATTGGCAGGTCGCGCCGGTCGCCCCACTCCTTCCAGGATCCAAGGTAGTTGCGAACCGCCTGGTGCCCGAGAAGCCGGAGCGCAAGGTAGCTGTGTGCCGCCCGGTAGGCGCCCTGGCAGTAGGTGATCACCTCCTGGTCCGGGGTCACGCCGGCCCCTTCGTAGACGCGCCACAATTCGGCAGCGGGCTTGAACGTGCCCTCGGGGGTGAGGTTGTGCGTCCATTCGACGTGAACCGCCCCGGGCACGGCCCCGCCTCTCGCCGCCCGCACCGTGGTGCCGCAGTACTCCCCCTCCGATCGCGTGTCGACAATAGTCACGCCGGGCCGCCCCAGGCGATCGTGCACGTCACGCCAGGTGGCCAGCGTCTCGGGCCGGGGCGTTCCCGTCCAGTCGGAAGGCGTGGGCGTCGTCACGGCCGTGGTGACCGTGAAACCGGCCGCGAGCCACGCTTGAACGCCGCCGTCGAGCACCCGCACGTCGGGGTGCCCGAAATAATCGAGGAACCAGAACACGCGAGCCGCGCGCACATCCGATGTTGCGCCGCAGACCACGACGGGACGGTCGCTGGTAACACCGCGCAGCGCCAGCACGTGCTCGATCATCCACAGGAAGGACCGCAGCGGTGCGTCGTCGGTGTCCGGAAGGCTGAAGCCCCACAGGTCCAGGTGCACCGCCTCCGGCAGGTGACCCGCCGCGAATTCTTCGGCGGCCCTCACGTCCAGCAGCAGCGGGTGCGGGCCTTCGCGCGCAAGGACAGACGAGAGCTCCCGCGGCGTGATGAGCAACTCGGGGCGAGCGTACGCGTCGGGCGTCTGAGTCATGGCAGGAGTGCGTACCGATCGCCGTGCGACGTTACACGGCCTTCTTCTTCAAGCTTGACGAGGTGCGCGAGCACGCTCTCTTCGGCCTGCCGCGGCAGCGGGTCGGGCAACCGATCGTAAATCATCCCGACCAGCATCGCAGGTGTTGCGGGTCCTCGGGCCAGCGCTTCGAGTACCTGTGTCTCGCGCTGGCTCCGGTGAGCGAGGTTACCGCGGATCAGATCGGCCGGACGGTCGATGTCCGCACCGTGCGCGGGGAGGACCAGGGCGGGGTCGAGCGCCAGCACGCGCTCGAGCGAGCGCAGGTAATCTGAAAGCCGTCCGCCCCGGGAGGCGGGGATGACAACCGTGCCACCGGCGATGAGCAGATCACCCCCAAACAAGGTCCGTGACGCCTGGTGCCAGAGGCAGATGTGATCGGGTGAGTGACCCGGCGTGTGGATGACCACGAGCTCGTCGTCTGCGGCTGGAATGCGCTGCTCGTCCCGGAGCGGTTCCATCTCGAGCCCCTGTCGTCCGTCCACGTCGGGCCACGGGTACTTCAGAACTCGCGCCGCGGGCCACTGAGCATGGATGGCTGGGGCGCCGGCCGTGTGGTCGAGGTGGGCGTGGGTGAGAACCAGCGTGTCGAGCGAAGTGCCGGCATCGTGCAGCGCGCGGCGCAACGCTCCCAGGTGCCGCGGGTCGCCTACGCCCGCATCCACCAGCACGGCACGCGGGCCGGGGATCAGCCACGTGCGGTTGCCATCTCCGGTCATCGGCCCGGGATTCATCGCGGCCAGCATCAACCGATGCATGTCGGACGGGACCGAGCAGTACTGAGGCTGATGTCCCCCGGCGTGAACGGCCGGACACCGCTTGATGGCCGCGGCGCCGTGGACTTCACCGTGGCACGAAGACGACTGATTCCACGCCGCTGGTCTGCACGTCGGCGACCTCGGCAGCGGGCACGCCTGCACCAAGCAGGTGGCATCGGTAGCCGAGCTCCGCGACCTGAGCGATGAACGCAGCCGGGGTCATTCCTGACACGAGCTTCAGCTGTGAGGGGTGCACCTCGGACAGGATCACCGGCCGGTCCTCCCGCAGCAGGCGTGCGGCCCCTCGCAGCGCCGGCGGTTCCGCACCCTCGACGTCAATCTTGATGAAGGAGATCGGCCGGGGGAGCGGGTACTCGTCGAGCGCAATCACGCGAATGGGGCGCGTTTCGTGCCCGGGCGGGACGGGTGCGCCCGGCGTGGCGATGAAGGCACCGCCGGAGTTCAGCGTCGCCGGCGCGAAGATCAGATGGGCCGTGCCGTGTGCGGCCCCCAGGGCCGCGCGCTCCAGAGTGACGCGTCTCTCGAACCGGTTCTCCGCGATCGCCAGATCGAGGCAGTCCGCGTTTGCGTCGAACGGCTCGAAGCAGTGCACCGAGCCCGACGGCCCGACGGCGGCGGCCATGTGCATGGCAAAGAGCCCGATGTGTGCGCCCGCATCCACCACATGCTGCCCCGGCTTCAGGGTGCGCCGGACGAACTCGATCTCGTTCAGCTCGAAGCGGCCCCGCAAAATGTTGAGCCCGATGGCGTGATCCGCCAGGTCGATCGCCAGGCGCAGTCCGGGCTCGATCTCCTTGATCACCAGGTTGCGCTCGTTCATCTGCGCGTAGTCACGGTTCTTCTCCTGGTACTCCCCGGATGTGACGATGTCGTTGCGCAGGTCGCGCGTGTTCTGGTATCCGCGCATCTTCGGGAGAATGACGTCTTCGCTCTCCGGATCACGATCGAGCAGGATGCGATACGCCCAGACGATGTGGTCGCGCGTCAGGCCCATCGCGTCAGTCTCCGTTCCTCCACTCACGGCCGCGCCGCGACATCAGCTCCTCGGCTTCGGCCGGGCCCCACGTTGCGGGGGCGTAGTTCGGAAACCTGCGTGGCGGCAGGGCCTTCCACACGTCGAGAATCGGCTGCACCACGCACCAGCCAGCCTCCACCATATCTGCCCGCTGGAAGAGCGTGGCATCCCCGACCATTGCGTCGTAGAGCAGGCGCTCGTACCCGGTGTTCGCCTGTTCGCCGAAGTAGTCGGTGTACTCGAACTGCATGTTGACGTTGCCGAGGCGCAGCTGAGGGCCCGGGATCTTCGCGCTGAAGCTGAGCGAAATGCCCTCGTCCGGCTGAATGTGAATCACCAGCTGATTCGGCGCCAGCGTTTCGACCGGAGTGTCGCGGAACAGCACGAACGGCGCGCGCTTGAACTGGATCGTCACCTCCGTCTCGCGTTTCGGCAGCATCTTCCCGGTGCGGAGATAGAACGGGACGTCGGCCCAGCGCCAGTTATCGATGTACAGCTCCAGCGCGACGAACGTCTCGGTGTTGGAGTCGGTTGGCACCTTGTCCTCGCCGCGGTACCCACGCTGCTTCGCGCCCTTCACGCTGCCGGGTCCGTACTGGCCTCGCACGGTACGCCGCAGCACATCTTCGCCGCCGAATGGCTGAATCGCGTGGAGCACCTTCGACTGCTCGTCGCGTACGGCATTCGGTCCGAACGAGATCGGCGGTTCCATCGACACGAGGGTGATGAGCTGAAACAGGTGGTTCGGCACCATGTCTCGCAGCGCACCCGAACCGTCGTAGTAGCCCCCGCGGCCTTCCACGCCGACCGTCTCGGCGGCGGTAATCTGCACGTGATCGATGTAGCGGCGGTTCCAGATCGGCTCGAAGATGCCGTTCCCGAAGCGGAACGCCAGGATGTTCTGAACGGTTTCCTTGCCGAGGTAGTGGTCGATCCGATAGAGCTGCGTCTCATCGAGCACGGCGAGCAGGTCGCGGTTGAGCGTCCGTGCGGAATCGAGGTCGTGTCCGAACGGCTTCTCCACCACCACCCGGCGCCAGCTGTCCCCCTCCTCGGCCGTCAGCCCGGCGTCTCCGAGCTGGCGTACCGTTTCGGCGAAGAGATCCGGCGCGGTCGCCAGATAGTACAGAACATTGCCGCCGGTGCCGTGGTCCTTGTCGACGGCAGCGATCCTCGACGCAAGCTCGCCGTACGAGGACGGGCTCGCCGCGTCGAGCGTCATGTAGTGGAGGCGCAGCACCAGCCAGTCGACGACGGCCGGATCGGCCTGCCCGTCGTCGCAGCCGACCAGGTCCTCCTTCGCCTTGCGCCTGAACTCGTCGTCCGTGAGGGGTGAGCGCGCCGCGCCCACCACCGCGAAGTGGTCGGAGAGCAGGCCGGCCTTCCGGAGGTTGTACAGAGCTGGCAGCAGCTTGCGCTTCGTGAGGTCACCGGAGGCGCCGAAGATCACCATCGTGCAGGGCGCGGCCGGGGGCGTGGAGCGAGCGTCGTCGGCCGCGGCGGCGGGCGTCGGGGCCGGATCGTGCTGTCGAGTGATCTGATGCATGGGTTCAACCGGAATCAGCCATCAACCCGGGGCTGCAGGTGTGCGCGTGCGGCGGCCTGATCGACGAGCCACACGACGTGACCGGTGGCGTGGGCGAGACGCTGCGCGGGAAGGCGATCCGGGTCCCAATCACCCGTGAGCACGGCGGCGAGCGTGTTGGCCTTCTCGGCGCCGGCGACCAGTACGCGAATCTCCCGAGCGGCGAGGATCACAGGAAAAGTGAGCGTGAGACGGCTCGTCGTGAACTTCGCGACGTAGTTGCGGACGACCCACCGGTCGCGCACGTCGAGCGCGACGGTGTCGCCGAAGAGCGATGCCGTATGACCATCAGAGCCCAGGCCCAGCAGCACCAGATCCAGCTGCGGCACGCCGTGCCCGGGGTGGATCCCGGTGAGCGCTCCCAGCGTGCGCTCATAATCACGCGCCGCCGCCTCGATGTCCTCGTCCTCGCCCCGCATCCGGTAGACCTGTCCGGCAGGGATCTTCAGCGGCCCCAGCAGGGCCTCGTGCGCCATTCGATAGTTGGACTCCGGATGGTCGGGCGGCACGCTGCGCTCGTCACTCCAGAGGACAATTACCCGCGACCAGTCGAGCGCCGCTGGACCGAGCTCGGCAAGCCGCTCGTACATCCCACGCGGGGTCGAGCCGCCCGAAAGCGCGACCAGGCAGCGCCCGCGCGCCGCAATCGCCCCCGCCGCGATCGCGACGAAGTCCGCGGCCGCCGCGTCCATCAGGCCCGGAAGGCTCGAATAGGTCCTGATGTCCATGACCGGAATCAACTGTATCATCGGGCGCGGACGATGGTTGGGACGAGGGCGGGACGCGTTGGATCGCGGGACGGCCGAGGCACTTTCGGCCCCGTGCAACACGTCAGCCACGTGACGTGGTCAAGACCTTGTAGGGCCGGAGCCGAAAGCACTCCGGCCATGTCAGTTACCGGCTGACCCGAGGCGATGATGCGCATCCTCGTGATCGACGTGGGCGGCAACAACGTCAAACTCCGGCACCCGGAGGAGAAGACGGTCGTGAAGATTCCGTCCGGCCCCGAGCTCACCGCGGCCCGCATGGTGCGCGAGGTGAAGCGGGCGGCGGCCGCCTGGAAGTACGACGCCGTATCGATCGGCTACCCGGGCCCGGTGGCGAATGGCCGGCCTGCGCGTGAACCGCACAATCTGGGCGGCGGCTGGACACGCTACGATTACCGCGCCGCGTTCGGCAAGCCGGTGCGTGTGCTCAACGACGCCGCGATGCAGGCGCTTGGCAGCTACCAGGGGGGCCGCATGCTGTACCTGGGGTTGGGCACCGGGCTGGGATCGGCGCTCGTCGTCGAAGGCGTCGTGCAGCCGCTGGAGCTTGCGCATCTCCCGTACACGAAGAGCCGCACCTTCGAGGACTACGTGGGCCAGCGTGGGTACGAGCGCTTCGGCAAGCGCGCGTGGGTTCGGCACGTCGGGCACGTCGTGCAGGCGCTGAGACACGCGCTGCAGGTCGATTACGTCGTGCTCGGCGGCGGCAATGCCAAGCGGCTCGATCAACTCCCCGAGGGGTGTCGCCCAGGGACGAATGCCAACGCCTTTACTGGAGGCGTCCGTATGTGGGAGGTGCCGCACTCCACCCGCCGGCGCGCCGCACCGCCGCGGGGACGGACTGTGCGCCGGCCCTGACGAGAGGGGTGTGCGTGGCACCACTGGGCTGCCGCGCGTGACGAACGGTGTGACGAACACCTTCGGGTCCTTGAATCGGCGCGTGTCTCGATCCCGGAAAATGCATCCCGCGCTCCGGGGCGAGCCACTCCGTCGGCGCGGACATCCCGCCGTACGGCGTCCCGTCCCTCGGCTGCCGGGTTCACCACCGCAGCAGCGCAACTCATCACGGTCGTGACCGTCACGCCGTCCCCCGGGCACCTGCCAACGTGAGCGGCACAGCCTTCGCTGGGTAACGGAGCACGAAAACCGGTCTTCTCCGGGTGTGTTCACGTTGAATGCCCTCGTGCACAGGGCTGAAGGAGCTCACATGAATATTTCGCCGTCGAAGCGCCGCTGGGCGCTGCCGCTCGCCGCGTTGGCCATCGCCATCGTTGCGTCGGCTGCGCCGGCCGTGGCGCAAGAGCGCTTCGGGGCGCTCACGGGCACTGTGAAGGACGACACCGGGGCCGTGCTGCCGGGCGTCACCGTCGCGATCACGAACAAGGAAACAGGCAAGGTCTACACGGTCGTGAGCGGCAGCGACGGCGGGTATCGTCTGCTGGACCTCGAACCGGGCCGCTACAGCGTGCGCTTCGAGCTGCCAGGGTTCTCCGCGGCAGAAACACCGGATGTGAACCTGCTGCTCGGGAAGACCCTCGACATCAGCCCGGTCATGACCGTGGGCGGAGTGAACGAGGCGATCACGGTGAGTGGAGAGTCCCCTCTGATCGATGCGAAAAGCACGACGATCGCTCACAACGTGACGGCTGAGGAGTTCGAGCGGATTCCCAAGGGCCGCAGCTTCCAGAACCTCGCAATTTCATCGCCGTCGGTGAACGCGGGCGAGGTCGAAGGCGGCATCCAGGTCAACGGTGCGAGCGGATCCGAAAACTCGTTCACGATCGATGGCGTGGTCACGAACAGCATCGTGAACGGTGCCGCGCGCCAGGACGCGGTGTTCGAGTATCTGCAGGAAGTTCAGGTGAAGACCGGCGGGATCAGCGCGGAGTACGGCGGCGCGCTCGGCGGCGTCATCAGCGCGGTGACCAAATCGGGCGGCAACAGCTACCACGGCGAAGGCCACTATTACTTCAGCGGATCGCCCCTGAGCGCAGCGCCGGTGGAGCGGCTGGTGCTCGATCCCCGTGACGACGTCACGGTGAACTATTTCCAGGACGAGAAGCAGGACGATTTCCGGAACGAGATCGGCGGATCCATCGGCGGTCCGATCGTGAAGAACAAGCTGTTCTTCTTCGGTTCCTTCGCGCCGCGGTACGTGAACCGCACCAACGAATACCACTTCAACAACGGCGCCGAGCAGGGCAGCATCGACCGCAACCAGACGTTCATGAGCGCGTTCGGCAAGATCAGCTACGACGCGAGCAGCCGCATCAGGACCTCCATCTCGGCCCTGGCGACGCCGACCAAATCGACGGGATTCACGCCGGCCTACGACGGAACGGGCCCGAACGTGCTGAGCAGCACCCTGAACGCGAACGAACCGAACAAGACGCGTGGCTTCGAGCAGCCTCAATACAGCTACGCGGGGACGGCAGACATCACGCTGACCAGCAGTTCGCTCCTGAGCGTGCGCGGCGGGTTCTTCGACGACAATTACATGGATACCGGAATCCCGCTGACGAACCCGGTGGAGTACGGGACCTCGAACATCGGCCTCCCCTACCCGATCCCGGCGGACCTCCAGGGCGGCGTGGGGTTCCGCAACACCCCGCGCGTGCAAATCAACAAGTTCGATCACACCCAGCGCGGGTACGTCAACTTCGACTATATCCAGTCAATCAACTTCGGAGGGCAGCACAGCCTCAAGGGCGGCTTCGGCGTGCAGCACACCACCAACGATGTGGACCTCTCGTATCCCGCGGGCGGATACGTCACCGTCTGGTGGGATCGCTCTTTCGTGAGCCAGGCCACCGGGCGCACGGATCGTGGGCAGTACGGCTACTACCAGGTCGACGACATCGGCACACGCGGCAAGGTCGACTCGAACATCCTGTCGCTGTACGTTCAGGACCAGTGGACGCTGAACAACCGGTTGACGCTGAACCTCGGGCTCCGCACCGAACACGAGACGATCCCGTCGTTCAGGCCGGACATCCAGGCCACCGCCTTTGAATTCGGCTGGAAAGACAAACTGTCGCCCCGCCTGGGCGCAAGCTACGACTGGTTCGGCGATGGCCGGTTGAAGGTCTACGGCAGCTGGGGCCGCTACATGGACTGGACCAAGTACGAGCTTGCGCGTGGCGGGTTCGGCGGCGACATCTGGTTCGCGCACTATCGCTCGCTCGACACGCTCGATGTGTTCTCCCTGAGCGGCGAGAACATGCCCGGGCGCAACATCTGGTCGGACGAGCCGGGCAGCTTCCAGGATCTCCGCGTGCCGAACTTCGACACGGTGGACCCGAACCTCAAGCCGATGAGCCAGGACGCGTTCAACGTGGGCAGCGAATACCAGCTCAATCAGAACACCGTGTTCACGGCCAGTTACGTGCACAACGAACTCCGGCGCACGATCGAGGATCTCGGCGTGCTGGAGAACGGTAACGAGATCTACAAGTACGTGAACCCGGGCGAGGGCATCGCGACGACGATGAACCCGTCTGGCCTGACGGCGGTCTTCCCGACGCCGAAGCCGAAGCGGCAGTACGACGCGCTGGAGCTGACGCTGACCCGCCGCGTGTCGAAGAACTGGTTCGGCAGCGCGAGCTACGTGCTGAGCCGGCTGTACGGAAACTACGCGGGGCTGTCGAACTCGGACGAGATCTCGACCCCGACCACGAACCGGACATCCGCGACGGCACAGCAGGAAGCCGGAAGCATCGCGCGTCCGGGCAGCAGCGCCAACCGCGCGTGGGACCTCGACGAGCTGGTGTGGGACTCACACGGCAACCTGAACGTGCTCGGCCGGCTCGCCACCGACCGCCCGCATGCGGTGAAGCTGTACGGATCGTACCTGCTCCCGACCGGCACGCAGGTCGGCGCCTTCTTCTATGGCGCCAGCGGCACGCCGGTGAGCAGGATGGTTCAGACCGTAAATCGCATTCCGATCTTCGTGGACGGCCGTGGCAGCCTCGGCCGCACGCCGTTCCTGTCCCAGACCGACCTGCTCGTGTCGCACGAGCTGAAAGTGGTCAGCGACAAGAAGCTGCGGCTCGAGCTGAACGTGCTGAACGTGTTCAACCAGAAGACCGCTCGCCACGTCTTCGACACGGTGAACCGGCCGCGCCGGATCCTCGTCGGCGATGAACCTGTCGCGAACCGACCTGGCGCAGGGTTACGACTACAACGCGCTGCTCGACGCGTCTCCCGATGGAGCGAATGCGCGCGACCCGCGCTACCTGATGGAGGACCTGTTCAACCCGGGCCTGCAGGCACGGATCAGCGCGAAGTTCATCTTCTGAGCGACGCGACCCTCCGGACGGGCATTCGAGAGACGCTGCAGATGCCGCGTGTTTCGGGCCCGACGGAACCCGGGGCGAGCAACTGACGTAGACACAGCCGGGTCGGGGCGTGGAGTCACGCTCCGGCCCGACCCGACGCGGACAGCGTGCTGCAGCGAGGTGTGATGAGCATCAGAACACTCGTGGTGGACGACGAGCCCATGGCGCGCGAACGCATCGTCTCGCTGCTGGCGCAGGAGCCCGATGTGGACGTGGTCGGTCAGTGCTCCGATGGGCGCGAGGCCGTGGCCGCCATCCAGAACCTCTCCCCCGACCTGGTCTTCCTGGACGTGCAGATGCCCGCGGCGGACGGGTTCGGCGTGCTCCGCCAGATCAAGCGCGAGCAGATGCCCATGGTCGTATTCGTTACCGCGTACGACGAGTACGCCTTACAGGCGTTCGAGGTACATGCGCTCGACTACTTGTTGAAGCCGTTTGGCCGCGACCGTTTGCAGCAGTCGCTTGCGCACGCGCGGCAGCAGCGGGAGGGGCACCGGGCCGGCGAACTCGGCAGGGGCCTCATGGCGCTCGTTGACGATCTGGCGCCGGAGCGGAAGCCGGATCGGCTGGTCGTGAAGTCTGGCGGGCGCGTCTTCTTCGTGCGCACTGACGAGATCGAATGGATCGAGGCGGCCGGCAACTACGTGCGCCTGCACATGGCAACGCAGACGCACGTCTTCCGCGAGACGATGAACGACATGGAGGCACGACTCGATCCCGACCGCTTCTTCCGCATTCACCGGTCACGGATCGTCAACGGCGATCGCATCAAGGAGCTGCAGCCCTGGACGAGCGGCGAGTATCTGCTCGTCCTCCAGAATGGCGCGCATCTCAGGCTCAGCCGTAATTACCGCGAGAAGCTTCAGCAGCGCCTCTTTCGCCGCCGCTGAGCGGGATCGCCCGTCCCGGTTCAGCCGCACTCCCGGTGCCTGGCAGAGTCAACTCAGCGCCTGCGACGGTGCTTCAGTTTTTCCGCGCGCGATTTCCGCCTGCACGCTAGAGAACCCGGCTCGTCCACGGGCGACCGCCTTCGCGCTGTGGCCCCGCCCGGTGGTTTCGACGACACTTGCTTTTCTCTCCTCCGGGTGCAGAATAGCCGGCACACGGCCCACAGCGCCGACCCCTGACGGCATCGACCGGCTCCCGAGGGTGACACGTGCTGCGCACCAGAATGACTGCGGCCCTTCGA
The DNA here is from genome assembly GCA_963739995.1 of Vicinamibacteria bacterium. Lineage (GTDB taxonomy): Bacteria > Acidobacteriota > Vicinamibacteria > Vicinamibacterales > JAENWD01 > CAVUCH01. The sequence continues at coordinate 159,846 of CAVUCH010000005.1, read as the reverse complement.
GTCGCCCTGCTCGGGGCGATTGCCGTTGCCTGGCCGATCGGCGCCCAGCAGCGGGATGCGGCCGGTTCGCTTGGAGAGGTACCGTTACCCGGTGGTCTACGAGGGGCGTTGCAGGCCATCGGTGATTCGACGGCCCCGGATCGCAGCCAGTTCCTCCTAGAGTTCATCCGCCGCGCGTACAGCGGCCCGTCGGCCGCGCCGATGGCGATAGGCGCCAGCGCGCTGCCGTCGCTCCTCGGGTATCTGGAGCGCGCCACGGCTGCTGGCGGCGGCCAGAACTCGGATGATGGCCGCGGCTCACCGCTCGATACCCTCCCTCTCGGTCTTCCTGCATCTGTCTGGCACGACGTGGTCCTCGGCGGCCGTCCCGCACCGCGTGGACTGTTGAGCGCCATCCTGCAATCGCGGAACGCCGCGCTGCTGTACTACGGCGTGTTGTCGCTGGATGACGAAACGCGGTCGTGGCTTGCAGGGCAGGAGGAGTTGGTGGCAGAACTGGTGACGCGGCAGGTCGCCGCGTTCGTCGTGGCCGCACCGGCGCTCCGCGTGAGCGGTGGAGCGATGCGCGTGCCTGGCGGGCCACGGGCCGAAGCCTCATGGGAAGCGCTGGCCGGAGCTCCCGTCAGCCAGCCGGCGGCATTCCTCCGTGCGCTCCTGACGCGCGACGACGGCAGGCTGGCGTACTTCTTCGGGGCGCTCGGACCGCTCACCGAGCGTCAGGTTGGATTCGCGCTGCGCCTGGATGCACCACACATCGGGGACCGGGTGGAAGCCGCGCGGCGCCTGCAGGCGGCGTTCGCGCGCGTGGTGCCGGGCTGGGACATGGAGCACCGGACGTTCTGGCGACCCGCGCTCGACCCCGCGCTGCTCGCGAGCGATCTGCGCCTCGACGCGAATGGCGTACCGATGGTGCCGGGGACACAAGAGTTCTGGAACCTCGTGTTTGCCGCCACGGCTCCACGCGAGAGAGCGTTCGATGCTGGCATTCTGGATGGCGGGCCGGTGGAGTTCGGGTGGCTGTGCGAGCAGGTGTTCAGCGTCGATCCAAATCTCTCGGCCCGGCGGTACCGCAGCGTGTTGTTTGCGTCGAGGCTCGGTCTCGCGCTTGTGCCTGCGAACGCCCGCGACAGCGTCGACGCGATACGGGCCGTCCTGGACTATCCCGCGCTTGCGCTGGTGCTGGAGCGCGGACGGGTTCACGACCCGGCGGTTGTTGCCCGGGCGGCACGTCGGGCGGCGCAACTCTCGTCCATCGCCAATGACGCGCGGGCCGCACGGGCGATCACCCAGTATCAGGGCACGTTGGCCATCCTCGTGCGTGCCGCATCCCGGCGCAGCATCTCGCCGGAGCGCCTCGCGGAGCTCGTCTCCTCACTCTCGGCGATCGAACCAGTAGACGACGGAGATTACGGCGGCGCACTGGTGCGGTGGCTCGACGCGCACATCACCCACACGACCGGCCAGATCGAGCCCGACCTCCTTCGACTGGTGGCCGGCACTACCCCCCCGAAACCGCGATCCGTCATGTGGGAGGGAATGCGCTACCGCGCCGATCCCGCATACGGCGAGGCCGTGCGCGTCTCACGCCTGCTCGGGGAGGACGCGCGCCCCTACGTCTCCTCGGCAGCGCGACTCGTCGCGATGGCGGATGCGCTCGGGGCCGCGGAGCTGCCTCTCGAACTCGTGCGACGCAGTGCCGCGGATCTCGCGGCGGTGGGTCAGGCTGTCGGGTGGGAACCTCCCGGGGATTGGACCGGCGATGCGGCGGACCGTTATGGAACCCTCTCCCGGGCGCTCGCACTCGCGGCAGGCGCCGGAAACGTCAGCGCCGCTCGACGGCTCGCGCGTCCGTTGCTCGCGCTCTCGGACGACCTTCTCGCGCGCGGGCTGCTGGAGCTGACGTATGCCATCGCCTTGGGCCAGCCTGAACGCGCGTGGGTGACAGCCGCGGACGTGGCCAAACGTCACACTCTCGGCGTACGTTTGGCCGCACGCCGGCCGGCGTGGGAGTTGCCCGCAGTCACGACCGGTCTTCGCCCCGGCTTCGGCGTGATGGGGTCGCTGCTGGGACTGGATGCAGCCCTCGCCGAGATGGCTCTCGTCCGGCTGTCGTCGAAGCCGCCACCGCGCAAGCCCATGCTTGCCGACGTCAATCGGAAGGGGTTCATCCAGGCCGTCACGCTCGTCGAGCCTGCCTGGCTCACCGACGACGACCTCGAGCGTGTCGTGGCCGCGATACGAAAGGGCCGCGAGAGGGCAGGCGCTCTGCGAAGCCCCGATGATGCGCTTACGCTGGCCGCAGAATTGCGCTTGAGTCCCCTGCGAGCCGCCCTCCTGCCCTGGATGGTTGCCCATGACCCCGAGCGCGTCGCAGCGTTCCTCTCGCCCGGCGAGCTGCTCCTGAGCGGGCTCGGCGACGTGCCGGACGACAGCCCCCTTCATGCGTGGGGCGCGCCCGTACTGTCCAGGACAGGGTGCCTGTGCCTGCGGTTGCCCCGGCGCGAACCGGGAGACGTGGTCGAGGGGCGCTGGGGCTCTGGTGTGTTCGTCAGCGCCTTTCCTGACCTGAATCTGCGCCTCGCTGAGCTGCTCGCCGAGATGCAGATGCCCGCGTCGCTCCTCGGCCCGGTGCTCGCGTCGGCGACGCTCGATTTCGTGAACACGGCCGTCAGCCGGGACGAAGACGATCGCCGCGGCCTCGTGGAGTTCGTGCAGGCACTGGATCGCCGGCGGCTCGAGCAATACCTCGCGTTGCTCACCACGGATGGCCCGCTGGTGCCCATCGAAGACGCCCCGGAACCGGCGCCGGCCACGCAGGCGCACCCGTGAGACCGGTCTGGGGCGCCGCGATGGCGTTGACGGGAACGATCCTGCTGAGCGCCGACCAGGGTCACACGGTGTCGATCACCACGCCGGAGAAAGAGACCGTCGTCAGCGGCCCAACGCCCATCGTCGTGGCAGTCTCCAAGGGCGCTGCGGCCACGTCCGTAAGCATGTTCGTCGATGGCCGGCTGGTGTGCACCGCGGAGCGGCCGCCGTTCAGATGCACCTGGGATCCCGGGACGGTGGTGCGGGGGCATCACGTCCGCGTGGTGGCCACGCTGGCGGATGGGACCCAGCTGACGGACAACGTGCGGACGAAGGACCTCGGGTACACCGAGCGAGCGCACGTCGACGCGGTGCTCGTGCCCATCATCGTCACCGATCGCGGCAGGTTCGTGCGCGGACTGCAGCGAGGGGATTTCGAGGTTCTGGAGGACGGCGTCCCGCAGCAGCTCATGGCCTTTGCCAGCGAGGACAGCCCGCTGGATCTCGTGCTCGCCATCGACGTGAGCGGCAGCATGGAGAAGACGCTCGACGACGTAAAGGACGCGGTCAAGCAACTGCTGTCGAAGCTGCGGCCCGGCGACGCCGCCACACTCATCGGCTTCAACGACACCACGTTCCTCGTCGCCGAGCGCGAGCAGGATCAGCGGGCGCGCGAGGACGCCGTGGGGCTGCTGACCGCCTGGGGAGGCACAGCCCTGTACGACGCCACCGTTCGGGCGGTCGACCTCGTCGGCCGCACCCCGGGGCGCAAAGGTCTCATCCTCTTTTCCGATGGGGACGACCGTCACAGCCTGACGCCGCCGGATGTGGCGGCGGCTCGCGTGCAGTCCGGCAACGCGATGTTGTACTCGATCGGCTTCGGCGCGGGCGCAACCGTCCCGACCCTCCGTGAGCGGCTGGAGCATTACGCCCAGTCGACGGGAGGCCGCGCATTCTACCCGCGGCACACCGAGGAACTGGGACCGGTCTTTGGCGACGTCATCGCCGAGTTGTCGAATCAATACGTGCTCTCGTACGTGTCCAGCAATACCCGCGCCGATGGTGCATGGCGAAGCATCCGGGTGCGCGTGCGGAAGGGCAAGTACGACGTGCGCGCGCGGCGCGGTTACCAGGCAGTCAGGCCCCGCAGGGCCGGAAAGGCGACGCCATGAAGAAGGCCCGCATGCTGACAGGGCTCGTCCTTCTCTGCTGGGCGCCAACGATGACGGCGCAGCAGGCCCCGCCCGAGCAGCCGCCATTTCGCACCGGCATCGAGTTGGTCACCGTGGACGCAACGGTCCTGGACCACCAGGGCCGGCCGATCCGCGGCCTCCAGGCAGACGACTTCGTCGTGTCCGTAGCGGGCCGGCCGCGCCGTGTGGTCTCCGCTGACTTCGTGGAGTGGACGCCCGGCCCGCAGCGCTCGTCTGATGCCGACGCGGTGCCGGTCAGCACGAACGAGGGCGCTCGCGGGGGCCGTACGTTCGTGTTCGTTGTCGATCAGAACACGCTCGAGCCCGGCAGCACCCGTCAGGTCGGCGCCGCCGCATCCGGGTTGTTCGGGCGGCTCACACCCGGAGACCGGTCTGCCCTGGTCGTGATGCCCGTCGGTCCGAAGGTCGAGCTCACATGGGCGCATGACCGTGTCCACGCGGAGTTGCAGCGCATCGGCGGCCTCGCGCACCGCGACTCCGTGTGGGAGGGCGGCAGCCTGGCCGAAGCACACGACATCGCCACCCGGAACACTTTCGCGCTCCAGAGTGTCGCTGAGCGGGAGTGCGGCAGTTCGGGCACTTCAGCCGGAGCCGGCGGTGGCACCGCAGCCAGCGGCGGCGGCGGGCAGGGCAGCGGCGGGGGAAGCGGCGGCGGCGGAAATCCGTCCGGTGGCGGTGCCAGCGGAGGCGGCGGGGGAGGTGGGGGAGGTGGGCAGGCGCCTGCGGGCGTCGGCGGGGGCGGAGGAGGGGCGAGCGCGTTTGGCATCTCCTCGGGCAACCAGTGCCTGCGAAATATTCAGATGCAGGCTGACGCTGCCTGGCGATCCGCTCAGGCCACGTCGCTGACGAGCCTGACCGCACTGCGGCAGGTTCTGACGACGCTTGCGCGGGTTGGCGGCGACAAGATGGTGGTCCTCATTTCGGGCGGCCTGCCGCTCGACGAGCGCGATCAGATGTCGTGGTTGTCCAGCGTCGCTGCGGATGCCGCCTCGGCGAGAACCACGTTGTTCACGTTCTTCGTTCCCGCTTCGAGCGTTTCGGCTACCAGACGCACGATGTCGGCGTCACCGAGCGCTGACGAGCGCATTCTGGGTTGGCCGCTCGAGACGCTCGCCGGCATGACGGGAGGAGCGTCATATCGGGTGGACGTCGGCGCCCAGTCCGCGTTCGAGCGGCTCTCCCGGGAGTTGGCGGGCTACTACCGGCTCGGCGTCGAGAGGACACCCGGCGATTTGGATGGCAAGGAGCGGCCGCTGAAGGTCCAGGTGTCGCGGGACAACACGGCCGTCCGCGCACGTGCCATTTTCGACGTGCGCACGTACGAAGACCGCGACAGGAGCGCGCGGCTGAATGCCGCCGTGACGTCGCCAACCCCCGCGACCGGCATCGGCTTGCGGATCACGAGCTATGTCGCCCCAGATCGGGAGGATCCCTCCAGACTGAAGCTGGTGCTGGCCGGGGAAGCTTCGCGGCTCGCGAATGGAGAGACCACCTTCAGGGTCGGGCTGCGCGATCAGCAGGGCCGGGAGGTCATCTCGGGTGAACAGCAGCTCGGCACCGCAACCGGCGATCGACTGCCCTTCTCGGTCAACGTGCCCGTGTCGCCCGGCAGTTACACGGTGCGGTTCGCGGTCATGGACAATGCGGGTCACGTGGGCTCGGTGGATCATCGCGCGGAGGCATACAAGGTGCCGCTCGGGCGGCTGTTCGGTTTCGGTCCGCTGCTCGTGCGCATGCCCGCGGCGCAGGCAGGAGAGCCGTCGGTGGCCCTCGAAGGCGTCAACCAGAACGATCGATTGGGCCTGCAACTCGATCTCGCAGGGGAGGGCGGCTCGGTCGAAGGCACGGACGTCGTGTTCGAGATTGCGGCCGCGCCGGACGGCCCCGCACTCGTGCAGTCATTCGCGAACGTGTCGATGGACCAGGAGCGCGGCGCCGTTCTCGCCGAGGGAGTGGCCGATGTGCGGCTGCTCCCGCCCGGACGATACGTCGCGCGCGCGACGGTTTCTTCGGGAGGCAATGCAATCGGGCACATGCGGCGCACGTTTGAAATCAGTGGAGCGTCGGGGACTTCGGAGGCGGCGCCGCCCGCTGGCGGAGCCGCCGCACGGCCCGTTCCAGCACACCTGGCGTCGCGTGCAGCGGGCGCCCTTCCGCAGTTCGCGGTAGCGCGCGTCATGGAACCGCACGTGCTCGGGGCGTTCCTCGATCGTGTGGCCGCGCGGCCCGATGCCTCCGCCCCGGCGATCCAGCAGCTTCTCGTCCAGGCGCGCACGGCCGGCACCCGCGAGCTCCTCATGCCCGATGCCGTCAGGTCCCAGGCGCCTGCAGCGGCCGCATTTCTCAGAGGGTTGTCGCTACTCGCGGAGCAGAAGCTCGACGAAGCGGCGAACGAATTCCGCGACGCACTCCGCGCGTCGCCGGACTTCTATCCAGCCATGGTCTATCTGGGAGCGTGCTACGCCGCCGGCGGAAGGGATCGCGAAGCAGCCGGCGCATGGCGCACCGCGCTGATCCGGCTGGACGACGCGGTCGCTGTTCACACATTGCTCGCGGACGCGTTGCTGCGCCAGGGCCGTGGCGACGAGGCCTTCCAGGTGCTCGACGCCGCCCGCACCCGCTGGCCCGACGACAACGAGGTGAACCGGCAGTTCGCGACAGCCGCGATCGCCGCGGGTCGCTACGTGGAGGGGCTCGAGGCCATCGAAGACGTCATCGCGTCGGATATCGAGGACGAGCCGCTGCTCGCGCTCGGACTGCTCGTGTTGTACGAGGCCTTTACGAACAACGAACCGATTGTCAGCTCTGAACAGGACCGCGAGCGGATGACCCGGTTCGCCGACGCGTACCGAACCCGTGGCGGACCTTCACTGGCTCTCGTCGAAACGTGGGTGTCTGCGGCAGCCCCTCGGTAGGCTTCACCGATCGCCGGTGTTCGCAGGCGGTTTGCGTGCTGACCGGCCTCGAGCCGCCTGTCAACGTCGGCCAGCCCTCGCGCGTCTTTGGAAAGGGATACGTGTCTGTTGAACGAGGCCGTGCTGGTGCTGCAGTCATCCGCCTCGCACGCCGGACCCCCGCTGTTCCCTGGATGCCGGTGCGGGGCGCGCCGCGGCGGGCAGGCCCGGACGGCCCCTGCGGCGCGCAAAGGTAGAATGCCGACATCATGCCGAGCGCGACCGGACCCGTGACCACGACGATATCCCACCCGCCGTCTGCTGGAGCTCCCGCCGTGACGCGGGTGCTGTCCATCGATGTGTTCCGCGGATTCGTGATGTTCCTGATGCTCGCGGAGGCGATGCATCTGTGGACATTGCGGGAGGCGTTCCCGGGGAGCCGTTTCTGGGGATGGGTCGCGTTCAACACCACGCACGTGCCGTGGCAGGGGTGTTCGCTCCACGATCTCATTCAGCCGGCATTCTCGTTCCTTGCCGGAGCGTCGCTCCCGTTCTCCATTGCGAGTCGTCGCGGCAGGGGCGAGAGCTTTCGAAAGATGCTGGGCCACGCCGTCTGGCGCAGCGTGATGCTGATCATGCTCGGCATCTTCCTGCGCTCGATGAGTCACAAGCAGACGTACTGGACGTTCGAAGACACGCTCACGCAGATCGGGCTCGGGTACACGGGCCTGTTCCTCATCGCGTTCGCGTCGCTGCGAGTGCAGGTCGCCGTGTTCGTCGCAATCCTCGCCGGGTTCTGGGCGGCGTTTGCGCTTTATCCCCTGCCGCCGACCGGCTTCGATTACGCCAGCGTCGGCGTACCCGCCGACTGGCCGCACCTCTACTCGGGTTTCCGCGCGCACTTCAACAAGAACTCGAACCTGTCCTGGGCATTCGACGTGTGGCTCCTGAACCTGTTTCCGCGTGAGGAGCCGTTCCGGTTCAACGAGGGCGGGTGGTCTACGTTGAGCTTCATCCCCACGCTCGCCACGATGATGCTCGGCATGTGGTCGGGGATGTGGTTGAAGACCCCACGCGCGGTGCGGGACAAACTGAACGGGCTGATTGTCTCTGGAATTGCCCTGACGCTGGCCGGGCTCGTCCTGCAATGGCTGCACGTCAGCCCGATCATCAAGCGGATCTGGACCTCCTCGTACACGCTGTATAGCGGCGGGCTGGTCGTCCTGATGCTCGCTGTCTTCTACGCGCTCGTAGAGGTGAAGGGGTGGAAGCGATGGGCCTTTCCGCTCCTCGTGATCGGCGCCAACTCGATCGCGATCTATGTCATGAGCTGGACGCTCGAGCACTTCGTGGCGACGGCTCTGGTCACCCACGTCGGACGCGCTCCGTTCCTGGTGCTTGGGGCGCCGTTCGAGCCCGTGCTGCGGGGGGCTGCGGTTCTGCTCGTCTTCTGGGCGATTCTGTACTGGATGTACCGGAGGAAGATCTTCCTGCGAATCTGACGGTGGCGTGCCGCCTCTACACCGGCACTACGGACCGCCGAATGCCCGCGAGGAGCACGGCGATCTGCTGCAGCTGATGCCGCGGCCGGTCTTCAGCACGATGACGGACCGCGAAAAGGATCTACGAGTACCCGTGCGGCGATCCCGTGCATCAACACGCCGGGCAGGCCGCCGCGCTGTGATTAGTCACCCGTTCCGCAGCACCTCGGCGGGATCGATGCGTGCGGCGCGCCGCGCCGGCAGCCAGGCCGCGAGCGCCGCGACCATCGCGAGCACAGTGGCCGCGCCTGCCAGCGTGGCGGTGTCGCCGGCTTCGAGGCCGTAGAGAAGGCTGCTGACGAAGCGTGCCGCCCACAGGCTGAGCACCAGGCCGAGCGCGACACCGGCGCCCGCCATCCACGCCACGCGACTGAGCACGAGGCGCACGACGCGCGCGGCGTCCGCGCCGAGCGCCATGCGCACACCGATCTCTGTCCGGCGGCAGCTGACGGCATACGCGGTCACGCCGTAGAGGCCGATTGCGGCCATGAGCAGCGCGAGGCCGCCGAAGAATGCCGCGAGCACCGCTACCAGCCGCTCGCGAACGAAGAGCGCGTCGAACTGTTCAGCGAGCGGACGGAAGGTGAGCGACACCGACGGTTCGATTCCCGCCAGTGCGTCTGCCAGGCTCTTCGACAGGAGCATCGGCGAACCAGTACCCGCGGTCCGCACGACGATGTTCACGGAGGCGCCGATCGGGTCGCCGGACGCGGCGGAACGCTGCTGCAGCGCCAGATAGACCGTCGGCGGCTTTCCATCCCGCGGCGATCGGTACACCGCGTCTTCGACCACGCCGATCACTTCAAATCGGGTGGGCTGACTGCCCGGCGGGCCTTCGCGCGTGAACGCGTGGCCGAGTGCGCTCGGCCCCTTGATGTACTTCCGCACGAATGCCTGGTTGACGATCGCGACGCGCGCCGATCCTGCCCGGTCGCCGTCGTTGAAGTCGCGGCCCTCGAGCACCACGGTTCCGAACGCCTTGAAGTAGCCGGGGCTGACGGCGTTGACCCACACCACGCGCTCCTGCTCGGGAAGATCAGCGGTGTCCTGGCTCTCGAAGGGGCTGTTCCAGCCCATCCCGCTCGCGGGCGTGAGAAACGACGCCCCGGCATGCGCAACGCCGGGGACCGTAGCCGCCGCATTGCGGAGGCGGTCGAAGAACGCCACACGGTCGGCTGGAGCGATCTTTGTGTGCTGCGCGTCGACCGTCACGATGAGCACGGGATCCCGGTCGAATCCCGTGTCCACGGTAGCCAGCATCGCAAAGGTGCGCACGAACAGGCCTGCCGCGACGACCAGCACGAGCGAAAGGGCCACCTGTGCGATGACCAGAGCGGTCGCGAGACCCCGCCGGCCGTCCCCGGTGAGAGAACGGCCCTGCTGCTTGAGGGCATCGTTCGGATCGACGCGTGCGGCGCGGAGTGCGGGCGCGATTCCGAAGACGAGCGCGGTCATGATCGTGACTCCCGCCGTGAAGCGCCAGCACGCGCCAGTCGAGAGGCACATCGAGAGTCACGACCGCGCGGAACGTGGACAGCTGGGCGACCAGCAGGCTCGTACCCCACCGGGCGAAGACGAGGCCGATGACCGCACCGGCGGCGGAGAGCAGCAGACTCTCCGCGAGCAACTGCCGCGCCAGACGGAATCCCGACGCTCCGAGAGCCCGGCGCATCGTCAGCTCGTGCCGCCGCGCTGTGGCGCGGGCGAGCAGCAGGTTGGCGATGTTTGCGCATGCAATGAACAGCACGAGGCCCACCACCGCCATCAGGGTCAGCAACGGCCGCTCGTACTCCTTCCGGAGCTCCGACGGTCCGGCTGCGGCGCCGACCAGCCTGAACCCGTCGCGCAGGTAGGAGTCCCGGTCCTGAACCCGCCAGTCCTGGGGCATCGTGGCCTCGCGGATCTGCGGCTGCAACCCGCGCAACGCGCGAGTGGCCTGGTCGATGGTCTCGCCCGGCTTGAGGCGCAGCATGATGTCGAGCCACCACCACGAACGCGAGTCGAGGGCGTTCTCCGGGCCGTCGCGAAACAGGTCGATGGTGCCGAGCGGCACCGTGACGTCGAACGCACGGCCCACGACGGGGCCGAGAAATCCGGGCGGCGTCACGCCGATGATCGTGAAGCGTGCGCGGTTCAGCGAGAGCGGGCGTCCGATGATGTCGGCAGCACCGCCAAAGCGAGACTGCCACCATCGATAGCTGATGACCGCCACAGGACCGTCGGGTCCGCCGCCGCGCCGATCATCGGCTGTCGAGAAGGTACGCCCCAGGATCGCGCGCACGCCGAGGGTCTCGAAGTAGGCGCCGCTCGCGTACAGGCCGTCCACGAACTCCGACTGGCCGCCGCGAGCGAGGTCGAAACGCTCCGTACCCCACGCCGCGGCTCCCTCCGCGAAGGACGCGCGACGGTCCCGCACCTGTTCCCACAACGGATTCGTCCACGATCCGCCATCCAGCAGCACGAGCCGTGAAGGCTCCCGCACAGGCAGCGATCGCAGCAGAAGCCCGTTGACCATGGAGAAGATGGCGGAGTTCGCGCCGATGCCGAGCGCCAGCGACAGCACGGCCACCGCCGTAAACACGGGCGTCCGTGCCAGCACCCGGACGCCGTACCGCAGATCGTGGGCGAGGTCGTGCGCCCACCGGGTGCCACGGGCATCGCGGCAATCTTCTTTCAGTTGTTCGATCCCGCCCAATTCCAGCGCGGCGAGGCGCCGCGCTTCGGCCTCCTCCACCCCATCCTGGACGAGCTCCGTCACACGGCGCTCGAGATGATCGCGCAGTTCTGCCGCCAGCTCCGCCTCCGCGTGCGTCCGCCGCACCAGCCGACGCAGCCAGGTCATGTGGTCTCTCCTTCGGCATTCGCGAGAATGAGGGCGATGGCTTCGGCCAGACGGCGCCACCCGGACTCTTCCGCCGCCAGCTGCCGGCGGCCTTTGCGCGTCACGCTGTAGAACTTGGCTTCACGCCCGGTGTCCGATGGCCTCCATTCCGCCGCGAGCAGACCTCGATTCTCGAGGCGGTGCAGCGCCGGATAGAGCGATCCCTGCTGCACCTGCACGACGTCGCGCGACAGCTGTTGCAGCCGGTGGGCGATGCCGTACCCGTGAAGGGGTGCCTGAGCGACGACTTTGAGGATGAGCAGGTCGAGCGTGCCCTGAGGGATGTCAGATCGTAACGTCGCCATCCGTGTGATACCTCTGGCTTCTACACATACTCCGATGATGTGTCGAAGGTCAAGGCGTCACGCGCATCGGCGGCTCAGGTGGTTCATGTGTGCGGCGCAAGGATGGCGGGACCGTCGGCGGCCTCGAACGCCTCGCGTGCGCGCTCGTGGCGCACGTCCGCGAGTGCGAGGACGCGCGCGAACTCGGGCGAGCCTGCCGCGGCGCTCCAGAACGGATCCGCGCGCATGGACGAGGGACAATGGAACCCGCCCCGCACGGCCACCCCGAGCGCCGTCATGGCCTCGTCCAGCTCGCCGGCCTCGCAGAGATGCATGGCAAGAAAGTACAGCCCCTCGGGATCGCGGAAGCTGCTTGCCCGCAGCTGGCGCGCGGCGTCCTTGGCGTCGGGGCCCTGCTCCATTGCCCTGCGATAGCTGAACGCGAGGATGCGCGCCGTCTCGTACGGCGCCGTACGCTCGAGATCTCGCAGGGCGGTGATGGCGCGCGCGCGATCGCCGAGCCTGAAGCCCGCCAGAATGGACGCGAAGCCGTGAAGATCCAGGTCGGTTTCGATTGCGCGTGCGTGCTCGCCCTGCAGATAAAACGTGTACGCCACGCTCGTGCGCACGCCCGGATCGTGACGGCGCGCGTGTTCGTACGCTGCCACCGACGCGTCGAGCAGGCCGCAGTAGCGGCAGGTCGTGACGAGTGCCGCCAGCAGGTCCGCGTCGTGGCGCCGTGCGCGCGCACGGGTGAGCAGCCTCACCATGGCCTCGGTGGCGCGCCCCAGCTCCACTTCGAGGTGCGAGTACAGATGATGGGCAATCGTCAGGTCGGGGTTGAGCGCCAGCGCGCGCTCGAACGCGCGCTCCGCCCGCACGAGGTCCGCCTCGGGATCCGGACCGCCGTATTTCGACACCACCCGCAGGACACGCCCGAGCCGCGCCCAAGCCGGCGCGTAGCCCGGATCGAGCAGCACCGCCCGCTCGTACAGCGCGCGCGCCTCCGGCCAGCGTCCGGTCTCTGTCATCAGCTGGTTTGCGCGGAGGTACATCTCGTAGGCCTCCGGACTGGCCGGCACATCGCTCCGGAGGTCTCGCTGTTCCCGGCTCGTCAGCGGGACGTGCAGCGATGAGACGATGGCATGCGTGATGGAGTCCTGCAGCTGGAAGAGATCATCGACCGGCGCCTGGATCGTGTGCGACCAGAGCAGCGAGCCCTGCGGCACTTCGACGAGCTGGGCCGCGACACGCACCTGCGAGCCGACGCGGAACAGGGAGCCGGTCAACACCACGTCTACCGCGGCTTCCTCGGCGATCGCGCGCAGGTTCGGCGCGCCACCCGCCAGCGGCACCGCGGTGAGGCTCGAGCGCACCACGATCGAATCGAGGCCGGCAAGCGAGGCCGAGATGGCGTCGGCGAGACTGAACCCGAGAAAGTCGGTGTCCGGGTCCGGCTTGAGCAGCCGGAACGGCAGGACGATGACGCGCGTCAGCACCCGCCGGCTCTCAGCCGTCGGCACCTTCGATGCGGTCGTCGCGTCATCCCCCGCGAGAGACGCCGAGAACGCGCGCGCGGACGCCGGCCGGTCGATCGGATTCTTGGCAAGCGCCGCACGCAGGGCCGTCTCACACCGCTCGGTCGCGGTTTCCGCCGCCAGCGGCGCCGGTGCGTCGTACGCAATCGCGTGCGCCAGCTCGATCGTGGTCCTGCCGTCGAAGGGCGGCCGCCCGGCGAGCATCTCGTAGATCACGACCGCAGCGGCAAACAGGTCGGTGCGCTGATCGACCGGGCCACCTCTCAGCTGCTCGGGCGCCATGTACCTCGGTGAACCCAGCACGACGTCTTCACGCGTGATGTCCGTCGAGACGGTGTCGGCGTGCTCCGCCCCGCGGGCCAGACCGAAGTCGAGCAGCTTGACGCCGTGGGGCGTCAGGAAGATGTTAGCGGGCTTCAGATCCCGGTGCACGATGCCGCGCTCGTGCACGACCGCGAGCGTGTCGAGCACGGCACAGGCAATCGGCACGACGTCGTCGTACGGCAGCGGCCCGCGCGCGAGGCGCGCCGCCAGCGACTCCCCGTCCAGCAGTTCCATCACCAGGAAGTCCATCCCGTCCTGCTCGCCGACGTCATGGATAGCGCAGATATGCGGATGATTGAGCGCCGCGATCGCACGGGCCTCCCTCTGGAAGCGTTCCCGCCGCTCCGGGTCCCGGGACATGGCAGAAGGCAGCACCTTCACGGCCACGTCGCGCCCGAGCCGGGCATCGTGCGCTCGATACACCTCGCCCATCCCGCCTGCGCCGAGCGCGCCGCGAATCACGTAGGGTCCGAGCCTGGTGCCGTCTTCGAGTGCCATGTAACAAAGGGAGGTCGCAACAGGCGCGCGGGCGCCGGCGGCAACCCGGATCCGCAATTGCTGGGACGGGCCGCGAATGCGGCTACGGTATACCCCGGAGGCTACAGGAGACCTACGGCCCCCGCAAGCCGACGAGGCCTCCTTATCGTCTGGTGCCCACGATTGCCCTCAACTGCCGCAGGCGGGCATCGAGCGCGTCGGGGCTCGTCGAGGCGTACTTGGATGGCAGCAGGCGGCGGCTGGAGGCCTCGAACACCGCCAGCAGCTCCATGTACTCGAGCAACTCCTCGTCTCGGCTCGGGAAGTAGTCTGCGGCAGCCCGGATGAAGTGGTCTGCGCTCACAGTGGCGCTGGCGCCCTCCTGGCGAGCGGCGTCATCATTCGCCAGCAGAATCACGGCCTCGATGTCAGCGTTGCTGTAACCGACGAGGCGCGTCGAGAACTCGCTCCGGATCGCGACGAAATCCACCGTCGTTGCGATGTGGTTCTTCCGGACCTGCGCCGTCACCACCTGCTCGACGTCTTCGGGCGTCTGCACATACAGGAACGGGATCTTCCGATCCAGCCGTCCGGCCCGCTTGAGATCCACGTCCAGCTTGTCGGGCCGATTGGTCATGACCAGAAACAGGATGCGGCCCCTGTTCGAGGTGTCGGACATGAACTCCTTGATCCGGGCAATGACGCGCGAGGAGGTGCCCCCATCACCATCGCCGTCGGTGTTGCCGAAAGCACGGTCTCCCTCGTCGATGATGATGACGACCTGTCCGATCGCCTTCACCACCGTCAGGATCTTCTCGAGGTTTCCCTCGGTGGCCCCGACCCACTTCGACCGGAAGTTCTTCAGCTTCACCGTCGGGAGCCCGCATTCCTTTGCGAACGCCTCGGCGACGAACGTCTTGCCGGTGCCCATCGGCCCGGTGAACAGCATCCCCATCGGCACGCGGCTCGTCCGCCCCTCCCGGATGTTCTCGGCAATCACCAGCAGGTCCTTCTTGACCTCCTCCATGCCGCCGACCACATCGAAGCCATGCTGTGGCTCGACGAATTCGACCAGGCCGAAGCACTCGCGCTCGAGGATTTCGCGCTTGCGCCGCACAATCAAGCGGTCGGCCTCGCGGCGTGCGCGATCGGCCGACGCCGTGCCCGGATCCGGCGGCGCCGCACCCGGGGCCAGCAGCTGCAGCAGCTCGTCGCGGCCGAGGCCGGTTGTGAGGGCCGCCAGCTTGTGCGCGCGCTCCGCGGCATCCGGCGTGCTGCCGAGTATGCCGGCAATGAGCGTCTCGCGCGCGGCGCGATCCTCTTCCGCCGCGGGCGGGGGCGCGAGGATGGCCGCAATCTGGACGACCTTCAGGCCGGCGGTCAGGTCCGCATAGTGATCCGCGTCGCTGTCCCGGAGCATCGGGTCCGCAAGCTTTGCGGCCGCACGCCTGGCCTCCCGGTCCGGCATCGGCACCTCGACAACGGCCACCTTGGGGTTCGACACCAGCTTCGGCGAGAGCTCGGCCAGGTTCTCTGTCACGAGGAGCACGACGTTGTCACCCCGCTCGATCTCGGGCAGGAACGACCACCGGTGCAGCGTGACAATGGCGGCGCGGTCGCCGTCGGCTTGAAACGACGGATCGCCCGAAGGCGCCAGCGTGTCGGCGTACTCGAGGATGACGGCCGTGCGGGTCGATCCGACGAGCAGCCGCTCCAGCGCCGCGAGCACGCGTTCCTTCGGCGAGGCCAGCAGCACGTCGTCGATCCCCACGGCCGGCGAGGCGGGCATTTTCGCAAACCGGACACCCGTCGAGAGGTTGTAGACCGCGATCGCGTCCTTGTTGTCCTTGAGCAGCACCTCAGAGAGAAAAGCCGTGAGACCGATCAGGCGCTGCTGCTGGACGATGGTGTCGAAGACGTTGCCATGGAGGATGAACATGGCCGACTCGCCGCGCAGATACCGGCGGCGCAGGTCGTCGGCCCATGCAGGAAGGACGCGGGCGTCGCTCACGCCGTGATCCCCAGCGAGTTGAGCATCCGCTCGGTGTCTGCGGCGCTCTGTTCGATCGCCTCGACGCCTGTCAGCAGGTCGTTCAGCTGTCCGGACAGCTCCTGGGGCGACTGCATGGTCACGATCTGATCTCCGATCAACTGGAACGAGTTCTCGATGAGATCGAGCTGGCCGCGTGCGACGTCGAGGTAGCGGCGAATCTCGCCCACCTTGTCGAGCCGCTTGCCGAGAATGGCGAGGTTGCGCTTCGCGATGTCGATCCCGGGCCCGGCGCCTTCGCCTGTCCTGATCGTCGTCTCCCAGCGGCCGCGCTCGCGCTCGACGGCAGCGACATCGACCGTCACGAGATACTGTTCGTAGCGCGAGCAGGTCACCGCCAGGTCGATGAAGGCGTCGACCAGCTTGTCCGTCTTCACTAGCTCGCTTCGCAGCAGGTCGCCGGTGAACGACGGGTTCTGTGCCGCCAGCCGTCGGATCTCATGCTGACGATCAACCAGCCGCTGCACGCGTACGCGCACCTCCTCCGCGAGCGTGGTCATGCGCTCCGCACGCTGCTCCTCGAGCAGCGCGTTTCGGATCCGCTCGAATTTCGGGTCCCACAGCAGGTGCTGCAGGCGTGTGGAATCGGGCGCGTAGAGCAGCCACAGCGCCTCGGCGCCAAGGGCGGCAATCGCCAGCACAGGGTTCAGCGTGATGCCGGCGGCAGCCAGCGCGCCCACGAAGAGCGACAGGTTGTAGGGATTCCGGAACGCCAGCTTCAAATACGGCCGCTTGTCGAACAGCACACTGTCAGCCAGGTCCCTCGCAGTCTCGCGGACGGCTGACGCCATGGCGCGGCCAGGCTTCGCCGCCCCTGGGGCCGCCTGCGGCTGCGGCCCCGCCGGCGACGGCTTTTCGGGCGCGCTCATGCGGTCACATTCTACGTGGAGCGCGGCTGTGGCGCGTAGAGCAGGTCGAGCAGCTGCTTCTCGACGTGGCGGAACTCGGCGGCAGACTTCAGGGCCGCGTCGCGGACGGGAAAGAACGGGACGTCCACGCGGTGGAGAATGCGGGCGGGGCGGTTTGACAGCACATAGACGGCGTCGGCCAGATACACGGCCTCCGACACATCGTGGGTGACGAAAAGGGTGGTGTTGTCCTCGGTGCGCGACACGTCGAGCAGGAGCGACTGCATGCCCCATCGCGTCTGCGGATCGAGGGCGCCGAACGGTTCGTCCATCAGGACGAGCCGCGGCCGATTGATGAGCGTGCGCGCGATGGCCACGCGCTGCTTCATGCCGCCCGAGAGATCCTTCGGGTAGCGGTCGGCGAACTCCTCGAGACCGACCGCTTTCAGGTAATGGTCCGAGCGCTCCCGCCGCTCGGCCTTGCGGACGCCCTGCAGCCGGAGCCCGTACTCGACGTTGTCGCGGACCGTCAGCCAACCGAAGGAGGTGTAGGCCTGGAACACCATCCCACGCTCGCGGCCCACACCCGTCACGGGCTGGCCGTCGAGCAGCACCTCGCCCTCCGTCGGTTCGAGCAAACCCGCCACGGCTTTCAGGATCGTGGACTTGCCGCAGCCGGACGGGCCGAGGAACACGACGATCTCGCCGACGTCGGGCTTGTTGAGGATATCGAAGGAAACGTCGCGAACGGCCTCCGTCGCGCGCCCGGAGCGATCGCGGTAGGTGACCGAGAGGTTGCTCACCCGCAGCGTCGGCGTGGACGCGGACGGACGCGGCGAGTACGTCGGCTGCGCGGCCGCACCGCGGTCAGCCACGGTGACGGCAACGCTGCCTGGCTCGCCGGCCTGCGGAGTCCCCTTCGCGGCTCCGTCGCTCACGCCTTCTCCCGCCACCGGAAGAGCGCGCGCGAGATCATCCGGATCAGGACGTCGGTCAGGAGCCCGATGCCGCCGATGACCAGCAGGCCAGCAAACGACCACGAGGCTTTCTGGTGCGTGCGGGCGAGCTCCACCATGTATCCGAGCCCGTGTTCAGGGTTCACCGCCTCGGCGAGGATGACGTAGGTCCACGAGATGGCGTTCATCACCCTGAACGAGTCGAAGATCTCGGGCAGAGCGGGCGGCAGCAGCACCGTCCGCACGACCTGCCCCTTGCTGGCGCCGAGCGTGCGCGCCGTCTGCACCAGTTCCTCCGGCACGGCGCGAATGGCCGACACGACGACGGGCAGGAGGTACACGAACACCCCCAGGAACAGGAAGGCGATCTTCTGCTTCTCGTAGATGCCGAACCAGAGAATCAGGAGCGGGATGAACGCCGAGATCGGCATGTACCGAAGCGGGGCCACGATCGGCTCGAAGATGCGATTGATGGGTTCGAAGGCGCCCATCAGCACGCCGAGCGGCAGCGCCACGGCCGACGCGAGGACGAACGCGATCGCGATGCGCCGCGTCGAGACGAGGATCGCGTCGAGCAGATCGTACTGGATGAACAGCTGGAGCGTGCCCCTGACGACCTCGCTCGGCGAGGGCAGGAAGTCAGGTGGTGCAAACCCGCCGTAGGTGAGGAGGCACCACCCGCCCAGGACCACCGTGGGCGCCACGAGCCCGAGCAGCAGGGCCGTGCGAGGCGACAGCGGCTCGCGCAACGCGAAGAGTTCCCTGCGTCTCATCGACGTGAACGGCTACCCCGCGGTCGCGAGCACAACCTTGATGTCGGTGCGGCGGTTCAGCTGACGCCCGGTTTCCGTCGTATTCGGCGCCATGGGATTGCTCGCACCGCGGCCGATCGTCTGGAACCGGGTCGCCGGCATACCGGGGAAGCTCTTGAGGATGTAATTCTTGATGGCGAGCGCACGACGCTCCGAAAGCGTCATGTTGCCGGTCGGCGAGCCGGTCGAATCGGTATTCCCCTCGACCCGCAGGTACGTGTTGCCGAACGAGGTCATCGTCTCGCCCAGCGCGTCGAGCACGAAATACGAACCCGGCATGATCTCGTCGGAGCCGGGTGTGAAGTGGATCTGGATCTGCTTGTTGATGATGGCCCGATCACTGGAGGAGGGCGACTTCGCCACGAGCGCCGCCTCCTGCACCTTCTGGCCCGGGTAGGCGGATGCCAGCGCCCCCAGGAACCGCGTGTCGACCCAGTCGTTGGCCGACACCGCCCTGGTCACGAGGCCCTTCTTGCGCCAGATCACGAAGGCCGTGTCGAACAGCGTCTCGTAGTGTGCCTTGCCTCCGGTGAGTCCGTAGAACTGCGCGTTGTCGGCGTACGGCGTCAGCTTCAGGCCGGAGAGCATGCCAGACACCGTCTCGGTGTCGAGCTTCAGGGCCTTTCCGACAATGGCGTAGGCGGACGCCGGGTCGGCCTTCATCAGTTCGATGCCGTCGAACCAGCCGTGGACGAAATCGCGCAGGCTCTCGGGATACTGGTCGATCACGTCCTGCCTGGCGCAGAGCGTGTCCGCGATGATGTTCGTCGCGGCGGTCGTCGACACGAGGACGTGCGCCTCGTCGCCCCGGGCAGTCACCGCAGACGACAAATCCGGCTCCCACGTCACCGCGGCATCCACCTGGCGCGCCTTGAACATCGCGGCGGCCGCCGGGGCGTCCTGCGTGAAAATGATGTTCTTCTCGACGGCGGCCCGGTCCTCGGGCGACAAGCCGGATTGGGCGAGCAGGTAGAGCAGCAGGAAGTGAGACGGCGTGAATTGGGTACAGGCAATCCGCTTCCCCTTCAGATCCTCGATTGACTTGATGCTCGCCAGCGAGACGATGCCGTCGCCGCCGCGCGACCAGTCCTGCATGAGGATGGACCGGGCCTTCTGATTCTGCTCGGCCAGAATCGACGCCTCGCGCGCCCAGTTGTCGACCGTGTTCCACATGACGTCGACGTCGCCCTTGCGGAAGGCGGCGAGCTTCGCAGCCGGATCCTCGATCAGCACGAACTTCACCGCCAGCCCGTAGCGCCGCGCAAAGCCCGACTGGCCTGCGCCATCGAGCCCCCCGTTGAACACGATGCCAGGCGCGTGGCCCGCCCAGGTGTTGATGGCAACCACGAGCGGACGACCGAGCTTGCCCGAACCCGACAGCGCCGCCTGCGTCACCCCGGCGGCGCCCGAGCCCCGGCCCGGATCGGGCGGCGCGTTCCTGAGCGCATCGAAGTCCGAGGACGACACCGGCGTGGAGCTGCCGCCGGCCGAGCTGTCGCTCCTTCCGACGGCCCACCGGCGCACATCCTGGCCCTTGTAGTGCCAGAAGGCGTAGCCGACGACCGCCACGATCACGAACGTGATGAACAGCTTCGCAAATGGGGTCAGTTTCATGATGGCCTTCGGATTCGAACCCGCCTCACATCGTCTTCTGGCCGGCGGCGGCCTTCCTGGCCTTCAGCTCTGCGAGCTGCTGGCGCGCCTGCACATCGCCGACCTGGTTGCGGAGCGCCGCGAGCCGCCCGTCGAGGGACGTCCCGGCCAGCTCTGATCCGAGGTTCGCCTCTGCGATGGTCGTCTTGATGTGCTCGCGCACGTTCTCGAGCGCTTTGACATCGGCCTCTACCGACAATCCATCGAGCTGCTGCTGGATGCGGATGCGCGCCTGCGCCGACTGCATCTTTGCCAGCATGGAGTCGCGTTCGGCCTTGAGCTTGCGTATCTCGCTCTGCACCCCGATGAGCGAGTTCTTCGCGCTGTCGGCGTCGGCCTGCGCGGTGTCCAGCTCTGCTTTCATCTCGGCCATGTCCGCGGCCAGCTGGTTCTTCTTCTGGATCAGTACCAGCGCGAGATCGTCCTGATTGGTCTCGAGCGCCGCGCCGAGCTCCGCCTCCGTCTGCGCCAGATCCTTGTTGGTCTGCTGCACGCGAGCGTTGACATCTTCGCGGCGGCGGATGATGGCCGCCGTCGCGGTCTTCAGACGCGTGTACTTCTCCACCATGGAGTTGATGGCATTCTCGTACGCGATCTCCGGATGCTGCTTTTCAACGCCTGAGATCCAGAGCGACAGAAAGCCGCGCCAG
This sequence comes from Vicinamibacteria bacterium, assembly GCA_963739995.1. GTDB lineage: Bacteria > Acidobacteriota > Vicinamibacteria > Vicinamibacterales > JAENWD01 > CAVUCH01. The sequence goes on along the minus strand of CAVUCH010000005.1, from coordinate 138,916 downwards.
AGATTGCCGAAACGGGAAGCGAGCCCCATATCAATCAGCCTTTCTCTAGAACAATACGCGGGCGCCTCAGTCCGGTTCGCCGGCGGCCCCGCCCGTGGGCACGTGCAGCCGCGGCGAGTCGCGCACTACGCGTGCGACCGCCTCCTGGCCGAAGAATTCGAGCACCTGTTGCACGCCGAGCTTCTGGTCGTTGCAGGCGCGCGCCACTGCCTCCTGCTCCTGCACGCGGGCGGTCATGACGCTGCGGATGCGCGCGACCTCTTCCTCGAACTGCCTGATGCGCAACTCCGACTCGCGCAGCAGCTCCTGCGTTTGGGACTCGCCCACGCGGATGTAGCCTTCGAGGGCCTGGATCTCGGCCGCGCCCGTCTCGATGATCCGGTCGATCGGCACGCCGAAGGCCTTCAGCGATGCTTCGACTATCTGTTTCTTGACTGCCGGATCGGTCTCAGCCGGGAGGGTGGCAAGCAGGTCGCGGGTCTTGGTGACCCGATCGCGCTCCTCGGCGGGAATGCCGGCCGCCTCGAAGACCTGATCGAACGCCACCTGGCCGCTCGGTGAGGCGGGCGGCGGCGACACGAAAAACGTGGAGGGCTCCGGGGGCGCGGATTGCTCGGGCGGCGGGTCAGAGGAGCTTCCAGTGCCCGTCTCCTCGTCCTGGACGACCAGCCACCCGAGCACGGTGGTGCCCCAACCCTTCTTGTCAGCCATTACGCCTGCGGACTCCTTCGTTTTTGGGCGGGAATCGTGACGAGTGTAGGGCCGCCGGGAATGCGAGTCAAATCGGCAGGTCCAGGTCGAGAATCACTGTAAGGACGAGTCGACTCTCGTGTGACAGGAGCGTTATCTCGCGCGTGCGGATGAGCCCGATGGACGTTGCACGAACGTCCGTCCGAGGGTCGCTCGAGACGCGCCGTCTCAGAGCTTCGGTTCGCGTCCTTCCCGGTCGCGCCCGAGAGGCCTGCTACAGTGACTCGCAATGAGGAGCACGCGTCCGCTTCTTGTGACCGCGCTTCACGTCGGGGGTCTGTGGGCGATAGCTGTCGTTCAGCCCCTGCTCGATGTGCTGGGTCGCGCACCCGAGTTCTTCGTCGCCCATCGCGCCGGGCCCAGCGACCTCCTGCTGCTCCTGGCGGGGCTGCTCCTGGTTGCGCCTCTCGTGCCCATCGCGCTGGTCGTCGCGGCCGGTGTACTGGGCCCGAGGGTCCGGTCGATCGTCACCGCGACCATCGTCGCGATCCTCGTGGGGCTGGTGGCGGTCCAGGTGGCGAAGCAGTTGGGCGTCACGCGGTGGACAGCTGCTCTGCCCCCCGCGGTGGCGGCCGGCGTGGTGACGGCCCTCCTGTACGCCCGGTTCGCGGGGTTTCGCAGCTTCTTCACGGTGCTCGGGACGGGCATCCTGATCGTCCCGGCCGCCTTTGCCCTCCAGCCAGGCATCCGGCGCCTCATCGTCCCGAACACGAGCCGGTCAGCGCCCGCGGACCCTGCCGCCGCGGGGTTTCGCCCAGCGCCGATCGTGCTGATGGTCTTCGACGAGCTGCCGCTCGTGTCGCTCCTCGATGCCGATCGGAACATCGATCCGGCTCTCTATCCGAACCTGTCTGCGCTCGCGCGCGACGGTGTGTGGTTCCGGAACGCCACCACGGTGAGCGACTACACCCGCTGGGCAGTGCCCGCAATCCTGACGGGCCGGCGCGCACGGCCGGACGCTGTTCCGACGGCGGCGGACCACCCTGACACGCTTTTCTCGTTCCTGGGCCGCACGCATCGGCTCGAGGTCATTGAGGCCGCCACGGGCATGTGCCCTCGGCCGCTGTGTGAGGACCCCGAGGACTCACTCCGCCGGCGTTTCGCCGGCATGGGCGGGGACCTCTCGATCGTCGCCGCCTATGTGTTCCTCACGCCCGATCTCCACGAGCGCCTGGAGCTGCCGGACCTCACCGCCAACTGGGGAGGGTTCAGCGCTGGCGCGGACGCCGGCCTGGATTTGTCACCGGGTGCGTGGCAGCGGCACGTGCAGCAGCGTTTCAAGGACGACCGGCGGCGATTCGCCCAAGCCTTCATTGACGGGATCAGCGCGTCCGATCGGCAGCCCACGCTGTATTTTCTTCACGTTCTGCTGCCCCACCAGCCATGGGTGCTCCTGCCGAGCGGGCAGCGCAATGCGTCGCTGGCGCCGCTGCCGTCGGCGATGCGTGGGGTTCGCCGGGGCGACGATTGGGAGATCGCGCAGAACCAGCAGCGCCACCTGCTGCAGGTCGGGTACGTCGATAACGTCGTAGGTCGAGTCGTCGCGCGGCTGAAGGAGGCCGGCCTGTACGAGCGCACCTTGCTGGTGATCACGGCCGATCATGGCGTTGCGATCACGAAGGGCCTGAATGTTCGCGGCTTCACAGTCGGGAATGCACCGGAGATCATGCGGGTGCCTCTGGTCATCAAGTTCCCGGCAGGCACCGAGACATCCGCTGTGCTTCCAGCCGTGACCCCGCACGGCCAACGCGTCAGCGATCGAAACGTGGAGACGGTGGACATCGCGCCGACAGTTGCTCACGTGCTGGGCCTCCGGCTTCCGTGGGCCACCGATGGCTCATCGCTGCTCGACGCCTCCATTCCGCCGCGCGGCGAAAAGCAGATCGCATATGACTCCGGGAAGGCCGTCCAGCGGTACGGGCCCGAGGGGCCTCCTCTTGACGAGGTGCTGCGGCGGCGATTCGAGACGTTCGGCGCGGCGAACACGTACCGCATCCCCAGGCCACCCCGGTTTGGCGAGCTCGTCGGCCACGCGCCGACCGAATACCGTGTCGTCGACCGTCCCGAGATAGCGGACCTCCGTTACTCGTGGCAGTACGACACATTCGACCCCGGCGCGGACGCGGTGCCGTTCGACGTCAGCGGTGAGCTGCGCGGTCGAAGTGACCACGCCGGACCGGCGTATGTCGCGGTTGCGGTGAATGGTGTCATCCGTGCAGTCACCCGGACGTGGACAACCAGATCCGGGTGGCTCGGCACGCCGCCGCTCGATGCGTGGCGAAGCGGCCGGAACTCGATCGACGTGTTCCTGATCGAGGAATCCGACGGACGCCCCGTGCTCGGACGGTTGCACCGGCGTTCGTCGAGGCCGGTTGACCTCAACCTGATCTCCGGGGCCGCCGCACGGTCCTGGGACATCCGCCAGCTCGGATTCCGCCGGCACCAGAGGATGGGACACGACGTAATCCGGTGGACCCGGGCCGACGCGGCGGTCATCGTTCCCCGGCTCGGGCGGACGCCGGCGGCGCTTCGCATGAAGATCGCCCGTGCCGTCGAACCGGCCGCCAGACTCACGGTGACCGCAAACGGCTGCACCGTTTATGACGGAGTCGTCCCGCACGAGGAATGGGAGACGACATTGCCCCTCGCACCCTGCAGGCTCGCAGGGGATGAGCTGACGATACGGCTGGTGACCACCGTTGCACCGCGGCCAGGCGAAGAACCATCGCGTGCCCAGGGCGTGGCCGTTCGATCTCTGCACCTGCTGAGCGAGGCCCCGACCAGTAGAACCGGGACGCATTGAGCCCGGGGCCTGCGCGCTCAGGGGACGGAGTGCATCACCCGCACCTCGCTCACAGCCAGCCCTCTCGCCCCTGCGCTGCGGCCTGTTTGGAGGGGTAACCCGTCCACGAGCACGGCCGCCTCGTTCGTCCCCGGCTCCAGAGCGCCTGGCGGCAGCGACCACTCGTACGCCTGCCACCCGGCTCGGAGGGGCTGCGAGGGCAAATCCATTCGATTGAGACGCAGTCGGACCGTGGCGGCCACGGGCGCGCTCTCCAGCAGGGCCTGGATCCGGATTCCCCGGGCCGCCGGGCCCGCGATTGGCAAGACGAGCCGCGCCTCGGGGCCGGTCATCCAGCGGTAGGACCCGAGAGGGTCCCAGTCGACGGCAGACCAGCCGTGCCCGGTCAACTGCGCCTGTTCGTCGCGGGCCATCACCAGAACCTCGGAGCCTGAGTCAGGCGTGCGCAGCAGTCCGGCAGTGTCGATGCTGAACACGCTCGCCGCATCGGCTGGACTCCCCAGCGTGGCGCGCCCGATCACTGTGTCGGGAATGCCGCCGAGCGCCAGCAGGGCTGAGACCGGCTCCGCGTCCGGCGCGTGGATTTCGATCTTGTATGTGTTCTTGGCCCCACGTGGCCCCTCGACTGCGGTGTGCGTTCCGAGCGAACCCTCGAACGGGGCGATCTCGATGCGGGAACGGTTGGACGAGCGGTCGATCATGCGCGGCATCAGGGGCCTGTCATCGATGGCGTAGATGACCACCGTGCCCCCGGGCGGCACTCGCACCATGAGGCTGCCCGTGCGCATCGTCCTGGAGATGTCGGCCCAGCCCTCTTGCGGCAACCGCTGGCCCGGCCATAGGCCGCGCAGTGGGTACACGGACAGCGGCCCTGTCGGGATCGGCACCCGAAAAGCATCTCTCGCCTGCAGGACGAAGGCGTGGGCGAGCCGGCCTTCGGGTGTCCAGACGGCTACGGCCGCCCCTTCGGCGGTCCTCACGATGTCGCGGGAGCCCTGTCTAATCGCCGCCTCTCCCTCCCTGGACTGGATCTGGATACCGGGTGCGCCGCCCACTCCCGAATCTCCGGTCTCGCGACCTGCGGCGATGTGCAGGTCGATGGCGGCAGAACCGCTCCGCACGACCGCTCCATCCGTATTGCCGCGGACTCCGGTAACCGCGAGACTGGATTTCGCGGTGGGCGTCAGTTCGTGCGGTCCACCTATGGCGGTGAAGGAGGCGCCTCCACTCGCCACGAACTGTTCCGCGTAACGGGACGGCACGGCTATCGCGACCACCATGCCGTCGGCCAGGCGCAGGAGGAAGTCCGGCAACACACCATCGGTCAGCGGCAAGGGTTTGTAACTCACGTTCAGGGCATGGTGCCGGAGCCGCCTCGCTGAATTGCGGAAGGCAAACACTTCCCAACCGGCTGCCAGTCTTGTCCGCAGAACGTCGGGGTTGATCGAGACGAGTTCGATCTGTCGCCTCTTCGCAGACTCGTCACCAAGCAGCTTGAACATCACCATCCGGTCGACGAGAAAATCCTCGTGCACCAAGGCGGTGCGCCCGGGTAACGCGTGAAACAGAGCATCGAAGTGCGTTGCAGCGGCGGTGTCGCGGCTTCGATCGTTCGCCGCGTAATTGTGCGCGAGATTCCAGAACGGCAGAATGAGCGCGGCCGCGCTGCAGACCACGCCTCCCCAGCGCACGCGTCCCCCGAACCGCGCCACGGCTTCGGCGCCGGCGGCGGCTGCCAGCCAGAGCACGAGGATGCCGGGGATCACGAACACTGGCGTGTCGACAACCCTATAGTTGACGGCAAATCCGACGACGATCCCTACGATGGGGAGCAATAGCAGACCTTCTGCCCGTCTGTGCCTCAGGAGCCAGGCGGCACCAGCCACAGCCAGCATCAAGCCCGGGAGCGTCAGTTCCACCGCGAGCACATGTTCCAGCAGCGAGGGAAGGCGATCGCGCAGGACGGTTTGCCACCCGAATGCAAACAGGCGGTCGCTGAACTGGCGGCCCAGCATCACATCGAGCAGCTCTCCCAGGGTCGTGGCCCTCGACTCGACGTAGACCCCTGGCTGTTGTGACCTGATGAGAATGAATGCGTATTGGAAGATGCCGGCCGCGAGAATGGCGGCCGTCACAGTAAGCGTGCGCAAGCGGGTGGCGAAGCGCCGATCGGTCATCAACGCGTACACGGCGATGCCCGGCGCAAGCGCCACGATCGTCGTGTGGTTGCCCAGCCCGGCAGCGAACACGGCAATCGCGGCGTAGAACAAACCTTCCCGCCGCGTCTGTCGCCAGGCAACCAGCAAGAGCACCACGGCTGCAACGATCGCCGCGTGCAGCGTATACACCTCGGCGATCACTGCCTGTGACCAGAACACCCTGCCGAAGGCGAGCCCGAGTGCGGCAACGATGCCGAGGCTCCGCCGGCACCCCAGACGACGGGCGATCAGGAAGACCAGGGATACGGTCACGGCTGCGAGAACTGATGAGAACAGGTTGATTCTGTAAGGCAGCGACCCGAGGGGAAGCAGTGCGAGAGGATACGTCACCAGCACGTAGAGCGGGTATCCGGGGTTGTGCGGGACGCCGAGGACGCGCCCGATGAACTGGAACATCGGCGTGTCGAGAAGGGCGATGAGCCCGGGTGCGAGCGTCCGCAAGTACACCACCAGCGCCGCCGCGCCAGCAGCGACCGCACACAGTGCGTCGAATCGAGCGGCCGCTACAGCCGAATCTGCTGCTGCCGCAGAAGAAGTATGGGGCACCGATGTCGCTGGACTGCCAAAATGAGCGGCTGAAGGCGGCCGCTGGGTCACGAGCGTAGGGCGGCGCGGTATGCGAGTCAAATCGGCGACGCATCCATCCGGCCGCGCCTGCTCCTCGAACAACTGCGAAGATCCATTGGCCGAATAAAATGATCCTGAAATGGGACGGCGGGACTTTGCGCGCTTTCGGGTCGCTGAATGGCCGATACGCGAAGGCCATGCGACCGGCTGCGTCGCCGAGATGAGCGATGGCGGAGTGAACCGCGATGGGGAGTAAGCGCTCCTTTCTCCTGACCGCACTTCATGTGGCAGGCCTCTGGGCGGTCGCCGTCGTGCAGCCGCTGCTCGACGTTGTGGGCCGCGCCCCCGAGTTCTTCGTCGCTCATCGCGCCGGGCCGACCGACGTCCTGCTGCTCCTGGTGGCACTGCTCTTGGTGGCACCTCTTGCGCCCATCGCGTTGGTGTGGCTGGCTGATCTGCTGGGTTTCCGCCCCCGCTCGATAATCACCGGCACGATCGTGACGGTGCTGGTGGGGCTGGTGGCGGTGCAGGTGCAGAAGCAACTGGGGGTCAGGACGTGGACCGTCGCCGCTGCGCCCGCGCTGGCCACGGGTCTGATCGCCGCCGTGTCGTACAGCCGCTTCGCCGGGTTTCGCAGCTTCTTCACGGTGCTCGCCGCAGGCATCGTGATCGTGCCTGTCGCGTTTGCGCAGCAGCCCGGCATCCGCCGCATCATCCTGCCCGAAACGAAGCGGTCTGCGCCGGCCGAGCCTGGGACGGCTGGCTTTCGTCCGGCGCCGATCGTGCTGATCGTCTTCGACGAGCTGCCCCTCGTATCGCTCCTCGACGAGCATCGCAATATCGATCCAAGCCTCTATCCCAACATGTCGGCTCTGGCCCACGACGCAGTCTGGTTCAGGAACGCCACCACGGTCAGTGCCTACACCCGCTGGGCGCTGCCGCCAATTGTTACGGGACTTCGCCCCAAAGGGGACGCGGTGCCAACGTCCGGGAATTATCCGGATACGCTCTTTTCCTTTCTCGGCAGAACGCACCGGTTCGAGGTGATCGAGTCGCTGTCGGCACTGTGCCCCCGGTCGTTGTGTCTCGACCCGACTGACACGGTTCGCACGCGCCTCTCCGGCATCGGCGCGGACCTCTCGATCATCGCCGCGTATGTGTTTCTCACGCCCGATCTGCACAAGCGCCTGCAACTGCCCGACCTGACCGAACAGTGGGCCGGCTTCAAGCGGGGGGCGGACGCCGGGATGGATGTGTCGCCGCGCGCGCGGAAAAGAAGCCACGACAAGCGCTTCATGGAGGATCGGCGGCTACTCGTCAGGTCCTTCGTCGACGGTATCAGCGCGTCCGATCAGCAGCCCACGCTGTACTTTCTCCATACCCTGCTGCCACATCAGCCCTGGGCGCTCCTGCCGAGCGGTCAACGCAACTCGTCGCTGGCGCCGCTGCCGGGTGCCCTGCGGGAGGTTCCACTGACCGACGAGTGGGAGCTCGCCCAGAACCAGCAGCGTCATCTGCTGCAGGTGGGGTTCATCGATCGCCTGGTGGGCCGGGTGGTTGCCCGGCTGAAGGAGACCGGTCTGTACGAGCGCGCACTGGTGGTGATCACCGCGGATCACGGAGTCGCCTTCATGGCGGGCGAGCCCAATCGGACCCTTTCGCCCGCGAACGTGACCGAGATCATGCGCGTACCGCTGTTCATCAAGTTTCCGGCTGGTGTCCAGACCTCCGCCCTGTTTCCGGAGGTCAACGAGCACGGCCAACGCGTCAGCGATCGCAACGTCGAGGCCGTGGACATCGCGCCGACGGCTGCTCACGTGCTCGGCCTCCGGCTCCCCTGGGCTACGGATGGCGCATCGATACTCGACGTCTCGGTTCCGCCCCGCCCGGAGAAGCGGATTGCCGCTGCCGGCGAGAGTACGGGCCAGCGGTATGGCGCCGACGGGCCGCCGGTTGACAAGGTGCTGCGGCGCCGTCTGGAAACGTTTGGCCGGGCGAACGTGTACCGCATTCCCAGGCCGCCACGCTTCGCCGAGCTGGTCGGGCATCCCGTTACCGATTATCGGGTCGTCGCCAGTCCTGAGATCACCGACGTCCGGCATGTCTCGCGGTATGCGCAGTTCAACCCGGACGCTGACGCCGTTCCGTTCGACGTCAGCGGTGACCTGCGGGGCCGAAGCAAGGGCGCTGATCCCGCATATCTCGCCGTTGCCGTGAATGGGGTGATTCAGGCAGTCACGCGAACGTGGACTTCGAAGTCCGGATGGCTCGCCACGCCCCCGCTCGACACTTGGCGCCGCGGCGGAAACTCGCTGGACGTGTTCCTGATCGACGAGTCAGATGCCCAGACGGTGCTTGTCCGGCTGCAGCGGCCGACGTCCCCGCCCGAAGACCTGAACCTGATCTCCGGAAGCGCCGAGCACTACTGGGACGTGCGCGTCCGGGGCTTCCGGCGGCATGAACGGATGGGAGACGACGTGATTCGCTGGACGCGGGCCAACGCGTCATTGACAGTCCCGCTGCTCGGACGGAAGCCTTTGGCGATTCGCCTGAAGATCGCGCGCGCGGTCGAGCCGACGACGAGACTCACGGTGACGGTGAACGGATGCGCGCTTTACGAAGGCGTGGTGCCGAAGCCGGAGTGGGAAGCCACGCTACCGCTGACGGCGTGCGATCTGACGGGGGATCAGCTGACCGTCGTGCTCGCCAGCAACGCCACACGGCCAAGGGATCGCAGCGACGCGAGAAGGCTGGGGGTGGCGGTGCGGCACGTCATTCTGCAGGTTGGCAAGTGGCAGGAGCGGCAGCTGAAGCAGGCAGAGAACGATCGCGGCCGCCAAGAGGAGTGACGGCTGGAGCCGGCTGCGAAGCGCGGGTGCGGGGCCGCGAACTGCGGCCCTCAAACGCCTCAAGTCCCGCCGTCGAAGCCGATCGTGACCACGCCGTCTTCGACGATAACCGGCACGGCACGACGGCCGCCGCTATGCTGCAGCATCTCCGGCAGCCGCTTCGGGTTCTTCTTCACGTTCACGTATTCGAACGGCACGCCGCGCGACGAGTAGTCATCACGCGCAGCCGTCGTGTACGGACACGAGTCCTTGCCGAAGATGATGACCATGATTACCCTTCGAGGCGCGCCCTCACGTCATCCGGGATCCGTACGGAACGCGCCGCCACATAGTCGTACATCACCTGCACCGTCCGTGCGGTCGCAACGACCTGCCGAGTCCGGCCATTCACGATCTGGTACTCGAAGGTGAAGCTCGAGTTGCCCACGGATGCGACGTGCAGCCGGACGATGAGGCGTTCACCGGCCATCGCCGGGGCACGGTAGTCGCACTCGACACGCGCCAGGATGAAGCTGCGCGGGATGCCGGTCACGCCCGTCAGGCGCTGCCAATGTGCAAAGCGTGCCTGTTCCAGATACGTCAGGTACACGGCATTGTTGACATGACCGAGGGCATCACAATCGCGGAAGCGGACTTCGATTTCGTGTTCGAACGTCGTCATGGCTTGTTCCTGTCAGGCTCAGACCGTCCTGGTCCGGACCGGGCCGAGCTCGACGCGGTTGAAGGCAACCACGCTGAGAGCGCAGGCGAGGAGCATGACCCCCGCGGACGTGAAGAACGGGAACCCGATCCCGAACTCGTCGAACACCCATCCGCCCCAGAGCGGTCCGATGATCCGCGCCAGGCTGCCCAGCGACTGCGAAACGCCGAGCGTGCTGCCCTGGTCCCGTGCATCGGCCAGTTGTGAGATTGCCGACAGCAGCGAAGGGCTGTTGAACCCCATTCCAAGCGCGAGCAGGCCGGCGACGGCGGCCAACAGCGGCACCGAACCCGCGACCGGCACGAGGCCGAGCGCCAGTGCAATCGCGAAGATGGCCAGGGGAACGAGCTGCTTCTCCCCGATAATCTTCACCACGCGTCCCACCAGCACACCCTGCACGGTGGCCAGCACGACGCCAATCCACGCGAACATATACCCGATCGTCGCGGGCGTGAACCCGAAGCGCCGCTCGCTGTAGAGAGCGAAGGTCGCCTCGAAGCTCGCGAACGCCGTGACCACGAGGAAGTACACAACGAGCACCATCGGCAGGTTCGGCTGTGTCACCGCACGCCGGATGACTTCGAAACGGCCCGGCCTCGATACGTCTCTCGCATGCGGCGGCCGTGACTCCGGCAGGAGAAACAGCGCGGCCACAAAGTTCCCCAGCGACAGCGCTGCGGCAAACCACGCGGGCGCCGCGTAGCCCCAGTGGCTGAGGAACCCGCCGATCGCCGGGCCGAAGATGAAACCCAGGCCGAAGGCCGCCCCAATCAATCCCATTCCCCGGGCACGCGTCTCGGCCGTCGTCGTATCGGCAATGAACGCCTGCGCGGTCGGAATGTTGGCGCCCGCGATGCCAGCCAGGCTCCTTGCGACAAAGAGCATCGGAAGGGAGGTGGCCAGGGCAAAGAACGCATACGACAGCGCCGAACCGAGCAGCCCAATCAGGATCACGGGCCTGCGTCCGATCCGATCGGATAACCGCCCCCAGAACGGCGCAAACAGGAACTGCGCAAGGGAGAACGAGGACGACAGCAGGCCCACGACCAACGCCGACGCGCCGAAATGCTCCGCGTAGAACGGCAGCAGGGGAATGATGATGCCGAATCCGAGCAGATCGATGAAGACGGTGACGAAGATGATCAGGAGGGGCGACACGAGGCGGCGGCGTCAAAGACGTCGTACGACGTCGGGGAAGCTGCGCCACACGGGGACCCCGCAGAAATGCGTCCCCTCGGTGCAGCGCGGCGAGATCAGGCCGTTGCGGACGACGCACGGTGGGCCGACGTATCTTGCGAGCTGCGGGTGCTTCTCGCGCACCTGCGCAACCTCGTCCATCGAGGCGAGATAGATCTCCTCCTGCGCGTTGAAGCAGGTGCGGAGCGTCCACTTGTGCAGGAGCGCGATGAGCGCGCCCGATTCCACCATCCGCAGCGTCTTCGCATTCGGCAGCACGTACAGCGCGAACTCCAGGGGCACGCCGAGCTCGAGCAGCCGGTTCTTCGCGCGCCATGCGTTCTGCATCGCATCCTGGTACACGGCCAGCGCCTGTGCATTTGCCGCGATGAGCCGGGGCACGACGAAATCCGGAGCCACGGTGTCCGCGAACGTCATCACCGGCCGCGATGCGGGAACCATCCGGTGACGCTGATCCTGCGAATCCGCGGTGTGACTCAGGCGCTTGGCGAACGTGTACGAGGCGTGGTGCAGGCCACGCATCATCGGCGAGTGGTACGACACGTTCATCACGTCCAGGCGGTATCGATTGCGTGCCGGGTTCAGCACGCGATCGAGAGCCTCCGCGTCCGACATCTCGTCGGCCGTGAGGCCGAATGTGACGCGCACGGCCTCGGCGATGATACCTGGGGCGTCCGGCGAGCTGTCGATCAACCGGGAGACCCGTCCATCGAGCCGTGTGTCGAACTCGCGGACAAACGCGTCGCCGCTGCCGCGGGGGCGTGGAAATCCCGATTCGGGCAGGTCCGATGCGGCGAGCTCCTCGCAGCCGACCTTCTCGAAGAACAACGGATCGAGCTCGCGCACGAGATCCACCATCCGTCCGATGACGACGGATGCTTCATACGGCGTATCACCGGCCGCGCTCATCCGCCGCAGCCGGTGAAGCGTGATGCCCGAAATCGTGTGCACCATCGAGGTGAACGCCGCAATGGGGATCACGTATCGCGCCGTTTCGATCGCCTTCTTTTCCGCCTCGCGCTCGATCCCCTTCAAACGATCCGCGCTCACGCGCGGCGTCACGTACCTCAGCTCCTTCAGGATGGCGAAGGCATCGTCTTTCAGCAGGGCCGAGAGCTCTGCGTATACCTCCCACGCGGAGAGCACGGCACGCTCGTACACCTCGAGCGCCTCTCCGGAGATCGGCGGCACGAAGGCGCGTGGCTCCTTCAGCTTGACGTACCGCTGGCTCGATTGCTCGGAGTTGTAGAACGGATACCCGTGCAGCACGCTCCAGACGAGCTGTCGCGAGATGTTCTCGAGACCGAACTCGAAGTGCGCGTGCTGGTAGACCGTGTGGTGCCCGGCCTCGAAGGTGAGCGCGCCGATGGTGTCGCGCTGCCGGTCGGTGACTTCATGTGCCGCAACGACGCGCGGTGAGTAGCAGGTCCGGGCCGCCGCGATGGCGCCGTCGAACGCATGCACGGGCGCGTTCCGCAGGGTCACGATGGGAGCGGCGGTGCCAAGGCTCGGGATCGACAAGGCCATGTCAGTGTCGCAGCTAGTCCCGCCAGAATTTGCCGTATTCGTCGAGGAAGGTCAGCGTCTCCAGAGACGGCATCCGGTCGAAGAAGAGAACGCCGTCGAGGTGATCGTTTTCGTGCTGGACCACGCGCGCCTCGAAGCCGGCCAGCTGCAGTTCCTGTCGTGCGCCCTCGCGGTCCAGCCCCCGGATCTTGACCCGCGCGTAACGCGGGACCCTGCCGCGGACATCCGGTATGCTCAGGCAGCCTTCCCAGTCCGTTTCCTTCTGATTCCCGATCGGGACGATCTCGGGATTCACGAACGGCACCGCCACGATGCCGGGCTCCTCTTCATCGTCGGCCCCATCCTCCTGCATTCCCGCGATAAAGATGCGCACGCCCTCGTGCACCTGGGGGGCCGCGAGACCGATGCCGTGGTACTCGCCCATCGTTTCGATCATGTCGTCGATCAGCTTCTGGACGTCCGATGACTTCAGGTCTGCCCGGTCGAGCGCACGCGCCCGCTTGCGCAGGACGGGGTGTCCCATGCGCGCGACCTTGAGGATGGACATGGCTTCGGGATTATACCTGCGCCACTCCGGCCGCAGTGGCTGCATCGACGAGCACGGCTCCCTGTAGCCGCCCGGGTCCGCTCGGGACGGTCGGTTGCGGCGGGCGGGCGAATGCTGAAAACTTTAGCGGGGCGGTAATGGGTCTTGCGCGCCGCGGCGCGAGCGGACTCGGGCCGCCACGGCATTCGAGCGACGAGCAACGCCGCCAGGCGGGATGCCCGCCCGACCGGCGCTCTACAGATGACTAGGACGAGCCACTAGCGCCCCCCCATGCCCGAGCACACCGACGCATACCGCTTCTGCCCCATCTGCAGCGGCGCTCTCGAACCCCGGCTCCTGAAGGCCGGTGAGCCCGAGCGGCTCGTGTGCACGCAGTGCGGGTTCGTCTTCTACCTCGATCCGAAAATCGCCGTTGGCACGATCATCCGCGCCGCGGAGGGCGGCATAGTCCTCGTGCGACGTGCGATCGAGCCTGGTTTCGGCAAGTGGGTGTTTCCCGGGGGGTACGTCGATCGGGGCGAGGAAATCAGGTCAGCCGCAATCCGGGAAGCGCGCGAGGAGTGCGGCCTCGACGTCACCCTGCAGGGGCTCGTCGACATCTACTCGTACCCGGGGAAAACGCCGATCATCATCGTCTACGCTGCGACGATCACGGGCGGAACGCTCTGCGCGGACGACGAGTGTCTGGAGGCACGCGTGTTCGCCCCCACCGAAATCCCCTGGAACGAACTGGCGTTCAGGAGTACGTACGAAGCACTACGCGACTATCTGAACGGCGGCGCGTAGACGCGCCCTCAGACGCCTGACAGGCCGAACGCTGCCGGCCTGCACACCGTCGCGGCGTTTCTGGCACGCGTCGGGTGCCTGACGCCTGCAGCCGTCGGCGACGCCTCGTCAGTCTGACAGCCCCTCGGCTTTGCGTTCGGTCGCGGTGATCTTGCCGGCAGCCGCCTGCAGCTCCGCTTCACGGCTGAACGGGATTTCGGGGGTCGTGACGAACTGCCTCACCGCGGCCGCCGTGCCGCTGACGTTCAGCTGCTTCATCAGGAACGCAAACCGCTCCTCCAGCGACTGTCCCAGCGCCGCCTTCACGTCGTCGCCCATTGTCCAGAGCTGTGCTTTGAAGGGGCCGATGGCCTTTTTGCGGGCCTTGTAGAGGAACTGCTGCTCGGTATCGTCAGGCTTCCGCTCTTCGGCGGCGTTGTGCTGCAGCCAGGCGTACATCTCGGCCTTCAGAGCCGCCGGGAACTGCGGGTGGTCGTACACCATGTTCTGGAAGTCGGTCGCGAGGTGAATCTCGCACGCGCCGGCCTTCGGGAATGCATCGAAGGCGGACGGTGGGAGAGTGGACGCACCGTGCTGCACCGCACCGCCCAGGCCGTAGTCCCTGCGCGCAACGCTCGACAGCTCGCGGAGGGCCTCGAGGTCGATCTGGACGTCCATCCGCAGCTTGCCGTCGGCGCCGACGAAGCCGCCGTGCGCCGTGCCGGTCTGCACGCTGATCTTGCTGATCCCGACGTGCTCACCGCGTTTGCGGAGCTGCGCGTTGTATCCGCGCATGAACGCGTGCAGCTCGTGGACGTCGGAGTTCTTGCCGCCGACCTCCCCGATCTCGCCGCCGACGGATACCGTGACGCCTTCCGGCTCGTGGCGACGGCAGAACTCGGTGAAGTCAGCGGCGAGGTCACAGTTGACGGCCTGCTGCTCGTCGAGCGTGGGCTTGTCGAGGTCCACGAGCGTGGAGGTATCGATGTCGATGTTGTAGAAGCCGGCCGCAATCTCCTCCCGGATGAGTCCCTTGAGCGTGTCGAACTCCTTGTCGCGGTCGGGGCTGTGGTACTTCTTCGCGTTCACCTGCACGTGGTCGCCCTGGATGAAGAGCGGACCGTCGAAGCCCTCGCGCAGCGCGGCCGCGGTGATCATCGCCGCGTACTCGTGCGGCCGCTGTTCCGTATACCCGATCTCCGAGCGGGCGATCTCGAAGATGATCGCGCCCGCGTCGATCGCCTTTGCCGCGCGGAATGCCGCGCGTGCCGTGTAGTACGACATGACACGGATGTTCATCGCCGGCACCGTGAAGCCACTCGCCTCTCCGCGGCCCATCGCCATGTAGAGGTCGTGGATCGACGCGGGCCGGATGCCCTTCGCAGCCGCCACGCTGCGGATGATCCAGCGCGCCGTGCCCTTGATCTCGGGGGTGGCGCCGAGCGCCCCGGTGTGCGCCAGGCGATCGACGAGTGCGCCGTCGGCAGGGCCGCCTGACGGCACGAACGTGTCTCCGTCCGTACGTCCGAGGCTGGCGGTGGCCGCGAGGATTTCGTCCACGGACTGGAACTGCATGATGACGAGCACTCCTTCAGATGATGGCGTGATACCGTCTGACCAGGCGCTCAGCCGTCCGACGGAACGGACGATTGTACAACGGGGAAACCGTAGTCTTCCACGACTGCGGCGCGCGCAGCGTCCCGGACCATCTCCGCTGTCGGGAGCATCCGTTCGGCATCCTCGATTTCTGCGGACCGGGCCCGCGTTACGGGGTGCCGTGGGGTGAAGAGCTGGCAGCAGTCCTGGTCCGGAATGATGGAGATCGGGAAGCTTCTGATCCGCACGGCCTCGGCTGTGATCTCTTCCTTGTCCATGGCCACGAGCGGCCGCAGGATCGGCAGAGTGGTGGCCGACGAGATGACCGCCATGTTCTCCAGCGTCTGCGACGCCACCTGTCCCACCACCTCGCCCGTGACGAGCGCTCGCGCCCCGACCTGCCGGGCAATTGCGTCCCCGATGCGCATCATCAGCCGCCGGTAGATGATGACGCGGAGCGCCGGGGGTACGGCAACGACGACCTGTCGCTGCAATTGACCGAACGGGACCTGAAACAGCCGCACATGGAGTTGGTACCGCGCAAGCAGCTTCGCAATCTCGCGGACCTTCTCCTGCGACGTGGCCTCATGAAACGGATAGCTGTGAAAGTGCACGAGCCACACGGAGCAGCCGCGGCGCATCATCCGCCACGCAGCGACCGGCGAGTCGATGCCGCCAGACAGGAGGCACACGACACGGCCGCTCACCCCGACTGGCAGCCCGCCGGGACCCCGCTCCTTGCTGAAGGAGTAGAACGCGTCTCTGGTCACGAACTCGATGCGGATGTTCAGGTCGGGGCTGTCGAGGTTCACGGGCCAGCCGAACGCCGCCTGCACGCGAGCCCCGACCAGGCGCTCGATGTCGGGTGAGGGCATTGGAAAACGCTTGTCGGCGCGGCGGGCGGTCACGCGAAAGCTCTTTGGCGATCGCCCCCGCAGGTCGGTCAACAGCGCCTCGATGAGGACGTCGAGGTCCGGCTCCGTGCGCCGTGCAACGGCGAAGTTCGCGATGCCGAAGATGTAGCGCAGCCGATCGCGGGCGCCCTCCCATGTGGCGCCGGGACCGAGCACCACCTCGATCCGCCCCATGATGGACCGCACCTCGCGGACGTCGAGATCCGCCATCGCGAGCTTGACGTGACGCACCAGGCGGCTGATGAACCACGGGCGGTTCTTCCCCTTGAGGGCGATCTCCTGGTAATGAATGACAATCGAGCGCATGGCGACTCGGCGGCTTCAGGCTCCCGGGCCGTTCTGGCCGGGGACCCATCCGGCTTCGGGCTCAGGGCGGGGCCCGCTGGGCGTGATCACGTGTAGTCTGACAGAAAGGGTGGCCTGATGAGCGCGCACCGCCTGCTCGCCTTTGCCGCGTGCGCCCTGGTGACCGCCGGACAGCAACCCCCGGCGCTGCAGCCTGAGGCACCAATCGCGTGTGAGGCCTGCGCGGAGTGGAACGTGCCTCGGGCTCCGTTTCGCGTGTTCGGCAACACGTATTATGTCGGCGTAGCAGGACTCTCGGCCATCCTGGTCACATCCGACGCAGGGAGCATCCTGCTCGACGGCGGGCTGCCGCAATCGGCGGCACTGATCGACGAGAACATCCGGGCGCTCGGATTCCGCACCGAGGCCATTCGCCTCATCGTGAACTCGCACGCCCATTACGACCACGCGGGCGGCATTGCCGCCCTCCAGCGTCTCAGCGGTGCAACGGTGGCGGCGAGCGGCTCCGGCGCTCGTGCGCTCGAACGCGGCGGCCCTGGCGCCGACGATCCCCAATACGCCTCTGGACAGTCCACCATGTATCCGCGTGTGAACAAGGTGCGGGCCGTGGCGGATGGCGAGACGCTTACCGTGGGGCGGTTGTCCGTGACGGCGCACCTCACGCCTGGCCATACGCCGGGCAGCACGACCTGGACCTGGCGATCCTGTGCAGGTGGCCGTTGTCTGGACATCGTCTATGCGGACAGCCTGAATCCCGTCTCCGCACCTGGGTTCCGCTTCTCAGGAGATGCGACACATCCGAGCGTCGTCGAGGTGTTTCGCCGGAGCATTGCGACGGTCGAGCGGCTGCCCTGCGACGTCCTGCTCTCGGTGCATCCGGGTTTTTCCGACATGGACGGAAAGCTGCGCCGGCGAGAGGAGGCGCCGACGCCGGATCCGTTCATCGACCGGCAGGCGTGCCGCGAATATGCCGCGGATGCGGGCCGGCGGCTGGACGCCCGCATCGAAGTGGAACGCTGACCGTCAGGAATCAGAAACCGGACGTCAGCATCGACTGTATCGCTCCTGTGACAGGACGCAGCACTCCGATTCCGCGGACGACGGGGATGGTGGCGGTCATCTGCGCGCTGACGGGTGCATGCAACTCCACATCGCAGCTGCTCGCGACGAGTACCGCAGCGGGCACAGTGCAGCTCTGGCGCGTGTCCAACTGGGGACCTTTCCAGAGCGTGCAGCACCCGGGCGGAGTCACGTCGGTCGCATTCAGCCCGGATGGGCAGCACATCGCAAGCGGCGGCTACGATCATGCGGTCAGGCTCTGGCGCGTGGAAGACGGCCGCCTCGAGCGCGCGCTTGAGGACATGACGGTCAAGCTGTGGACAATGGAGACCTCAGGCCCGCGCCCATGACGGGCCAGATCGTCACGACCACCTACCTCGAGATCACGGCCCGCGCCGATCTCCGGGCCGGGCGCGCACCGCGGGTCCCGTTCACCATCGTTCGCGTGGAAGTGCCAACACCGGCGTTGAATCGGTTCCTGTATGTGGCAGTCGGCCAGTCATGGGCGTGGAACGATCGGCTCCAGTGGGACGCGGCACGGTGGCGGGCGTACGTCGATAGCCCGGAGCTCGAGACCTGGGTCGCCTATGTGCGCGGCACGCCTGCCGGATACTTCGAGCTCGAGCGACAGGCGCACGACGTCGAGATCGTGTACTTCGGACTGCTCCCCGACTTCATCGGGGGAGGGCTTGGCGGCGCGCTGCTGACAAAGGCCGTCGAGCGGGCCTTCGACCTCGGCGCCACGCGCGCCTGGGTGCATACCTGCTCCCTCGATCACCCGCAGGCGCTGGCCAACTACCTCGCGCGCGGCATGCGGGTGTATCGAACGGAGGTTGACTACGGGAGCGCTGACCGCCGGGACTAGTGGCCGGCTCCACATCCGTCGTGGCACGCTCTTCAGTGTGGCGCCGGCACTTCAGTGCTGGCGAACCCGGCCGCGATTCAAGTCCCGGCTCCACATCCGGTGGTCGCATCCTATCCCCGGCCGATGAACGGCATCTTCGTGGCCATCACGGTGATGAAGGGCACGTTGGCGTCCAGCGGGAGGTTCGACATGTAGAGCACCGCGCGGACGACGTGCGAGATGTCGAGCAGGGGCTCTGCAGCCACTTCGCCGTTTGCCTGAAGCACCCCGGCGGAGAACCGCCTGGTCATCTCGGTCTCCGCGTTTCCGATATCAATCTGTCCGCAGGCGATGTCGAACGCCCGGCCATCGAGCGCCGTGGACTTCGTGAGGCCGGTGATGGCGTGCTTCGTCGCGGTGTACGGCGCGGAGTTGGGACGCGGCACGTGGGCGGAGATCGAGCCGTTGTTGATGATGCGGCCGCCCCGCGGCTGCTGCGCCTTCATCATGCGAAAGGCCTGCTGCGTGCAGAGGAACGCACCGGTCAGGTTCACATCTACGACTGATTGCCACTGCTGGACCGTGATGTCTTCGAGTGGAAGCCCCGGAGCGCTCACGCCCGCGTTGTTGAAGAGCACGTCGAGGCGCCCAAACTCCGCGCGCACCCGGTCGAACAGCTGCCGCACGGAGTCTGCGTCCGTCACGTCCGCCGGCACGGCAATCGCCCGCGTGCCGTGCGGCGCCGCCTCGCGCAGCGTGTCCTCGAGTCGATCCGCCCGGCGGCCGGCGAGCGCGACGGCATAGCCTTCAGCGAGCAGTCCCAGAGCGACAGCCCGGCCGATCCCGCTGCCCGCCCCGGTTATGAGCGCAACCCGGGTTGGTGTGTCCACGCCGCGAACGGTAACATGGCGCAGCGGGACAGGGACAGGCTTACGCGCTGCGCATGCGGGCTCCGCCTGCGCTGAAAGCGACTACAGCGGTTCGCCTCGACCGCGCCCGGACTCGAAGCGGGTGCCTCAAGCGCCAAGCCCAGGAACCGTTCTCCAATGCAGATTCTAGTCACCGGCGCAGCCGGTTTCCTCGGACGCCGCCTTATCGAGGCCTTGCTCGCCGAGCCCGCCGGCCTGCCCCATATTTCGCGCATCGTCGCCGCGGACGTCACCCGGTGCCCGATTGACGACCGGCGTCTGGCGCACCGGCAGGGAACGATTGCGGAGGTCGACTTCGTGCACTCGATTGCCGACCCCGAGTTCGACGTGGTGTATCACCTTGCGGCGATCCTGAGCGGCCAGTCGGAAGCCGAGTTCGACATCGGCATGCAGGTCAACGTGGATGCTACGAGGACCCTGATCGAGGCATGCCGCCGGTTCTCCCGCCCTCCACGTGTGATCTTCGCGAGCACCGTCGCGGTGTTCGGCGGCGAGCTGCCCGCGACCGTTCCAGAGGACGCCGTCGTGAGGCCGCAGTCGTCGTATGGCACGGAAAAGGCGATAGGCGAACTGCTCGTCAGCGAGTACTCGCGCCGCGGGTACATCGACGGCATCGCTTGCCGGGTGGCGACTGTCGCCATCAGGCCGGGCAAGCCGAACTCCGCCCTGTCGTCCTTCGTCAGCGGTATCGTCCGGGAGCCTCTCGCCGGGATAGACACCGTGTGCCCGGTGCCTCTGGAAACGCGTCTCTGGATCAGTTCGCCTGGAACTGTCACCAGCAATCTGGTTCACGCGGCCCGCGTGCCCGCAGCGGCCCTCGAAGGCCGGCGAGTGCTGAATCTGCCCGGGCTCTCGGTGACCGCTGGCGAGATGCTCGACAGCCTCGAGCGACTCGGGGGTCGGGAAGCGCGCGCCCGTGTGCGCCCCGAGATCGACGAGCGCGTCGAGCGCGTCGTCTGCACCTGGCCGGGCGCGCTGGACGCAAGCCGCGCGATCGGCCTCGGATTCATCGCCGACAGCGGTGTCGACGAGCTCGTCGGTCAGTACATCTCCAGGCAGCGGGGATGAGCAGACACGCCGCGTGGACATCCACACCAACCTTCTGATCGTCGGGGCGGGGCCGTTCGGTATTGCCGCGGCGTCGCTCGCTCGCGATTGCGCAATCGACCACATGATGGTCGGCAGCCCGATGGCGTTCTGGCGTGAACACATGCCCGCGGGCATGTATCTGCGCTCTGCGGCCGACTGGCATCTCGATCCGGCGGGCGTCTGCACGATAGAGCAGTTCCTCGGCACGCAAGGCCTGACGCGTAAAGACGCGGAGCCGCTGTCACTGCGGCGGTACCTGCAGTACGCTGACTGGCTGCAAACGGAGAAGGGTCTGCAGCCGGTCGACGATCGCGTCACGGCATTGCATTGCGCTGACGGAACGCGTGCACGGTTCAGGGCCGACATGGCGAGTGGAGAGGTCGTGACCGCGCAGGCAGTCCTGCTCGCGGTGGGGTTCCGGTTCTTCGCGCACGTGCCACCGGATCTCGTGAGCGGCCTCCCGGCAGGACGCTGGGCGCACACGTGCGATCTGGTGAATCTCGAGGGCTTGCGAGGACGACGGTGCCTGGTGCTTGGAGGCCGCCAAAGCGCGTTCGAGTGGGCGGCACTGCTCAACGAGGCGGGGGCGGCCTCCGTGCACGTGGTGCACCGCCACGACAGTCCGCGCTTTGCCGAGGCCGAGTGGTCGTGGGTCGGACCGCTCGTCGAACGCTTCGAGCACGAGCCCGGTTGGTACCGGAGCCTGCCCGCGGCCGATCGGGAGATCCTGGATTACAGGCTCTGGTGCGAGGGGCGCCTGAAGGTAGAGCCGTGGCTGGAGGCTCGATGCGCAGCGAAGGCAATTACCGTCTGGCCGCGCACCGAGGTCGTCTCCAGCAGCGAGGGTCCGGACGGCGCCGTCATGGTTGATTTCGACAACGGTACGGCCTTGGCAGTCGACCAGATCCTCTTGGCTACCGGTTACAAGGCCGACCTGGGCCGCGTGCCATTCCTCGCCCGCGGCAATCTCCTTCCGCTCGTGGCGTGCGACAACGGCCACCCGCTGCTCGATGACACGCTGCAGACCACGGTTCGAGGGCTGTTCGTCACCAGCCTTCTTGCAACCAGGGACTTCGGTCCGTTCTTCGCGTTCACGGTCTCGGCACGCACGTCGGCCCGCCTGGTGATGCGAGGACTCGTTCGCGAGGGAATCGCGCGCGGGGCCTGAGCAGCGCCGTCTGGCGGCTCCGAAACCCTTCAGCCCAAACAGAGTACCGGGCGCATGGCCTCGCAGCGCTTCGGTGTGGGCCCGCCGAATCAGCTCACGCAATGACAGCGGACCGAGCTGCGTGAGGAGCGCTGTAGCACTGCCCCACACGGCGTACACGCGGCGCCGACGCGAGTGCATGCGGGCAGGGCTTCAGCCCTGAGACCCTCGTTCAGCCCGCCGCAGGTCCACGAGCGCAGCTGCGGCCGCACCGGCCCGATGGCCGCTGACGACGGCGCTCTCGATCGTGGCAGGCAGGCCCGTATCTATCCAGTCCCCGGCGAGAAAGAGACC
The DNA here is from genome assembly GCA_963739995.1 of Vicinamibacteria bacterium. Classification (GTDB taxonomy): domain Bacteria; phylum Acidobacteriota; class Vicinamibacteria; order Vicinamibacterales; family JAENWD01; genus CAVUCH01. Next base: position 116,754 of record CAVUCH010000005.1, on the reverse strand, counting down.
CTTCACGGGCGTCACCGTCTGCGGTCGTCGCGGCTCTCCGGGCGCGAGTGAGAACGTGGCGCGCTTCTCCCTGACCACCACGGCGCGGATTACGGCAGCCTCTCGCGCCGGCGCCAGTGCGTCGCGCACTTCATCGACAGCAAGGTCGATCAGCTCGCGGTTGCTCCTGGCCACGATGGCCGCGGCGCCGCTGGAGACCAGCGACAAGTGCGAGGCCCTTTCCGCGAACGCCTGCCGCTTGTCGAAGATCCACTGCATCGTGCGCCCCGGGAGCCCCACGAATGGCACGTCGGTCACCGCGCGATCGAGCCACAGGTTGACCGTCACAATCGGCGACGAGCTCGTTGCCGTGGCCGCTGCAATCGTCTGCGCCATGCGGGCAGGCGCTCGATCGAGGGTCCGCTCCAGGGCGTGCCACGGAACGGCACAGACCACCACCCCGGCCTCGATCCGCTCGCCCCGCACATCGACGTGTGACACGGCCTCACCGGCGCATACGATGCGTGCGACCGCGCCGGTCCGCACTTCGTGGCCGCGCTCGGTGAGCCATCGCGCCGCCGGCGTGGCATACAAGGCATCGAGCGGGACCCGCGGCAAGCCGATCGCGGCATCCTGGCGCGATCCGCCGAACATCTGCGCGAGCACGCGGACGAACGGCGCAGCCGCCGCCACATCCATCTGCTGGTTCAGTGCCGCGACCGCCAGCGGTTCCCAGAGCAGCTCGCAGAGCGCCTCAGTCTGCCCGTGCCGGCGCAGCCACGCGGCGACGGTCTCGTGCTGCTGCTGATCGTCGATTGGCTCACCCCGGCTGTGCCGCCGCGCCGCGCGGGAGAGCACTGGTCCAATCGCGAGGGCAGCGGCGCGATCGCGCCAGGAGAGCGCGGTCCAGCGCAGCAGGCCGGCGATCAGGTGCAAAGGGGGTGGCATGTTCATCGATCGCAGGCGTGAGTGCCGGCCGCGTCGGTCGATGATCTCGATCTCGAGCTGGTTGTCGAGCTGCACCAGGTGTCCGGTGCCGATGATCCGCAGAAATCTGAATGTCTCGTGATAGCAGCCGAACAGCGCGTGCTGTCCGTTATCCACGACGTCGCCCGTCTCAGGATCGGTGAATGCGGAAGCGCGTCCCCCCAGACACGGTCTGGCTTCGAGTACCAGGACGCGCGCACCGCGTCCCGCGAGGTCGACCGCCGCACTCAGCCCCGCGAAGCCTCCTCCGACGACGACGACGTCAGGCGCCGGCACGCAATCCTGCGAGCGACCGCGCCCAGATCGATGCCGCAATCGCGGCGCGGCGGGGCCGTGGCACGCGGATCGGCTCGCCGAACACGTCGTAGTCCGCGCGCTCGATCCGATCCAGGACGCTCTGGTAGATGCCCCGCATGATCTCGGCGGCAACCAGCGACCGTCTGTCTTCGGGGGGCAGCAGTGCATGGGCTCGCGTGTAGTATCCGCGCGCGCGGCTGCACTGGTAGGCGAGGAGACGCCTGACGCCCTCGGTTACCCGTCCGGCGCGCAGATCCGACTCGGTCACATCGAAGCGGCGCAGGTCCTCCGCTGGCAGGTACACGCGGCCTCGCTCGAGATCGACCCCCACGTCCCGGATGATGTTCGTCAGCTGCAAGGCGATCCCGAGGTTCACGGCGTACTCGCGGGATTCGGGCCGCGTATACCCGAATATTTCGATGCAAATCAGCCCGACGGTGGACGCCACGCGCCAGCAATATTCGTGGAGCGCATCGAAGGTGTCGTACCTCGCGATCCGGAGGTCCATCTCGACACCATCCACGAGGTCCTCGAACGAACGGCGCGGCAGCCGGAATCTCTCGGTGAACGGCTGGAGGCTTCTGCCTTGCGGGGTCTGCGGGGCGCCACCGAAGCACCGGCCGATCTCCGCGCGCCAGCCCTCCAGGGCCGACTGTGGGTCTGCCCCTCCGGGTTCGTCCACCGCATCGTCGACGGCGCGGCAGAAGTCCCACACCGCGACGATGGCCTCGCGCTTGACCGCGGGGAGAACGAGAAACGAGTAGTAGAAGTTGGTATCGCGGGCCAACGTCGGTCAGGCTCCTGCTCCGGGTCCGGGACCGAGCCTTCAGGCTACAGCAATACGCACGCGGCAGCCGACGCCGGATGCCGCCAGGCGGCTATTGGCATCTCCAAGCGTGTCAGGCAATCCGTCTGCCCCATGTGATCAGCCCCCCCGCAAGCCTGGGAGCGTCGACAGCACCGAGTGAGGGCCGCCGATTGAATACGTCGAAGCCCGACGCTTCGAGCCGGTCGAGGATCCTCGATTGCGCCCAGCCACGTGAGGCGCAGTTCGTACCTGAGCCGCCCGTGGACACCGTCGCAGACGGGACGGCCACGTGCGAACAGGTCGCGCGTCCGGGCCGTCGCCTGGACGAGCGCCTGCTGCCATGCCGGAGTGATGCGAGCGGCGTCGAGGTCGACATCCCTGGCACCGGCGGCATCGCGCTCGGCAAGCGGGATGTACAGCCGGCCGCGGCGCCAGTCGACGGCCAGATCCTGCCAGAAATTCGTGAGCTGGAGGGCGGTGCAGAGCGCGTCCGACGAAGTGTCGAGATCCCCGTCACGATACCCGGCAATTCGCAGAACGAGGCGTCCCACCGGGTTTGCGGAACGGCGACAATAGTCGAGGACATCGTCCCACACCGCGTATCGGTGTACGACGGTGTCCTGACGGAAGGCGCTCAGGAGGTCCTCGAAGAGGTCCACCTCCAGTTCGCAGGATCGCATGGTGTGCGAGAGGGCGAGGAAGATCAGATCGGGGTCGACGGCTGTCCGCCGGGACTGAAGTCCCGGCTCCACACAAAGGCGCTGCTGGACATCAACGGGCCGCTGGGCCTCCGGGAACCAGCAGGAAGGTTCCGCGGCCGGATGTGGCGCCGGCACTTCAGTCCCGACGGTTTCCCTTCCCGCAGCGCGCAGCAGGCGCCTGTGCCAGTCATCCAGCAGCGCATGCCGTTCGGCGAGCGTATAGCCGTCTTCGTCGGCGAAGTCGTCAGCAGTGCGGGCGAAGGTGTACACGGCAGCAATGTGCAGGCGCATCCGGGCAGGCACCAGGCGAGATGCCACGGGGAAGTTCTCGTAGTGCGCCGCCGCGAGGCGAGCGCACGCCGCATAGGCCTCGGCGAGCCGCACTACCACTCCACGTCGGACACGCCGGCGCGCGCGTTCGCGAGGCGTGCCAGGACGAACAGCAGGTCCGACAGGCGATTCACGTACGCCAGCAGGTCCGGATGGATGGCGCCGTCGCCGAGCGACACGATGCAGCGCTCGGCGCGACGGCAGATCGTGCGCGCGACGTGCAACGCCGCGCCTGCCGGAGCGCCGCCGGGCAGGATGAACCGGCGGAGCGGCTCAAGTTCCGCTTCGGCCTGATCGATCCACGCCTCGAGCCTGCGGACGTCGTCAGCGCCGAGCGCCGCCTTGCGCACGCGGCCGGCGATACGTGCGTTCGGATCGGCCAGCCTCGCCCCGAGGGCGAACAGATCGTGCTGCAGCTCGATGAGCTGCGCGCCTAGCGCAGGATCAGGGCCGCCGGCGCGCGCGAATCCCAGCATCGCGTTCAGCTCGTCGACGTGCCCGAATGCTTCGACGCGTGGATCCGACTTGCGGACACGGCTGCCGTCGAACAGCGCCGTTTCTCCGGCATCGCCCGTGCGCGTGTAAATCTTCACGCTCCGATTCTATCCCGGCGGCCGCGACGGTCGACCGCGGGCGCATGCATCGTCGGGCCACGCTGCGTCCGGCGGGACTGAGGCCGCGGCTCCGCACGCCGTGCCGATGGTCGCGGGATCCTCCTCCGCGATCCTGCTCGTTTCGTTGCGTCCGGCTCCCGCCGCGCTGGGCCCGACCGGCCTGCAGTCTGCCGCTGCACCCGAATGTTCAGGGGTGACTGTGGGGCCGGAGCTTCAGGTGACTGTAGGGCCGGACCTTCAGTTCCGGCCGGCACCAGGCACGAACGCCGGACAGTCCCGGCTCCACACCCACACCGTGCTCGCGGTGACCGTAGGGCCGGAACGCTCCCCTGCTGGAGCGACCTGAGCGATCGCCCAGTACGCTATTGTGAGCGCACCGCCCACACGCGCGGGCCCCGGGCAGACGCGGGCAGCCCAGGTCCCAGTCCGAATCAACCGATGCCGAAAGCCGAGCCCACGCGCCGGAAGCCGCGAGCGCGCACGCCTGCCCCGAACCCGGCGCTGCCGCATGCGTCGGCGCGCCGGCGGTTCCGCACCCGCCTGCTCGCGTGGTATGGCCGCCACGGCCGCGACCTGCCGTGGCGAACGACCGACGACCCGTATCACATCCTCGTATCCGAGATGATGCTCCAGCAGACACAGGTCGACCGCGTGCTGCCGAAGTACTACGAGTGGCTCGCGAGGTTCCCCTCGCTTGCTGCTTTGGCCGGTGCCGCTGAGGCGGACGTGACGAGCACCTGGCGCCCGCTCGGCTACAACATCCGCCCTGCGCGGCTGCAGTCGATCGCTCGAGAGGCGGTCAGCAGGTTCGGCGGACAGCTGCCGTCCGACGAAGAGACTCTGCTCTCGTTCAAGGGCATCGGGCGCTACACCGCCGGCGCGATCCGCAGCTTCGCCTTCGGCGCCCGCGCGGCCATTCTCGACACCAACGTCGCACGGGTGCTGTTCAGGGTCTTCATTGCGGAGGGCGATCCCAAGAGCCATGCGATGAAGGCGCGACTCTGGCGCGTGTCTGAGGCACTCGTGCCGCGGCGTCACGTGTTCGACTTCAACCAGGCGCTCATGGATCTCGGCGCAACGGTCTGCACGGCGCGGAAGCCCAGGTGCCCTGCATGCCCGCTCGCGCGCATGTGCCGATCGGCAGTCGGGACGTGACTGGTGTGCCGGTCGTCGTGGCCGCCGCCGTCATCGAGAAGAACGGGCGGTTTCTCCTGACCCGGCGGCTCGAGGGCACACACCTCGCCGGCAGGTGGGAGTTCCCGGGCGGGAAGTGTCAGCCTGGCGAGACGCACCAGCAGGCACTTGCACGTGAGCTCGCGGAGGAACTGGCCGTCGCGGCAGCCATCGGGCGGCTCATCCTCGTAACGACCCATGCCTACGACGAGCGAACAGTGGAGCTGCACTTCTACCAGACGCGCCTGCTTGGCACGCCCACGCCGCAGTTGGGACAAGCCATGCGGTGGGCCGCCGCCGAGGAGCTGGGGCAACTCGACTTCCCCGAGGCCGACGCCGCGCTCATCGCGATGCTCACGCGCGGGAGGCCGTAGACACGGGCAACCGGCGCGGCTGCGATGACAGACGCACGCCGTCGCACGTGCACGTTGACGTGGACGTGAACTGTCGTCCGTGGACACAACCTTAACGTGGCGTCCGCTTCAGCCCGGACTGCCGGGCTCGCCGACGTCAGGGCGATGCGGCGCCGAGCCGGTCCGGCAGAATCCGCAAATCCGGTCGGCCGGGGTCAGGGCCCTTCGAACGGCAGGCTCGTGACCGTGGCAGGCGTGCCCGCCGGAAGGATAGTCACCGCCGTTCCGTCCCCGACGAAGTCACGCTGGAGATAGCCGAGCGCGATGGCACGGCCGAGGCGTGGGGAGAACGCCGCGCTCGTGATGGTCCCCACCTCCCGCCCGTCAGCCGAGAGGAGGGAGCCGGCAGGTGGAACGAGGGTGCCATCGACCATCAGGCCTGCGAGTCGGCGCGCAACGCGTCCGTGCCCGCGATGCAGGATCCGGATGATGAGCTCCTGGCCGACGTAGCAGCCTTTCGTCATGCTGATCGCGCGGCCTTCGATGCCCGCTTCGAGCGGGATCGTGTCACCCGTCATATCGACACCAAAGCGAGGCGTGCCGGCCTCTATCCGCAGCGCCTCCATGGCCATCGCACCCAGCGGCTGGGCATCGGCTTCACGCAGGTCCCGCGCCAGCGCCTCGCAGGCAGACGCGGAGCCAAGGGCATCCACCGCCGGAATGCCAAAGTCCTCGTGCCCTATCAGCACCAGGCGCTTGCCGTAGCGGTCGACGTCCAGGAACTCATGCGGCTGGATGGGCCTCACGGCTGCATCTCCGCCGATGACCGAGGCCAGCGCCTCACGTGCAGCGGGCCCGCAGACAACGATCGACGCGGCGCCCTCGGATACGCGCTGGCCGCCGCCGGGCGAGCCACCGCTCCAGGCCTCGCCCGGCGCGATCTGGACCTGCTCTGTGAAGATGGATGCATCGAATCGGGCCGCGAGCTTCTCCGCAACCTGCGGCTCCGTCTCGAGCGCCAGATCGGCGTCCCGCCGGAGCACGCGCATGTCGCTCACCATCCGTCCCTGCGGCGTCAGGTACGCGGCATAGCACCACTGCCCCACCCGGAGCGATGCAATGTCGTTCGTCAGCACGCCGTGCAGGAACGACACCGCGTCAGCCCCCTCCACACGCAACCAGCCGCGCGCGCCGCGCTGCCCGATGGCGGCTACCGCACGGGCGGCGTCGTAGCCGGTGTAATCGTCGCTGTTCGTGGAATCAGTCACGGCGGTCCATTCGCCAGGTCGCTGCGGTTGTCAGCGCATCCGCTGAAGCCGGGACGCGAGGCACGACGTGCGGCGGATACTCTCCCGATCCGCTTCGCACACGTGCAGTGGCTCCACGTCGTCGAACGTTGGCGCTGGGCCTCCTACAGCCTGGTCTGTGCATGCTCCTGCGTGCCTCCCGGTCCTGCATCGTATCGTGCGTGTGCCGTGGTGCAGGTGCACCGTGGCCCTCTGCTATGCTCAACCAGATGTCGTGTCTACGCGTTCATTCTAGAGTCTGCCGCGCCTTCGCGCTCTCGTGCCTTGGCCTGACCGTGCTCACGGGGGTGGCTGGCGCGCAGTCCTCCGGCTCCTCTCAGCTGCTCGTCTTCGTGAACGGCACGAGGCTGGGCGAAGCCCAGAGCACGGTCCAGCGTACGGAGGAGGGGTGGACCATCACCTCGACCGGCCGGCTGTCCCCCCCGCTCGACCTCGTCACCCGGCGGATGTCAATCCGATACGCGCCGGACTGGACGCCGCTCGGCCTCGAAATCGACGCCGTGTCGCGTGGATCCACGCTGGCCATCAAAACCGCCGTGACGGGATCCAGCGCAGCGAGTGACGTGACACAACTCGGGCAGACGATACAGAAATCGGACCCCATCACGAAAGGCGCACTGCTCCTGCCGAGCATGTACTTCGCCTCGTTCGAGGCTCTCGCGCTGCGGCTCTCGGCGCTCACGGAAGAGTCAGCGCGCTTCACTGCGTACATCGTGCCGCAGGCAGAAATCCAGATCGCCGTCCGGCGGCTCGGCCCCGAGACCATCGAGACGCAGCAGCGCGCGTTGCAGGCGCGCCGCTTCGCCGTGACGTTCATGAACCCCGGCAAGCCACTCGAGAGCGAGGTGTGGATCGACGAGCACGGGCGCCTTCTGCGATTCAGTGTCGTCACCCAGGGACTGGCGGTCATCCGCGAGGACGTCGCATCGGTTACCACGCGGCGGCAGAACATCACGCGCGCGGGGGACGAAACCGTCCGAATTCCGGCGAACGGGTTCAACCTGGTTGGTACGCTGAGCAAGGCCGCGGGAAGTCCGGACGCAAAGGGCCGGTACCCGGCCGTCATCATGGTCGCGGGATCGGGCCCGACGGACCGCGACGAGACAGTCGCAGGCATCCCCGTCTTCGGCCAGATGGCCGGCCTGCTCGCCGAGGCAGGGTTCGTTGTCGTCCGGTACGACAAGCGGGGTGTCGGTCAGAGCGGCGGCCGCTCCGAGTCGGCCACCCTGGCAGACTACGCGGAAGACGTGCTGGCGGTGCGGCGCTTCCTGTCGAGGCGCAAGGATGTGGACGATCGCAGAATTGCCATCTTGGGCCACAGCGAAGGCACGGCCGTCGCTCTCATCGCTGCATCCCGCGACAAGGAGGTGGCCTCCGTGATTCTTGCCGGGGCGGGCTCAGGTCCGGGTGCAGACCTCGTCCTCGAGCAGCAGCAGGCTGTGCTCGCGGCCAGCACCTTCTCCGAGGAGGAGAAGGCGTCGAGAATCGCCCTGCAGCGGCGGGTGCAGGCCGCCGTGCTCGGGACCGGCGACTGGAAAGACGTGCCCGACGACGTGCGGCGACAGGCTGACACGCCATGGTTCCGCAGCTTCCTGGCCTTCGATCCCGCGAAGGTCATGAGCGACGTGCGTCAGCCGATTCTGATCCTCCAGGGTGAGCGCGACAAGCAGGTGCCACCCCACCATGCCGACAAGCTTGGCGAGCTTGCCCGCGCGCGGAAGAAGGTGCCGGCCGACCGGGTGAAGGTGGTGAAGCTACCCGGTGTGAATCACCTGCTCGTACCGGCGGAGAGCGGCGACGTTCGCGAGTACGCCGGCCTTCTCGGCCGCAGCGTGAGCCCGGAGGCGGGCGCGGCGGCCGTCCAGTTCCTGCAGCACTGGATGCCAGAGAGGAAGTGAGCGCGTGGAGGGAGACCGCCTACTCGTATCGTAGTGACTCGATCGGATCCAGCCGCGATGCCCGTATCGCCGGAAGCAGCCCGCTCACCAGCCCCACCACAACCAGGATCCCCGTGCACACGAGGAGCAGTTCGGACGACAGCACCAGCTGGATGTCGAGCTGCCGTGTCGAATCGTCGAGCAGCTCGGACAGGAACGGTCGCGGGCTGAACACCCACACGAGCACGTAGGAGAGCAGCACGCCCACGAGCCCTCCGGCGAAGCTGGTGGCCACGCCCTCCAGGAGAAACTGCATCAGGATGTGCCGCCGCCGGGCGCCGAGGGCCTTCCGGATGCCGATCTCGCGTGTGCGCTCCTGCACCGAGACGAACATGATGTTCATCACCCCCACGCCGCCGATGCCGAGCGTGAGGATGCCGATAAAGCCGAGCACCACCTTCAATCCCGTCGACATCCCGCTCGTGATCTTCGCGGCTTCGGCGGAGCCGAATCCCCTGAGCGCGCGCTCATCGGCCGGGTTGAAGCCGTGGCGCTTCCCGAGCAGATCCCGCACCGCCCGGTCAGCCTTCGCGTCCATCATCGGATCGACCGACTGCCACACGAGCACGCTCAGCCACTGCTGGTACCAGAGCTGATTCACCACGGTGTAGGGGATGAAGATGCTTTCCTTGTCGGGCCGGAAGTAGTTCGACAGCTGCGCCTTGTCGTTCATCACGCCGATCACTTCGAACGACATGCCTTTCAGCCGGATCGTCTGGCCCACCGCGCTCGCCTGCCCGAACAGCTTTCGGTTGACCTCGGACCCGATGAACGCCACGCGCCGCCGCAACTGGGTGTCCTCGGCGGAGAGGAACCGACCCTGCCCCGGCGCCGGGTATTCGGATCGCATGATGCCGTATTCAGGCGACACCCCTCGCACCAGGTAGCTGGATTGCTTGGTCCCGTACGCCACGGTCATGTTCTGTACCAGCTCCGGGCTCGCGTACCGCACCAGCGGCAACTCCGCAACCGCATGTGCGTCGGCGATCGTCAGCCGCACGCGCTTGCCGGCGCGCTCACCGCCCGCCTGCATGCTCGTCTGTCCGGGCCACAGCACCACGACGCCGGCACCGAACGCGTTCGCGAAGCCCCGGGTGAGAGCGCTGTGAAAGCCGTTGCCATACGACAGGAGCATCACCACCGAGACAATGCCCCACGAGATGCCGAGCATCGAGAGCCCCGCACGGAACCGGTTGCGCGCGAGCCCGTACATCGCCTCGCGGCCGATCTCGCGAACGAGCGTCAGCCCGCGCAGCCGCGGCACCCTGGCGACAGCAGGACGGTCGAGCACGAGCGCATCGAAGCTGACTTCCGTCATGTCACATCTCGTAGCGGAGCGCCTCGACCGGCGGCAACTCGGCGGCGCGCCTCGCCGGGTACACGGAAGTGACGACGCCGATGAGGACGAGCGACAGAACCGTCATGAGCCCCGCAAGCGGGCTGAGGATCATGCCCGTGAAGCGCTCCGGCATCGGCAACAGGTTCACGAGCGCACAGAGGCCCAGGGCCAGTCCCATGCCCAGCGCGCCGCTCACGAGCGTGATCATGAACCCCTCGAGGAAGAACTGCCGCATGATGTTCCCCGTGGTTGCGCCGAGCGCCTTGCGCACGCCGATCTCGCGCGTCCGCTCGCGCACGGCGATGAGCATGATGTTCATCACGCCCACCCCGCCGAGCGCCAGCGTGATGAACCCGACTGCCGTGAAGAAGTTGCGCATCGTGTCGACCATGCGGCCGAACATCAGCGAGTTCACGGACGTGTCCCACATCCACATCGCCTCGCGGTCCTCCGGATCGAAGCCATGGCGGCGCGCCAGGACCGCGCGGACGTCGCGTTCGAGCGGCCAGTCGATGTCGTCGATGCGGCCGGTGCGCGCGCTCAGCTGACGTGGCAGGTCGTCGACGACCCACTGCTTCGGGGCCACGATGATGTTGGAAACGACGCCTGCAGGGGCGTCGGGCCTGGGGAAGTCCTGCGCCATCGCGGCAAACGGGACGAAGATCTTGTCGTTGTCGGGGCCGCTGTAGTTGCTGTCCTGATCCTTGTGGCGGATCTTGCCGACAACGGTATAGCGGAAGCCGTTGATCGTGATCTCCTCACCCAGCGTATCGCGGTTCGAGAAGAGCTGTGCCGCCATGTCGGCGCCGATGAGCGCCACCCTGCGTACCTGCCGCTCGTCGTCCCAGTTCAACTGGCGCCCGTACTCGAGGTCGAGCGTGCGGATGTCCTGGTACGACGGTTCGATGCCGTGGACGTTGGGCGCCGCGGCGTTGTAGCGGCTCTTCACCTTCAGCCCGCCCCGCTGCAGTTCAGGGGTCGCCACCGCCACCAGCCGCGCCTGTTCCTGGATCGCGTGCGCGTCATCCGCGGTGAGGAAAATCTGACGCCCCGCGCGCTCGCCGCCCGCCTGCTTGCTCGTGCGCCCTCCCCAGGTGATCCCGATGTTCTTTCCGAGCTCGCGCAGCACGTGCTCGTTGCCCTGACGGAAACCCTCGCCGGTGGCCGAGAGGATGACGACCGAGACGATTCCCCACAGGATGCCGAACATGGTGAGGAAGCTGCGCAGCTTGTTTGCGCGCAGGTTGGCGATCGTCTGGACGAAGGCTTCTTTCATGGGCGTGCCGGGCGAAACTCACAGCCGCAGATGTGGATCGCCGCTCCACCGCACCGCATCAGCTCGGGAGAATGACCTTGTCTCCCTGCTTCAGCCCGGTGATCACCTGCGTCCTGGTGCCGTTGCCGACGCCGGTCTTGATGACCACCGTCTTCCGTCCGGTCTTCGCGAGCGGATCGAGCATGTCCACCGTCGGGTTGCGCTTGGCGTCGTAGGTAATTGCCGCCTCGGGGATGATGAGCGAATCGGGGTGCTCCTCGAGGACGATCTCGGCGTTCGCCGTCATGTTCGCCTTCAGCTGCTTTGCGCCATTCACCACCGAGACCTTGACCTCGAAGGTCGTGACGTTTTCCTTCTCGGCGCCGATTGGCGAGATCTGCGTGACGCGGCCCTCGAACTTCTGGTCTTTGAACGTCTCCACGGTGATACGCGCCTTCTGCCCGAGCCTCACCTGGCCGATGTCGGCTTCGTCCACCTTGCCGCGCACGAACACCTCATCGATGTCCCCGAGCGTCATGACCAGCGTGGCGTTCGCTCCGAGGTTCAGAATCGACGACACCGGGCTGCCCAGCTCGACGTCTCGGGTGAGGACCGTCGCCCGGATGGGTGCCTTGATGGTGGAATTCGCAAGCTCTTCCTGCGCCCGCTCGATGGCAGCAGCGGCCTCAGCGACCGCCGCCTGTGCCTCGGTGACACGGGCGCGGCTCACGACGAGCTGTCCCTGCGCGGCACGCTGCCGGTTCTCCGCCACTTCCAGCGCACTGGTGGCATCGTCGAGCGCGGAGGCGGCAAGCAGCTTCTGCTCGTGCAGCGACTGCGCCCGCTCGAAATTGCGGCGCGCAAACGCCACGTCCGGGCTCTCAGCCTCGATCGTGTTCTTTTTCAGCTGCGCTTCGGCGGCGGCCAGCGCCGCCCGCTTCGCCAGCAGGTTGGCGTCGAGTTCGCGGACCCGCGCCCGGAGCTGTTCCTTGTCGAGCTCGGCGAGGACGGCCCCGGCAGTCACGACCTGGTCGACGTCCACATTGAGCTTCTCGATGATGCCGTTCGCCTTCGACTTGACCTCGACCTTCGTGACCGGCTCCACCTTGCCGGTAGCCACCACCGACCGGACCATCGTGCCGCGCTCGACCGTGGCGAGCTTCGACGGGTCGACGTTCACCGAGGCACCCTTCAGCGAGGTGTAGCCCCACAGGCCTGCGACCAGGAGCACGGCGGCGGCTCCCGCCAGAATTGAACGCTTTCGCCTTTTCATGTAGTCCTCTTCGATGCGGCGGAGGTCAGCGGCTGACCGAGTGCTACCCGGTGATTACGAGCCGGCCGAAGGGGAAGTTTCAGTTCGGGTATCATGAAGCCCGGCCGTACCCAAGTCGGCCAGGACAGACGAACCCAAACACGTGTCAGCTTCGGTTACCCACTATGAGCATGTGGACAATCCAGACGTGTGAGCCGAGCGAGACCGGCCCCCTGACGTTCCGCCTCTCCGCCGGCGCCGTCAAGACGGTCGGCCGCGCCAACAGGGCGGATTTCGTGCTCGACGCGGCGCTGGTTTCGCGCTTTCACTGCCGCCTGAGCGTCACGCCCACCAACACCCTGGAGGTGGAAGACCTCCAGAGCACCAACGGGACGTGGGTGAACGACGAGCGGGTTGGACGTCTGCAGCTCGCGGCGGGCGATCGGTTGCGGGTGGGACGGGTCGAGCTGAGGGTGGAGCGGGCGTGAGGGCTACGCCAGGAACGGGTTCGTCCGACGCTCCCGGCCAATGGTCGTCGGCTCGCCGTGTCCTGAGTACACCCGCGCCTCGTCCGGGAACGCGAACAGGACGGACCTGATCGACCCAATCAGCGTGTCGTAATCGCCGCCCGGCAGGTCCGTGCGGCCGATCGAGGACGCAAACAGCGTATCTCCTACGAAGAGCTCGAGCCCTTCAGTCCCCTCAGATCCGACCTGGAGGCAGACGCCGCCCGGACAATGCCCGGGCGTGTGATGAGTCCGCACCTCGTAGGTGCCGAACCTGATGATCTCTCCACGTTCGTAGAACCGATCCACCGCCGGCTGGGGCTCGACCTGCAAGCCGAACATCAGCCCCTGCTGCACTGCGGCCTCGTACAGCGGGAGGTCCGCTTCGTGCAGGACGACAGGTGCGCCGAACGCCCGTTTCGCACGGCCGACGCCGGTGATGTGATCGAGATGGGCGTGGGTCAGCAGGATGTGCGTGACTCGCAGGGCGGATGCTTCCGCGGCCCTGATCACCTCGTCTATCTCGTCCCCGGGATCGATGACGATGGCCTCGTGCGTGGTCTCGCAGCCCAGGAGATATCCGTTCTTGTAGAAGGGCGGCGCGCGGTGCGTCGACAGGAGCATACAGAGAGTATGCCTTACCCTCGTCGGACCTTCGCCGGGGCGGTGGGCGGTAGGCACCGGCGGAGGCGGTGGGCGGTAGGCGGTAGGCGGTAGGCGGTGGGCGGTGGGCGGTAGGCGGTAGGCGGCCGAATCGACGCTAGAATCCCGCGATGGCCCGCGTCACGCTGTCCGATATCGAGTCCGCACGCCGGCGAACGGCGGCGGACGTCCGGCGCACGCCTGTCGTACCGTCGGACTGGTTGTCCGCTGCGAGCGGAGGGACGGTTCTGCTCAAGCTCGAAAGCCTGCAGGTGACGAATTCGTTCAAGTCGCGGGGCGCGCTGAACGCGGCCATGCAGCTCGTCACGGCCCACGGCCGTGGCGTCACCATCGTGACGGCATCGGCCGGAAACCATGGCCGGGCAATCGCGTGGGCCGCCGAGCGGCTCGGCATCAAGGCGATCGTGTTCACGCCGCGAACGGCCCCCGAGACGAAGACCCGCGCCATCGCGAGGCACGGAGCGGACCTCCGCGCGATCGCCGAAAACTATGAGGAAGCCGAGCGGCTCGCCGAGGAGCATGCCCGCGACACTGGAGATGTCTTCGTCTCCCCGTACAACCATCCGGACGTGATCGCCGGGGCCGGGACCATCGGACTCGAGTTGATGGAGGACATACCGGCCCTGCAGGCCGTACTGGTGCCGATTGGCGGAGGCGGCCTGATCAGCGGCATCGCAACGGCCATCAAGGCGGTGGACGCGGGGATTGAAGTGATCGGGGTCGAAGTCGACGCATCCTCGGCCTTCTCTGCCGCGCGCGCCGCCGGTCACATCGTCGACATCGCGGTCGGCGAGACGATTGCCGACGGCCTGGGCGGCAACGTGGATCCCGAGACGATCACGTGGCCTGTCATCCGCGATCTCGTGGATCGCATCGTGGTCGTGCCCGAACGCGAGGTACGTGAGGCCGTCCGCACGCTCCTCGCGGAGGACCACCTGGTCGCCGAGGGCGCCGGCGCTGCCGCGATTGCCGCGGCCGCCGGCCTCGCGGGTATAGAAGACCGGCGCACGGCGGTGCTCCTGACCGGCGCCAATATCGATCTGCCTCGGCTGGTGGGGTGTATCGGCTAGTGGCCCGTATCGGCTGAAGCGGTAGTGGATTTCGGAGCGCGGCGCCTGGCTAAGGCGCGACGACCGAGCATACCGGGGGTATTCGAGGGAGCAGCAACGCCGCCAGCCGGGATGCCCCGCCCGAAAGGCACTACTGATTCAGCCGATACAGGCCACCAGCCAGTCTCGCCGCTGCTTGCTCACTTCTTCGGAGGCATCGACGGCCTGAGCTCCACACGGCTGGGCAGACTGCGGTCAGCGTGGGCCAGCAGGTCCATCACGACCTGCGCCACGTCGTCCGAGGTCAGCTTCCAATCGGTGCCGCTCCCGCTGCCACCCCGCGAGAATTCCGTCGCAACCGATCCCGGCATGACGTAGCTCACGCGGATGCGATCGTGCCGCACCTCCTGCATCAGCGCCTCGCTGAAGGCGTTCAGCCCGGCTTTCGACGCGCAGTAGGCTGCCCCTCCCGTGAAGGCATTCTTCCCGGCGAGGCTGCTGATGTTGATGATCCAGCCGCCGCCTCGCGTGCGCAGCTGCGGGATCGCCGCACTGCAGCAATAGAAGACGCCGGTCAGGTTCGTCTCGAGCACGCGATTCCAGTCGTCGTCACTCATGTCGGCGACGTTCGCGAATGTACCGATGCCGGCGTTGTTCACCAGGATGTCCACGCCGCCGAACCGGCGCACGGCGGAGCCGATCAACCGGTCCACGTCGGCGCGCGTGCGCACGTCCGCGCGCACGATCTCGAGCCGGTCCGCATGCGAGGCAAGCGCATCGCGGGCTGAATCGAGGTGCTCCTGGCTCAAGCCGCTGATCGCAACGCTTGCACCATCCTCGAGCAGCGCCGCGGTGATGGCCAGGCCGATACCGCGGGACCCGCCTGTGACGACGGCGACTTTCGACTTCAGACGTGAGGTCATGGGTGTGTCTCGTGCGAACTGAGGGGGACATGCACCGTCAGGCGACAGTTCGGTGCCTGTGCCCGTAATATATCGCAGCGATGCAGAGTGTCGTGATCATCGGGGCCGGCGAGATTGGAGCGACGACCGCCCTGGCCCTTGCACGCCTCGGGTGTGCCCGCGAAGTACGGCTCGTCGGCGTCAGCGGCACGGTCGCAACCGGAAAGGCGCTCGACATCGTGCAGTCCGGGCCGATCGATGCCTTCGATGTCCGCGTGACCGGCTCAACGGACATGACTGCCGCCGCGGGGGCGGCAGCAGTCGTCATTGCCGATCGGGAGACCGCCGATGGCGAGTGGCGGGACGATGCGGGCCTGGAGTTGGTGCGACGTCTGGTCCAGGTAGCACCGCATACGCCGATCGTGTTCGCGGGCGCAGGACAGCGGGGGGTTCTGGCGCTCGCGCATCGCGAGTTGCGCGTCGCGCGTGAACGTCTCATCGGCAGTGCCCCGGGCGCGCTCGTCTCCGCCGCACGCGCGATGGTCGCGGTCGGCGCGGGCTGCTCCGCCGATGACGTGGCCCTTGCAGTGGTCGGAGTGCCAGGTTCCTGGATCCTGGCATGGAATGAGTGCACTGTCGCCGGCGCGCCCATCACCGCGGCCCTGCCCGCCCACGTCCTGGCGCAAATCGACCGGCACACGCAGGCGAGCTGGCCGCCTGGCCCATATGCGCTGGCCTCCGCAGCCGCTCGATGCGTGGCGGCGATTCTCCGCAACGGCCGCCGGCGCCTCACGATCTTTGCGGCGCTCGAGGGGGAGTACGACGCCCGGCGAGTCGTAGCGGCGGTGCCGGTGACACTCGGCGTCTCGGGGATCCAATCGGTTCACCCGCCCGCCCTCAGCACCCGCGAGCGCGTCACACTGGATACGGCACTGCAGCGAGGTTAGCGGCCTGTCCCAGGCCCGCGGATCTGATGTGGAGCCGGCACTTCAGTCCACCCTCTCAATGTAGAACCGGGACTTTAAAGTCCCGGCGGGACACCGTCGCCCCTCGTGTGGAGCCGCGACTTCAGTCCCGGTGGACCGGTGCGCCAGCGAGAGTCCGAAGTACGATTGAACCATGCACATCCGCCGGCTCCTCATCCCGCTCACAGTCGCATTCCTCGTCGTACCCAGGCCGGACGCGCAATCGTCGGGGCCTGACGCCATCACGGATTCCCGGTACATGGAACACGTCAAGTTCCTCGCGTCCGATGATCTGGCAGGACGCGGCAACGGCACGCCGGGTCTCGAGCGCGCCGCGCAGTACATCGCAGATCGGTTCCGCGCGGCCGGCCTGCAGCCGGGCGTGAACGGATCCTGGTTTCAGCCCTTTCACATCGTCACGGGCCTGGAGGTACGGGAGGGCAACAAGCTGACGATTGCCGGCGACAACGGACCGACCACCTTTCAGCTCGGACGGACGTACCTTCCCCTGTCGGTGGTGACCGAGACCCCAGCGCCCTCCGCGCCGACGGCATCGCTGCCGCTCGTGTTTGCGGGATACGGTGTCTCGGCGCCCACGCTGAACTATGACGATTACGAGGGTCTGGACGTGCGTGGCAAGGCCGTCGTCATCTTCATGCACGAGCCGCAGGAGAACGACCCGAAGAGCCCGTTCGACGGCCGCGCGTTCACACAGCACGCGAGCCTGATGCAGAAGGCGATGGTGGCACGGGGAAATGGGGCGCGGGTACTGCTGCTGGTGATCGATCCCTCACACGACGACGACTCCGCCAAATACGGGGGCTGGCTGCGCGACCCGCAGGCCGATGACTACGGGATAGCGGTGCTGAGAGTGGAACGCGCGCAACTGCAGCAGGCACTCGCCGCCAGCGTCGATCTCGCCGCGACGGCGCGCGCGATCGACGGGGACCTCAAGCCCCGTTCCCGCCCGCTCCCGGGCATGAGTGTCGAGTCGGTGGAGCGCTTCGCAAAGGTCCGCCGGGAGGTCCGCAATGTCGTGGGCACCATTGCAGGGTCGGATCCGTCGCTCGCACGAGAAGCCGTCGTCGTTGGCGCACATTACGACCACCTCGGCCTCGGTGGGCGGCACTCCATGGCGCCCGATTCGACCGGCCAGGTCCACAACGGCGCCGACGACAATGCATCGGGCACCGCGGCGCTGCTGGAGATCGCCCACGCGCTGGGGAGCGCAGCCGCGAAACCCGAGCGGACGATCGTGTTTGCCGCCTTCGCGGGCGAGGAGCTGGGACTGCTCGGGTCGGCCTGGTACGTCGATCACCCGGTCTTGCCGCTCGAGGCGACTATCGCGATGGTGAACCTGGACATGATCGGCCGACCCGCGGGCCGCGTGCTCGTCAGCGGGGTCGAGTCGGCCCCGAGTCTCGACGCTGACGTCAAGGCCGCCAGCAAAGGGAGGAAAGTCGGACTCAAGTCGTTCCGCGAGGGCGCCGGTGTGGGCACGAGCGACGACACGTCCTTTCTGCTCAGGAAGGTGCCTGCGATCGGCTTTTTCTCCGGCTTTCACGCCGACTACCATCGGCCGTCGGACGATTCCGAAAAGATCGACGTGGCGGGCGCAGCGGAGGTGACGCGAATTGCCCTTTCGCTCGTCGAGCGCATCGCAAGTCGGGCGGAGCGGCCGGTGTTCGTCGAGCCGCCCGTGCAGTCCCGCCACACGGCGTCTGGCGGAGGTGGCGGCTACGGCGCCTACTTCGGATCCGTACCCGACTTCGGGGAGAGCGAAAAGGGCGTGAAGTTCGCCGACGTTCGAGCTGGCAGCCCGGCGGAGAAGGCCGGACTCAAGCGGGGGGACGTGCTCGTGTCGTTCGCGGGCGCGCCGATCGCCAACCTTCAGGACTTCACGTTCCAATTGCGCAGCCGCAAGGCCGGCGACGTGGTGACCGTCACGGTGTTACGAGACGGCCAGGAACTGACCGCCGATGTCACGCTCGGAACACGCCCTTAGTGAAGGAACGCTCCCGTTGTGAAAGATGGCCAGGAAGTCGGCAAGCCCGCCGTTATGGTCTGCCTCGCCGACCTCGCGCCGCTGTGAACCACTAACGGACCTGCGCGGCGTCAGGCGGGCAGCGGCCGATGCAACGAGATCCCGTTCGCGAAGTCGGCGAGTCGCTTGCGGAGGATCAGACGCCCGCGGTGCAGCCGCGACTTCAACGTCTGATCTTTCACGTTCAGCACCGCGCTCGCCTCCTCGGTCGTCAGCCCCTGGATGTCCCGCAGCACGACCGGCACGCGATAGATTGGCGGCAGTTCCAGCACCGCCCTCATCAGTCGCCGCCGCATCTGGCTCCGCATCACCTGCTCATCCGCCAGCGAAGACCAGTCGGCCACTTCCCTGAATGCCGCTGTCTCGCCGTTCGGGCCGGCGTCGAGGCTCGCTTCGTGAGCCTCGCTCACACGTGCGGCCCTGGCGTTTCGCAGCCTGGACATCGCCGTGTTGAAGGTGATCCGGTAAATCCAGGACGAAAGTGCGGCATCGCCCCTGAAGGCGTCGATCTTGCGGACGACCTTCAGCAGCACATCCTGGGCTACCTCTTCCGCGTCCTCCCGGTTCTTGGTGTAACGAAACGCCAGCTGGAAGATCTTGGTGCCGTAGGTTGAAGCAAGCTCCGCCACTGCCAGCTGATCCCCCGCTCGCAACCGTTCGATGAGTCGTTCTTCCCGTGCGTCACGCATTTTGGTGTGGTTGCCCTTCGTGTTGTTAAGAACACGAGGAGCAACACGAATATTCCGAGACGCAGGTTGGCCGCTGGAAGTTGAAGCGCGGGAGCCGTTTAGACGCTGCGAACGTCAACGACGCTGTCGCTGACTATCCGATGCGGTCGGCCCATTACAGGGCTTCGGTCAGTGGCTCAGCATACCGAGGGTTTCCCCACAGTACGGCCGAAGACGTGTGCAAAATGCTCGACGAGTACCTCCTCAACCGCGGCCAACGAGATAGAGCGCCCGAGCAGCGCCTCGAGTGACGTCACGCCGTGCCCGGCAATCCCGCAAGGCACGATGAGGCGGAAGAAATCGAGGTCGGTGTTTACGTTGAAAGCGAACCCGTGGCTGGTGACCCACCGAGAGATGCGGACGCCGATGGCGCCAATTTTCTCCGGCCCTCGCGGTGTGTCCACCCATGCGCCCGACAGTCCGCTGACGCGGCGGGCCGTCACGCCGAAGTCCGCGCAGGCGCGAATCATGAGCTCCTCGAGATCACGCACGTAAGCGTGCACATCGCACCGATCCGGCTTGAGGTCGATGACCGGGTAGCCCACGAGTTGCCCCGGGCCGTGGTAGGTCACGTCGCCGCCGCGACCCGTCTCGTGCACGTCGACGCCCCTGGCCGCGAGCACCTCCGGGGAAGCGACGATGTGCGAGCGGGCACTGTCCGATTTCACGCCGAGCGTGATGACGTGCGGGTGCTCGAGCAGAAGAAGGACGTCGGCGGTTCGACCCGCCTTACGATCCTCCACGAGTGCACGCTGCATCGCGAGCGCCTCCGCGTAGGACACGACGCCGAGCCGGCGCACCTCGAGAGGCTGGAGCATGACCTGGGTACTCTGCGCGTAGCGCCTGTTTCAAAAAAAATGCGCCCGGCCACCGCCGCCAGCCGCCTGGCGATGACACAACCTACAACGTGATCACCTGATCCGGAGGATTGCCCCCGAGCGCCGCGTAGCAGGTCAGGTCGTCGAAAAAGAACATGCCGCCAACCTCGACGCCGTGGGTGCCTGCCTCGAGCTGCGGCAGAATCATGCGCCCCAGCTTGTAGCTGGCGGCGCGGGGACTGACGAAGACGTATGCAACCCTTATGGGAGCACGTTATCAGGTTTCGGCCATTCCCGAATCGCCTCCAAGCACCGATCGCCCGCGGGATCAGCCCGGGCAGCGCCACTTCGTCGAGAATGTTCGTATGCGTGTCGCGCCTCCACCGGGACAGCTGATCGATGTGGGCAGCCATCGGCTGCACCTGCACTGCCACGGCGCTGGCGGTCCGGCGGTCGTGTTCGACGCGGCGCTCGGCGCATCCTCCCTCAGCTGGACGTACGTTCTGCCCGAGGTGGCTTCGTTCGCCCGCGCCTGTGCGGTCGATCGCGCCGGTTTCGCGTGGAGCGACGCGGGGCCGCTGCCGCGTACGACCCCGCGCATCGTGGAGGAACTGCGAGCGCTGCTCGCCGCCGGCAGCATTCCGCCGCCGTACATACTGGTAGGGCACTCGTTCGGCGGTCTCACCGCGCGGCTGTTCCTGCACCAGCACCCGGAGGATGTCGCCGGCCTCGTGCTGCTCGATCCCGCATATCCCGAGGACTGGACGCCGCCGTCGGCTGCTCTCGGAGCCCTCGTTCGCCGGGGCGCACAGCTGTGCCGCTACGGGCGTCTCGCCGCACGCTTCGGTATCACAGGGCTGGTGGCCGGGCTCGCCCGCGCCGGCGCGCCCGGCGGCGCGCGCGTCGCCGCGTTTGTCGCGAGCCGGGGCGCACTGCGGCGCGTGGACGAGGAACTCATGGCACCCGTCGCGAAGCTGCCGCCGGACGTGCGCGCGATCGCGCAGCGATTCTGGACGCAGCCGAAGTTCTTCGAAGCCCTCGGCAGTCAGATCGAGTCGATCAGCGTGAGCGCTGCCGCAGTTCCCGTGGGTCAGGATTTCGGAGATGTGCCAGTGGTCGTCGTGTCGGGCGAGACGAACTCGGATGCAGGCCAGCTCGGACGCCAGGCACGGCTTGCCGCGCGCTCCACGCGCGGGCGCCACGTCATCGCCGAGCGCAGCGGCCACTGGATTCCGCTCGATCGACCGGATGTGGTGGTCCAGGCGATCCGTGAGGTCGTCGCGGCTACACGCCCGCAGGGTCGAACTGTTCCAACTGACCTTTGATGTGCGCCATGAAGCGATCGGCCACGGCGCCATCGATCAGCCTGTGATCGAACCCGAGCGCCAGATACCCCATCGGGCGGATCGCAATCGCATCGTCGATCACAACGGCGCGCTTTTCGACGGCGCCTACGCCGAGGATTGCGACCTGCGGCTGATTGATGATGGGCAGCCCGAACTGCGCACCGAAGTTTCCTGGGTTCGTGATCGTGAAGGTTCCGCCCTGGACCTCCTCGGGCTTCAGCCCCTTCGCGCGAGCTCGGGTCGCGAGGTCCGCGATGGCGCGGCTCAGGCCGAGCAGGTTCTTCTCGTCTGCGTTCTTCAGCACTGGTACGATGAGCCCCCAGTCGAGCGCCACCGCAATCCCGATGTTGATCTCCTTCTTGTAGACGACGTTGTCGCCGTCGAGAGACGCATTGACGATGGGCACTGCGCGGAGCGCGTCGACCACGGCTTTGGTGATGAACGACATGTACGTGAGCTTCGCGCCTGAGCGCTCGTACTCCGCTTTCTTCTGATCGCGCAGCTGCGCAACCCGCGAGAAGTTCACCTCGAACACCGAGTGCACGTGAGCGGAGGTGCGCCGGCTCACAACCATGTGCTCCGCGATCTTCCGCCGCATCACGCTCATCGGCACGATTTCCACCGACTCACCGGCCTTGAACAGCGGGGTGTGACCGTCTGCCCGGCTCGCAGGTGCGCTCGACGCCGTCGGGGCGGACGCCGCGGCAGCCCCGTGCTCGATGAAACCGAGGATGTCGTGCTTGGTCACGCGCCCACCCACGCCGGAGCCCTGCAGACCGCGGATGTCAATCTGATGCTCCTTTGCGATTTTGCGCACGAGCGGCGACGACTTGGCGCGGCGCTGCTCGTCCTTCGACAGAACGCCCTCGCCGTTCGTCGAACGTTCGATCCCGGAGGCCGGTGCTGCGGCCGGGCCTCCCGAGGCTGCGGCGGAACGAGCCGGAGCGTCGGTCCGGGCCGGCGTACTCTGCGGCGACGGCGAGCCGTCCGGCTGCGGCTGCGCCGCCGTCACAGGTGGAGAGGCAGCGTCGGCAGCAGCGGCCGGAGGGGCCTCCGGGCCAGCGGTGCGCGCCTCCCCTTGTTCTCGCGCCTGGCCCTGCGCTCCAATGGTGGCTACGACGCTGTTGACGGCGACCGTTTCCCCTTCCTTGACCTTGATCTCGGCGAGCACACCGGCCGCGGGTGATGGGATCTCGGCGTCAACCTTGTCCGTCGATATCTCGAACAGCGGCTCGTCCCGATCGACCGTCTCTCCAACCTTCTTGATCCAGCGGACGATCGTGCCCTCGGCAATCGACTCGCCCATCTGCGGCATCAACACTGGAGTGGACATAGGGTGATCCTTGTCGCCTGCGGGCTCCCGGCCTGGCGGGGTCCGCTCAGGGTCCAGGCTCGAGCGCGGGCTCTAGCTCTAGTATTCCGCCAATCGCCTTGCGGCTTCCACCACCCGGGCGGCGTTCGGCAGGAAGGCGGCTTCGAGCGGCGGGCTGTATGGCACGGTCGTGTCGAGCGAGGCCAGCCGCGTCACGGGCGCGTCCAGGTACTCGAAGGCCTCTTCGGCGATCGTAGCCGCAATTTCGCCGCCGATCCCGCCGGTGCGGGGCGCCTCGTGCAGGATCAGCGCACGGCTCGTCTTCGCGATCGAGGCGAGCACCGTCTCCTTGTCGAGCGGCGCAAGCGTGCGCAGATCGATCACTTCGGCGTCTATCCCGGCCGCCGCCAGCTGCTCCGCCGCGTCCATCGCTACGTGGACCATCGCCCCGAATGTGACAATCGACAGATGCGTCCCCGGGCGCCGTATCGCTGCCTTCCCGATCGGGACGATGTAATCGTCCGCGGGCACGTCATCCTTGATACGGCGGTACAGGAACTTGTGCTCCAGGAAGAGCACCGGATCATCGTCCCGGATCGCGGCCTTGATCAGGCCCTTCGCATCGTGGGCCGTCGAGGGCTCCACGATCTTCAGCCCCGGGGTGTTGAGGTAACTCGCTTCCGGGTTGGCCGAGTGGAACGGGCCGCCTCCCACCCCGCCGCCGCACGGGCCGCGGACCACGAGCGGCACGCCGGCACCGCATCGGTAGCGGCTGCGCGCCGCGAAGTTCGTGAAGATGTTGAACCCGCACGCGAGGAAGTCGATGAACTGCATCTCCGCCACGGGCCGCATGCCCGCGTAGGCCGCGCCGATCGCCGCGCCGATGATTGCCGTCTCGGAGATCGGTGTGTCGATGACGCGCTCGCGCCCGAACCGTTCCAGCAGACCTTCAGTCACCTTGAAGGCGCCGCCGTAAGCCCCGACATCCTCCCCGATGATGAACACCCGCGGGTCGAGTCCCATCTCCTCGCCCAGGCCCTGGCGAATCGCCTCCAGATAGGTGGCCTGCATCAGACCTCGGCGAACGGGGACTTGACGATCTCGAGCCGCGGCAGGAACAGTTCGTCGCCCGACCACACGCCGCGACCGGCATCGGCAGGGTCCGGCATGGGCGACGCTTCGGCTATCTGCGCTTCCTCTTCGGCATACCCGTGCGTCATGCCGTCGATATCGTCGATCTCCGCGCCGCTGGCGACCCCCTCGGACAGCAGCCAGCCCCGATATCGCGCCAGCGGATCCCGTTCGCGCCACGCCTCGAGCAGTGCCCTGGGCACGTAGCGCCCGTCGTCGTGCTCGGCGTGCCCCTTCATGCGCATCACGTCCACGCCGATGAGGGTCGGTCCCCCGCCCGCGCGCGCACGCTCGATGGCGCGCCGGGCTGAATCGTACACCGCAGGCACGTCGGTCCCGTCGATCATCTCGTGAGGAACGCCGTATGCCTCTGCACGCTGATCGATCCGGGAGATCGCCATCTGTTGGGAGATGGGGGTCGAGTAGGCATACTTGTTGTCTTCAGCGATGAGCACGAGCGGGAGCTTCTGCACGGCCGCGAAGTTCAGGCCCTCGTGGAAGGCGCCGGTGCTCGTGCCGCCGTCGCCGATGTAGGTCATCGTGACGACCTGCCGTCCCTGCAGACGGGCGCCCAGTCCGAAGCCCGCCATCACGGGAATGAGATCGCCCAGCATGCTGACAGGACCGATGAGCGTCCGCTCGCCGCTGCCCGGACGCGGGATGTGAGAGAAGTGCACGTTCAGGTCGCGTCCCCGCGTCGGGGACGCGCCGCGGGCCATGTACTGCGCGAAGATGTCGCGCGGCCGCACTCCGATCGCGACAATCGATCCGAGGTTCCGGATGAGGGGCGCTACCGCATCTTCCGCACCAAGCGCATACGCCGAGGCAACGGACTCGCCTTCCTGACCGAGACTGCGGTACAGGCCGCCCACCACCTTCGACTGGCGGTACAGCAGCACCAACCGCTCCTCGATGTCCCGCGTGAGGCGGATGTAGTAGTAGAGATCCAGGAGTTGTGGACGGGGGAGCATTATCGGGCTGCAGGCTTCGGGCAGTAGGCTACAGGCCTTCCGGGCATCAGGCCGAAGTCCGTGCCGGACTCCGCCTGCAGCGTGCCGCCTGCAGCCCGCCGCCTGAAACGGTCACACATGTATCGCAACACCGTGCGTAGCATGCGCCGCCTCGCCGACGGCTTCCGACATCGTCGGATGCGCGTGAATCGTGCGAATGAGCTCTTCAACCGTGCACTCGAGGCGCAACGCGAGCACTGCCTCGGCGACGAGCTCCGTCGCACGCGGGCCGATGATGTGCACGCCGAGCACTTCGTCGTACTTCGTGTCGGCCACGATCTTCACGAAGCCCTCGGTCTCGTTCGCCATTCGCGCGCGGCCGAGCACACTGAACGGGAAGCTGCCGACGCGCACGTCGTAGCCACGCTCCCGCGCCCGAGCCTCGGTCAATCCCACGCTGCCGATCTCTGGATCGCAGTAGGTGCAGCCGGGCACGTGATCGTAGTTGAGTGGCCGTACTTCTTCGCCGGCCAGCCGTTCTGCCACGAGGATGCCCTCTGCCGACGAGACGTGCGCCAGCTGCGGATGCGGGGCCCCGTCGACAGTGATGACATCGCCAATGGCGGAGATGCCGGGGACGTTCGTGCGGTACAGGTCGTCCACGACCACGTATCCCTGTTCCAGCGCGAGGCCGACATCCTCAACGCCGAGCCCTTCCGTCACGGGGCCGCGTCCCGTCGCCATCAGCAGGTAGTCGGCCGCGAACGACTCGGTCTTGCCGCCGGACAACTCGGCCTCGATCTGCACGGCGTCACCGTTCACGCGCGCCGCCGTGACCCTGGCGCCCGTATGCGCCGTGATGCCCTGCTTCCTGAATGACTTCTGCAATTCGGCGGAGACCGCTTCATCCTCGACGGGCACCAGGCGCGGCAGCAGTTCGAGGATGGTGACCTTCGTGCCGAACCGGTTGAAGATTGAGCCGAACTCCACGCCGACGGCGCCGCTGCCGAGAATCACCATCGATCTCGGGATTTCCTTCAGGTGAATAGCCTCGTCGCTCGTGATGATCCGGTGCCGGTCTATCTCGATTCCCGGCACCCCGCGCGGCTGCGAGCCGGTCGCGACGACGATTTCCTTCGCCTGCAGCTCCTGCTCCTGCTCACCCGTCACTGCGACCTTGCCGTTGCCGAGCAGACGCGCAGTTCCCTTGATCCACGCAATCCCGTTCTTCTTGAACAGGTATTCGATCCCCTTCGTCAGCCCGGTGACGATCTTGTCCTTGCGGGCGTGCACCTGTGCCACGTCGACCGATGGCGCGCCGTCGCCAAGCACGATGCCCCACTCCTTCGACTGCTGCACGATCTTGTAGGCGTGCGCGTGCTCGAGCAGCGCCTTCGTCGGAATGCATCCCCAGATCAGGCAGGTGCCACCAAGCGCCGGCTGGCGTTCGACGACGGCGGTCTTCAGTCCGAGCTGCGCAGCACGGATGGCGGCAACGTAACCGCCCGTACCGGAGCCCACCACGACGAGGTCGAACGCTTGTGCCACAGATGCTCCCGATGGGCGACGGAACGGTCGTTTCGGTAAGGGGCGGCCGCCTTGTGCTCACCGCTTCAAGGACGACAACGGAATGAAGGTCTGCGGCGGCGTTTCAGCCGCCGACGCGGGTTCGAGCGGGTCGGCCTCGGGCGTCAGCCGCTTGACGTCCGCGCGCAGTTGACCGTGCTGGTAGCGAAGCTCCCAGGACCTGCTGCGTCAGCGTGTCGAGACGTCTGGCCAGGCCGCGCGCCCGCATCCACGCCGCGAGCGCGAGCACGAGCACGAGCACGAGCCCGATGGCCAACCACACCGTCACCTGCGACGCTCCCTGAACAGCCCACGAAGGCCGTACGTTATCCGCGCCTCGGACGGGGTGTCAACCGCGCGGAGGCGCTGGGCGCCAGCAGGGGTACTGGGCGGCGAGTGGATGGCGGATGCGGGTCGCAGCTCCACCATCGTCGCCCAGCGCCAAGCGCCCAGAGCCGTTTATCAGTGCCGCGGCGCGTGCGTGCGCTACACTACGACCGTTCCGAGCCCCCGGTGTCCACACGCCAGAAGACCCTGCTCGTCGTCGACGCGGACGAACTGGCGCGCGAGTCGTTCCACGACGCGCTGCGCGAGGACTACCGCGTCATGCGCGCCGCAAGCGCCGAAGGTGCGCTGGCGCTGCTGATCCGCGACGAAGTGGACGTCGCGCTGGTCGACGTGCGGCAGCCCGGCATCTCCGGCTTCGAGCTGCTGCGCATCCTCCGCGAGAACTATCCCGGCGCCGAAGTGATCGTGACGTCGGCCGCAGCGGATGTCGCCTCGGCGGTCGAAGCGATGAAGCTCGGTGCGTTCCACTTCGTCACGAAGAATGTCCGGCGCGACGAGATCCGCGCCCTGGTCGGGCACGCGGTGGAGCGCCAGGATCTCAGCCGCCAGGTGCTGCGCCTGCAGACGGAGGTCGACGAGTCCACGGATCGCGAGTTCGTCGCGGGTCCGAGCCCGAACACGCGCGGCATCCTCGATCTCGTGCAGCGGGTGGCGAAGCTCTCGGCCACGGTCCTCATTCTCGGCGAGAGCGGCACGGGCAAGGAACTGCTGGCGCGGCTGATCCACCGCGGGTCCGAGAGGCCCGACGGTCCGTTCGTTGCCGTGAACCTCGCGGCGATTCCGCGTGAGCTCGTGGAGAGCGTGCTCTTCGGCCATGAGAAGGGCTCGTTCACCGGCGCCATCCGGCAGCAGATCGGCAAATTCGAGCTTGCCTCCGGCGGCACGCTGTTTCTCGACGAGATCGGCGACCTCCGCACCGAGTTGCAGGCCAAGCTGCTGCGCGCGATCCAGGAAGGCGAAGTCGAGCGCATCGGCAGCCCGCGCCCGGTGAAGACGGATTTCCGGCTCATCGCCGCGACCCACGTGGACCTGGACAAGGCGATGAAAGAGGGCCGCTTCCGGGAGGATCTGTTCTACCGGCTGAACGTGGTGCGGCTGAAGGTTCCGCCGCTGCGTGAGCGCGCGGAGGACATCCCCGAGCTCGCGCGCTTCTTCCTGCGGCGTTACAGCACCCGCTTCCGCAAAGACATCCGCGGCCTCTCCGAAGGCATGATCCGCACGCTGCAGGCCTACTGGTGGCCCGGCAACATCCGGGAGCTCGAGAACCTGATCGAGCGGCTCGTGGCGATCACCGACAAGGAATGGCTGACCGAGGAGGACCTGCCGTTCGAGTTTCTCTTCGCGCAGCTCGATGCGCAGCCGGAGTCGGCCGAACGCCTCTTCGATGAAGCCTGCAAGCACTTCGAGCGCAACTTCATCCTGCGGGCGCTCGAGAAGAACGGCTGGAACGTGACGGGCACGGCACGGCACCTGGGCCTGCCGCTCTCGACGCTGAAGTTCAAGATGGAACGGCTCGACGTGCGCGAGCTCGCGAAGAAGCTGCGCGGCGTGTAACGCTTGCCCGTGCGGCCGGGACTGCATGCCCCGGCCGCACGGTACCGTCACTTCCGCGGCAGGACGGCGTCCTTCAGCGGCTTGGCGATGCGGGCCTTGACGACCGTCTTCGCCGGGATTTTGATCGCGTCGCCGGTGGCGGGGTTTCGGCCCATCCGGGCCTTCCGCTTCTGGACGACGAGCTTCACCATGTTGGGCAGCGTGAACTCACTGGAGCGCTTGAGCTCCTTTTCGGCGAGGGTGGCCAGCTCGTCGAAAAACTCGCGTGCCTGCGTGCGCTTGATCTCGAAGCGCTCGGCGAAATGCGAGAAGAGTTCCGATTTGCCCATGCGGCGGGCTTCAACCATGTGCCTCCCCCTGACTACTAGCGCGCTTTCGTTCAGCCGCGACAGGTCGCGCGCGAAGCGAACAGTGCGGAACCATTGCCGAAATCCGGCGTATCCTAGCGCGCGATTCACGCGAGTGTCAATGCTGCGGGCGCCGGAAATCGTTATTTT
The DNA here is from genome assembly GCA_963739995.1 of Vicinamibacteria bacterium. Taxonomy (GTDB): domain Bacteria; phylum Acidobacteriota; class Vicinamibacteria; order Vicinamibacterales; family JAENWD01; genus CAVUCH01. The sequence continues at coordinate 88,043 of CAVUCH010000005.1, read as the reverse complement.
TCGCCCGTGGATGCTAGAATTTCGGGGCGATGTCAAGTACCGAACTCGAGACCTTTCCCAATCCCAGGCCGGGCCGCCCGTTCGAAATCGCGATTGACTGTCCCGAGTTCACGTCGATCTGCCCGAAGACAGGACTGCCTGATTTTGGCACGATTCGCATCACCTACGTGCCCGGTGACACCTGCATCGAGCTGAAGTCACTGAAGTATTACCTGGTCGGTTTTCGCACCCGCGGAATCTTCTACGAGAGCGTCACGAACGAGATTCTCGACACGCTCGTGGCCGCATGCGCCCCGGAGCGCATGACGATCGTCGGCGACTTCACGCCCCGGGGGGGCATCAAGACGGTCATCACAGCCCGGTACGAACGCGAGGGCTGACGTGGACGAGCCCGTTCGACTTCCCATCGAGGCGGCGCTCGATCTCCACGCGTTCCATCCACGCGACGTAAAGTCGGTGGTCGAGGAGTACGTCACTGCCGCCCACGCGGCAGGCATTCGTGAGGTTCGCCTCGTGCACGGTCGCGGCACCGGGGTGCAGCGCGGGATCGTGCAGGCCGCGCTCGAACGCCACCCGCTCGTGGTGGAGTTCCGCGACGCGCCCGACTCGCACCTCGGCGCCACGATCGCAACGCTCTCGGGCCCATGAGCTGGGACGCGACCCGTGTGCGCCCGCATCTGCCCTGCCGTCGAGAGTTTCCATTCGCCGCGGCTCTCACGACCTCCTGTCGCAAATCGAGAGCACTTACAGGTCTCGAAAGACGCCGGGCGCGACGTTTGACGTGAACGCCAGGCGCTTGCCAGGATCTCATGCGCCGGGGACCGTCTGTTCTGGGCGATTTCCGACACCGCCTCAGCGTGGGGTCACACAAACGAGCCACCCGGCGTCGCGGCATGGGCGTTGCCTCGAATGCCATGGGCTGCGCAGTCACATTCAGGAGAGTTGTTCATGCGTGTTCGAGCGACGATTGCCACCACGGCCCTGGCGATAGCCGCCCTGCTGCCCTGCCCGGTGCTCGCGCAGGACGCGCCCGGCCCGGCGGGTGAACCGCAGGGGGTGAGCACAACACCGGCCGGCTTGATCGCAGAGGCGACGGCGCCCGGCTATGTGACCGGCGCCGGCTGGCGAGTCGATCTGAGCGGTGCGACTGACAGGGCCGCCGCCGCCGTCCTGACACTGCCGGCCACTCTGCCCGCACTCGCGCAAGACCAGCCCGCACCGCGCCCGCGACCGGTCGCGTTCGAGTACAGCGAGGCGTACTATACGCGACGCAAGATCCATGTCTACGCAAGCCTGGCGATGGTACCGCTCTTCGTCACGCAGGTCGCGCTCGGCGACAGCCTCTACACCAACTCCACGGAAGGCAAGCACACCGCGCACGTCGTGGTCGGCAGCAGCATCGGCACGCTCTTCGCGATCAATACCGTGACGGGCGTCTGGAACCTGTGGGAGGGCCGCAAGGATCCATATCGTCGCGGCCGCCGGCTCACACACGGAATCTTGATGCTCGGCGCCGACGCCGGGTTCCTTGCTACCGCCATGCTCGCCCCCGGCGAAGATGGCAGCGGCGACCGGTCGACACACCGGGCGGTGGCGCTCACGTCCATGGGCGTGGCGGTCGCCAGCTATGTCTTCATGCTGCTCACGAGGTAGGTGATGGGCCCACCCGCCTTCACGTCCGCTGCCCTCACCTGGTGGTCTGCGTTCTACAGCGACCACCAGGCGGTGTCGGTCACGGTCCGGTTTCTCCACCTCGCGGGCGTGCTCGTGGGCGGCGGCACCGCGCTGGTCGCCGATCGGCACCTGCTGGCGGCGGTGAGCCGGGACACGGAGGCGCGCCACACGGCACTGACGCTGGCGGGCGCGTCTCACCGGATCGTCGTTCCGGCGCTCATGCTGACGGCCCTGACGGGACTGCTGATGGCCACCGCGGATCTCGAGACCTACCTGAGCTCGCGGCTGTTCTGGACCAAGATGGGCATCGTCGGATTGCTGCTGATGAACGGAGCCGTGCTGGTGCTCACCGAACGTGCCGCCGCCGGTAGCACCCGCGACCGGGCCTGGGCGCGACTGCGGATGATCTCGGCGACAAGCGTGGTGCTCTGGCTATCCGCACTGCTCGCGGGCACCTGGCTGACGGCGGCTGCTTGAGGATGGAGCGCCAGATGGCGAACACGCGCAACCTCACCGTCTTGTCCGAGCATTCACCGCAGGCCTGCGCGGACTGCACCCGGACCTCGCGGCGCGGCTTCCTGGGGCAGATCTCGTCCGCCGCCCTCGCAGCGGCGGTCGCGTCCGAGCTGGGACCAGACGCAGAAGCCCTCTCGATCGGAGAGAGGCCGGGAACTGGCGCGAACCCGGATGAGCGTACATACCCGCTCCCCGCAACCGACGGCGTCACGATTGATCGTGACACGCAGGTGATCCTCGTCCGGCATCAGAACCGCGTGTATGTCTTTGCGCTCGCCTGTCCGCACGAGAACACGGCGCTCCGCTGGCGCCAGCAGGACGTCCGCTTCCAGTGCCCCCGACACGAGTCGAAGTACCAGCCGGACGGCACCTTCATCTCGGGCCGCGCCACGCGGAACATGGATCGTTTTGCCGTCCGCCGCGAAGGCGACAGCGTCGTGGTCGATCTGAACAGGTGGTTCCGGTCCGATCAGCAGCCGGCGGAGTGGAATGGGGCGGTCGTCGCCCTGTAGCTCCGAGATGCCGGCTTCGCGCCGCTCCACGCGGCCGGTTCAAGGCGGCGTTGCGAGGGAGCCGGTCAGCTTCGGTGAGATTGCGCGATGTTCGCGCTGGCCGTTCAGGGTCAGCCGAGGGCGTGCGATCAGCCACAGGCTGACCAGCATCATCACCATTGCAGAGACGGAGAACTGGAGACGGAGCACCGACGGAAGGCCCGTCATCAACGGTGCGACGAAGAGCGCAGCCGAGGCCCACGCCATCAGCGGCGACCCACCGTCGTCGTCCCGCGCCCCGGCTCTCCAGTTGGCAAGCAGCAGATAGGCAGGTGCGAGAAGAATCAGATCGTACTCGAACGCGTGCGGACTGATGAGCACGATGGCGAGCAGCACCGCAGAGAACCGGATTTCGAACCGTGCGTTCGTTCGCCATAGCGCCGCGGTTATCCACACGGTCACCACCGTCGCGACGGCGTAGAGCGCCAGAGCGCCCGTCTCCCAGGGCACCAATGCCGAGAAGAACCCCTTCAAAGTGTTGCCCGGGCGCGGCTCGAGCAGATGCGCGAACTGCGGGAGGGAGCGGAGCATCGAGAAGTACGCGTCCATCACCCCGGCTCCCATCAGCACGTACGCGACTCCAACCTGGGCGGCGGCTGCTGCCACGATGCCGACGACCACGCGCGCTTCGCGCGCTACGACGAACACGGCGCCAGCCGCAAGCACCCAGTGCGGCTTGAATATGAGACAACCCAGTGCGAGGCCTGCAACCAGTCGGTGGCCCCGCCAGAGTGCGACTGCGGCCACCGCGAAGCAGAGCACCGCAACACAGGAAATCTGGCCGTGCAGGACGGTGCTGTACAGGGCCGGAAATGCCGCGCAGCCCACGGCCGTCTCGGCCGGGTAACCGCGCAGTGCGGCACACGATCTCCAGGTGAGCCAGCAGGCCCCACCGTAGAGGAGAAAAGTGACGGCGAACCAGATCGTCAGCGCCGAGGTGTAAGGCAACCCGGCCACCGTGGCGAACGCGAGCGCCGTTTGCGGGCTCTGAACAGGCAGGAACAGCGTCTCGTGTGAAGTTCCGGCTACGGCCTGCGCTCTCGCGTAGCTGGCGCGCACGTCGTACAGGAGATCGGTACGACCGTCCCGAACCAGGGTTCCCGCGACATAGAACTGCAGAAAGTCCGTGCCTTTGACTTTTCCGAGACGGTCAACGACACCAGCCCCGCTCATATCGATCAACCAGACCGACCAGAGCGTGACAGCCAGCACCGAGGCATAGACGCGGAGCCGTTTTGCAGTCATCAGCCGGGTGAACACAGCCTCTGAACTCGCTGGCTTCTTTGGCTGCTCGCGTGACGGCAGCGAGCCGTTCAGAACACGCCTGGGAGAACACGCCACCGCACGCGCTCCATGTACCCGACGTACTCGGGATCGCCGGCGAGCGTCCGTTCCTCGTACACCGCGCGGATCAGCAGGGAGAGGTCGCTGACGACCAGCAGGAGCACGTTCCACAGCACGGGATGTGCGACCAGGAAGGCGACGTGGGTCACGAGATATCCCGCATAGATCGGGTGCCGCATCCAGCGGTAGATGCCCGTATGCACGAGGCCGCGGTGGGCGGGCATCAACCCGAAGCTGCGACCGAGCGTGACCTTGCCCGTGATGACGAGGAGCAACCCGACCCCGCAGGCGAGGGCTGTATACACATCGGGCACGAGTGCCTCGCCGACGGGCCGGATGAGCGGCACACCGACGATCGAGGCGGCGGCGATGGCCCGGGCGTGCCACGTACGGTCTACCACCGCCGCCGGCCGTCTGATGGCGGTCAGCACGACTACGAGAGCCTCGCTGACCAGCAGCAGCAATCCGGTCACGTGCCCGGTGCGCAGGAACTCCGACGCAACGCTCGTGGCAAGGACAACGAAGAGGCTGCTGATGAACGCACGCGCGATGAACTCGCCGGTGCGCTCCTGGACACGCGGCCACGCCCGTCGCCCGAGGCGCGCCACCGGCGCGCCGGCGCACGTGGCGGTCGGGCTCACGCTGGCCATTCCACGGCTTCCTTGGCCGCTGCGCGAGGTGCGCGAGGACGCGCGGGCCTTCGGGGCCGTGCCGGCGCCGCGCGTGCAACGTGCTCGTCGAGAAAGTAGCTGGCGCATGCCTTGTCCAGCAGATCGCGGCTGATCACCGGCTCCCGGCCGTCGTACCGGCACAGATTGACGACCTGCTCGATAAGATCGCGCGGCTGGCATGCGCGCATCTCGATCGCCCGAGGCTCGTAGTAGCGCCGCACGAGGTACTCGATCACGACGGGATCGAACACCAGGTTTCGTTTGCGGCAGTTGAGCGCAAAGATCTGCGAGAACTCCTCCGGAGTCGGGTTCTTGGCGTAGATTTTGTACGGGATGCGCCGCAGGAACGCTTCGTCGGCGAGTGACTCCGGATTCAGGTTCGTGGCAAACACGATGAGCACGTCGAACGGGAGCTCGAACTTCTTCCCGGTGTGCAGCGTGAGGTAGTCGACGCGGCTCTCGAGCGGGACGATCCACCGGTTGAGGAGGTCGCGCGGACGGATGCGCTGCCGCCCGAAGTCGTCCACCACGAACACGCCGCCGTTCGCTTTCAGCTGCAGCGGCGCCTCGTAGAACTTCGAGATCTCGTTGAAGCTCAGGTCGAGCATCTCGAGCGTCAGCTCGCCGCCCACAGTGACCACGGGCCGCTTGATACGGACCCACCGCCGGTCCGGCTGGGCGTTCTTGATGATGCTGGGCCCGCTGTCCACCGGGTCGTCGAGCCTGACGTGGTTCACCGGATCGAACACCGTGATCACCTGGCCATCGATGTCGATGGCGTGCGGCACGAACATGTCGCCGCCCAAGGCGCGGCCGACCCCCTCGGCAAGCACCGTCTTGCCGTTCCCGGGCGGCCCGTAGATGAAGATCGCTTTGCCGGAGTTCACGGCCGGTCCAAGCTGCTCGAGCGTGTCGGGTGCGACGATCAGATGCGTGAACCCCTCGCCGAGGCGCGTACGATCCAGGAAGCCGCGCGTATCGCGCCCGTGCCGCACATACGTGCAGTACTGAGCCAGCGGCACCGGGGCGGGGCCGATGTACTGGTTGGCGTCGAGGTACTGCGCCCCGCGATCACGGCCCAGGTCCGTTAGACCGTATTTGTAGCCGGCGCTCCCGCCACCGGACGACCCCCGCACCTCCACCAGCTTTTCGAGCCGCACATGCTCCACGATCTGCTCGAGCAACGCGAACGGCAGCCGCATCCGATCGGCCAGCGCCAGTCCCGTGGCCTCGCCTGTGTAGAGCGTCTTTACGAACAGCTGCCGCAGCTGCTCCAGGGTCAGGCCCGTGGCTTCGAACGTCGCAGGCGCCTCGGGCACAGGCGCACGCCGCTCGATCACCGGAGCAACTGTTTCACTCACCACAACACCTTCGGTTCGGAATGCGGAACGCGGCGTTTCGAGTCGGCTACTTCTGACTCATCGGCATGAGCACCTGAACGAAAGCGATGGCCGCCGGGCCGATGGCCACGACGAAGATCGCCGGGAAGATGCAGAAGACCAGCGGGAACACCATCTTGACTCCCGTCTTGGCCGCCGCTTCCTCGGCTCGCTGGCGGCGTTTCGTGCGCAGCACCTCGGAGTGCACCCGCAGCGACGTCGCCACGCTGGTGCCGAACTTATCGGTCTGAATGAGCATTGTCGCCAGCGAGCCGATGTCCTCGAGCCCGGTGCGGTTGGCAAGATTCCTGAGCGCGTCCGCCCGGCCTTTGCCGGCGCGGAGCTCCAGCGTGGCGAGGCGGATTTCCTCCGACAATGCCGGGTGCGTGGCCGCGAGCTCGGTGCCGACGCGCAGCAGCGCCTGGTCGAGGCCGAGACCGGCTTCGACGCTGACCACGAGCAGGTCGACGGCGTCGGCCAGCGACAGCTGGATGGCATGCTGCCGGCGCCTCGCCATCCGGGCGAGCGCCATCCCGGGCATGACGTATCCGAGCAGGCTCCCCGCAAGCGCAATCATGATGTTTGGCTTGAAGATGAGCGGGCTCGCCAGCAGCAGAAATACGACGATGGCCACGCTGAACCGGATGCCGTAGAACACCGTGAGCGCTTCGTCGTTGCGGTACCCGGCCTCGATGAGGCGCTGGCGGACCTTGCCGATCTCGGACGACAGCCGTGGTGCGCGCGCGCCCAGCCTCGTGAAGAAGGCTTTCAGCTGCCCTCCGCGCGAAGGCACCTCTTCACGAACATTCGCAACGATCACATCCTGCAGCCGCTGGTCGAGATCGACGTCCCGGGCGGTGACCAAGCGAACACCCGCGAAGGCGAGGAGTGCCGTCGCGACCAGGAATACCGTTACCGAGAGGATCACCACCATCTCACACCTCGATCTTGACGACCTGTCGAATCCAGAAGTAGCCCGTCGCCTGGAGAATGATGGTGCCCAGGATCATCATTTGCCCCATGCGCTCCTCGAACAGCAGGGCCATGTGCTCGGGGTTTATGAAGGACAGGGCGATGGCGAGCGCCGCCGGCAAGGCCATCAGCACGTACCCCGTCATCCGGCCGTGGGCGGTGTAGACGCGTACCTGTCGGAGGATCTTGAACCGCTCCCGAACCACGTGCGAGAGGTTGTCGAGAATCTCCGAGAGATTGCCGCCCGTCTCGCGCTGGATGAGGACGGCCGTGACGAAGAACCGCACGTCGATGAGCGGCATGCGCTCGGCGAGGTTCGCGAGGGCGTCCTTGAGGGAGATGCCGAAGTTCTGCTCCTCGAACGTCTTCTTGAACTCGGGACCGATCGGGTCCGGCGCCTCGTCGGCCACCATGCCCATCGCGGTCGTGAACGCATGCCCGGCCCGGATGGCGCGTGAGAGCAGATCGAGAGCTTCGGGGAACTGTTCCTCGAAGCGGGCCATTCGACGGGTCCGTTTGCGCATCAGCACCAGGAAGGGCGCAGCCGCGCCGGCGAGACCGCCAGGCAGCAGGGCCCAGGGCTGGCGCGACGCGACCGCTGCGATCAGGCCGATCACGAGACCAAGACCGACGGACAGGACCAGGATGGTGCTGACACCGACCTCGGACCCTGACTGGTTGATGAGATCCGCGAGGCCTCTTCCCCAGCGCATCCGTGCGGCGAGCCGGTCGAGAATGGGCACGGCTCCGATCACCTGGCGCTTCAGAATCGACGCAGCGGCAGGGGCGTCATCGGGCTCGCTCGGCGCCAGGCTGAGCCCGGCGACGCGGGCTTCGATGCGCCGCTGTGCCAGCCGCACGGGCAGCCAGACGATCAGCGCGTAGCCGCCGACGATCACGCCGGCGCCCACCATGAACATGACGAGGGGCAACAGGTTTCGCATCACCGTACCTCCGTAACCCCTTCGAACATGTCCGCAGGCAGGTGGATACCGGCCGCCTTGATGCGGTCGGCGCATTTCGGGCGCACGCCGGTTGCGCGAAAGCGCCCGATCACCTTGCCGTCCTGCGTCACGCCCACCTTCTCGAAGAGGAAGATCTCCTGCATCGTGATCACGTCCCCTTCCATGCCCGTGATCTCCGCGATGCTCGTGACCTTTCGCGAGCCGTCAGACATGCGGGTCTGCTGCACCACAACCTGCACGGCCGCGGCGATCTGCTGCCGCATGGCCTTCTCGGGCAGGTTGACGTTGCCCATCGCGATCATGGTTTCGATACGCGCGAGCGCGTCACGCGGGGTGTTGGCGTGAACGGTGGTCAGCGACCCGTCGTGGCCGGTGTTCATCGCCTGCAGCATGTCGAGCGCCTCTTCGCCGCGCACCTCCCCGACCACGATGCGGTCGGGGCGCATACGAAGGGCATTGATGACGAGCTGCCGCTGTTTGACGGCGCCCTTTCCCTCCACGTTCGGAGGCCGCGTTTCCATTCGCACCACGTGCTCCTGGTGCAGCTGCAGCTCGGCGGCGTCTTCGATGGTCGCGATGCGATCGCGGTCGGAAATGAAGCTGGACATCACGTTCAGCAGCGTGGTCTTGCCGGCGCCCGTGCCGCCGCTGATGATCGCGTTCAACCGCGACTTCACGCACGCGCTGAGAAAGTCCAGCATCGGCCGCGTCAGCGCCCGGAATCCCACGAGGTCGTCCGCCTTCAGGCGGTCCTTTGGAAACCGGCGGATCGAGAGCAGCGGGCCGTCCACGGCAAGCGGAGGGATGACCGCGTTCACGCGCGAGCCGTCGGCAAGGCGCGCGTCCACCATCGGCGAACTGTCGTCCACGCGCCGGCCAACGGCGCTCACGATGCGGTCGATGACGCGCATCAGGTGTTTGTCGTCCTGGAACGTTCCGGGCACCCGCTCGAGTACGCCGTGCCGTTCGACGTACACCTGCTTGTACGTGTTCACCAGGATGTCGTTGATGGTCGGGTCGCGCAGCAGCGGTTCGAGCGGCCCGAGGCCGAAGACCTCGTCGAGGATGTCGCTGAGGATCTGCTCGCGCTCCGCCATCGTCAGCGGCTGGCTCTCCTCGCTGAGCAGTTCGAACAGCAGCGTCCGGATGTCGCCCTCCGCCCGGGCACGGTCGACGGAGGCGAGCGCCTCGAGGTTGAGACGGTTCAGCAGCTTCTTGTGAACGTTCCCCTTCAGCTGGATGTATTGCGGGCGCGGCGGATCCTGGCGCGCAACACGCCCCGGCGCCGCGGCAGCCGGCGTGGAGGGCTTGGGGCCCGAAGAGCCACCGGCTGGCGGTGGGATGATGGAAGCCGTCGACATGGCAAGGTCTACCTTTTTTCTGCGCCGGCGGGATTCGTCCCGCGAGAACCGCCTACAAGCTGAAGAAACTGAAACTCAGCGCCGACTTCTTCTTCTGTGTTGCCTCCGCATCCTGCGAATCGCCAGGCGAAGTAATCGCCCGGCTGAATCGGCCGAACTGCGCGGACATCTCCGAGCCGTTCGACAGCGCGAGCGGTACGCCCGAGTTGAGCGCGGCGGCGACCGTGCCGTAGTCGTTCGGAAACGTGTGGTGCACCGGATACCCGAGCGCCGTCTGGATCTGGGTCGCGGTCACGCCCGGTGCCCCGGCCCGGTTGAGCAGGACGCGAACCCGCTCGCCGCCGACGCCCAACTGACGCACGCGCTCGATCAGCCGCTGAGCGTTGCGCACGGACGGCACGTCCGGGGTGACCACGACGAAGAGCGTGTCGGCAGCGTAGAGCGCCCCGATCGAGCACGAGTTGAGCGCATTCCCCGCATCGACGATCACGTAGTCGTACGCGCGGCCGAGTACCCGGAACAGCTCCTCGATCGCGCCCGCGTCCGCTGCCGACGGCCGATCGGCCTGCTCGGACCCGGCAAGGATCTCGAGCTCGGACTTGTGTTTCGCGACCAGCTCCCGCAGAAAATCCCGGTCCAGCCGATGCAGGTTGTCGATTGCATCGAGCACCGTGAAGCGTGGACGCATGCCGAGGAAGAGGGCTACCTCGCCGAAGCACGGCTTCAAGTCGAGGATCAGCGTCGGGCGCTTCGTCAGGCGGCAGATCTCGACCGCCGTGTTCACACCCACGGTCGTGGTCCCGGCCCCGCCTTTGGCGCCGAAGAACACGAGCGTCTGTGAGGGCTGCTGTGCGCCGCTGTGCGAGGTCTCACGCCGCGCCGCCGCGCGGCGAACCGCGGCATGAAACGGTTCTTCCGGCACCGGCCACATGAAGAACTCGTTGGCTCCGGCACGCATCGACTGCAGGATCAGGTCGGGCTCGCTCGATTGCGCGATCGCGAAGATCGGCACGCCGGGGTGGCCCGCACGAAGCCGCTCGATCGCGCCCATGCCACCCGGTGCGTCGCCCCGGATGTCCACGAACGCGAGGTCCGCCTGGACGTGCTCCGGCCCGCGCGCATCGTCCACGATCCCGATCGGGATGCTGCCCGACCGCACCAGGCGGCCGAAGTCGCGACGGAACTCGTCGTCGCTGCTGACGAGAAAAGCGGCAAGCTGGGCCATGGCTACTCCACGAGACGAATGACGGTGGGAAACGCTCCGGTCGGAGCGGGGACGCCAGTCGGATTGACGACGCCGGCGACCGGCGTGATCTTTCCGTAGACGTTGTTGCCGCTCCGGTATTCGATGAAGAAACCGAGAAAATTGGCAACCTTCAGGTCCGTGTTTCGGCCCTGCTGCACGCCCGTCGCGTAGTAGACGGGGTCATACATGGGGATGATCGCGACGCGGGGGCTGGGGTGGAAGTTGCTGACCACCCGCTGACCATTCCAGTGCGCGTTCGGATCCCGCGCGATCAGGTCGTCGATCCCCGAGTTGGTCGGTCCGACCATCCCGCCCGGCTCCATCAACAGCAGGTCACCGATGGAGATGGTGTTCCCGTTGCAGTTTGCGATATTCCAATCGTAGGGAGAGCCACCGGTCATGCCGCCGGTCTCGCCGGACTGGGGGTCCTCCGGCATCGACCACGAGAAGTAGAAGCTGGGCTGAATCTGGTTGCCCGTGCCCGCGCGGAGCATCATCGTGGTGCCGATGTCGTCATGCGTGTAGCCCGTGTAGTTGGGACTCGTGACGGGCCGGTAGACGTCCGGATTAGCGATCAGGTTGTTGTGGCTGTCCACAAAGTCGAACCAGTTGGCATTTCCCGTCTGCTCGATCCACCGGTCTGGAATGACGAATGGCTTGGCACACTGGACCGAGCCCGTCGGTTGAGCCTCGGCGGTCGCCTCCGCGTTGAGGTCCACACTCCCTAACACCGAAGAGGCCGCCGAACAGAGTCCGGACAGCGCCACTGCAGCCCTGACAGACGCCGCTCGCAGCCGTGCGATGGACCTGCACCCGCACCCGGTTGTTCACGCCCGCCGGCGAGAGTGGAAAGGTCACGTCAGCCGCTGTCATATCCACCTGACTCGCCATCACCTGGTTCTGTCGCGCTGCCGCCAGCGCGCTCTGCACGGCCGGACCGCTGCTGGATCGATTGTCGTAGTCGTCGGTCGCGAGGGCCACGGCCCCGGCCATTGCGCCGGCATCCGCTGCCGTCTGCGCCTGCGTGCGAGCCGTCATGAACATTCCCACGTCAATGGCCAGGGTTGCCGCCGCGAGGAATGCCATGAAGCCCAGTCCGACGAAGACCAGCGACATGCCACGCTCGTCACGATGCAGCCGAGTGAGCATAGGATTCATGGAGGGCTCCTCTGTGGTCACCGGTCACGTCGCCGGTCATGCGGCTCGTGATGCGGCGACGTGTGATGTCCGTCAGTTCTGCTTCTGCCCCAGGGCAGACTCGTATTCCTTCTGCGCAGACCTGAGCTTCTGCTCGGCGCGCGCGATCTCCTCGGCGCGTGCCTTGTCGATCACCGCCTGGCGCGCGGCAGCCTCGGCTTGCCGCTTCTGCAGCTCGCCCTCGAGTCGCGCCTGCTCCTTGGCAGCTTTCTCGGCCTCGATCTTGTCGGCGGCGGCTTTCTTCGCGTCGATTTTGGCCTGCGCTGCAGCGGCCTTTCGATCGCGTTCGGCCTGCTCGGCGGCGGCCCGCTTCTGCGCCTTCGCCGCCTCGCGATCGAGCGCGCTCTGCTTTGCCGCACGTGCCTGCTCCTCGCGGGCCGCCTGCTTCGCTGCCGCGCGGTCAGCTGCCGCCTGTTTCTCCGCTGCTTTCCGCTCGGTCGCTTTCTGTGACGAGGTGGCCGTCCCCTGCGTCGGTGCAAGCTTCTCGTCTGCTGGCTGCGCCTCACTGCGTGACCGATCCGTTGCGGGCTCCGGCGCGTCGCTCGCCGGGGCACCGGCGCCGCCGCCGGCAGGTGCCGGCGCCACGGTGTTGGCGCGATCGCCAGGTGTCGTCGGTGCCCCCGCGGGCTTCGGAGCAGCAGGAACCGGCGCCAGCTCCGTCGACGGCTGCGACCTCGAATCCCGGTTCCACGGTGGGGGCGGAGGCAGCGTCTTCTGCAGGGGCGGCAGCATCGGCTCCGCCATGTCAGGCACCGTGGACGACACGCCGGTGGAATTGCGCCGCAGGATGGTCGGAGTGACCATCACCACCAGCTCCGTCTGGTCTTTCCGCGCCGCCTTGCTCTGGAACAGCAGCCCGAGAATCGGGATGTCGCCGATGCCAGGGATCTTCGATAGCTGCGAGGTGACCGTGTTGTTCATGAGGCCGGCGATGGCGAACGTCTGGCCATCCTGCAGCTCCACTTCGGTCTCGGCGCGCCGTGTCGAGATCGCGGGCACGCGGAACCCCTGGAGCGTCACGGCGTTCGCGAAGTCGAGCGAGCTGACCTCCGGCCGCACCTTCAGCTTGACCAGGTCGGTCCCGACGATCGTCGGCATGAAGTTCAACCTGACGCCGTACTCCTTGAACTGGATCGCAATACTCGTCGCGCCGCCCTGCCCCTGGACGACGGGGTAGGGGTACTCGCCGCCGGCGAGGAAGCTGGCCTCCTTGCCGTCCTCCGCAATCAGATTGGGCTCGGCAAGGCTTTGAAACAGACCCTTGTTCTGAAGTGCCCGGACCACACCGGCGATTTCATTCTTCGCATCGAAGAGAAACAGGTTGAGGAAATCGCTGAAGACGAACTTGCCATCCGCGTCCCATTGGGGCGCAGCGAATTGCCCGGTGGTGGTCCGCCCGAACCAGCGGCCGTTGTCCACGCCGTTCGCGGTGAAAGACACGCCGAGCTCGGTGAGGGCCGTCCGGCTGACCTCTGCGAACCGGACGCGCAGAAGCACCTGCCGGGACGCCATGCCCTCCTGCTGTTTCAGCAGGTTGACGACATCCTCTTTCTTCTCGACGTAACCGGCCGCGACTTCCGCGGCCTTGTCCATGGCGTACTTGCCCGAGACGGAGCCCGACAGCACCACGTCCGTGCCGTTGCTGGCAACCGTGATGTTCTCACCTGGGAACAGCTGCGACAGCCGCGCGCCAAGCTCGCTCAGGTCGCGCTGGACGATGACTTCGTAGCGGGAGATGCCGCCGCCGCGGTCCCACACGAACATCGAGATGGTCCCAGGTGCCTTGCCATGCAGCAGGAGCTGCTGCGGGGACGTCACCATGGCGTCGGCAATGTTGGGGATCGTCAGCGAGACCCGCGTGATGGCCTGCCCCACCGACACGACGGTCGAGCGGCCCACCAGCAGCTGTATCGTGCTGCCGCGAGCTTCAGTTGCGACGGCGGGTGCCGGCTCGTTGTTGTGCGCGAGCGTCCCCTGCACCGACTGTGCATGCGGGGCCGCCATGCTGACGATGACGAATAGTGCGACGGCGCGCAGCGGGCTCAGTGGCCGGGGGGCGCCTGGCGCAGGCCTGGGGCTCATGTAATCCTCCTAACGAACGATTTCTTCGGACCGCTTGTCACCACGGATCATCTCAACCGTCACCGCCGGATCGACCTGCACCGCCGCGAGCACCGGAGCCTCCGGGCGAGCGAAACGCGCTCGCGCAGGTGCAACCAGCTTCGGGGCAGGCGCTTCGCCGAGCAGACCCGCTGGCCGCACGCCCGCCGTGATCGGCGAGCCCTGATCGAGCGGATTGCGCAGCGCGAGCTGAATCTTGCCTTCGGTGCTGGCCAGCGTCAGACGCTCGGCCTGCTCCGGAACGACGAGCAGCGTCACCACCGTGACCGGCATCGGCTTGCCGCCCTCACCGTCCTGCTCCATCTTCGTGCCCGCCGCGAGCACCTGGACGTTGGTCAGCACCACCTTGGACGTGGTGTCCGCCTTCTTGTCCGACGCGCTCGCAACCGCGACAACGTCCACGCGCGTGCCGGGCAGCACGTAGCCGGCCACGCCGATCACTTCGTTCACACGGACCGACACCGCGCGTTCCCCCTCGGGGATCATGATCGGCAGGCCGCTGCCCGCTTCCTTCGACGCGAGCTTCATCGGCAGAATCAGCTCGTTCTGGATGAGGGGCATCACGAGCCCGCGGCCGACGACCTCGTCGGGCTTCTCGAACACGCCAGCCGGCAGCGCGGCCGCCGGCCAGTCGATGGTGCGGACGTCCTCAGGCCGGAGCGCTGCGCCAACCGCGATGTCGGCGGCGGCAACCACCACCGGCCGCGTCGCGACGGCCGCCGCGGCGGTCGGGACGTTGCGGACGTAGCTGTAAGTGCCGTAGGCGAGGCCGCCGCCAGCGGCAATCGCAACGAGCAGCACGAGAATTACGCGCATGCGGGCCATGGGTCTCATCTCCTGGTGGGGGCATCACGCCTCGGGCTGTCGTCGACAGCCGCTGCAGGTCGCCTGCTCCCCGCGTGTTATTCGTTCCGCATCAGCGCTTGCGCGCTCATCGTCACCGCGCCCCCCAGCGTGGTCGAGCTCGAGACGAGCCTGGCCACCGGCTGCAGGACGAGAAAAGTGAAGGGGTAATTCACGGTGACGCGCGACGCTGACGTCGGCGCGCCATTGACCGTCAACGTGGCCGCGCTGTCGACGGTGATGCTGGCCGTGCTCCAGCGCGAGAGTTGACCAGCCTGCATGTAATCGCGCACCCGCTGCTGCACGCCGGTGGAGGTTGCGGACGGGAGGACGGCGACCCGCGCGCCCTCGCGCGCTGCGTTGGTGATCACCTGCCACGTCTGGTACGCACGCCCGAACTCGAAGATGGCGACCGACACCAGCAGCAGGAGCGGGATCACGACGGCCGCTTCGACCAGCGCCGCGCCCTTTTGCGATCTCCAGTTGCGCATACCTCACACTCCTCAGTGCCACATCGTTGCGAAGACGGCCCCCGTCGCCAGGGCGGGACCGTAAGCGAAGCGTGTCCGGGGCGAGGCCGCGTCGATGGCGGCCTTTGCCGCTATGGGGTCGACGACCAGCTGCGCCGTGCGAGACATCGTCGTGACGAGGCGCCCGCGGCGCCACGCGTGCAAGAGAGCCAGTGCGCCACCCGCGATGGCGCCGAACAGGAACGCGACGACGATCTGCTGCGGGCCGAGCAGCGTGCCGAATGCGGCCATCAGCTTGACGTCGCCCCCGCCGGTTGCGCCAAACACTCGCCCCGGCAGCATCAGTGCCAATCCCACCAACCCGCCCACGAGTGCTACAGGCAGCGTCGTGTGTGTCAGTCGTAGGGTGGCGAGTATCAGGCCCACCAGGGCCGTTGCCGCCGTGAGTGCGTTGGGAATCCGTCCCGTCCGCAGGTCGATGGCGGCTGCGGTCACCGCCGTCACGACGACGGCGGTGGCTGCGAGTGCGTCAGATGTTGCTGGCAGCAATGGTTTGCCAGAACACTGTGTGGATCGTGGTGCCAAGCGTCGTCACGGCTGACACGGCAACGACGGCGATCAGGCCAACCAGCATCGCGTACTCGAGCAGGTCCTGACCTTCGGCGTCTCTCAGCGGTCGTGTGAATCGCTCGAGCAGTGTGTTCATCTCATCCCCCGTCGGCACATGAAGTGCAACGGAACCGAGCGCCGGGCCAGGCCCGTGCGCTCGGCACCCGGCGCTTAGAAAGCGGCGGCGATGGTGGTGAACTGCGTGACAACCGCGCTGCCGGCGGCTGCGATCGCTGCCACCGCGACGATCGCGATCAGCGCGACGAGCAACGCGTACTCGAGCAGGTCCTGGCCTTCGTTGTCGCGACGGATCGCAGCGATGAAATTCGTGAGTGCATTCATGATCGTCCTCCTGCGCCGCGGTACGCGGCGCTTGTTGTTGAGAGTGCCGGCCCGTGTCGGACGGCGCATGGCCGGCGATATCGCAACCGATGTGCCACGGCTGGAGAAACGGACGGAGGCGCCCGCTAACTCCCAGCGGCTGCGGATCTTAAACGGGCGTTGCAGGCGGATTGCGGTGATCGGCTCGGACAACCAGCGAGCGGGGCGTACCCACGACTTTTGTAAGCCGCCCTTCGGATTCGTGCTGCACTCGCCCCGCCATCTGGCGGCTGCCGGTCACGTTCGGCACCAAGGCTGTTCGCTGGAAGCGGTTTCTGCCGATATAGCGAGAGGGGCGGGCGGGCACATGGCTTGCGATACGCGCCCGGGGGAAGAACCGTGAAGAGGATCTCGCTGACACTACGTGCACGCGACCTGGCCACCTCGCTGGCAGGGTTCTCCGCCGTGCTCACCACGCTCATCGTGTTCGATGAACGGGTGGCGCGACAGCTCGCCATCCTGTTCAGGCGAGCTCCGGAAAGCGAACTGCTGGTGATGCGTGAGTGGTTCGGGTCGCTGGGCTCCGCGATTGCCATCGCGGCACGGGACCAGAGCATCGACCACGCTCCCATGCTGGTCTTCACGGCCATCGCCATCCTCCTCGTGATCTTCATGGTCAGGACCTGAGACGTGCCCCTCGTTCTGGCCCTCGAGCCTGACCTGCGACAGGCCGAGGCCCTCGTCCCGATTCTCGAGCGCGTCGGCGCCGAGCTCGTCCTCGCCCGCTCGAGAGACGACGCGGTGCGCGCACTCGCGCTGCGCGTGCCGGACCTGATCCTCGTCTCCGCCCTGCTGTCCCCTCGTGACGAGGCCGAGTTCACCAGCCACCTGCAGACGGTGCCGGACACCGACCACCTGCAGACACTCTCGATCCCGATCCTGGCGGTGACCCCCGCGTCGCAGCCGGCGAAACGCCGCCGTTTCGGGATCGGACGCCTGTTGTCGAAAGAGACACGCTCGGCCGCGACCGGCTGCGCGCCAGAGGTTTTTGCTGAGGAGATTCGTGCCTATCTCGAGCGGGCGGGTGAGCTGAAGGCGCAGGCCGTGAACAGGATCCCGCGAGCGCCGCGCGTCGGCACGCGGTCCTTGCAGAAAGACGAATCGCCAGCGATCGTTGAAGACCCGCGACCGAAACCGTCTGACGCCCCCGCCACGGTCGTACGGGAGGAGGATCGTCGGCCGGAGGCGTCAAGCTCCTATTGGGCTTGGGATGGTGCGCCGGTCGAGGCCAGCCGTCCGCATCCAATTCCGGTTCCTGAACCGATCGCTGACAGCGCCTCGCCGGACGGGGAGACCGAGGCGACGGCCCTCGCGGCGGCGCGTGAGGAGGCCGAGCGCGAGCACGCGGCCAGGGAAATGGCGGAGCGGGCGTTCGTCGCCGGTGAGCAGAGCCTGATTGAGCAGGCGCAAGCCGAAAGCGAGACGCGTGACGAGCGGGAAAGCGAACTGCGCGCACGCGAACAGGCAGCGTTCGCGGAGGCGGAACGCACGTTCGTCGCGCGTGCAGAGACCCTGATCGAGCAGGCACGAGCGGAACGACAGACCCGTGACGAGCGGGAAAGCGAACTGCGCGGACGCGAACAGGCTGCGCTCGCCGAGGCCGAACGCGAGCGGGGTGCACGTGAAGCCGCCGAGCGCGGGTTCGCCGAACGCGAGCGGGCGGCCGAAGCTCGCGCGGAGGCCGAGCGCATCGCGAGAGACGAGGCGGAGCGGGCGCGCATCGAGCAGGATCGGGTCGAACGTGCCGAGCATGAGCGGCTTGCGAGGGAAGCCACCGAGCGCGCCGCGCAGGAACACGCCGCGCGCGAATGCCGAGGAGCGCGCCGCACGCGAGCTGGCCGACCAGCAGCGCGCAGCCCGCGAAGCCGCGGAGCGCGAGGAGCGCGAGCAGGCCGCGCGGGAACAGGAAGCGCGCGAGCGGCTCGCCCGCGAGGAAGCAGAGCGCGAGCGTGCTGCCCGCGAGGCTGCAGAACGTGCGCTGGCCGAGGCCGAGCGCCTCGCGCGCGAAGAGGCCGAACGGTTGCGGGAGCGCGAGCGGCTGGTGCTCGAGCAGGCCGAACGGGAGCGGCTCGCCCGTGAGGCGGCAGAACACGAACGGCAGGTCCTGGAGCAGGCCGCACGTGAGCTCGCGGAACGAGAGCGGATCGCCCGCGACGAAGCGGAACGCGAGCGCGCCGAGCGCGAGCGGCTGATGCACGAGCAGGCGGAGCGGGAGCGGATCGCGCGCGAAGAGGCAGAACGGGAGCGCGCTGAACGCGAACGGCTGGTGCTCGAACAGGAGGAGCGCGAACGGACCGCCCGTGAGGAGGCCGAGCGCGAACGCCTCGCGCGGGAGCAGGCCGCTCAGGAGCTCGCCGAGCGCGAGCGTCTGATCGAGGAAGCGGCGGCCCGCGAACGGCTCGCCCAGGAAGAGGCCGAGCGGGAGCGCGCCGAGCGCGAACGGTTGGCTGCCGAACTTGCAGAACGCGAGCGGCTGGCGCGCGAAGAAGCGGAACGGGAGCGCGCCGAGCGCGAACGGCTGGCTGCCGAACTTGCGGAACGCGAGCGGCTGGCGCGCGAAGAAGCGGAACGGGAGCGCCTGTCGCTCGAGCAGGCAGCTATGGAGCTCGCTGAACGGGAGCGTCTCGCCCGCGAAGAGGCCGAACGGGAGCGCGCCGCTCGTGAGGCCGCCGAGCACGAGCTCGCCGAGCGCGAGCGGGTGGCGCGTGAAGAGGCGGAGCGCGAACGACTCGCGCGAGAGGCCGCGGATCTCGAGCGCGCCGCGCTCGAGCAGGCGGCCCAAGAGCTGGCCGAACGCGAGCGCCTCGCGCGCGAGGACGCCCAGCGCGAGCGCCTGGCGCGCGAGGCGGCGGAGCGTGAGCTCGCCGCCCGCGAGGCCGACGCCAAGGAACTGAGCTATCGCGAGCGGAAGGCCCGCAAGAAGGCCGAGCGCGAGCGCGTCGCCCGCGAAAAGAGCGAGCAGGAGCTCGCGGCGCGCGAGCAGGCGGACGCCGAGCGGGCCGAACGGCTTCAACGCGAGCAGCGGCCTCAGACGCGCGGAGCAGGCGCAACGCTTGTGCTCGTGCAGCCGGACGGGACGTACACGCCCGACGACCCCTCGCCGGAAGCGACCGCGTCCCCTGCCGACGCCGCAGCCGAATCCGGCCAGCAATCCCAGCGCGGAAAGCCGGCGGACCATTCGCCCAGGTCGGCATGGGAAGAAGCCGAACGCGAGCTGGCGGCCCGGCAGGCCGAACGCGAGCACATCCATCGCGAGCGCGTCGTCCGGGAGCTGACGGTACAGGCGGAGGCACTAGCCGAGGCCGTCAAGGCTGCCCAGCAGCTCGGCACGGTTGCGCCAAAGGGGCACTCGCCGCGATCCACTCGCCACGGGGATGCGCCCAGCCGCAAGAACGCGCCCGGGTCGCGCGGCGGACGTGCACAGCGGGCTCTCGGAACGGACACGCTGCACAGCCCCGCGTCCGCAGCCGGTGGCAGTGACGAGCCGGTCACCTACGACGCCCTCTTTGGCGGCGGCGAGGATGACGTGGATTTCGCGGAGGCGCCGGATATCGATGCGGCGTCCACGAATGGACGGGCGGCCGAGGCGGGTGTTACGAGCGAGCGGGGCCGATCGGACCGGCAGCGTCCCGCGCCCCTCGTCCTGTGGGCCCACCGGGGGCATTACGGCGGAACGCGCCGCACCAATGCGGCGGGCGCGGGGCGCGAGCCCCAGCAGGGGCGGGCGACCCCCCTCAGCGATCTGCACGCGATTCTCAAGGAGCTCAACATTCCTCCGGCGCTCGCCGAGATCGGCTATGCCGCCGGCTGCACAATCAAACGGGTTCGCGTGAGGCGCCGCCCTGGCCCTCGCCCGGTCGAGAAGAACGCCCCCGTCGTGATCCTGTCGCGTCGGGCACTCGAGCGGCTGAGGCCTGCGGCGAACCGCCACTCGCCTGCCGAGGCCGCAGTAGCACGCGGCTGACCCGTTCGGCCTCAATGGCCGTGCTTCCGGACCACGCGTCTGGTTTTCCCCCGTTCTTTCTGTAGAATGCCGGGGACCACCTGCCGCGCGCACGTACGCGCGGCACCGGCGCCGCCCACGCCGGTCCTCCCTCGCGCCGGAAGGTCCTCATGCGATACCGGGTTGTTGTCTCCTTCGCCATTCTCTGCCCGGCCGTCGCGCTTGCCTGGCCCGCAGGTGTTCGCGCGCGAGCGGCACAGGCGGTCGCCACGCCCCTCGCCCCCTACACCGAGACGATTCCTGACACCCAGGTTACGTTCGACATGGTGCCGGTGCCCGCGGGCACTTTCGTGATGGGCAGCCCGGAGGGCGAAGCCGGACGTGAGGCCGACGAAGGCCCGCCGCACACGGTGAAGCTGCCCGCGTTCTACATGGGCAAGGTCGAAGTCACGTGGGACGAGTACGATCAATTCGGGTTCAGCCTCGACCTGCAGAAGAAACGCAAGCTCGGTACCCAGCTTTCGAAGGAAGGCGCCGACGCCGTGACGCGACCGACCCCGCCCTACGCGGACGAGTCGTGGGGCTGGGGCAAAGAGCAGCAGCCGGTGATCGGAATCACCCACTACTCGGCCGTGAAGTACTGCGAGTGGCTGTCGGCGAAGACCGGCAAGAAGTACAGGCTGCCGACCGAGGCGGAGTGGGAGTACGCGGCGAGAGCCGAAACGAAGACCGCGTATTCGTTCGGGGAGGACGCGTCACAGCTTGGCGAGTATGCCTGGTACAAGGCCAATTCCGAGGAGCAGCCGCACGTCGGCGCGCAGAAGAAGCCGAATGCGTGGGGCCTGTACGACATGCACGGCAACGCCGCCGAGTGGACGGCCGACGCATACGACGCGGAATTCTACAAGAAGGCCGGCGCCTCCTCGGAAGCGCCATTCAACGACGGCGGCGAAGCGCTGTACCCCCACGTGGTGCGAGGAGGTTCTTGGGACGACGAACCGGTCCGTCTGCGCAGCGCCGCGCGGCGCTCATCCGAAGAAAAGTGGAGCCGCCGTGATCCCCAGAACCCGAAGAGCAAGTGGTGGCACACCGACGCAACGTTTGTCGGCTTCCGCGTGGTTCGCGCAGCCGACTGAGACCCCCAACCCTGAAGCCCGTCAGCCCCGGGATTCTGTTTGATGGAGCAACCCGTATGAGCAGCTACGACGACACCCTCAACGCATCATCCCGGCGCGATTTCCTCCGCACCACCACGGCGGCCGTCGTCGGCGGCACGCTCGCCTCGACCGTCAACATCCCTGGAGCGTTTGCCGCAGGAAGCGACGAGATCCGGGTCGGCGTGATCGGGTGCGGCGGGCGCGGCACAGGCGCCATCGGCAACGTGCTCGCCGCGGCTCCGGGCGTCCGGCTCGTGGCGGTGGGCGACCTCTTCCCGGACCGGCTCGCCGAAAGCCTCAAGAACCTGGCGAAACTCGGGGACAAGGTTGCAGTGCCCAAGGAACAGCAGTTCACGGGCTGGGACGCGTACGAGAAGGTGATCGCCAGCGACGTCAACTACGTGATTCTCGCATCGCCGCCCGGATTCAGGCCCACCCACTTGCAGGCCGCGATTGCCGCCGGCAAGCACGTGTTCACGGAAAAGCCGGTAGCCGTGGACGCGGCCGGCTACAAGACCGTCGTCGCCGCGGCGGAAATGGCCGGGCAGAAGAGCCTGGGGATCGCGGCCGGCACCCAGCGGCGGCATCACGCCGCGTACCGTGAAGCCATGAAACGGCTGCACGATGGCGCAATCGGCGACATCGTTGCGATCCGCGCCTACTGGAATCAGGGCGGGCTCTGGAACAAGCCGCGCGAGGCGAGCTGGAGTGACATGGAGTTCCAGCTGCGGAACTGGCTCTATTACACCTGGCTGTCCGGCGACCACATCGTCGAACAGCACGTGCACAACCTCGACGTCGGGAACTGGGGCATGAACGGGATTCCAGTGCGCGTCTTCGGCGTCGGCGGACGGCAGGCGCGCACCTCACCGGAGTACGGTCACATCTTCGACCACTTCGGGCTCGAGTACCGAGTACGCCAACGGCGTGCGCATGCAGAGCATGTGTCGCCAGATTCCCGGCACACCGGGACTCGTGGCCGAAGCGTTCGTCGGAACGAAGGGCACGATGGACACCCAGGACGGCCGCCGGTACGAGATCAGCGGCCCGAACGCGTGGAAGTGGTCGGGGGAATTCACGGATCCCTACCAGCAGGAGCACACGAACCTGATTGAGAGCATTCGTGCAGGCAAGCCGTTCAACGAGCTGAAGCAGGTGGCCGACAGCACCCTGAGCGCTATCTGTGGACGGGAGTCCGCGTACACCGGCAAGGTGGTCGCATTCGAGCAGTATGTCGCGACCGATCACACCATCGCGCCGGCGAAGCTCGAGTTCGGTCCGATGCCGACGCCGCCGGTCGCCATACCGGGGAGTGGCACCAGCACGATGTAACGCGACCGCAAAACGGCCGGACGGCTGGCGGCTGGCGCTCCGAGGCACCTGGTCCGTCGACCTTCCGGCCGCCTGTTCTGCAGACTGACCATGCGCCGAATCGTCGTCCTCTCCGCCCTGCTCGTCCTGCTGGCAGCTGCCGACCTTCCGTTTGCGCAACAGGCTACGGCGAAAAAGGTTCTCTACCTGACGCAGTCGGTCGGCTTCAAACACGATGTGCTGCCGCTCAGCGAGAAGATCCTCGTCGCCGTTGGACAGAAACACGGCTTCGATGTGACCGTCAGCGGCGATGCGTCGAGCATGACCGCCGAGAGCCTGAAAGCCTTTGCGGCCGTCGTCTTCTATACGACAGGCGAACTGCCGATGAAGGACGACCAGAAGGCAGCCCTCATGGCGTGGATTCGGGCGGGCAATGGCTTCGTCGGGATCCACAGCGCGACCGACACGTTCTACAAGTGGCCGGAGTATGGAGAGATGATCGGCGGCTACTTCGACGAACACCCGTGGAACACACAGGTCACGATGAAGGTCGAGGACCACGGGCATCCCTCGACGAAGCACCTCGGCGCCGCGTGGACCCTTGCGGACGAGATCTACCAGTTCCGGAACTACTCGCGGGGTGACAGGCACGTGCTGCTGTCGCTCGACGTCGCGTCGGTCGACCTCACGGCAAAGGGCGTGAAGCGTGCCGACCGCGACTTCGCCAACGCCTGGTACAAGTCATGGGGGTCCGGCCGCGTGTTCTACACCGCCCTGGGACATCGTCCCGAGGTGTGGCAGGACCCTGCCTACCAGCAGCATGTCGCCGGCGGCATCTCGTGGGCGATGGGCCGCAAGTAGCGCCAGTCGGGCGCGGCATGACGGCGGCCCTCGCGGCGTGCGTTTCCGTCGCGGTCGTCGCCAGCGCCGGACGGGCGCCGTCCCTCAGCCGTTTCGAATCCAGCGAACAGCACATGGGAACGACCTTCACGGTCGTCCTCTACGCGCCCGACGCCGCGGGGGCCGCACGCGCGTCAGGCGCCGCATTCGCGAGGATTGCGGGCCTGGATGCACGGCTCAGCGACTATCGCCAGAACAGTGAGGCCATGCGTCTCACGCGGGATGCTGTCGCGAGTCCCGTGCGCGTCAGCGACGACCTGTACCGCGTCCTGTCGCTGTCGCTTGCGATGAGCAGTCGGACGGGCGGGGCGTTCGACGTCACGGTGGGGCCGCTGTCGCATCTCTGGCGCCGCGCGCGCCGCCAGTCGGAATTGCCCGACGCGGGCGATGTCGACGCCGCGCGCGCGGTGAGTGGATCGGCGCTGGTACACCTCGATGCGGCATCCCGATCGGTGAAGGTTGCACGTCCGGGCATGCGCCTGGACTTCGGCGGGATCGCGAAGGGGTATGCCGCCGATCGGTCCCTCGATGCGCTGCGCGACATGGGCATCCGGCGCGCGCTGGTCGTCGCGGGTGGGGACGTTGCCGCCGGGGAGCCGCCTCCTGGAGAGAGAGGCTGGCGTGTGGCAATCGCGCCATTCGATACGGCGACACCCGGCGCGACCCGGTCGCTGACCCTTGCCACCGCCGCGGTGTCGACGTCGGGCGATGCGGAGCAGTGGGTCGAGATAGGCGGCGTCCGTTACTCACACATCCTCGACCCGCGAACGGGCCGGCCGCTCACCGGGCACCGGCAGGCGACGGTCGTGGCGCGGGATGCCGCGACCTCGGATATGCTGGCGACCGCGCTCTGCGTGCTGGGGGAGGAGGGATTGCGGCTGGCCGACCGTACCCCCGGGGCTGCGGCGATGATCGGTGTGACCGAGGGGGCCGGCGATGTGCGGTGGGTATTCTCTCGGCGGTGGGTACGCCGGGACTTCAGCCCCGGCGCGAGACAGGGTGACGTGGAGCCGGGACTTTAGTCCCGGCGGCTGCGGCCGTTCGCTTGATATCGGACACAGGAGGACTCATGCGCAGGTTCGTTCTTGGTGTGCTTCTGGCTGCGGCGGCGGCGGTTTCGCTGCCTGCAGCCGGTGAGCAGAACACGCTGACGGCCGCTGAAACGAACGACGGCTGGAAGCTGCTGTTCGACGGCAAGACGACAGCCGGATGGCGCGGCTGGAAGCAGCAATCGGCGCCAGAGGGTTGGAAGGCGGTGGATGGAGCGCTGACACGCGTTGCCAAAGCCGGCGATCTGATCACCGTCGAGAAGTACGCAAGCTTCGATTTCGCCTTCGACTGGCGCATCGCGAAGAACGGCAACAGTGGTGTGTTCTTCCACGTCGCCGAAGGACCGGATCTGCCGAGCACCTACACCACCGGACCCGAGTATCAATTGATCGACAACGATGGCCATCCTGACGCCAGGAATGGGCCCGACCGGCATGCCGGCGGCAACTATGCCCTCCACCCTCCGGCCAACGGCGGCCCGCGGTCTGTCGGCGAGTGGAATCAGTCGCGCATTCTCGTCAACGGTCCGCACGTCGAGCACTGGCTGAACGGCGTGAAAGTCGTGGAGTACGAGCTGTGGAGCGACGACTGGAAGGCCCGCGTCGAGAAGAGCAAGTTCAAGACGATGCCACGCTATGGCCTCGAGAAGACCGGGCACATCGCCCTGCAGGACCACGGCGACGAGGTGGCGTTCCGGAACGTGAAGATCAAGGTGCTGGACAAGCAGGGTTCGTAGAACCAGCTCGCCGTCGCACCCTACACCGCTGTTTCTCAGACGAGCACAGATGCCAACTGCCACGCGATTGAAGCTGTCCGTGATGATGTTCCTCCAGTACTTCGTCTGGGGGGCCTGGTACGTCACGATGGGCACGTACCTCCTGAGGACGCTCCAGTTCTCCGGTCAGGAGAGCGGCCTCGCGTACAGCACCACGGCGCTTGCGGCGATGGTCTCGCCGTTCTTCGTCGGGCTCGTGGCCGATCGGTTCTTCGCTACGGAGCGCATCCTCGCGGCGCTGCACCTCGTCGGCGCGTTGCTGCTGTTCTACGCCTCGACCCTGACCGAGTTCAGCACGTTCTACCCGGTGCTGCTCGGCTACACGCTGTGCTACATGCCGACGCTGGCGCTGACCAACTCCCTCTCGTTTCATCACATGCGCGACCCCGGGCGTGAGTTCCCGGGTATCCGGGTGCTCGGCACCATCGGATGGATCGTGGCGGGTTTCGCCATCAGCGCCCTTCACGCAGAGAGCGCCGCGCTGCAGTTCCGGCTGGCGGCCGGGGCTTCGGTGGTGCTCGGCCTCTTCGCGTTCGTGCTGCCGCACACCCCTCCCGCGCGCGTCGGACACAAGGTGACGACCCGCGACATCCTGGGCCTGGACGCACTCGAACTGCTGAAGGAGCGTTCCTTCGCGATCTTCGTCATCGGTTCCTTCCTCATCTGCATCCCGCTGCAGTTCTACTATGCCTTCACAAATCCATACCTGACGGAGCTCGGTGTGACGAACACAGCCGCCATCCAGACGATGGGGCAGATGTCGGAAATCGGCTTCATGCTCGTGATGCCGGTCTTTTTCCGTCGGCTGGGCGTCAAGTGGATGCTGCTGATTGGGATGGCCACCTGGGCACTGCGGTACGTGCTCTTCGCATTCGGCGACGGCGGAGCCCTCCTCTGGATGGTTTACCTCGGCATCCTCGTGCACGGGATCTGTTACGACTTCTTCTTCGTCACCGGCCAGATCTATGTCGACCAGAAGGCGCCCCTGCACATCCGCGGCGCGGCGCAGGGGTTCATTGCCTTCGTGACGCTGGGTGTCGGGATGTTCGTCGGATCGTACATGTCGGGGTGGGTGGTCGACCAGTACACCTACACGCAGGGGAGCGCACAGTTGCACGCCTGGGAGCCGATCTGGCTGATCCCTGCCGGGTTTGCCGCAGGCGTGCTCGTGCTGTTCGCGCTGTTCTTCAGGGCCCCGGAAGCGGAGCCGCGCTGACGCCTGCGGACCCGCAGGACTGAGAATGGGAGATCTTTCATGAACCGTCGTGATTTCCTCGCATCCTCGATGGCAGCCACGGGCGTCGCCGGCCTGCAGGCAGGTGGGTCGATGCCTCAGACACAGCAGTCCCTGCAGGCCTGCTACGAGCTGCGGCGGTATGAGCTGCGCGTCGGACCGATGACCGATCGCATGCACGAGTACCTGAAGGACGTGTCGGTGCCCGCGCACAACCGCGCCGGCGTCCGCACGATCGGCGCCTTCACGCCCGTTTACGGCGGGCTGTCACCCGCAATCTACCTGCTGCTGCCCTACCCGTCGATACAGGAATTCGCGACGTTAGGGGCGCGGCTCGACGCCGATGCCGCGTTCCGGAAGGCGGCGGACGCACACGCGGCTCTTCCGGCCACGGACCCGGCGTACCTCCGCATCCACAGCCAGCTGATGATCGCCGCGACGTTCATGCCGACCGTCGAAGTGCCTCCGGCGGCCGCGGGCAACAAGCCCCGCATCTTTGAATTGCGCACGTACGAGAGCCACAGCAAGCGGGCGAGCCGGAAGAAGCTGCAGATGTTCGGGGAGATGGGCGAGCTGTCGATTTTCAGGCGGACGGGCCTGCGGCCGGTGTTTTTCGGGGACAACGTGATCGGCGAGCGGCTTCCGAGCTTCACCTACATGCTGACGTTTGACGACATGGCCGCGCGCGAGAAGAACTGGGAAGCGTTCATCGGGGATCCCGAGTGGATCAAGCTGCGCGCAACCGAGGGCTACACCGATCCCGAGATCGTGTCGAACATCACGTCGATCATCCTGCGGCCGACCGCCTACTCACAGCTCTGATGACAACCGTTGCCGCTCGATTGTGAGGCTGCATGCGTATGACCGCTGCCCTCGCCGCCTGCGTTCTCGTCCTCGCCCCGCCGGCGGCTGCGCCCGCACAGCCGCCCAACCCCAGGCTGCTGACGGAACGCTGGAACGCACACTGGATACGGCCTGCCGACGCGCCTCCCAAGGGCTTCGGGGTGTACCACTTCCGGAAGACCTTCGATCTCGCGTCGGCGCCGGCGCGGTTTGTAATCCATGCGACCGCCGACAACCGCTACGAGCTGTACGTGAATGGACGGCGGCTGATGACCGGCCCGGCGCGGGGCGACCTGAACCATTGGCGATTCGAGACACAAGACATTGCGGTGGCCCTTCGGCCGGGCCGCAACGTCATTGCCGCCGTGGTCTGGAACTTTGCCGAAGAGGCGCCGATGGCGCAGGTGACGCACGAGACCGGGCTGCTCGTGCAGGGCGACACGGCCGCTGAGGCCGTGGTCAACACGGATCGCACGTGGAAGGCCGTGCGCAACGATGCAGTGTCGCTGCTGCTGATCGATCGCGCGTCGATCTTCCACGAGTACTTCGTGGGGGGCCCGGGTGAACAGGTCGACGGCCAGCGCTATCCGTGGGGTTGGGAGGCGGTGGAGTTCGCCGATACCGGGTGGGGTGCCGTCACCGAGCTCACGATCGGGGGACCGCGAGGGATCCGCGACACCCCTTCGCGCTGGATGCTGGTGCCAAGAGCCATCCCCGCGATGGAGGAAGCGTCCGAGCGCTTCGCAAGAATCGCGCGTACGGACGGGAGTGACGTCTCACCCGCGCTTCTGCAGGGAAAGGGCGCGTGGACGGTGCCACCGCGCAGCACGGTGAAGGTGCTGCTCGACCGCGGGCACTTGACCACGGCGTATCCCGAGCTCGTGACCAGTGGCGGCCGCGGAGCGACGATGACGCTCACCTACACCGAGGCGGCGCGAGGGAAGGCAGCCGACGGCAAGAAGGGCGAGAAAGGAGATCGCAACGACATCGAGGGCAAGGTCGTTGCGGGCCTGCGCGATCGCTTCGTCACGGATGGCGGTCGCGGCCGACTGTTCCGGCCACTCTGGTGGCGGACGTTCCGCTACGTCGAGGTGGAGGTCCAGACCGCCGACGAGGCCCTGGCGATCGACGACATTCGCGCACTGTTCTCCGCCTACCCGTTCCAGGAGCGTGGCCGGTTCGAGAGCAGCGATCCCGTGCTCGGAAAGATCTGGGAGGTCGGCTGGCGGACCGCGCGTCTCTGCGCGCACGAGACCTACATGGACACACCGTACTGGGAGCAGCTGCAGTACGTCGGCGATACGCGAATCCAGGCCCTGCTCTCGCTGTATGTCGGCGGCGACGACCGGCTCGTGAAGAACGCCATCGGACAGTTCGACGAATCCCGCCTTCCCGACGGGCTCACCCAAAGCCGCTACCCGACGATGCTGCCGCAGATCATCCCGCCGTTTTCCTTGTTCTGGATCGGGATGATGCACGACCTGTACATGTGGGGCGGTGACGAGGCGTTCGCGAGGCGCTATCTCCGTGGCGCGGGCGAGACGCTGCACTGGTTCGAGGCGCGGCTTGCCACATCGGGGCTGCTCGGCAGGCTCGAATGGTGGAACTTCGCCGATTGGGTCGAGGGCGCGGAGTTCGATTTCGGCGAGCCGCCGGCCGATGGGGGCGGCGAGTCCGTCGTGCTGTCGTTGCAGTTCGTGCTCGCGCTGCGTGAGGCCGCAGACCTGGAAGCAGCGGTGGGACGCGCAGACATCGCGGTACGCTATCGTGCGCTGGCCGACAAGGTCGCAGCTGCCGTCACGCGCGTGGCCTGGGACGAGGGCAGGCGCTTTTTTGGCGACACGCCGTCCAAACGGACATACAGCCAGCACGCCAACCTGCTCGCCGTCCTCGCGGGCCTCGTGCCCCGGGCTGAGCAGCCGGCCTTCATGCGGCGCGTGCTCGACGACGCCACGCTCACGAAGGCGACATACTACTTCCAGTTCTACCTGTTCCGCGCAATGAAGTCGGCCGGTCTTGGGGACGATTACCTGCAGTGGCTGGGACCCTGGCGAAAGATGCTCGATCTGGGCCTGACCACGTGGGCGGAGACGCCCGAGCCGACGCGCTCCGATTCACATGCCTGGAGCGCGCATCCGAATTACGACCTGCTCACCACTGTGGCTGGCGTGGAACCGGCAACGCCCGGGTTCGCCGCGGTTCGCATCCAGCCGCACCTCGGCTCGCTGACGAGCGCGAAGGCGTCGGTCGCCACTCCCCGGGGGCTCATCGCCGTCAGCTATGCGCGGTCTGGTGACTCCCTGACGGCCGACATCACGCTCCCGGACGGCGTAACCGGGACGCTGCACTGGAAGGGGAAGGAGACCAGCCTCAGGTCCGGCACGCAGCACATCGTGAATTGACCACGGGTGAATAGCCGGTCGATGTCGAGGCGACGCACCTTAAGCGTGCGGCGAGAGCAGGGCCATTGCGAGCTCCACGTAGCGGTCGACCGCGGCGTGCAGCTCCGGAATGGCAACGTGTTCATGATCCGTGTGCGCCTTGCGAATCGAGCCGGGACCGAACAACAGCGGCGTGCCCCAACGATTCAGGAACGGGATGTCGGTCGTGAACGGGAACACGGCGGTCTCGAAGCCCGGTACCGTCGCGAGCTCCACAGCAGGCACTTCGAGCACGACGTCCATCCGAACGCCCTCCCCCACCGGCGCCAGCAGCGAGAGCACGTCGGCTGCGGGGCCGACCGTGCGGAACATCACCTCTGCTTCGGCGTGCGGGGGAATGACGTTTGGTGCGATGCCGCCGCTGATCAATCCAACCGTGTAGTGGGTGCGCCCGAGCGGCTCGCGCGTGGGCCATTCGATTGACCGCAGCCGCACCAGCGCGTCGAGCAGCTTCTCGATGGCAGACTCCCCCTCTTCAGGGAAGCATGAGTGCGCGGCGCGTCCGGCCGCGGTCAGCTTCACGCGCAAGGTGCCTCTCGTGGCCAGCCCGAGGCGGCTGTCGGTCGGCTCCCCGTTGATCAGGAAGCGACATGCATTCGGCACCGCATTGGCAGCGCGGGCGCCATCGCTTCCGCGCTCTTCGCCAACCAGGAACAGCGCACCCACAGCGCGCACGCCCTGAGTCCGCAGCCGCTCGAGCGCGGCGATCTGTGCCGCGAGAATGCCCTTCGCATCGCATGCACCCCGCCCGTACAACACTCCCTGATCTTCCCGGCTCGGGATGAAGGGCGGCACACAGTCGAAGTGGGTAGAGAGCACCACTTCGGGGCGATCGATCGTAGCGAGCACGTTGAAGCGGTTCTCGCTGACGGGCAGTTCCTCCACGAGGAAGCCCTGGCGCCGCAGGTACGCCGCAAGCCAGCGCCCGCAATCTCCTTCCTGCCCCGTAGTGGAATCGATATCGACCAGGGTGCGTGCGAGCTGGACCAGGCTCAGCGAATCCATCGTTCCAGCTCGGTGCGGGTATCCGTGCGGGCGTCGCGGTACTTGACGATCACCGGGGTTGCAAGCGAGAGGCCCCAGCTGGCGCCCTGGCCCACGGTAACGGCCCGTGCGCCAGGCACCACGACGGCGCCCTCCGGCACCACCAGCGGCTGGCCCTCCTCCGCGCGCACGATGGAGCCGTTCGGCAGATCGTAGAGGGGCGTCGATCCCGTCATGACGGTACCGGCGGCGATCACCGCTCGCGCGCGCACCACGATGCCTTCATAAATGCCCGTGTTCCCGCCAATCAGCACGTCGTCTTCGACGATCACCGGCAGCGCGCCGACGGGTTCGATGACGCCGCCAATCTGGGCGCCGGCGCTCAAGTGCACACGAGACCCGACCTGCGCGCACGACCCCACGAGGGCGTGTGAATCGACGAGCGTACCCTCACCGACATATGCCCCGATGTTGATGTACATCGGCGGCATGCAGATAACCCCGCGCGCGAGGTACGCGCCATCGCGCACCGAGGATCCTCCCGGCACCACCCGTACCCCGTCCGCGGTCGAGAGGCGCTTCAACGGCAGCGTGTCCTTGTCGACGAACGGCCAGCGGCCATGATCCATCGACACGTCCGCCAGCGCACCCCAACGGAACCCGAGGAGGATTCCCTGCTTCACCCACGTGTTGACACGCCAGCCGGTGGCGCTCCCCGAGTCCGGCTCCGCGGCGCGCACCTGCCCGGCGGACAACTCCGCGCGCAGTTGCACGAAGACGGCTCGGGCTTCGTCAGGGTCGGCGCCCTCCCCCGCCGCGAAGAGGGCTGTCACCTGGTCGGACAGAGGGGCCATCAGCGGTTCTTGTCCTCAGCTTTCAGTGCGTTCGAGTCGTTTACCGGGCCACTAGTGTCCCGGCCGCGTGATTCGCGACATAACTCCCGGGCGGGGCATCCCGGCTGGCTGCGTTGCTCATCACTCACTTATGCCCAATAAGCTCGCTCTTCGCGCCTTGCCATCTGGGCGCCGCGCTCCGGGATTTACGCCACGAATCACGCGGCCGGGACACTAGCCAGTCACCGATGCTCTGAGACCCAGTTCGCCGAGCGCCTCCGCAATCTTCGCTCTGCTCGCGTCGGCGGGCGGCACCATCGGAAGCCGGTAGTTCTCCTCCAAGAGACCCAGCATCGCCATCGCAGACTTCACGGGGATGGGGTTCGACTCGACGAAATTGACGAGCATCAGGCGCATCAGGCGCCTGTGTTCCATGCGCGCCGCGGCGAAGTCGTCTCGCTCGGCGGCTTCGACCATCCGGGTCATGCTGCCCGGCACGATGTTGGCGGCGACCGATATGATCCCCCGCCCTCCTACCGCCATGAGCGGCAGCGTCAGGGCATCGTCACCCGACAGCACGATGAAGTCTTCAGGCACGACGCGAACCACCTCGCACATCTGCGTCATGTTGCCCGACGCTTCCTTCACGCCGATGATCGTCGGGACGGCCGCGAGCCGCGCCACGGTCCGGGGTTCGATGTTGCAGCCCGTCCTGCCGGGCACGTTGTAGAGGATGATTGGCAGGGCGGTGCGCGAAGCGATCCGCTCATAGTGACGGACGAGGCCGTCCTGCGTCGGCTTGTTGTAGTACGGCGTTACGGACAGGATGCCCTGGACGCCGAGCGCCTCGAGTTCGCGGGCGAGGTCGGCCACCTCCTCGGTGTTGTAGCCGCCAGCGCCTGCCAGCACGGGCACGCGTCCGCGGGCCTCGCCGAGCACGAGTTCCACGACGTGCACGTGCTCCTCGCGCGTCAGCGTAGGGCTCTCCCCTGTCGTGCCGCACGGCACCAGGAAGTGCACGCCCTCGTCGATCTGCCGCCGCGCGAGCCGGCGCACGGCAGCTTCGTCCACCGCGCCCGTGCTCGTGAACGGCGTCACCAGCGCGGTGCCGAGGCCGGTCCATGGTTGTCTCATTGGTTCCCCTCCTCGAGCGGATAGTCGCGCGCAGCATGGCTAAGGGCTAAGGGCTAACGGCGTTGACCGTTGACCGTCGACCGTGACGTTAACCGTGGACCGTTAGTCCTTCGTCCTTCGCCCTTCGCCCTCAGCCCACGGGTTGACGTCAAGGGCCCAACCCCAGCACGTCGTGCATCGTGTACCAGCCCCGGCGTCCCTTCACCCAGCCAGCTGCGACCAGCGCTCCGCGCGCGAACGTACCACGGTCGCGCACGGTGTGCGTCAGCGTGATTGTGTCCGACGGCCCGTCGAAGCCGACGCTGTGCGTGCCGGGAATCGAGCCGGCACGCGTGGCGGCAATGTCGATCGGACGCACGTAACCGGCCGATCTCATGGAATCCTTCAGCAACAGCGCCGTGCCAGACGGCGCATCACGCTTGGTGGCGTGATGCATCTCGTGAAGGTACGCGCCGTATTCCTCGTGAGGGCCCAGCAGACGGGCTGCCGTCTTGACGACCTCGCCGAACAGGATCGCGCCAGTCGAGAAGTTCGGCGCGGCGACCGCCCCGATGCCGGAGCGCTCGACGACCTCCTTCACGCGCGCGGTGGCCTCCTGCCACCCGGTCGTGCCGATCACGACGTCGATCCGGGCGGCAGCCAGGGCGCGGACGTTGTCTTCCACTGCGGCGGCGATCGAGAAATCGATCGCTACGTCCACATCCGGCCACCGGCCGGGCAGCAGCCCCTCGCCGCGCTGCGTTCGACGCCTCGTCCAGCACGCCGGCCACCTCACACCCGTACTCCGGTGCGAGCGCTTCGACGAGCCTCCCCATACGGCCGTACCCAAGCAAAAGCAATCGCATGTTCGTGGACCGCTACGCCTCACCGCGCACCAGCGGCACGCCGGGAGCCGGTCAGGCCTGCCGCTTCAGGCTGCGCACCCGATCGACCGCCACAGCGGCTACGATGATGGCCCCGATGATGATTTCCTGGACGTAATTCGGCCAGCCCATTTGCTGACTGCCGTTCCGCAGGACCGCCATGATGCTGGCACCGATCATCGAGCCGAGAATCGTACCGACACCGCCGTTCAGTGACCCGCCGCCGATGACCACAGCCGCGATGACGTCCAGCTCGGTCCCGATGGCCACTGTCGGGTCGCCCTGCCGCAGCCGGGACATCTGCATCACCCCCGACAGACCGAAGAGCAGGCCCGCCAGGCAGTAGATCCAGATCTTCATACGATCCACCGGGATGCCGCAGGCGCGCGCCGCGGCTTCGTTCGAGCCGATGGCAAATACCCGCCGGCCGAAAACCGTGCGCCTGAGAACCAATGCGGCCAGAATTGCCAGCATCAGCGACAACCACACGCCCGGTGCGACGATGAGCCACTCCGGGCGCGGGAAGGTGACGGCCAGCTCGTTGATCCACGTCTCCGGTATGTTGACGGTCTGCTGATCGGCCACCCACTTGGCGACGCCGCGAGCCACCCCGAGCATGCCGAGCGTCGCGATGAACGGGATCACCTTCAGGCGCGTGATCGTGAGCCCGTTTACGAGGCCGATCACACCGCCGGCGCCAACGCCGAGCAGCAACGCCGGGAATGGTGGCATCCCATCCCGCAGGCCGAGTGCCGTCACGACGCCGGTCAGCGCGATCGCCGATCCGACCGAGAGATCGATCCCGCCGCTCACGATGATCATCGTCATGCCGATCGCGCCGAGGGCGACGATGACCGTCTGAGCGACAACGATGCGGAAATTGCGGACGGAGAGGTACTGCGAAGGCGAGTCGGTCATCAGCGCGAACACGGCGATGACCGCGATCAGGCCGAGGAACGGTCCGAGCCGCGCGAGGACCTGGCGCCGGCGCGCGCCGGCGACCGCAACCTGTTCCGCTTCAGTAACAGTGGTCATCTCAGGCGACGGCCTCCACGTCGATGGCAGCGTGCAGTACGGATTCGGGCGTCCACTCGCTGATCGGCCTCGGCACGGTGAGGCGGCCGCGGCTCATCACCGCCAGCCGATCGCAGAGGCCGAACAGCTCCGGCAGGTACGAGCTGACCACGAGTACCGCTTTACCCTGGTCGGCGGCCTGCGCGATGACCTCGTAGATCTGGGCCTTGCTGCCGATGTCGATGCCGCGCGTGGGCTCGTCGAGCAGCAGGATGTCGCATTGCTGGTGCAGCAGGCGCGCGAGCGCCACCTTCTGCTGGTTCCCCCCGGAGAGCGTCACCGCGGGCTGGTCGGATGTTCGCGCGCGCACCCCGATCGCCCGCATCCACCGGGTCGCCTGCTCCCGTTGGTCGGCGAGGCGGATCCACCCGCGCGTTGCACACGCCCCGAAGTTGGTGAGCGTAATGTTGTCCGCGAGCGACATGGTGAGCGCCAGGCCCTCGCCCTTGCGGTCTTCACTGAGGTACCCCATGCCCGCCGCGAGCCGCTCGCGCAGCACACGGGAACGAAGCGTCGCCCGGGACGTGCGCTTGCCGGCCGACACGGTCACTTCCCCGCTCGCAATCGGATCGAGGCCGAATATGGCGCGCACCATCTCCGTGCGTCCGGAGCCCATCAGCCCGGCGATGCCGAGCACCTCGCCGCGACGCAGATCGAAGGTCGCGGACTGCACGGCGGGAGCGGCCCGCAGGCCCTTGACCGAGAGCACGACCTCCCCCGCCTCGTGCCGCGTGCGGGACGGGAAGAGGTTCTCGACGGGGCGGCCGACCATGTGGGCCACGAGCTGCTCGTTGGTCGAGTCGGCAATTCCGCCGGTGGCCACGCTCCGGCCGTCCCGCAGTACGGTGCACACATCGGCAATCTCCCGGATCTCCTCCAGGAAATGACTGATGTAGACGATGCCGAGACCCTGGGTGCGCAGCCGGCCGATCAGGCCGAACAGCCGGTCCACGTCCGCGCGCTGGAGGCTGCTCGTCGGCTCGTCCATCAGGAGGATGCGACAGTCGGACGCCAGCGCGCGGCAGATCTCCACGACCTGCTGCGCGGCAATCGGCAGTTCCCCGACGATGCGGTGCGGCCGCAGCTCAGGGTGCGGGAAGTTCTCGACCAACGCGCTCGTGCGGGCGTAGGCCGCGGCGGGATCGACGACACCCCAGCGGGCCGGCTCGCGGCCCATGAGGATGTTTTCCGCCACTGTCATGTGCGGGCAGAGCGACAGTTCCTGGTGAATGAGGGCGATGCCGTGACGGCTCGCGTCGAGTGGGGACGCCGGGCGGTACGGCCGGCCGTCGATCTGGATGGTGCCCGCATCCGGCGCGAGCGCGCCAGCCAGCACGTTCATGAGCGTGCTCTTCCCCGCCCCGTTCTCGCCGATGAGTGCGTGAACCTGCCCCGCTTCGAGTTGGAAGCTCACCCCGTCGAGCGCCACGGTGGCGCCGAACCGCTTCTGGACTCCGTCGACGTGGAGAAGAGGCATCAGGGAATCATGTAATGCACGATGCACGATGCACAATGCACACTGCGCCACGGTGGGCAGCAAGTTGGAACAACGCCCGGACGCGAGCCGCAACGCAGCGGCGCGATCTAGTGGCCTGTCCTTGTCACTTGTAGAGTGCCTGTCGGGCGGGGCATCCCGACTGGCGGCGTTGCTCGTCGCTCGAATATTCCCGATATGCTCGCTCCTCACGCCTTGCCACTCGGGCGCCGCGCTCCGACAGCCACTCCACAAATGACAAGGACAGACCACTAGTTCCGGCATTCCCTTGTGCATTGTGCATCGTGCATTCTGCATTAGGCCCGCGAAAGCCGTGCTCGTCAACGTCCGTTGCTCTTCTCGGCGAGCACGGGATTGGACAGGACGCCCAGCCCCTCGACCTCCACTTCCATGATGTCCCCCGCCTGGAGGAACACGGGGGGCTGTCGCGCGAAGCCGACACCGGCGGGTGTGCCGGTGGCGATGACGTCCCCGGGTTCCAGGGTGACGGTCTCGCTCAGGAAAGCGATCAGCTGATCCACGCCGAAGATCAACTGCGCCGTCGAGGAGTCCTGCATGACCACGCCGTTGAGGCGAAGGCGGATGCGCAAGACGTGCGGATCGGGGATCTCGTCTGCCGTGACAATGGCGGGACCCATCGGCGCGAAGCTGTCGCACGACTTGCCCCGCTGCCACTGCTTGTCGGCGAACTGCAGGTCGCGCGCGCTCACGTCGTTGAGGTTCGTGTACCCGAGCACGTGTTCGTAGGCGCGCTCGCGAGGCACGTGCTTCGCCCGGCGGCCGATGACCACCGCGAGCTCCGCCTCGTAGTCCACCTGCTGGCTGACCGCCGGCAGATACACGGGCGATGCCGGGTGCGTGACGGCGGTCGTGTATTTCGAGAAGGTCACGGGCGACGCCGGCAGCGGCATCTTGCTCTCGGCGGCGTGATCCTTGTAGTTGAGGCCGATGCAAATCAGCTTGCCGGGCCGAGGCACCGGTGCGAGCAGCCGAATGTCGGCGAGCGGAACGACGGCTGCCGGCGTCGCATGGCGGGCGGCGTCGAGCACGTCGCGGCCAAGATCTCGTGCAAACGCGAGCGCGCGGGACAGGTAGGGACCATCGAGATCGTACCAGGCGATCAGCGGCGCGGCGGCGTCACCGGCCTTGATGGCGGTCGCGAAGTCGAGGATGTGAACGTCGTCCTGCAGCAGCGCGCCGAGCCGCGGCGCGGCATCTCCGGACGTCTTCGGCACGAAACAGACGATGCGCATGGTGACTCCGAGAAACTCAGAGCTCGACGACGCCCTTTACGTAGTCCGCCGCCCTGTGGGCCCCGTCGAACGCCTGCGGCACATCGTCGAGCGAGGTGTAGTGGTGCGAGACGATCGGGTCGACGTCGACGCGCCTGGTCTCGATCAGGTTCAGGGCGCGATCGTAGGTGGCCGGGCGATGGTCGGCGAGGAACCCTCCTGATGCACCGACCGGCGCAACCAGCGTGGGCTCGAGGAACTGGACGTTGTTCATGACGCTCAGATCCACGCCGGCGTGACCGTGACCGTAGAGGAGCACGGTCGCCTGCTTGCGAATCAGTCCCGGGATCTGCCGGAACAACTCGCCGGCACCCGATGCATCGATCAGGTACTCGGCCCTGCGGCCTCGGGTCGCATCGCCGACGGCTTCGATGACGTCGACGCCGGGGTCGAGCGGCTCCGCGCCGAAACGCCGCGCGAGCGAGCGCTTGAGCGGGTTCGGCTCGCTCAGCAGGATGAGGCCGTCCCAGTCGAGCGCCCGCCGCAGGTACTGGATGAACAGCAACCCCGCCGGCCCGGCGCCGCTCACGAGCACCGTACGGACACGCCGGTTTGCGTCGGCGTGTTTCAGGACATAGCGGGCATGTGCCCGCGACACCATGTCGGACGAATGCACGATGCAGCCGAGCGGTTCGGTGAGAGCCACGTGCGCGCTCGGCAGACCGCCGGTGACGGCAAGGGCGTTCACGGCGGGCACCGTGATGTGCTCCGCCAGGCCGCCCTGAAGGCCCGTGATGCCGTGCTCCCGGTACGACGCGCACTGGTGCGAATCGCCCGAGGCACAGTATTCGCACATGGGCCGGCGCGCACTGTGGCAGTTGATGCCCTGGTCCACCACCACCCGATCGCCGGGCCGCAGATCCGCAACAGCCTCTCCGCACTCCTCGACGACGCCGACGATTTCGTGGCCGAGCACCTGCGGGTGCTGTGACAGGGGCACGGGGACGCCGCGATGATCGGTGTGGTAGTTGGCGTGCCCGCCAAAAATGTGGAAGTCGGTGCCGCAGAGACCGACGGCGCTGACACGCACGCACACATCGTGCGGGCCGGGTGCGACGACCGGAATGTCGCCAAGCTCGATCCGGCCCACGTCGACGAGTACGGCGGCGCGCATAGGAACAGGCTGCGGGCTACAGGCTGCAGCCTGCAGGCACAAACTGGCCCGCAGGCACGGGAAGGTTGTCGCTCCGGGTCAGCCCCGCAGGAGCCAGACAGGTCCGCAGCCGGTAGCCTGTAGCCTGTAGCCGACAAGGAGCGGTCGTCACAGCGACACCGACTGCTCGGCCCAGATCTGGAACTCGCGGTGCTTGCTCTCCTCGGCTTTCGCGAGCATCTCCCCCGAAGCGACGCGGATGACGTGGTCGAAGACCCGCGCGCCGACATCCTCGATGGTATCGGTGCCGTCGATGATCCCGCCGGCGGACAGGTCGAGATCCCGCGACATGCGCTGGTGCACCGCGGTGTTCGACGCGAGCTTCACGACTGGCGCGATCGCATTCCCGATTGTCGTCCCGCGACCGGTGGTGAAGACCACCAGCTGCGAGCCGGCGGCCACGAGGCCTGGCGTCGACTCCTGGTCGTAGCCGGGGCCCTGCATCAACCACAGTCCCTTTCCCGACGGCACCTCGGCGTACCCGCAGCATCCCTCGACGCGCGTGGTGCCGGCCTTGGCGATGGCGCCGAGCGACTTGATCGTGATGTTGAGCAGGCCCCCGGCGACGTTCCCTGGACTCGGATTCTCCCCCAGCGCGCTTCCGAACTTGGACGCGTACACCTTGTACCAGTCGACCATCTCGTACACGGCCTCGCCGGTTGCCCGATCCTTGGCGCGGTGCGCGAGAATGTGCTCGGCGCCGCAGAATTCGGGAACCTCCGTGATGACGACGGTGCCCCCCTGCTGGATGAGGAGATCCGCCGCATGACCGAGCGCCGGGTTCGCAGAAAGGCCTGAAAACCCGTCGGAGCCGCCGCACTTGACCCCGAGGATCAGCTCGCTGATGGGCGCTGTCGTGCGCGTCGCCTCGTTGACCGCGGGCAGCATTGCCGCGACCTCCTGGAGGCCGCGCTCGATGACCGCCTGCGTGCCGCCGGTTTCCTGGATGCCGAAGCGCACGACCGGTTTGCCAAGGTCCAACCTCTCGTGCTGCAGGTACCGCTCGACCTCGGTCAGGTTCGTCTTTTCACACCCGAGGCCAATGAAGATCACGCCCCCGACGTTCGGGTGAGCGGCGTAGTTCGAGAGCGTCCGCAGCATGACCTGGATGTTCGACCCGTCCGCACATCCACAGCCGCGGCTGTGCGGGATGGCGACGACCCCGTCGACGTTCGGGAAGCGCTCGCGCTTGTAGATCGAGAACTCCGCCATCATCGCGATCTGCTGCGCCTCGTGGCTGGCGCACATGCTGGTCGGCACGATGAGCAGGAAGTTGCGCGTGCCCACCCGGCCGTTGGCGCGGCGGAACCCCACGAAGGAGCGCCGCTCCGGCTCGGGCACGTACCGCGGCGGTTCCGACGCAAATGCGGCGGGCAGGTCGCGCACGACGGGCACGTCGTTGCTCATCGACTCGGGCGTAATAGAGTCCCCTTCCGCGATCCCGCGCGACGTGCCGATTGGCTGACCATACTGCAGGACGAACTCGCCAGCGGGAATCGCCCGCGTGGCGAGACGATGCCCGGGGGTGACGGACCCGCGCGTCGTGACCTCGCGCCCGTCCGGCAGGCGCAAGGTGATGCCGGGCCCGACCTCGGTTTTCACAACCGCGACGTTGTCAGCCGGGTTCACGATAATCGCGAACGCTGCGAGCGGGGCTGCGATCGCTGTTTGATCCTTCACTGGCTTGCTCCGATGGCCCTGACCTCGGGCCGTCACTGCGCTGGCCCCGACGGAAGTCGGCCCGACACTCCCGATCGCCTTGCGCACGATCCCGCTGTGGCGCCGGGACGTCAGTCCCGGCGTGCTACGTCCGCCGTCAGTCGATGTCCGACGTGTCCAGCCGCCCGGCAGCGCGGAGCTCGCCGAACCGGCGGATCGTCTCCGCGATGCCAACGTCGGCACTCGTCCTCGGCAGCCCCGCCACCAGCGCCCGAAGCGCCGTGTCGTCGAGCGACGGCGGCATCGGGATCGGCGGCCCGCCGAACGCGATCAGCCCACGCGAGGGGCCCGGCAGGTGCGCATCGATCAGGCTCACGATCGACGCCACGTCGATCGCCTCACCATGGACGTTGAACACGTGGGCCCCCTCTGGCGCCCCGTCCGCGCAGGCGATGAACGCCGCCGCGGTATCGGCCGCGTAGATGAAATCGGTCACGCCGCTGAACCGGATGTCGAAGCGCCGGCCGAGCAGCGCCGCCTTCATCGCCCGGGTCGGGTCGCTGGTAATCCCCGCGTCGCGGCCGACGCCGTATACACTGAACGGGCGCAGTCCAACCGAAGACAATCCATTGTCACGATAGTAGATGCGCGCACTGCCCTCGTTTGCCTGCTTGAACACGCCATAGTGCGTCAGCGGTGCAGGGGCGACGGTTTCGTCGACGGCCTCATCGCTCAAACCGAACACAGCCGCAGAGCTGGCGTAGACGACGCGCTCGGCGCCGAGCGTACGCGCGGCTTCGAAGACGTGCAGCGTGCCGAGCACATTCACCAGCGCGCCGCGCGGCGGGTCGGCACGGCACGTGGGCACCTGGAGGCCCGCGAGGTGAATGACACGCTTCGCCCCGGATGCCGCGAGCGCCCCTCGCACCGCCGCCGCGTCGGTGACGTCGCCCTGCACGAAGGTGACGCGCGCCAGGTCCGCCGCGTCGACAATCGCCTCCAGGCGGCGGCGGTCGCGGCTCTGATCGAACACGACCGGCTCGTCGCCACGCGCGACGAGCGCCTTGACCACCCACGCGCCGATACAGCCGAGCGCACCAGTCAAGAAGTACGGGGTGGCCATACGGATCTCTGATTCTATCGCACGGGGTGACTTCGCCTCGGACGCCCGCCGGCCCGACTGGCCTGCGGTCTGCAGCCCGGCGCCGTTCGCCGATTGTCAAGTCGCCGCGAGTGAGCGCCCGGCACCGCACGCTTTCCGGCTATGATCGCCAAACCTTGCGGGTACTCCCCGCGGCTTCCCGGGAGCTGCTGCTGATCATGTTGCGAGTCCCATTCCGCCATGCCGTTCGGACAGCTGCGCTGGTCGCGATGGCGTGCACCTTTGGCAATGCCGCCGCCTGCTCGCGCGGCGACTCGGCAAAGGCCTACGCCATTGGCGTCGTGCCCAAGGGCACGACTCACGAGTTCTGGAAGAGCATCCACGCCGGGGCGATCAAGGCGGCGCGCGAGCTCGAGAGCCGCGGGATCAAGGTGAACATCACCTGGAAGGGCCCGCTGCGCGAGGACGACCGCGAGCAGCAGGTGCAGGTGATCGAGGGCTTCCTCAGCCAGGGCATGAACGGCATCGTGCTCGCGCCCCTCGACGAACGCGCGCTGGTGCGTCCGGTGGAAGAAGCGAAGCGCGCCGGGATCCCGACGGTGATCATGGACTCGGATCTGGCCTCGGATCAGATCGTCAGCTTCGTAGCCACCGACAACCTGAAAGGCGGCGAGCTCGCGGCCGACCGCATGGGGCAGCTGGTGGGCAACAAGGGCAACGTGCTGCTGCTGCGATACCAGGAAGGGTCTGCGAGCACCACGTTTCGGGAGAATGGCTTTCTGCAGCGGATGAAGACCACGTTTCCGGGCATCAAGGTGATCTCGTCGGATCAATATGCCGGCCCCACGCGCGACACGGCAAAGCGGGCAGCCGAGAACCTTCTCAATCGCTTCGGCCGCGACCTGCAGGGCATCTTCTGCGTCAACGAGTCCTCGACGGCGGGCACGCTTCTGGCGCTTCAGGACATCGACCGCGCCGGCAAGATCGCCTTCATCGGCTTCGACTCCAGCCAGCCCTTCATCGACGCGCTGCGGAACGGGCAGCTGCAGGGGCTCGTCGTGCAGAACCCGCTCAACATGGGCTATCTCGGCGTCATGACGATGGTCGACCACCTGCAGGGCAAACAGGTGGAGCGCCGGATCGACACCGGCGTGTGGATGATCACGAAGGACAATCTCGATACGGCGCAGTCGCAGGAGCTGTTGAAACCGCCGATCGATCGGTATCTGGAGTAGACGTACTCAGTTTTCAGTTGTCAGTCATCAGTTACCAGTTTATCCGTGACGGTTTTTTCAGTTTCGCCATTCCTGGCGGTTCGAAACCTGAGACTGAGAACGGATTACTGATGACTTCGCCCGGTATGCACCCCTTCCCGCGTCGTCGCTTCCTCGGCGTGCCGCTCGTCGCGGCCGCATCGGCTGCCATGGCGTCGCCAGGTCCGCAGCGCACCGGGGATGCTCCTGACGGGCTGCGCAGGCTCCGGCATCCCGGCTTTCTCGATCTGCAGGTGAACGGGTTCGCGGGCGTGGATTTCAACGACCCGGCGACGTCGCCCGACCAGGTACACCACGCGCTCGCCGCGCTTCGGGGTCACGGGGTCACCCAGATCCTGCCGACGATCATCTCGGGTCCGCTCGAGCGCTATGAACGGTGTGCTCGGACGCTGTTGCAGGCGAACGCGCCCGCGATTCTGGGCCTCCACATGGAGGGGCCGTACATCTCGCCCGAGGACGGTGCGCGCGGCGCGCACCGGCGCGAAGACACCGCCCCGGCGTCGATCGACGACTTCAAGCGGCGGCAGGAGATCGCCGGTGGACGCGTGCGAATCGTCACGCTCGCACCGGAAGTGCCTGGCGCACTCGCGCTGGTCGAACACCTGCGCGATGCGGGCGTGCGCATCGCGATCGGCCACACGGCGGCCACGCCGGAGCAGGTACGCGATGCCGTCCGTGCCGGCGCGACGCTCTCGACGCATCTCGGCAACGGGTGCGCCCAGATGCTGCCCCGGCACCCCAATTTCCTCTGGGAACAACTGGCCGCCGACGAGCTCGTCGCGTCCATCATCGTGGACGGGCACCACTTGCCCCCGGCAACGGTGAAGTCGATGGTTCGCGCAAAGACACCGCTTCGCGTGGTGCTCGTGACCGACGCGATTGCCGCCGCAGGGCAGCCGCCTGGCGATTACCGGCTGGGTGCGCTGAGCGTCAGGCT
This sequence comes from Vicinamibacteria bacterium, assembly GCA_963739995.1. Classification (GTDB taxonomy): domain Bacteria; phylum Acidobacteriota; class Vicinamibacteria; order Vicinamibacterales; family JAENWD01; genus CAVUCH01. The sequence goes on along the minus strand of CAVUCH010000005.1, from coordinate 44,289 downwards.
CGATCCGAACGGCCGCGTAGCCGTGCCCGGGCAGCCAAACCTGGCCGGGTCGGCCCTGTCGATGGACCGCGCGGTTGCCAACACTGTGAAATTCGCCGGCGTCACCCTGGACGATGCACTTGCGATGGCGTCCACGACCCCGTCGGATTACCTGGGAGTGAAACCGTCTGGGTCACTGGATCTCGAATGGGACGGTGCGGCGTTCACGCTGCGTGTGACGAGAGTGAACGATTGACGGCTCACACCTCCAGCGTCGCTGAGCACACTGCTTCCATGAACTCCGCAAAGAACCCCTCGTACCCGGGCTGGGGCGCCCACGCGTAGACGCTCGAGAGCGCGCCATCCTGCCGCACGCTGCCGAGCGCGCGCAGCGGTTCGACCGTGAGCAGCACTTCACGCGGCAGGGTCGCCCCGTAATGCCGGCGGAGCCGCTCGATCGTCAGCGTCTCGAGCAGGAGCACCGGTTCGGGTTCCCGGCCCAGCAGGATGCGATGCGCGATCGCGTCCGTGTCGGGCTTGTCGAAGCTCGGCCCGTCGATCGCGGCAACCTTCAGCGTCGGTACGTCCGCCAGGCAGCGCGCCGCGTCAGCCGTCACGTTCGGGTAATGGGCATCGGCGCCGTCGATCATGGGATAGCGTCGGCCATACAGCCCGCTGAACCCGGTGGCGAACAGCACCGCATCGGCGCTCTCGAGATCGGTCGGAAGGTCCGGCACGTCGATGCGCGAGTGGTAGTCGACGCCGTGAATGGTTTCGCGCCGCTCGGGGCCGGTATGAGCCAGGTCGACGACGCGCGTGCGCAGAGCCAGGTAGCGCCGGGGGTCGAGCCGATCGAAGCTGGCGCCGGAGGGCAGCAGGTGAAACGGGGCATCGAGGTGCGACCACGTGTGGTTCGAGATGCCTACGCGGGCCCCTGCCTGATTCACGCCATAGACGCCCCACATCTGCCACTCGTTGGACGGTCCACGGCTTGCGATCGGGCTCCGCTCGATACGGGGAGCCTGCGGGACGTGGATGTAGTCGGGCGGTGAGAGATCGATGCGAATCAGGCGGGACATCTTCTGCTCCAGCGATGACTGCCTCGCCGGGACTGAAGTCCCGGCGCCACGATCCCCCAGTCGAGGGACGGACCCGTGCAGTGTGGAGCCGGGACGTCAGTCCCGGCCGACCCGACTCATTGTGGAGCCGGGACTTCAGTCCCGGCGGACCCGACCTCCACGGCTCGCCCGCTGCCCGCGCTCTCGTAGATGGCTTCGACGATCGCCAGGCTCCGCCTTCCTTCCACGCCACTGCAGAGCGGCTCACGTTCCTCGTGAATCGCGGCCACGAAATCTTCGATCAGCCGCTGGTGCCCGCGGACGTCGGACACGACCGGCGACGACGCGCTGCGGTTCGTGTCCGCCTCGACGTCCGGCAGCAGGCCATCGATCGACGTGCGCAGGTCCGCTGCAATCACGCGGTCGTGCTCCAGGACGATCGTCCCCTCGGTGGTACTCAGCTCCACTCGTCGCGCGTATCCGGGGTACGCCGCGGTAGTCGCCTCGAACGACGCGCGCACTCCGCTGTCGAACTCCAGGATGGCCAACGTAGTGTCCTCCACGTCGATCTGGTGCAGCAGCGTCGCCGAGTGGGCGAGCACGCGGCGAACGGGCCCGAGCATCCAGGCCAGGAGATCGACCGTGTGGATGCCCTGGTTGATCAATGCGCCACCTCCGTCGAGCGCGCGCGTGCCGCGCCAGCGGGAATCCGTGTAGTACTCGGGCGCGCGGTACCACTTGACCCGTGCAGACGCGAGCAGCGGGCGGCCGAGCGCGCCGGAGACCAGCAGCTCGCGCAGGCGGACGAATGAGGGCTGCGTGCGATCCTGGAACAGCACGCCCAGCCGGACGCCGGCGGCGCGCGCCTCGGCAATGAGCCGATCCGCAGCAGCGACGGTCACGTCGAGCGGCTTTTCGACCAGGACGTGCAACCCCGCACGTGCGGCGGCAATTCCCTGCTCCGCATGCACGCCCGAGGGGCTGCCGATGATCACCGCGTCGAGCTGAGGATGGGCGAGCAGCGCGGGCAGCTCCGCGTACGCCACGGCGCCGTGCAACCCGGCGAGCTTTGCGGCACGCACGTGGTTCGCGCCGTGCACCGCCGCTATCTGGACCCCCGCGATTTCCCGACAGGCGCGCGCGTGCGTCTCGCTGATACTTCCGGCACCGATCAAGGCGATGTGCGTCACGGACGGATTATGCATCACACGTCGTGCCGCCCAGTGCAGTCCGCGACGGCCAGGCGCGGTCGGTCCGCGACACGGCGCCTGGACGCGGGCGACGGCGCGATCGCGCCCGGCAGTAGAATGCGACAGCCAGGAGGAGTGCGAATGGAGCTGAAAGCGATCGAAGCCGTGTCGTCCGCAAAGGTGCTCGGCGCGTTCTACTCGGTCATCGGGCTCATCGCGGGCGTCATCGTCGCGGTCATCGGGATGGCGGGGACGGCCCTGGGCAACGGGTCCGACAGCATGAACCCGTTGCTCGGGGGCCTGTTCGGCGCGAGCGCCATCGTGCTGCTGCCGGTGCTCTACGGCGGGCTCGGGGCTCTGGGCGGGCTGCTTTTCGCGTCGCTCTACAACGTCATCGCCCGGCTGGTCGGCGGGATTCAGGTGACGCTTCAGTAGCGCGCGACGACCAGGTCTTCCACGAAGACTCCACGTCTGCGGCCGACGGCGTGCCGGTGGCGACGATGATGCGGTAGCGGAACGTGGCTGACTGCCGCGGCTCGAGCGCGAAGTTCAGCACGTCCTTGCCGTCGCTCAGCGCCTTCTGCCCGAGCGGGTTGGCGGCAAACAGCCCGTAACCGCGTGCGTGCCAGTAGGTGGGGTGCCCGGGATTCTGCGGATGATCGAGAATGGCGATTGAGACTGGCTCCGCGCCGACAGCTCCGGACAGGGTGCACCAGCGGCCGCGGGTGCCCCACACGGCTGCTCCCTTCGTGCCCTCACTGGTCAGGTAGACCCCGTTCACGCCCGTATTGTCCATCGACGCGACCGTCGTCGGGCGACCGGCGGCGTCGGTGAACACTTCGGGCTTGCTGCTCGGCTCCTCGAGCGCGCGGGTGACGCGCAGTCCGAGCACGCCCTCCTTGTTGTCTGTCAGCGAGACGCGCTTGTCCTGAGCTGTCAGCGTGATCACCAGGTCGATGATACGGGTGGCCTGGTCGCCGAGAAAGGTGTAGGACGTGTTCTGCCTGAGCGACACGGAGCCGTCAGGCATCACCCAGTCGGAGTTCGTGACGAGCTCGCCGTGATCGTCGCCCCCTTTCGCAGTCGTGATGCCACGATGGAGAACCGTGCCCATCTTGTGCTTGTCTGCCGCGGGGATCGCGTCGGAGTTGTTCCAGAAATCGATCCCGTTCACGTCGCCGTAATTGAACCAGAGACCCACATGATGCGGGTGATCCACGCGCTCGCCAGCCCGGGGGTCGAGCGGAAACCCGCGGGTCACCGGCGTCCCCTTCGCGGTGCGGATCGGAAACAGCACGGGCTTTTTCAGCGTGGTCGGCCAGATGTAGGACGTGAACGGCTTGCCGTCCACCAGGACGTCCACGCGGCGGTCGGCTTCCTTCCGCACCACTTCCACACGGGCCGCCGGCCCGGCCTGCGCCGCGACAGACGCCACAACGCCAAGGAACATTGCCGATGCGAATACCGCTGTTCTCACGCCATTCTCCAGACTGCCGCCGGGACTGAAGTCCCGGCTCCACAAACCACGGGTGCTTACGATTCTGAGATTTTGAGCCGCAACCAAAGGTCCCGACTTCGAGCCAGATGCGGAGCCGGAACGTCAGTGCCGGCGGACACCGCTTTGCGGTCGCAACTGCCGCTCACCAGTCGTGCACCGTTCCGTCCAGCCGGCGGTTCACGGGCAGGTAGGCTCTCACATACGGATGCTCGGAGGCGAGCGCCTCGTCCATGTCCACGCCGAGCCCAGGCGCATCACCAGGGTGCATGAAGCCGCGCTCGAACCTGTACTGATGCGGGAACACTCGATCGGTCGCCCCGGTGTGCGGCATGTGTTCCTGGACGCCGAAGTTGTGGACGCTCAACCCGAAGTGCAGCGCGGCGGCCATGCAGACCGGGCTCAGGTCGGTGGCCCCATGGCACCCGGTACGCACCTGGTGCAGCTCTGCCAGATGCGCGATCTTGACGAGGTGTGAGAGACCACCCGCGTGGACGACCGAGGTACGGATGTAATCGATGAGGCGCTCCTGAATCAACTGCTGACAGTCGTAGATGGTGTTGAACACCTCTCCGACCGCGAGCGGCGTCGTGGTGTGCTGCCGGATCAGACGAAACGCGTCCTGCGCTTCGGCCGGGACGGGATCCTCCAGCCAGAACAGGTGATGCGGCTCGAGGTCCCTGCCCAGACGAGCGGCCTCGATTGGCGTCAGCCGGTGGTGCACATCGTGCAGCAGGTGGACGTCCGAACCAAACTCCTTGCGCAGGCGTTCGAAGAGCGACGGCACGAAGGCGAGGTAGCGTGCGCTGCTCCACGCGTGCTCCGGTGGCAACCCGCGTTCCGCCGGCTCGTACGGCAGCGCTCCCTTCGGAACGCCGTACGTGCTCGCCAGCCCCGGGATGCCGCTTTGCGCACGCACCGCGACGTAGCCCTCCTCCAGGTGTCGCGCCACCTCCTGCACGGTGCGGTCGACGTCAGTGCCGTTCGCGTGCCCGTACACCATGATGGCGTCGCGCGAGGCGCCGCCGAGCAGCTGGTACACGGGCACCCCGAGAGACTTCCCCTTGATGTCCCACAGCGCCGTGTCTACCGCCCCGATTGCGGCCATCGTGACGGGACCGCGGCGCCAGTAGGCGCCCTTGTACAGGTACTGCCAGGTATCTTCGATCCGCCGCGCGTCCCGCCCGATCAGCAGCGGTACGACGTGCTCGGATAGATAGGCGGCCACCGCGAGCTCACGGCCGTTGACTGTCGCGTCCCCGAGGCCCCACAGGCCGTCCTCGGTCGTGACCTTCAGTGTGACGAAATTCCGCCCCGGCGAACAGACGATGACGCGGGCGTCCGCTATCCGCATGACGGCACACCGGATGGTCGGGGAGGCATGCCCCGTTCGGTCGGCACGGCCACGTCCGAGCTCAGCCCTCTCTCAATTGGACCATCCGGATTCTCGGCACCAGCAGCTGGATGATCCCGAGCGCCACCAGATAGGCGGACGCCGCGATGATGAACACCGTCAAGTAGCTCCCGGTCCATTCGAGCACGTAGCCGGTGATCTTCGCGATCAGCATGCCGCCGACGGCACCGGCCATTCCACCGAAGCCGACGACCGTCCCGACGGCCCGTCGGGGGAACATGTCCGACGAGAAGGTGAAGATGTTCGCCGACCAGCCCTGGTGCGCCGCCGCGGCGAGACTGATAATAGCCACGGCTCCCCAGACGTTGGTCACGACCGATGCGAACATGACGGGCGTGACGAGCAGCGCGCTGATCAGCATCGCCGTCTTCCGTGCCGCGTTCACGGTCCATCCGCGCGAAATCAGCGACGATGACAGCCACCCGCCGCCGATGCTCCCGACGCTCGCCACCTGGTAGATGATGACCAGCGGCAGGCCCATGTGCTTCAAGTCGATGCCGTGATTCCGGCTGAGGAAATCAGGAATCCAGAACAGGTACAGCCACCAGACCGGGTCCGTCAAGAACTTGCCGATGGCGAACGCCCACAGCTCACGGTGCTCGAAGAGCGATGAGAGCGGCACCGGGGTGATGGCTTCCGGGGGATCGCTCCGGATGTAAGCCAGTTCCGCGGCTGACAGCCTGGGATGCTTCTCTGGCGGGTAGTACATCGTCCACCAGAAGCCGATCCAGAGGAATCCGATCAGTCCGGTAATCACGAAGGCCCAGTACCACCCCAGGTACAGCGTGATGGGAGGCACGACCAGCGGCGTCAGCAGCGCACCGACGTTGGTGCCGGAATTGAAGATGCCGGTGGCCTTCGCGCGATCCTGTTTCGGAAACCATTCAGCCACGCTCTTGATGGCCGCCGGGAAGTTGCCCGCCTCGCCGAGACCGAGCACGAAGCGCGCGATCATGAACCCCGCGACCGACGGCGTGGCCACGATGCCCACGAGGCCAAGGAAGGCGGCGGTTGCGGGCCCGATGAGCGTGGCCTCGGCGTGCGCGATGGCGGCGATGCTCCACACCACGATGGCAATCGTGAACCCCAGCTTCGTGCCGAGCCGATCCATCATCCGGCCGGCGACGACCAGCCCGATCGCATACGCCATCTGGAAGGCAAAGACGATGTTGGCGTAGTCGATCTCGGTCCAGCCGAACTCCGCCTGCAACGTGGGCTTGAGCAGGCCGATGACCTGGCGATCGACGTAATTGATTGTGGTGGCCAAGAACAGCAGGGCGCAGATCAACCACCGGTAGCGGCCGATCGGAACGCCAGGCGCGGGTGGGGAAGCGACGTGGGTCGGCGACGCAGGCACGGGACCGCCTTCGGAAAACGCAGCCGGCGAGCGCGCCACTCTGGCAGGCGGATTGCGGCTCGCGGTTACTGGTTGACGCCGCTGGCCAGGAACCCGCCGTCTACGACGAGCACCTCGCCGGTAACGAAGCTGGCGGCCTCGGACGCGAGGAACACGGCGGCACCGGCCAGTTCATCGAGCTGCCCGAACCGCTTCATCGGCGTGCGCAGGAGGAACTCGCGCCCGCGGTCGGTCCCGTCGAGCAGGTTGGCGTTCAGGGGTGTCCGGAAGACACCGGGCGCAATCGCGTTCACGCACACGCCGAAGGGCGCCCATTCTATCGCGAGTGACTTGGTCAGGGAGGCCACGGCGGCCTTGCTGGCGGCGTACGCCGCCACCTCGAACAAGGCCACGAAAGACGAGAGCGACGCGATGTTGATGATGCGGCCGTAGCGCCGGTCGACCATGTGGCGGCCGAACACCTGTGCCGCCCGCAGCGTGCCCGTGAGGTTCGTTTCGAGGATGGCGTCCCACTCCTCTTCCCCGAGATCGAGCGTCGGGACGCGCTTCGTGCGCCCGGCGCAGTTCACCATGATGTCGACCTTGCCGAAGGCGTCCAGAGTGGCGGCCAGCAGAGCCTTCAACGACGCGGTGTCCGTGACATCGGATGCGACGCGCAGCGTGCGGCGGCCCAGCTGCTCGATCTCGGCAGCCGTCTGGTCGACGAGCTCTGCGCGGCGCGCAGTGGGGACGACATCGGCACCGGCGTGTGCCAGACCGTGCGTGAGGGCGCGTCCGATCCCAGACGTGCCGCCGATGACCACGGCCGTGCGGCCGGTGAGGTCCAACGGTGCGAAGGGCATCGCGCCAGCCTAGCGCAACGGCGACGGCATGAGGCGGGCGGCCTGGCGTATGGAACGCCGCGCGGGCGAACCGTGCACGCTCGCCCCCACACTGCCGTTCGACGCACCGGTGCCGACCATCGCCGTGCCGTTCGTGCCGTTGATGGAAGGCATGCCGGTGCCGTTCACGGGCAGGAGGGTTGCGGGAGCATCGGGAGGCGCTGTGCGGCCGTCGCGCAGCGGCGATTCGAGCGCCTGTGCCTGCTGCGCGACCGAGAGATGCTCGCTCATCGCCGCGCTGGCGCGCTTCGGATCGTGCGCCCGGATGGCGTGGTAGATGGCCCGGTGCAGGTGAGCAGATTCCTTCAGATCGCGCCCGTGCTGCGCTGTCTTGCGCCGCTGCTCGTAGAACAGGGCGGACACCATCTCCACCAGCGACGCGAGAATCGGATTGCCCGAGGCTTCGGCCACCGAACGGTGGAAGCGGATGTCGTGGATCAGGAACGTCTGCGGATCGTCGAGCGCAGCAAACATGCCGGTGATCTCCTCCGCGATGGTGGCGATCTGCTCATCGTTCGCACGTTCGGCGGCAAGACCCGCCACCCCCACTTCGAGAGCACGCCGTGCCTCGAACATCTCGTCGCGCGTGAAGCCGTGGAGCGCGGCGAGAAAACTCAGTGGCTCGCTGCCGAGGGTCGGCGGGCCATCGGTGATGAAGGTGCCGGCGCCGTGCCGGGTCTGGAGGACCCCGATGGCGGCAAGAGAACGCAGACCGGCACGCACGCTTGGCCGGCTGACGCCGAGCTGCACGGCCAGCTCGCGTTCGGCGGGCAGACGATCACCGGGGCGCAGTTCGCCGCGCTCGATCAGTCCCCGCACGTGCTGCACCACGAGTTCTGCCGTGACGCCGTCGGAGGATTTCATGGCTCCCGACCCTTTTGACCGTCAGAGGTAAAACCACACTACCCCGGAACAGATGTTCGATCCGGCTAAATGAATAACACTAGCTCTGAACAGGTGTCAAGCATCTGATTACGCCGGCGGGCGCCACCTGCGGAGACGCCGCTTCCGCACGGCCTCTATGAGTCCGGGGCTCCTGTTGCCGCCCGAACCATCTCACCTGCACGCCAATCGATTGGATCAAATCATGGTCTGACCAGTCAAATTTTTGTTTTGCTCCAGTTGAGGGCCGCCGCTTGCGACAGGCAATGGCAGCCCAATTGCCTCAGCCGCGGCGAAGGATGACGAATTCCCGGCAACCACGACCAGGCGTGTGGAAACACGCAAGAACCGCCAGCACCAGGCGGCGTCGCGTGCTGCAGAACCTGCACGCTCCCGGCGCGTGCGGCGAAGTGATGCACGGCGCACCGCTGCTTCCGGGATTGCACGTGCGTGCGCGTGGCGCCTCGTGGTGCGTGCACGGGATTGATTGTTACGCCGCGTGCCAGGTCGTCACGCTCACGCCCGTCCGCGACGGCTCCGAGCCTCTCGCTTCGCTCGCGTTGATCGTGCCGTTCGATCGCATCACGCCAGTGTGCCGGAGAATTCGATGGCGTGCGTGCGGGATCGCGCAGGCGAGCGCGCGGCTGGCTGCCGCGGTTCGCGACACGGTTGCTGGTGGCGCCGGCCACCTGCTCAGGCCCGACCTCGCGCTCGTGCCCTGGCAGTGGGCGGCCGCCACCGCGCTGCTGGATGGGGCAGCGAGCGCCCTGCTCCTGGCTGACGCCGTCGGCCTGGGCAAAACGATCCAGGCGGGAATCGTCGTGGCGGCGTTGCGCGCGAGAGGCGGGCCAAGCCGCGTGCTCATCCTGACGCCCGCTGGCCTGCGCGACCAGTGGCACTCCGAGCTCGAACGGCTGTTCCGCTTCAGCGTCAGCATCCTCGATGCGGCGTGGCTGCGCGATGCCCGGCGCACGATGCCGGCCGATGTGAACCCGTGGACGGTCGCATCCACCGCGATTGCGTCGATCGACTTCGTGAAGCAGCCGGAAGTGCTTGCGGCCGCGACCGGTGCCCCATGGGACGTGCTGATCGTCGACGAAGCGCACAGCCTTGGCTCCAGCACCGATCGGCGAACAGCGGCTGCGGCGCTGGCGGCCTGCGCGCGACACGTGGTCTTGCTCACAGCCACCCCGCACACCGGCAGCGACGCGGAGTTCGCCGCCTTGTGCGGGGTGGGGTGCGTCGCAACCGACGATGCGCAGACGCTCGTGATCCGTCGGACGCGCGCAGACGTCCGACTCGACGCCGAGAGGCGGGTGCGTGTGTCACACGTTCCAATGGGCGCCGCCGAGCGGAGGATGCATGCGCTGCTGCGCGACTACGCGGGCGCCGTCTGGCGCGAGCGGGGCACGCGATCCCCTGCTGCGCGCCTGGCGATGACGGTGCTGCTGAAGCGCAGCGCGTCCAGCGCATGGGCGCTCGCTCGTTCGGTGGCGCATCGCCTGCGCCGCCTCGGCGCGGGCGACGATTCCCCGGAGCAGCCGCCACTGCCATTCGACGACCCCGGCGAGACCGATGCCAGTGACACGGCGATGCCAGCAGCGCTGGGGGAACCCGGGCTCGACGAGCAGGGGCGCGAGCTGCGGCTCCTCGCCGAACTGGGCGACGCCGCGCAGCTCGCCGCGACGTGGGAAAGCAAGCTGGCGCGCGTATCCACGCTGCTCCGGCGGACACGTGAGCCCGCGATCTTTTTCACGGAGTACCGGGACACGCTCGACGCGGCGTTGCGTGCGCTCCAGGCTCACGGCCCTGTTGCCGTGCTGCATGGGGGGCTCTCGCGTCGCGAGCGCCGCGCTGCGGAGGATGCCTTCACGACCGGCCGCGCCCGGGTGCTGCTCGCGACGGACGTCGCGAGCGAAGGGCTCAACCTGCACGGCCGGTGCCGCCTCGTCATCAACATGGAGCTGCCGTGGAACCCGGTAAGGCTCGAGCAGCGGGTCGGGCGGATCGACCGTATAGGTCAGCGCCGGCGCGTGCACGCCGTGCACCTGATAGGCCGTGACACGGCAGAGACGTATGTGCTGGAGCGGCTCGTCGCGCGTGTGCGAAACATCCGCCGTTCCCTCGGTGACATGCACGACGGCGTGGCTGTGGACGACACTCTTCTGGCTGCTGGTGCCCTTGGAGTGACTGTGCCTGAGACGCAGGACGTTCCGCCGGCGGGAGCAGTCTCTGGCAGCCTGCTGCCCCCAGACCGGAACGAGCACCGCGTCTGCGAGTGGCTGGAGACCGTACGTCGCCTCGTGAGCGCCGCGCAACAGCGGAACGCCGGGTTTGATGCCGGACGCCACCTGCCGATGGCAATCGTGCGCCCGCGTCTTCGGGCACGCCTCGCGCTTTCACCCGGCGTCGTGCTCGGGTTTCGTGTCGAGGCACGGTCCGCCGCCGGCCGACCTGCGGCATCGGCCGTCGTCGCTGTCCACGTCGCGCTGGCGCCTGCCGCGCTGTCACGCACGCGTCCGTCGACGCTCCTCGCGGCCGTCCTTCCGCTCGCGGAGCCAGCCGCCTCGCGTGCAGGTGCCGAGTGTCTCGCGGATGACCTCGCAGCGCATCACCGATACACAGCGCGCGCGGGCGCGCGCGAAGCGGCGCTCAGGACGGTTGCATCGCGAGACGACGCGGCCGGCCGGGCCGTGCAGCCGGGCCTCTTCGATGGGCGGGCCGTGCACCAGGCCGCGCGACAACGGGACGCGCGCGAGCACAGGAACCAGCTGCACACCGCGCGTCTGGCACAACTCGCGCTCGGAGCACGGGTCGACGAGCGGCTGTCCGTGGAGCCCATTCTCGCCCTGGTGCTTCGATGAGGGCGAGGGCTGGGGTCCGGACACGGGTTACACCGGGACTGAAGTCCCGGCGCCACATTCTTCTCGTGCCGCCATCAATCTGGACGGCACGGGTTCAGCTGGGACGACCGTGCTCGGATGCGCCCATCCGGTTGTGGAGCCGGGACTTCAGTCCCGGCGGTCATGCACGATGATGGACTCAGCCGACGACAGGCGGCGTGCGATGGTGCCGAGAGCGAGCGGTGCTGCGATGACCCCGGTAGCCGGTCTCCGTGGAACGCTGGTCTCCAGCGCATACGCTGCGACGTTGCTCGCAACCGACGCGACCTCGCAGGAGCTGGCCGTCGCGTCTCGTCTGCGGAGGTGGTGGCGAACCGTCGACGCGCGGTGCGGGCCGGCGTCCAGCACTCGCGCGCTGGCCGATATGGCAGCGTCGCCGCTCGCCGCCTTGCTCGGGTTCACGCTGCGGAGACCGGAGCCGCTGCACGACTCAGCGTGGACTGCCGTACTCGAGGCGGACGCGGTCACTGCTCCGCTCGTGCTCATGCCGTGGGGCGCCTCGCTGGATGCCGCGTGGCGATCCTCGGTGCGGCACAGCCTGTCCCGGAACGCCCGATGGTGCTTCCTGTTCAACGGCACGCACCTCCGCGTGATCGACGCCGGACGAACGTTCGCGCGCAGGCACATCGAGTTCGACCTCGAGGCAGCCGCGGACAGTGAGGCCATGGCTCGCCTGCTAGTCATGCTGGCTTCCGCCGCGAGTGTCGGTTCGACCGCAGCCCCCGGTGCGTGCTCGCCGCTCGCGTCCGTGGTGGCGGCTTCTGACGCGCACGGGCAGCGAGTCTGCACAGCCCTGCGCAACGGGGTGCACGAGGCGATCGAGCGCCTGCTGGCGGCCCTCACAGAAGGCCGTCATGGCAGGCACGCCCCGCCACCCGGGGTGCTTTACGAGCAGGCACTCACCGCCGTCTACCGCATCCTGTTCCTGTGTTTTGCCGAGGCTCGCGGCCTGGTGCCGACATGGCATCCCGTGTACAGGGACGCCTACACGATGGAATCGCTGCGCACCACGGCCGAGACGGCGGGCGAGCCACACGGGCTCTGGGAGGCCTTTCAGGCCATTTCGCGCCTCGCGCACCATGGGTGCGACGCCGGGGATCTGCGTGTCACCGCATTCAACGGCCGCCTCTTCGCACCCGGCCGCGCGCCGCTGCTCGAAGGAAGGCCGCTGCCGGACACACACGTGCGCGACGTCGTGCTCGCATTGTCGACGACCCGATCGCCCGGCGGCAGCCGCGAACGCGTGTCCTATCGCGATCTGGGTGTCGAGGAGCTCGGAGCGGTGTACGAGGGGCTTCTCGATTACGAACCGGCAATGGCGCCGGCGGACGAAACACCAGGCCGACGAGGGGTACAAGCCATCGTTCTCGCCCGGAGCGACGTCTCCCGGCGCAAGTTGACCGGCACGTTCTATACGCCACGTCCAATCACGCGATTCCTCGTCCGCCATGCGCTCGACGTCCTCGTGCGAGACGCTACCTCGGAGCGCATTCTGGCGCTCCGGGTGGTCGATCCGTCCATGGGCAGCGGAGCGTTTCTCGTGGCAGCATGCCGTTTCCTCGCGCGCGCGTACCGAGGAGGCCCTGATCAGGGAGGGCCAGTGTCACCAGGCGGATGTGTCGGGGGCCGATCGGGCGAGCTTCCGACGACTGGTGGCGCAAAGGTGCCTCTTCGGTGTGGACGTGAATCCCATGGCGGTACACCTGGCACGGCTGTCGCTCTGGCTCACGACGCTTGCTGCCGAAAAGCCCCTCACGTTTCTCGACCACCACCTGCTCGTGGGCGACAGCCTCGTAGGCGCATCGCCGTCAGAAGTGGCACGCCAGCCGCCGGGGCGCAGGCCGGGGCGGCTCACGGACGCGCGTCAGCTTCCGCTGTTCGATGCGTCCTTGCTGACCGAGGCGGCCGCCGGCGTTCGTGCGGTACGGCACGAGATCGAGCAGACGCTCGATAACACCGCTGCCATCGTCCGGCGGAAGGAGCAGGTGCTTGCGGCGCTCGCCGCGACCGGCGCCCTGCAGTCGTGGAAGGCGATGGCCGACCTCTGGTGCTCTGCATGGTTCGCCCGGACGGCGCTGCCCCGCGGCGTGTTCCATGCGCTCGTGGAGCACCTGCTGACGGGACGCAGCGCGCTACCCGAGGGAACGGCGACCCGCCATCTCGCCGGCGTGCGCCGTCTTGCCGAGACCCGGCGATTCTTCCACTGGCCGCTGGAGTTCCCCGAGGTGTTCTTCGGGGCGGACGGACGCGAGCACCCTGACGGGGGGTTCGATGCCGTGATCGGGAACCCTCCGTGGGAAATGCTCCGCGCCGATGCGGGAGGGCGTCAGGGGTTCGAGCACGCCGACCGATCGGGCGTGGTGCGCTTCACCAGAGACTCGGGCCTGTATCGCGCCCAATCGCGCGGCCATGCGAACCAGTACCACCTCTTCGTCGAGCGGGCGCTGCGGCTGGCGAGGCCCGACGGTCGCGTCGCCCTCGTCGTGCCGTCGGGCATTGCCCACGATTACGGGTGCGCCCCATTGCGGCGCCTGCTGCTGCACCAGTCGCGCGTCGAATCCATCGTCGGGTTCGACAATCGCACGGGTGTTTTCCCTATCCACCGCAGCATGCGGTTCGTGCTGCTGACGGCCTCACGCGGCGGGAAGACAACGCGGGTGCGGTGCCGCTTCGGCCTGCAGGACCCGGCAGCACTCGATGCGCTTGGCGATTCAGCCCAGGATAGCGAAGCGGGCGCCTGGTTCTCCCTCACGCCGGCACTGCTCGAGCAGGTGTCCGGGCCCGGCCTCGCCATCCCGGACGTTCGCTCGCCGCTCGACCTCGCCATCCTCGAGAGGGCCGCGCGCGATCATCCGCCGCTCGGCTCGCCTGCCGGCTGGCACGTCCGGTTCGGTCGCGAGCTGAACGCCAGCGACGATCGAAAGCATTTCACGACCGGCCGCCGGGGGCTCCCCGTCGTGGAGGGAAAGCACCTGACCGCATTCGCCGTGGACACGGCGGGCGCCACGTTTCGCATCACTCCCCAGACAGCCGCACGGCTGCTGGATCGATCGAACACTTTCGGGCGGCCGCGTGTCGCGTTCAGGGACGTCGCCAGCGCGACGAACCGGACCACTCTGATCGCGGCGGTGGTGCCCGCCGGGTGCGTGACGACGCACACGCTCTTCTGTCTGCGGACGCGCCTCGGTATGGATCAGCAGCTCGTGCTCTGCGCGTTGTTCAACAGCTACCCTGCTAATTTCCTCGTGCGGCTGCGGGTCTCCACGCACGTCTCGCTCGCGGTGATGGACGCGCTGCCGGTTCCGCGTCCGCACGCGGGAACCTCCGTGTATGCCGACCTGCTGCGGTGCGCCCGGATCCTCGCCGCGGACCCCGCGGACCTCCCTGCCGCGGCCGACATGCACGCCACCGCGGCCCGCGCGTACGGCCTGACCCGCGAGGAGTTCGCCCACGTGCTTTCGTCGTTTCCGCTCGTCCCCGCAGAACAGCGCCAGCACGCATTTGACTCCCCGATGTGGATGGCCCGCCGGGACTGAAGTCCCGGCTCCGCGACCGGGAACGCAATGCAGAGCCGGAACGTCAGTTCCGGCGAACAGGTGCGGATCGATGTAGCGCCGGAACTTCAGTTCCGGACAAGAACAGCTCGGTTCAACGCAGCGCAGCGACCAGGCTCCCCAGCAGCAGCGCAAGGACGATGGACGTATAGACGACGAACCTCCAATCGCGCTGCCGTGCGAACTCGGCGATCGACACGGCCACACGTGCCACTGGTGTAGCCATCAGCACCATGAGCCCGACGGAGAGCAGGATGCCCGTCAGCCGCGCCTCAGGCAGGGCAAACGTCAGGAGGAGGCCCGCGGCAAGACACACCGTGCTCACGCGGGTGCCCACCGTCAGGACGCGGCCGAGTGCCACCTCCGCGCGGCGGGTAGCCTCTTTGGTCATCGCGCCCCCACGAACATCATGACCGCCACGACGAACAGCACGAGCGCCAGCAGCAGCCGAAGCCACCGGCCGCCGATGCGGGCCGACGCGCGCATTCCCAGAAACGATCCGACCTGCACTCCGACCACCGCTGCGGCGGCAAGGCCCGGCATGAGGACTCCGTGACCGTAGTAGATGATGGCGCCGGCGGTGGCGGTCACGCCGATCATGAAGGCGCTGGTCGCGGCCGCCGCGCGCATCGGGACGCCGCACCACGCGGTCAGCACCGGCACCTTGATGAAGCCCCCGCCTACTCCCAGCAGGGACGCTACGTTGCCCGCCACGAACGACGCCGCCAGGGCGAGCGGCAACCGCTTGAAGCGGTAGGTCACCGTGCGTCCGAGCCGCTCGTCGTGATACTGCCCGCCGAGCGCGCCCGGGTCCCCGTCGCCCTGGACGATCACGTTCGAGTGGCGCAAGCGCACCAGCGTGACGACCCCGGCGAGCACGGCGATCCCCGCGAACAGTACGCGCAGCGTGGCTGGCGCAAGCATCTGGGCGGTGATGCCCCCGAGGAGACCACCCGCCGCTGTTGCGACTTCCAGCAGCATTCCAAGCCGCAGGTTGATCACCCGCCGTCCAGCGGTGGCTGCGGAGACCGCGCTGGACGTGGCAATGACGGTCGTGAGACTGATGGCTGCGGCCGCCTGGAAGGGCATCCCCGCCACCAGCACCAGGAAGGGAACGAGGAATACGCCGCCGCCCAGGCCGAGCAGGGTGCCGAGCAGGCCGGCGACACTGCCAAGCGCCATGGTGGAGAGCACGAGGACAGGCGTGAGAACGGGCATCGATTTTACGACGGGCGCAGCGGTCGTCCTCACCTCTCGCGAGGACTCACCAGCTGCCTCATCCTACCTCCCGAACGCGTATCGTCGTGACCTGAGGTCCAGGACGGGCGGACACGATAGGATCACGCCGTCTCATGCTCCGCCCTCTGCTCCTTCTTGCGACGGCGTGCATCATGACCAGTGCCCCGTCTGAGGCTCCGGATCTCGCCGTTCGGAACGTTCGCATCGTCCACGGTGACGGGCGCGTCACGCCGCGGGCAACGCTCAGCGTGCGCCGCGGGCGAATCGCGGCCATCAAACCCGGCGAGGATCGGGGCGGGCTCCGGGCGCGCCACGACGTAGACGGTGCGGGATGCACGCTCCTTCCAGGGCTCATCGACGCACACGTCCACGTCACGGACTGGGCGCTGCCGTTGCTGCTTCGGCACGGCGTCACGACTGTACGCGACCTGCACAACCCACCGGCATACATCCTGCCGCTCGCCCGCGAAGACGCCGCGAATCGACCGCGGATTGTCGCGGCTGGCGCGCTGCTCGATGGACCAGGCAGTTTCTGGAAAGACGCCCGCATCATCAGCACGGTGGCGGACGCTCGCGCGGCGGTGCGCGATCAGGTCGCGGCCGGGGCAGGGGTGATCAAAATCTACTCGCGGCTGCCGGTCGGCCTCATCGGCGCGGTCGTGCAGGAGGCTCGTGCGCGGGGTACCCCCGTGGCGGCGCACCTTGGACGGACGACCGCAATAGGCGCCGCACGTGCTGGCGTCAGCAGCATCGAGCACCTGAGCGGGATTGCCGAGGCCGCGTCGGACCAGCCAGGCCGCTTGCTGGCAGCGCACGACGATTTCCTCGCCGGCTGGACGATGTTCGAGAGGGAGTGGGCACGGCTGGATCCGGCGCGACTCGACGGGATCGCGCGCGCGCTCCACGCAGGAGGCGTCGTTCTGGTACCCACGCTCGCGCTGCACGAGGCGTTCTCGCGCCTGGCGGATCCCGATCTGCTGCGGGATCCGTCTCTGGCCGGCGTGCCTCCACACGTGCTCGAGCGCGATTGGGATCCGAAGGACATCATGAACCGCGCACAGTGGACCCCGGACACGATGCGCGAGTTCAAGGCGGCGCTGCCCGTGCTGCAGCGGTTCGTCGCGAGCTACGTGCGCATGGGCGGGCGGGTGGTTGCCGGCACGGACACACCGCAGCAGTTCGTCGTCCCCGGCGCCAGTCTGCATCGCGAGCTGCAGCTCTACGTAGCGGGCGGACTCACGCCGGCGGCCGCCCTCAAGACCACGATGGCCGACGCGGCGGACCTGCTGGGGATCTCCGACCGCGCGGGCACCATAGAGGTCGGCAAAGATGCGGATCTGGTGCTGCTCGACGCGGATCCGCTCGCCGACATCTCCGCGACAATGCGGATCCGCCTGGTGATACGGGGCGGGTCGGTCGTCTACGAGCGCTGAGCGCCTGAGTGGTCCCGGAGGATCGCGTACAGGGTTTCCATGATGGGTACGGGGATGCCGTGCGCGCGTGCCCGCCTGACGAGCGCGCCCTGGAGTGCCTCCACTTCCAGGCGTTTTCCCGCCTGGAGATCGATCAGCAGCGATGAGCGGGTGGCCGGGGGCAACGCCTCCGCATACGCCCGAACGCGAGCGGGAATTTCAGAGGTGACGGGGACGCCCTCGGCACGCGCCACAGCCGCCACCTCGCCACACGCCCGGAGGAAGAGATTCCGCGTCTCCTCGTGCTGCCAGAGCGGACCGATTGGCAGCCGCGAGCCCCCGGTGAAACCGGCGAAAGGGGCCAGATAGACGCACTTCTCCCAGAGCGGCACGCGAGCGTCCGGCACGCCCTCGGCTTCGATCCCGGCCTGCTGAAGGGTTTCCTGAAGCATGGCGGCCCTGGCGGAGACCTCCGAGGGCGCATCGAATGCCTCGCCGAACACGATGCGGTGGTGTGTTCCCGTCTGCTCGATGATCCCAGGGGCTTCGATCGCCGTCGCGATGTAGGCGGCTCCGCCGAGCACGTGTGAACCGCCGACGATCGCTGCCGCTTCAGACGGACTGTCGACGCCGTTCTGCAGCGTGAGCACCATAGTATCGGGTGCTGTGAGCGGCCGCAGCATCGGGAGCGCCGTGTCGTTGTCGTAGGTCTTGACCGCGAGGAGTACGAGGCCGACTGGTCCAATCTCCCCCGCGGCGTCGCACGCGCCCGGGTGAACCGTGAACTCGCCACGCGAGGCGCGTACGGTCAGGCCCCGTTCGCGGATGGCGGCCAGGTGCGCCCCGCGAGCGATGAGCGTTACGTGGTGGCCGGCGCGCGCCAGCATCGCGCCGTAGTACCCACCGACCGCTCCGGCCCCGATCACCGCAATGCGCATCGTCCCGCTCCAAGCGCTCGATCGCTGGCCGACCCCCTAACCGCGGGAGTTTCGAGGGGCGACATCACGTTCCCAGGCCGGCTGACAGGCGGATGCGCTTCCGCCGCCAGTAGGCATAGGCCGGCAGCCCCGCTGCCATCAGCAGCAGCCCGGCCATCGACTCCGCGGGCCGCTCCAGCAGGGTGTTCAGCACGAGCCCAATCGAGCCAGTCACGAACACGAGCGGCACCAACGGGTAGCCCCACGTGCGATAAGGGCGCGCGAGATGGGCATGCGTCCTGCGGAGCCGGAAGATCGCGAGCCCCGCGAGCACGTTGAACGCCACCGCGGCGAACATCACGTACGTGAACAGCTGCTCGTAACTGCCCGAGAGCGTCAGCGCGCACGACCAGCACGCCAGGCCCAGGAGAGCGCCGTGCGGCGTTCGGTACTTCGGGTGTACCCACGCTGCAAACCGGAAGAACATGCCGTCGACGGCCATCGCGTACCCCGCCCGGGAGATAGCCAGCACAGCCGACATATTGCACCCGAGAGTAGAGAGGCAGACGATGGAGGCCACGAGGGTTGCGCCGAGTGGCCCGGCGACCGCCGTCATCGCCTTCTCCGCCACCCGTGGCTCTCCGCTGATTGCCTCGAGCGGCAGCGCAATGAAGTAGCCGACGTTCACCAGAACATAGACGACGGTCAGGCCGAGCGTCCCGTAGATGAACGCACCGGGCAGCGTGCGCGACGGGTCGTGCACTTCGCCGGCCGCGAAGGCCAGGTACGCCCACCCTTCGTAGGCCCACATCACGGCAATCATCGCGACGCCGAAGGCTGCAAGCGGTCGCGCAACCGGTGGGACGACCGGCATCAGCGCAGGCGTGTGCGGCCAGGCGGCGATCGCGACGATGGGGATGGCGACGACCGCCACCACCTTGAGCATCGTCACGAGAGCCGCCACCCGGCTCGCCGCTGCGACGCCAAACAGGTTGGCGCTCGCGAGCGCCGCGATCGAGAGCGCCGCCACGACCTGCCCCGCCGAGATGGTGAGCGCCCCGAGCGGCAACGGAATGCTCGTCAGCAGGCGAGTGGTGGAGAGCGACGGAACGAAGTAGCTGAACGATTCAGCGAAGCCCACCGCGACCGCGGCCGTCCCCCCGGGCAGCACGACGAGCACCATCGTCCAGCCGAACAGAAATGCTACGAGCGGCCCGTATGCTTCCTCGAGAAATACGTACATGCCGCCCGATCGCGGCAGCATGGCGCCCATCTCCGCGAACGTCAGGCCGCCGGCGCAGGCCATCAGGCCACCAGCCAGCCAGGCACCCAGCACGAGCGATGCCGACGGGAGCGCCTCGACCATCGCGCCGGTAGTGAGAAAGATCGCCGATCCGATCACGTTCCCGACGACGAGCATCGTCGCCGGCCAGAAGGTGATGCCGCGGACGAGCGCCTGCTCCCGATCGACGGCGGAGCAGACGCTGGGATCGCGCAGCGGATTCGCGGTTGGCATCAAGGGCCGCGACTCTATCACACGCGGTCGAGCCGGACGTGCGCCGCGGCGACGTGCGCTGCGAGTTGACGCGGCGCGGGCGTCGTACTGCGTGCTAAGATCGGGCCGCCCGAGGGACTCGGCACCGGCCTGACGTTCCTCGACGGAGGCTGCTCAAATGGCGTCTCGGCTGACGACGTTCATCGTGGTGCTGATCGTAGCCGGGACGCTCGTCGCCGGCCTCATCGTCGGCGCGCAGCGCGATGACGAGAGCGGCCCGATCGATCTCATCGTCACCAACGGCCGCGTCTACAGCGGCAGCGCCTCGGCCTTCGCAGAGGCCATTGCGATCCGCGGCAACAAGATCCTCCGTGTGGGCACCAACCGTGAAATCAAGCGCCTGCGCCGGCCGCAGACCGCCGTCGTCGACGCACACGGTGGCTCGGTGCTGCCAGGCTTCAACGACGCCCACCTGCACCTGATGAGCGGCGGCCTGGCGCTGTCGAACGTCAACCTGCTCGATGCGTCGACGCTCGAGGACATACAGTCGACGGTGAAGGCGTTCGCAGCTTCACACCCCGAGCGCCCGTGGGTTCGCGGGCGCGGCTGGTACTACGACCCGTTCCCAGGCGGGCTGCCGACCCGCCAGCAGCTGGATGCGGCCGTGCCGGACCGCCCGGCATATCTGGTCGCCTATGACGGCCACACCGGCTGGGCAAATACCAGGGCGCTCGAGGCTGCGGGGATCACGGGCCGCACGCCGAGTCCAGCGCACGGCGTGATCGTGAAGGATCCGAGAACGGGCGAGCCGACGGGTGTGCTGAAGGAAGCGGCGCAGTCCTTGATGCAGAAGGTGCTGCCGCAGCCCACGCGAGCAGACCGGCTGGATGCCGTGCGCGCGGCCATTCACGAAGCACAGCGCATGGGCATCACCAGCGTGCAGAACGCCGGCGGTTCACCAGACGACCTCTCCCTCTACGACGAGCTGCGTGCCGCGGGCGAGCTGCAGGTGCGTGTGTACGCCGCACTCTCCGTGACGCCGGACACCACGCGAGCCGAGCGGCAGGCGATCGAGGCTGCGCGTGAGAAGTACCGTGACGATCCGCTGCTGAAGGCAGGAGCGGTGAAGCTGATGGCCGATGGGGTGATCGAGTCACACACCGCCGCGATGCTCGCCCCGTACGCCAACAAGACGACCATGGGCTCGCCGTACTTTTCCCCCGACGGGCTCACGAGCCTTGTCAGTGCACTCGACAAGGAGGGCTGGCAGATCCTGATCCACGCGATCGGAGACGGCGCAGTCCGGATGTCGCTCGACGCCATTGCGCACGCCGCAAAAGCGAACCCCGTCCCGCCGCGGGGCCGCCGTCACCGGCTCGAGCACATCGAGACGGTCCACCCGGTCGACATCCCGCGGTTCGGCGCCCTGGGCATCATCGCGTCCCAGCAGCCGTTCCACGGCACGCCGACGCCGAACCAGATCGCTGTGTGGACCGAGAACATCGGAAACGATCGTGCGTCACGCGGCTGGGCGCACGCCTCGATCATGGCCGGCGGTGGACGGCTGGCATTCGGGAGCGACTGGCCCGTGGTCACGCTCGATCCGCGCGCCGGCATCCACATGGCGGTCACGCGGACCACCGCCGAGGGGCTGCCGGAGGGCGGCTGGCACGCGACGGAGCGCATCCCACTCACTGCCGCAGTCGACGCGTACACTTCCGGGGCGGCGTGGGCGTCCTTCGATGAGCAGCGTAAAGGGACGCTCGCGCGCGACCTGCTGGCCGACATCGTCATCCTCTCCGCCGATATCTTCGCGCCCGACGCCCGCGTGATGGATGCGGTCGTGGACACGACAATATTCGACGGGAAGGTCGTCTACACGCGTCCCCAGCCGTCGGCGACCGAGTAGCTCGCTACGGTCGCGGGGCAACTCCGCACGCGTTTAAACAGCCCCGAAAGCTCGGAACCGTGTCGTGTGGGGTCAAGCCCATCGTCTTTCGCGCAAACCGAGCGGGCAGGAACGGGCCTGCGTAGAACGCCTGGAGCCCGGAGCCGATCTACACAGGCCCCCCAGCCCCCAGATCACAGTCATGCGATTCACAAGGCGGTGCGGCCGAGCGCATAGCGATCGATTGCCTGCGCAAGCCCTGCCTCGTCATTGGTGCCTGTGATGTGGAAGGCGCCGTCGAGCAGCTCCGCCACGCTGTTGCCCATCGCCACACCGGTGCCCGCGAACGCGAGCATCTCGCGATCGTTGTAGTTGTCGCCGACCGCCATGACCCTCTCTTCCGTGAGGCCGAGCCCGCGGGTCCATTCGGCGAGCGTGGTGCCCTTCGTCACGCCGGCGGCCAGCACATCGACCAGGATGAAATCGCGCCACGCGTACTCGACGAACGATACGGTGTACAGGTCGGCGCGGGGCGCCGTCTCGAGCTGAGACATGAGGGCGCGCATGCGCGTCACGCCGCCCGTGAACATCACCTCGACCGGGTCCTCGGCCAGGCAATCCTCGAGCGGCAGCGTCTCTGATATCAGTGCGCCGTACCGGCCGTAGTAGCCCGCCCGTGACGGGTGTGTCCAGTCGAGCCCGCCGGAGACAAGCTGACCGGCCGCCGGCCGATCGAACACCACCGCGGCCTCGCCGCGGAACACAGCCGTCTCTTCGAGCACGAGGCGCGCCACGTTCTTCGGCATCAGACGGCGCAACACCGTGGTGCCGTCCAGACGCCGCACGATTGCGCCGTTGCTGGCGACGATCACGACGGGGAGGCCGAGTCGCTCGGCCACCGGCTGCGCAAACGTGAAGCCACGGCCGGTGACGAGCGCAACTTCGATCCCCCGATCGAGCGCCTCGGCAATCGCCCGCCGGTTCTCATCCGGTATCCTGCCCGTGGGATCGAGCAGCGTGCCGTCGATGTCGATGGCAATGAGGCGGATGGACGTCCCCTGGATTCTTATTCACCCCGCACACGCTTCGAGAAGGCGGCGTAAGCGCCAGGGCTGCGGCTTTCCCACCAGGCGATGAAATCGCGCGCGACGACCTCGATGCCCGCTGCCGCCGTTGCGTCTTTCGTCGTCTCGCGCACGTTCGGCACCAGGTCCCGGATGCGCTCCCAGACGAACAGCAGCTCGCGGCCACTCTGGAAGAACAGCTCCTTGTGAAGCACGCCACTCGTAACGAACGAGGCTACCATCTCCCAATAGGTCACCACCATGCGGTACGAGGCGTTCTCGTCGGATCCAACGGGGCACAGCCGCGTGAAGTCGTCTATCATCCTCACGCGAAAGGACGAGGAGAACCAGGCACGAGCCTTGCGCAGACGTTCTTCGCGCCGCAGGTCGTACAACTTCAGGATCAGCTGTGCATCGTCGTGCGTCGGCTGTGACGGGGTTGACATGGGAGCTCCGGGGACGGGGGACGAAACGGACGGATGAGGATGTGGCTGGGGCGGCAGCGCGGGCCCGTGACTGAATCTTACACTCTGCCCTGACCTCGTGCGGCCATCAGGAAATGATCCGATTGAGGCACATCGTATGACACCCGAGAAGCGCACGCTGCCCGCCCGCTACTACACCGATCCGGATCTGTTCGGTCGGGAACGTGAACGGATCTTTTCAACAATGTGGGTCTGTGCGGGGCGGACGGAGGAGATTGCCGCCCCGGGTGACTTCGCGTTGCGCGATGTCGCTGGCGAGAGCGTCATCATCACGCGCCGGAAGGATGGCGCCCTGGCGGCACACTACAACGTGTGCCGCCACCGCGGCACGCGCTTGTGCACCGACGCCACCGGTCACTTCCCGGAACGCATCCAGTGCCCGTACCACGGCTGGACATACGACCTCGACGGACGCCTGCTCGGCGCGCCGCACATGGATGGCGCCCCGGGCTTCCGCCGCGACGAGAACGGGCTGACGCCCGTCAGCGTGGACGAATGGGACGGGCATTTGTTCCTGACGCTGCACCCGTCAGCCTCGCCCCTCACCGAGCAGCTGCTCGGCCTGCCGGAGCGCTTCGCCGCGTGGCACATGGGCGAGCTGCGGCGCGCGTACCGCGTCACCTACGATGTGAAGGCCAACTGGAAGCTGCTGATGCTCAACTACTCGGAGTGCCTGCACTGCCCGTTGATTCATCCGGCGTTGCAGCGCAATGCCGATTACCTCAGCGGCGACAACGAACCAGGGACGGACGCCTGGTTCGGCGGCGCGATGTCGTTTCGCGAGGGCATCTTCACAATGAGCCGCGACGGCCGTCAGCGCCGTCCGCCGCTCCCCGGGCTGTCGGACACTCAGCGGCGCTGCGGCTACTACTACGCGGTGCTCCCGAATCTCCTCCTGAGCCTCCATCCCGACTACGTCATGACTCACACGCTGTGGCCGGTCGCGTGCGATCTCACGCGTATCGTCTGCGAGTGGCACTTCCATCCGTCGGAACACGCCAACCCGCTGTTCGACCCCTCTGATGTCATCGATTTCTGGGACGAGACGAACCGGCAGGATTGGCACGTGTCGGAGCTTTCGCAGGCAGGGATCGCCTCCCGCGCCTACCGCCCCGGCGTCTACTCCCCGCGTGAGGGTCTGCTGTGGGAATTCGACCGCGTCGTGTCGCGGATCCTCAGCTGACGTCACGAGGCCGGCGAGCCGAGCATCACGAACGCCGCTACTGCGAGGATACCAAACGTCGAGCGCAGCCTCATGCTCCTGCCCTTGCTGCCAGCCCGGCTGCGGTTCGCCGGCACTGAGGTTCCGGCGCCACATCGGCCACACCGCCGCAACGTTCACGGCTTGCCTGTCAGCAGCACCACCACGTCGTGCGGCGTGTCGGCCACGTGGTCCGGGCCGGCTGCGTCGAGGTCGATCCTCGGGAACGGTCCCCAGGCGGCGGCGATCGTCCGCATGCCGGCGGCGCGGCCCGCGGCAACGTCGTGCACGCTGTCTCCGATGTACATCGTCCGTTCGGGCGCCACGCCCAGCCGCTGAGCTCCGGCGATGAGCGGCGCCGGGTCGGGCTTGTGCCGGACGGTGTCGTCGTGGAAGATGCTGACCTCGAAGAAGTCACCGAGGCCATAGCGCGACATCCCGATGCGTGCGGAGCGCTCGCGCTTGCTCGTCACCACGCCCAGGCGCAGTCCGGACGCTCGCAGCGACGCGAGCATCGGCTCGACCCCTGCGAACGGCCGGATGAGCGCGTCGTGGTGCTCGTCATTGTGGGCCCGATAGGTGGCAAGCATTTCCGCGGCAAACGCGCCTGGATCTTCGGCACCCTCGGCGACGGCGATCTCGAGCAGCGATTCCGGCAGCGAGCGTCCGAACGTCGCGATCAGCGTCTGGCGGGGCGGACACCCGGCCTTCAGATGGCGTTCGAACGTGTGCTGGCACGAGGCCAGGATCAGGTCCGTCGTGTCGATCAGGGTGCCGTCCAGATCGAACAGCACTGCCGCCGGCATCATCATCGCGGCCCTCCCGCGGGCGCTGCTGCGGCGCGACTCCTCACCACGAGCCACCAGAGAAGCAGCGTCATCAGCACCCCGCCTCCACACGACACGAGAAGCCCGGCGCGAAACCCGGACATCACGGCGACGCGCGCCACCGACCACGGGAGGATCATGCCCCCGAGCTGCCCGAGCGACAGCAACAGGCCGAACACCGCACCGGTGTTCTTCGGATACCTGTCTCCAGCGACAGATAACGTCGTCGGAGCAATCGGCGCAATCGCGAGACCCACGAGCAGAACCGCCAGCCCCAGCGTGGAGGCTGTGCGCGCCGTGCTGATTGCCGCAAAACCCGCCGTCGCGGCGAACGACGCAATGCCCATGAGCACGAGCTTCGAGACGTGCGCCAGCACCAATGGCGTCACCAGACGACCCGCAGCGAGGGCGCCCCAGTACAGCCCTACCATCACCGTCGCTGACGCGTGGGGGACCGCCGCAAGGGTGTACGGCGCGATCCAGCCCGCCATGACCGCTTCGTTCCCGAAGTCGATGATGAGCACGCCGCTCAGAGCCAGCAGCCAGGGGTCCCTGAGGGCGGCGCGCGTGGTTCCCTTCGGAGGGGCGATCGCACCGGCGGCTGCGGGACGGGGTTGCAAGAGGTGGAGCACGCCCGCGACCGCGCACGACCCGGCGAGCAGCAGGAGCCTGGTGTAGACCTGTGCGTACGTGGTGACGCCGCTGAACAGGAGTGGTACTGATACCGCCCCCACGGCGCCGAAAACGCCGAGCACGTTCAGCATCGGTCCGCGGCGGGCGCCGTACAGGAGCGAGACGAGCGTGTTCGCAGCGGCGTTCACCGCGGCTCCCCCGAGGCTCATGAGCAGCGCCGCAATCATCGCCTGGCGGAACCCCGCGGCAGACGCGAGCAAGAACACGGCGGCTGCCATCACCAGCGACCCCGCGGCGAGCACGCGGGTGCTCCCGAGGCGATCGACTACGCGCCCGGCAATCGCAGTGAAAAGTAGCTGTCCCGTGAAGAGCGTCAGCAGCAGCCGCGCCTGGGCATCGAGATCGAGTCCCGCATGCGCGGTCGCCGCGGGAATCCCGAACAGCTGCCCAAGCAGCGCGAGAATGATACCGAAGATCCACTGCCCCGCGACGGCGGACGCCATCAGGCGACTGCGGGACGCGGAGCTCATGCGCCGATGATTATGGTGCCATTCCGCGAGCGGAGTCGATCGACGGCGAGTGGACTGAGCCGGACGTCATATCTAGGTTGCGTGCATCGCGACTCGTGCATGGCACGTTTCAGCGAGGTGTTCCTTTTTCGTCTCGCTGCCTCTTCATCGCCTCCGCATACCACTCCAGCTCCGCCGCGAAGCGTTCGAAACGCCGGCCAGCGCCAGGCGTCAGCTCAGTGCCGGCCGCATCGAACGCCGCGCTCACTTTCGGCACCGGGAACGTCCTCGAGATGCTCGGCATGCCGAGCTCGCAGAGCATCGCCTGCAGGTGAACGGCAGCCCGGACGCCGCCAAATTGTCCACCGGAGTACGACACGATGGCGGACGGCCGGAAGAAGTACTCCTCGAGGAAGTGATTGAGCAGATTGCTGAGCGCCGGCGGCAAGCTGTGGTTGTACTCACCGGTGACGATCACGAACGCGTCTGCTGCCCGGTACAAGGTGGCCAGCCTCTCGAGCACTTCCGGCGCCTCACCCCTCGGGTATCCTTGTACATGCGATCCAGCAGCGGCAGCTGTACCTCCAATGCGTCGACGAACGACACGGCATGCCCGCGAGCCTTCAGACTGACCTCGGCGAACCGCGCCGCGCGGATGCCCTGCCGGTCACGGCGGACGGAACCATAGATGATGACGATGTTCAACGGCATGGAAATCTTCCTGGACGCAAGCACTGGAGCGCGCAGCTATGTCTTGGATGCCCGACTGGTTGTGGAGTTCCAGTCCCCTACCGCTCATAGGACTCCCGACGGGCAGCCACCGACAACCGGATCACGTACCTGAGCGGGTCGGCATCGAACCGCGCGCGCAGGTCGCTCAAGCTGTCCGCGCCGCCGTAGCTGATCGACGAGCAGAGGTGTTTCATCATGTCCTGGAAAACGCTGCGCGCCGACCCTCGGAGGGGCACGCTGACCTCCATGCCTTCGGCGCCGAATGCCTGCAGGTCAATCACGTCCGCATCCTCGACGTCCAGGCGATCCTTGATCGCCTGGATTGACGCCATCCCGCGCAGGACCTTGAAAGGCACCTTCACGGTCTTCTGCGACTCGGGCAGCAGGACAGACTTCTGCACGACCTCGCCCGGAGACTCCTGCGTGCCGGCAAACGCGCTGCCGAGCATCACCGTGTCCCCTCCCATGAGGAGCGCCTCGCACAGGCTGCCGTGCCGTTTGATGCCCCCGTCGGCGATCACGGGCACTTCGTCCCCGACGCCCTCGCGGCAGTCGACGAGCGCCTGCAGCTGCGGCACCCCGAAACTGGTGGTGATGCGTGTGGTGCAGCCGCCGCCGGGGCCAATCCCGACCTTCACCGCGCTCGCGCCCCGGTCGGCCAGGAATCGGGCGCCCTCAGCCGTCGCGACGTTGCCCGCGATCACCTCCGCATCGGGGAACCGGGCGCGGACGCCGGCGAGGGCCCGTTCCATGACCACGGAATGCCCGTGGGCGATGTCGATGACCAGCACGTCTGCACCCGCGCGCAGGAGCTCGGCCGCGCGTTCGAGATAGTCGCCTCGAGCGCCGATCGCCGCGCCGACGCGCAGGCGGCCCAGATCGTCACGTGTGGCAAACGGGAGCCGCCGCTGCCGGAGCAGATCGCGCGACGTGATGAGCCCGATGAGGGTGCCGTCGCTGCGCACCAGCGGCAGCTTCTTCACCTTGCGCGCGACCATCAGCCGCTCGGCTTCGGGCAGCGACAGATCGCCTTCGTGCAGAACCAGCTGATCACGCGGGGTCATCCGCTCCGCCACCCGCGCCGTGCTATCGGTCAGGAACCGGATGTCGCGCTCGGTGAGCAGGCCGGCGAGCTTGCGGGCGCCGTCGACGACCACCAGTGTGCCAACACGCGAACGAAGCATCGCTGCCGCGGCCTCCGCCACGGTGGCATCGGGCTCGATCGTGTAGGGGTCGTGGATCACCCCGTGCTGTGATCGCTTCACGACCTGCACCTCGCGAACCTGCGGCTCGATGTCTCCTGGCCGGAAGCCGCGATCGATGATCCCGATGCCGCCCTCTTCCGCCATCACGATGGCCATCGGCGCTCGCGTCACCGTGTCCATGTTTGCCGAAACGACGGGGCGACTGATGCTCAGCCCCTTCGTCAGCCGTGACCGGAGATCGATCACGGCGGGATCCCGGCTCTCGATGAGGCTGAACTGCGGCGCCAGCAGGATGTCGTCGAACGTACATCCGTGGACGAGCTCACGAAGGGTCATGGGCCGCGATGATATCAGCGGGGACGCTGTCGCTCAGCCAGGCTTCGGAGAGGCGCCGCGCGGGCGCTGCGGCAATTCGCCTACCAGCCGCTGCAGCGTGCTCACCTGGCTGACCATGCGCTCGACCTGGGCGCGATGCGCGCCGGTCGATGAGGCGGCCACGAGGTCCGCGGCCAGTCCGGCAAGGCTCGCGACGGGCTTTCGGAGCTCCTGTATCTGCCTGACCAGCTGCTCGTGTCCGAGGGCCTGCTCCCGGGCGAGTTGCAGGATGCGCTGCCGTTCACGGAAGGACGCGTCGGGCTGCATCAGCAGAAAGCGGCGGCCGCCGGCCCCGACGGCGGTGGCTACGATCGCCAGCTCCTCGCCGAGCGAATCGGTGGTCACGAACGCTTCGCTCGAGAGCCGGCCGTCGCCGACGCCGTCCCAGAACTGATCGGCCTCCGAGAGAAAGGCGTCGAGCACGGGAAACACGTCCGTCAGCGTGAGCGTTGAGCCCTCGCTGTGCGCCTGGATGAACACCCGTACGAACCAGGGCGGCGGCGGATAGTCGCCCATCCGCACGAACCCGCCATCCAGTCGCTCCAGCACCACGAACTCCAGAGCCGAGCAGACATCCGCGAGCGCACCATTCGACACGTGTGATATCTCCCGATCCGAGCTTCAGGCCGCAAGCATCGCCCGGGTCAGCTTCAGGAATGCGTCCTCGACACCGGCGCCGGTCAACGCACTCGTCCGGACGATCGACCAGCCCTCCTCGGCGATCTTCCAGAGCGCCTTGTCGTCGATTTGCCATTCCGCGATGAGATCTACCTTGTTCAGCGCGAGTACGAACGGCACACGTCCCGCCGCCTCCTCGGCGGTCTTCTGCAGCGAGCGCGCCGTTTCGAGCGTGAGCTGGCGGGTCCCGTCCGCAACCAGCAGGCAGCCGGCCGCACCGCGCAGGTACGACGCGCGAACACTCTGGAAGGTGTCTTCACCGTAGATATCCCAGAGCAGCAGCGTGACCGGATTCTCGCCAATCGTGACGGTCTTCTTATCGACCTTCACGCCGACGCTGGTCTGGTACTTGTCCGAGTACATGCTCCTGACGAAACGCGAGACGAGGCTCGTCTTGCCGACGCCCGTCGCTCCCAGCATGCACACTTTCTTCTGAATCATCGCTGCGTCACTTTCCAGGAGCCTCGGCGGATGGCAGCACGCGGAGCGACACGCGCCGGTTCCGCTGCTTGTCGGCCTCGAGAACGCTGTCGCCGAGCGGCTCGCGGCTCCCGACGCTTCTGGCGAGCAGCTCGGTTGCGATGAGCCGCTCCGCATCGAAGACGGTCCGCACGCGCTGCGCGCGCCGCAGGCTGAGCGGATCGTTCGACTCCGGCGGACCGTCGGTATCCGTGTGCCCGACGATCTCCAGCCTGACGCGCCGCCCGCCAGCCGCGGCGAGGGCGTCCATCGTCCGCACGCGCGCGACGTGGCCCTGCAGCACATCGTCGCTGCCGGGCGCCGGCGTTGCCAGCCCGCGAGCGAACAACACGGGCGAATCAGCAAGCTGCTTCGCGAGATCCTCGATGGCAAGATCGACCGCGCGGGCCGGATCATAACGGAGCACGCCGCCAATGGCCGGCGCGACACGCGCACTGTCCACAATCCACCCGGGCGAAGCCGTTCCGTCGGCCTGCAGCACGCCGTCAGCGAATCGCAGCGTCAGGCCCGCCGGCGGCCGGAGGATGAGCCGGGCCCTGCGGAGGACCATCTCCGGGTCGAGAGCCTGGTACAGCTGCCACGCCCCTGACACACTGGCAGCGGACAGCCGGTACGGCGCCAGGAGAGATGCCGGGTCACGCGCCAGCGGATCGCGCAGTCCGCTGACAACCCGCCGACCGCCGCGACGCTCCGCCGAGACCACGACGATGCCGGGCTCGGCGCGGAGCGCGTCGAGGTAGCCGTTCCATCGTGCGCGGGCCTGAACGGCGAATACCAGCCAGACGCCGGCCAGGAGCACCAGGATCGCCAGGCCGATCCAGATCAGCGGCGATACAGGCTTCTCGGGGCGCCGATACTCGGCGTGCAGCAGACCCTCGAGCGAAGGACGCAGCTTGTCGAATGGAGTCGCGTCGCCGCTGAACCCGCGCAATGTCTCGCCGTGATAGGCGTGCACGTACTCGAGTACCTCCTGCAGCCCTGTCCGCAGCTCCCGTGGGGCCGTGCCGCGGATGACCGCCGCCAGAATCGCATAGGGCCCCTGTTCCACCCACACCGTGACGTCGCCGACCTGCAGGGTCTCCAGAGCATCGTGCTCCGATACGCGGAACGAATCGTGCGCGAAATCGCGGATGGCAGTGAGCATGCCCGACACCATGTCGGCGTCCTGCGGTGGCGTGGGCCCCGCCGTCACGTGCTGCAGGAGCAGCCCGGTCCGGCGGTCGATCAGCAGTACCTGCTCGACGCGATAGACGAGCGTGTTGAGCAGAACGACCTCCGCGAACGACCGCCCCGTCCGTAGAGCCGTCAGACGCCATTGGACTGCCCGCCAGGAGAGGCTGTGCTCGAGTGTGCGGTTGAGTGTGTCGAGCATGCCGCTGAGGCTCGCGGCGATGGCCTTGCGAATCGCGGGACCGATGACCGGGAACAGCGCGTCGGCCAGCGGCTGCGGGTTTCGTCGGACGGAGTTGGTAATGGCTTCTTCGATCGTCGGCGCGAGCGCACGGGTCAGCTGCGAGTCGTTGCGCAGGAGAACGGCCTCGGGCAGCACCGCGCTGACGTCGCGAGCCACCCGGCCGGGATCGCTGATCCGTGCCTCGAGGTCGCGGAGTTCCCGCTGTTCCGGCCCGATGATCAGCGAACGCAGCT
This sequence comes from Vicinamibacteria bacterium, assembly GCA_963739995.1. Taxonomy (GTDB): domain Bacteria; phylum Acidobacteriota; class Vicinamibacteria; order Vicinamibacterales; family JAENWD01; genus CAVUCH01. The sequence goes on along the minus strand of CAVUCH010000005.1, from coordinate 12,789 downwards.
CCGCGAACTCGGTCACCGGCTCGGCCGGGCCGCCGCCGGGCCGGGCGGCGGTGGGGGCGGTCGCATCAGGCACCCGGCTCGCCCTCGGTAGCGGGGAACCTGAACTCTCCGTTCAGCCGCATGGCCATCTCGGTGAACAGGGCGGCGAGCGCCGTGCGATCGGCCTTGTCGCCCCGCAATTCCTGTGACTCGCGCGCGAGGCGGCCAAGGAGGTCTTCCGCCTGCCGGCGCAGTTCGTCCGAGAGTCCCTGGTGCTGCTCATGCAGCTGCTGCCGCAGATCGCGCAGGCCCCGCGCCATCTGATCGTCCAGCTGGCCGGCACGCCGCTCGAACGTCCGTGCTGAATCGTTCAGCTCGCGGGCCAGGTCCTTGGCCGCTGTGGAGCGCTCGTCCTGCTCGTTCTTCAGCCGCTCGCTCAGCGACTCTACTTCCTGGCGGATCACCCCCTCGATCGCCGTGAGGCGCTTCTTCACGTCCTCGCGCAGGTCGCTCGTCTCCTTGACCAGCCGTTCCTCCAGGCGCGCAAGCTTTCGATCGTAGTCCCGCAGGTGGACGCCGAAGAGCAGATCGCGCACCTTGTCGAGGCTGGCGCCGTCGGCATCCGACGTCCGCGGCTGCGCACCAGTGTTGTTTGGGTCGATGGTCGTCGTCACGGCTGTCTCCCTCGTGCCGGCGGTCGGGCCCATTCGGCCGCGAACCTGTCGGCGTGACCTTGCTAGCTGAAGTGGGGACGCAAGACCAGCCTCGCGTGGCGCGGTGCGCCGGAGCGGGGGGAGCCTGGTCGGCATGCGTCGTTTTCCGGAACGAAGCGTTCGTTGCTGTGAAAGAGGGACCGTACTATAGCTCCGGGCACGGCAATTCGCCAGTCGGGGTGATCGTGCCGCGCCGGCCCCGGTGCCGGAGTGCGCAGGCGGACGATAGAATGGAATCGGCGCACCATCGAAGAGGAGATTCGTGAGTCTGTCCCCCGGTACCCACCTCGCCCAGTTCGAAGTCGTCGAGCCCATCGGCGCGGGTGGTATGGGCGAAGTCTACCGCGCTCGAGATTCGAGGCTCGGCCGTGATGTCGCACTGAAGGTACTGCCGAACCATCTCGCAGGAGATTCGGAGATGCGGGCCCGGTTCGAGCACGAGGCCCGTGCCATTGCGGCGATCTCCCATCCGAACATCATGGCCATCCATGAGCTCGCGATCGTGGACGACCAGCCCATCGCCGTGGTCGAGCTGCTGGAGGGCGAGAGCCTGCGGGCGCGAGTCGGGCGGGGGCTGCTGCCCTGGCGAGAGGCGGTTCAGCTGGCGGCGCACGTTGCCGATGGGCTTGCCGCCGCCCACGCGAAGGGGATCATCCACCGCGACCTCAAGCCGGAGAACATCTTCATCACGCGCGACGGCCAGCCCAAAATCCTCGACTTCGGCCTGGCGCGAACGGAGCCTGCGATGGCGGCCCTGGCCGCAGCGACCACGTTCATCGCGACTGAACCCGGCCGCGTCATGGGGACGGTGGGCTACATGGCGCCCGAGCAGATCCGGGGGGAAACCGCCGATGCGTCGACGGACATTTTCGCGTTCGGGTGCACGCTGCTGGAAATGCTGACGGGCCAGCGGCCGTTCGTGCGCGCCACGGCTGCGGATTCGCTGGCCGCGCTGCTGAACGAGCCGGCGCCCAACCTGCTGCTGTCGGGACTCCAGGTGCCGCCACGGCTCGCGGATGTCGTGGCCCACTGCCTCGAGAAAGATCGCGCGCACCGGTTCACGTCTGCGCGCGACCTCGCGGCGGCACTGCGCACGCTGCTGACCGACTCCGCCGCCACACACACGACCGCCATCCGGCGCCGCGCACGAATGCGCTCGCTTGCGGTGCTGCCTTTCGTGAACGCCGGCGGCGAGGCGGAAGCGGACTACCTGTCGGACGGCATCACGGAAAGCATCATCAACAGCCTCTCCCAGTTGCCGAAGCTCCGCGTCGTCCCGCGCAGCACCGTGTTCGCCTACAAGAGTGTCCCGGTGAACCCGCGCTCCGTGGGGCTCGCGCTGAACGTGGACTCGCTCGTCACCGGCCGCGTGATACAGCAGGGTGCGCTGCTGAACGTCCAGGCGGAGCTCGTGGACGTGGCGACGGAGACGCAGGTGTGGGGGGATCAGTACCGCCACCCCGTCTCCGAATTGATTTCACTGCAGGAGCAGATCGCCTGGCAGATCTCCGAGGCGCTTCGGATCCGCCTGTCGGCGCCGCAGAGAAAGCGCTTCAGCAAGCGTGCGACCGGCAGCGGCGACGCCTACCAGGAGTACCTCCGCGGGCGGCACGAGTGGAGTAAATGGCGCGCCGAGGGGTTCAAAAAAGCGATCGGGCACTTCGAAGCAGCGACCAGCATCGATCCGAAATACGCGCTCGCGTACGCCGGACTGGCCGAGACCTACGGCGCCCTGGGCTATTACGGCCACCTGCCGACGGACGTGGCGATGACCCGCGCCTCGGCGGCAGCCTACGCCGCCCTGGATCTGGATCCCGGCCTCGCGCAGGCGCACGTCGCCATCGGCGTCTGCCGGATGTTTCACTCCTGGGACTGGATCGGGGCCGAGCACGCGCTGCGGAAGGGTCTGGATCTCGAGCCACGCAACCCGACCATCCACATGTACATCGGCCTGCTGCAAACCGCGCTGGGGCGGCACGAGGATGCGCTTGCGTCGATGCGCCGCGGCCGCGAGCTCGATCCGCTGTCGGTGCTGATGCAGATGAGCGTGGCGTGGGCGCTCTACTTCGCGCACCGGTACCGGGAGGCGCTCGACACGATCCGGGAGGTGACCCTGCTCGATCCCGGCTTTCCGAACGCGCTGGCCTTCCTGGCGATCATCTACGAGCGGCTGGGCCTGCTCGAGCGCGCGGCGGAAACGCTCGGGCGCGCGGCCGTCTTCTTTACCGCGCGCGTGGGTGAAGACACTGTCGCCGCTCTGAAGGCAGCGCTGGCCGCGGACGGACCCCGCGGCTACTGGCGGGCCAGGGTGCGTCTGGCCGAGATCCTGCGGCGGGAGAGCGACTCGTCGGGAGTCGCCGAGTATGCGAGCGGTGTGGCGATGGCGCAGGCCGGCCACATCGACGAAGCGTTCCTCCACCTCGATCGCATGACGGCACAGCGCACCGGGCAGGCGGCGTTCCTGATGGTCGATCCATCACTCGACCCGCTCCATGGCGATCCCCGCTGGCACACTCTCCTGCGCCGCATCGGCTTGACGCCGTCGCTGACCCTGGCATGACCGCGACACGCCTGTTTCTGATCCGTCACGGCGCTACCCAGCTCAGTGCGGAAGACCGGTTCGCCGGCGCGACCGATGTGGCGCTGTCGGAGGAAGGTCGCGCGCAGGGGACGCGGCTCGCCGAACGTCTTCGCGACGATCGCGTCGTCGCTGTCTACTGCAGCCCCCTGGAGCGCACGCGTGAGACGGCGCGTATCATCGCCTTGCCGCACGCGCTCACGCCCATCGAACATGCGGGTCTTCGCGAGATCGACCACGGCCGCTGGGAAGGCCTGACGCGCGCCGAGGTGGAGTCGCGCTTCGGCGGCGAGTACGCGCGCTGGGAGGAGGATCCATTCACATTCGCGCCCGCAGGGGGCGAGTGCGGGCTCGATGTCATGGCGCGCGCGCTACCGGTCATCCGCCACATCGTCGAGAAGCACGCAGGCGAGAACGTTGCGGTCGTGTCACACAAGGCGACCATTCGGCTGGTAATCAGCAGCCTGCTTGGCTTCGATGCCCGCGGCTACCGCGATCGTCTCGACCAGGCGCCTGCGTGCCTGAACGTGCTCGACTTCAAGGATCCCGTACGCGCCCGCCTGATGCTGTTCAACGACGTGAGCCACTACGGGGATCACCCGGGGCGCCCGCGCTCCCATCTGTCCAAGTGGTGGGAGTGAGGGCGGCTGACAGGAGCAGGCGGGGGGGCGGGGAAGGCGGTGGGCGGTAGCAGGCGGTGGGCGGTGGGCGGTGGGCGCGCACGCTGTCGCCATTGCTTTTTTGGCCGCGTATGGGTGGGCCCCGATGAGCGTGGGGCCTGGACTTCCAATATGGAGTCGGGACTCCAATCAATATGGAGCCGGGACTTCAGTCCCGGCGGCCTTGAACTCTCTCTCGACGACCGGCCGCAGCACACGGGCCCAGATCTCATACCCCCGCTCGTTCATGTGCAGCTGGTCTTCCACGAACAGTTCCGGGCGCGGCTGTCCCGAGGGCCCCAGCATTTCTCCCCAAACGTCCACGAACGTCAGCCGCGCGTCCGTCTTCGTGTAGGCGTCGATCCGGGCGTTCAGATCGAGCCAGGCGTGTCTCAAATGCCACCGCGCCGGATTGGGCGCGGTCGAAATGTAAATCAACCTGGTCTGCGGCAACGCCGCGTGAATCTTCCCGACGAACGCCTCGAGGTCGTGCATGACGTCCGGTACCGCTCTGCCGGAAGCCACATCGTTGCTGCCGCAGTAGAAGACGATCAGGCGCGGACGATACGGGATTACGATCCGGTCCGCGAACGCGGTGACCTCACGGATCTTCGACCCGCCGAACCCGCGGTTGAGCACCGGCAGGCCCGGGAAGTCGCGCGTAATCGTTTTCCAGAGTCGGATACTCGAACTGCCGGCGAAGACGATTCCGCCAGTCGGGGGTGGGGACTGCCGATCGGATTCCTCGAACGCGCGGATCTCGGATTCCCATTCGGCAAGGTCGGCGGCGGTCGGAGCGGGGGGCGTTACCTGCGCTGATGCGGCGAGTGCGCACAGGAGCAGTCCGGCCAGCAGGACGAGCGGACGTCGTGAGCGCATCCCGGCAGCTTACATGAGCGCAATAACCGATCGCCGGGGCACTTCGGCCCCGGCGCCACACCGTTCCAGCTGCACCGCCGCCGGACGTGTACCGCACGTCGCCCACTGCCTATTGTCCACCGCCTGCCGCCCACCGCATTTGCCTCCGCCCACCGCCCAGCGATCCCGAAACCGGAGCGCCGATTATAGAATCGGGACACGGCCCCATACCGATGCTCATCCTCCATCGCGCGCCCACGATAGGGCTGGTGCTCGCGCACGCGCTCGTTGCGATTCTGCTGATCGCGCCCGCACAGGCGCAGAAGCCCGATTCACCAGCTGCGCCGCGCATGCCCTCGGGGTTCGCGTCCGGTGCCGACGCGCTCCTCGCCAAACGCTATCCGCAGGACGCCCCCGGCGCGGCGGCCATCGTTGTCAAGGACGGCCGCCCGGTGTTCCGCCGTGCCTATGGGCTGGCAGACCTCGAGTTCGGGATTCTGCTCGAACCGGACATGGTGTTCCGCATCGGGTCGGTGACGAAACAGTTCACCGCCGCCGCGATTCTCCAATTGGTGGACTCTGGCAAGCTCGCGCTCGACGACGACGTGTCGAAGTATGTCGACGCGTACGACACCGGCGAACGCCGAGTGACGATCGAGCACCTGCTGACGCACACGTCCGGAATCCCGAACTACACGGACATGGACGAGTGGGTTCGGCGCCTGCGCGAGGAACTCACGCCTCGACAGATCCTGGACATGGTCAAGGCCAGACCGCTGGAGTTCGAGCCGGGTGCTCAGTTCGCGTGCAGCAACTCTGGGTACCTGCTGCTTGGGCTCGTCATCGAGAAGGTTTCGGGCCGTCCGTACGCCGACTACATCCGCCAGATGGTGCTTCCACTGGGCATGCGTCAGACGATGTACGACGACCCGGTGCGTGTGATCCCGCGCCGGGCGCGCGGGTACGAGTGGGAAGGCGATGAGTGGCGCAACGCCCCTTACATCGGCATGAGCCAGCCGTTCTCCGCGGGAGCACTCGTGTCGACGGTTGACGACCTGGCGCTGTGGAACACGGCGATTGAACGCGGTCGCCTGTTGTCCGAATCCTCGCGGGCGCGATGGTACGCGCCGTTCACGCTGACATCCGGCAGAACGACGGGCTATGCGTTGGGGTGGTCGGTGACGAAGCACGAGGGTCTTGCGGTGGCGGAGCACGGCGGCGGGATCCACGGGTTCGCGTCGCGCGTGGTGCGGATCCCGTCGGAGCGGATCTACGTAGCGGTGCTCTCGAACAACAGCGCGTCACGGCCCGGCACGGTCGCGCGCCAGCTTGCCGCCCTCGCGATTGGACGTCCCTTCACGGATCCGCCCCTGGCGGTGGTGCCCGTGCCGACACTCGAGGAGTACGTCGGCACCTACGAAATGGCCGACGGCGCGCAGATCAGGGTGGCCACCGCCAGGAACCGGCTGACGATCGAACAGCAGGGTGATCCGCAGGTGCTGTCGCCATCCGGAACGGCGGAGTTCTTCGAGCCCGAGGGCGTATTGCGCCTGAGCTTCCGGCCGGATGCCGTCGCGGGCGGCATGAGCCTGCGGCTGTGGGGGTGGGGCGAACCGCGCGAGGGTCGTCGTGTCCGCCGCGACTGACGATTTCTATTTGACCGACGCTGAATAGTCTTCGAACGTTCCCTTGAAGTCTTCGACCCCCTGCGGCGTCACGTGCCAGATGCGCGTGGCGGTCTCCTCAATCAAGTCCTCGTCGTGGGTGACCAGGAGCACGGTGCCCTCGAACTTCTGGATGGCGATATTGAGCGCCGTCACCGACTCGAGGTCCAGATGGTTGGTGGGTTCGTCGAGCACGAGCAGGTTCGGCTGCAGCAGCATGATCCGGCAGAAGAGCAGCCGCGCCGTCTCACCGCCCGAGAGCGCTGCGGTCGGCTTCATGCCTTCTTCCTGTGCGAAGAGCATCTGTCCGAGCAGGCCGCGGATCTCTTCTCGCGATTTCTCGGGGTCGAACTGGTGCAGCCAGTCGGCCGCCGTCCACCCCGGCTGGATGATGCCGGTCTGATCCTGCAGGAAATAGCCGATGGACACCTCGTGCCCCCAGCGCAGGGTGCCGCTGTCGCGGGCGTTCGCGGGCACATCCACGCCGCCGATCGTGCTCTCCCCCGCCAGCAACGCGCGCAGCAGCGTGGTTTTGCCGGCGCCGTTCCGGCCGGTGATCGCGATCTTCTCGCCGCGTTCGACAAACGCTCCGAAATCGCGGAGCACCTGGTGCTCGCCATACGCCTTCGACACCCCCTCGCACTCGAGCGCCATGCGCCCGTGGGGGCGCTTCATCGTGAACCGGATATACGGCCGCTGGATGTTGGAGCGGGCGAGGTCGTTGACCTGCAGCCGCTCGACCTCCTTCTTGCGCGATGTGACCTGGCTGCTGCGCGTGCCGGCGGAGAAGCGTGCGATGAACTCCTGGAGCTGCGCGATCTTCTTCTCGCGCTGCACCTGCTGCGCTTCGATCCGCGTACGGAACTGCGTCTTGGCAATGACCATGTCATCGTAGCCGCCGGTGTACGTGATGATCGTCTGGTAATCGATGTCGGCGATGTGCGTGCACACCCGATTCAGGAAATGGCGATCGTGGGAGATCACGACCAGGGTGCCCTGGTACGAGGTGAGGAATTCCTCCAGCCAGTGGATCGAGTCGAGATCGAGGTGGTTCGTCGGCTCGTCGAGCAGCAGGGCGGGCGGGCTGCCGAACAGCGCCTGCGCCAGCAACACACGGACGCGCTCGTCGCTCGTGATCTCCCGCATCAGGAGCTCGTGCCGGTCGTCAGCGATGTCGAGGCCCTGCAGAAGAATCGCGGCATCCGTCTCGGCGGTGTACCCGTCCTCCTCGCCGACGACGCCCTCGAGCTCCGCGAGGCGCATGCCGTCCGCGTCCGTCATGTCGGTCTTGGCGTAGAGCTCCTCCCGCTCCTGCAGGGCGGCCCAGAGACGCGGGTTGCCCATCACGACCGCGTCAATGACACGCTTGTCGTCAAAGGCGAACTGATCCTGCCGGATGAGCCCCACCTTCTTCGGCCGCACGACCGTACCCTTCTGCGGGTCGAGGTCGCCGGACAGGATCTTCATGAAGGTGGTCTTGCCGGCGCCGTTCGGACCGGTGAGACCGTACCGGCGGCCGGGAGAGAAGGTCGTGGTGACCTCCTCGAAGAGCACCTTCGAGCCGTAGCGCATCGAGACGTTGTGGACCGAGATCATCTGGGCGTACTCCGCGGGTGGTTCCTGCTTGGCGAACCAGTAATTCTATCAAGACCGTTGCGGCTCGTCGCGGCTCATGCTGTTTCGTGCGGTTTCATTCAGGATTTCCACGATCAGCGATCCAGCTCGTCCCGTCTCATATGCCCTCGTATAAGGATCTTTTTTAGCACTTTTTTAGCACGCCTCCGACCCGCCGATGCCCGCATACTGAAGACGGGACGACGAGCGGAAGTCACCCGCCCACCGTCCCTGACCGAACCACCTGACACTGGCAGGTCGCACGGCTGGGAAACAGTCTATTCCTCCCCGACGACCTTCCCTTCCCTCCCGAAGGAGAGGCACCTCATGGCGAAGAAATCGAAAATGCGCGACGGGTTGATCGAGCGGGGCCGCAACCGCTGGACCGCCGTGTTTCACCTCGGCTATTCCGATCCGGATCCGACCACCGGCAAGCGCCGGATCCTCCAGAAATCGATCTCGCTGGGCAAGTGCAGCAGCAGATCAGAAGCGAAGGCCCGGCGCGATGAACTGGCCGTCTCGATCCGGCACGGCGACTTCGTGCAGCCGTCGAAGCAGAGCGTCGGGGAGTGGCTCCGCACGTGGTTTGACGAAAGCGTGCGCTCCGCACGACGACCGAGGACCGTGGTCACTTACGGGACCGTGATCACAAAGCACCTGACACCAGCCCTCGGGAGCATTCAGCTTCAGACGCTGCGACCGGGTCAGATCACGGCGTATTACGCGGCCAAGACCGCCGAGGGCTACTCCAGCCGCACGTTGCAAGCAGCACCACGCGGTACTGAACGTCGCGTTGGAGTCGGCCGTGAAGCAGGGGGTCGTGACGAAGAACGTCGCCGCGCTCGTGGACGCGAAACCGAGGGGACGCGCGGACCGGGACGAGGCGAAAAAGCACTGTTGGACAGCCGACGAGGCCCGCGCGTTCCTGATCGCCGCGCAGAAGAGTGGGACGCAAGACGCGGCCCTGTTCGCGTTCGGACTCGACACGGGCGCGAGGCAGGGGGAGATCCTTGCCACCCGGTGGGCGGATATCGACCTCGACGCCGGGACGGTCGTGATCGACAGGACGCTCCTCTCGCGCAACGGCGACCCGGAATACGGCCCGACGAAAACGGGCAAGACGCGAACCATCGATCTCAACGCGACGACCGTCGCACTGTTGCGCCAGCACAAGGCGCACAGGCGCAGTTGAAGTTGAAGAACCGGACCACGTATAGCGACCACGGTTTGACGTTTGCGAGGGAGTGGCGCGACGTACAGAAGCGGACGCAGGTGCTCGGCCAACCGCTGACGCCAGACGGCTTTACGCGTACGATGAAGCGGATCATTGAAGCGGCCGGAGTCCGCCGGATTAAACCGCATGGGATGCGCCACACCATGGCGACGCTGTTGCTCACGAACGGCGAGGCCGTACACGTCGTCTCGCACGGCTCGGGCACGCGAATCCAACCATGACGCTCGATGCCTATGCCCACTGCTTGCCGTCGCACGGGAGGCAGGCGGCAGCGACGCTCGGGCGCTTGCTCCACGGTTAGTCGGCGACTGGTAACTCCACCTTTCACTCCTACAACGGGGGCGACCCTCCGGTCCACGTCGCCCCGTTGTGCTTTACAACCCGAGGACACCGCTCTATCATTCGAGGCACACACAGGCGATGGGCGCGGCGCTTCGGCGCAGGCCGCGTGAAGCCGCACGTCCCCGTCCAAAGCCGTGGGACACGCGCACCGAGGACATTCGATCTCTCCGACCACGACCCCAGATCACCGTCAGCGCCCCCCTCTCCCTTTGAGGGTGTGCCGTGGCTTGTCTGGAGTCTCACGACGGATTTCGGATTGTTCTTGGAGGACCGCGTGAATGGCAACGACACGAGACCGGCGGGACGTCGTCAACTGCGGCATCTACGTCGGCTGCACCCCCGCACTGAAAGCTCAGCTCGGCGATCTGGGGCTGAGCACCGGACATTATCCGGGCTAATCAGACTCCTCATACAACAGCGACTGACGCGGCGCGGCCGGGCACAGCGCCCGCCCTGATCACAGGCACCACCCGTTACGAAGAAAATCTACCGGAGTGGCTTCGCGTGCCTGAACTGGCGGCGCTGTGGCGCGTCTCACCAGTCCCGATCTACGCCTTGATCGAGCGGGGCGAACTCGTTTCACACCGCATGGGACGGATGGTGAGGAATCCCACGTGAACAGGCGCAGCCGATGCCCGTAGGGAGGAGGAAGAAATGAAACGGGGCGCAGTTGCGAACCGCGCAGGCAACGAAAAGGAAAGGCACACGCGCGACCCCCTAGGAAAGCGATCACGAGTGCCGCCCGGCGGAAGCCCGGACGTTCAAAGGGAGTGGACCCAGCCCCGACCGGTGAGCGGCCTGTCACAACCGGCAACGAAAAGAGCAATGAGCCTCGGCGTTTTGGGGTTTCCACCCCGTGGCGGACATCTTCCCCCGTCTGGACGAAACCGCATTTGCCGCCCTCGTAGATGACATCAAAGCCCACGGCTTGCTGGAGCCGATCACCTTAAATTTGCAACGGTCTGCTCCTCGACGGTCGGCACCGCTTGGAGCTTGCGCGGTCGCTGAGGTCGACGCCCCGCTACCGGGTGGGGACGGCGAAGGTTCACCAGCCGACTTTGTGACCTCCGAAAATCTGTTCCGGGAGGCACCTCAGTCAGGGTGAACGGGCGGTCGCAGCGGCTCGACGAGCAAACATGAGTCAGGGAGAGCGAATGGATCTGACACCTTCCGCAAATTTGCGGAAGGTGTCGCAAGCCAAGGCGGCCGAGATATTCAAGGTCAGCGAGCGTTCTGTGACTGACGCACAGAAGGTGGTTACAAAGGGGGTGCCCGAACTGGGTGAAGGCGGTGGAGCGCGGCGAGGTCGCGGTGAAGCAGGGCCGCCGAAGTAGCGGCCCTTCCTGCGGGGGCCCAGTTGGACGCGCTCTCACACCCCAAGAAGAAGCGTGCCAATCGCCACATGGCGAGGACGCCGGGTAAGCGGCATGACCCGTGGGCGTTCACAAGCACGGGAGAAGAACGCTCTGGGACAGTTGGTTCAGTGGCTGGCGAACAATCCCGACGAGAGTCAGTGCGAGACGTGCCAGCGGTGGCTGGCGCTCGCCCAGACGCTCGACCTCCCGCAGCTCGCGACGAAGTTGGGCCTCGGTCGTTTGATCGCTCCGAGGACGATGACAGTGACGACGATAGCGGTGGCGACGACCGCAGCGGCGGCAACGACGACAGCGAGGAAAGTGGCGAATGACACGGACCGTCCAGTCGGCGCTGCGGCGGGTCTTCAGACCGGTGCGGTTCATCCTCACCCAAACGCGCGACGAGGTGATCGCCACTGTTCCGTGTCCGAACCGCAAGTGCTGCCGGGTGGGTGAACCGTGTCCCAGGCAGGTCTGACTGCACCGTCGCCGCATTCAGGCGTGGCAACGCGCGGAACGAACGAAGGCGAAGTGACGGGCGACGAGGTGTTCGGGATCCAGATTGACGCGCGTGACCTACCTGGCCCACGGGGGTTTGCCGAGAAGGAATGGATTCGGCTTCGGCGGCAGCACCGCTGTATTACCTACGAGGTTGTAACCTAATTTTGTATAGACGTGGTCCTGGAAATACCAGTCGTTGCTCGCGCCGAGTGGCCGAGGGCCACGACTCCACGGCTTGATTGCCTCGGCGACGATGCGGGATGAGAAGGGCACGAACAGCGCGCCCTTGTCGGCAAAGAAATCAGGGCATAGCGCATCCCTGAATCGGCAGTCGTTAAGGTTCACCCCGATCAGATGAAGCAGCCCTTCTCAGTGGCAACCTCTACCTCGGATTTGACGAACGTAGTTCTTCTCCGCGACGTGTCGTTTCCGATGAGCAGGATGAACGTTTCGGCCCGGCGGATTTTCGCTCGGCAGACCCGCTTGATGTAATACAGGTCGTCGGAGTTGATGGCCTCCTCAAGCTGGAAATCTGCAAAGTCGAAGTCGATGTGCTCATGGGCCTTCCATGCACACATCATGTGGTAGCGCCGGATATCGGTGCTGCTGAAGCTCACGAAGGTTCGCGGCAGAGCCATGTCAGCAGTGGATGCTAGCACGCGTGGGCGCAGGTAGCCGCCATGCCATGCCCACCGACGATTGGACCTGTGAGCTGCCGCTGGTCGGTGAACCACGACGGCCCTTGCTTCCCCCGCGTGGCACCAGACGATGGAGATCGGTTACACGGGGCGAACTTTCTTCGTGTGAACCACTGTTTTCAGTTGAACGAGAAACGGACCGGGTTCATGCCTGGTGCGGAAGGATCGCGGTAGTAAACGTAACCGCCGGTTCCTTCCAGACAATTCAGCCTCACTCGGCCGAGGAATTTGGAAGCCGACCCGGAGCTGACGGACGTCACCGTCGTTCTAGGTCGGCTTTCGGCTTTTTAGGGGCGCATTTCATTGGCCAATGATTTCTCAGGTAAAAGACATGGCGCTTTATCCACGTTACGTCGGTGTTCGCATGACATGGGAGCTGCAAGCCCGCCTCGGCGTGGCCGCACAGCGGCAGAAGACCAGCCTCCGTCCGATCTGATTCGCCAGATCGTCGAGACCAGCTTGCTGGCAGCGGAGAAGCAAGGGCACGCTGAAGAGGGCAGGACTGAAATAACGGTGGACTGGCGCGGGAAACGCCAGACCACATGTCGATGCGAAAGGAGACTTCGCAATGCAGAGCGTAGCAGGGAGCAATGC